>NZ_JAKKCV010000001.1:167833-1147479 GCF_021728035.1 Pseudoalteromonas sp. L21 | reverse complement strand
CTTCAGAAGTATACGTACTTTCTAAAGATGAAGGTGGTCGTCACACGCCATTCTTCAAAGGTTACCGTCCACAGTTCTACTTCCGTACAACTGACGTAACAGGTGACGTACAGTTACCAGACGGCGTAGAAATGGTAATGCCTGGTGACAACATCAAGATGACTGTAGAACTAATCGCTCCAATCGCGATGGACGAAGGTTTACGCTTCGCTATCCGTGAAGGTGGCCGTACAGTTGGTGCTGGTGTTGTAGCTACTATCGTTGAGTAATCAACTATAGTGATGCATTAAGCATTAAGAAAAACCCGAGCTTAGTCTCGGGTTTTTTTATGGCTGTGGAAAAGGTATTCGCTGATGAAAGGCTAATCTTCCGCCTTCACATTCTCAATGGACGAAGATTTACGCTTCGCTATCCGTGAAGTCAAAGAGCTCAGCGATGAGCCGTAGGCCGTACAATTTATGCTGTTGCAACTATCGTTTACTATCACATCTTTAATTTTTGTAGTGCTTAAGCCTATTTTAATGTTGAGCCTCTCATCGCATCTTCACTAGGGATCTCTTTGACTGCTTTAAGACTAGTGCTTAACTAAGCTTATATATGGTTTTACAACTTAAATAACTATGATGCTCAGGTAGCAAAATTGTGAATAGCTACGAGGGCAGCGAATAAAGTGATACCAATCTACTTAAATATATGAGCTTAGTCGATGAATTCTCAAACATGAGAATGACTTTCTTTCCGTGCTAAACGGGTGAAAAATATGTTATCTAGTGTGAATTAAGTTGACTTAATCTTTATACAGGTTGGTGTGTTTGGGCAAGGTATGCTTGTTCCTAAAAGAGGAGGTAAACAATCTTGATATCAATATGTTATTAATTTATCCAAACAAAAATGTCTTAACTTAAACAAATAACTTCAAAACTTTCTAAAATTAATGAAAACTGTATGCTCACTACTTTAAGTGAGTTTTTGATAGATACATTTTCATTACTATTTCTATTTACCTATAAATTAACTTTTATAACTATAAGTTGATTCAACTTACACGCCCCCTTGCTATGTATGAAAAGCTGTATCTTCAGTTGTACGTATATTTATATGATTTTTCTTCTCACATACTTATTTTGTCGATTTAAGTTGTTTTTGTGTCGGTTAATGTGAAGTTTGAGTTTTTCATAATAATTTTTCTTTAGTTTAGTATCGTCGGCAAATAACTGACTGACAAAATTTACGTTAATAACAGGAAATAAAAATGAAAAATGTAAAAACTTCTAAAAAGCTCTCATTCTATGTTTCTAATGATCGGTCTCGTGGAGTGAGTTCCTTTGGCTTAGCGATTAAAGCTGGACGCTGTTCATCAACATCAAGCACATGCTGTTGCTGTTGCGCATCAGCTAACCCCCAGTAGTACTCAAGGCGAAGTCTTCGCAATGAAGACTTCCTTTTCCAATAATAAAAAAGGCAAGGGTATGAGACAGGTAGAAAGCTTACTATACGTTCACTCAGCTGTTTCTTGGTTACAGTGCGATGATAAACGCCTCCAAATTCGTGTACCAGATGGGCAGAACCTAACCATTGATGAGTCATCTTACGAGGTCGAAAAAATTTTACAGCGTTTGAGTAAGCCTCATACGTACAATAACACTGTGCAATGGGCACTGAAAAATAATATTGACCCTGAAGTATTGGATATAGCGTTAAGCACGTTGAATGAATACTCGATTATTTTGGAGACTTCAAACAATAACGATACTTCATTACCAAGTATCTTCAAAAGCGTGCTGGATTTTAATATTAACTCAAGCAAAGCACTTCGTTCAGGTTTACCGTTTCCCTATTTCAATCATATTGAGGTTTCTGGAAAGGGGGATTTGAAACATCTAACTGAGGACGTTGCTCAGGACGTTAGGAAATTTTTAAATGCATACAACCAGCCTTCTGAATTACGCTCATTGCGAGTGGTGTGTTCAACACCTGGTGATCAACAATACCTTCGAGAACAAAACAGAAAGGCTGTAAAAGGTGGGGTTCCCATGCTAACGGTGCAATGGAGCGATGAGATGCTATCAATTGGGCCACTATATATTCCTAATGAGTCTGCATGTTATGAATGTTTAACGGTTCGCCGTCGTGCCGCCACAAATTTCCTCATAGAGGTGGATGCATCATTAAACAGCCAGATACAACGAGCACATGAATTAAAACTGGATAAGGTAATATCCCAGCTTGCAGGTTTCGTAATTGGTAGATACCTCTATATTGTTACCACGGGTATGTTCCATCTAATTAAGCCCAATGAAGTTGAAACTTGGGATGTTGTTAAAGGCGAGAAGCATATCGGTGAGGTTTTGAAAGTACCTCGCTGTGATGTGTGCGGTCGGAAAAAAGCTTCTGATCCTATTCGCGCCATCCGTGACTTAAACAGCTAAGTGGATTGTCATCATGGAACAATTAACTGATATATTAGCGCGTCTAGTTGCGCCACATTTCGGGCTTCTGACATATGTGAGTGAAGTGCAAATTCAAGCAACCGAACCCAATATTTTTGTAGCGGTAGCCGAATATCAAGATTCTATAAAGGTGTCGGAATATACACGTCATTTAAACTTGAAAAGTATGGATGAACGGCAAGCCTCGGGAGCCGGTTTAGATCGCGAGTCTGCATTATGGTCGACGATTGGTGAAGCTATAGAGCGTTATGCAAGCAGTGTTGTCGATACGAGCAATCTGGTATATGCATCACTGCATGAACTAAGCGGTAATGTTCTTGATCCCCAAGACATGATTCTATTCGCGGATTGGCAATATGAGCAAGCCGACTTTCCTTTCGCACGGTTTGACGAAACGAAGCCGTTTGGTTGGGTGAAAGGATTCAATCTTACAAAGAATGTCGAATCTTATTTACCGGCACGTTTTGTCTACCTTAACTATGTCTCACGTTTTCAACACGAGAATATAGATAATGGATATAGCACAGGCTTGGCTGCTGGCCCATCAATAGAGTCTGCAATTTGTTCAGGTATTCGTGAGGTGCTGGAGCGTGACGCTTTCTCTTGTTATTTTCTAAATGGTATTTCGGCACCGAGGATTGCTAAGGAGCTGATTTGGGACAACTTACCTGAAAAGCTTCAAAAAGCGATGTCGGTATCGAATATTGACTACAGCATTAGCAATATTACTACTGAGTTCAACGTGCCAACTGTGATGTCTGTATTGAAGTCAGGAAAAAAATTGGGATTTTCTACAGGCACGTGCTGTCATACAAAAGCGGGTATCGCGCTTGAGAAAGCTGTTGTTGAGTCATTTCATACTTTTAACTGGGTGCTTGATATCAACCGTTGGCAAGAACCTATCACTAAACCAGAGGATATACGTTCTTTTGCTGATCACGTTGCATATTATTTAGATTCATCTCGTCATGAAGAGCTAGACTTTATGATGAATTTGAAACCACCTACGATATTTAGCGTTGCGCCAGAAGATTTTACCGCTTCAGCCTTTGGCGATAAAACAGAGTTAAATACGCTAGTTAATATGCTTGCCACACATGGCTATCAAGTATTCGTGACCGATTTGACCACTGATGATATTGATTCGTTGGGTTTCAAAGTTGTGAAGGTTGTGGTCCCAGGTCTTCAGCCACTTTATTGCGGCTATGGAAATCAACATCTAGATCCACGCAGATTGAACAAGTTCACAGAAAACATGGGTTACGAGGCGCCTATGAAGTTTAATCAAACCTTACATGCCTTCCCATAGGAGAACAACGATGAACACGGACTATCAACAATATATGACCAATATAGGCTTGAGTGCAGCGGATACTGATTTGCTTGAGCTGTTTCATGAATCATCAAAGGTAATGTACACCACTGCGCTTAAACGAGATATAAGAATAGGTGCTTACCTTTACGATCCACGCTGTGTGCTTGAAGCGAGCCGTAATAAAAAATTGTATCAGACATGTCCAGTCGTCACGCTACCTATACCTAAACGCCTAAATATGGCACTTGATGACGTGTTTGATAACAGAGCATCGTGCCGTGCTTTTTCCGGCAAAGATATAGGTGCTCAGTCACTTATAAATATTTTGAACTCACTACGTGTAACACGTCGTGGTTACTCGACAGAGTTTGAAGAAGTGCCAATGGCTATGCGTTCATATCCTTCTCCAGGTGGTTTGTATCCTGTAGAAGTTTATATTCTATCGATTAACAGTGAAGACGTACCGCAGGGTGTATATCACTTTGATTTTGATACGCAAGAATTAGCTTTGATTAATCCTTTACCAAAAAAGGAAAAACTACGTTATATGGTGGGTGATCACGACAGTATGTGTATTGATACGGCAAGTTTCGCTGTGGTTATTACAGCTGTACTGCCAAGAATTACGGTTAAGTACGAGTCACTTGGTTATCGTTTTTCAATGATTGAATCAGGTATCGTTGGGCAGCACTTATCACTGGCTGCTACTGCTGAAAATGTTGGCAACTTATACTGGGGTAGTTATTACGACAACGAAATTCATGACATTCTTGGCGTAGACGGTGTTGAAGAGATAGTGACTAATTTCATGTGGTTGGGAGATAAACAATGATCAATCCGACAACCACAGTAAACAACATACACAAAAATACCATCAATGACATCTTCACAACGTTTTGTAAAGCAGCTGCAGACCGACATTTAGTTATTTGTGATGAACTTGCACGTTTGCTCACGGCAGTAGCGGGGCCTGGCGAAATGGCTGCATTGTTAGTAAGCATCGCAAATGGTGAACGGTCTTTCGTAGAAAGAGGCGGATTGTTTTTCACAGGTCAAGTTGAGGATGTCAGTATTTCTATTGTAGAAATGATAGTCAGAATGAGGGAAAAAGTTGTGTCGCAATTTGGTTGTGCGTCACCCCTTATATTGATCAATATGCTAGATGATGCATCGCTTCCTCCTTATTTTCAGCAGCTTTCTTCAGGTGTCGGTGTACTTGCAGCGCATAAATATTGCTACTCTGAAAAAGTCGTTATTCATGAGCTCACACATGCTGCAGTATTAACAGGTCACCATGGTATTGATGAGGCTCTAGCATACTACATGGAGAGCACACAGGATAATACGGTATCGCTACCTACACCAAAGCTAGTGGATGTGGAATCATTGCTAGCATTACAGCACATCGAGTCTGTAGTGCAAGACAGAGCAGTTGCTGAGGCGATGTATAAAGATGGGGCTGCATTTATTCATTGGCTCGTGGCACATAGTAGTGTGGCAAGTGTCTATGAGTACTGTCGTCAATTTTCTTACTTAACTGCAGGGCAAAGTGTGAGAAATACAATTGAACAGTACTTTAATGTCAATTTAGATGCGTTGCGTAGCAAAGAAAAGGGATTACAAAACAATGGTTTTGAGCGTTCTATTAATGAGCTAAATGAAGCTTATTTTAGCGGCAATTTAGATAATATCTCGTCACCATTAGCTACGTTACAAACCCATGTAGACGTTTTGGAGCTTCGAGCGTTTGCCGCATTACTGCGTGGCTTATTTGCCAGCATTAATTATTTCAATGATCACACCGCTCAGCGCGAAGCTCAGTTTATTGCGTTGGCACAACGCTACTGTGAGCAGCATTCAGCGCCAAGTGCTACCGTGTACTCAGTGAATATTATGGTCGCATGTATCCAAATGCGCTCTGTGTCGTCTTACATCGAAATTCAGGAACTGGTTACGCATATTAATTACTGCTTTGATGAGGGGTTAACACAGTTTCCCCACAATGGTGAGCTTGCGCTGATGAAAGCGAAAAGTCTACATGATACACCTACTTCACAAGGCGGTGATCGTGAACTAGCTAAAACGTTTTTTATAAAAGCACAAGAAGACGCTGAATTTGGCCAGTATATACAGCGTTTCGTGAGAAAGTATATTTAGGAGTGTTTCTATGAAAGCTGTTGTTTCTATTGTTGAGTTGCAGGTTTTATATAGTCAAGGTACGTTGCTCGATATTCCTAAATTAGATATGTATAAGGGAAGTCAAATTGTCATAGTCGGGGGTAATGGTGCGGGTAAAACAACGTTTTTAGAGACGGTATTGGGGTTGCGTAAAACGCATCATGGAGAAGTGCTTATACAAATTGACAAGCAAGATCTCGGCGTACAGCTACAAAATGTAACATATAACCCAGAGATATTGGTGAGTGATGTAGTTGCGATGCATAAATGTGTATATCGCGTTGCAAATAGCGCGTTAAAAACAGCGTTTAATTTGAGTGAACTTGTAGATAAGCGCTATGGGAAGTTATCTCGTGGTCAGAAGCAACGTGTCGATTTATATGTTGCAATGGCACATCAGCCTTCTACGTTAGTTCTAGATGAGCCAGGCACTGGTTTAGACCGAAAGTACAGTGATTTGTTTATCAACCTTATTAACGAATATCGTCAAAGAGAAGGCAATACACTGTTGATGGCATCACACACTTCAACAGAACTAGAGCAGGCGTCACATATTCTGTGGATAGCAGATGGGAAGGTTGTCGACTTTACACCTGCTGCTCTAATGCTGAATAAGCACTTAGGAGAATTCAAGGCCAGCTTTACATTTCCTTGTTCAAAGGTGCAAAGCCTTATTATTGATGAACTGCAAAATTATAAAGGTATACAGCGCATAGATGCTTCATCGCAGGGAGAGTTGCTGATTTATGGCAAGGAAACTATTCGTGGATCACTACTTGCGCTCATTCAGCGTTACCATCTTGAGAATTTCTCATTTAGTAAGACCTGTTATGACGACTTTCTAAATCTTGTATCACAAAAACAACACACTCGAAAAGGAGAGTAGCCATGCCAATAATAACAACGTTAGCAATGATTGAGATCAAAGCTTTTCTCAGAAATTGGACTGCTATTTTTTGGACTTTTGCATATCCTGTTGCGTTACTTGTGATTTTGAGTTTGGTTTTTGGTGGCTCTAATACCGTTAAAGCAAAGATCGAAGTCATTGATGAGGCGAAAAATATATATTCAGAGCGCTATCTAAACACTATACATGACAAAATTGATATGGTGCCAAGAATGTCATTAGCCACGGTCTATGTCAAATTAGACAAACCCATAACACCTAGTGTAATCCGCCTACATTTGCCTAAAGGTTTCGGTGAGCAGTCAATGCCATCAGCAGTGAAAGTAATAGTCAAAGGTGCGCTTGATCCAGATATAGGTGGGTTGCTAGCAATAATCTCTGAAGCTACTGAAGTATATAACCGCGCAACAACAGGTTCACCGCAACAGTTTTATTTAGATTATTCGCAAAGTAACTTCGAGCAATCGAGTGGACAAGGATACAATGCATTCTTAGTAAGTGGACTTACGGCACTGACAGTGGTATCGACGGCTATGTTTGGCTTCACCTCTGTTTTGGTGGAGATGAGACAAAATGGTGCACTAAAGATGTTTCAGGTCTTTCCCATGAAAAAGCATCATTTTATAGCGGGGTTTGTGCTTTCTAGAACGTTAGTACTTTCCTTTTTTTGTGTCTTATTCTTTTATATCTCCAATTGGGTACTTGGCACAAATGTGAGTGTATCAGCTTTACATGTTGCTAGTTTCGCGTGGCTTTTATTCTTGGGTATAGTAGCGTTTCTTGGAGTGGGCTTGTTGTTAGTCAGTATGGTTAAGAAAGGGGCTACCGCCATCGCCATCATAAACATCATCAACTTACCAATCATTTTTCTCTCAGATCTTTTTATTCCTGTAGCGTCAATGCCAGAGGTTATTCGAAGTATCGCTGAATGGTCACCAGTATACCTGTTCGTTAACGCAATGCGAGGGGTGACACAAGCCGAATTTGTGCTTTCTGAACTTATGATTCCGTCAGTTACGCTTCTTTTGGTGGCTGCGCTGACACTTGGTGTTTCATCAAAATTATTCCAGTGGAGGACGTCATAATGGGGAAATTGAATACAGAACTTTCCTTGATAGGCTTAGTGTTAGTGGCGTTTAGTGGTTCTGCAGAGGCTGGTAATATTGAAGTGACTGTTAATAACCTTCAAGCTAATAAGGGAAAGCTATATGCAAGCTTATGCACTCGTGACAGGTTTTTTAAGGGCCGATGCCATTTTGAAATAGTTCGCCGTGTAACGGCTAATGTGCATGTGCTGACATTTAGCCAAGTGGACGAAGGTGAATATGCAGTGAGCTTGTTTTACGATGTTAATAATAACGAAAAGCTTGATACCAACATGTTCGGTATTCCTAAAGAGCCTACCGGTGTAAGTAACAATGTACCTGCAACTAATGGGCCTCCAAGTTTTGAGGCTACGAAGTTTTCTGTTACCGCTAACAGCGAAGTAAGACTCTATATCAGTGTGTTTTAAGGGAAGTCATGACTAATCAGCGCGAAGAAATAGCAACCTGTTCACAGGTAACAAAATACTATAAAAAGGGCGAATTCACAGTAACTGCGCTGAAAAGAGCCTGTTTATCTCTTTTCAGCGGAGAGTTAGTTGCCGTTACAGGCCCATCTGGCAGTGGTAAAAGTACGTTACTCAATGTATTAGGATTGCTTGACGCACCGTCCGATGGAGAGCTTCACCTATTTGGTGAAGCGTGTCACAGTATGTCTCGCAACGAAAAGCAATCTATGCGTCGTCGTTATATGGGGTTTATTTTTCAAAACTTTAATCTTTTGCCGGTATTAAGTGCGGTAGAGAATGTTGAGTTGTCGCTCTATGGGCTATCGCTTAGCAAGACAAAAATGCGAGAGGCTGCAATAGCTATGCTGGCAAAAGTCGGGTTGGAACAACGTGCTTATCACTACCCAAGCGAGTTATCTGGTGGGCAACAACAGCGTGTAGGTATTGCCAGGGCCTTGGTGCATAACCCTAAATTGGTGATGGCTGATGAACCAACCGCAAATCTTGATTCGGAAACAGCCAGTCAAATTGTGCAACTTATGCGTAAATTGGCGCATGAGCAGGGCACAACGTTCTTGGTTTCGTCACATGATGCACGATTAATGAGCAAGGTTGATCGAACCCTCTCTCTTACCGATGGAGTGCTTATGTAATGATTTGGTTAACATTGGCATGGCGCAACTTTATCCGAAATACACGTAAATCTTATTTCACACTATTGATTATCATTATAGGTACAGTGGCTTGTTCTGTTGGTATTGCGTATATCAATGCCACTTATTTGCTTGTGAAAGAAGGAACTATTAGAGGTGGTGTAGGGCATCTTCAGATAGCGACGGCAGACTACTTTGATAGCTTTGAGGAGTCGACATTAGAAAATGGCATGAATGATGACCAAGTGAATCGAGTAATGGCTCAGCTTGATGGTAATAGTGCGGTAGATATTGTTACACCTCGTATCGCTTTTCATGGACTTATTAGCCACGGCGATAAAAGTTTAGTGTTTGTTGGGGATGCAGTGAATTCGAAAAAAGAGCGTCGCTTATCCCAATCTTTTATAAGTACTGTAGACGGACGAGGCCTCGAATATTTAGCTAATGATGATATTTATCATATTGTGATTGGTAGTGACTTGGCACGTTTGCTTGGCGTTGTGCCTGGTGATTCTGTTACTTTGATGGCCGTTACAGCCCTTGGCGGACTTAATGCTATAGACGTTACAATTCAGGGTATCAGTAAAACAGGAAGTCCTGAAGTTGATAAGATGCAGCTAAAAGCACCATTGCAAATGGCTCAAGAGCTACTGCTTACCGATAAAGTATCTCGCTTAGTTATACTACTGAATGACGAATCTCAACTTAAAAATCTTCAAGGTAGTCTATCTCAAACATCGCCTGAACTATCAACACGAGCATGGCAGCAACTAGCTCCTTTCTATGGTCAGATGGTGGCACTGTACACTCGTCAATTTCTTGTGTTTGGTGTAATTATGGGGTTAGTCGTTACGCTTACCATGGGCAACGCTATGTTGATGAACTTATTCGAGCGTAAGCGCGAACTTGCCACTATGGCCAGTATGGGACTTCCTCAATATGGCATTCGTGCAAGCTATTTACTGGAGGCCGGAATATTAGGCGTGTGTGCGGGTGTTCTTGGACTTTTAGTTAGTTACTTTTCGTCATTAGGTATAAATTCATTGTCTATTGACATGCCGCCCCCCCCAGGAAGAACCGAGGGATATCAATTGTTCGTACTGTTCGACCTGAATTCTAGTGTCTTATTACTTCTAGCTGTGGCAATACTTTGTGTCATTGCTGCTTGGTTTGCGACAAGCCATATTTCAAAAATTAGTCTTTTGGAGGCAATCAATGATTAAGTACATTTTTATTTCACTTAGTATCAGTTTAGTTTTTTCACCTTTAGCATTAGCCGAGCACAGCACTGATAGCCTTGAAAAGGCAAAAGCTATTTTAACCTTTATAGATAAAGGCAGAACGGCAGACTCTGCATTTGAAACCGTTATGGAAGTGTCAAATGAAAAGGAAAATAGTACCCTTAAATATCGCTTAGTGGACAATGGAGAGAATAAGTCGATTTTATACTTTCTTGATGAGCGTCAAAAAGGACAACGCATACTCACAACACAAGATGAAACATGGCTTTTTACAAATAAAACAAAGCGAGCAATAAAAATTCCATCTATTCAAAAGCTGTTTGGAGACGCAAGTATTGGTGATGTTGCCCGTCTGCGTTTCTCGAAAGATTACGAGACCAAAGAAATAATGTGTACGAATCGCATATGTCAGCTGGTGCTAAAAAGCTTAAATGCGCAATCTACTTATGCTGCTATTACACTTGATGTGGATGCCAAAAACTGGCTTCCTATTAGCGCCGAATTGTATGCAGCGTCAGGCAAGCAATTGAAAAGTATGCGCTTTACTTCGGTGCGAATTGAAGACAATACGCCAGTAATTGAAGAATGGCTACTATATAGTCCAAGTCAACCCGAGAATGTCACTAAAATAAATGCTTCATCATTTTCTTTAGTTTCAATTCCTTCAGTGACATTTACTAAGGCTTACTTGCTCATGTCTAACAGATAGGACGCGAAGTTATGATATTTAGGCGACTATTTTTGTTATATGTGGTTATGCCTCTTTCTGTACAAGTATCTGGCCAGACAAATGAGCTTCTTCATACAGTAACTTGGACTGAGCAGCAAGATACATTACTTGATCCTTCAGGTGCAATTTCGATTCGCTCTCCTGTTAATAAGACTGCGTTAGTGTCTTCGAACAGTATGGCGATAGCCGAAGAATATATATTTAATTACCGAGTGCGCTTTGAGTACGACCAAGCGCAAGAGGCAAACCGGTTTGATGCGCAAGTGCAAGAATTCTCTATAAGCACTTTTGCTTTTGAACAGTGGCTTTTTAATGCGGGCAAAACCCAAATTAGCTGGGATATGGGAAGCTCCTTTCAACCGCTAGGTTTTTTTCAACCTACGCAAAACTTATTTGACTTGAATGATCAGCAAAGCTTATTCGGCGGTTTACCACTTGTTGCAGCTACTTATTTGAACGACGGTTGGAGCACTAGTTTTGTATATAGCAATGACTACTGGTCAAGTGATGATGGCTTTAATAGCGGCGTTGAGCAATGGGCTTCGCGTATACAATGGATGAGTGATAGCTTCGACTGGTCATTAGTTATACAAAAACCATCAGGTCAAAATAGTGGTATAGGTACGAGTGTTATTACATCGTTTAACGAGCATACGGTATCATATTTTTCTGCATTTTATCGTCAGGGGACACGTCAGCCTCAGAATATGTTGTTACAAGCTAACATGCCGGTGTTTGCTGATTTCTACCCTTTTCAAACGAACCTAAAGCAAGCAAATGTTCCATTTTGGCGAGGCGTAGTCGGTACTTCTTTGAGCACATCTATAGGGGATTTTACTTTTGAATTTACTTTTGATGAACGTAACCTTGATGAGCAAAAATGGTCTCAATTAACTTCACTTATTGATTTGCATGGTAATACGGTGGTAAATGATACAGACCCTAGCTTACAACAGCTTGCAGCAATGAATTTGTTCTATGATAGTCAATCTTTGCGTTCTACAGGGGCTCAACAGCGCTATGCTTTTGTCAATTTTCAGCGACCCTTTTTAGATGGTAGTGTTTCATTATTCACTCGAATTTCTATGCAAGATAAAAGTGGATTTTATGGGTTTTCCTACACTAAAGAATTAAACCGAAAACTGAATCTATTCTCATCGATACAAATCTATATGGGTGAAGATAAGGATGAGTTTGGCCTGATACCTATTAACAGTTCTATACAACTTACGTTACGGTATTTTATGTGATAAGAGGATCTATCATGCAGACACATCGCGTCTTACAACATACGCTAGCCCCTGTTTATTATTTCGATGACAGTATATTTTCATCTGAGCGCACACGAATACTTGCAAATCAATGGTTTTTTGTTGGGCATAGAAGTGAATTTTCATCTGTGGGTGACTTTAAACGCGTAACCTTGTTAAAAACGGATGTGCTAATTGTTCTGCAAGAAACGGGGCGAATTGAAGCCGTATCGAATCGTTGCATACATCGAGGTGCAACGATTGTAAGTGAATCATCAGGTCGGGCAGAGTGCTTTACATGCCCTTATCACGGATGGTGTTTCACGCAAAATGGGACACTGAAGTCTACTCGCGGACAAGCCAAAAACTTGGAAGACAACTCTGCTTTACCTCGGTTTGAAGCAACAGAAACGGCGGGAGTGATTCTGCTTCGGTTGAAGAAAAAACAGAAATCAAATAATAAAGCGATTGATACACTCACTCCCTACTGGCAATTCTATGGTATGGAATCAGCCGAAAAGCTTCATTATAAGATCATCACTTGTAAAGCAAATTGGAAAATAGCGGTGGAGAATTTCTTAGAGTGCTTTCATTGTTCGTCTAACCATCCCCAATTGTCGGAAGCAGAAAAACACGTAGAGTTGCTAGAGTCGAACAATATTCAAAAGTTTATCTCTTTGCAACAGGCGTATTTTAAACGTGCTGAGTCGCTTGGACATCCCATTCCTCCTTCACAGTTCATTGATAGTAGCACTGAAGAATATGCTGTCATCAATGCAGTACCATTGTGCGGCGATGTTGAAACGGGTACGCAAGATGGCAAGCTTCAGGCTCCATTGATGGGAGAGCAGAAAACCTCAGACGGCGGTTTTCTATATGGCTCCTTAGGACCATTAGTTCATTTTAGTTTGTACTCTGACTACTGTGTTTTTTTCAGTTTTATACCCACTTCTGCGACAACTACTGATATAGAAGTAACATGGTGGGTGAAAGCGCTGAATAATAATCGAGAGTTAATCAACAAAAATGCGATTTGTTGGCTCTGGGAGCCAACGATTAAACAAGATGCCGCTTTGTGTGAGTTGGTACAACAACAGGTAGAGAGCTTTGAAGCGCGGCCCGGAGTTTATACACAGATGGAAGAAGATTCAGCAAGTTTCTGTCGCTGGTATCAACAGCAGATGCCTATTCTTAAAAATGAAACTGTCGTTTGAGGATACGAGCGCCATCGCGACTACTCGTAATTTCTGTTTTGTCGTTATCCGACATGATAACGAGTAGTTTTGCCCCAAACCAGCGTTGTACTTCTTTGATGTAGTTTACATTAATAATAAAACTACGGTGGAAGCGAACGAAATCTTTGGTAGGAAGTGATAATGCTAGCTTTTCCATGCTCATGGCAATAGGAAAAGCTTTACTTTGAGTGTGTGCCATAACCGAACCTTGTGATGAGTTTATGTAATAGATGTCATCGATGTTGACGAAAAACATGCGTTCGCCTTGTTTTGAGATAAGTTTCCTATGTTGCATTAAGTTATTACTGGTATCTGGGTGGTTAGCGTGTCTAGTAGTCAATGCTAACAATGCTTTGTCTAGACACTTTAATAGACGCTTAATACTTACTGGTTTCAATAAATAGTCGATAGCAGGAGTATCAAATGCGTCTGCTGCATACTCTTGGCTGGCGCTTACAAAAGTAAATAAACAGGTTTCAGGTATAAATGAAATGATGTCGAAACCATCAAGTTCGGGCATATTGATGTCGAGAAAAATAAGATCAGGCTTGAGTTGTTTGATCTCTCCTACACCTTTACTTGGTGACTGTGATGAGCCAATTAGCTCAACGGAATCAATATTTGAAAGTTGCATCGAAAGTTTATTAATGGCAGGGAGTTCATCATCAATGATGTACACGCGCAGCTTTTGATCATGCTCCATAACTACCTCTCTATTTGATAAGTTCTGATATACTTACGCAATAGCAAACGATATTGTGATGTTGGCACCACTACCTAAAACTTCAGAGTGATTAGCAAAATTTACTCGCCCTTCACGCAACAGTGCTATTTGTGCTTGGATGTTTGATAACCCTATACCGCCAACTCTCTCTTTTCGCTCGTTTTGAAACCCTTTGCCGTTGTCTGATACCATCAGATTTACTCGTCCATTGTCTATAAAACAAGTAATGTTAATATATAACTGTAACTTAGTAGCGTTATGCTTGATGGCATTTTCAACCAAGGGTTGTAGAATGAGAGGTGGAACACGAATATTTAAACATTCTTCGTCGACTAAAATAGTGTATTGAAGGCTATCGCCGAAACGCACACACTCAAGTTCAATAAACTTCTCTAGAATCCCAAGCTCTTCATAAAGCGGAACACGTGTTTTGCGGGACATGCTCAAGGTATAGCGGAGCAAGTCAGCCACATCGTGGAGCATTTGATCTGCTTTCTCTGGTTGAGTGTAAATGAGGCTGGAGATAGAGTTAATGCTGTTAAACAACATATGTGGATTGATTTGATAACGTTGAGCTTCAATTTTGGCGATAGTTTCTTGAAGCTTAAGTGCAACCAGATTTTTACTAAGTATGATAAATCTGTCGGTACCGTAAAAGAATGCGGTCCACCAAATACTCATGGCAAGTAGGCTATGAATGTCAGTATCTCGGGCGCCGAAATAATAGCGATCAAAGGCCGATTTCATGATTGAACCAAGAAAAAGTAAAACTAACAAAATAATGATTTCTATGGCAACGTAACTTTTGGTCTGTTTTCTTAGGTGCGTGATGCAATAAACGCTTGTCCAAAGAGGTATAAGGAAAACTAAGAATAACCAAGTAAGAGTGTTTATGATGAAATCATGAATAGTTATGCCTGATTTTATAAAAAATAGCGAAGAAAATAGCACAATGACAAATGACAGTGCAAAGGTATTGAGATAGTAGTTTTTAAAAATAGAAGTAAGTTGCAAACTCATATGAAACCCAGCTTCTTTGCGAAGTTTTTAATACATCAGTGATACTGATAAATAATGTACTTGAACGTTTTAGTACTTAAATGCATGCCAATTACTTATTCAGTATAAAACGATTTGTACCTGTATACTACCCATTATTATTGTTTATAAATCAAAACCGCGATTAGTTAACAAAAATAAGAGTTATCGTTATGGATAGAATGATGTGTGTCCTTTATGCTTGTGGGTATAGAGCAAGAAAACATAAGGATTACTGATATTGCTCACCAGAAGAGCACTATATTAACAAGACATTCTGTGCGGCAATGATTATTGGACCCAGTAACAGGTTCTGTGCAACCGCTTATTAGTTAATATGGCGTTCGAGGCATTCCTCTAATAAGCCGATAATAAAACGACTTATTGCCTGACGTATGTGCAAAGACAGTTTGATACCTTATCGTTGTTACCACTTTTTATTTTTTAAAACTGATCACTTTACCCCTAGGCTTCCTCTTTTGTTTCATCATTTCGTCATGAAAAGTCACTTTTTAAGTAACAAAACCTTTTTACCATAACCGCGCTGATTACTCTTGTGCAGTTTAGTTAGCACTCTAACTCTTTAAAAATAACGTACTAACGGAACGTAACGATGAAAATTAATAAAATTGCCACTGCAATTGGCTTAACGTTGGCATTCTCAGCCACCGCCAATGCGGGCGTGTTACCAGATAGTCAAAAACAAAATGATTGGTATAGTGCCGCAGAAGCTAAAGTAATAAAAAAAGAAGCGGCAGCTCAGGCTGAGCAAACGTTTAAAGCGAAGAATGTCATTCTATTTGTTGGTGACGGTATGGGTATCTCAACGCTCACTGCATCCCGCATCATGGCAGGGCAAATGGAAGGTAAGACGGGTGAAGAAGGCCTACTTAGCTTTGAGGAGTTTCCTTATTCTGCGCAAATTAAAACGTATAACGTTGATGCGCAAACCCCTGATTCAGCGGGGACGATGACGGCCATTATCTCAGGGGTTAAAACGGATGTTGGCGTAATTGGGGTTAATGAAAATATTGAACGTGGCAAGTGTGCGACAGTTGCTGGCAATGAGTTAATCACGGCGACTGAACTGGCTGAAATTAAGGGCCTAGCAACTGGGGTAATATCAACAGCACGTATCACACACGCAACACCAGCAGCGACCTATGCAAAATCGGCTGATCGTAATTGGGAAGATGTATCAGATATGCCAGCGGATGCAATAGAAGCTGGTTGTGAAGATATTGCCTCACAACTGGTTAATTTTGAGAAAAATCTAGAAGCGCGTTTCGTTGGTACGGATGTAGATGGTCTTGATGTGGTAATGGGCGGCGGTCGTCGCCACTTCTTACCAAAAGATGTGTCATTTAATTCGGCTGATGCTGTCAGCAGTGTTGAAGGTGACCGTACCGATGAGCGTGACTTAACTGCTGAATGGCAAGCAATGTACCCTGATGGCAAGTATGTGATGGACCAAGCTGGCTTCGATGCACTGGTTGGCGATGAGAAAAAAGTTTTTGCATTGTTTAACGAATCACATATGCAGTATGAAGCAGATCGTGATAATGACGTTGCAGGTGAGCCTTCACTTTCACAAATGACAACTAAAGCAATCGATATATTGAAGAATAATGAAAAAGGCTTCTTTTTAACTGTTGAATCAGGTCGTATTGATCATGCCCATCACGCAGGCAACGCTTATAACGCGTTAAACGATACTATTGAATTTGCTAAAGCGGTGCAATCAGCAGTCGATAACACGAACCCTGAAGAAACATTAATCCTTGTTACTGCTGATCACAGCCATGTATTTACGATTGCTGGCTATCCCAAGCGTGGTAATCCAATCCTAGGTCAAGTAGTTGCAGTGGGTAGCGAAGAGCCAAGTCTTGCTGCAGATGGTATGCCTTATACCACCGTTGGTTATGCAAATGGTTTAGGGTTTCGTGATTTAGGCGATGAAACTGATGCAGATGCATCATATAACGACGCTGCTTTTGCAGGCCGCGCTGATTTAGTGGGGGTTGATACGACTGCACCAGGTTATCACCAAGAAGCCATCGTGCCGTTAAGTTCAGAGACTCATGCTGGTGAAGATATTTCACTGCATGCGAAAGGTCCAGGTGCGCAACTTGCGCAAGGGGTTGTGGAGCAGAATGTAATTTTCCACATCATTAATCAAGCTCTCGAACTAATTGAAGAATAATGGCGACGACGATGAAAAAACTAAATTTAATTTCTCTTGCTGTAGTAGTGGCATTAACGGGTTGTTCTGATGATGATGACAACTCACCAAAAACGTTAACGGTTGAAAACACACTCGCTGTGGGGTCAGAGCAGTGTGTAAACGGTGGTACAGAAACGCTAACTGGCACCGATAGCAATGATAACGGTACATTAGACTCAGCAGAAGTTACCGATACAACTTTGTCATGTAATGCACCGGCAACCACCTTAACAGCAGCACAGCTAGCGCCGCTTACGGATAATGACTGGTTTAAAGAAGCGCAAGTCAAAGTGGCTACTAGCGAAGAAAACATTGCTGCAGTTGCGAAAGACTCAGGTAAAGCGAAAAACGTGATCCTGTTTGTAGGTGATGGCATGGGTATTTCGACCGTGACTGCTGCACGTATTATGGCAGGTCAGCTAGAAGGTAAGCTAGGTGAAGAGCACCAACTTAGCTTTGAAGCTTTACCGTTTTCTGGTTTTGCTAAAACCTATAACGTGGATGCGCAAACACCTGATTCAGCGGGCACGATGACGGCAATGGCATCAGGTGTAAAAACCGATGCAGGTGTTATCGGCGTTGATGAAGATATCGAACGTGGCAACTGCGCAACGGTTGCGGGCAATGAGCTGGTAACGGCGACGGAGCTGGCTGAGATTGCTGGTAAGTCGACAGGGATTGTATCGACTGCGCGTATTACACACGCAACGCCTGCTGCAACGTATGCAAAATCGGCAGATCGTAACTGGGAAGACGTATCAGATATGCCTGAAGCTGCAGTTACTGCTGGCTGTGAAGATATTGCATCGCAGTTAGTTAATTTTGAGGCAAACTTAGAAGCACGCTATGCCGGCTTAAATGTTGATGGTTTAGAAGTTGTGATGGGCGGCGGTCGTCGTCATTTCTTACCTAAAGGCGCTGCATTTAACTCAGCAGATGCTGTGAGCTCTGTGGAAGGCGACCGTACCGATGGTCGCGACCTAACTGCAGAATGGAAAGCGAAATACCCAGCGGGTCAGTACGTGATGGACCAAGCAGGTTTTGATGCAATCAATGCAGATACAACAGAGCGCGTATTTGGTCTGTTTAATGAATCACATATGCAATACGAAGCAGACCGCGCGAACGATGTTGCTGGTGAGCCGTCACTTTCTGAAATGACCGCAAAAGCAATTGATGTACTCGATAACAACGACAATGGTTTCTTCTTAACTGTTGAAGCTGGTCGTATTGATCATGCTCACCATGCGGGCAATGCATACAATGCATTAAGCGACACAGTTGAGCTTTCAAAAGCTGTGCAAGTTGCCCTTGATAAAACCAGTATTGAAGACACGTTAATAATCGTAACAGCTGACCACAGCCACGTATTTACCATTGCAGGCTACCCAAAACGTGGTAACCCAATACTAGGTAAAGTGGTACCAGTGGGGAGTGATGAACCATCACTTGCCGCCGATAATATGCCGTACACAACGGTTGGTTATACCAATGGCGGTGGTTTCCGTGACCTAGGTGATGAAACCGATGCTGATGCAGGTTATAACTTTGCACCGGTGACAGGTCGCGTTGACCTTACCGATGTTGACACAACAACACCAGGCTTCCACCAAGAGGCTGTTGTACCATTGGGTTCCGAAACACATGCTGCAGAAGATGTGGGTGTGTATGCAGTAGGCCCTGGCGCGCATTTAGTAACGGGTACTAATGAGCAAAGCCTTATTTTCCATGTAATGGATTATGCCGCTGACCTTGTTAAACAAGCCGATGCTAAATTAGCACAGTAATGAGTTTTTGGGAGGCACTTAGAGCCTCCCTTACTCTGTAAGTTATTGATAGAAAACCGCAGATAAAAAGAGAATACCGTGAAAGCAGCTATCTTAATTGCTACATTAATGAGTCCACTCGCCGTTGCTGGCCAATGCAACATGAACACAGGTTTTACGCAAGCCAACTACAAAGTGACGACAGATACTATTACTAATAAACAGCACACAGAAAGCATTTTTACTCTTTGGCGTACGCCGCATCAAGTGGCTAAACAAAACCCACAGTTTATTGAATTATGGCAAGAGTTACGGAATCAACAAATAAGACCAATTCGTTACTTTCAAGAGGCTCAGCGCGGTATTGAGTATCAACCCTCAGAAGTGCAAGGCAAGCAAGATTGGAGTAGTAAGTATCAGTTAGTCAGCGATAAGCTTTTAGCCTCAATGACGCACCAGAAAAGTACAGGTGAAGGCTGTGAGCTGGTGGAGTATTATACAAAGCAGCAAGGTGAGAGCAAGATAGAGCTAAGCTGGCTTGCGAATCAAAAATTACTAAAATCAATTCGCATTTCATCACCACGCTATAGTCGTGAAATTGTTTTAACAGCCAGCAATCATAATCAACAAAAGGTGAAGGCACAGTTTGCAGAGTGGGATAACTATCAAACCACAGATTACGCAGACATTGGCGACAATGAAAACGACCCATTCCTCGCAAAAATGATTAACCAAGGCTTTGTTGAACATGGCGCTAGTGGTTTTTATGATGCTCAAGGTAACCAGTTACAAGGCTCACACAAACATCATCATTAATAAGAGTTATTGGCCATAATTGCTTATGGGCTTTAGCTCTTGGTTTTTTCTTATTAACCCCAAGGTTATAGGATACAAGATAATTTTAGGAGTGTGTGATGACAAAGCATGTTGTGGTAACAGGTGCAAATAAAGGTATTGGCCTTAATTTTTGCAAGCAATACGTGACGAAAGGGTATCGAGTAACCGCCGTTGTTCGTTCCCCTAGTGAAGAGCTTAAAGCATTAGATATCAAAATCATTAGTGATATTGATGTGGCCAACGCCGATGATGTTACCACGTTAGCAAATCACCTCCATGGTGACAAAATTGATATTTTGATTAACAACGCAGGTGTTTTTCATAACGAAACTTTAGACGATATGGACTTTAGTGCAATTGAAAAACAACTTCACGTGAATGCTATCGCCCCTGTTCGAGTCACTCACGCACTACTACAAAGTTTGGGCCTTAATGCGAAGGTTGCGATGATCACATCACGAATGGGGTCAATTGCCGACAATAGTTCTGGTGGTTATATTGGTTATCGTATGTCTAAGGCTGCACTGAATGCCGCAGGGGTAAGTTTGGCGCACGAGCTTAAAGATAAAAAAATTGCGGTTGGATTATTTCATCCTGGGTTTGTGCAAACGCAAATGGTTAATTTTGCAGGTGATATTAGCCCCGACACAGCAGTAGAGCGTTTAATAAAACGTATTGATGAACTAAACCTGAGTAATACCGGAGGCTTTTGGCATTCCAATGGTGAAACCTTACCTTGGTAAGGCAAGCTCACCTTGTTTAAAAATAGGGTAGTTAGTGGTTAAATTGCTACTAACTACTGATAACTTTCGCTAATTTTTGAACTTATTGTTTGCTATACTCGTACAATTGAAAGCCATATCGATGTAGAGAGCAGCACATGGAATTAGAGCAGAATAGCGATTTAACTCTTCCCCTTTTTTATTTTGACGAGAACCTTCACCGTCGTGACATTGAGTCCCCAGATTTACTTTTGCATGTCACGCTCAGTGAAGAGTTGCTGACTCAGCTTTGTCAAAACCCTGCGCAAGATAGCAGCGTAGCTATAACACTGACAGATTACCGTGTTGATGTTCTTAGCGTTGATTACCAATCGCTTATTGATACAGAACACGATGCCCAATTAACCCTTGTTCGAGGCCCCTTACTAAGTGCAATGTTAAGCACCGAAGGGGAGCATAGCTTTGTTTCGCCACAAGTCGATATGATGCCAACATTTGATTTGGGTGATGACATCGAAGATAGTGAGGAAGAAGGATGAAAAAGGCCTTAACCACGCTGTTTGGTTTAATATTATTAAGCGGTTGTGCTTATTTAGGTGCAGCGCATTACGATGAACTTTTTGGCAAAGAGCAGCCTCAAGAACGAGTAGTCGCTGCAGCCTCAGCTGAAGGTGTAGAGTTTTTAACGGATGTAAAACCTGTGCTTGATAGCCGATGTGTTGTGTGCCATGGCTGTTATGATGCACCGTGTCAGTTAAAACTATCATCAGTAGAAGGAATTGATCGTGGCCTTAGTAAAGAGCGCGTTTATGATGGGACACGTTTACTTGCTCAGGAGCCTAGCCGACTACTGTTTGACGCACTTGATACTGCTCAGTGGCGTGAAAAAGGTTTTACTCCGGTGCTCAATGAGCGCATTCAAACTGAAGAAGCCAACCTTGCAGGCAGTGTGCTTTATAATGCCCTAGTGCTTAAACAAAGCAGCCCATTACCTGCGCAAGCAATTTTAGGCGATGAATTTGATTTCAGCCTTGATCGCGAGCAAACCTGTACCACAATGGGTGAATTCGATTCATTTGCTAAAAATAACCCTCACAGTGGTATGCCTTATGGTTTACCGGGGATTTCAACTGAAGAGTTTCAGCATCTTGCTAAATGGTTAAGAAAGGGGGGCTATTTAGCTCACATCGAGCCACCAGAGCCCGATGTTCTTGAGCAGGTTAAGCGTTGGGAAGCATTTTTTAATCAAGATGATCTAAAAGCTCAGCTAGCTGCGCGCTATATTTATGAACATTGGTATTTGGCTCATATTTACTTCCCTGAGCATGCTGATAAGCATAGTTATTTTAAACTCGTGCGTTCATCAACTCCGCCAGGGCAAGATATCAAAGTAATAAGTACTCGTCGCCCGTATGAAGATCCTAAAGTTGAACGAGTTTACTATCGCTTAATGCATGATCGCTCAACTATCTTAGCGAAAACGCACCTGCCTTTAGCACTTAATGATGAGAAGCTTGAACGCTTACATTCGCAATTCATTGAGGCTGAGTATCAGGTAAATAAGCTACCGAGTTATAAACCTGAGGTTGCATCAAACCCATTTAAAGCATTTGCTGCAATCCCTGTTAACTCACGCTATCAATTTATGCTTGATGAAGCTGAGCTGATAATTATGGGCTTCATAAAAGGGCCTGTATGCCGTGGTCAAATAGCCTTAAATGTTATTAATGATCAATTTTGGGTGGCCTTTGCAAAGCCTGAAATGGCAGCTACACCTAAAGTGGGTGAGTTATTATTACAGCACGAAGATGCACTTGCGTTGCCAGCTGAAGAAGAGAGTAATGCTTTACCAATTTCCAGTTGGGTAAAATACTCTAAACGTCAAAACCAGTATTTGTCGGCAAAAGTCGCGCTGGCCAATAAAATGTTTGAAAATGGCCAACATTTAACAACAGACTTACTTTGGCAAGGTGACGGGCATAACCAAAATGCGGCGCTAACAGTTTTCCGTCATTTTGATAGCGCAACGGTTGTCAAAGGTTGGATAGGCCAGCAGCCAAAAACAGCGTGGGTGCTTGATTATGCGTTGTTTGAACGTATTCACTACTTGCTGGTGGCAGGCTTCGACGTGTATGGCAATATAGGCCATCAGTTACTTACCCGTTTATATATGGACTTTTTACGTTTAGAAGGTGAAGCTAATTATTTGGCACTGCTACCAGAGGCAAAACGTAAGGAAATTAAAGCGCAGTGGTATCGTAAATCGCCACCTAGCTTAACTAACTTCTTCGAAGATGAGTTATCGTTTAGTCAACCAACAGGCATTGATTATAAAACATCAGATCCGCAAGCTGAGTTGTTCACTATGTTAAAAGCAAAGTTGCAGTCTGTTTTGAGCCCTCGATTTGACTATACAAAGGTACCAGAGCCGTTAGCCAGTATTAATCATTTACCTGTTAAGGCAGTGAATCTATTGCCACAAATATCGTTTGTGTTAGTAAAAAATGGCAGCGATAAACACAAGGCATACACACTTATTCATCATAATGCTCACTATAATATTTCGAGCTTGTTGAATGAAGAAGGGCAACGTGCTTATGCAGAAGACACTGTCACTATTGTGCCTGGTTTTATTGGTGATTACCCTGAAGCTATTTGGTATCTACACAATGAACAGCAAGTCGCTGCGTTTGCATCTGGACTTGCAAAAGTAACGGATGAAGCTGCATATCGAGATTTAAAAAGTGAGTTTGCAATTCGCCGAACCCATCCGCAGTTTTGGCAGTACAGTGATATTTTGCACCAAACAGCGAAAGAATACCGTGGTGTTGAGTTTGGCCTATTCGATTACAACCGCTTAGAGAATAGGTAATAACGAGTAAGTAGTCTGATTTATAAAGCCTACAGCTATAGGCTTTATAAATCTTTTTATACTACACTGAATATAAAAAATACTTGAGTCGGATATGTTAGATCTGGTTGTAGATATCAGGAAACGATATCGCTGGGGATTGTTGGCAATCGCCATTTTAATTTCGGTATCTGTGTCTTTGATGCAGTATTTACTTTATATTCAAAAAGGTGATGCGCAAGTTATTAACATCGCTGGTAAACAGCGCATGTTGTCACAAAAAATAGCGCTTTATGGAAATGCGCTTATCTTCGAACCATCAGGGCAAACACAGCAGCATCGCATGCTATTGCAGCACGCTGTAGAGCAATTCGTGGCGGGTCATCAGTTTTTACTTCAAAAAGATAGCAGTGGACAGTTTCTTTATTTAAATGATGCGCTAAAGGCTCACTATTTCTCTTCTCCAACACAGCTAGACTTGCACGTTAAGCAATACATTAGTAAAGCGCAGCAGCTATTAAATAGTCGCTCTAATTATGGTACTCAAGGTCGCTCCCCATTTAGCAGTGAACATTTAGAAAAGCTTTTAATGGACTTAGATAAAACTGTTTATCTCTTAGAGCAAAGCGCTGTTACCAAGGTAAAAGTCATTTCTATATTAGAGATTGTTTTTTGGGTTATTGCGATTGGATTGCTGATTGTGGAGCTTATATTTATCTTCAAACCAATGGAAAAGCTCATTGCAAAAACAATAAAACAATATCAGCAACAAAAAGAAGTGGTAGAGCGTGTTAGCCATAATAAAGAGCGTTTTATAGCTCGCGCCAGTCATGAATTTAGAACACCATTGCAAGGATTGACAGCGTCAATAGGGGCGCTGGATATTAATGATAATCAGCAATTCACAAAAAAGCAGGCTTTATACTGCGTAAATAGGTTAGTCTCAATGCTGGATGAGCTACTTGATTTGCAGAAGCTTACTACAGGGGAGTGGCAGCTGAATTTAGCACAAGGCAATTTATTAACTAGCCTTCAGCAGGCCGTTACTCCGTTTGAATATGCGTGTAATGATAAAAAAATTACTTTTACGATTAACTTTGCAGAATCAGTAAACAAAGAGGTTATTAGTGATCATGGGCGACTCCAACAAGTATTTGCAGAGCTTGTAAACAATGCTGTCAAGTTCACTCCAACACAAGGGCGTATAGCGGTTACAGCCAGTTGCCAAGGTGAGAAAGGTTTTGTATTTGAGGTGCAAGATAATGGTAAAGGGTTTGACCACTCATCCAGTGATTTTTTAAATGACGAGCAAGATGCAGAGCAGAATTTTCAAGGTTTAAAAACGGGACTGCTTAGGGTAAAACAAATTATTAAAGCGCTTGAAGGGGATATTCAGTTTTTTAATGTCCAGCCCCATGGCGTGAAAGTGGTAGTAAAGCTAACCTTTAAGCAAGCATCCAAAGAGGCAACTAAGGCATTATTACCTAGTAGCTTGCATTGTTTAATTGTTGAAGATAACACTTTAAATGCGACAATATTAGGCCGCATTCTGAGCCAATTTAATTATACTTATGATATAGCGCCAAACGGTTTAATCGCGACAGATATGACCGAAACTAAGCCATATGATGTGATATTCATGGATCTCAACATGCCTGTGATGGATGGCTTTCAAGCAATCGACATAATTAGAAATGAGCAATGTCAACTGACGCCTATTTTGGCTGTAACAGCCAATACCTCCAGTGAAGATTTGCAACGCATCTATGCGTTAGGTGCAAACCTTCACTTATATAAACCAATAACAGCCGATACAGTAGAAAAAGCCTTGACGATTATGTTTGCTGAAAATAGACCAGAATAAGCGCCATTAAAGGTTTTAATTACTGACTTTTATATCGCCGACGCCCACCTCAACATCAATCTCAAATTGCCCATTACCACTATACTTTGAGTGTGAACTGACAATTTTTCTGCTTTGTTTTGCTTCATTTAGCATGCCACGAATTTTTGTATCACCCACACCTGTTTCCAGCTCAATACGTTTGTAGTCATCAAGTGCACTATCGATACGCACCGCTCCCACTCCAAGCTCAATATCCACAGAGTTACTTGTATCATTTATTTCAATGTCACCCACACCTAGCTCTACATCAATCGCCATAGTGCTGGGCATTTTTACTAACCAATTTTGTTGAATATCATCGTTATCAAGCTTTAAGCTCAGTGAGCCTGCGCTTTGTGAATGACTTAGTTTAATATCTGATAAGTCCATTTCAGAGCCAAACCAACCTGTATCGTTTTTTGGCTCAATACGCACTGTGACCACCACTTCGCTGCCTGCGTAGTTTTGTACTTCTAAGCTGCCAACTGGAAAATCGATTTCAAGCTGGCTTGCGCCATTAATTGCAAAGGTGTGATTGAGCTCTCGTGAATCTTTTGCTGTAGAGTCTGAGGTTGCCAATATCAGGCCTATTGCAGCCACACAAAGTAATTTTTTCATTGTTTTTTTTCCTGTAAATGACCTTTTATACCTTAGTCGCAGCTGTATTCAAAAAAGGTTTAAACGATTTTTAATTTTTTATCGAATGGGGTAACGTCAAGCTAACGGTAACTTAGAATGAGGATTCAACGTGCAACAAGTGCAGTTGGTTAATGTTAAAGCCAGCCTAAAGGGGCAGGGTAATGATATTTATTTTTTAGATGATCTCAATATTAATGTATCGGCATTGCAGCAATGGGTTTTACTTGGCGCCAATGGCGCGGGTAAATCAGCAGTGGCTGCAGCCATTGCCGGTTTTGCTAAAATAGAGCAAGGCCACTATGAGAATAGCTTTGAGCGCGTTGCATTGGTCTCACCAGACAGCCAAAAGCAGCTACTCGCGGCGGAGCTAACAAAAGATCAAGATGACATTGTTGAGGGTGTTACTGTCTCTAGCACCGTTTACGAGATTATGATTGCTGGCCGTGATGAGCAGCAGCTTGATAATGAGTTGCTACAACAATTAATTGCCATGTTTGATTTTAAAGATAAGCTTAGCAAGGCATTTCGCGATTTATCAACCGGAGAAACCCGTAAATTATTGTTAATTCAGGCTTTGGTAGGGCGACCAGATTTACTTGTGCTTGATGAGCCGTTTGATGGTTTAGATGTCACAGCGATGGCTGAGCTAAATCAATTATTAACAAGGTTAAGCGCAACAACAACTCTCATTTTTGTACTCAATAGATTAACTGAAATCCCTGATTTTGTTGATCACTACGGCTATGTTAAAGCGGGTCATGTGGCTCAGCAATTAGCAAACCCCACAATTGAGCAGCGCGATGATTTATTAAAGCTATTGCATCTAACTCATACAGAGCTACGAATACCTGACGCAGATAGTGATCATCAAGCACCCACACTGACTGATTCGATGTTAGTAAAACTAAAAAATGCTTCAGTGAGCTATGCGGGTGAGACAGTTTTTGAAAACCTAAACTGGCAAATAAATCAAGGCGAACATTGGCAGTTAACCGGCAAAAATGGCTCAGGTAAAACCTGCTTGCTGAACCTTATCACTGGCGATAACCCGCAGTGTTATAACAACGATATTAAGGTGTTTGGTTTTCAGCGTGGCAGTGGTGAGAGTATTTGGCAAATTAAACAGCACATTGGTTATATCTCTAATGCGCTGCATATGGATTATCGAGTCAGTATCACGGCACTCAATACCCTTGTATCGGGTTTTTATGACAGTATTGGCCTTTATCAAAAAGCCACTGATAAACAGCTAGAAATTGCTACCAAGTGGTTAGCTTTGCTGGGTTTAAGTGACAAAAAAAATAGCTCTTTTAGTCAGCTATCCTTTGGTGATCAGCGATTATTATTGATTGCGAGGGCAATGATAAAACACCCTAATTTATTAATTTTAGATGAGCCTTGCCTTGGTCTTGATGAAGCAAATAGGCAGCGAGTGCTATTACTGATAGAAAAAATCTGCGCCGCAGGGACAAGTACTGTTGTGTACGTTAATCATCATGCAAGTGACAAAATCACAGGTATTGAACACTATTTAGAGATGGCTGATTTCACAAAAAAAGCGCCATAAAAGGCGCTTATAAAATTTGAATTTGGTTATAGAACATTTAGATACGTGTAACCGTGAAGCCTTTATCGGTTAGCTGCTTTAGCAAACCATGTTGTTCAGGCAAGTGCAAAGCACCAACGGCAATAAATAGTTTTTCTTTGCCAATACGTGATGAAAGTTGCTTTACCCAATTATTATTGCGATCGATTAGCATTACTTGCTCACTTAGTTCACCATATTGAGAATCATCAAAACTTTCGTTATAAAACTTTGCTAGCGTTTTCATATCGCCAGATTTCCACGCATTGATAAGGCCAAAAAAGTAAGTGTCGACATCAGCTAGTTGCTCAAATGTTTCTTCAATCATCTTATCGTTCATAACTGCTAAATGAGTAAACATTTCCATTTGTAGCTCAAGAGTTTCTAATTCACCGATAGGTTTATTGTGTGCTTGCGCATAAGCAAGTACTTGTTTGTCTATACCATACTGGTCAGAGAATCCCACATTTTGAAACTCCATCTGCATCATGGTGACCATCACAGCCCACGGTGCTAAGTTTTTAAACATTGCGATATCGATAGACTTATCGGCAAAGTATTTTTGTAGCTTATTGAAGTTATCTACAGAAAGCTCTGATTGCAGTGTTTTTCCATCTTTAAGCATCATAAAAGGCAATGAGCGGCGCTGCATTTCGGTTGCTGAAATGGTGCTGATATCTACCTCAACAATCACTTCATCACTATCCTCAATTGCAGATGTAACCTTATTTGGTAGACCTTGCATGCTTTTATCACCCACATGCACGGTGCCAAATAAATAGGATGAAATACCGTTTTTTTCTATTTTCCATAGTCCAGGCTCTGCCAATGCACATTGGCTAAAACCAAGTAATAGCACCATAAAAAACAGAGCATTAAAGCGCTGAATGAATCTCATAATTTTCTCTTTCAAATTGTGACTGTTTTCAATACTAAACTAATTTTCCACAAGCAGTTAAATTAAATCGAATGAAAGCAGAAAAAATACCAGACAAGAGCTAAAAATTAATCAGCTATAGAATAGCTAATAAACAGGTATGAAATTTCCATATTTGTATAAAAGTGAAATATAAACCCTTTTTAAATCATATTTTAAATATTAATTTCTTTTTAAGTGTTTTTTATATGTTTTTTTGAATTAATTTTATTGTTGACTTGAAGGGCTTAGCGCGGTACTAATAGAAAAAGGCAGCGGGATGGCTAGATTTCCGCTACAAATGAACAAAATTTGGTTACAGATAAATGCTTACAAACAAACTTTCTCTAATTCTGATTAACGTCGTGGTGATTATTATTACCGCGGGGGCGAGTTAGTGCTTAGAGAAAAGTGAAGCATTTAAAAAGCCCCCCGCACTTAACAGTTCGGGGGGCTTTTTCGTTTTAAGGTTTGAGTTGCAGCAAATACACAATGTCACTGAAGAATGAGGATTTACGATGACAGGCGCAGAGTTAACAATCGATTTATTGGCCAAACATGGCGTTAAGGATGTTTTTGGTTACCCAGGTGGTGCCATCATGCCTATTTACGACGCTTTGTATGGTGCGCCAGTCAAACATTATTTGACGCGCCATGAGCAAGGGGCTGGCTTTGCAGCGGTGGGCTTTGCGCGAAGCACAGGTAAGTTAGGCGTGTGTTTTGCAACTTCCGGTCCAGGGGCGACCAACTTAATAACCGCGCTTGCCGATGCGATGATGGATTCGGTGCCATTACTTGCTATCACAGGTCAAGTACCAACCGCAGCGATAGGTTCCGACGCCTTTCAGGAAGTGGATGTGTTAGGCATGTCGTTATCATGCACTAAACATAGTTACATGGTTGAAAGAGCTGAAGACTTAGCCGAAATCCTACAAGAAGCCATTCATATAGCACAAAGCGGCCGCCCAGGCCCTGTATTAGTTGATATCCCTAAAGACATCCAAATGGCTCAAGTACCATTCCACCCTTGGTTAGCCGCCGAAGATCACTTACCAACATTAGATTCAAACCAAGTTACTATTGCCAATCAAATCTTAAGTGAAGCGCAGCGCCCTGTAGCGTATATCGGTGGTGGTGTACAAGCTGCCAATGCGCAAGATGAATTAATGCAGTTTTTAGAAAAAACACATATGCCTGCAGTATCAACGTTAAAAGCGTTGGGTAGTGTATTACCTGATTATGAATATGACTTAGGCATGCTAGGTATGCATGGCGGTAAAGCGGCTAACTTAGCGGTGCAAGAGTGTGATGTTTTGGTCTGTATTGGTGCCCGCTTTGACGACCGTGTCACTGGCAACTTAAGCAAGTTTGCGGCAAAAGCAAAGGTTATTCACCTTGATATTGATGCGGCAGAGGTTGGTAAGCGTAAGCCTGCAAAAGCGTCATTAGTGGCAGATTTAAAAACGTCTTTACCGCAACTTGATTGTTTTGTTACACCAGATGAGTGGCTAACGCATATCGAAAGCATGATGAAAGAGCATGCGTGGCGTTATGACTATCCAGGCGAAAAAGTGTTTGCCCCTTACTTATTAAACCAGCTAAGCCAAAAAATGCCATCAACGGGTGTTGTGTGTTGTGATGTGGGTCAGCACCAAATGTGGGTGGCACAGCACATGAAGTTTAGCCACCCAAGTAATCATTTAAGTAGTGGTGGAGCTGGTACCATGGGTTTTGGTTTACCAGCCGCTATTGGCGCGCAAGTTGCTCGCCCAAATGACTTTGTGATCACGGTCTCGGGTGATGGCTCAATCATGATGAACATTCAAGAACTGGCAACAATTCGCCGTAACAATCTGCCAGTTAAAATTCTAATCTTAGATAACCAGCGCTTAGGCATGGTACGTCAATGGCAGCAGCTATTTTTTGAAGGTCGTTATTCTGAAACAAACCTTTCTGATAATCCTGATTTTGTGCAGTTAGCAGCGGTGTTTGGCATTCCAGGTCAAACTATCACTAAAGCAGATGAAGTTGATGCTGCGGTTGATGCGTTAGTAAATAGTGAAGGCCCATACATTCTGCATGCCTGTATCGATGATAAAGAAAATGTATGGCCGCTTGTACCGCCCGGTGCTGCCAATGATGAAATGATGACGGAGACAGTAAAATGAAACACACCCTAACGATTGCACTAAAGAATCAAAGTGTTGCGGTAGAGCGCTTTTTACGCGTAGCGCGTCATCGCGGCTTTGACCTAACAACCATGAATTTAGAAATGGCTGACGAAGCGTTTCACGTCACTATGACGGTAGACAGCGATAAGCCAATTTATCTACTAACATCACAATTAAATAAATTGGTCGATGTTAAACACGTTAATGTTGAAAACCAATTTCAACAACAAGCAATCTAGTAAAAAATCAACAGGTAACTAGAGCAATCAGATTGATGTTTTAGTGAGAAATAAATTAGGAATGAGGAAGTCAGTGGCATGCCACTGCAACAACTGAGGTAATTATGGCTAAATTAAGAAGTGCAACAACAACAGAAGGTCGCAAACGTGCTGGGGCGCGTGCTTTATGGCGTGCAACAGGGATGACAGATAAAGACTTTGGTAAGCCAATTATCGCTGTTGTTAACTCGTACACTCAGTTTGTACCAGGGCACGTTCATCTTAACCAACTCAGTGAGCTAATGGCCGAAACCATCACCGAAGCGGGTGGTGTACCAAAAGAATTTAATACCATTGCAATCGATGATGGTATCGCAATGGGTCACGGCGGCATGCTGTATTCACTCCCATCGCGTGATTTAATTGCTGACTCAGTGGAATACATGGTTAATGCACACTGTGCCGATGCCATGATCTGTATTTCTAACTGCGACAAAATCACCCCAGGGATGATGCTGGCAGCACTGCGTTTAAATATCCCCGTTATTTTTGTATCAGGTGGTCCAATGGAGGCGGGTAAAACACGCCTTGCTGATATCGACATTAAACTTGATTTAGTGGATGCCATGGTAAAAGGCGCAGATACCTCAGTAAGCGATGAAGACTCAGACAAAGTTGAGCGCTCTGCCTGTCCTACTTGTGGTTCATGTTCGGGCATGTTCACTGCCAACTCAATGAACTGCTTATTAGAAGCGATTGGCTTGGCACTGCCGGGTAACGGTACCATACTTGCAACGCATAAAGACCGTAAACAACTTTACGTTGAAGCGGGTGCGCGCATTGTTGATTTATGCCGTGAGTATTATCAAAAAGATAATGCAGCAGTATTACCGCGTGCTATTGCTAATCGCACTGCCTTTATGAATGCCATGGTGGTTGATATTGCCATGGGTGGTTCATCAAATACGGTTTTACACTTATTAGCTGCAGCGCAAGAGGCAGGTGTTGATTTTGATATGTCGCACATCGATGCGCTTTCTCGCAAAACTCCTTTCCTTTGTAAAGTGGCACCCGCAACCAATAAATATCACATTGAAGATGTACACCGCGCTGGTGGCATGATGGCAATTATTCGTGAATTAGGTAAGGCAGGCCTTGTCGATTTATCTGTTGATCACGTGGCGGGTCATACTATGGCTGAAATGGTGACTAAATGGGATGCGACTGACCCTAATAATGAAGTGGCGCAAAAATTCTATAAAGCAGGCCCAGCGGGTATCCGTACAACAAAAGCAATGAGTCAAGAATGCCGCTGGCCAGAACTTGATAATGACCGTGAAAACGGCTGTATCCGCAGTGTTGAAAATGCCTTTCGTCAAGATGGCGGCTTAGCAGTACTATCAGGTAACTTAGCCCTTGATGGCTGTATTGTTAAAAGTGCCGGTGTCGTTGAAGAAATGCTGCACTTTGAAGGCCCCGCAGTTGTATACGAATCACAAGATGATTCAGTTGAAGGGATTCTTAACGGTGAAGTGAAAGCGGGTGATGTGGTTGTTATTCGCTACGAAGGACCCAAAGGCGGCCCAGGCATGCAAGAAATGCTGTATCCAACGAGTTACTTAAAATCAATGGGCTTAGGTGAAAAATGTGCGCTTATCACAGATGGTCGTTTCTCGGGTGGTACATCAGGTTTATCCATTGGTCACGTTTCACCAGAAGCAGCAAGCGGTGGGGCAATCGCCTATGTTGAAAATGGCGATAAGATAGTGATTGATATTGCAACCCGTGAAATCACCTTAGCCCTGTCTGATGAAGAGCTTGAAGCGCGTAAACAAAAGCAGCTAGCACGCGGTAAAGATGCGTATAAACCACTGGACCGTGATCGCTATGTTTCATCTGCACTTAAAGCTTATGCGTTACTTGCAACCAGTGCAGACAAAGGGGCTGTGCGCGATTTAGCAAAACTTGAGGAGCTCAGTTAATTATGGTTTCTCAAGAGCTCGATTATTTTCGCGCTATCATTCAAGCGAACATGGAGCCGCTTGCAAAAGTCACCGAGGTCAGCGAAATGGCTGATCTTAGTGCACGGCTAGGCAACCATGTGTGGTTAAAGCGTGAAGACCAACAACCGGTTTATTCATTTAAACTTCGTGGTGCCTTTCATAAACTGAGCAAGTTGCCAAAAGGCTCTGATGTGATCACCGCTTCAGCGGGTAACCATGCGCAAGGTGTCGCACTCAGTGCCTCATTTTTAGGGCATAAAGCAACGATTGTAATGCCAGTCACAACACCAGAAATTAAAGTGAATGCAGTGCGTGCGTTAGGTGGTGAAGTGGTATTACACGGCCATCATTTTGATGCAGCAAAAGCCCATGCTTTAGAGCTTACTGAGCAGCGTAATGGGGTGTTTGTGCCACCGTTTGATGATCCCGATGTGATTGTTGGCCAAGGTACGGTTGCCCGTGAATTAATGCAGCAACTGAATGACCTTGATGCCGTCTTTATTCCTGTTGGCGGTGGTGGCTTACTTGCAGGCATGGCTGTGTATATAAAGTCGTTACGTCCTGATATCAAAGTCATTGGTGTTGAAGCTGATGAGAGTGCTTGCCTAAAAGCCGCGCTTGAAGCAGGCAAGCCCGTTGAGCTTGATCGTGTTGGTAGCTTTGCAGATGGCGTAGCCGTAAAAGTTATCGGCACAGAAACGTTTCGTTTAGCACAAAAATTTTGCGATGAGGTTGTCACTGTAACGGGCGATGAAATCTGCGCCGCAATGCAAGATATCTTTGTTTCAACCCGCGCTATAGCGGAGCCTTCAGGGGCGCTATCAACAGCGGGTCTGAAAAAGTGGTGCCAACAAAATGGGGTGAAAGGCTTAAACGTGGCTGCGATTTTATCGGGTGCGAATTTAAACTTTGACCGCTTACGTTATGTTGCTGAGCGAACGGCGCTAGGTGAAAAGAACGAAGCACTCCTTGCTGTGACGATTAAAGAAGAGAAGGGCAGCTTTAAGCAGTTTTGTAACTCGTTAGGCGGCAGGGCCATCACCGAGTTTAATTATCGCTATGCAGGTCCTGGCGAAGCGCAAATTTTTGTCGGTATTGCACTAAGGCAAGGCCAACAAGAGCTTGATGAGCTAAAAGCGGCACTGACAGAAAATGATTATACATTTTGCGATCTATCAGATAACGAGCTGGCTAAATTGCATATTCGTTATATGGTGGGAGGTAAAGCGCCAGCCCAACTTCATGAGCGATTACTGCGCTTTGAGTTTCCTGAATACCCAGGTGCATTAGCACGATTCTTAGATACCCTTGGTAGCAATTGGAATATCACTTTATTCCATTACCGCAATCATGGTGGATCGATTGGTAATGTGCTGGCTGCCTTTGCGATTGAACCGAGTGATTATGAGGTATTCAATGAGCATTTGAACCGTTTGGGATACAACGTTCAAGATGAAACGAACAATCCATGTTTCACCCAGTTCTTAACTAGCCAAGGTCAAGAATTGAGTGAAGTCAAAGCAGCTAATCAGTAACTAAATATAATCAAGACTGCTAATGAGGAGTCTTGATTTTCCCTCTATTTTTCCTATAGTTAATGCACGGTTTCAAGCAAGGATGTTGCGTGCAAGGTATAAAAGGCCTACTAGGGTTAACCTGTTTAATGCTCTCTATGAGCGCACAATGCGCTGATAAAGTTAGCCTACAACTAAAATGGACTCACCAGTTTCAATTTGCAGGCTACTATATGGCTGCAAAAAAAGGCTTTTATAAGGAAGCGGGCCTCGATGTTTCCATAATACCTGCCGATCCGAATGCGCCAGATACCTTCCCAAAACTGTTAAGTGGCGAAGCCGATTTTGCCATCACTCACTCAGGCATATTACAAAAGCGCCAGCAAGGCGCGCCAGTTGTTGCCCTTGGAGCCATACTGCAGTTTTCGCCATATTGTTGGATGGTAAAAAATAACTCAGATATTTTTCAGCCCAGAGACTTTGCTGATAAGAAGCTTAGTAAAATCGGTTCAGTTGAAAATGCAGAGTTATTGGTAATGTTGCAACGCGCGGGGCTTGATCAACAAAGTTTAATAGCTGCAAGTCATGAAGGGGGCATTGAACAGTGGCTTGCCGGTGACTTAGATGCGGTGCAAGTTTATGTCACCAATGAGCCCTACACGATGACATTACAAGGAGTGGGTCATCGACTCATTTGTCCGCAAAAGTTTGGTTTGAATGTGTATGGTGATATTTTATATACCAGCGAAGCAATGGTTGAAAAAAATCCAGATATCGTTGAGCGCTTTTATCATGCAAGTATTAAAGGCTGGCGTTACGCGTTATTACATTTAGAAGAGAGTATTGCCGTTACTCAACATGATTATGCTATTCATAAAAGCTTACAAGAGCTTGCTTATGAAGCAAATGTATTAACGAGTTATATTAAGCCGCCAGGCGTAAATCTTGGCAGTATGTCGATGGCAAAGTGGCGTTTAATTGCTGAACTATATGGCCTAGATCAAACCGAGTTTGACCGCGCGTTTAAAAACTTTATGTATCAACATCAAGACGATGGCGGCTTTGAATTATCTTGGATGCTTATTCTAGCTATTGTACTGAGTATTTTATGCATCCCTCTTTATATCCGTTTAATCAGCAGTGGTAGGCGTTAAAGGGTGAAAAACTGTTATAATCACTTTTATTTTTTGTCGTTTAGAAGTTATGACGCTTGCTCAGCAATTTATTGCCTTAGATACGCTGCTTTTTAAAACTCGCCAATACTGGCAATGCACCGCCTTCGATTTTGATGATCTTCCTTGGCCTGAATTAGCCAACTTACTATGGACGCTGGATGACCAACAAGTTAGCGAGCTTGATGCCGATCAGCCAGCTTTATATCGTTATTTTGCTGAGGCAATTGAGGGCATCGACCAGTTGGCTCTGTTGTGTGAACTGCCAGCGATCAGTACTGCCCGTAATGAGTTTCCGTTTTGGATAAGTAATGGCATTAAAGGTCGTAAATTTGAGCAACTACAAGACTTTGTTGCAGCGATTAGTCAGCAGTCATTAAACCGGCCTGTTTTAGAGTGGTGTGCAGGTAAAGGGCATTTAGGTCGTATGCTGGCATTCAATGGTGCGCCAAGTGTACATAGCATTGAGCTGCAACAGCACTTATGTGAACAAGGCCAGCACAGCGCTACACAACAGCACTTGGCAATGCAGTTTTCACAAGCTGATGTATTAACCGACAATACCGATGATTTTTTTGAAAGCCAGCAGCATGCTGTGGCTCTCCATGCCTGTGGTCGTTTGCATCAAACATTTATGCAGCAAGCAAGCAAAGCGAAAACCCAGCAAATCAGCTTTTCACCATGCTGTTATCATTTATTCACAGATAACGCTTATCAAGCAATGAGCGAGCCAGCAAAACAAAGTCAGCTTGCGCTTACGCATCGTGATTTAAAACTGGCACTACAAGAAACGGTAACGGCACCGAGTCGCGTCGATAAGGTAAGAAAAACAGAGGTTGAATGGCGTCTTGGGTTTGATGCGTTACGTAAATCAATCACTGGTGAATTACACTATGTGAGTGTGCCGTCAGTGAACAAGGCAATCTTCTCTGATTCTTTTGAATCATTTTGTTTATGGGCGGCTGAGAAAAAATCATTACCCCTACCTAAAGGTATTGATTACAATGAATTTTTAGAGGTAGGCAAAAAGCGCAAAAGGGTCACCGAGCGAGTTGAACTCGTCCGACATGTGTTCAGAAGGGCAATTGAAGTTTGGCTCGTGCTCGATCGTGCTTTATATTTGCAACAACAAGGATATCAAGTAACGGTGAGCACGTTTTGCGAGAAACAACTGACACCAAGAAATATCTTGATCCAAGCTAATTATTAAAAACCGTAAAGAGGCGCAATGAGAAAGTTAAAAAATTTATTCGAAAATAATAGACGTTGGGCAGCACGTACGAGTGAAAATGACCCTGAGTTTTTTAAAATTCTATCAATGCAGCAAAATCCAGAGTACTTATGGATCGGTTGTTCTGACTCGCGTGTACCTGCAAACGAAATCGTAGACTTGTTACCGGGTGAGTTATTTGTCCACCGTAACGTAGCAAATGTGGTTGTTCATACCGACCATAACTGCCTTTCAGTGATGCAATACGCTGTTGAAGTGCTAAAAGTAAAGCACATCATGGTAGTAGGTCACTATGGCTGTGGTGGTGTACAAGCGGTATTAAACGAAGCACGTTTTGGCTTAATCGATAACTGGCTACGCCATGTGGGTGATGTAAAAGAAAAACATATCGAACAACTCAATGCATTACCTGAGCAAGAGCGTTTAAATAGCTTGATCGAACTAAACGTTATCGAACAAGTGCGTAACGTATGCCGTACTAATATTGTGCAAGATGCTTGGGCGAAAGGCCAAGAGTTAACAATTCATGGTTGGGTGTATGGTTTAGCAAATGGTCATTTGAACGACCTAGAGTCGGTCGTAACCTGTGCTGAAGAAGCCAGTGATACCTATGGCATTGCAGTAAAGCGCGTTTTTGAACGTGTTGCTGAAAAAAGCTAATAACCAAAACTAGCTAGATAGAAAAAAGGAGAGCGAATTCGCTCTCCTTTTTTATTGTTCGTCTTGTTTGCTAGCAAGTTGTTGCTCTAATAAAGCCACTTTTTCTTCAAGCTCAGTGAGTTTTTCACGAGTACGAATAAGTACTTGGCTTTGAATATCAAATTCATCACGGCTTACAAAGTCCATCTCAGCAAGTTTGTTTTGAATAGCTTGCTTGGTTTTACCTTCGACTGTTTCGGCAAGGTTTTTCACGCCTTGCGGCATGTTATCGGTGATTTGCTTAGCGATTTCTTCAAGTTTTGCTGGGTTGATCATCTTCGTCCTTTGAGTCACGTAAAAAAACAATCTTACCTTATTGGCTAGGCGTAGTGTAGTGATTACGGTAAAATTGCCCGTCCTGTCTTTGGATAATTTCTTTAGGGGCTTATGAAACTCAACCCAAAACAAGATGAAGCGGTAAAGTATATTAGTGGGCCGTGCTTAGTATTAGCCGGTGCGGGCTCAGGTAAAACGCGTGTTATTACTAATAAAATCGCTTACTTGGTGCAAAAGTGTGAGTATCAAGCACGCAATATTGCTGCGGTAACCTTTACCAATAAAGCGGCAAAAGAAATGCGTGAGCGTGTAACGCAAACACTTGGCAAGCAGGAGTCGAAAGGCTTATGGGTTTCAACGTTTCATACCCTTGGGCTTGAGATCATCAAAAAAGAGTTAACGACGTTAGGTTTTAAACCTGGGTTCTCATTATTTGATGATCAAGATACCAACCAGCTATTAGCTGAACTGACCGAAGAAGAGCTTAAAAAAGACAAAGATCTACTCAACCTTCTGAAGATGCAAATAGGTAGCTGGAAGAACGAATTGATTCTACCAGAGCGTGCTATTCGCGAAGCCCGTGAGCCACAAAAAGCGTTGTTTGCTCAGCTGTATGCGCGTTATCAAAATCAATTGCGTGCTTACAACGCCCTTGATTTTGATGATCTGATCATGATCCCTACCTTATTGTTAGGCCAAAATGCTACGGCACGTGAACGTTGGCAACAGCGTTTTCGTTACTTGCTGGTGGATGAGTATCAAGATACTAATACCAGTCAGTATCAACTGGTTAAGCTATTGGTGGGTGAACGCGCTCGTTTTACCGTGGTAGGCGATGACGACCAGTCTATTTACTCTTGGCGTGGTGCTAAGCCACAAAACCTTGTGCTATTGAGTAAAGACTTTCCGGGCTTGCGTTTAATTAAGCTTGAACAAAATTACCGAAGTGCTGGGCGAATTCTTAAAGCGGCGAATATTTTGATTGCCAATAATCCTCATGAGTTTGATAAAAAGCTATTCAGTGAGCTAGGTTATGGTGAGCCTATTAAAGTGATTGGCTGTCGTGATGAAGAGCATGAATCTGAACGAGTGGTCGCTGAGATCATTTCACATAAATTTATGAAGCGCACCAGCTATAAAGATTACGCGATTTTATACCGTGGTAACCATCAAGCGCGTGTGTTTGAAAAAGCACTCATGAGCAACCGCATTCCTTATAAGATCAGCGGCGGCATGTCGTTTTTCTCTCGTTCAGAAATCAAAGACATCATGGCGTATTTACGTTTGTTAGTGAACCAAGATGACGACAATGCCTTTTTACGTATTGTAAATACGCCTCGCCGTGAGATTGGTACGGTGACACTGGAAAAGTTAGGCACCCTAGCTAATGAAAAACACATTAGTTTATTTGCTGCCTGTTTTGAACCTGAGCTTGCGCACCGATTAAAAGGGCGTGGCTTTAATGCCTTAGCTGGCTTTGCTCGCTGGGTGGTTGAGCTTTCTGATAATGCGGTACGGGGCGATACCCTTGAAGCTGTAAAAGAGTTAGTTAGGCAAATTAATTACGAAGCATACCTATATGAGTCGTCACCGAGTGCAAAAGCCGCTGAAATGCGCATGAAAAACGTCTCTGAACTTTATCGTTGGATCACCGATATGTTAACAGGGGACGCAGACAATCCACCGCTGAACCTTGCTGAGGTGGTCAGTAAACTGACCTTGCGCGATATGCTTGAGCGCAACGAAGAAGAAGATGAATCTGATGCGGTACAATTGCTGACTCTGCATGCTTCAAAAGGTTTGGAGTATCCGTATGTGTTCATGGTAGGCATGGAAGAGGGCTTATTACCGCACCAAGTGAGTATTGATGAAGATAACGTTGAAGAAGAGCGTCGTCTTGCTTATGTAGGGATCACGCGTGCTCAGCAAGAGCTGGTCATGACCTATGCTAAGTTACGCCGTCAATTTGGTGAAACCTCAGACACAGAGCTGAGTCGCTTTGTGCAAGAATTACCACAAGATGATCTAGCCTTTGAAGCGAAGAAACCACCGTCTTCACAGGCTGAGCGTATGGAGAAAGGCCAAGCACGAGTCGCTAATCTAAGAGCCATGCTTAAGAAGTAATACTTTGTACTGTTTGTGAAAAAGGACTAAAAGGGGCTAGGGCGTGTTGTTTGCCTATAAACAAGGATAAACCGTGCTTATCTAACAAGGTGCGGTAGTTAAAAATCGATGGCCCCTTGGCGATTACCTGAATATTTTGGATATTCGTAATGGCCAACACGCCTTGCAATTGTAGGTGATAATTATCTTGTTGGAGCACACGTTTACTGAAAGTAGAACTAAGTAGTAAGTAATCAAAGTTAAACTCAGTCAGTAAATTAAGCTCACATCTGTCTTTTGCGAACTCGTTTAGTCCTACCGAAAACCCTTGTTCAATTAAGCTTTTTAAGTTTTCAATTTGTACCGCAGATGCATAACGTATTTCTTGCTCATTAAATAACAAACACATTCTCTGTGCGTTGTGTGCATTTAATAATTGGCGTAACGATTGAAAATTAATACGTTCTAACACTAAGCCTGAACAGGGGAAGAGTACTTTTTGTAAGTTAGCATTATGGGCTAATTCGAAAGCTTGTTTTAATAAGCTAAGCTCCACTTCGAAATGTTGAACTTTATCGGTTGCAAACTTTTTCAATACCTCAAAACTGGTACTGCCAAGCACGGGGTGTTCACCAAATGCTTCCAATAATGACTCAGCTCTAGATTCCTCATTGAGTGTGATGATTTCTGCGCTTCTAAAATGCATTGGCAGATCATCAAGATGATGCATACTCTCGGTTTCATGTTGAGAAGTGGTTGTTTTCAATAAAGGGTGGAAGCACTCAAAACGATTACGCCCTGCATTTTTTGCATAATACATCGCAGCATCTGCATCACGAATAATTTCATCGGTATGTTTATAACTTGCTTTTGAGTAAGTAATGCCAATACTTGCGCCACTTTGAACGCACTGACCTTTCATGCAGAAAGGTTTTTTCATTATCTCAATAATACGTTTTGCAACATCTTCTGCTTGCTGTCTTTCGGTTAAATGATTTAACAGTACCACAAACTCATCACCGCCTAGGCGAGCTAATAAGTCGTGCTCTCTTATACAATGTGAGAAAGACTCGGCAACACCAATTAAAAATTGATCCCCTGCTTGGTGACCAAGTTGATCATTTATATCTTTAAATTTATCTAAATCAATAAATAAAACCGCAAATTGTTGCTCAGGATAACGTTGATAATGTTGTAATGTTTTTTCAAGTTGAGTTAAGAATAAGCTACGATTGGGCAAGCTGGTTAGTGAGTCATGATGTGCATCATGATATAGCTGTTGTTCTATTTTTTTACGCTCTTCAATTTGCATTTGTAAATGCATATTTGCTTGGCGGAGTTCTTTCGTTTTTTCTGTAACCCGTTGCTCAAGTTTTTGGTGGCTCAGCTTTAACTCTTGGCTTGCTAAATGAGCCTGAATTACGCTTGCTATTTGATGTGATACAAAAGTAATTAATTCGCAATCATCTTGGCTAAATTCATGTTTATTACAATAAGCTTGGCAAACAATAAGACCAATGACCCCTTGTGACGTTTTTAGTGGTGCGCCTAACCAACTGGTTGCTCTTCTTTGTGGTGGGACATCGATAGGGCGTTCAATGACGCCTAGTTTTATTAAATCTTTTGCTCTTTGCTCATCTATCACTTGGCACTTTTCTGTACTAAGTACTAATTCACTGTAGCCTTTGGCGAAAGGCCTAGGTTTTGCGTTGTCATTAAATTCATCGACGCAATAGGGGAAGCTTAACCAATTAGTTGTTTGATCATACAAGGCAATGTATAGGTTATCGGCATAGGTGATGGTTTTAATAATTTCATGCACATGGGCATAGACGTCTTCAACGTTTTTACTCAAAGTTGCCAGCTCTGAGATTTTGAATAAAATTTGTTGGCGATCGAGTGCTTTTTTACGTTGTAAAATTTCATCATTTAAAGCTTGGTTACTTTGCGTCAGTGCACGGGTGCGAATTTTTACTTCAGACTCAAGTAACTCGCGTTTTTTCACCCGTTCGATTGCTGTTGCAAGGTAAAGCGACATGACTTCTAGTAGTTCTATTTGCTGCTCTGTATAGTTTTGTGCCTTGTCATAACTTTGCGCGACCATGACACCAATGATGGCTTTCTCACGGTAAACGGGTACGCCTACCCAATGCTCTGCTGGCGTGCCGTATGCTTTAAACAACCCCTTCTCAACGGCTTCTTGTGTTTGCTGTTTAGAAAAATAGCTTGTTTTGCCGTGCTTAAATACGTACCCAGTTAAACCATCTTTGAAGAAATGTTCATATTTTAGAGGGACAGACAGGCCATCTTTTTCATCGGCAAAATAAGAAAGTTCAAGGTTATCTGTAACAGGGTTATTTAGTACGACATAAAAGCTTTTACTGGGTATAAAGTCTTGAAGAATATTATGAATAGCAGGGTAGAGCAGGGTTAATTCGGCAACAGTACTTGCTTGCTCTGAAAGTTGTAGTAGAGCATGCTGCAAGTGATGTGATTGCTTATATTTCTTTATAAGCGATTTTAAGCGAGCATTTTTATGGGCTAGCTTTTCAATGTGTGTTGCTGAATCTTCCAATGATTTAGAACCAGTTATTATTTTTGTTTATTTATTGTTCTCTATAGTTCCACTTTTTTCGTAGATCGTCAAGTAGATGATGGTCTCTATTAGTAGTGAAGATATGCGATTATAGGTACGAATTGCTTGGGTTTGAGAGGAGTTAAAGAGCAAAAAAAAGGGCTTAACAGAGTTAAGCCCTTCATCGTTATTTATTTAGCAATTATTTGCTAGTCATAAAGTCGATTGCTGCACTGATTTCTTCATCAGAACAGTCCATACACGTCCCTTTCGGCGGCATGGCATTGAAACCATTGATTGCGTGATCTAATAAGGTATCTTTACCTTTCGCAATTCGAGGAGCCCAGTCATCTGCTGATTTAGGTGCGCCAAGAGCACCTGTGCCGTGACATGCAAAACATGCGGCTTGATAAACTTGTTCACCAGAACGTGGACCTGTTGGCTCAGCAGCTGCAGCCGCTTTATCACCTTCTAGATATACAGAACCAATTGGCGCTAGACGCTTTTTAATGGCATCTTCAGTCAAAGAGTTGTCATATGCTTGCGCATATGCCGTTGTTGCTAGCAGTAATAATGCAGCTGATAGTTTTTTCATTTTGCCTTGCTCACTTCGATTTGAACGTGATCAATCACGATATATATGACGGAAATTAGAACGATTATAACGCTAAGCCACAATTTATAAAATGATCTGAAAGGCTTTTTCTTTATAAAAAGCGTCATTTTTTGCGTTAGCGCAATAAAAATTAGCTGCTTAAATAGCGCACTATGCCAATTCGAGTACTTTTTTAACGAGTTTTTGAATCCCTGCATCAGCATCTAATAAACTCTGCGCTAACATATAGGCGGGTGTGGTGACGACTTTATGTTGCTCATCAATAACAATATCGTCAACAGCACACGCTTGGTGATCGCCGCCTAGCTTTTCGATGGCAGAGGCTGTGTCTGTATCATTACCAATGGTTGTTTTAACACCTTGACCGTAAATAAGAGGTAGCATAGCGGGCGCAATACACATATAACCTGCGGCTTTATTAGCTTTAACAAAATCTGTACAGGCTTTTAGTACGTCATTTTGCACCTGAGCTGCAGGGCCTTTTACTGCAAAGTCAGATAGATTTTTAGCGGCACCAAAGCCACCTGGGACAATTAACGCATCAAATTCATTTATCTTTAACTCTGTAATTGCTTTTATATCACCACGAGCTATGCGAGCAGCTTCTACTAACACATTACGGTTAGGTGCCATTTCTTCACCGGTTAAATGGTTGATTGTGTGTAGTTGGTCAATATCGGGTGCAAAGCATTGATAAGATGCACCTGCTTTTGCAATGTGCAACAGGGTAAGTACTGCTTCGTTAATCTCTGCGCCATCGTAAACACCGCAACCTGCTAAAATAACAGCCACTTTTTTCATTTGATATCTCTCCTTAATGCAACTGGGTTTAGTGTAGCAAGTATCTAAGTAAGACCACAAAATAAAATAATTTTGTCGTTAAAATGCTCGCAACATACGATGAATCGCTGTTTATGCCTTTTCATAAAATACTAACGTTAAAAAAAGTATAAAGGATCGCTATGATCTTTGATCCATTGTGCTAGAATACTCCTCCGGTTATGGAAAGGGACGTTATATTCGTTGTCGAATAGACACAGGACGTGAATAGATAAAACCGTTTTCCACATTGGGTAAAATAATAAAAAAAGAACCTCGTATTATCTTTTTTAAATAAAAACATAAACTTACATAAAATTCCTAAGTGTAAATCTTCTTCGGGAGGATTGCTTGTGGGTTTTATCTACAAAGTTATCCACAGCTTGCTATTATAGAAACCGTTATTGGTTAATAATTCACAGTCGTTTTCTTCATAGCCTTATGGCATGCTTACAGACAATTTAATGTTATTCAATTAGGATCCAATTTCACCATGGCTCAGATCCCTGAAAATCCACTTGTTCTTGTTGATGGTTCTTCTTATTTATTCCGTGCATATCATTCGCCACCACACCTTACTAACTCAAAAGGTGAAGCGACAGGCGCAATCTATGGCGTAGTTAATATGCTGAAAAGTTTGATCAAACAATATGATCCATCACACATGGTGGTAGTGTTCGATGCCAAAGGTAAAACCTTTAGAAATGACATGTACAGCGAATATAAAGCCAACCGCCCACCAATGCCGGATGACTTACGCACACAGATCGCACCACTGCATAACATTATTAAAGCAATGGGTTTTCCACTTATTAGTATTGAAGGTGTTGAAGCGGATGATGTGATTGGTACCTTTGCACGTATTGCCTCTGAACAACAACGTCATGTGCTGATCTCCACGGGCGATAAAGACATGGCGCAGCTTGTTAATGAGCACGTAACGCTTATTAACACGATGACCGATAGCATTTCAGATCCAGAAACCGTGGTTGAGAAGTTTGGCGTGGGGCCTGAGCTGATCATTGATTACCTTGCCTTAATGGGCGACAAAGTCGATAACATTCCTGGTGTTGATGGTTGTGGTCCAAAAACGGCGGTGAAATGGCTACAAAAATATGGATCATTACAAGGGGTGATTGATCATGCTAGTGAAATCAAAGGCAAGATTGGTGAAAAGCTTGCTGCAGCACTTGATCATCTACCACTTAGCTATGAACTAGCGACGATTAAATGTGATGTTGAGGTTGAATCGGAGCTTGAAAATTTCAAACTACAAGAGCCTAATCGTGATGAACTGATTGCACTCTACGGCGAATGTGAATTCCGCCGTTGGTTGGCAGAACTACTGGATAACCCTAAAGACGCTGACACACACTTGGATGTGCCAACAGAAGCTAACGAACTACCAAAAGTCGCTGATGCACACTACGAAACTATTTTAACTGAAGAGCAACTTGATACTTTAGTAAAGCAATTAAATGACGCTGAACTTTTTGCTTTTGATACTGAAACAACCAGCCTTGACTATATGCAGGCGCAATTGGTTGGCATGAGCTTTGCGGTTAAAGCGGGTGAAGCAGCGTACATTCCAGTTGCTCACGATTACCCTGATGCGCCTGAGCAATTAAGCTTAGAAACCGTTATGGCAAAAATTGGCCCAATCCTCGCGGATGAAAACAAAGCCAAAGTCGGACAAAATCTTAAGTACGATAAAAGCGTATTAGCTAACGTCGGCTTTGAATTAAACGGTATTAAGTTCGACACTATGTTGGAGTCGTATGTTTTTAATAGTGTGGGTAGCCGTCATGATATGGACTCGTTGGCACTTAAATACCTAGGCCATAAAAATATCAGCTTTGAAGATATCGCAGGCAAAGGTAAAAAACAGTTAACGTTTAATCAAATTGAGCTAGAAAAAGCGGCGCCGTATGCCGCAGAAGATGCTGATATAACACTTCGTCTTCACCAAGTGCTATGGCCAAAAATTGATGCTGACAGCCAATTAAAATCAGTCTTCGAAGACATTGAGTTACCACTCGTTTCTGTGCTGTCTGATATTGAACGTACCGGTGTAGCGATTGATAGTAATATGCTTGCTGCTCATAGCCAACGCTTAGGCGAACGCCTGTTAGAGCTTGAGCAAGAAGCTTATGATATGGCTGGTGAAAAGTTTAACTTAGGCTCGCCTAAGCAGCTGCAAGCAATTTTGTTTGAAAAGCTAGCACTTCCCGTTATTAAGAAAACACCAAAAGGCGCACCTTCAACAGCTGAAGAAGTATTGCAAGAGCTGGCTCATGACTATCCGTTACCTAAGGTGATTATCGAACACCGTGGTTTATCTAAACTAAAATCAACGTACACAGATAAACTACCGCTAATGGTTAATGAACGCACAAAGCGAGTACATACCTCTTACCATCAAGCAGTAACAGCAACAGGGCGCTTAAGCTCAACGGATCCTAACTTGCAGAATATTCCAATTCGTTCGGAAGAGGGACGTCGTATTCGTGAAGCCTTTGTTGCTGCAAAGGGGCATAAGATAGTGGCTGCGGATTACAGCCAAATTGAATTACGTATCATGGCGCATTTATCACAAGATAAAGGTCTACTTACCGCGTTTGCTAATGGTTTAGACGTACACAGTGCAACGGCCGCAGAAGTCTTTGGGGTAAATCTTGAAGACGTAACCAGCGATATGCGCCGTAAAGCAAAGGCTGTTAACTTTGGTTTAATTTACGGTATGTCGGCGTTTGGCTTATCACGTCAATTAGATGTACCACGTCATGAAGCACAGCATTATATTGATAAATACTTTGAGCGTTTCCCAGGTGTGCTTGAGTACATGGAAACAACCCGTGAAAAAGCAGCTGATAAAGGCTATGTAGAGACTATTTTTGGTCGCCGATTACATTTACCAGAAATCAACGCAAGAAACGGGGCTCGTCGTAAAGCGGCAGAACGCGCTGCTATCAATGCACCAATGCAAGGCACCGCTGCTGATATCATCAAAAAAGCGATGCTGAAAGTTCACCAGTGGGTAAACGCACAAGCTGAAGGTTCTGTTAAATTACTTATGCAAGTACACGATGAATTAGTGTTCGAAATTAAAGAAGAATCTGTGGACGATTATAAAGCAGAAATTTGTAAGCTAATGTCTGAAGCCGCCACGCTTGATGTACCACTGATTGTTGAAGCCGACAGTGGTGACAACTGGCAACAAGCTCACTAATCGCTGAATTAGGAGCCGCGAGTATAAAATACAAGTGGCTCTGCAGGATTAAAATGTAGTCGCGGGTTTATCCCGCGCTTTCACTTTTATAGATTTCGCGACATACAATCACTCCTCCCAGTTTGGCCGACTTACAGCCACAAGATCACTCACGTAAATGATTAAGTACTTCACGGCAAAACGACTCCTTATAAAGGAAAAGTTACTTACGCCACACGTTGAATAACCGATAATGTAAAACGGCTTTCATTGTAAAATTAAAGTTAACAAGAAAAGACCGTTTTATCGTTTCGTTATATGTTTATCAATTCGTGTTTTTTAGTAGCAGATTTAATTTATTTTTAACTGAGTATTTGCTAAAGTCCGCGCCGTCCTCATCCTGTAGGACATCCTGTTGATGATGCATCTGAAAAGATGCAACGTATTGATAGCTTCTCCCCAGTTTGCTATACCGACTCACTCCTTGTTGAGTGAGTCGCTTTTTCTTTGTCTTATCATACAATTCATTGCACAAATTAACCTAGATGATACCATCAAAAGTGATTCTTATTTACTTTCGAAGGAATGCGTTATGTTTAAATCTATGGCAATTGCTGCCTTTTCATTATCGAGTTTATTAGTTGCCCCTTTAGCCAGCGCAAACTGGCAAGTTAATAATGAGCAAAGCAAAGTGAGCTTTGTCTCTATCAAGAAGAATTCAATCGCTGAAGCACACCATTTTAAAAAGCTATCAGGAGGCTTGAACGAGCAAGGTCAATTAAAATTAATGATTGATTTGACGTCTGTTGAAACTCTCATTCCAATTCGTAACGAGCGTATGACTAAATTACTGTTTGAAACACATGAATTTCCAAACGCAATTTTGACGGCAGATCTCAGTAAAACACTTGCAACCCTTAAACCAGGCCAACATGTACTAAAAGGTTTAAAGGCTGAATTAGACTTTCATGGTAATAAGAAAGAGTTAACGATTGATGTACTTGCTAATATGTCACCGAAAGGCGATGTAACCGTATCATCTCTTACGCCAGTTATTATTAATGCAAGTGATTTCAAAGTAACAGAAGGCATCAGCGAATTACAAAAGCTAGCGGGTTTACCATCCATTGCAACAGCTGTCCCTGTTACTTTTTCGCTCACGCTTGATAAAGAAAAGTAATGCAATCGCTTGCTGAGTTAGAAGCCGCCCTTCAGACACCCGATAAACCGTTTGATCAATGGCAGCCACAAAGTTGTGGGCAATTGCCAATAACGATTGATGCGCAAGGGCGGTGGTTTTATGCCGGCAGTGAAATAAAACGCGAGGCAATGGTTAAACTCTTTGCCTCCGTGCTTTGCCAAGAAGCTGACAGCTATTTTTTAAAAACGCCTGTTGAGAAAATGGCTATCACAGTCGATGATGTCCCCTTTATTATTGTTGATTGGCGTTTTGAAGAGACTGAACAAGGTCGTGCGCTTTGCTGTGTTGATAATTTACAGCGCAACTGGTTGGTATCAGAAAAACAGCCATTAGAGCTACGTGAATTTGCTGGGGTGAGTGTACCTTACTTACAATTGGCCCATGGCTTGGCTGCAAGGGTATCGAGAAAGGTGTATTATCAGTGGGCGGAAATAGCCTGCTCAGACGAGCAGGGCTATTACATAGAATCATTAGCCAAGCGTTATTACTTAGCCTGATTGGTTACGCTTCTGGTTGTTCTTCAGACTCAGGTGCTTGAGCTTCAATTGGTCCTAAAAACCACTCATCTAGCTTTTTAGCAACTTCAGGTAAGCCTGTGCCTTTTAGTGAAGAGAAGGCATGAACTGTAATATCACCCTCTAAGCTACTTAACTCACGGCGAACGTGTAAAACTTGCGCTTTGCGTGCGCCTTGTTTGAGTTTGTCGCACTTGGTTAATAGTGCCAGCACTGGAATTTCACTGCCCACAGCCCAGTCGATTAAGTCACGGTCTAAATCTTTTAACGGATGGCGAATATCCATTAAAACAACGATACCTTTTAAGCTTTGACGCTTTTGTAAGTATTCACCTAGCGACTTTTGCCATTTTTTCTTCATTTCGATAGGAACTTTAGCGAAACCGTAACCCGGTAAGTCGATAAGGCGTTTATCGGCATCAAGTTCAAAGGTATTGATCAACTGAGTACGACCTGGTGTTTTAGAAGTACGTGCTAATTTTTGATCTGTTAAGGTATTAAGGGCACTTGATTTACCCGCATTCGAACGACCAGCAAACGCGACTTCAATCCCCGTATCAGCAGGTAAGCGTGAGATATCAGGTGCGCTAGTAACAAAGGACGCAGTATTATATTTGATACGAGATTTGAGCACAGGCTCTCCTAGTCTTTTAAAAATAATGGTAGTCAGTGGCCTAAATCCACTCAAGGCTCGTATTTTATACTATTAAAGCAGCATTCAAAAGCGTATTTAAGAGTGCTAAGCTGGCTTTGAATGAGGAAAATTTCTAGGTAGAAACTTAATCTAAGTCAAATCCCTATAAATTATGAGCTTAATGTGGGCAGAAAACGTGCCAGAGAATTTATTATCGTGTAGAATATAGAAATCACAACATCCATATTGTAGATGATACAGGGTCGGAAACAGAGAATTCACCATGAAAAAAATAGCACTATCTTTAACTATATTGCTTGGTACGTTGTCAGCAAGCAACGCAACAGCATTTGATGGCGATGTAAACGCAGGTAAAGAGAAATCGGCAACGTGTGCGGCTTGTCACGGCCCAGACGGTAATGCACCGGTTACTATCTACCCTAAAATTGCAGGCCAACACGCAGATTATATCTATAAACAATTACAAGAGTTTAAATTAGGTATGACATCTGGTGGCAAAGAAGGTCGTATGGATCCAGTCATGAGTGGCATGGCAATGCCACTTAGCGATCAAGACATGAAAGATCTAGCAGCTTACTTCTCTTCTTTAAATATGTCTGAAGGTACAACACCTAAAGATGTAGTCGAAGTAGGTCAACAGCTTTATAAAGCAGGCGATGCTGAGCGTGGCATTCCAGCATGTGCGGCGTGTCACGGTCCTCGTGGTAACGGCACGTCACTTGCTAAATTCCCGAAAGTTTCGTTTCAACATCCTGAATATATTAAGTCGCAACTTGAAAAGTTCCGTGATGGCACGCGTAATAACGACTTAAACGGTATGATGCAAGACATCGCTAAAAAACTAACAGATAAAGACATCGAAGTGCTTTCAAAATACTTAGGTGGCTTACACTAAAGTCTGATTGCGAGCTGTATTGCTTCGCACTAAAATTTATTTAGTTTGGAAAAAGCAGCGTAAGCTGCTTTTTTTATCTTTATCCTGTGTCGAAATATCCTACTCTTGTGTGAGACATTGACCATACCTTGGTGTGAGCTAAGTCTTATTTTTATTTTATCTTTAAATGTAACTTATTGTTATTGAATGAAATGAGCTTGTTTCAATATCTTCAATGTAAGAAAAGTTATATAAATTAGTTGTAACAAAATTATTAATAAGTAAATTAACCACTGTCGCTGAAACAATAAAACAACATGGACAATGTTAATAAGGAAAGTCATTGCGGCGAATCTTTAGGGGTAGACACTGGTTAGGTGTCCTAAAGGAAATAACAAAAAAGTGTCAGGATTGACCGAGAATAATAAAAGCTCATGGAAGTTTAATAATAAAAACAAAATGGAATGCTACACGGAAGGTAAAAATAATAACAAAATGGAAAACAATAATAATAAAAATAATAAAGACTAAAAAAGTCGAAGGGAGAAGTGTCCAGATAACTGGCGCTCAGATTAGTAGGCGGTAGAGATGTTTTCTCTACCGCCTTTTTATTTGTCCTGTTACAATAGCCCCCGTTTATACGATAAGTATAAAAAGTGCGCAGGTTATCGTGTTGACCAATATCATCCGCACACACCAAATTCTTCTGGTTATGCCAGCATTACAATGCCTAGAGGCGTTGTGCACAACCTCTTAAGTGAGACGATCAAGATATGAGTAGAAAGAAAAAGTCGCGTAAAATTCCATCGAATGGTCCAGTACGTCTAAGTAAAGAAAAGCTTAGAGAAATGCGCGCATTAAAAGAGCAGCGAGTAAAGAAAACAAAAGGGGCAAAAGCCGGTACTCGCAATGCACCTGATGCTTTAAAAGATGATAAAGCGACAACAAACAGTCAGCCTAAAGATAAGCGAACGGGCAGTAAAAAGCCTGTTTCATTGGTGGCACCAAAAGCTGAACCAAAAGTTGAAATGAAACGTAACTTAAAACCAATGGTTGAGCTCAAAAAGGTGAATGAGCCTGAGTTAACGCCAGAGCAAGAGTTAGAAGCACTTGAAAGTGACGAGCGCCTGCTTAAGCTTGTTGAGCGTCATGAACGTGGCGAGTTACTAACAGGCAAAGATGCCAAATACTTTAACAGCCGTATTGCGCGTCACCAAGCGCTCTGTGAGCTTTTAGGTATTGAAGATGAAGATGATGATTACGAAGACGACTTTGAAGATGACTTTGACGCTGAAGGTGAGTCTGATTTTGATAAGTACCTATCAGATGACTTAGCCAACGAATGGTTTGATGAAGACGATGAGGATGAGCGATGAGCACGAGCTTGATTATTGCCATAGTAATTGGTGCGGCAATTATCGCAGGGCTTGCGTTTTATGCAGGACAACTTCTGTATAAATTAAAAGAGCAAAATAAGCTGATCGCCAAGAAGCAGGCTGAGCATGAGCAGCAGCTTGCAGCATCAAAAATGAAACGTAACGCAAAATTGGCTGATAGCATTCACTTGATAGCGCGTGCTATGAATGAAGAGCAGTGTGAATTTTCAGAAGGCTGCTTACGTATCTGGGTATTGATGTCTCAATACAGCTTTGCTGAAGAGTTCGAGTTGAGTGAGCGCTATCCTGGCATTTTTAAAATGTACGAAGTGGTCAAAGATATGCCAACTCACGATGCCCGTAAAAAATACTCTAAAAAAGAGGTTTTCAAGATGGATACAACTCGTTGGCGTGCAGAAGAACAACATAGCGACGAGATAAAAGCAGATTGTGCACGTTTGATCGAAGAATTTAAAGCTGCACCTGGCAGTGAAAACGTCGTATTCAATTAAGCGGGTTGGTAAAGCCGTTATAAAAAAGCAGAGCATTTTATTGCTCTGCTTTTTAGTTTGGGCGTGAAAATATCAAATAACCCGTGAAAAACGTGTTTGTTTGATTTGTTGTTGTAAGTGCGCATCAAAGCACATACAAATAATACGAATAAATAAGTTACCACGTGCAGTGACCGTGATTTTATCTTGGCTAACTGACACTAAACCATCAGCACGTAATGGCTCGAGAGCGAGTAGAGCTTCACTGAAATAGCTTGTAAAGTTAATTTTAAACTGCTGCTCGATTACAGGAATATCAAGCTCAAACTGACAAATCAGTTGTTTTATTACAGCTGCACGCAAGGTATCGTCATCACTGAGTAAAACACCTTTACATACCGCGCTGCCAAAATCTTCTTGCACAGCTTTATAATAGTGCTTAAGCTCTTTTTCATTTTGTAAAATGGCATTGCCAATTTGCGAAATTGACGACACACCTAAGCCTAATAAATCACATTGACCATGCGTGGTGTAGCCTTGGAAGTTGCGGTGTAACTGACCTTCGTTTTGTGCAATAGCGAGCTCATTATCTTTACGGGCAAAGTGATCCATACCGATAAACTGATAGCCTGCAGCTAACATCTGCTCAAGCGTATTTTTAAACATTGTGAGCTTGTCACTAGCAGACGGTAAGTCGGCATCCTTAATTTTACGCTGCGCTGCAAATCTATCTGGTAAATGAGCATAGTTAAATACCGAGACGCGATCTGGGTTTAATTCAATTAACTGCGCAATCGTCTCTTTAAAGCTCTCTGGAGTTTGTAGTGGCAAACCGTAAATCATATCTGCATTAATTGATTTGAAGCCAAGCTTACGAGCCTCACTGATTAAACCTTTTACTGACTGCACGCTTTGCGGGCGATTAACTGCCAGCTGTACAGCATCATTGAAATCTTGAATACCAAACGAGACACGATTGAAGCCAAGCTTGCGCAGGTGTACTAGCATGTCATCAGCTAAAGAACGAGGGTCAATTTCAATACCGCGCTCGGCATCATCAGCAAAATTAAAGTGCTGCTCAACCAACGCCATTAAACGGCTCATTTGCTCTGCCGATAGAAAGGTTGGTGTTCCCCCCCCTAAATGCAGTTGTTCAACGCTATAATCAGCAAATAGCGTTGCCTGCTCAGCAATCTCAAGCGCCAAGTTATCCAGGTATAAATCGGCTTTCGATTGATGACGAGTGATCACTTTATTACAACCGCAGTAATAACAAAGCTGACTGCAAAATGGGATATGGATATACAAAGATAAAGAACGGCTCTTCGAGGCCGCAATCGCATTGATCATATCTTGTTGTTTATAACCATCAGCTAAAGACAATGCGGTGGGGTAAGAAGTGTATCTAGGCCCAGAAATATTGTATTTGTTGATCAAAGATTGATCCCAGCTTGGTAAATTTATCACAGTCAGCACTCCGCAATTAATAGAGTGACCATTTTAACGAGTTTACTCATTCTGCTATTTGATCTAGGACAATATCGACGCCTACAAACTAGCCAGCATAGCAGAGGTAATTGAAAAATAGATAAGTTTACTATTTGAGCAGTTAGAGTATTGATTGTTAAAATAAAGAGTTTTGCTAGTGACAAGGCTAAAAAAAGTTTTTATACTGCAACCCGCTTTAGAGACTTATGTCTACAAACGCATCTAAAAAATTAGCTTTCGCTAATAGCATGGCCCCTTAGCTCAGTTGGTTAGAGCACACGACTCATAATCGTTAGGTCCCCAGTTCAAGTCTGGGAGGGGCCACCATTTTTACAGGCTTTCCAAGTAACCACCTACTAACAGAAATTACCCAAACTATTTTTACAATAATTTACGAGCTGTATTGGCTTTTGACCAACAAGAACATTCAAGTATAGAAAGTAATCAAAAATTGATGTCCCCTTTTTCTTTTATTAACGAGGGAATGTTATGTCAACTGAAAAAATGATCGAACGAAATAATAGGTGTATTGCGCGATAAAATCAGAAATGCAGATACAAAAACCGTTATGGGCTGTGTTGCGATTGCAACGAGCGCGGATATGTTATCTGGTGCAAAACTATCTAAGTCACAATATAGTCATATTGTTAATAACCCTCAGCGATGTAATTTAATTAAAATCGCTTTATATAAAGATTTAACTAGATTAATAACAGAGAAAGCTATACCCAAATTATTATCTGCTGCAGATCCAACTTCAGATTTATCTGAAGTAGCTTTTATGTCCGAAGCATTAGCTGATGCTGCTGGCAAGACTTTAGAATTAAAAACTGGTATACCTGCATTTAAAACAGTAGCTGTTTTGAATGCATTAAGTGCAGGTATTCAAATTAAAACCATGTGGGATATACAGGCGATTGAAAGTAGCTTTGCGCAAAGTCCCATGCAGTTTGAAAAGTTATTCGCCGATTGGAGAAGCTGGAATATCGCAGAGCGTTATCAGGTGGCACAATGAAAAAGTTTTTAGTTTTATTATTACCAAGTACATGCTTTGCACAGTTTTCAGATTTATCTTTGTGTGAGGATAAGCAAACTATGCTAGGTATGGACTTTTATGATAAGTGCGTAGGTGTAGCAGACGCCTCTGTACAAAAGTTAAAGTCTGATATAACAGCGAAGCAACTTTATGATTACATCACAATGGGCATCAAAGATGTGAACGCTTTGGAAAAACACCTTTCTGATGACTTGATTGGTATAGTGCACGCATTAATATCGATTGACCCAAACCCGCTTTATTACACGACTGTTGGTAATAATATTTTAGTGAACACAAGAGAAGGGCTAAATATTTTTGAAAAGCATGATGGCTACTGGTTGCAAAAGTTAGTATCAAATAGACCTCGTGAGGAATATGATTCATCCGAAAACTAATTCCATATTGAATAATCATTTAAGTAAACCTCACTTATATAGTTTAAGGTTTAGTGCAGATTAAAAGTTATTCGCCGCTTAAAAAGCCGGCATAAACACCGGCTTAAAACATATTTAAGGCGCTAATACTGGCTGATTACTTATAACCATTAGGGTTATTGCTTTGCCAACGCCACGTATCTTGCATCATTTCATCAATACCTCGCTCAGCTTGCCAACCTAGTTCATTGAATGCCTTTTCAGTTGCAGCATAACAGGCGGCTATATCGCCAGAGCGACGTGGTGATATTTGGTAAGGTACGGCTTGACCACTGGCTTTCTCGAAAGCGTTGACCATCTCTAGTACTGAATAGCCGTTTCCTGTGCCAAGATTATAAATATGGGCGCCTGTATTATCGGCAATGCGTTCTAGTGCTTTTAAGTGACCTAACGCCAAATCAACCACATGGATATAATCACGAACACCGGTACCATCTTTTGTATTGTAGTCATCGCCAAATACGCTGAGTTTTTCGAGCCTTCCTACAGCAACTTGTGAAATATACGGCAACAAATTATTTGGAATATCATTAGGGTCTTCACCAATGAGGCCTGATTTGTGCGCCCCTACAGGATTGAAGTAGCGTAGTAATGCTAGGGCAAAACGGTCATCTGATTTAACAATGTCTTGCAGTATCATTTCAACCATAAGCTTAGATGTGCCATATGGGTTGGTTGTGCCACCCACAGGAAAATCTTCACGAATAGGTAAACTCGCAGGGTTACCATAAACCGTTGCAGATGAACTAAAAACTAATTTGAATACACCTGCATCACGCATGGCATCCACTAATGTAAGGGTACCTTGTACATTGTTTTGATAGTACTCAATAGGTTTAGCAACAGATTCGCCTACAGCTTTTAAACCAGCAAAGTGGATGACGCTATCAATGTTATGATGCTTGAAAATCTCATCAAGGCATTCTCTATCTTGTACATCACCTTGATAAAAAGTAATTTCTTTTTCAGTGATTTGCTTAACGCGTTTAAGCGATTCGTTGGATGAGTTACTTAAGTTATCAAGAACAATAACTTCACTGCCTTGTTGGAGTAGCTCTAACACTGTATGAGAACCGATGTATCCAGCTCCGCCGGTGACTAAAATGGCCATAAAAGCTCTAAGATTAATACGTGGTTGAATAGCCTCTATTTCATCATACTTTGTAGCAAAATTATATTCTAAATTTACAATAGTAAGGGGTGTCTATTGTCTTGCTTTGGGTTACATTTTATACCATATTGGTTACAAGTGAACGATGTGGTTAAGCTATAGTTAAAGGTGACTGTTTAGTTTATATAATCGTATTTCGATGGAGAGAAAGATGAATACATTAAAGAAAATAACTCTCGCTATGATATTTGTATTGCCAGCCTTCACCTATGCGGGAGAGGCAAAGGTAAAATGGCACGACTTTGATGATTATCGGGATGTACGCCCAGGGAATAACTCAACTAAAGGATCATTTCATAAAAGCGTAGCGAACAACCTTGAAAAACACTTTAGCAAGCTTGCTGAAAAACTACCAGAAGGGTATACGCTTAATGTTGAGGTGACGGATCTTGATCTTGCTGGTGATGTTCGTTTTGGTTCGATGAACGAACTGCGCATTATTAAGCCAATTTATTTTCCTAGAATCGATTTAAATTATTCAGTGACAGACAAAAGTGGCAAGGTATTAAGCGAGGTCAACGATGTAAAACTCAAGGACATGGGCTTTATGGATCGTATGAAAATGGGCCGTGATGAAGCTTATTATTACGATAAACGTTTAATCACGGATTGGTTTGAAGATGAGCTATTACCATCGTTAAACCTTGGCGAGTAATCACTATAAGCTGTAAGCCGTCAGCCATCAGTTAGGCACGGCCAAGCAGGCTTGACGTCTACGTTTGATGTAGGCGTGAAATTTATTCCGCGCGATAGCCTCTATTTACAATAAATGAAATAGAGGCTTCTACGTTACTTGAACGTCGCTAATAGTTGTAATAACTGTTGAAGCTTAATAACTGTTTTTTTCAGTTTTTCTTCGTCCATCCCGTCGTTGCTTAAGCTTTCTACATCAGCAGCAACATCGAGAACATAAGGTTTAAAGCGTTTGGCTTCAAATTCAAAACCAGCGTCTTGTGCAAATAAGGCTTTAAACTTACCATGGCCTTGTTGTTGTAGGTCATCTAATTTTTTATCGGCATCAAGTGCCTGACGATAAACAATTTTTAAATTAGCATTGAGCTGTTCAATGATCGAATCCATTTTTTTCCTAAAGCTTTAGACTGCAATGCCGATATAGTACGTGGATTGTTATAAAAAGTCAGGTAGTGAACTATGAATATATCAGGATCAAATTTACCGGCAATGAGTGGCGGTGGCGAAAGTGCGGAGCTTTATAGTGCTGCTCTTGCAAAAAAACAGCAAAAAGCTGAAGGTGCTGCTGCACTTGCGCTTATTGAAGGTGCTGCAGTAAATACGAGCGCCGCACAAACACCTGCAAAGTCTGTAACCGCAACGCTGGGTAATAATATAAACGTTTACGTGTAACTAAACTAGATTGAGGTCGATAGGGGTTTTACTTTTTTCGCCACCGATCTCTCTAACTAGTTTGGGTACTAAAAACCCAGGTAATGCTGCTAGCATGTCTGACATTATTTTTTTTGCTAGTTGCTCAGGTATATCAAAATGACTCGCCCCTTCCACTTTATCGAGTAGGTGCAAGTAATAAGGCAGTATGTCAGCATCGAATAGAGCCTCACTGAGGGCTATTTGCGCGCTTGCTGTATCATTTATATCTTTTAATAACACCGCTTGATTTAACAAAGTGACCCCCACTACTTTTAGCTTTTGCATAGCCGCTTTAAAGTCATCATCAATTTCGTTTGCATGATTAATATGGTTGATAAACACCACTTTTAAAGGTGATGCTGCAAAACGGGCACACAGCTCATCGGTAATTCTTGCTGGGATCACCACAGGCAAGCGGCTATGAATACGTAGGCGTTTAATTTGTGGAAGCTGTTCTAACTCATCCATAAACCAACTAACAGCATCATCTTTAGCCATTAATGGGTCGCCACCACTTAAAATAACTTCGTTAATGTTGGTATCTGCTTTTATATAGGCGAGGGCTTCAATTAAGCTGCGCTTATTCAATTGATTTTCTTGATACGGAAAGTGGCGTCTAAAACAATAACGACAATTGACCGCACAGCCTGTTTTAAACATAACCAAAACACGAGAGCGATACTTGTGTAATAAACCAGGTTGGTCGTTATCTTGCTCTTTTAATGGATCTTTGTTGTATCCTGTTTGTGCTAAAAATTCTTGGTGCCTTGGCATTACTTGCAGCAAAAGTGGGTCGTTGATGTCGCCATAACGCATTTTTTTGATAAAAGGCTGCGGCACGCGGACAGGAAAAAGACTGCGTGCTTTGAGGTCTTTTTCGTCTACTTTGCTTGATAATCCTAGCATTTCTAGCAAGCGTTCAGGGCAAGTGACAACATTTGCCAATTCTTTTTGCCAGTTTTTATGCAAATTTACTTCATTTCTTTGTATCATTGACACGTAGACTACTCGAAATTATTTAGACAGAGGAAACGATGGCGAATTATAGCACCAATGAGTTCAAGGGCGGCCTAAAAATTATGTTAGACGGCGAACCTTGCAGCATCTTAGAAAATGAAATGGTAAAACCAGGTAAAGGCCAAGCGTTTAACCGTGTTCGTATTCGTAAACTTATCACAGGTAAAGTACTAGAAAAAACATTCAAGTCAGGTGAAACAGTTGAAGGTGCAGACGTAATGGATACAGATTTAGCGTATCTATACACTGACGGTGAGTTCTGGCACTTTATGAACAACGAAACATTTGAGCAAATCGCTGCTGATGAAAAAGCGCTTGGCGACAATGCAAAATGGTTAGTTGAAAATGACGTGTGTACAATCACACTTTGGAACGGTAGCCCAATCGCTGTGACGCCACCAAACTTTGTTGAATTAGAAATTACTGAAACAGATCCAGGTCTAAAAGGTGATACAGCGGGTACTGGCGGTAAACCAGCAACATTAAGCACAGGTGCTGTTGTTCGTGTTCCTCTATTCGTTCAAATCGGCGAAGTGATCAAAGTTGATACACGTAGCGGTGAATACGTGAGCCGTGTTAAGTAATAGGCTTAATTAAGCAATTTATTATAAAATCCCAGCTTCTGCTGGGATTTTTTTTGGGAATCACTTTATGTCTAATGTCCTTTGGCAACCAAGCGCCGATATTGAAACATTACGCGAGCGCGCTGCAATCATTCGCTGCATTCGTGAGTTTTTTTACACTCGTGATGTGATGGAGGTTGAAACGCCCAGCCTTAGTGCTGCCAGTGTAACCGATGTGCATTTAGCCACATTTAGCACAAAGTTTGTTGGCCCAGGCCATGCTGGTGGCTTGCCATTGTATTTACAAACGTCACCTGAGTTTGCCATGAAGCGTTTACTTGCTGCGGGCTCTGGTGCTATTTTTCAGCTTTGTAAAGCATTTCGAAATGAAGAAGCAGGAAGCCATCATAACCCTGAATTTACAATGCTTGAGTGGTATCGCCCTGGTTTTGATGAATTTGCGCTTATGGATGAAATGGATGAGCTTATGCAATTAGTGCTCGGCGTAGAACCCGCAGAGCGACTAACTTATCAGCAAGCCTTTATTAATGCTTTAGCTGTAGACCCTTTAACGGCTGATATCAGCACATTACAGCAACTAGCAACAGAGCAGGGTTTTGCCGATATTGCTGCGCATGAAACACATCGCGATACCTTGTTGCAGCTATTATTTTGTATGAAGGTAGAGCCAACGATTGGCCAAGAAAAGCCTTGTTTTATCTATCATTTTCCGGCTTCGCAAGCAGCGCTTGCACAAATTTGCCAGCATGATGAGCGGGTAGCAGGGCGCTTTGAGTTGTATTTTAAAAATATGGAACTGGCAAATGGCTTTAATGAATTAACGGATGCTAAAGAGCAGGCTGCTCGCTTTAAAGAAGATAACCAATACCGTGAAGCGAATGGCTTAAAACAAGTGCCAATGGATGAGCGTTTAATAGCAGCACTTGAAAATGGGCTACCGCAATGTGCGGGTGTGGCACTGGGAATTGATCGACTCATTATGCTGGCAACGAATAAGCAAAAGATTAAAGACGTACTCGCCTTTGATGTTGAAAGGGCTTAATTGTAGAGCGGGTTTACCCCGCGATTTTCGTTGATTTTAAAAGCGCGACATAAAGTCGCGCCTACGATTTATAGCTCGTAAATAAATGTCACGCCGGCAACCATAGGTTCGCCTAGTTGTGTGTAAGTGTGAGTCGCGTAACCATCTAATGGGTCGTTACCAAACTCAAAGCCACGGGTTGGTACGTCTTCGTCAAATAAGTTACGTGCCCATGCATTAATGCTCCAATTATCACTTTCATAACCAAACGAAGCATTCACTAAGTTAGTGCTTGGCGCTTTTGAGTTATGGCTATCAGAGAAGTAGTAATCGTCTTTGCCTTCTACACCAATTGATGCGTAAAGTGCTGGCGTAAAGTTATAGCGCGCAGTGAATGCATATTGGTATTTAGGTGCTTGTGCTTGGTCACGACCATCTTGATCAAGGCCTGATTGTGCAACAAAGTCATTAATTTCAGTGTGTAGATAACCCGCACTACCAGTGAGTAGCAGATTATCGGTGGCTTGGAAGCTGCCTTCAATTTCTAAACCGTAGTTTTCGCCAGAGCTTGCGTTATCGATATAGCCTGTGAACTTTTGACCTTCAACTTGCCACGATTTTAGCTGCATATCTTCGCGATACATGTAAAAAGCGGCGAGGCGTAATACAAATCTATCGTCAAGTGAGCTGCCTTTCACACCAAACTCACCGCTCCATAAATATTCAGGGGCAAATGATGTGTGATTCGCAAAGAAATCAGCATCTAGATTTAAGCCTTCATCTTTTGCTTTTGCCAGTGCTTCAGAGTTAATACCGCCCGCTTTGTAGCCACGAGTAATACTGGTGTAGATCATGGTGCGATCAATCACTTGGTATTCAAGTGCAAGCTTACCACCTACCATGACATCATCGGTTTCTTCAATAAAGCCATTGTTATCAATGTAGTCGCCTTGGTATTGCTCAACGCGCAGACCCGTAATTAAGGTTGTTTTTGGTCCTATAGGGGTTGCTACTTGACCATATGCAGCGATGTTGCTGGTTTCATAATTTGAGGTAAATGGTTGTGTCAGCCATGTGTATTGGCGTTCTAAATCAACTTCACGACCTTGATAATAAATGCCCGCTACCCATTCGCCAGACTTGCTATTAAATTGTAGTTCGGCCGCTTGATCTTTACGATCGCGCAAGTAAGTATCTGTTGAGCTATAGCCCCACTCATGTAAACCTGCGGCGCAAAGCTCTGGCTGAGCTTCATCATTACACACCCAATCTTCGTCAAAACTGTAAAGTAGCTCACTGTCGATACCTGACACATTAAGGCTTACATCAAATAAATCGAAGCCGGTGTACGTATTGGCAAGGCCAACTGCAATGCTTTCTTGGTTATCTTCGCCAGGCTCATCAGCAACACTGTAACGGCTATTATCGAGTGTGAATGCATCGTAGCCATTATTAATATCAATATAGTGAACACTCAGTTCTGTGCGTAAGTTGTTTGTTAGCTGGCTGTGTAATTTAAAGCGAGAAACGAGCTCGTCTTGTTGCTGGGTATCTTTATTTAAATAACGGTTTTCAACATAACCATCAGACTCACGTTGATAAATGCTGGCGCGCACTGCGGTGTCGTCGGTAATACCCGTGCCGGCAGCAATACCTGCCTCATAGCTGTTGTAATTACCTGCGCCAAGCTGCACTTTTACACTTGGATCAAGGGTTGGTGCCGCTGATTCCATTTGAATCATACCGGCAAGTGCATCAGCACCAAAGCGTGTACCTTGTGGTCCACGGTAAATTTCAACTTGGTCAACATCAAATAATAATGAACTACCACCAAGGCCAGAGTAGTTAATACCGTCGATCACCAAACCTACGGATGGGTTAATTGGGTCAACAAACTGTGAGCGTAAACCAACACCACGAATTTGCACATAACGACCACGTGATGCGCCAGACGTAAAGTTTACATTCGCGGCACTTGCTAGCATCTCATCTAAAAACTTAGCGCCTCGCTGATTGATCTCATGATCAGAAAATAAGCTGGCGCTGGCGCTAAGTGTTTGAATACTTTCTTTTTGGAAATCACCAGTGACTAAAATTTTTTCTAGCTCACCGTCTTCAGCATAAGCGATTGTTGATGCTGCAAATAATGGCAAAATAGCAGCAGATAATAATGATAAACGTCGTTTCATGCGGTTCTTAACTCCATTTTAGGGACTGCTATTCTAGCAAGCCTGCTGGCCAAATGGCTATTGCTACCCAAACAAAGTGAATCTTTAGGTTGTTTAGGTATTTATGATATAAACGCAGGCAATTATACGTAAATTGATTAGGAATACGACTATGACCTTTAAAGTTGACTTTAAAGTGCGAGATTATGAGTGCGATTTACAAGGCATTGTTAACAACAGTGTGTATTTTAATTATCTTGAGCACGCACGTCATGAGTTTTTACATGCTAAAGATATCGATTTTGCAAAATTAGCCAAAGAAAAAGTGAATCTTGTAGTGCTTCGCAGTGAAATGGATTACAAAGCCTCTTTAGTACCTGGCGATGAATTTTATGTTGTGGTAGAACCTGAGCGAGTTAGTCGACTAAAGTTTGCTTTTAGACAAACTATTTATCGTAAATATGATGATAAAGTTATGCTGCAAGCATTTGTAATTGGCACGTCAGTTAATGAAAAAGGTCGTCCTTTTTTACCAGAAGAAATCGATAAGTTATTCAAATAACCCGTGTTGTTCTATAAAGAGCTAGCTTAGAACATTTTTTTACAGATAAAACATGTTTTTTTAACGATCAAACACGTTAAATATTGTTATCATTACTAAATTGAAAATAAAGTCGAAAAACATATGAAGCTAGTCGCCTTGCCAATTCTTTTTGTATTATTTTGTGTGGGATGCTCATCAACTGGGAGCGTGTCAAGCGAACACTTAAAATACACACAATGGCAGCTATCAAAAATAAATGGTTTATCTATCCCTGTGTCACAAAGTGCATCAATGCGTTTTATTGAAGCCATGCAAATCAATGGCTTTGCGGGCTGTAATAAATTTTTTGGTGAAGGGCAGCTCGTCGAAGACACATTGAAAGTAAATAAGCTAGGTATGACTCGTAAGTCATGCGGTGAAAAAGTGGATGAGCTAGAACAGAAATTATTAATGACTTTAAAGCAAGGCGCAGCAATTTCACTGAATGATGAAAAGTTGGTGTTACAAGGCGAGCATCACTTCACTTTTATCGTTAAAAACTAAAACGCTTAGCTTGCAGCTATTTTTTAACTCACGTACACTCATTGTGTTTTTATAAAACAACGAATTTAAACTTGTCGGAGTGCCTTTAATAAGGCTGAGATCGCGAAAGCGGGATCCGTGAACCTGATCAGGCTAACACCTGCGTAGGGAACAAGCTGCCTCACCGGGCGCTTGTGCGCCAAATATAGGGGCATAAGCGGCATATAGGCTGCAACAGTAAGTGTTTATCTTACTAACGATCCAATGGCGTTTGCCACTCTCTATTGCACTTGCAATATCTGACAAGACAACCCTTAAAGCAATGAGGTAAGTCATGTCAAACACACCAACTAAACCGTCTCGCCGCGAAACACGTGCGGCTGCATCAGATTATATTTACAACCTAACCGGTCAACCTTTTCCTAACTCACATAAAGTCTATGTTGAAGGCACACAAGAAAACGTACGTGTGGGAATGCGTGAAATCACCCTCAGCGATACCTTTATCGGTGGTACTGAAGAGAACCCCGTATTTGAACCCAATGCGCCAATTCGTGTTTACGATACTTCGGGCCCATACACTGACCCTGATTTTCAACTTGATGTACGTAAAGGTCTTGAAAAGTATCGTGAAAAGTGGATTGAAAAGCGTGGTGACACTGAAATTTTAGACTCAGTGACGTCGCAATTTTCTCAGCAGCGTATGGCAGATGAAGGGTTAGATCATATCCGCTTTGAACATCTACCAAAGATCCGCCGTGCCAAAGCGGGTAAAAACGTTACCCAAATGCATTATGCGCGACAAGGTATCGTGACGCCTGAAATGGAATATGTGGCGATCCGTGAAAACATGGGACGCGAAAAAATTCGTGAAGAGTTACTCGCAGCCCAGCACAAAGGCGAATCGTTTGGCGCTAGCATTCCTGATTTTATTACCCCTGAATTTGTGCGTGATGAAATTGCCCGTGGTCGTGCCGTGCTTCCTAACAACATCAATCACCCAGAAACTGAGCCGATGATTATTGGCCGAAACTTCTTAGTTAAAGTGAACGCGAATATTGGTAATTCGTCGGTCACTTCATCAATCGAAGAAGAAGTAGAAAAAATGGTGTGGTCTACTCGTTGGGGCGCTGACACGGTAATGGACTTATCAACGGGTCGCTATATTCACGAAACCCGTGAGTGGGTGGTACGTAACTCACCAGTACCAATTGGTACCGTGCCGATTTATCAAGCCCTTGAAAAAGTAAACGGTGTTGCCGAAGACCTAACGTGGGAAATTTTCCGCGATACCTTGATTGAACAAGCAGAACAAGGTGTTGATTACTTTACTATTCATGCTGGGGTATTACTGCGTTACGTGCCAATGACCGCAAAGCGTGTGACCGGTATTGTTTCGCGTGGTGGTTCAATCATGGCGAAATGGTGTTTAGCGCATCATAAAGAAAACTTTTTATATACTCACTTTGAAGATATTTGTGAAATTTTAAAACAGTATGATGTGTGTTTCTCATTAGGGGATGGCTTGCGTCCGGGCTCTATTGCCGATGCCAATGACGAAGCCCAGTTCAGCGAATTACGTACTTTAGGTGAGCTGACCAAACTTGCTTGGAAACATGATGTGCAAGTGTTTATCGAAGGCCCAGGCCATGTGCCAATGCATATGATCAAAGAGAACATGGAAGAGCAGCTAAAACACTGCGAAGAAGCACCGTTTTACACTCTTGGCCCATTAACCACGGATATTGCCCCTGGCTATGATCATTTCACATCAGGTATTGGCGCTGCGCAAATTGCGTGGTACGGCTGCGCCATGCTGTGTTATGTAACCCCTAAAGAGCATTTAGGCTTACCGAACAAAGAAGACGTTAAAGAAGGTTTGATCACCTACAAGATTGCTGCCCATGCCGCCGATTTAGCAAAAGGCCACCCTGGGGCGCAAGAGCGCGATAACGCACTATCAAAAGCGCGCTTTGAGTTTCGTTGGCACGACCAATTTAACATCGGTTTAGACCCTGAACGCGCTCGCGAATATCATGACGAAACGCTGCCGCAAGAATCGGGCAAGATAGCTCATTTTTGCTCTATGTGTGGTCCTAAATTCTGCTCAATGAAGATCACCCAAGAGGTACGTGATTACGCTAAAGATCTTGAACAAAGAGGTATTGATTTTAATACCTTGGGTGAAGGCATTGAAATCAAAATGGTTGATGTCGAAGCCGAGATGAAAGCGAAATCAGATGAGTTCAAAAAAACAGGATCTGAGATTTACCACAAAGCAATTTAGGCTAGTTGTAGGCGCGATTTTATATCGCGCTATTTGCTTAAATCTTATCGTTTAAGGCTGAGGTTAATATGTCTTACAACATTGCAGTGATTGGTTTTGGCTTAACGGGGCGCTTAGCGGCATTGGCGTTAAGTAAGCAGCATCAAGTTACGGTGTTTGAGCAAGATGATGAACATGCTAGCAACAGTGCTGGTAGCGTTGCTGCAGCGATGTTAGCCCCCCTTGCTGAATCAGTCCTGTGTGAACAGGATTTAGCCCTACAAGGGCTTAATAGCATCACTCGTTGGCAGCAAATTTTAAGTGAACTTGATGACGCTGTGTATTTTCAACAAACAGGCAGCTTGGTGGTTGCTCATCAGCAAGATAAGGGCGATTTACACAGTTTTGTGAGTCGCTTAAAACCGCTTGAAAGCTATCAAGCACAGACATTGGTTGGCACTCAAATCGCTGACCTTGAGCCAGAGCTAGCTGGGCGGTTCCATCAAGGTGTGTATTTACCTTGTGAAGGGCAACTCGATAATCAGGCATTTTATAGCGCTAGTTTTAAAAAGCTTACCTCGCAAAGAGTGCAATTTAACTTTGGCTGTAAAATTGCATTGAACGCTCATCAAGTGAATGGGCAAAGCTATGATTATGTGTTTGATTGCCGCGGCTTAGGTGCTAAACAATCTGAACCTTTACTGCGTGGAGTAAGAGGGGAAGTGGCGCGTTTATATGCACCAGAGGTGAACCTAACCAGACCGATACGACTGATGCATCCGCGCTATCCAATTTATATTGCTCCTAAGCCAAATCATCAATTTGTGATTGGTGCGACTGAAATCGAATCGCAAGACCGAGGTAAAGTCACCGTACGCTCGGCGCTGGAGTTATTGTCTGCTGCTTATACGGTGCATAGCGGCTTTGCTGAAGGGCGTATCGAGAGCTTGCAATCGGGGCTTCGTCCAGCGTTTGCAGATAACCGCCCGAAAGTCACAAAACAAGGTCGAGTGATCTGCATTAATGGCTTATACCGTCATGGCTATTTACTTGCGCCTCAGGTGGTCGATGATGCAGTGAGCTTAATTGCTTAAGGATAAAAATGAATATTTTAATTAATGGTCAGTCAGTTACTGTGAATGATAATACATTGCTGACTCAGGCGTTAAGTCAATTTGGCGCAAGACCGCCATTTGCCGTTGCCGTTAATGGTGACTTTGTGCCGCTCAGCCAGTGTGACGCTAAAACCCTCAACGAAGGCGACAGCATTGAGCTATTGTCGCCAATTCAAGGAGGCTAAGATGGATAGTTTTTCGGTTTATGGTGAACAATTTTCCAGTCGTTTACTGATTGGCTCAGCATTGTATCCTTCACCGAGTGTTATGCAGGATTCGATAGTGGCCTCACAGGCTGAGATTGTAACCGTTTCACTAAGACGTCAGCAAAGCGTTGCTGCGGGTGATGATTTTTGGCAATTGATAAAAAATACCGGGTTAAAAGTGCTGCCAAATACGGCGGGTTGCCATAGTGTGAAAGAAGCGGTGACCTTGGCGCAAATGTGCCGAGAAGTGTTTACCACTGACTGGATTAAGTTAGAACTGATTGGTGATGAATATAATTTACAGCCTGATCCAATTGCACTGCTCGAAGCCACTAAAATTTTATTGGCTGATGGCTTTAAAGTTTTACCTTATTGCACTGATGATTTAGTACTGTGTCAGCGCTTAGCTGATTTAGGCTGCGAAGTACTTATGCCTTGGGGCGCACCGATTGGCACGGGTAAAGGCTTGCTGAACCCTTACAACTTAAAAATGATCCGTGAGCGCTTGCCAAACCATACTTTAATTGTTGATGCAGGCTTAGGTTTACCATCTCATGCCTGCCAAGCGCTTGAATTAGGGTATGATGCCGTATTATTAAATTCGGCAATTGCAGGTGCAGGTTGCCCAGTGACGATGAGTAAAGCGTTTAAGAGTGCTGTAGAGGCGGGGCGGTATAGCTATGTGGCCAAAGCGATGCCAGAGAAAGACGTAGCAAGCCCATCAACGCCGACGCTCGGTATGCCATTTTGGCATCAAGAATAAAATGTGAGGAATAACATGAATCAGGTTGTATGGACCATAGCAGGCTCAGATTCGGGCGGCGGTGCAGGAATTCAAGCCGACATTAAGGCAATGCAAAGTTTTAATGTACATGGCTGTACAGTTATTACTGCTTTAACGGCACAAAATAGTTTAGGTGTAGAAGCGCTAAACCCGATTTCAACAGAAGTGATTGAGTCGCAACTATTAGCCTTAGCCAGTGATATGCCTGCCAGTGTGATTAAAATTGGCATGCTTGCCAATGTGCAGCAAATACAGCTTATTAGTGAGCATTTAAAACATTATAAAGCAACTTGGGCAGAACCGCCTTTGGTTGTTTATGATCCGGTTGCCATTGCCTCGAGTGGTGATTTATTAACAGAAGAAGATACCGTTAGTGCCATCAAAGAGTGTTTATTGCCATTAGTCGATGTTGTAACACCGAACACCCACGAAACGCAGTTATTAACCGGTGTTTATTTGATTGGCCCAAGTGCAGTGAAAGAAGCCGCTGAAAAGTTAACAAGCTATGGTGCAAAAGCGGTGATTATTAAAGGGGGTCATTGGGATTACCCAAGTGGCTATTGCATTGATTACTGCGTGCAAGGCGAACAAGCATATTGGCTTGGCAACGAAAAAATTCAAACTCCGCATAGTCATGGCACTGGATGTAGTATGGCGTCGGTAGTTGCTGCTTGCTTAGCAAAACAGTACCCACTTAAAGATGCCTTTATTTTAGCGAAAGCCTATATAAACCAAGGTTTAAAAGCGGCTGTTCGCTATGGTGAAGGTATTGGTCCTGTTGCACATACTCGCTTTCCAACAACACTGGCGGATTACCCACAAGTCATCGAAGCGGGGAGTTGGTTAGGTGATGAGCTCGACTTTGATTGCCCGGCTAATTTTACCATGGCAGCAGGCTTTGCAGAATGTGACTCTAAACAGCTTGGGTTATATGCCGTTGTTGATACCCTTGATTGGTTGGAGAAGTGTTTAGCCGAAGGGGTTAAAACGGTTCAATTAAGAATGAAAAATGCAGACGATGCAGCACTTGAAGAGTCGATTGCAAGTGCGGTTATGCTGGGGCAGAAGTACGATGCGCAGGTGTATATTAATGATTATTGGCAATTGGCGATTAAGTACGGCGCTTATGGTGTGCATTTAGGACAAGAAGACTTACAAACCGCTAATTTAATTGCCATAAAAGAGGCAGGGTTACGCTTAGGTGTTTCGACCCATGGTTTTTATGAGATGCTACGCGCGCATAATTACAGACCAAGTTATATGGCGTTTGGCGCTATTTACCCAACCACCACTAAAGACATGACGGGGCAAATTCAAGGCTTAGAAAAGCTCGAAAAATTTGTGCCGCTAATGGCCGATTATCCAACAGTCGCAATTGGTGGGATTGATTTATCACGTGCAGAGCAAGTTGCGAGTACGGGGGTTGGCAGTGTTGCAGTAGTACGTGCGATTACTGAAGCCGAAGACTACCAAACAGCCATTGCCAAGTTAAAACTGCTGGTCGAAGGTCAGTCTTAATATGAGCGCGTTAAGCGACAAAGAGCAAATTCGTTATAGCCGCCATTTACTATTAAAAGAGGTGGGGCATGCGGGCCAGCAAAAGTTAAAGTCTGCGCATACTGTGGTTGTCGGGGCGGGGGGACTTGGCTCTCCAGCACTGTTTTATTTAGCGGCGGCTGGAATCGGAACGCTCACTTTAATAGACGATGATAAGGTTGAGCTTTCAAACCTACAGCGACAAATACTGTATAAAATAAACCATATGGGGCAGGCAAAAACACAGGCAGCTGCCAAGGTGTTAAGCAGTTTAAATAATCAAATAACGGTTAAACCTTTATGCCAAAAGCTTGATGAAAGTAACTGTGCTGAGCTTCTTGAGGGTGCTGACATCATCCTTGATTGCAGTGATAACTTTGCTACCCGTTATTTGGTTAATCGTTATTGTTTAGCTAAATCTATCCCACTTGTATCAGCTGCTGCTATTGCAACACAGGGGCAGGTGATGAGTTTTGATTTTCGTCATAAACATAGCCCTTGCTATGGTTGTGTGTTCCCGCAAACGGATGAACAGACAGCGCTTAATTGTGACAATGCTGGGGTATTGAGCCCGTTGCTCGGTGTTATGGGGAGCATGCAAAGTTTATTGGCTATCAATATATTACTTGGCCATAAAGCGGGCAGTGAGTTTATTCAATTTGATGGGCTAACACTAAAACAGCAGCGCTTTAATATTCAAAAAGATAGTGAATGCTCAGAGTGTAATCGTGAGGGTAGGCGCGATTTATAGTGAATTTTAAGCAAACCACTTTTGCTAAAGTGGTTTGCTTAATTGAACTTATTAGTCGTTAATTTTCGCAAAGGGTGTGCCCATACGCGTCACTGTTTCTGGGTGTTGATCTGATAAGAACTCAGCTTGATTTGCACCCCAAGCTAAAATAACGGTAGAGCCTAACTTAAAGCGGCCCATTTCTTCACCCTTCTTAAGGGTAATCGCATTGTCACCTTCAGTTGGGTAATTCCAACTAAATACATCTTTACCCGCTGGTGGCGTTACAGTGCCTGCCCAGATAGTCTCGATGCTAGCAACAATTGTCGCACCAACCAGCACCATAGCTAGTGGGCCAATTTCGGTTTCAAAGATAGCCACAACACGCTCGTTACGAGCAAATAGGTTAGGTACATTTTGTGCTGTTAACGGGTTTACCGAAAATAAATCACCCGGTACGTAGATCATTTTGCTCAGCGTACCATCAACAGGCATGTGAATACGGTGGTAATCTTTTGGTGCTAAATAAATAGTCGCAAACTTACCGCCTAAAAACGGCGCTGTGTCTTCTTCTTTGCCACCAAGTAGTGCTTGTAAGCTGTAGTCGTGGCCTTTTGCTTGGATGATTTGACCGTCGACTACATCGCCTAATTGGCTAATTGCACCATCAACTGGGTGAGCAATAATGTCGCTTTCTTCAGCAAGTGGACGAATGCCTTCTTTTAATGGGCGAGTGAAAAACTCATTAAAAGTTTTGTAATGAGCTGGATCTGGGTATTTAGCCTCACTCATATCAATTTTGTATTGTTTGATAAACAATTTAATTAAGGCCGTTGTTAAGCCACCCGCTTTTGCTGCTGCTAACTTGCCAACCATGCGCGAAATGAAATGTTTTGGCATGGCATATTGCATAGCAATTTTGAATTTATCTAAACTCACTTGTTATTTCCTAAATAGTTATACGCGAGGAGCGCGTGCACCAGCACGGCCGTCGGCCATAGTTTCTAAAATTCGGTGGTAACTGTCAAAGCGAAGTTCTGAAATTTCACCATCATCAACAGCTTGGCGAATTATACAGCCAGGATCGTTTAAATGCTTACAATCGCGAAAACGACAGCCACCAATAAAATCACGGAACTCTTTAAAGCACCACGTAACGCGCTCAACATCTAAATGCCATAAGCCAAACTCACGAATTCCTGGTGAGTCGATTAGGTTACCGCCATTTGGTAAATGGTGTAATCGCGATACGGTGGTTGTATGCTGGCCAAGGCCGCTGTTTTCAGAGACTTCTTGAGTTAAAATTTCAGCGTCGGGTAGCACTGTATTGACTAAGGTTGATTTACCCACACCACTTTGACCAACAAAAATGCTGTTTTTATCTACCAGCTTTTGCTTTAGCTCATCTATGCCATGACCTGTTTTATTACTGACTAACAGTACTTGATAACCTAGCTCACGATAGATATCGAGAATTTCATCAATAAAAGCAAGGCCTTCATCGTCTATTAAATCTATTTTGTTAAGTACCAAAATAGGCTCAATACCCATGTCTTCACAGGCAACTAAATAACGGTCAATAATGTTTGGCGTAAACTCAGGCAGTACCGCCGAGACCATTAAAATTTGGTCGATATTGGCAGCGACGACTTTCACTCCGTCATAAAAATCAGGGCGTGTTAGTTGTGAGCGACGTTCATGGGTTGCTTCAATAACGCCTGCTAAGTCGCCTTCGCTGACTTTTGCACGGCGAAAAATAACTTCATCACCACACACAAGGCTTGATACGGTTCTGCGTATATTACAGCGCAGCACTTCGCCTGATTCGGTTTCGATATCGGCATGTTGGCCAAATCGACTGATCACAACCGCATTTTCGGCAGGGCCTAAATTATCATTTTGCCATTGCACTGCAGCCCCTTTCTGTTGCTTTTTATCTGCATTAGAGAGGCGTTTTTGGTGATTGGCCTTAATTCGACGTGATTGGCCTTTACTTAATTTCTTTTGTTTTGCCACTTTTGGCCCATAACTTGATTAAATGTCGGGCTTTTTGAAAAAAAAGCTTTAGGTCGACTGATGATACTAATATGATATATCTAAATGCGTTGGATCTAAAGGAAAGCACCGCTAAGGTAACTATGTCTTTTCATAAATCAAATCTTATCTGGCTCGACCTGGAAATGACTGGCCTCGAACCAGCAACAGATAAAATACTCGAAATTGCCACTGTTGTCACCGACAGTGATTTAAACATCTTGGCTGAAGGCCCTGTTATTGCTATTCATCAAAGTGATGAACTGCTTGATGGCATGGACGAGTGGTGTACAACTCAGCACGGTCAATCTGGTTTAACAGCTCGTTGTAAAGCAAGCACATTCACTGAACAAGATGCTATTGATCAAACACTGGCATTTCTAAAGCAATGGGTACCTGCGGGTGCTTCACCTATGTGTGGTAATTCTATCGGCCAAGACCGCCGCTTTATGAATAAGTACATGCCTGAATTGGAAAACTACTTTCACTACCGTAACCTTGATGTGAGTACAGTTAAAGAACTTGCACGTCGTTGGAAACCTGACGTATTAGCGCAAGTGAACAAAAAAGGTTCACATCTAGCCCTCGACGATATCAAAGATTCGATCATGGAATTAAAGATTTACCAAGAAAAATTCTTTAATTTGTAAAAAACATTTGCAAACACATCGGATTATTGTAGAATCCTGCCCCGCTTAAGACGTTAACCCTCGCGGGGTTCGTATGTCTCTAAGTAATTGAATGCGGCACTAGCTCAGTTGCCAGAACGTTTTACCGCAACCTTCAAGGTTGTGCAGCAACGGACAAATTACTGATTACTTTTGAATGCGGCACTAGCTCAGTTGCCAGAACGTTTTACCGCAACCTTCAGGTTGTGCGCCAACGGACAAATTACTGACTACTTTTGAATGCGGCACTAGCTCAGTTGGTAGAGCGCAACCTTGCCAAGGTTGAGGTCACGAGTTCGAGCCTCGTGTGCCGCTCCAATTTCTAACCAAAAGAAATTGGCTTAAGTTTCAAGAAGAAAGTAATTAACTTGAAGCTTGTAACTTAAAACTAGTAACTTATTTTGCGGCACTAGCTCAGTTGGTAGAGCGCAACCTTGCCAAGGTTGAGGTCACGAGTTCGAGCCTCGTGTGCCGCTCCAATTTCTCACCAAAAGAAATTGGCTTAAGTTTCGAGGGGAAAGTTGAAAGCTCCAAGCTATTCCAACTTTTAACTTGAGTCTTATAACTAGTAACTTATTGTGCGGCACTAGCTCAGTTGGTAGAGCGCAACCTTGCCAAGGTTGAGGTCACGAGTTCGAGCCTCGTGTGCCGCTCCAATTTCTCACCAAAAGAAATTGATATAAGTTTCAAGGGGAAAGTTGAAAGCATTAGCTTGTAACTTGAATCTTGTTACTAGAAGCTTTTTGATGCGGCACTAGCTCAGTTGCCAGAACGTTTTACCGCAACCTTTAAGGTTGTGCGCCAACGGACAAATTACTGACTACTTAAAAGCGGCACTAGCTCAGTTGCCAGAATGTTTTACCGCAACCTTCAGGTTGTGCGCCAACGGACAAATTACTGACTACTTATAAAGCGGCACTAGCTCAGTTGGTAGAGCGCAACCTTGCCAAGGTTGAGGTCACGAGTTCGAGCCTCGTGTGCCGCTCCAATTTCTAGACAAATCCCAAAACACTTTTTCAAAACAATACAATCAAAAGCTAAGTTTTACTTACAGCTTTTAGAGTTGACCTTGAATCGTCGCGACAATACGTCTTGCACCACCCTGATCTCGGTGTTCACCTAAATAGATACCTTGCCAAGTACCTAGCATTAAACGGCCTTGATTAATTGGAATGGTGAGCTCAGCACCTAATGTACTGCTTTTTATGTGGGCTGGCATATCATCATCACCTTCATAATCATGACGATAATAACTTTGTCGTTCTGGCACAAAATGATTGAAGTGACTTTCCATATCCATTCGTACAGTAGGATCTGCATTTTCGTTAATAGTTAAGCTTGCAGAAGTATGCTGAATGAAAAGATGTAACAAACCAACTTTGTATTGCCTTATTTCAGGAAGTTGACGAAGTAGCTCGTCATCAATGATGTGAAAGCCTCGTGAACGAGGCTTCAATTGAATGGTTTTTTGCTGCCAGCTCATAGTTTATCAAAGCTAACTTCAATATTAGCGTTACCATCAGCTGAAGTGAATGGAATTAACACCTTAGCACCCTCACATTTATGAGCGATTGTATGTCCTTTACCAGACACAACGACAGGTGTTGCCATATCAAACTCATAGCCTTTTTCGCCGAGTAGGTTTTTAGCGCCACCTGTTACCATATTGGTAATTTCGCCCACCATGTCAGTGACTTCTTCATTGACTGAGTCTGGTCGCTCACCTAGCATTCTTTCCATAATGGTTAATGCTAGATTTTCATCAAAAGTAATTGATAGTGAGCCTTTTGTTTGTGGCCCCACCATACCAATCAAGCCCGACACATCGCCACGGGCTAACTCATCTTTTTTTAAACTTGGTTTACCCGGTTTTAATTCTGTTTGAGCCATGGTGCTCAATACATTCAATAATGATGATAAAAAAGGGTTGATGAACTCTACATTCATTGTTTATTTTCCCTCAGATTACGCAGTTAAACTGTTTTTCTAACTATAAGTGTAGTGGCTGTATGTGACAGCGCACTTAATCTTTGCAATTTTCACATTTACCGTGAGCTTCGATAGTTTGTCCTGAGACAATAAACCCACTCTCTGCGGCTAGGTTATTTAGTTCGTGTGAAATAACGGTTGAGTGTAATTCTTTAACATAGCCACAACTGTCACATATGAGTAATTGTACAGGGTGAATATGATCAAAATGATGGCACAACATAAATGAGTTGGTACTTTCAATTTTGTGAATAAAGCCAAGTTCTGACAAGAAATCGAGAGCACGATAAATAGTGGCAGGTTTTGCGCCTGACTCTGTTAATTTAAGTTGTTCTAATAAGTCATAAGCACCAACGCCACCCTGAGCACTTGCTAGCAGGCGGAATACTTTCTCACGGATAGGTGTGAAACGTGCCCCACGATTATCGCAGACTTGTTTTGCTTTACTGACGAGTGATTCTATATTCATCTTCTCTTATCCTTACGCTACCGTGATATACTAACATACTGTATTGTAGTTGCAGTGTTTTTATTCGCTAACACGTTTTATAGGGAGTTTTCTTAATGAATGAATTGCTTGCTGCATTCATTTTCTTTTTTGCCGTCATTGACCCTATTGGTACAGTGCCTGTATTTATTGCTGTTACTCGTTGGGATGATGCTAAATTTAAGCGTAAAGTTGCGTTAAAGGCAGTTGGCGTTTCTGCATTAGTTTTATTGTTCTTTGTGATTGCTGGTGAACTACTTTTAAACGCGATCAATATTCCGCTTTCAGCGTTTCAGATTGCCGGAGGTATCGTATTATTAATTTTTGCCTTGTCGATGATATTCGGTGAAAGTAAACCTGAAACTGAAATCAAAAGCGTTCGCGACAGTACCGAAACTGCTATTTTTCCATTAGCCATTCCTTCTATAGCCAGCCCAGGTGCCATGCTTGGTGCGGTGCTAATGACTCGAAATACAGAATACACTTGGTATGAGCAGCTTGTAACATCATCAATCATGCTTTCTGTATTAGTGATTGTGTTGGTTTTATTATTGCTCGCAACACATGTACATAAGTTAATTGGCGATAGTGGGGCAAGTATTATTAGCCGAGTAATGGGATTAATTTTATCTTCCGTGGCTGTGACTAATATTTTGGGGGGAATTGCTCATTACTTTGGTTTAGCTGTGACAGCATAATTTAAATTTAAAGTGCATTTTCAGTAATTTAAATTTTGAATTATTGCCTGCTTTTATCTAACTTAAAGGAAGGCAATATAAAATTTAAGGAACAAAGAATGCTCATTAAAAATGTTATTTTATCTATTTTTCTGATTTTTAGTTTAGGCGCTTGCATGGAGCCAACCTATGATAGTGGTAAGCTAAAAGTGATTGAAGTGACCGACCACGATTTTAAAATTAATGGGGAGAGCGCCGTTACGATAATTGTAGGCCATGCTAATGTGGCGGAATACAGCTTTTCTATTCGTAAAAGTGATCTTAAAAAGGGCACACTTTTGCAGTCTGAGTCTGATAACAATTCAAATGTGCGTGCCGATGGTACTTTCTTTAGCGAGTATTACGTACAGTCAAAAGATCATGATACACATGCATCCATTGAAATTGTAGAGATAGATCCTGCCCAGAAAGTTGCTCGCATTGCAGTGGGTGCTAAATTGGTTAATCTGAAAAATGAAGATTATAAAGAGCTTGAAATCACTGTTTTAGAGCTTACAGGCAAAAACCTTGAGCACCTTCTAAACGAAGTGAAAATGTAGTCTTTACATTTTTATTTTATTCATCGAAGAAGTGAGATTGCAGTACACTTCTTCGCCTCTTTTCATCATCTGATCTTCGATTAAGCCATGTGCCGTTTTTCTGTAGCACCCATGTTAGAAAGTAATCATACACGCGAAAAAATCGATTTAATCATATGATTTATAAGTACTTTTATTCGATGCCTACTTATTGTCATGCCACTTTAATGAAATAAATAGAAATAGCTAGAAATTCACACTAAATTAAGTCGCTCATTTCCGTTATTTTATCCACCTCTGAACTTAGCTCTTCAACTGCTTCATCAATGATTTGAATACAGGTATCAACATGCTGTATTTCAGAATCAGTTAACTGCTGTTTAAGCGCATCAGCTTTGGCTAAATCAACAGAGCTTTGCACTTGTTTAATCATTTGCCTCATCAACAATTGCAGACGTGCGAGCGATATTTCGAATTCTTGGGCGAAGTCAGCCAACATGTAAGCGGTAAATGGGTGATTAAAATTACCTGCACTGCCAGAACCATATTCACCTATAGACATCGCAAATTGGTTTGCCATTGGTATTTTAGAATTTTCCTCAGCTTGTCTTGCTTGGATCTCTCGAATAATGGCCTCAATATTTACTAAATCGTAAAATGGCGTAAGACTTAGCCCTTGTTTACCCACAAAGAAACTGATGTTCTTGCCGTGCGCATCATAGTTGCGTACCAAAATATTAAAGGTCATCCAGCGTATAAGTTGTGTTTGGTACGCTTCGGCATTAGTTGTTTGTACATTAAATAGCTTCACAAAAGACACACCATCACGAATATAAATACCGTCGCCTTCATCACCATGTTGACGTTCGTATTTGTATGATGGGGGTAGGTTGGTTGCTTGGCAGCCATCGATAATGTGACGGCGCATAACACGCTGTTGCTCAGTTATTAACTTGCGGTCAAAACGGTCAATCACAAACGCACTGACTTCTCCGTATTTTCGTACTGCTACGTTTGGTACATCAATACCCGAATGCTTTGCCAATAACATGGTAAATAACTCATTCACGGCGATAAAAGGTGCTTTTCCCGTTTCAAACTTAAAGATCTTATTGGAGCAAAGCTGGCCTTCACCAAACCCTAATTTGCCCTCAATTTCTAATAAGTTGAGTTTATCTTGTACACCCGCGACTGATAGCCTTGTACGACCATCCCAATAAGTAATAGATTCTCCAGCATTCTTAAAACGAGCTAGCTTTTCGGTTAGTTCTTCATTAGTGACTTCTCGAAATGAAGTTTCGGTTTCTTCATTGTTTTGACTTGTAAATGATAACGCGCCAGATGTGTCAGCGCCGATGATCTTGATAAGCCCAAAGGTATTATTTTTGGAGATAGTTGTATTACTAATGATCTCTTCTAACCCTTTACCCTCAGGCAACAAGTTTTGTAAAAAGTTACGGACAGCCCTGTGATCAAACTCACCGTTCAAAGGCAGGTGGGGCGAGATAGCAAAACCCTCTTTGATCCAATCAGGCTCGTAAGTTAAGGTTAATTCGGTTTCAGAGCCTACAGGAATGGTTATTATCGCAATTTTACGACCATGACCGATATAAACGTTCAGGGTATTTAGATCAGTACCAGTCATCACTTACCTCTGTTCCTTCTTTGGAAGTAGCATCATCACAAAGAAGGCTAAATGAAAGACCAAGGTATTCCATTACTTTGAGTAGGTTCGTTAACTTTACATTGGTATTGCCTTTTTCTATTTTCACCAGCGTTGGCTTTGAAATCGATAATGCTTCAGATACATCTACTAAAGACAGCTTCATACCTGTTCGCTTTGCAGTGATCGCTTCAGCGAGTTGAGTCGGGGTAAAGCGTTCTGATAAGTTAGGCATGGCTGTTGCCTTAACCGCCTTACCTGTTCTGTTTGTTTTGGCTAAATTACCCATATAAGTTAATTATTATTTACTTTTAAATATAAAGTAATGCTGAATTGGTTATAAGTCAAATATAATTAACTTATAGGTTTTAAAAAGCCTTTTTTCTTTAAAAGTCAGTTATAATTTACTTTTAATTCTCTGTCTAGAAGTCTAGGGACGTTTTAATAGCACTCCTTACTTCTGCACTTTGAGGACCTTTGTAACCTAACGAGTATTCTTGTATCCAATCGTGCGCCTCTCCAATAGAAATAATATGCATTGAATGGATATCATCACTCAAAATTGCATAGGCTACGTCTAATTCGGAAGTGTTTTTTGCCTAGGCTTTCTGCCAGTACTCTTTTACTGAATGTTTTACTTTCGTTGTGTATAATCTTTCCTTTAGACTTCTCGCGTACTACGCACTTGTAGCGGTAGTCGCCTGAAGCAAGACGGCGTTTTTCGATATTGTATGAAGCCATTGAGTAACCCTAAGTTATCGATCAGTCCTACCCCGCGGGGGTGACTATAGGGTGACTGTATATCGAAACTCGCGGCGATTTAAGGTAATTCAAGGCAATTCAGACTATATGAGTAACACACTAAATAAGGGCTCTAGCCCAGTAATAGCAGGTAATACAGGGTTTAGACGGTTTAGCGTGGCACCTATGCTGGATTGGACTGATCGTCATTGTCGAACCTTTCACCGTAAAATGACTAAGCATGCTGTGCTATACACTGAGATGGTGACAACCGGCGCTATTTTATTTGGTAAAGGTGACTACTTACACTTTAATGAGCATGAAGGGCCTGTGGCATTGCAACTTGGTGGCTCTGACCCAGAAGCGTTGGCGAAGTGTGCTAAATTAGCGGCTGAACGCGGCTATCATGAAGTAAATTTAAATGTGGGATGTCCGTCTGATCGCGTTCAAAATGGTCGCTTTGGTGCTTGTTTAATGGCTGAGCCTAAACTCGTTGCTGACTGCGTTGCAGCAATGAAGGCCGAGGTAACTATTCCTGTTACTGTTAAAACTCGCATTGGTATTGATGAGCAAGACTCGTATGAGTTTTTGTGTGCCTTAATAGAAGCAAGTCATGATGTGGGGTGTGATGACTTTATTATTCATGCCCGTAAAGCATGGTTAAATGGTCTAAGTCCAAAAGAAAACCGTGAGATCCCACCTCTAGATTACCCGCGTGTTTATCAGTTGAAAACAGATTACCCACAACTGCACTTAAGCTTAAATGGCGGCGTGAAAACCATCGCTGATAGCATAGCTCATCTTGAGTATGTTGACGGTGTTATGATTGGCCGTGAAGCGTATAGTAATCCATTTATTTTATCTGAAGTGGATGAAAAAATTTATGGTGATGAAGCTTTTATGCTTAATCGTCATCAGGTTGTGCGCGCTATGTATGACTATATTGAAGATGAAATGAGTAACGGCGCTAATTTTTGGCATATTGCTCGTCACATGTTGGGGATTTTCCAAGGGCAACCAGGTGCGCGTGGTTTTAGACGTCATTTGTCTGAGAACGGGCACGGTAAAGCGGCTGACTTATCTGTTATGGATAAAGCCTTAAGTTTTGTCCCAGAAGCCTAATCATATATCTCGTTAAAAAAGCCACATTTTGTGGCTTTTTTTGATCCTAAAATTTGGTGAAAAAGTTAGCTTTTTAGTCAAATTAGTTATTTTTCATTCAGTCACTAGTCAGCCGAAAGCTAAACTTAAGTAATTTAACGCTTTGTATTTATTTAATAAATTAATTTTATTTGTTAGTTGGCACAAGAATTGGAATCTCCTAGCTGTATTAACCCAATTATCAACAGGAGAGTCACATGGGTGTATTAAATCGCGTAAATGACATTATTCAGGCAAATCTTTCTGCAGCACTCGATAAAGCGGAAGACCCTGAAAAGTTACTTAATCTACTCGTGCAAGAAATGCAGGATGCACTAACTGAATGCCGTGCAACCGCTGCGACATTTTTAACGCAAGAAAAGCAAATGAAGCGTGAAATAGCTGCAAAACAAACGAAAGTAGCAGACTGGCAAGCGAAAGCAGAAAAAGCGCTGAGTAAAGAGCGTGACGACCTTGCCAAAGCTGCACTAGTAGAAAAGCAGCGCTTAATTACAGAGATTGAAGCGCAGCAAGCTGAAATGGATAAGGTGGCTGAATCACTGTCTAAATTAACTGAAGATTGTCAGCGTTTACAAAACAAGCTTGCAGATGCCAAAGCCAAGCAACTGACCTATATGCAAAAAGAGCGCGTCGTTACAGCACGTTTAAAAGTAAAAGAGCAGTTGCATAGCAATAAGGTGACGGATGCACTAGCGCGTTTTGACTACTTAGAGCAGCGCGTTGAAAACATTGAATCGCAAGTCGAAGCGTACGAGTTAACGCACGCAGATGCTGCCAACTCAACCGCTGCTCAAATCGCTGCCTTAGAGAAAAATGAGGCGATCGATAAAGAGCTTGCTGATTTAAAAGCTACGATGAAGCAGTCAGCTTAGGAGGTTAATGATGAACACTTATCATACATCATCACGTTGGTACCGAGATTTAAGCAATAAGAAAATCTCGGGAGTGTGCAGTGGACTCGCTGCGCGCTTAGGGTTTCCAGTATGGTCTACGCGATTGGTGATGATCATATTACTGATTAATATGCCGCTGTTAATAGGCGTGGGTTATTTAGTTGCTCACTGTTCTTTACCAGTAAAAGGTTACTAGGAGTAGAGCATGAAAACGTTAGCTATCATCGTCTTAGCAATGCTATTGCTGTGTACCGATGCAGTGTCATTCGTATCGTTTGACTCGTGGCAGTTGCCGTTATCAATTGCTGATATGAGCTGGGCAGGGCTTGAAGTCATCGGTGCGATAGTGGCAGTGATTGCCGTTGTGGCAGGTGTTGCATTATTCACTATTGGCCTACTTGGCGCTGGTGTTGTTGCTGTGATAGGTGTTGTGCTTGCGTTTCTATTTGGCTCAGTGATGGTTGCATGGCCATTGTTGTTAATCGCCGCATTATGCTGGTTGATTGCTGATAACAAAAAATCAGCGGCTTAGCGCCTTAATAAACTGCCTTAATAAACAAAGTATGCTAAATTTAGCGGGTAAGTTGATGTCTTAACAAGGATTAAAGCACGATGAAGCTGTTACCCGCACTCTCTTTTCTTACTGCAAGTTTACTTTATAGCACTTTTTCATTTGCTCATAGTGGTCATGACCATACTGATAGCGCTGAAATTTCAGTCAGTAATGCGCAAGTCCGTGAGTTTTTACCCGCGAGCAAAGCCAGTGTTGCCTATATGACTATCACAAACCCTAGCAATCATGCTGCTGTTTTAACGAAGGCTGAACTAGATGGTTTGGGGCGCGTTGAAATTCATCAGCATACACATGTGGATGGCATGATGAAAATGGAGCAGGTTTTATCATTAGAGATTGATGCCCACAGCAGCGTTGAGTTTAAACCTGGGGGGTATCATTTGATGGTGTTTGAGCCAGAAGATAAGCTACAAGCAGGGCAAGAACGAAAACTCACGCTATATTTTAAAGATGGAAATCGCGTTTTTACTCAAGCTAAAGTTGTATCTTTACAAACAATGACAGAAGAAAAACCGCAAAAAAGTAAAGAGCACTCACATCACTAGGAGATAATATGTCTGAACACAAAGGAAAAATAGCCAGTGCGTTGCTTATAATTTTAATTATTTTTTATGCAATTGCCGTTTATTGGAGTAGTGAGCCTGCTCGTATGGATGTGGTAAGCAAGGCGAAGCAAGAAGCACAAATGCGCGGCGATAAATTTGTGACGGGCTATACCACGACAAGCACACTGATCAACGTTGCTGATACACTGTTAAATAAACCGGGTGGTTATCTATCTAATGATATTATGCCACCGAGTGTAATGATGGATAATATGCCTGCATGGGAATATGGCGCGCTTGAGATGACGCGAGACTTAGTGTTGTCGATGCGAAAAGATTTTAGCCGTTCACAATCTCAATCAACAGAACATGCAGCACTTAAAAAGGCACAACCACAATTTAATATTAGCTCTGAGGCGTGGGCATGGCCTAGTGCAGAAGCAGAGTATCAAAAAGGTATCAATTACCTCATTGTTTACCGTAGCCAAATTGCCGACCAAAATGACAGAGACAGTCAATTTTATGCTCGTGCAGATAACTTGCGTAGCTGGCTAAAAGAGGCTGAGAAGCGCCTTGGTAGCTTAAGCCAACGATTAAGTGCCAGTGTCGGTCAAGAACGTTTAAACACAGACTTAGCCGGCGATACAGCGGCTCATCAAGCAACGTACACGCCATTGCAAAATCAAGTGAAAACATCTTGGTGGCAAATTGATGATGTATTTTATGAATCGCGAGGTGCAACATGGGCATTACTGCACTTTTTACAAGCGGTGGAGTATGATTTTGCCGATGTACTAGAAAAGAAAAATGCTCGAGTGAGCCTGCAGCAAATTATTCGTGAATTAGAGGCTACACAAGAAACAGTGTGGAGCCCGATGATTCTCAATGGCAGTGGGTTTGGCTTTGTAGCAAACCATTCACTGGTGATGGCAAATTATATTTCGCGAGCCAATGCGGCTCTAATTGAACTTAGCGAACTTTTAGCGCAAGGATAAAATGATGAAAAAGTACTGTTTAGCGGCCGCGCTGTCGATGGCCTGTTTAGCACCTACAGCACAAGCTGATACTTTATTGGGCCTGTACTTGGGTGTTGATGGCTGGCGGTCAGATAATAGTGGTAGTTTTGCTCAAAACGACAACTTACAAAACTTTAATTATGATGATGAGACATTCATTAGTTATTACGCGGCACTAGAGCATCCCGTACCTTTAGTTCCTAACTTTAAATTTAAGTACACTGAGCTTGAGCTAAATGGCTCAACAACCTTAGATGATACGTTTAGTTTTGGTGATGCTGATTACGTTGTTGGTACGCAAGTAGGCACGGTGAGTGATTTATCTCATATCGATTATATTCTTTATTACGAGATTTTTGATAATGATCTCGTTTCGATTGATTTAGGCTTAAACGCAAAGCAATTTGATGGTGATATCGTTGTCACTGGTACGTCACAAAATGGTGGCCCTGCATCAACAGAACGTGTTGATTTTTCTGGCTTCGTTCCTTTAGTTTACGGTCGTGCGGAAGTGGGTTTGCCACTGACAGGTCTGAGCGTTTTCTTTGAAGGAAGTATGCTTGCGATTGATGATAGCAAAGTACAAGACTACCAAGTGGGTATCGCGTATGCGTTACTTGATAATCTTGCGGTTGATTTAGACGTTAAAGCCGGTTACCGCTCAATGACCTTAGAGCTTGATGATGTTGATGATATTTATACAGATATTGATGCATCAGGCCCATTTGCGGGTATTCAAGTACACTTCTAAGCACTTTACTTAGTAAAAGTAGCTGGCAGGTTATTTGTTTACTTGCCAGCTAGTTTCGAATTCCTCTTCTAACGATGTAGATACTATTTGTTTGTAGGCCTTGTTAACAGGTGAGGCAATAAGCTTTCTTAGCTCATCCCCCGTTTGTGTAAATTTATAATAGCTCAGTACTAAGTCATTACTTTTTGCTTTTAGGGTTAAGCGCTGATGCATAAAGCTTAAATTAAATTCCTGTCCGGCTTTTAAAACAGCCGATTCGATCTCTTTTCGGTATAACAGGTTAATATCCATCAGTGTCAAAATATCAGGAAAACTGACAGGTGTTTTACCTAAGTTTAATGACACCTTGTTACCTTTACGTAGTAAATCAAACAAGGAAGGCTTTTTATAAAAGCCCAACAAAATAAGGTTGCTGTTATCTTTTTCATTAAAACCACATAGCGACGTGCAGCGCTGAAGTGCGTCAGCTTCACGCTGAGTCATATGCTTGAGTGTTTGCAGGCTTTTTATGGAAAAAGTACCAGGCGAAACAGTTTCACCTGCCAATATCTTAGCCCAGAGCTTTTGCATTGAAGTATTGGCCGTATCTTCGCATAAACTTATGAAACGCTCTATCCAATCCGAGTCAGGTTGATGGCGTCCTGTTACATCAGGGCAAAAGCCCATTGCCATAGCCATGATTGTTTCTATGTTTTCTTGGCGTTTAATAAATTGAATCTCTTGACGAGTGTGAGCTCGCTCTAATAAGCCGACATCAGCCTTTATTTTGTAGGGAAGTTGTTGTTGCCCTTGTGAAGAATAGCTATCACTGTCTAGGTTATTAATTCTTGCAGAAGGGGACTTATGAATAGAATACCCGAGTTGGTTTTCTATAATATTGGCAAGGTTAACTCTTGCTTGTGCCGTTTTGACTGTCATCGCTGGCATTGGCCTTGTTGGTAGTGGTTAATTGCGCATGTGTTTTTATATTATTAAGCGCAAGCTTTACCGTGTTGTTAAGTATGTATTGGCTTAAAAGGGCAAGGTAGCCACCTATAATTGGGGTGTTTACCTCACCATGAAGCGTGCATATGATTTCAACATCATTGCCTTGATTTAAGTAACGAATAGAACCTCGAGCAATGTGTTCTTGGTTAAATAAAATGTTGAAGCTCATTCCTTCGTCGTTCATTTGTGTAATTGTCATTTCACCCGCTCCCCAGCGACTATCCCAAAATTGATGGGCGCCGACACCTTGACTTGGTTCTGCTATTGTAAACTGAATACTCGGATCGACTGCTTCCCAAGGTTGCCATTGTGGCCATTGGTTCAAGTCCGTAACGAGCGAGGCAATATCGTCACGCTTAGCGGTGACTGTTATTGCTTTATTCACAGTATATTGCTGTGCAAGCATCAGCCCAATTACTAAAATTATAAGGGCACATATAAACAGTGTCTTTATACACAGAACGAAGAGTTTAATAATCTCACCTCAGGTAATAATTTTATAGCTTTCATAACATTATACGTATCATAGACTATAATCTACACAATATAAGTTATCAGCAATGTATCATAGTCAAATTAAGTGGTAGAATTTTCCATCAAGGCTGTAAAATGGGACGGAACCATCGTTGCAGTTTTTAGATGGGTAGTCTAAGGAATTATTAATGGCATCAGAGAGTAACGACTTTTTATTTAGTGATCAGGATGATGAACAGCCGTTAGAGGAGTCTGTTTCGGATTTTTGGGATGTGTTAATCGTTGATGATGACCCAGAAATACATTCTGTTACTAAACTTGCCCTCTCTGGTGTAGAGTTTTGGGATAAAACGTTACGCTTTCATCACGCCTACTCAGGAGCCGAGGCGCTCACTGTCCTTAAAGAAAACCTATCAATTTCTGTTGTATTACTTGATGTTGTGATGGAGTCTGATGATGCAGGCTTGCAGGTGGTTAAACAAGTTCGCGAATGCCTAAATAACCATAACGTACGCATTATTTTACGAACAGGACAACCAGGTTATGCCCCAGAAGAAAAGGTAATTCGTGAGTATGATATTAATGATTACAAGACGAAAACAGAATTAACACGTAGTAAGCTGATTACATCACTGGTTACTGCTATTCGCTCCTATGAGCAAGTTTGTCAACTTGAGTTTCAAAGTCGTGCGCTGAATAACATTCTTTATGCTTCAAAAGCTATTTTAGGGTTTACTGATATTAAAGCATTTACGATGGCTGTGATTAAACAGTTATCGTTTATTTTAGATTGTGAGCCGAAAGGGGTCGTGTGTGGCTCCTTAGAAGATGATAATCAAATATGTGTGTTAGGGGGCTGTGCAGAATATAACAGTTTTATTGGACAAGGTATTGAACAACTTGATGATGGTCGCATTATTTTACAAGTTAAAAATTGCCTAGAGCAGTCACAGCACCAACATACAGATATCGATAGCACTTACTTACTGAAAAGTAAAAACCGTCAAGCAGCAATCTACTTGGAAACAGAGCATATTCCAAGCCCGTCACAACTTCAGTTTGCTGAAATATTCCTCACCAACGTCAGTGTAGGATTAGATAATGTGCGTTTATTTAATCGACTGCGTGATGCTGCCTATAAAGATATCTTAACGGGCCTGTCTAACCGCAATGATTTTATGAACAAAATTGAACGCTTCTACCACCCAAATAAAAATGATTACGTATTTTTATTAATAGATGTTGCGCATTTTTCAGATATAAACAATGGCTTAGGTCAAGAAATTGGCAACCTGTTATTAATGGCCATCGTTGAAAGGCTTGAGCAAGAATACCCTAATGCAGAGCTAATATCGCGTATTGGTGCGGATGTGTTTGGTTTACTATTGCCAAAAGAGCAGTATGATCTTGAGCTACTTCGAGAGCATTTGAGTTTGCCATTCAATGCAGGAGAACATATTTTACCTATTAATTTTAAAATAGGTTTATGTAACCAAAGTGATTTTCAGCAAGCAGGGATCGAGACTTTAAAACTAGGTTATATCGCGCTAAACCAAGCTAAAAAGCAGTCAATGGAAGCTGTGGTAACTTATACGCCTGATATGGAAGAAAAAATGGCGTGGCGATTAGGAATTATTAGACAGTTACGTCAAGACTTTGAGCAACGTAAACTAGAAGTATGGTTTCAGCCACAACTTGATTTAACGACCCTTAAGATTATTGGCTGTGAGGCATTGTTGCGTTGGCCCTCTGGTAATGGTCAATATATTTCTCCGGCTATTTTTGTGCCTATGGCCGAAGATGCTGGCTTAATTGTTGATATTGGCCAATGGGTACTTGAACAAGCATGTATGCAGCAAAAGCGACTTGAAGCCATGGGCATCGAAATTAGTATAGCGGTTAATGTGTCAGTGCCTCAGTTTAAAGTGAAAGGTTACGCGCAGCAGGTAAAAGATACATTAAATCAATACCAAGTTAAGCCGCAATTTATAGAGTTAGAAGTAACAGAAAGCGTGGTTATGGACGAACTTGCAAGTGTCATTACCACCTTAAAAGAATTGAAAGAGTTTGGCATAGAGATTGCGATTGATGATTTCGGTACTGGTTTTTCATCACTCAGTTATTTACAACAACTCCCGTTAGATCGCTTAAAAATTGATAGGGCATTTGTCAAAGACTTACCAGATAAAGATAGTGAAGCAATTGCAGCGTTAATTATTTCTTTAGGTGCAAGACTCGGCTTGAAAACCATCGCAGAAGGGGTGGAAACACAAGCTCAAGCTGATTATCTTCTAGAGCTTGGCTGTGATGAAGTACAAGGCTTTATGTATGCTAAGCCTATGCCAGAAAAAGAGTTAATAACGTATTTGCAAGCCAAGCATTAAGTGGCTCTTTAAAAAATGCACCCACATGCTAACGCCCTTCAAATTGAAGGGCGTTTTGTTTTCTATAATAATGACTCATAGTGGGGTATAATTCGCCCCCTTTTGGTAGCAGAGTACATTTTATGAGCGCATTAAAAGCCGAGCGCGGCCTGTTTTCTTACCCTAAATATTGGGCCGAATGCTATGGCACAGCGCCATTTTTACCCACTACTCGCGCTGAGATGGATGCGTTGGGCTGGGATAGCTGTGACATTATTATCGTCAGCGGTGATGCGTATGTTGATCATCCTAGCTTTGGTATGGCGGTGATTGGTCGCATGCTTGAATCACAGGGGTTTCGTGTTGGTATCATTGCCCAGCCTGATTGGAACTCTAAAGATGCTTTTATGGCATTAGGTAAGCCTAACTTATTCTTTGGTGTAACCGCGGGTAACATGGACTCAATGATCAACCGTTATACCGCAGAAAAGCGTATGCGTCATGATGATGCTTATACACCAGGTAACATAGGCGGTAAACGTCCTGACCGTGCGGTGGTTGTATATAGCCAACGTTGTCGCGAGGCCTATAAAGACGTGCCGTTGATCATCGGTGGTATTGAGGCGAGTTTACGTCGAATTGCTCATTATGATTACTGGCAAGAAAAAGTACGTCGAAGTGTGTTGTTTGATGCCAAAGCCGACATTTTAATTTACGGTAATGCTGAGCGTCCATTAGTTGAGGTTGCCCACCGCATCGCTGGTGGCGAAGCCATAGAGACTATTCAAGATATCCGCGGTACTGCGGTTATTCGTAAAGAGCCTTTACCTGGCTGGCGTGGTAGTGATTCCACTGCCATCGATAAAGTCGGTAAGATTGATCCAATTCCAAATCCGTATGGTGCCGATGATGTTGGTTGTAGTAAGTCTGAGTTTAAACAAGCGGGTATTGATTTAACCGCCGAGGCTGCTAAACCAATTACTATTCAACCTGCACGGCCTAAGCCATGGGAAAAGACATACGTAAAGTTGCCAGCGTATGAGCAAGTGAGTGTGAATAAACCACTTTATGCCCATGCATCGCGTATTTTACACCAAGAAACAAACCCAGGCTGTGCGCGTGCGTTATTTCAGCGTCATGGCGATCGTTCTATTTGGGTCAATCCGCCTGCATTCCCACTTGAAACAGAAGAGATGGATGGGGTATTCGGTTTACCCTATCAGCGTATTCCACATCCAAGTTATGGTGATGAGAAAATCCCTGCCTACGAGATGATCAAAACCTCAGTGAATATTATGCGTGGCTGTTTCGGCGGGTGTTCATTCTGTTCGATTACTGAACATGAAGGGCGCATTATCCAAAGTCGTTCTGAGCAATCAATCATTGATGAAATTGAGCAAATTCGTGACAAAGTGCCAGGCTTTACAGGGGTTATTTCTGATTTAGGTGGGCCGACAGCGAATATGTACAAGCTGCGTTGTAAGAGTAAAAAAGCAGAAAGTACGTGTCGTCGTTTATCCTGTGTATACCCTGATATTTGTAAGCACATGGACACTGATCACACGCCAACTATCGAACTTTATAAAAAGGCTCGTGACGTTAAAGGCGTGAAGAAGATTTTAATTGCCTCTGGCGTTCGTTATGACTTAGCAGTTGAAGATCCTCGTTACGTAAAAGAGTTAGTTACTCACCATGTTGGTGGTTACTTGAAAATAGCCCCAGAGCATACTGAAGATGGCCCGCTCTCTAAAATGATGAAGCCAGGTATGGGTGCCTACGATAAGTTTAAAGAGTTATTTGATAAGTATTCGAAAGAAGCGGGTAAGAAGCAGTACTTGATCCCGTATTTTATTTCTGCTCATCCAGGCACCAAAGACGAAGATATGGTGAACATGGCGCTGTGGTTAAAGAGTAATGACTTTAAGCTTGATCAAGTGCAGAATTTTTATCCATCACCCATGGCAAATGCAACAACGATTTATCATACTGAGATGAACTCGCTGCGTAATATTAAAAACAATACTGAGCAAGTAGCTGTGCCAAAAGGTGCACGCCAGCGTCGCTTACATAAGGCTATATTGCGTTATCATGATCCAGCAGGTTGGCCAATGATCCGTGAAGCGCTGAAAAAAATGGGTAAGGCGAACTTAATTGGTAAAGGACCAAATTGCTTGATACCTGAAGAGAGCCGCAATGAGAAAGCAGCGAAAGGAAAGGGCGGTAAAGGCCGTGCAGCACTGACACGTCACACTGGTTTTAGCCAGTTTAAAAAGGCCAATACTAAACCTAGAGTTGGTAAAAATAAGCAGCGTGCAAGTAAATAGAAATAAAAACGGCCCTTAGAAGGGCCGTTTTTATATTAAATTAATAACCAGGTTGCGGTGCCTAAAAAGGCAAAAATGCCCACAATATCGGTGACGGTGGTCAGCACGACACTGCCTGCAAGAGCAGGGTCAATTTTCATTTTCTTTAAGATCAAAGGAATGCTCGCACCAGCAATACCTGCTGCAACGAGATTCATAAACATCGCAAAGGCAAGCACCGCACCGAGCTTAAAGTCCCACTGCCAGAGTGCGACAACACCGGCGATTAATATCGACCAAATAACACCATTTAGCGCCCCAATCGCGAGTTCTTTGAGTAATAAAAAGCGTTGGTTGGTTTGATTAATATGGCCAACGGCTATACCACGAATAACTAAAGTAAGTGTTTGGCTACCAGCAACTCCCCCCATTGAAGGCACAATTCCATTAAGTACCGCAAGGATTGGTAAGATTGCTAAGGTGTTTTCAAAGAAGCTTGCAACGATGGCAGCTAACAATGCGGTTAATAGGTTCACCCCAAGCCAAATAGAGCGACGCTGCGAGCTTTTCAGAACGGGTGCAAAGGTGTCTTCTTCATCATCAAGACCCGCAAGGCTAAGCATGCTATGCTCTGCATCTTCACGAATGACGTCAACGATGTCATCGATGGTTATACGACCAAGCAAGTGGGCGTTATCATCCACAACAGGCGCTGAAATCCAGTTATGACGCTCGAATAGTTGAGCAACATCACTTTCGTCCATCGAAATGAGAATAGACTCACATTCTTCATCCATTAAATCGCGAACAATTTTGTCTGATGGGCTGGTTAAAAGTGTTGTTAATGACAAGGCACCTAAAAAGCAATTATGTTTATCAACCACGTACAGATCATCTGTACCTTCAGGTAGCTCACCACGTAGACGTAAATAACGCAGTACAACGTCTAATGTGACATCGGGGCGAATAGTGACGGTATCACTATTCATTAGTGCGCCTGCAGAGCGCTCCTGATAAGAAAGTGCTTGGGTCGCTCTTTCTCTATCTTGCGTATCCATAGCCCCGACAACATCTTGATAAACAGTATCAGGTAAGCTACGAAGTACTTCACCTAAGTCATCATCGTCCATGTCCTCAGTTGCGGCGGCAATATGCTCAGGTTCCATCTGGGCAATAATGCCAAGGCGTACATCTTCTGAAAGCTCTTCAAGTACGTCACCACGTACATCTGGATCAACGAGTTGCCACAACATGCGGCGGATTTTATGAGGAGATGACTCAAGTAACAGTGCTGTATCGCAAGGTGCTGTTTTAGCTAGCATACCGCGCACTTGAACAAATTGACCACTATTAAGTGACTTGGTCACCTGTTTAAGTTGTTGTAGTGGGTAATCTTGTTCAAAGGCTTCTGGCATTGGCGTCCTTACAACTAAAAAGTGAGCTCTGGCTAAATAAATACAGCATAGTTGCACAATAATAAATTTGCTGAGTTATCGTTTAAAGCAACCATTATATTAAGAATATTTGTTATATAAGATGAACGAATGACTTAAAAGTAAGATATTTAAGAGGAATTTAAATACCTAAGTTAAGTTTAACGCAAATCTTTCGTGCTTAGCAAATGCTATTCTTGCTCATGAAAGCGTTGTGCTATTAATTCACCTATTGCATTAAGTGCAGCAGTTGCATCAGGGCCTTCGCATACAACGCGTACTTCTTTACCTTGGCTGCTTTCTAATAACATTAGAGCAAGTACACTGTCACCTTCAGCTTCTTTGTCATCTTGATATAACATAATTTTAGCATCAAATTGAAGTGCAAGTTGTGCAAGTACAGTTGCTGCCCGAGCGTGTAAGCCAAGTTTGTTTTGAATTAAAAACGTATTTTCAGCATACATGTTAAAGCCCTTATTATAAGTCTTGCTCACGATGGCGAATTTTTACATTCGCATGGCTTTTCGCGAAACTTTCACCAATCGTCTGTGCTAAGTAAACCGAGCGATGCTGTCCACCTGTGCAGCCAATTGCGATCGTTAAATAGCTGCGGTTATTACGTTCAAGGTGTGGTAACCACGTTTGCACAAAGGTTTGAATCTGCCAAGTAAATTTTTGCACTATGCTATGGCTTGCAAGGTAATCTTTAACTGGTTGGTCGAGACCCGTAAGTGGCTTAAGATCTGGCTCCCAGTGTGGGTTTGGTAAAAAGCGTGCATCAAATACATAGTCAGCTTCTTTCGGGATACCATGCTTAAAGCCAAATGACATAAAGGTAATAATAAGCTTTTTGTCTTTTTTACCGAGAATCTTCTCACGAATTGACTCTGCTAGCTGATGTACACTTAAATCCGTTGTGTCGATCATAAAGTCGGCGCGGGTAATTAGTACATCGAGCAGTATTTTTTCTTGCTTAATTGCTAAATCGAGTGGTAAAGAATCTAAAGAAAGCGGATGTAAACGTCTTGTCTCAGAGAAACGTCTAATGAGTGTTTGATCATCACTATCAAGGTAAAATAAGGTTGGATTGGCGAAACCTGGCAAGTATTCAAGAATATCATTAAATTCTTGTTGCTCTTTTGGCAGGTTACGTACGTCGATACTGACTGCTATTTTGTCGTAATTATCAGAGACGCTGCGCACTAGCGAAGGTAATAGGTTTACAGGAATATTATCAACGCAATAATAACCAAGATCCTCAAGGACTCGTAAAGCGACTGATTTACCTGAGCCAGAACGGCCACTGATAATAATTAATTCCATTTATGCCTCTGATGCAATAACTTGAAACAGTTCCTGATCGGTTTTAGCGCTGCGTAACTGTTTACAAAATTCTTTGTCTTTTAGTCTATCAGCAATTGTTGATAAGGTCTTTAAATGAAGTTGGCAGTCTCCATCAGGTACGATGAGTGCAACAAAAATATCAACAGGGCGGTTGTCAATTGCGTCAAAGTTAATTGGAGATTCGCTCACTATAATAAACGCATGCGGTTTATCAGCACCTGACATACGACCATGCGGAATAGCAATACCTCTACCAATTCCTGTGCTCCCCAATTTTTCTCGATTGAGTAAAGCATTAAGAATATCTTGCTGCGATAGATGAGGAAGCTGCTCATGAGCGAGTTCGCTGATAAATTCGAGAATTCTTTTTTTGCTATTAAAAAGGACCGCAGCTTTGCTGCAGTCCTGGCTAGTAAGTGAACTAAGTTTCATAATTTAGTGTCGAGCTAATTTCTCTTTGTGTTTAATTACTTGGCGATCAAGCTTATCAATTAGCGAGTCGATGGCCGCGTACATATCTTGATGCTCTGTAGAGGCAAACAGTTCGCCTCCGTTTACATGTAAAGTTGCTTCTGCTTTTTGACTTAATTTTTCTACGTCTAAAATGACATGAACATTATTAATATGATCAAAATGCCTTTCTAGTTTCGCAAACTTGGTGTTTACATAGTCTTTTAATGAATCTGTGATTTCTACATGACGACCAGTTAGGTTTAGTTGCATAAGCATTTTCCTTCTATGTAAAACGTCTAAATCAAGCTTTTACGCTGATTAGACGGCGGTATTGCTAGAGACTCTCGGTATTTTGCAATTGTACGTCTAGCTACTTTAATTCCTTGCTCAGCCAATATATCTGCAATCTTACTATCACTCAATGGCTTCGCTGAGTTTTCTGCGGCAATAAGCTTTTTGATTAAAGCGCGTATTGCCGTTGATGAACACTCGCCACCATTTTCTGTGCTGACGTGGCTTGAGAAGAAATATTTCAACTCAAAAATACCCCTTGGGGTATGCATATATTTTTGCGTTGTAACCCGTGAAATCGTCGATTCATGCATTTCGACCATTTCAGCGACATCATTTAGCACCATCGGTTTCATCGCCTCAGGGCCGTGTTCAAAGAAAGCCTGTTGTTGTTGAACAATACAGTTCGTTACTTTTAATAAAGTATCATTCCGGCTCTCTAAGCTTTTAATAAACCACTTAGCTTCTTGCAGATGAGAGCGAATAAACTGACTGTCGCTGCTTGATTTTACAGAGCGTGACATAGCCGCATATTGGCTGTTCACTCTGATCTTTGGCATACAGTCAGGGTTAAGCTCAACGACCCAACGACCTTTTACTTTTTTTACTGATACGTCGGGTATGACGTATTCAGACTCTTCACGTACGATGCTATCCGCGGGCTTAGGGTTCAAGCTATGGATAAGCGTCATGACTTCTTTTAGCTCGTTTTCTTTAAGCTTAGTCTTTTTCATCAAAGTACGATAGTCGCGGCTTGCTAATAATTCGATGTGCTCAGATAAAACCATTTTAGTTTCAGCCAAATAAGGTGTATCTGCATCGAATTGACGAAGTTGAATACATAGGCACTCTTGTAAACTGCGAGCACCAATGCCGACAGGATCAAATAGCTGTATTCTTTTTAGGACCGCTTCGACTTCATCAAGTTCTATTTCTTCTTCTTCATCATCGTTTTGATTAAAGCTTTCAACAATATCCTCACAACTGACGGTTAAAATACCTGAGTCATCAATAGCTTCGACTATAGCAACAGCAATTGCTTCATCAGTTGGACTAAATGGGGTCAACTGTAGTTGCCACATCAGATATTCGTGGAGAGTTTCGGTTGACGCACCTTGATAAATAGACTCATCTTCTGGCATTGGCCCTGAAGAGGTTGAAGGAGCTGCACTCATGTACTCATCCCATGTGACGTCCATTGCTAGGTCGTCACTAACGGTATCTTTATTGAGTGCATCACTGCTTTCTTGCTCGTACTCACTTGGTGCTTCTTCTGCCGTAGCAGTGACTTGTGAATCATCAGAGTCAGATTTTTGTTCGTTTTTACCGATTGCGTCTTCACTGTAATCCGCTTCTTCCACTTCAAGTAGAGGATTACTATCAAGCGCTTCTTGTATTTCTTGCTGGAGATCCAATGTACTAAGTTGCAATAAGCGAATGGCTTGTTGCAGTTGTGGAGTCATTGTAAGTTGCTGGCCCATGCGCAGCTGTAATGATTGCCTCATGTATCCCTAACAATCCTTTTAAATCATTTATTGATACTACTTTGAGTCAATATCAATATGTTGTCATTATTGTAAGTCTAGCAGATGCTCTAGTCGGTGATGTATTGGTTACAACCTGAATTGCTCGCCTAGATAAACATCGCGTACGGTTTGGTCTGCTAATACGTGTTCAGGCGTGCCTGATGCAATTAGCTCCCCATGAGAAACAATGTAGGCTTTTTCACAAACATCAAGGGTTTCTCGAACATTATGGTCAGTTATTAGTACACCGATACCACGGTTTTTCAAATGCTCTATAATTTTCTTTATATCTAACACTGAAATTGGATCAACACCAGCAAAAGGCTCATCTAGCAGAATAAATTTTGGATCTGCGGCTAATGCTCGCGCGATTTCAACACGGCGACGCTCGCCTCCTGATAGCGCCATACCTTGGCTATCTCGAATGTGCTGAATACTAAATTCATCAAGCAGGTTATTGAGTGTTTCTTCTCGTTGCTGTTTTTTAAGATCTTTACGTGTTTCAAGAATCGCCATCAGGTTTTGGTAGACCGTCAACTTTCTAAAAATGGATGATTCTTGGGGTAAATAGCCAATACCTAATCGAGCGCGATTGTGCATGGGTAATAAAGTGATGTCGTTGTCATCAATACTAATTTTACCTTTGTCGCTTGGCACTAGCCCTACAATCATGTAGAAGGTGGTGGTTTTACCTGCACCGTTAGGGCCTAGTAAGCCAACAATACTGCCAGCTTCGACTTCTAGTCCCACATTTTTGACAACTTGGCGACCCTTATAGCTCTTTGCTAACAGCTCTGCTTTTAATGTACTCATGGCTGGCCTTTATCATCTTTTTTATTATCAACAGGCACTAAGATTGTATGCACACGATCCGTTGAATTTTCGTCTTTTTCAGCACTAATGAGTTGTTGTTCCATGTCATAAGTTATACTTTTTGCACTGACTTTTTGCCCTGCTTGTGTCACTTGTGCATCGCCAACTAAGGTGAGTAAACGCTTTGCTACATCGTAACGTACTTCGTCTGCACTGGCGCTCATAACCGTGCCATCTTCTTGTTTTTCTTCAAAGTAGGCTGGCTTACCTGTGGCAATGATAAGTGAAACAGTACCATCAACCTCACCAGCATGTGCTTCTAGGCGATCTGCGGTAATACGACGATTACCATGGGTTATTTCTACATTTTCTTCAAAAATCCCGACTCCATTTTTTAACTGACCTACTTGGCGATCTGAGCTAATGCTGATAGGAGTACCCGCTTGGTCTGCAGCAGCGCTTGAAAACGCAATCAATAAGCTTGGGATTAGAAGTAATTTTTTAAGTTTATTGGTCATAGTATATGGTTCGTGTATGGTTAGTTAACTCGACGATTTCGGCTTTTAAATCAGCTTTTAAACCTTTACCGGTAATCTTTAAGTTTGGGCCTGTTAATGTAACAGGTTGTTTTGAGTACATGGTCATTTTTTCAATATCGACATTGATATTTTCTGCGTTGATATCTTCAATCATGCCATTATGAGTTAGATTTTTTGCAACAACGTCACCTTCAAAAATAAGTTGATCGTTTTCGTACAAGGTAGCCTCTTTTGCTTTCACCTGCCAAACCTGTTGATCCCCATAAATGGTAAAAATAGGCTGTTCAAAAAAAGTAAACCCTAATTGCTGGTATAGCTCCATTTTAGCCGCAGCGACTTTATGGCTGATGTTACCTTGCTCATCATACGCCGTTTGCTTTAGCGCAATGGCGGTGTAATCCGGTGTTGCGATTATCTCGTCTTCACTGTTTATTGCGCCTGTTGGTTGGCTAAAGTACGGATACCATAACCAGATCATGCAACAAACAAAAACAATACTCAGTAAAATACGGGCTATATTCATGCGCTGGTTCCATCAGTTGTTAACGCTTTCGCGTTTTCCAGCATTAATAAATCTGTAAGCTCTCGCACAGCGCCAAACCCTCCGGGTAACATGGTGGTGTAATGAGCGAGTCTTTTTATAAGTGGGTGAGCATCGTTTACAGCAACCGCAAAGCCTACTTTTTCCATGACAGGTAAATCAGGGCCATCATCACCGATATAGGCTATTTGCTCATCGCTCAAAGTCAGTTTGTCTTTTAATTCTTGATACGCAATAAGCTTGTTTTCTTGACCTTGATAAATGTGTTGTACTGTTAGGCTAGTCATGCGTTGCTGAACTATTTGTGAATGTCGCCCTGTAATAACCGCAACCTCAAAGCCACTATTTATTAATGCTTTAATACCAAAGCCATCTTTGGTATTGAACGCTTTGAGTTCTTCACCGTTATTTCCTAAGTAAATACGGCCATCAGAGAAAACGCCATCAATATCGCAAATGAGTAGTTTTATTTTCTGAGCACGTTGGCTTACATCGGTGCTTAATGGCTGATAAAGCTCGGCAAACGTCATCTTTAAAGTACCCCTGCTTTTAAAAGGTCTTGCATATTAAGTGCGCCAATCGGTGTATTACTTTCATCGATTATTATTAAACCGTTAATGCGTTTTCGTTCCATAATATTCAATGCTTCCGCAGCGAGCATATCAGCATGTGCGGTGGTGCATGAGCGCGTCATTACTTGGCTAATCGATGTGTTATGAATATCGACACGTTGCTCTAAAATACGGCGTAAATCACCGTCAGTAAACAGACCTGCAAGCTTTTTGTTTTCATCGACAATAGCTGTCATACCGAGGCCTTTGGCTGACATTTCTATTAGTGCATCTTTAACACTTTGGGATTCGGTAACGATAGGTGTGGCACTGCCAGTATGCATGACGTCTTCAAGGCTCAGTAATAAACGCTTACCTAGGCTCCCCCCAGGGTGAGATAAAGCAAAGTCATCGGCAGTAAAACCGCGCGCTTCGAGTAGGGCAACGGCTATCGCATCGCCCATAACTAATGTCGCAGTGGTGCTGGCAGTAGGGGCGAGGCCCAATGGACACGCTTCTTGGCTAACTTTGATGCACACATGGACATCCGATAGCTTCCCCATAGTTGAGTTAGGGTTACCTGTTAGAGATATCATTTTTGCGCCAATACGCTTAATAACAGGAATAATACCAAGCACTTCACTGGTTTCACCTGAATTTGAAATGCACATCACAACATCTTCACGTGTGATCATACCTAAATCACCATGACTCGCTTCACCTGGGTGAACAAAAAATGCAGGGGTGCCTGTACTTGCTAATGTAGCGGCTATTTTGTTGCCGATATGGCCTGATTTACCCATACCTATGACAATAATACGACCTGTGCAATGAAACATTAATTGGCAAGCATGTTCGAAATCAGCATTGATATACTGTTCAATTTCTCTTAATGCTTGCGCTTCAACTTCAAGAACTCGCTTACCTTGCGCAATAAAGCTTTGCTGCGTCATTTGTTATCCTATTTGACTGAAAATATAGCCTTGGTATGCAATAAATGCGACTAACAATAAACCACCTTCAATTCTATTGATACGACGAGCACCTCTTAAGTTCAATGACATGGCGATTAAAGCTATGGTTGCGCCAATCATAATCAAAGCATCTCGGTTAGCCGCTGAAGGGTCGATGATTGATGGGTTGATAATCCCTGCAAGAGGCAGTACCGCCAATAGGTTGAATAAGTTTGAGCCAACAATGTTACCTAAGGCTAAATCATCTTCATTTTTTAGTACCCCGGCAATACAGGCTGCTAGTTCAGGTAAACTGGTGCCAATAGCAATGATGGTTAACCCAATCACTAAGTCGCTTAAGCCAAAGTATTTTGCAATATCTACTGCCGAACCAACCAGAAAGTGTGAACTGATAGGAAGAAGGATCATACCCACGACAAGCCAAAACAAAGCTGAGCCTGTAGAAACATTATCAGGGATATCTTCACACGCTTCTGAAACGAAAGGGTCATCCGCTTGGTTTTTATCTCTTAAAGAAATAATAACTAAGCCTGCAATAAAAACAATAAAGCCAATAAGGAGCGCAACACCCTCAGCAAATGAGAAGAAGTTATCAGAGAATATGTACCAAGAAGCCACCGACACTAATAGTACTAATGGCATCTCACGTTTGAGTGTTGTTGAAGAAACAGATAAAGGCCTTAACAGTGCTGTAATACCTAATACTAGTAAGATATTAGTAATATTAGAGCCAACAGCATTCCCTACCGCGGTATCTGTTTTGCCTGCAAGGGCTGCTGATGCTGACACCATCATTTCGGGTGCCGATGAACCCATGGCAACAACCGTAAGGCCAATGATTAGGGTTGGGATCCCCATGTTTTTTGCCAGTGCCGCTGCCCCGTAAACAAAACGGTCTGCACTCCATACAAGTGCGGCAAAACCGATAATTAAAATGACAAAAGAAGTCACCATTTTTATACGCCAATATTACTTAAACAGATGGCTGCAAATAGTAACAAAAGCAAACCTGAAAGTATAAGTAAAAGAATAGACTGAATGTTTTAAATGGGTGTTTTTTGGAAACTAAATTTAAGCGTGTATTAAGTTCGACATTTCTAGCATAGATTATTTTGATAGAAAATATTACAAAATTTTACGATTTGTTTTTTCCATCTTGACTAAAAAACCCTTAAAATGGCAAAACTAGTGAAAAAAGTTATGGAGAGCGACTTGTCGCAATCAATAGTAGAAATCAAGGATGTAACCTTTTCACGGGGCGATAGAATCATATATAAAAATATGACTTTTAACATTCCGAAAGGCAAAATTACCGCTATTATGGGACCAAGCGGCATTGGTAAAACCACCATGTTACGCTTAATTGGTGGCCAACTTAAGCCTGACGCGGGTGACATTTTATTCGAAGGGCAGAGTATCCCTAATATGTCACGCAAGGCACTTTATGCTGCCCGTACAAAAATGAGCATGTTATTTCAAAGTGGCGCTTTGTTCACTGATATGACTGTATTTGATAACATTGCTTTTCCCTTACGTGAACACACGCAACTCAGTGAAGACTTAATTCGTCTTGTCGTGTTAATGAAACTACAAGCCGTTGGTTTACGTGGTGCACAAGATTTGATGCCATCTGAGTTATCGGGTGGTATGGCAAGGCGTGCTGCACTAGCGCGTTCTATTGCACTTGATCCTGAACTCATTATGTATGATGAGCCTTTTGCTGGCCAAGATCCTATTTCGATGGGGGTGTTAGTGAAACTCATAAAATCACTTAATCAGGTGCTCGGTTTATCCTCTTTAATTGTGACACATGATGTCACTGAAGTTTTAAGCATTGCAGACCATGTTATTATAATTGCTGAACAAGGGGTGATAGGCGAAGGCTCCCCTGAGCAAATGCAGAACCACGAGTCTGAATTAGTACAACAATTCTTAAAAGGTTTGTCTGATGGCCCCGTGCCTTTTCATTACCCTGCTCCTGAATACAGTGAAGAGTTATTAGGAGTGCGCAATGTTTGATCTTTTGCAAAAGCTAGGACATAAAACCTTAGGGCGTTTTGCGGCACTGGGTCGTTCTACACAAATGTTATTTGGCGCCTTAGTCAATAAGCCTAACTTTAAAAAGGGCACGCCTTTACTTATACGTCAGTTGTATATGGTGGGGTCGCAATCGCTGCTTATTATTATGGTGTCAGGCTTATTTATAGGCATGGTACTTGCGCTCCAAGGCTACACTGTATTAGTTGGTTATGGTGCTGAGGACAGTTTAGGTCCATTGGTTGCACTTAGCCTATTGCGTGAGCTTGGGCCTGTGGTTACAGCACTGCTTTTTGCTGGTCGAGCGGGAAGTGCTTTAACGGCGGAAATCGGTCTAATGAAAGCAACAGAGCAACTATCGAGTCTAGAGATGATGGCAATTGATCCGCTCAAGCGAATTATTGCACCTCGATTCTGGGCTGGCTTCATTAGTATGCCCATATTGGCACTTATTTTTTCTGCGGTAGCTATTATAGGCGCTCATTTAGTGGGTGTTGATTGGCTTGGTGTTGACTCGGGTAGCTTCTGGTCAATCATGCAATCGCAGGTGTCGTTTCAACAAGATATCGTAAACGGCATGATTAAAAGTTTTGTTTTTGCCATGATCGTGACTTGGATTGCTCTTTATAAAGGGTATGACTGTATCCCAACCTCAGAAGGGATAAGCAAAGCCACAACAGAAACCGTTGTGCACTCGTCACTGGCAGTATTAGGTTTTGACTTTATTTTAACAGCGGTAATGTTTACCAGCTAATTAGGGTATAAAGATGAATTCACGGAAATTAGAAATTTTAGTTGGCTTTTTTGTAGCCCTTGGTATTGCTGCATTTGCGCTATTAGCATTTAAAGTTGCCAATGCGGGGATCAGCGGTAATGGTGAGACCTACCAGCTTAATGCAAAGTTTGAAAATATTGGCTCTTTAAAAGCGCGTGCGCCAATTAAAGTGGGTGGTGTTGTTGTGGGGCGTGTCGAGTCTATCTCCATTCATCCTAAAGAGTTTGTTCCTGTGGTTAACATGGCTATTGATGCGAACTATTTATGTAAGTTTTCGGATACGACATCAATCTCTATTTTAACGTCAGGTATTTTGGGTGAGCAATATTTAGGTATCAATCCTGTTATTGCGCCACAGTCAGCTGAGCAACGTTGCATGGGAAGTGAAGTCACTGCCGATGAGCAAGATGCAGGCTTAGATGAACTATTTGGTGTCGAGAGTAAAGCATTAGCTGATGGTGATTATATTACTGATACTAAATCAGCATTAGTACTTGAAGAACTAATCGGTCAGTTCTTATTCAACCAGGGTGGTGAGTAATTATGTTTAAGAAATTTTTGTTATGTTTAAGTGCTGTATGTGCACTAAGTGCCAACGCGGCTGAACCAACCGTCGATTTAAAAGATCCATATAAAATGGTGCGTGAAGTGTCTGACAATACATTCGCACGCATTACTAAAGATCAGCCATTAATTGCTAAAGACAAAGAGCACTTGCGTGTTATCGTTGAAGAAGAATTGATGCCATACATTGATTATAAATACGCAGCGCTGCGTGTTTTGGGTAATCATGTTTCAAAAGTAAGAGCAATCGAGGATAAGGCTGAAAAAGCAAAAGCAATTAAAGAGTTACAGCGCTTTATTGACGTGTTTCAAAAGTATTTAATTGCGACATATGCAGGTGTATTCACACAATATACAAATCAAAGTGTAGAGTTTGGCCCTGCTCAGCCTTTTAAAGGTCAAGACGTTGTTTTAGTTAAGACAAAAATTGTTGAGTCGGGCAAACCTGATATCAAAATTGATTTTAAAGTACGTGAAGATCGTGATGGTGATTGGCGCGCTTACGATATGATTGCAGAAGGGATCAGTTTACTGGATGCAAAGCAAAGTGAGTTCCAAGGTATCTTACGTCAACAAGGTATTGAGCATGTGAGTGACTTACTAGAGCAAAAGAGCCAACTGCCAGTGCAATTTAGAGGTGAGGGTGGGAATGAGTAAAGTATCGATTACTCAACTCGATGATGACCAATTTCGCGTCAGCGGTGAACTGACTCGAAATTCTATCGGTCATGAACGACTTCTGAATATGAAGCCACAAACTAAGCATAAAACATGGTATTTTGACCTTTCTGAGGTCTCTAGGGTTGACACGGCGGGCTTAGCTTGGTTAATTCATTCTTTCGCAGAATTAAAGCAGCAAGGTGTGCGCCTTGAGCTGAAAAACAGCCCTGATCAACTGCAGAAATTAATGCAATTAGGTCAGGTCACAAACCTTTTTGAGTGAGATTTATGGAAACAAGCCAAGTCGAAACGTTATTACGCGACGAATTAAAATTAGATGAAGTAATTGTTAAAGCAAACGGTAGTCACTATGAAGTGATTGCTGTTGGTGAGTGTTTTGATGGTTTATCTCGCGTTAAAAAGCAGCAACTGGTATATGCTCCATTAATGGCGACTATCTCAGACGGTACCATCCACGCAGTGTCAATCAAAGCATTTACACCAACAGAGTGGAAACGCGAACAAAAATTTATACTTCCACAATAGTCACAGGACCTCCTCATGGATCAATTTGTTATTCAAGGTGGTACATCACTGGCAGGTGAAGTCACTATCTCAGGCGCTAAAAATGCCGCTCTGCCAATTCTTTTTGCTGCACTGTTGGGACAAGGCAAAAGTACCTTTAGTAATGTCCCTCGCTTGCGCGATATCGGTACCACAGAAGCCTTGTTAAAAACGCTGGGCGCAAATGTCGAGTGGCAACAAGATAAGCTTGTAATTGATGGCGCAACCGTCAATAAGACACTTGCACCTTATGAATTAGTAAAGCAGATGCGTGCCTCGGTTTTAGCTTTAGGGCCGCTGGTTGCGCGTTTTGGCGAAGCCCAAGTATCACTGCCTGGCGGCTGTGCAATTGGTGCTCGTCCGGTTGATATCCATATTCAGGGCCTTGAGCGCATGGGCGCGGCGATTAAGGTTGAAAACGGTTATATAAATGCCAAAGTTGACGGTCGCTTAAAAGGTGCTGAGATTTTCATGGAAATGGTCAGTGTCGGCGCTACTGAAAACTTATTAATGGCGGCAACGCTGGCTGATGGTAAAACCGTACTTGAGAATGCAGCCCGTGAGCCTGAAATTACCGACCTTGCTAATTGCTTAATCGCAATGGGTGCAAAAATCACTGGCGCAGGTACGAGCCGAATCGAAATTGAAGGCGTTGAGTCGCTATCTGGTTGTGAATATAGCATATTGCCAGATCGTATTGAGACAGGCACCTTCTTGGTTGCAGCGGCAATGGCCGGAGGCGAGGTACTGTGTAAAAATACCCACTACCATAGCCTTGATCCTGTGATTGAAAAACTGCGTGCTACCAATGCATTGGTTGAAGTGACAGATAACAGTATTTACCTAGACATGCGCGGCCGTGATTTAAAAGCCGTGAATATCAAAACCATGCCACACCCAGGTTTTCCAACAGATATGCAAGCACAATTTACTGCACTCAATGTTGTGGCAAAAGGCAGTGCAACAATCACAGAAACTATCTTCGAAAACCGTTTTATGCACGTGCCTGAGTTGCAGCGTATGGGGGCTAATATTCGTTTAGAGGGCAATACAGCGATTTGTGGAGATACCGATAAGTTGTCAGGTGCACAAGTAATGGCAACGGATCTACGCGCTTCAGCGAGCCTTATCTTAACGGGGATTGTAGCGCAAGGTGAAACGATTGTTGATCGTATTTATCACGTTGATCGTGGTTACCAGCGCATTGAGGATAAACTTAGCGCGCTGGGTGCTAATATTAAGCGCCGCTCAAATTAGTTAGAAAACGTTAAGTGTAAAAAAGGCCTAATACTAAGTTAGGCCTTTTTTGTGCTTATAATTTGGTTTCGAGTTCAGCAACTGTCACCATGATTTTCAATATTTTACCATCACGGTAGAGCTCAAATTCAATTTCTTTACCAGGTTCCGTGTTCCCAATTTTTTCAAGAACTTGCTGTGGGTTAGCGACCGATAAACCGGCGATCTTAATCACAATATCTTGCTCTTTAATACCCGCTTGCCAGGCAGGGCCTAGGGGATCGAGGTTATTAATACGCATTCCAGTGACGGGGGTGTAGTTGTCACTCACATCTTTACCCGTGCTATCAACAGCTGTACCCGTAAAGCCAAGATAGCCTCTGACAACTCGGCCGTGTTTAATCAGTTTGTCCATAATATCCTTCGCCAGTGAGTAGGGCACTGCAAAGAAAATACCTTGTATATCTAAATTTTCACGGGTTTTAAATTGTGCAGAAGTAATACCGACTAAGTCACCCCGAGAATTAACTAATGCGCCACCGGAGTTACCCACGTTTATCGCAGCGTCCATCTGGAGCAAGTTATTGTAAGGACTATCTGTAATTTTTTGTTTTCCTGTTGCACTGATAATACCTTGAGTAATTGTTTGCCCTAAATTAAGTGGATTACCAATCGCTAAAACAACATCACCAACGCGAGGCTTGAAGTCATCATTAATCGGGATAACAGGTAAATGATCAGAATTGATCTTTAATAAGGCCAAGTCAGTGATTGTATCAAAGCCAATTAACTGAACATCATAGAAGCGACGACCATCAGTTAAGATAACAATGATTTGATCGGCATTATTAATGACATGGTAGTTCGTTAAAATATACCCGTCTTGCGACATGATTACACCAGAGCCAAGCTCTTGAATGGTATTTTGTCGCTTGTAACGAGGTTGATTACTGATGCTCTCTGAAAAAATAGTCACTACCGAAGGCGCTGCACGATGGACTGCGTCCGCAAAACTCATATGTTGAGTGGATATTGCATCCGGTAGGCTGACATTCGGAAACAGCGCCGCGCGCATCGTAGGACTGAGCAAAACGACTAAAAAGGCAATGCCTAAGCCTGTGAAAAGTGGTGGAAGAATAAATTTTAAAAGTTTAAGCACAGTATTCTTATTATCAGTGAGCAATCCCTTAATGATGGCACAAAAAAAATAACAGCGGCAAGCACCACTGTTATTTTTTCATGATTAATCAATTAAGTTTATTGGATAAGAACAAAAATAAGCTCTCTTCCACGTTTTACACCTAGGACAATATTGCCTTGGGTGTTTTCAATAATCTTGTGCATATCTCGGATATTCTCAACGCGTTGTCGGTTGACTTGCATGATCACATCTCCCTCTTCCAAGCCTACTCGTGCTGCTGGTGAGCGAGCTTCTACCGAGGTAACCTCTACGCCTTTACCATCACTTTTTTGCGTGTTTTCAAGGGTTGCGCCTTGGAAAGCAGGGTGGGTTTCTTCGCCAGCGGACACTGAGCTTGCTGCACCATCTAAGGTAACGCTCACTGTTTTAACTTTACCATCACGATAAATGCCCAGTTTGACTTTTTTACCTTCACCTAGGGTAGCTATCTTACTGCGCAGTTCATGAAAACCACTGATCTCGCTACCATCAACACTAATAATGACATCACCAGCCTTTATGCCTGCTTTACTCGCTGCGGTATCATCCATTACTTGCATCACATAAGCACCTTGTTTCACATCGAGCTTTTGCGCTTTAGCAAGGCCTGCATCAAGTGGACGACCTGAAATACCTAGTGAGCCACGTCGAACCTCACCGTGCTCAATAATTTGGTCAACAAGGTTTTTCATCATGGTTGATGGAATGGCAAAACCAATACCTACGTTACCGCCTGAGGCGCCTAAAATAGCCGTATTGATACCAATTAGTTCACCGTTTAGGTTAACTAAGGCGCCGCCAGAGTTACCTTGGTTAATAGCAGCATCGGTTTGAATAAAGTCTTCATAGCCTTCTATATTTAAACCGCTGCGGCCAAGGGCACTGACGATACCTGATGTCACGGTGTGACTTAAACCAAATGGATTACCAATCGCAACGGCAAAGTCACCCACACGAAGTTTATCCGAATCGGCAATCTTCAGGGCTGTTAAGTCTTCGGCATCAATTTGCAGCAATGCGACATCAGACTCTTTATCACTACCGATTTTTGTTGCTTCATACTCACGACCGTCCTCTAACGTGACGACCATTTTTTCTGCGTCTTCGATCACATGGTTGTTGGTGACTACATAACCCTCTTTTGCATCAATGATTACACCTGACCCAAGACCGCTAAACTGGCGTTTTTGGCTACCACCTCGGGGGACACCAAAAAAGTCATCAAAGGGTGTTGCACGGCGGCGTACTTCTTTTGAGCCAGAAACTTGGATACTGACAACCCCAGGGGTGATCTGTTCAAGCATAGGCGCTAAGGTAGGTAACTGTTGACCATTAACTGCAATAGGAAGTTTTGCAGTTGCAATCGCCGGACTCAATAATAAGCTTGACGATAAAAGGGCAGCACTAATAACAGATAATTTCATTTTCATAGTCTGGGTTTACTCCACTTCAGAGATTTCAGAGTTAAAGCAAATGAGGCGTGTTAATTTTTGATGTTAACTCGCCCAAAAAGAAAAAGGCTGCGTAAGCAGCCCTTTTCTTGGTTTAGATATAAAGCTGTTATACCTAAAGACTATGGGGTCAAAAAAAAGTTCATCAAGAGGCTTTAGAATGTTCTGAAACTTTATTTTCACCGGCAAACAAGCCACTCTCACCAACAACGTAGTCAGCTGGCTGAGCCTCGGCGTTTGAGCGATCGCTGCTGCGATCTTTTAATGAGTTTTGTAGCTGCTCAGTGGTTTCTTTCGAAAAGAAAGGCTCAGCAGGGTGCTGCTTCTTATCAGCAAGTAATAACTTATTTGTTTCTTCAACATGGTTAAGCAATTGGTCATAGTTATCCTTCATTTTAGATACTAGTTTACCTGTGCTTGCGAGATGATCAGCAACATCTTGGCGATATTGCTCAAGTGCATTGTTGGCTTGTTCAACTTGCTCTTCTAATTCGTCTTGTTTAAATTGCTTTTTAGTTACAAATGCGCCAATGAAGAATGCCGAGATTGCAACAATGATTAAAATACCTATCCAGGTAATAGTACCCATAAACCTACCCCTTTGGGAAAAATAACAAAAACTATGCTGTTGAAGCCTTTATAGTCCAATCTATATTAAAAAAAGCTTAATGTGATTGTGAAATCATACTGCGGGTTAATATACCCTGAGATACGATGCGTGTTAATATACTGTGCAAATTTAACTGTGTTTTATTGTAACGACCTATGACTCCTTGGCAAAAATACCAACAAGATTTACAGCGAGAAGACTTTGTACATGATGCAGCGCAAGAAAATGCAGTGCGCCATTTGCAAAGACTCTATGATGACCTAACGGCAGACAAACCCGCCGCGAAGGGATGGTTTGCCAAACTATTCTCTAAAGATAGCACGCCTAGCATAAAAGGGCTGTATTTTTGGGGCGGAGTGGGCAGAGGTAAGACCTATTTAGTTGATACGTTTTACGAAGCTTTACCCACCGAACGTAAAATGCGTGTGCACTTTCACCGTTTTATGCATCGCGTGCATGATGAGCTTAAAAAGTTAAAAAACACCCGTAATCCATTGAACGTTGTTGCCGATATCTTTAAGTCCGAAACAGACATTATCTGTTTCGATGAGTTCTTTGTACAAGATATTACCGATGCAATGCTGCTAGGTGGTTTGATGGAAGCATTATTTGAACGCGGCATTGTGCTCGTTGCGACGTCAAACATTGTGCCTGATGAGCTGTATCGTAACGGTTTACAACGGGCCCGTTTTTTACCAGCGATTGAGTTGGTAAAAGCGAATACCGAAATCGTCAATGTTGATTCTGGCATTGATTACCGATTACGTACACTAGAGCAGGCTGAGATTTTCCATAGCCCGCTTGATAAGCAGGCTGATGAAAATTTATTTGAATATTTCGATAAATTGTCGCCTGAGCCAGGTGTGCTTGATAAGGCAATTGAAATTGAAGGGCGGATGATCAAAACCCGTAAAGTTTCAGACTGTATTGCCATGTTTGAGTTTAGTGAACTGTGCGAAACAGCTCGCAGTCAAGTCGATTATATGGAAATAAGCCGACTTTATAATACGGTGATTTTGTCGAACGTAAAAGCACTTGGTCAGGCTAATGATGATGCGGCACGTCGTTTTATCGCCTTAGTGGATGAATTTTATGAGCGTCATGTAACCCTGATTATCTCCGCTGAAAAGCCAATAACCGAGCTGTATAGCGAGGGAAATTTAAATTTTGAATTTAAGCGTTGCATTAGCCGATTACAAGAAATGCAATCGCTCGAATATTTAGCAAAAGAGCATTTGGCATAAAGCTGTTGGCGCAATTTCTTTCTTTGAAATGTGCCTGACAAGCCTAGCGGCTATGCTTTATTTTTTAGAATAAAAAACGACCATCATATAGCAATGTGGTTTAAGTGCTGGTATACTCCCGCGTCTGCCACGTTGCGTTCTATTGCCTGATATTAGTTTAGCCTCTAATTGATGGCTCAAAGTCTTAAACTCGAAGGGGTTAAAGCATTCAACTTAGAGCGGTAATTAATGATAATTACCTGTGGTTTTAAATAAGAAAACATTGGATTTTAATAAATGAAAACGTTTGTTGCTAAGCCAGAAACAGTAAAACGTGACTGGTACGTAGTTGACGCTGAAGGTAAAACTTTAGGTCGCATCGCTACTGAAATCGCTCGTCGCCTACGCGGTAAGCATAAAGCTGAGTACACTCCTCACGTAGATACTGGTGATTACATCATCGTTATCAACGCAGAGAAAGTGACTGTTACTGGTAATAAAGCAAAAGACAAAATGTACCACGCTCATACTGGTTTCCCAGGTGGTCTTAAGTCTACTACTTTCGACAAGCTTCAAGCTGCAAAGCCTGAAATGATTATCGAAAAAGCTGTTAAAGGCATGTTGCCACGTGGTCCTTTAGGCCGCGCAATGTACCGTAAACTTAAAGTTTACGCGGGTACTGAGCACAACCATGCTGCACAACAGCCTCAGGTTCTAGACATTTAAGGAGCACTATCATGGCAAATCAATACTACGGTACAGGTCGTCGTAAAAGTTCAAGTGCTCGCGTATTCTTACGCCCAGGCACTGGTAACATCGTAATCAACAAGCGCTCTCTAGAAGAGTACTTTGGTCGTGAGACTGCTCGCATGGTTGTTCGTCAAGCATTAGAGCACGTAGAAATGACTGAAAAGTTTGACCTACACATCACTGTTTCAGGTGGTGGTACTACTGGTCAAGCTGGTGCTATCCGTCACGGTATCACTCGTGCACTTATGGAGTTTGACGAGTCACTACGTCCTACACTTCGTAAAGCAGGTTTCGTTACACGTGATGCACGTAAAGTTGAGCGTAAGAAAGTGGGTCTTAAGAAAGCACGTAAGCGTCCACAATTCTCAAAACGTTAATATTTACGTTTATCAGAATACCAAAAACCCAGCTTCGGCTGGGTTTTTTGTTTTCGTGTAAAAAGTGTATTGATTTATTCAGCCGCCACGGTTAACTCACAAACCATATTCTCATTCCTCACTTTAAATGGCTGACTCTCAATTCGTTATAGAGGGGGAGCAAAATCAAGCATCCTTTACGCACAGATGTTTCTTTTTTTCGCTCGATATTTAACCGCTCTTAGTAATTCCTACGTATTACAGTAAAAAAACTTCATGATTTAGCAAAATTAGCTTAAATCCATCAGTTAATTGATGAATTTTTTTGCTACAATTGGAGGGCAAGTAATGTGAGTGAGTTCAACAACAGCTAATACAGAATTCTGTTTCCTCTTAGTGAGGTTGATCTTGGTCAGTATATTGTTTTTTTATATGCGTTATCATAAATAGCGGCTTCATACTCGAGCTAACCCAAATTAATAAAGTATTAAAACGGGTTTATTCAAGCATGAGACTGTGAATAACCTTGTTTTAATCAAGGCTTTTAATTATGATCGCGTCTATTTTGAAATTTCTAAAAATTAACCTGCTGTAACTGATGTTCTCAATATGGCAAGTGTTGGGAATCATAGTGGAGATAAGTGGATGAGCAATGCGCCTGTAGACAATGGCCGACGTCGCTTTTTAACCATAGCTACCTCTGTTGTTGGTGGTGTTGGTGCGGCTGGGGCTGCTGTTCCTTTTATTGCGTCTTGGAATCCAAGTGAGCGAGCTAAATCTGCGGGTGCGCCTGTAGAAGTAGATATCAGCAAGCTTGAGTCAGGACAATTAATACGTGTCGAGTGGCGTGGTAAGCCTGTATGGGTTATATCACGTACCCCGAGAATGCTTGAACAGATGAAAGAGCATGAAGGTCAACTTCGTGATCCTGCATCTGAAGAGCCTCAACAACCTGAATCATCAACCAATGAATACCGTTCACAACGACCAGAGATTTTCGTTGCTGTGGGTATTTGTACACACTTAGGTTGTTCTCCGAGCTTCTTACAAGGTGGCTTTGGTGAAAAAGTAGAGGGCACAGATGACGGTTTCTTCTGTCCGTGTCATGGTTCTAAATTTGATATGGCTGGTCGTGTATTCCAATCTGTACCTGCGCCATTAAATCTAGAAATCCCTCCGTACACCTTCATTGATGACACGACTATCTTAGTCGGTGAAGAAGAAGGAGTGGCATAATGTTTGGTAAAATTATTGGTTGGATCGACGATCGTATTCCAATGACACGTGTTTGGAACATGCATATCGCACAGTATCCAGCACCAAAAAACTTTAACTTCTGGTACTTCTTTGGCTCATTAGCCATGTTAGTACTTGTTAACCAAATCGTAACGGGTATTTGGTTAACAATGAACTTCGTGCCGTCTGCTGAGGGTGCTTTCGCATCGGTAGAATACATCATGCGTGATGTTGAATACGGCTGGTTACTTCGTTACCTTCACTCAACAGGTGCTTCAGCGTTCTTTATCGTTGTTTATCTGCACATGTTCCGTGGCATGATCTACGGCTCTTACCAAAAACCACGTGAGTTACTGTGGTTATTCGGTATGTTCATCTTCTTAGCACTTATGGCTGAAGCTTTCATGGGTTACTTACTTCCTTGGGGACAAATGTCTTTCTGGGGCGCACAGGTAATCATTTCACTATTCGGTGCGATTCCGGTTATTGGTGATGACTTAACGCTTTGGATCCGTGGTGACTACGTAATCTCTGGTGCAACGCTTAACCGCTTCTTCGCGCTTCACGTAATTGCGTTACCTTTAGTTATCGTTATTTTAGTATTCTTACACATTGTTGCACTCCACGAAGTGGGTTCAAACAACCCAGATGGTGTTGAAATCAAGCGTAAGAAAGGTTCTGTTGCTGAAGAAGATAAACCTAAATTCAAATTCCACGAGTATTACACCAACAAGAAAGACATTGTTGATGCAATCCCGTTCCACCCTTACTACACAGTAAAAGATATTGTGGGTGTGGTTGGTTTCTTAATCTTATTCTGTTGGGTTGTATTCTTTATGCCTGCGATGAATGGTTTCTTCTTAGAAGCGCCAAACTTCGAAGCTGCGAACCCACTGAAAACACCTGAGCACATTTTCCCTGTTTGGTACTTCACGCCATTCTATGCGATTCTGCGTGCTATCCCAGATAAACTAATTGGTGTTATCGCGATGGGTGCATCTATCGTAGTGCTTGCGTTACTACCTTGGATTGACCGTGGTTCGGTTCGCTCTATTCGTTATCGTTGTGGCTTACACAAGTTAAACATTGCTCAATTCGTGGTAACTTTCATTATCTTGGGTTGGGTTGGTGCAACACCACAAACTGATTTCAAAACGCTGTTATCACAAATCACGACTGTGACATACTTCATGTTCTTCGTATTGTTATTTGTTTACAGTAAGAATGAGAAAACTAAGCCATTACCAACGAGGTTGACGAAATGATGAAAAAGCTAATTATCGGTTTATTCGCATTGTTGCCATCGTTGACAATGGCAGCAGGTCCTTCGGTTCCGTTAATGGATGCGAACATTGACCTAAAAGACAATGCGTCTTTACAACGTGGTGCTAAATTGTTCATGAACTACTGTCTTGGTTGTCACCAAATGCAGTATCAGCGTTATGAACGTACGTTCCGCGATATCGGTATTCCTACTGAAATTGGTCAAGAACAACTTATTTTTGACGGTTCAAAAGTAGGTAGCCATATCAAAAACGCGATCGGTAAAGAAGATGCTGCTAAGTGGTTTGGTGCTGCGCCACCAGACTTAACACTTGTAGCACGTGTTCGTGGAACTGACTGGATTTATACATATCTGAAGTCGTTCTATAAAGACGAATCACGTCCGTTTGGCGTAAATAATATTGTTTTCCCATCGGTAGGTATGCCTCATGTTCTTCAAGAGCTGCAGGGTTTACCAACACCAATCACTGAAGAAGTCGAAGAACATGGTCATACTGTGACTAAAGTTGTTGGCACTGAAACAGATGGTACCGGTGAAATGAGTGACGATGAGTACGACCGTGCTGCTCGTGACTTAACTAACTTCTTGGCTTATGTTGGCGAACCGTCACGTTTAGAGTCAGAAGCGTTAGGTCTTAAGGTAATTGGTTTCCTAGTGATTCTATTTATCTTGGCATTCATGCTGAAGAAAGAATACTGGAGAGATGTTCACTAATCCTGGGCATGTTGAAAGGTAATTTTGTGATAGGGGCTTAAGCCCCTATTGCTGTTTTTGTAATATAATGGAGGTAGGCATGGCCGTAGCTGCCAATAAGCGCCCTGTAATGACCCTGTTTTCTGGTGCTAACTGTATGTATAGCCATCAAGTACGTATTGTACTTGCTGAAAAAGGTGTAAGTGTTGACATTCACCTGGCTGAAAAGGATAACCTGCCAGAAGCACTTCATGAAATTAACCCTTACGGTACAGTACCCACACTGATCGATCGTGAGCTTGGTTTATATCAGGCAAACATCATCATGGAATACCTTGATGAACGTTTTCCTCATCCTCCACTAATGCCAGTTTATCCGGTTATGCGTGGCCGTAGTCGTCTAATGATGCATCGCATTGATACTGACTGGTATAGCTTAGCTAACAAAATCTCAAGCGGTAGCAGTGAAGCAGCTCAAGCGCGTAAAGAGCTGACAGAAGCATTACTTGCAATTGCTCCTATCTTCTCTGAAGCGCCTTACTTCATGAGTGAAGAGTTCAGCCTAGTTGATTGTTACTTAGCGCCACTACTTTGGCGTTTACCAGAACTTGGTATAGAGCTTACTGGTGCAGGCGCGAAAGAGCTTAAAGAATACATGTTGCGTTTATTTGAGCGCGAATCATTCCAAGCTTCACTAACTGAAGCTGAGCGTGAGATCCGTTTATAATGACGCCTAATCGTCCTTATTTACTACGCGCTTTCTTTGATTGGATTGTTGATAATCAGTGCACACCGCATTTAGTTGTGAACGCTGATTTTCCTGCTGTACAAGTGCCAACTCAGTTTGTTCAAGACGGCCAGATCGTTTTAAACATTAGCCCATCGGCAGTTACAAATTTTGCTATGGATAACCAACAGCTAAGCTTTAATGCACGCTTTGGTGGACAGCCTATGCAAGTATACGTACCCATGGGCGCTGTACTCGCAATTTACGCACGTGAGAATGGTGAAGGGACTGTATTTACTGCAGAAGAATTCATCGAGGACGAAGAAGAGTTTGCTCCGGTATTAGAAAGTGTTGAAACACCTGACGATATTACGCCAGATGATGAGCCGCCGACTAAACCAGAGAAGAAAAAAGGGTCTCACTTACGAGTGATTAAATAACCTTTCAGACTTACAAAAAACCCGCTTCGTAGCGGGTTTTTTATTATTAGTGGTAAAAGTTATAGGTATTCGAATACCTTAATGACTCGTTCAACACCTGAAACATTACGTGCCACTTCAACGGCTAAATTAGCTTCTGTATTGCTCACTAAGCCCATTAAAAAGACTTCGCCATTCTCTGTAACCACTTTTATATTATTGCTACTGATGTTCTCTGTGGTGAGTAATTGCGTTTTTACTTTTGATGTTAGCCATGAGTCGTGAGTTTGCGTGCTCATACCAATATTTGAGCTTATACGAATTTGGTTATGAATTTTACGTATGCCATCCACGCCTTCGATAGCACGTTGTGCTTCGTTTTTCATTTCTTGGTTAGCAACTTGCCCAATCATCAGTACAATGCCATTCACACTGATTACATTGACATTGGCAAACTTGTGTAGGCGCTCATTTTCACTTATAGCAATAGAGCTTTTAATTTCAATGTTGTTGTCATCAATTTGTGAGCCTATTGTACGGCGATCATTGGCTGAGGTAACAGCACCTGCTGTGCCAGCAACGACTGCTGCAGCGCAACCCTGTAGAAGTAATACGGTACTTATGACAATAAGAGACTGTTTAAACATTGTTTTCTTCCTGTGGGAATAAGGTTAAATCAATAAGCTCACCTAAGCAGTGTAAATTAACGAGATGAGATTCAACAATTCGACTTGGGCGTTTTGAAGGGACGCGGATCTCTACATCGTTAGGGCCTAATAAACCAACTAATTCTCCGCCATCATCACCGACTAATACAATGACTTTCATATCGCGGGTTAGCGCAGCCTCTACAGCAGAAATAATTTGTTTCTCATTGCCATTCACTGCAATAGCGAGTAATAAGTCACCTTCTTGAGCAAAAGCGCGAATTTGTCTCGCAAAAGCTTCATGTTCATCGTTATGATTGCTTTGGCCAAGGTTAACTTGCTCTTGTGCAAGCGCAACAGCGGGTAGGCAAGGGCGTTCAGTTTCATAAAAGTTAATCAGTAAGCCTGCCATATGTTGTGCAAGCATATGACAGCTGGCGGTACCGCAGCAAAGTAACTTATTTCCATTTATAAGACTTTGGGCAATGGTAAATGCTGCAGACTCAAGAGCACTTGGCAAAACTTCACCAGCGGCTATTTGGACTTGAATATTTTCGGTAAAAATCTTTTTAATAGTTTCTTGCATAACCTACCAATAAGGCTTGTTGGCCTTTGATGTTAATATACATTTCTAAACCAGTTTATTTCACTATCTTGTTCACCTGTTATGGCGACGTAATCAATGCGCATACGCTGGTTGGGTAATTTTTTATCTGCAAGGTAATGGGCGATAGTTCGCCTAAGCCGTTGCTGCTTTTGTTGGCTAAGCGCATAATTTGCGCCACCACGAAGTTTGTTCTTTCTAAACTTCACTTCGACAAATACGAGTGTATTGCCTTCTCGCATAATGAGATCAAGCTCACCATATTGGCATAAGTAATTACACTCAATGGTTTTTAAGCCGTGCTGCTTCAGGTAGCTTTCGGCTTGCTTTTCATAATATAAACCTTTCTCGCGGCTATTTTGCCATAACTCTTTGAACCACGACATGACCTCATCCTTGAATCTTATTGGCTATTCTGCAGAGCTAATTCCTGAAGCTGACTGCATGAATAACGGTATAGGTTGCTCAGTTGCTAAATCAACAGCAATAATTTGTTTATTCTTATATTGCGCCCAATCTAAAGAACGTGTGACATGGCCATTGCTGGCAATGCTCAACTCGCCGCTGATACCATTAAAGCGCTTGCCTGCAACCATACTCAATTGTTTTACGCTTCCTAGCATACTGGTTGCATCATAGGTCATCGCAAATAAACGCTGGTTAATATCGGCATTTTCAGGCCAAAGGCGCTCATATTGCTGACGCAAGTTATGTTGCTTTATTTGACCTTCGAGCATCCAAGGGAGTTCCGTGAAATAAAGGCCATCTAGGTCACCTTTGTCAGTTCTATCTATTTGCTTACTATGACTTTTTGAACTAGCGTAAAGCGGAATACGTTCAGCAAAAGTACTGACATTAACATCTAAGTAAGGCTTAATTAGGCGTGTCTCAGTTGCATCTCCAAGAATATAGATAACATCCACATCGCTACGCGATCGCGTTTCGCTCTCAACCTCTTGCCTAAATAATGACTTAACTACTTTAATGCGCTCTTTACTTTGGTCTACTTCTAATAAGCCTGTAATAGTTTTAGGCATATCATCTTTACTAGCGTAAAAGCCAACTTGTGGTTTAACCTCACTATAGCGTTGCCACTGCTGGTTGAAGTATTCAACTAAGCGTTGGCCATTACTATTATTTGGTGCCAGCAGCATAGGTTTTTGGTAACCCGCTGTTAAAAAGCGCTCAAGTGCTTGTTGCACTTCATGTTCAGGGTTTAAAGCAAAGAAAAAGTGCTGTTGAGACACTCGTTCACCATCAAACGTATTTAGGTGCATAACAGGGTAATCAATAAGTGTTTGCGCTGTGCTTAATTTTTCAATATTGCTTTTGAGTAAAGGGCCAATAACAAAATCGGCTTTAAATTCACTGAGTTTTAGGGCAATTTCTGCCGCTGACAGCGATTCGTCTATAAATAAGGTTTCTTCTAGCGGATTGTTATCAAGTGCAGCGAGTACTCCTGCTTTGAGTGCATCGCCTAAACGTTCATTCGCGCCTGACTGTGGAATAAGCACCGCTAAACGGTTGACATTAAGAGGCTCAACTTGCACAAGCTCAGTGACTTTCTTAGGTAAAACCTCTGCGGCAGGGTGACCTGGATAGCGTCGCATCCAGTTGTTCATCGCTTGATGCAATTCAACCGGCGCCCCTAAATATACTTGATGATAAAGCGCTAAATTAACCCAACCTTGTTGCACAACAGAACCGCGGTTAAAGCGCTCTAGTGCATACGATGAAAGCTGAGTAAGGCTATGCCATAAATCCTGATTTAAATTTGCAACGCTAAAGTTGTTATCATTACTAATTGTTGAAGCCGCAAAATAATAGGGCATGGCTTGTTTTGGCAAACCTTGTGATGCGTAAACTCGACCCGTTAAATACTGATGCCAAGCCTTATGTTCAGGCAGACTTAGCTCAGGCTCAAGTACTCGTAGTTGCTCAAGTGCAAGATCGCTTTTACCTTGCTGCTCTTGTGCTAACGCAATATAAAGCTTGTTTTGAATTTGGTCTACGCTGGGAGTTGCTTCAAGCTCTAAACAGATATTTTCTAAAAGAGACCAACGCTCTTCACTAATCGCTGCATCTCGGGCTGTATAAAGTAGTTGGATTTTATCAGCACCTTGGCGATTAAGTGCCGTTTGATACATAGATTGTGCGTCGGTTAATTGTGACAGAGCACTACTCGATTGGCTCGATGGATTTTCTGTACTATTTGATGGTTTTTCGGTTGTGCTACAAGCCGATAACCCTGACAATACAATTAATAGACTAACAAGTTTAAGTCGCACAATGATTTCCCAATACGTTAACGCGATTTGCTTATATTACTGACTGACGCAGGAGACCTCAATGTTAAATGAGGACAATTCAGATAAAATCGGCACTCTTTACATTGTTGCCACGCCTATTGGTAACTTTGATGACATTAGCCAGCGTGCCATTCAAACCCTATCTGAGGTTGACTTAATAGCCGCTGAAGATACTCGTCATACGGGGAAGTTGTTAAGCCACTTTAATATCAAAGCAAAAACCTTTGCTTTACATGATCATAACGAGAAACAAAAAGCGCAGCAAATAGTTGACTGGCTTGAGCAGGGAATGAACATTGCACTGGTATCAGATGCCGGCACACCATTAATTAGCGACCCAGGTTATGCAGTTGTCAATTTATGTCGTGAACAAGGCGCACATGTAACGCCTGTGCCTGGTGCTTGTGCTGCGATCACTGCGGTATGCTGCTCAGGCTTACCAACTGACCGTTTTCAGTTTATTGGATTTACGCCAGCAAAAAGTAAAGCCAGACAAACTTTTTTTATGGAAGCGGTAAACTCAGGTATAACCAGCATCATGTATGAAAGCACCCACCGTATTATGGCAAGCCTTGATGATTTAGAAGAGGCGCTCGGCTCAGAGCAGCCTGTGGTGTTTGCGAAAGAGCTAACAAAAACCTTCGAAACCTTCTTTAACGGCAGCGTTGCCGAGCTAAAGCAGTTTTTAACAGATGATCCAACTAAGCAGCGCGGCGAAATTGTGCTTATGCTCCCAGGTAAGGCGAAGCAAAGTGATGATATTCCAGAAGATGCGCGCCGTATGCTTGCTTTACTCGAAGCCGAAATGCCACTGAAAAAAGCCTGTGGTGTCGTAGCTGAGTATTTTGGGTTGAAGAAAAACGCACTTTATAAAGCAATTATTGACGAAAAAGACTAATTCTTTACTGCATAGACGTGCGCGCTCAGGTATACTGCGCGCCGAGTCAGCCGAGATAATCGCTGCCTGCAACGAAAATGCGCAGGGGGAGGAAAGTCCGGGCTCCACAGGGCAGGGTGCCAGCTAACGGCTGGGGGGCGCGAGCCTACGACAAGTGCAGCAGAGAGGAGACCGCCAACTTCGGTTGGTAAGGGTGAAAGGGTGCGGTAAGAGCGCACCGAGCCACTGGTAACAGTTGGTTGCAAGGTAAACTCCACCCGGAGCAAGACCAAATAGGGTTCTATCATTTTAAATAATGAACGCGTGGCCCACGTGAGAACCGGGTAGGTTGCTTGAGCCATAGAGCAATTTATGGCCTAGACGAATGATTATCCACGACAGAACCCGGCTTATTGGCTGACTCACCAAATTAGATTAAAGCCCCGCAGCGATGCGGGGCTTTTGTTTTTTTGGGGAAGAAAATCCACTCCGCGCATACAAAACATCGCTTACTGGCTGACTCATCAAATTAGATCAAAGCCTCGCAGTAATGCGGGGCTTTTTGCTTTCTAAATCACAAGCAATTTTTAACCAAGTACTATTATTCCCTAATCGCCACCATTATTGATCTCGGACAAGGTTGCGACGTTGACTCTATTTTGCACAATGTTACAGTGAATTTGAAATCTAATTCTAGTCAAAGGAGTTGCCCATGCTAGGTGAAAAACACTCGTTATTGAATGAATTCCCAGAGTTTAATGAATTAATCCACAACCTTGCTAAAAGTGATGCGCACTTTAAAAATACCATGCAGCGATATGATGACATGGATAAAGAAATTAGAGAGCTTGAGCTCAATAGTTCTCCGATCGAAGACAGTGAAATGCATGAAAAGAAACATCAAAGAGCGGCGCTGAAAGATAAGCTGTATGATTTCTTGAAGACCAAGGCATAAAATCAAATCACACCTAATACCCCTTGCACTTATGACTCTCGCTGACAAGGGGTGTTATTTCCAGTTAACTCTAATTTAAGCCTTTCTAACGCTTTTAATTCCCTTATTTTCAATAGTTTTATATGTTGATAACTAGTTTATTTACGTTTTTCTAATGGGTGGAATTCATATGTTAGCAAAGGGAGCAATCAAAGCAGTCTCAATGTGCATGATGGCAATGTCTGTCAGCTTTAGTGCCACTGCAAGTATTAACAATACCGAAGTGATGTGGCCTGGTACTGTTTACAATACCGATATACCTACGTTTAAGCAGGTTCTTGGTTATGATGTAGGTGAGCGTATTACTAATTATAACGATATGCGCCGTTACCTCAGTGCCCTTGAAAAGGCGGCACCTAATCGTATTAAAGTGTTTAAGTACGCAAATAGCTGGGAAGGGCGTGAGCTGGTTTATGCGGTGGTTGGCACCGCTGAGCATATTAATTCATTAGAAACCCTTGCGAATAACACACAAGCTTTGGCTGATCCGCGAATTACTTCTGAAAAAGAAGCTAAGTCGCTGATTAAAAACTTACCGACATCAGTGTGGCTTCAGTATGCGGTGCATGGTAATGAAATTAGCTCAACCGATGCCGCATTATTTACAGCGTATCACTTATTAGCAGCCCCTAATGATGCTGTTAACAATAAAATTTTAGACAATACAGTGGTCTTTATCGACCCATTACAAAACCCAGATGGTCGTGAGCGATTTGTTACTCGTTACTATGCAACCGTCGGTCTTGAGCACAGTGCCGATCGCTTAAGTGCAGAGCATAATGAGCCGTGGCCAAGAGGTCGAACAAATCATTATTTGTTTGATATGAACCGTGATTGGTTAGCACTTACTCAGCCTGAAACAAAGGGAAGAGTGGCTGCAATCAATAAATATAAACCACAAGTGGTGGTTGATATTCATGAAATGGGCGGCGATCAATCTTACTACTTTGCACCAGCTGCTCAGCCATTTAACCCACATATGACAAAAACACAAATCGCCAATATGGATGCGATTGGTCAAAATCATGCGAAGTATTTTGATGAGTTTGGCTTTGATTATTTTACCCGTGAAATTTTTGATGCCTTTTACCCAGGCTACGGCGATAGCTGGCCCGTATTTTATGGGGCGTCTGCATCAACTTACGAAGTAGGTTCAGCTCGAGGGCACGTGTTTGAGAAAAACACCGGTGAACTGCTCAGTTATTTTAATACCGTAAAACGTCAGTTTATAGCGTCAATTTCAACCGCAGAAGGTGCCGCCAATCAACGTGAAAAATTACTGGGTGATTTTTATCAATATCAAGTTGATGCGATTGATTCGGGTAAAGATAGCAAAGAGCGTGTTTATATCTTACCTAAACAAAGTAACCGTGAAGGCGCTCACAGACTCGCAACCTTAATGGCTGAACATGGTGTTGAAGTTAAACAAGCAACTGAAGACTTCAAAGCATGTGGCGTTAAGTATAAAGCGGGTAGCTATTTTATTGATACCGCACAGCCGCGTGGTGTATTTGTGCGTACCACGTTTACAGACCAAGTTGATATGGCTGAGGCATTTGTAAAAGAGCAAGAAAGACGCCGTGCGCGTAACCTTGACGATGAAATTTACGATGTCACAGGTTGGTCACTGCCGATGATGTTTAATGTTGATAGCGATAGTTGTGACCGTACCGTTAGCGCAGACAGCAAAGCGGTTCTGGCCGATGTCACATTGCTTGGTAAAGTGAATAATCCAGAAGCTTCAGTGGCTTATGTTGTTGCCTGGGGTGATACGACTGCAGCACGCTTTTTAACAGCAGCATTGCAAGCAGGCATTAAACTGAAAAGTGCTGACCAAGCATTTGTTTTAGGTGATAAAACTAAGTATCCAGCGGGGAGCTTAGTAATCGAAAAGCGTTTAAACGACAAAGAACTACTTGCTAAAATTAGCCAAATTGCTGAGCAAACTGGTGCAATTGTTGATGGTGTCAATTCTAGCTGGGTGATTGAAGGCCCAAGCTTTGGTAGTAACAAAACAGTGCCCATGGTGGCGCCAAAAGTGGCGATGGCATGGGATGCACCCACCAGTGAGCTAAGCGCCGGTAACACCCGTTTTGTTATCGAAAGGCAGCTAGGTTACCCAGTCACGGCGATTCGCACGCCAATGCTCGCATGGGCTGATTTAAGTGATTACCAGGTGCTTATTTTACCGGAAGGTGATTACGAGCAAGGGCTCGGTAAATCAGGCGCGGCTAATTTAAAAAGCTGGGTTGAAGCAGGCGGCGTGTTGATTGCCCTTGGTAATGCAAACCGCTTTACTAGTAATGCCGATTACGGCTTATTAGATGTTAAGCGTGAGCAAGCTTACCGTGAAGATAAAGCCGACAGCAGCGATGATAAAAGCAGTAAAGTGGCAGGGCAGCTGTTCACATCTCGTGATGATTTAAAAGCAGCAAGCATCGAGCCTCACACATCGCCAGACTATGTAGCGGGTGTACTTGCTAATGTTGAAGTAGACCAAGAGCATTGGTTAACAGCAGGGGTTGATAAAAACCTCGTTGCGGTGGCTTACGGTAACGATATTTACACACCAATAAAACTGAACTCAGGTAAAAACTTAGCATGGTTCACAGGTAAGGACGATGTGCTAGCAAGTGGTTATCTATGGCAGCAAAATAAAGCACAGCTTGCGTATAAGCCATTATTAGTTCATCAATCGCAAGGTAAAGGCATGGTGATTGGCTTTACACAATCACCAACCTATCGTGCTTACCTTGAAGGTATGAATGTACTGCTAACTAACACAATTTTCCGTGCTGCAGCACATGCTCAGTAATCGCAAAAAATAATAAAAACGGCATCGACTTAGGTGCCGCTTTTATTTATGGAATCACAGGTTTTTGCTGGCTTATTAGTTTTTAGATTCAGATCAATGATCAAGCAGCGGTCATTTTCACCTGCTGCTAGTTTTTCAAAAATAGTAAGCGCTTTGCTAAGGCCCACTTGTAGAGTACAGACATCAACTGTTTGCGCTATTTTACTCATTTGCCTTGGTAAGCATTGCCCCATAGCATTTAACTGCTGTGTTATCAGCTTATAAGTTTTGAAGTGTTCTTTTGAAATATCTTCAAATGCTAATGAACCTGCATTTCGTAGTAGGTAAAAGTCACGAATAAAATCAAATAAAGTGACTTTACTCAACAAAGCATCTGAAGCTTGCGTTATTGGAGGGCTTGTAGGGCTATCGTAAAGTGTTAATAGCTCCTGGAAGCTATATGAGATTAGCTGGGTTTTAAAACTGTCAGGCCACTCTTTAGGTATAAATCGCCATTTTGCGAGTCCGGCTAGGTGTTGCAAAGTAAATTGCTGATAGTTTTCGCTGCCTAGAATATCCGCAAGCCATTTTTCATCTGGATTACGCTCTGCTAAGTGATCGTATTCTCTCTCATAAGCAGGAAATAATGTGTCAAAGTTAGCTATGGAATCAAGTAGTACTGTATCAACTTTAGCTTCACTTCCAAGTATACTTACGAGCTTGTAAGCTGGACGGTAAGCGCTTATGGATGGAGCTTGAATATTATAAAGCGTGTTTTTCTTTGCTCGAATTATACGGGTGTCATTCATATGCATATGGCCGCCAATATGCAAACGTAGCCCAGTTTCAGCTAACGCACTTTGCGTCTGATTTGTGGGTTTTCGAGTTAGTTGAAAAGCGTTGTCGCCGAACAAGTCCTTAATAGATTCACTTTGCTGATCGTAAAACTCTCCCATTGGAAAGTGACTAAATGCAATCAGTGTTTTGTGCTGTTCTTTTGCTGCGGTAACAAGCTGTTTTATCCAACTTAATAAGTACGGCTTTTCCGTTAAGACCTTGTTGTATCCTGCATTGCCTGATCCCTTGAAAGTAAGTTGGTTATTCTTAAACTCAGGTAAATAAACATTGGCATCGATAGCTAAAAGCCATAATCCTGCAACAGGTTCAACAAGGTAACTCGTATCAGGGATCATTACACAGTGCTTATTATCATTAGTGCACTGCTGATACTGGCGCTCGGCCAAAGAAGCGTGATTATCTAAAAAAGGTGTTTGCCATAGCAAGTCTTGGCTCTGTGGCTTTAAACCAAATTCAGACATCGCGTCCATGATTTCTTGATAGCCACCGTGGCTAATAGCATCATCGCAAAACAAGAAATCAGTATGAGGGGTTTTACACATAGCGTGGTCGTTACTAAAAATTGCCACCTCACGGCCTTGCTCATCTAAAAAGTCTGATTTACCAGCCGCACTTCTTATTGGCTTAACAGGATCATGATTGCCTGGAATAGCAAAAAAGCGCATTCCATAGCGTTTGCTGTAATCACTTAAAAGAGTTTTTAATCCCTTTAGGTGAACAGGTTGTCCGTCGTCGGTAAAATCCCCCGGTAATGCCACTAATTTCACGCCGCGTGCGGCAATATCATCTAGCGCTGCTATCAGAGCAAAGTAGTTTTCATTAAATAATCGAGTTGAGTGAAGCTGAGATTTCATGCTGCGAATAGAGACAGGCTTCGATTGGTTATCGAGCTTAATGCCAGCGAAGCCAGCTTGGCTAAAGTCAGCGTAAATATCGTGAAAATGTATATCTGGTATAAAAGCAATTTGCGTGTTTAGCTCTTTGGCATAGAGTTGAAACGTCGCAAAAAGCAGTGAAAGTAGTGCAAATAATCGCATTAATATAGCCTTACTGAAAAAATCGGGGCGCACCGCCCCGATGATCCGCTTAGAAACTGCCGCGTAAGCCTAATGAGAAGCGACGACCCGAGAACTCATACATAGTTGGGAAAGCAGGTGCTATGGTGTAGCCCGTAGTTTCTTCATCTGTAATATTGATGCCCTCAAGGGTGACTTTTATCGTGTCATTTATTTTGTAGCCAAACGAAACATCTGTTTGACCGTAAGCATCGCGGTAAACTGGATACATATCGCGTTCTATGTATTCAACATATTTATCTTTGTAGTTGTAAGAAATGCGTGCATCAAAGCTGTCATTCTCAAAATAAAAGGTAAGGTTATAGGTTTCGTCAGCTAAGCCTTCTGGTGGTGTTGGAATCGCTAAATCAGAGGCGCCAGTGAGCGAGTTATCAAGCGTCGTATAGTTAGCATTTATACCAAAACCTTGTAACATTGGGTGAAAGCGGGAAAATGGAATTTGTGCAATAAATTCAAGACCACTTACATCATAAGACCCTTCAGCGTTTACTTTTTGATAAACGTCAAAATCATACACGCCATCGACAGTGCCATTGTCGTTATATTTAGTTACGTCATTTACAACACCTGTAAGGGATTCACGTACTACACCTTCAATTTCTTTTTCGAAGTAAGACACAGCAAGTAAACCACCTTCTTCTAAGTACCACTCTAGCCCGGTTTCCCATTGGTCTGCGTAAGTAGGTTTAAGATCAGGGTTACCATCTCGGTATTTAAATTCACTTAAGCTAACTGTACGTTTGTAGGCAATATCAGTCAGTGCTGGGCGAATAAATGTTTCTGATGCAGCAGCGCGGAATAATAGGTTGTCTGTAAGCTCTAAACTAAAGTTAATGCTTGGTAGGGTCTCTTTGTAGTTACCTTCTTTTGAAATAGGCGCAGGCGTATAGCCTGTGCTACCGTCATCACTTTGTACTTGGTGATAGCCAGAAGAATTAACATCGGTATCGATATAACGGACACCCGCGTTTAAAGTAGCTGGTAATGTGCCAATATCAAATACAAAGTCAGCCATAGCGTAAATAGCGGTGGTTTTTTCTGATACTTCGTAAAACTCATCCGGTGCGAAATCTACTGCAAAACCATCGTAACGTAATTCATTTCGTGCATAATTATTTGAAATTTGACTCCAGTCTTGTTTAGACGATACATCAGATAGATACTCACCACCTGACACTAAATCTGAAATATCATGGATTTCGCTATCAGCTAAAGTACGTGTGCCTACCCATGATGAATCACCTGCAGAAGAGCCTGTAACTCTGTTACTACCATAATTACGTTGTTTAGATTTATCTGTATAACGCGCACCGAACTGTACTTTTGATAATGCAGGGAAGAAGTCTAGTTGAAAATGGCGGCTAAAATCGAGCTGAGCCGCATATTTGTCATCAGAGATATCTTCTAAATTTACCTCATAATAGTCAAATGTATAAGCTTCAGGAGAATTATACATGTCAAATGTATCTGGATTATCACTGGGAATCGTTTCGCCACCAGTTGATGTATAGCGAGTACGAGTTGGGCGGTATGCTGTGTGCTTTAAATTAGTTGTTTCTGCTAGTTTGTCTGCACCACTGTAACCAACTACTCCGTAAACTTCCCAATCGCCCAGCATCCAATCAAGGGTTAAGCTAAATTGTTGATAGTCTGTATCGCTACTATTTTCCTTACTTAAAAATTCGTGCTGCGTTGCGGCATAGTTAACATCAGTTAAAACGGTAATACCATAGTCAGCAAGGGTGGTGTTATCGTAATTGTTTATTTTTTCTAATGAGCTGATACTTGAAGCAGAGTAGGCCGCTGCGTCATATTGATCCTCATGATTATCAAAGTTACCAAGTAAAGCATCAAAGGTGAGGCTGAACTCACTGCTCGGTTTATATTGCAGTGATAAGGTTGCGCCCCACTTTTCTTGTTCTGTTAAGAAAGCTCTGTCGCCGACTTTATTCATAAACACTACACGGCTAGTCTCATCTTTATCGAAACGATCATTTATAGTGATACCCGTATCGCGTTCTAGAACATCAGCAGCTTGATCTGATTGCCATTGCGAGGATCCTGACTTTTCTAGCCAGCGTGATAAAGGACGAAAATCAATACCAGAGTTGCTATCTGTTCTGTTGGTACGTTCCGAGTATGCAAATGAGGCAAGCGCACCCCAGTCGCCAAAGGTATCACTTGCTAAGAATGCAAATTTAGGATCGCTCTTTTCTGAGATGTCGTTATATGCCCCCTCAACTGATGCTACGATTTGACGACCATCATAGTCAAATGGGCGCGCAGTAGTGATGGCTACAGAGCCGGCAATGCCACCTTCTTCGTCTGCTGCTGTTGGTGATTTTTTTACAGTGACACTTTGAATTATCTCTGAAGCGAACATATCAAATTCAACATCACGGCCACCACTGCCAGAGGCTGTGGCAAGGTTATTAATAGAAACAAATGTAAACTCAGACGGTAAGCTTCGTACATTGACTTTTTGACCTAGGCCTTTATTACGTTCAATAGTAACACCTGGCATACGCTGTAAAGCTTCCGCTAAGTTTTGCTCTGGGAAGTCAGCAATATCAGATGCCACTATTGAATCTGAGAAGCCAATATTTGTGCGTTTTAAATCAATCGCTTTTTCTAAACTTTTTATGTAGCTGCCAGTGACAACAATTTCTTCAATCGGTTCTTGGTTTTCTTCTGCGTAAGCGGGAGTGATTAATAATGAGCCAACAGCAAGTGCTAAAGGTGATAATGAAAATGCACGATACGTCATGTGAGTTAATTCCTGTTAAATGCAATATTTGGTTTAAATTCGCCTGTAAAGACGCTGCAATAACAAAGAAGGGGACGCCTTTTTTCGTGAAGCTTTCGTGACGTTTTTAAGTCGATAATTACTTAAAACTGTAACCAAATGATCATCAAACAGCTGTCCCCTTTAGGCTAGCATTTGCGTCATATCTAGATAAATAAGCTAGCCTTCACCACTAAATTATGGCTTTACCTTCAATGACTAACGGTTTGAATAATACAGTTACAGCGCATAGCAGAACCTTATTGCAGTGCTTTATAGCCAATCAAGACGCGCTTAAAGGTTTTTTTTGCAAAGCCGTTGCAGAGCGTGCGGATGCGGACGATTTATTTCAAAAGTTACTGCTAAAAGCACTTAACTCTGAGCATTTAGATCCGATAGATAATCCACTGGCATATGGTTATCGAATGGCCCAGCACTTGGTTATTGATCATCATCGTGAGCAAAAGAAAATACCAGAAAGCTTAGAGCATGAGCCGCATTGTGAGGCGTTATCGCTTGAGTCCGCGCTTGAGTATGAGCAGCGTATTGCGCTCTATCAGCGTATTTTGTCACAAATGCCAGCACTGCGTAGAGACGTGTTTATTCGGCGTCGGATTAAAGGCCAAACTCGTTCTGAGATCGCAAGCAGTTTGGGGATCTCTGAAGAAGCGGTAAAAAAACATATTTCGCGGGCAATGGATATGCTAAAAAATGCCATGACTGAGTATTTTTTAATGCATGAGTGTCCCCGTTAGGGCGATTAATCCGTCACATTAGTATTACGAGTAATTGAGATAACGATGAACTCTTCACACCAACATGATTACGAATCGGATAATGCGCTAGAAAAGGCTATTTGGGACGATCCTGCATTATTAGCCGCGCTTGAGCTGGTGGATACGCAACAGAATGAACAACTTGAACAAGCTAAAAAACGTCGTCGTTTAGCGCAATACTCTTGGGGCTGCGGTGCTGTAGCAGCGTGCTTTGCTATTTTCATGTGGACGTTAATGCCACTAAATGAACAGCGCTCGATACCAGCCTCTAATCTTGTAGCTGTGCAGCAATTTAGTAGTGATACAGCACAGCAAGTCAGCTTGTCTGACGGGACACAGGTTGCAATGAATGTGCATGCCCAACTTGAATTTACTGAAAATAGTCAAACTCGAAAAGCAATCTTAACTAAAGGCGAAGCGTACTTTTCTGTGCACCGTGATGAATCGCGGCCATTCACTATTGATGCAGGCAATGCCACGATTGAAGTGCTTGGTACGGCTTTTAATGTGGATAAAACATTGCGTGAAACCTTAGTCGAGGTTTTTCATGGCAAAGTGTCAGTGACTAGTTTAGATGGATTGCAGCATGTTGAATTAGTGAAAGGACAGCGTGCCCGAGTGAGCGATTCTGCAATACAGGTATCGCAATTTAATGCTTTACAACCTGATTGGCAGCAAGGCTGGTTGGACTTAGATAACGTGTCTATCAATGATGCTCTATTTCAGTTAAACCGTTATAGCGAAAAACCGGTCGTGTTAAAAAATGTGTCGGCAGATATACAAGTAAGTGGTCGCTTTGCTGTTAACGATATATTTGGGGCCGCAAAGTTAATTGCTCAGCTAAATACACTCGATGTCAAGCAGTATCCTGATAGCATTGAGTTAAGTAAAAAGGCTCGAAATTGACATGATTTTGTCATAAACCTTTCATCGAAAATAGACACAATGTTTTCCTCTAGTAATGAGGATGCAAGTTAATGGGGCGTATTTTCTGCTTTGCTTTGATGCTGTTTGGTGTGTATGCCAAGCAGCTATATGCTGCACAAAGCACCCTAAAAGCAGCGCTTAATGCACTGGCTGAGCAGTACCAAGTTGCAATTATTTACCCAGATAAGTTAGTGAGTGACGTGGTTTTACCGTCAGCTGAAGTTCCTAAAGCTAACAGTATAGAAGCACGCCTTGATACATTATTACTAAAAAATGGCTTTATTTGGCAGCAAACCCCATCGGGAATTGTGGTTTCAAAGTCTGTTAAAATACAAAGTAAAACTCCATCACAGCTTGTGATGGAAGAAGTGACGGTGACGGGCGATAAGCATAGCAAAGCCTATACACGTTTTTATGACCGAAACTATCAACAAAGTGCAGACTATGCACAGCAACAAAAGCAAAATTACATAGGTGAAGCTGACTTTGCTAATGGCGCAATGCTTTCTTTATTGCCCGCAGAGAATTTAGCTGAGGCATTGCAGGCTATTCCTGGTATGAGTATTTCCCGAGATCGCGGCGAAGCACTTAATATAAGTGCGATGGGACTTGGACCAGAGTATCAATTAACATTGTTGAATGGTCACAGGTTAGCGAATACTGAAAACGTTCGTAACTCGAATCAATACGGTCAGCAGTACCGTTTTGATACATTTAGCGCCGAACTTTTCTCTAATATTGCGGTATACAAATTGGCTGACTCAAGGTTTCCAAGCGGAGCGGCAGGAGCGACAGTTAACTTGGTGAGTGATGATCCGCTTTCATTTGATGGTGATCATTTAAAGGTAACTCTGACCAGTGCTGCACTTGCAGGTGAGCGTAACTTTCAACCAAGTTTTGGTTTAACAGCGAATACTCTTTCAGCTGATGAGGAGTTAGCTGCGGTTGTTAAATTTAATTACGAGAACCGATTACAAAGGCAATTTCAATTTGAAACGTGGCACTGGGGCAATAATGAGGGAGCTCCCGCAGCTTATTATTGGCAGGGATTAGAAAGTAATAGCTTAGTACCTACCGATACGCTAGCACTGACCATCGAAAATGAAGACAGGACACGAACGAGTTACTATGCAAACCTAGCTTGGCGACCGCACCCGCAGTTCGAGTTAGATACGCTATGGCTTCGTTCGGATACAGATTTTACTTACGATGAGCATCGTCTCTCGATTAATCCTCTAAGTGAACAGGCTAAAGCCACCTTAGATGAAAAGAACAATAGTGTTCAAAATGTGCAGTTTGGCGCCACGCAAAGTAAATCCTCACGAGAAGAATCCGGTCTTTATTACCGTAATCAGACCTTTCAAATCATACCAACATGGTATGCAAAAGACGGTAGCCACTGGCAAATAAGTCCGTTTTATAGCCATAGTGAATCACTTAGTGCAACCAAAGCCCCTATTACTCGAACTCATGTTGATTTAAAGCCTGTGCCAGCAGTGGTTTCGATTTCAGGCAAAAAATTGGCTCAGTATGAATTTGCTACAAATCTGGCACTGGTTAATAGTTACTCGCAGTTGTCGCAGTTGAGTCGACGTATGATAGAGGTCAATGACCAAGTAACAGAGTGGGGAGTCGATAATACATGGCAAGTTTCATCTAGTTGGGGGTTGTCGAGTGTGCAGTTTGGTGCCGTAAAATCAGCACAATCTCATCAATACCTGCGCCAAGATATTAATTTATCTAAAGCACAATTAGCTGCTTTACCTGATCTTGATGGCCGTTGGTTGGAGCCTCTGAATAAGCCATTTAAAGCTGATTTTCTATCGCAGCCAATGCAAGCTTGGTTGATCCCAAAACGTGATCTTTTGCAGCTTTATGATATTGAGCTGCCCTTTTCTGAGCGACACACCAATGATTACTTGAATAGCTATGAAAACAAATTTACTGCCTATGAAAGCTATATTCACAGTTTATGGCAGATACCAGAACTTGAAAGCTTAACGGCTGCTTTTGGACTTAGGTATAGTGATACAAGGAGTAAAACATTAGGGTATCAGCTCAATGAGAATAACCAATTAGAAGAGCTTTATAAGCAAGTTAAATTCTCTATGTGGTTGCCTTCTTTGAATATTAAATGGCAATTGTCTGACCAATGGCTTGGTCGATTAGGCTATAGCCGAGCAGTGAATCGACCTAATTATTCTGACTTAAACCCAAAGCTTCATGTTAATTCTGGAGGATTACCTTATGCAGAAGTCGGCAATCCAACTCTAAAACCCGTGGTAGCAGATACGACAAGTCTATCGCTCAATTGGTTAACAGAAGAAAATAACCTGCAACTCATGGCCTTTAATCACCAACTCGATAATTTTATTGTTGAACAAATTAAAGCCATTACCTATCAACAGCAACAGTACCCAGCTTTACAGGCAACCAATGATGGCCAAGCAACAATAAATGGGCTGCAATTAAGTGCTGATTTGAGTTTGCCTATGCTATCAAACTCTTTTTTGCAAAGTCGTATGATAACGAGTGTTAGTCAGTTGCTGGACGCTAAATTAACGGCTAAGCAAATTAACAACCCTGAGATTGAAGGGGTCTCTGAACTAACAGCAAATCTGCGCTTCTTGTTTAATGCTAAGAGATGGCAAAGTGCTGTTAACGTTAATTATCGAAGCGAGTTTTTAGAGCAACGAGACTTATCGAATAATGCTGATGTATATATTGATGAGTTTACCTGTGTTGATCTCAGCTACAGTTGGTTTTTCTCTGATGCGGTAGCATTGCGTTTTGATATTTTTAATGCCACAGACAAAAGTCTTGTTCGAGAGGTGCAAACAAACGATGCTTCATCTCTTATGAAGGTTGAGCAATTTGGTCGCCGTTTTGTACTTAGCCTTTCATTAACTCTGTAAGAAAACTTTCATTGAATTTCTTGTCCACTAAATGGGAAATGTTTCGTCTAAATAGTGGCACTCAAGTGTCACTCATCAACAGAGAATAAGGAACATAATATGGATAAATTAATGGCATTAACCACGGCAAGCCTTTTAATAACGAATGCTGCTTTTGGGCAAGAATTGCCTCGTTTAGATGAAGCCGTGACTTGGTATAATCAAGCAGCAGTACGTAATTTTGCACCGGTATTTGATTTTGACTCGGACGGCTGTTATCCAGCCACACCTTTTGATAAAAATAATAATTTGGCGCAAAACAAAGGCGAAGATGCGGCATGGAAAACGCCTTGGGGAGGATGTAGAGATACTGGCTGGGAGCTATTCGCGAATACTATGCATCGTCAGTTATGCCATCAAACAGATAACCAAGACCAATACTGTGCGCACTTTTATGAGCTCTATTTTGAAAAGGATCAATCAGTTCACTGGTCATTTGCGGGTGGACATCGTCATGACGTTGAAACGGTGATCGTTTGGACTGTGAAAGAAAGTGGTAATGAGTATATTAGTCACGTAAGCACCAGTGCCCATGGTAATTATGATACGCGAGCGTTTAATGAAGTGCTCCAGCAAAACGGTCATCCTATGGTTGTTTATCATAAAGATGGTATTGGTACTCATGCATTTCGCTATGCAAATCAGCAAGACAAAGAAACAGTCGAATTCTTAGGTAACTGGGGAGTGTTCTATACGCCAGTGATTGTTAGTCATTACCGTGGTACAGATACATTTTATAGCGACAGTTGGGATCGCTATTGGGCAAATAAAACTTACCGTGAAACACTCGAGGCCAGCGATTTTGGTTCAGCAAGTTTTAAAACACGTCAAGAAAATGTGATGATAGATCAAGCAAATACAGCAAAACCAAACTCAGGTGGATGGCAACAAGTCACTTTCAGTGCATTTGATGCAGCACAAACTCGCCACGCTGAGTTTCAAGCAAACTATGCTGATATTGCGTCGCAAATTAACGAATAATTATTATTGATTAGGAAAGCTCGCAGCATACGCTGCGGGCTTTATATTTTAGTTAAGGTGTATTAAGCCACAATCCCCAGAGGCTTGCCTGTTTGCCAAGCGCCACGGGTAAAGTCCGGAATTGTTTTGCTGTTACTTCTATCTGCAACCGATGCCATACTTTGCGGGAAGATTGATGACCATGCTGCGGCATCGTATACATCTTGATCGAGTGGCTCATTATTACGTAAGCAGTAGATCATCCGCCAAAGCATAATGAAGTCCATACCGCCATGGCCACCGTTACGAACCGCTTCTTCACCCATGCGTTTCCACAGTGGATGATCAAATTCAGCACGCCATTTTTCCATATCCTGATCCCAGCTATGGAAGTTTTGTAAATGTGGCTTACGACCTTGCGAACCCGCTTTTCCCCACGCTGCGAGCTCAGCTTCATATTGCTGTTGATAAATTTTTGCAATCGCTGGTGGCACATCTTCAAGGGCAATACGGTTAGGGAAACCGGCAAATGTTCCATTCGTACCTTGAATTAGGTTATGGCGGCTGTACGGGCGCGGGCTTGTGGTGTCGTGCTGCACCATAATGCTACGACCTTTCACTGTTTTAATAATACTGGTGTTCATGTCGCCAGCAGTAAATTTTAGTGAACGACGTTCGTGGCCTACAGGGAATTCACGCTCTGCATAAGCGGCGCGGCCAAGTGCTGGTGAACTGACTGATGTAACAAAGTCAAAGCGATCCCCTCGGTTGATATTCATATACTGAGATACAGGGCCTAAGCCATGGGTTGGGTATAAGTTACCGTTCACTTTTGTATGCCAGTAAGTGCGCCACGAGCCAGTACTGCGATCAATTTCTTTCATTTGCCAACGCAGGTCATGAATATAAGCGGCTTCACCGTGTAGTAATTCGCCAAATACGCCTTTACGAACCATGTTTAATACCATTAACTCGTCACGGCCGTAGTTAACGTTTTCCATCATCATGCAGTTCTTTTGCGTACGCTCTGCGGTATTTACTAGTTGCCAACACTCTTCCATCGTAGTTGCTGCAGGCACTTCAACAAAGGCATGTTTACCACTTTCCATGGTCTCAATACTCATCGGTGTGTGCCATTTCCAAGGTGTTGAAATGATCACAATGTCGATGTCATCACGAGCCAGCATGTCTAAATAGGCTTTGTCAGACCCCGTATAAGCAGTAGGTTTAGGTAAGCCTTTTTCAACAACATAGTTAACAGACTTGTCTAGCATCAGCTGATCTGTATCGCAAATCGCTTTAATTTCAACACCTTCAATGTGGCAAAGATGTTTTACATGGCCGCTACCACGTTGACCAACCCCAATAAAACCAACACGTACCACATCCATTGCTGGCACAGCTAAGCCCATTACGCTTTTACCTTGTGCTGCAAGTGGGGTGCTCTGATTATCACCTTGTTGGCTTTTCGCACAGCCAGTCACGACTGTCGCGGCGGTAATGGCTGCGGCAGATTTTAAAAAACTACGTCTATCTATTGTCATAACGATACCTAAATCACTGAGATTATTTTAATAGTGTGTTTCAGTTGTTTCTGTTATATCGCAACTCAAAGTTAATTACAATTAAATGCTTTCAAATTCTTTCGTAAATTTGGTTTTTACTATTTCAATCCTTGTAAAATAACGTGCCTAGTGTATTTTAAGCTTACTTTTTGTCTTTCATTGTCTTTCGTTGTGTTGTGTGTGGTTTCGCTCTGTGCTACTGTAATTTCAAATCAGATATCTAACCATTAGCGTAAGCTGCTTGGAGAAAACCATGAATGCATTAAAAACGATTATAAATAACAATCGAGTAGGGCAAGCGCAGGGTATTTATTCTGTGTGCTGTGCACACCCGCTCGTTATCGAAGCAGCAATGTTGCAAGCTCTCAATGATGACACCGAAATTTTAATTGAAGCTACAGCGAATCAAGTTAACCAGTTTGGTGGTTACACAGGTATGAAGCCCCATGACTTTGTTGAGTTTGTTCATGCAATAGCCGAAGAAGTAGGGTTAGATACCCAGCGCATTATTTTAGGTGGTGATCATTTAGGCCCAGTGTGTTGGGTGAATGAGCCTGCAGACGTTGCGATGATAAAAGCTGTAGAACTAGTAAAAGCCTATGCAAGTGCTGGTTTTAAGAAAATTCACTTAGATGCCAGTATGCCATGTAGTGATGATGGTGCGCGTTTAGCTGATGCTGAAATTGCCAAGCGTGCAGCATTGATGTGCCAAGCTGCTGAGTTAGTCTCAAAAGATAACGATATTCTTTATGTAGTGGGTACTGAGGTTCCTCCTCCGGGTGGCGCTACAGAAGAGCATGAAGTTATTGAGGTATCGCATGTTGAGGGGGTACAGCAAACAATTGAATTACATCAGGCTGCGTTTGCTAACTTAAACATGAGTGATGTGTGGTCGCGTGTTATTGCTGTTGTTGTGCAGCCAGGCGTTGAATTTGATAACCATCAAGTTTTTGACTATCAACGTAATAAAGCGAAAAAACTGAAAGAGTTTATTACTACTGTCGATAATCTTGTTTATGAGGCTCACTCTACTGATTATCAGCCAGAACATTGCTACCACGAGTTGGTGCAAGATCACTTTGCCATATTAAAAGTGGGTCCACAGCTTACCTACGCACTACGCGAAGGGTTGTTTGCTTTATCTTATATTGAAGATCAATTAGTTGAACCTGCTAAACGCTCTCATTTGCGGGATGTGTGTGAGCGTATCATGCTAGAAAAGCCACATTACTGGAATAAGTTTTATCCAACAGAAGGTGCTGAAGCTAAGCTGTTTAGAGCTTATAGTTATAGCGACCGTATTCGCTACTACTGGCCTGAAGATGAAATAAAACAAACAGTAGAAACCTTATTTGCCAACTTAGAAGCGCAAACTATTCCACAGACTTTGCTTAGCCAATTTATGCCAGCGCAATACAAGGCATTGAATAATGGCAAAATTAACTCATCACCGCGTGAGTTAGTACTTAATAAAATAATGGAAGTAACGAATACCTATTCGCTTGCTTGTAATCAATAAGTGGTGTTGAGAGAGAATTAATTATGACGCAGTATCTATCATTAAACGAAACAGAACTTAAGCAACAAAGCGCTTATTGGACAGCAAAAGAAATTTCACAACAGCCAAGTTCATGGCGTAATACAGCAAAACTGGTTGATAATAATCGCGCTGAAATTAATGACTTTTTAGTGCCGATTTTAGCATTTAAAAACTTAAAAATTGTTTTAACTGGCGCGGGTACATCAGCCTATGTTGGCGAAGTGTTAGCACCTCATTTAACGGCCAAAACTGATTTAAATGTGCGTGCAGTTAGCACTACCGACATTGTGTCTAACCCACATGGGTTTTTACAAAAGAGCACACCAACCTTACTTATTTCTTATGCGCGCTCAGGTAACAGCCCTGAAAGTGTTGCTGCGGTTGATATCGCAGAGCAAGTTGTTGAAAAGTGCTATCACTTAGTCATTACCTGTAATGAAAATGGTGAATTAGCTAAAAGGGCGGCAGCTAAAAAAAATAGTTTTAGTGTACTTATGCCAAAAGAAACCTTAGATGAAAGCTTTGCAATGACCAGCAGTTTCACCTCAATGCTGCTTTCAACCTTATGTATTTTTACCCCTGATGTTAACCAGCTTGCACAAGTAGCTACGCAGACAGAGCAGCTACTCGACACTCAACTTGAAGAGATCAAAGGCTTTGCGCAAACTGACATTGAACGTTTGGTGTTTTTAGGGGCTGGCTCGTTACTTGGCTATGCTAAAGAAGCGGCTTTAAAGTGCTTAGAGCTGACCAATGGGGATTTAATTAGTTACTTTGAAACCCCGCTTGGCTTTCGTCATGGTCCTAAAACCATCATTAATGATAAAACCGCAGTGTTGTTAATGGCCTCAAGTGATTTTTATAGTAGTTTGTATGATGCTGATTTACATAATGAGCTATTAAATGACCAACAATGTTTAGCGGTTAAAAAACTGGCGTTAAATACTGAACTGGTCGAGCTAGATGATGTTTGGCAAGGCTTGTATTATATTGTCTATTGTCAGATTTTTGCATTTTATAAATCAATGTCACTCGGTTTAACACCTGATAACCCTTGTCCGACGGGCGAAGTTAACCGTGTTGTAAAAGGGGTAACTATTTACCCATTAACTTCTCGCTAAGTAGTGTTGGGTAAAGTATGGCTGTTTACGGACTCGATATTGGTGGTACAAAAATAGAGACCGCCATTTTTAATGATAATTTAGAGCAACAGCAAAGTTGGCGTATTACTACGCCAACGGATGACTATCAGCAATTTTTGCACGCAATTTATCAGCAGGTAATTAAAGCCGATGAGCTGACAGGTTGCCAAGGTGCGGTGGGCATCGGTATGCCAGGTATCGTTAATGATGAAGGTAAAGTGCTGTCGGCTAATGTGCCGTGTGCCACAGGCAAATTGATTGCCAACGATCTTCAAGCATTATTAAAACGCCCTGTTGCGATATTAAATGACACCCGATGTTTCGCCTTATCAGAAGCTAATGGCGGAGCTGGTGAAGGTTACAGCCGAGTATTTGGTGCTATTGTTGGCACTGGTGCGGCGGGTGGTATGTGCATTGATGGAACCTTGTTTAACCAAGGCTTGGGTATGTCGGGGGAGTACGGTCATTTACCGCTGTCTGCGTATTTGCAGCAAAAATACCAGCTGCCGGTTTTAAAATGTGGCTGTGGTTTAAATGGCTGTGTCGAAAGTTATATTGCGGGGCCTGGTGTACAAACCTTGTATCAACATATTACGCAATCTCCTAAATCTGCGATTGAATGGGCAAACGATATCAAGCGCTCGGATGAGCAAGCCTTAAAGGTGCTCGCTTGTTACTTAGATATTCTTGGCGAAACCTTTGCTGCTATTAGTAAAAGTTTACACCCAGAAGTTATCGTACTTGGGGGCGGTTTGTCGCTCATTGATGCAATTGTAGAAAAGCTCCCTGACGCAATTCAAACTCATTTATTTTCAGGTTTTGCCGTGCCCGACGTGAAGCGCGCAAAATTTGGTGATTCTAGCGGCGTAAGAGGCGCTGCAATAATAGGAAGTGTTCATGCTAATTCCAGCGCATCTTAATCGTTATTACTTAAAAGCCGCAAACGTGGTGACTGCTGATGCGGTTTTACTCGATCATGTGGTCTTGGTCGAGCAAGGTAAAATTAGTGCTATTACCACGCAAATAGAGCCCGAGATCGAGGTAATAGAGTTAGGCGAACATAGCTTATTTCCGGGCTTTATCGATTTGCATATTCATGGCCGTGAAGGCTGCGATATTATGGATGGCACCCCAGAATCACTAGAGACTATTTCTCGTGCTTTAGCAAAGCATGGCGTAACGGGGTTTGTTGGCACCACGGTGACCGCAGACTGGGACGTATCAATTCAAGCTTATAAAAATATGGCGAGTGCCTATCAAAAAGGCTTAGCGGGTGCGCAGTTGCTGGGGGCTTATAACGAAGGTTTATTCTTTGCAGAAGCGCATAAAGGCGCGCATAACGAGTCATTTTTTTTAGAACTGACTAAACAGCGATTTGATGAAATTTATGCCGCATGTGAAGGTTGCTTAAGCTCCTTTGCATTAGCGCCAGAACTACTTAAATCACCTGACATGATCCGCTATATCACTGATAAAGGTGTACGGGTGATGCTGGGTCACACAGATGCTAATTTTGCGCAAACAACACACGCTCTTGCCCATGGTGCCTGCGGTGGTGTGCATATTTTTAATGGTATGCGCGGTATTCATCATCGTGACCCTGGTTGTACTGGCGCACTGTTGATGGACAACGATGCCATGGTTGAGCTTATCCCTGATGGTATTCATTTGCACCCAAGCATCATGAACATGGTTTACCGCTTAAAAGGGGCAGATAAAATTGCTCTAATTACAGACTGTGTAAGTGCCGGAGGCTTACAAGATGGTCGCTACCGCTTAGGAGAGCTTCCTATTGTGGTTGAGCAAGGGGTTGCAAGAACCGAAAGCGGCTCTTTAGCGGGCAGTACATTAACCATGGAAGTGGGCGTTGAACGTTTTTATAACCTAACTGATGCAAGCCTAGTTGAAGCAACTAAAATGGCCAGTTTAGTACCCGCTGAGTTTTTAAATAAAGCGGAGCAAATAGGCAGTATTGCGGTTGGTAAACACGCTAATTTTGCACTGCTCGATAAAGACTTTTCTGTTCAAGCAACGATATGTGCGGGTAAGCAAATCTTTTAAAAGTTAACGATACGAATGCAGGCAAAAGTATTTGATGCCATTGTTATTGGCAGTGGCATTACAGGCGGCTGGGCTGCCAAAGAACTGACTGAAAAAGGGCTCAATGTACTGCTACTTGAACGTGGCAGGCAGGTTGTGCACGGTTCTGACTATTTCACTGCGTTTAAAGACGATTGGCAACTGCCATTTCGCGGCAGAGCTAGCCTGCTAGAAAAGCGGCATCAAGCTAAACAAGCACGCACTGGCTATGCCACCAAACAGTCAATAAAACACTGGTTTGTGAATGATTTGCAGCACCCTTATCTAGAATCGCAACGTTTTGACTGAATCCGAGGGTATCACCTTGGTGGGCGCTCATTAACTTGGGGGCGGCAATGCTTACGCCTCAGTGATATAGATTTTGCAGCCAACAAACAAGATGGTCACGGCGTTGATTGGCCAGTGCGCTATCAAGATATTGCGCCTTGGTACGATAAAGTCGAAGCCTACATCGGGGTTATTGGCGAAGCGCTAAATTTACCTCAGCTACCTGATGGACCTTACTTGCCTCCCTTCGCGCTTAATGCCGTAGAACAGCAACTTAAACACAGTTTATTAACCCACCACACTAATCGGCACCTAACAATCGGGCGAGTGGCGCATTTAACCAAGGCAAAACCTGAGCAAGGTCGTGCCGCATGCACCAAGCGCAACCGCTGTATGCGTGGTTGCCCAACCGGTAGTTACTTTAGTAGTTTAGCCTCGACCTTGCCTGCTGCAATGCGCACTGGGCGACTTACCATTCAGACTCACTCCATTGCCAAAGAGATTATATACAACCCAGAAACTAGGCAAGCCACAGGTGTGACTGTGATTGATGCTGAATCTAAAAAAGAGCGTATTGAACGAGCGAACATTATTTTTTGCTGTGCATCAACGGTGGCAACAACAGCCTTGTTATTAAATTCAACCTCTGCACGTTTTCCTAATGGCTTAGGGAACGACAGTGGAGAGCTTGGCCATAACCTCATGGATCACCATTTTAGGGTTGGCGCAACGGGTGAGCCTAAAGGCTTTGATAATGATCTCAATGATGGCGATAGACCCGTTGGCTTTCATATCCCGCGTTTTCGAAACCTTAATAATAAAGAGCAGCATAGCTTTATTCGTGGCTATGGCTATCAAGGGTATGCAACACGTAAAGATTGGCGGCGCGGTTTTAAAGAACTTAGCTTTGGTAAGTCTTATCGAGAAGAGCTCGCCAAACCAGGGCCTTGGCAAGTTGCATTGATAGGCTTTGGTGAATGCTTGCCTTATCATCGTAATAAAATGAGCTTAGATCCGGTATTAAAAGATCAATGGGGATTACCTTTAGTTAATTTCGATTGCCAATTTGCTGAAAACGAGCAGCGCATGCGCGAGGATATGAAAGCGCAAGCCGTCGAGATGCTGACCAAAGCAGGTTACCAAAATGTGCAAGCGTACGATAAAGGCTCAGCGCCGGGGCAGGCCATCCACGAAATGGGAACTGCGCGAATGGGGCATGATGCGAGAAGCTCTGTGCTTAATCGCTATAACCAAATTCATAGTGTGCGTAACGTCTATGTCACTGATGGCTCGTTTATGTGCTCGTCGGCTTATCAGAACCCTTCGTTAACCTATATGGCATTTACTGCAAGAGCCGCCGATCATGCTGCACGACATTATCAAAATGGGGTGTTCAATGGCTGATTTACAAAGGCGAAATGCGATTAAATGTTTAGCAGCATTATTCGGTGCGGCTATTACGCCAGTGGCTGCGACTCAGCTATTTGATAAAGTGGATGACAATCATTTTGAGGTGCTTAAAACAGCGGCTCACCGGGATGTGGTCACGCAAATGCAGGCGGTTATTTTGGAACTGGAGCCAAATGAACAGCTGTATTTTAATTTAGTCGCTTTCACAGATTTAATGCTAGCAAATACACAAACTACGACTGAGCGTACGACATGCTTAAAAGGCGCAGAGCTGATTGCAGAAGGTGCTCTTTCATCGTCGCAATTAGCAGATAAACTCACAGGTTTATTTACTATCTCTTCACTGCAGCAACAGCGCATAATAGCGCAGCAAGCCTTACCTCTTTCAGAAGTGAGCCCTGATAAGCGTGACGAGTATTTAATTTATAAGTGTATTTTTACCGTGCGTGAATTTTTGCTACTGGGCTATTTCACATCAGAAAAATTGCAGGCTAGTTAAATAGTAAAACAACTAAGCCTGCCCATGTCGTTACTTACGCCAACTTGTTAGTTTGTGACCAATCAGTGCGTAATAAAGAATAAACGCATAGCAAGGGATCAACAGATAATAAGCTTGTTGTGCATTGCCTGTATATTCTGCAAATACACCGTATACCAAAGGCAATAGAGCGCCACCAGAAATCCCCATAATCAGTAATGCTGCGCCGGTTTGAGTTTTATCGCCAAGATTTGCAAGGGCCATAGGCCAAATGGTCGGCCATACCAGCGCATTCGATAAGCCAAGTAATGCAACAAATAACACGGTATCTGGAAAACTGTTATCAGCAAGCCAAAAGAGCACTAAATTCGAAATCGCAGTTTGTTGCGGTTCAATCAAAATGATACCAAGTGAAAACACACAACCACTTAACGCAGAAAATATCAGCGCCTGTTGCTGACTAAAAAAACGAGGAATTAACACGATACCTAAAACATAACCTAGCACCATAAAGCCCATGGTGTAAGAGGTGAGTTCTGCGAACTGCAATACCCCTTGTTCTTTGCCGTAAAGGCCAATAGTGTCGCCGGCAATGACTTCTGCACCTATGTAAAAGAATAGGGCTATCACGCCTAAAACTAAGTGTGGAAATTGCAGTACTGATTTGCTCTCGCTGTTGTTGCTGGTTTTTGGTTGCTCAATATCAGGTAGCGGGGCCAGCATGATTAACGCCGCTAATATTGCTAATGCGATTGCCATTACAAAGTAAGGAGTAATTAAACGATTAGCCAGTTCTTGTAACTGCAATTGTTTTTGAATGCTGTTTAATTGAGCAAGGGCTTCAGGGCTAAAGCTCGCAATATCACTAAACACCATTGCTGAGAAGAGCAGTGGAGCAACCACACCGGCGCTCTTATTGAGAATACCCATAATGCTAATGCGCACCGCAGCCGTGTCTTTAGAGCCAATGAGTACAATGTAAGGATTCGCAGCGGTTTGTAATAAGGTGAGGCCGCTACCGAGAGTAAATAAGGCAACCAAAAACAACCAATACGCTTGAATTTGTGCTGCAGGAATAAACAGCATTGCACCAAATGCCATGGTGCCTAAACCGAATGACATACCCTGTTTATAGCTGAAGATTTGCAAAATCTTCGCGCTTGGCATTGCCATCACAGTATAGGCGATATAAAACACCAGTGTCACCATGTAAGCTTCAATATGATTGAGATCGCAGACCATTTGTAAAAATGGGATCAAGGAGCCGTTTAGCCAGGTTATAAAGCCAAATAAAAAAAACAAGCCACCTATAATCATCATAGGCAGTAATTGCGTGCGATTGGTGTGTTCTGTTTGCTCTAACAGTGAGCTTTGTGTTGTCATTTTTGTCACCAAAGAAGTTTATTGTGAAATAATCATAAAACATATTCCGTAAGTTTTGAAAGTTTTATTTTATTTCGAAACTAATTTTGGCTTTGGAACTGTAAATTGTGTAATATTGAACTACGAATTTGAAAGCAGCTATTAAAACAACAGGCCAGCTATGTTAACCACAATAGAAAGAAGACAAAAAATCGTTCTGATGACCGAGGAAAATGGCAAAGTAAATGTTAAAGATCTTGCAAAGATCTTTGATATTTCGGAGGTTAGTATTCGCCATGATCTTAACGAGCTCGGTAAACGAGGCTTAGTTGTCCGTTCACGTGGTGGGGCAATTGCCTGCGATAAATTGGCTAAAGAGCTTTCGGTAAAAGATAAGCATAACGAAAACTACGCTGTGAAAGTGTTATTAGCGAAAGCTGTGGCAAGTTTAGTTGATGATGGCGACTCATTAATTATTGATTCTGGCACCACAACAGAAGAAGTTGCTAAAGCATTAACCAATAAACAGGGCCTTACTGTGATGACAAACGGCCTTAATATTGCCCATGTACTGGCTGATATTGATGATGCAAATGTGTTTATGCTGGGTGGACAATTACGAAAGAAATCAATGTCTTTCTACTCAAATGAAGTTGAACAAGCACTCAGTAAGTATAACTTTAAAAAGGTTATTTTAGGGGTTGATGGTATCGACTCAGAAGCAGGGATCACCACCCATTATGAACCCGAGGCAATGTTGAATCGCACTATGTGCACTCGCGCGGATAAAGTCATTGCAGTAACCGATTCAAGTAAATTTGGTAAGCGTGCTTTGTATAATGTATTGCCGCTGAAATCAATTGATGTGCTGGTAACCGATAAAAGTATGCCGGCAGAGTTCGTTGAGTCATTAACAAGCTTAGGTATTGAGGTGATTACCGTTTAATTTTCTAGTTAAATAGGATCATGAAAAGGCAGCGTTAGCTGCCTTTTTTATTATCCTAAAAAACCGTACCAGCTCACTTAAAAGACAACCTTCAAAAAAAATTGTTATCGTAACTTTCGAAATTAAATTCACGTCCATAAAGGCTTTTAAAGCCATTTTTGTCATTTTTAAAACTCATTTCGTAACTATCGAAAGTTTCGGTAGGTGATTTATTGTTGCCAATTTGTTTCGTTTTGTTATAGATTAAATATAAGGCCTTACTCATTACCATTTTAATGGTGAAAAAAACTGAACATTAAAAACAGGAAATCATCATGGCAACAACAACTAGAAAAACATATTTGAGTGTGCTGATAAGCTCGATTCTGGCCTCATCAATCAGTTTTGCTGCAACTGCTCAACAACAAGAAAAAGATAGTAAGGCCGAAGAGGATGTTGAGGTTATTGAAGTTACAGGGATCCGTAGCAGTATTAAAGAATCAAACTTTCGAAAGAAGGAAGCAACGACAGTCGTTGACGTCGTTGTCGCTGATGATATCGGTAAGTTCCCTGATGAAAACTTAGCCGAAGCATTGCAGCGTATACCGGGCATCACCATTACTCGTAATGGCGGTGAAGGGCAAAATATCCTCGTGCGTGGCTTAGGTGGTGGCTACAACATTACCACTTTGAATGGTCGTAAACTGGCGTCTGAAAACTCAGGCCGCGACTTTAACTTTGACACAATTGCCTCAGAATTAGTAGGAGCGCTTCAGGTTTATAAGTCGCCAGAAGCACGTTTAATTGAAGGGGGCATTGGTGCGGTTGTTGATATTGAAACTCGCAAACCATTAGACCAAGACGGCTTTACTTTGAGCGCTTCTGCAAAAGGAATTTATGAATCACGAACAGGCGATGTACATCCGCATGCTTCATTCATCATTGGTGACAACTTTAATGATGATACCTTTGGTGTACTTTTCTCGGGTGCTTATTCAAAGAAAACCTTACGTGCAGACACATACTCTGCTAGCGGCTTTTTTGACGAAGAAGAAGGTTGGGGGGCAGACAGCGCAGGTGTGCCAGTCGATATGAATGGCAACGGAGAAATTGATGGGCAAAGTGAAATATTTGCCTCAAAAATCCCGAGTTACATGTATTTTGCGAACGCGCAGGATGTGCGTGAGCGCGTCGGTGCGACGTTAGCAATGCAATGGCGTCCAACAGATACCCTAGATATAAACTTTGATGCTCTTTATTCACGTTACAATACTGATGGTCATCGCTATCAAATCGGTTTTGTAAACTATGATGAAAGCTGGACGCCAGGCACGCCAGTGTTTACTGATGCAGAATTTGATGACACAGGCCGTGTAGTATCAATGACGCAAACCGGTAATACCATGGTGGAGTTACTCAACTTAACCAACCCTCGTAAAACTGACACTTATCAGTTTGCCCTTAATGCCAAATGGTATCCAATGGATGGTCTAACATTGGCTGTGGATGTTGCACACTCAAAAGCGAAAAACGAAAACGGTGGTGATAATCGCTTCGTGGTAGCGCGTGGTTTTATTGACTCGATTGGTATCGATTACACCACAGGTAATATGCTACCAGATGTGACTTTATCGCCAGGCTTAACTGCGGATCAATCTTACGGTGCTCACTATAGCCGTAACACAGGTACCGGTGTTGAAGACACGGTTAATGACTTTAAGTTTACCGGTACGTTTGTGCCGGAAAGTGATTTAGTTACCCGTGTTGATTTTGGTTTAACTTATCTTGAACAAACTAAGAGTCAACTTGAATATGCATCAAAAAATGCCAGCCAATTTAGCAATGGTGGTCAATACTTAGAGCGTGATGGTTATGAATTTGATGACAGCACCGTGGTGAATGTCGGTGACTTTAACCTATTTGAAATCCCAAGCGATGTGTTCGTTGAGGCCAATTTCGATAACTTCTTAGAAGGCGAAAGCAGCATTACACCTGAGCCTTGGCCAAGTTTTGATTACGATAAGTTACTTGCTTATTATCGTTCAATTAATGCTGAAGCAACTGATAAAAGTATCGTTGCATCGCTTAATTCATCGGGCACTTATGAGGTAACCGAAGAGGTTCTTACTGCGTATGCGCAAGTGACGCTCGAAAGTACCCTTGCAAAAATGCCGTACATGTTAAACGTCGGTATTCGCGGTTCGCAAACGGAAGTGAGCTCTAAAGGGTCGGTGTATGATTTATCGTTAATTGATTTACAAGATGATGGTAAACCACTCGAAAATGGTTGGCGCGATACCGTTGAGCAATCATTTAAAGGTGATTACAGCAATATTTTACCTAGCATGAACTTTAAACTGAGTATTACAGATGATTTTATTTATCGTTTTTCAGCCGCTAAAGTCATTAGCCGCCCATCTTTAGCTTATTTACGCCCATGGCTTGCGCCAAACTTTGATACTTATCGTGAAGGTTTACCACAACTTTCGATGGGGGATTCATCGTTAACACCAGAAGAAGCTAATCAAGCCGACATGACCTTAGAGTGGTACTTTGAAGACAGCAGCTCGTTGAGTGGTGGGGTGTTTGTAAAAGACCTGAAATCATTTATCGATTACGTCGAAAGCCCGGTTGAAATCGAAGGCGTTCGTTACTTTGCATCTTACCCTGGTAAGAGTGAATATGGTGCAACTATTAAAGGAGCTGAGTTTGCTTATCAGCAATCGCTTGAGAACTTATTACCTGAACCCTTCAATGGCTTAGGTTTTCAGCTTAACTACACTTATGTTGACAGCAGCTACGAGGAGCCAGAGCTGAAAGAGTCAGGCTTGCCATTTAGAGGTATGTCGAAAAACTCATACAACGCCGTGGTTTACTATGAGCAATATGGTTTCCAAGCGCGTTTAGCGTATAACTGGCGTAGCAAATTCTTGTCGGATCCTGATGCATGGGGTGGTCCATATTGGATCTCTGATTATGGTCAGTTAGATGCCAGCATGAGCTATAACATCAGTGACCAATTCACTGTGTTTGCCGAAGCAACGAACTTAACGAATGAGCGTTATTGGGGTTACACAAAGCGTACTGACCAAGTGAGTTATCTTGAGCGTTTTGGTACTCAAGTTGCCTTAGGTGTTCGAGCTAGTTTCTAATTTTAGTATTCCTAATGTTAGTGTTGTACAAGCGCCTGCAAGGGCGCTTTTAATTTAAAAAAGGTCGTTATGGCAGGAATTAGTGTTTGGCAATTAGTCATTATTGCCGCAATTGTGGTGCTTTTATTTGGCACAAAAAAACTATCTCGAATAGGTGGCGATTTAGGGACGTCAGTCAAAGGGTTTAAACGCGCTATGCAAGATAAACCTAATGATGAAGCCTAGTTCGCAATTACTTTAAATTATATTACTCCCCTGTTCAGGGTCACGAGATTGATCTGCCTGTTCGCGAATATCATCGGCGTCACTGCTAACGTCATCAAGGCTGTGGTCGTCGAGTGATTTTGTTGCTTTTACAGGCGCACTTTCGGTGTTGCTTGGTTGATCGGTATCGCTATTTAAAATAATTCGCTCGCGAGCATCATCAGGCATGCTTATTTGCTCGGCTAAGTAAGTATTGACCAGCTCTCGCATTAATTGTGAGGCGACTTTTACAGTGCTATGCTCGTTGCTGTTCACCCAAAAATATATTGTTAAGTTGAGAGTGGCAGAGCCAAGCGATTCAATCAAGACCTGACTCGGTGGATCATTAATAACAGCAGGGTTTTGATTAACCACTTTCATCGCTAGTTGCTGAGCGTAGCGAATGTCATTGTCGTAACCAATGCCAACAGTAAAATGGCCTCGCATTTTGGGGTTGGCTGTGAGGTTTTTAATCACGTTTTTATACACGGTCGCATTGGGTATTTGAATGTGATTACCATCAAAATCAACCAAGGTAGTAGCGCGAGCCGTAACCTTTTTAACGACCCCTAAACGACCATCCACTTCGATAACATCATCAATACGAAAAGGGCGTTGTACACTGAGCAGCATGCTTGAGATAAAGTTTTCGGCAATATCGCGAAAGGCAAAACCTAAAATAAGCCCGACTAATCCTGTACCGCTCATAATGGCTACAGCAAAACTGGTGAGCCCTGCAAGACGCAAAAATAAGTACACGCCAAACAAGATTATAATGATGCTAAAAAAACGCCGTGTCACCACATGTAATAGTTTACTTTCACTTACAAAACCAAGCGGCTTTATCAATAGATACGATAAAGGGCGAGCTAATAAGTAGCAGATAATGATGGCTGTAATACCGAGTGTCAGTGCGGGTAACATTTGCCATGCAGTGTGTAAAAACTGCGTAACTTGTGAGTTTAAATCTTGCCAAGATAAACTATCTACGACCGCCTTTGGTACTATAGGTGTGTTCGATATAAGTAGATTAGCTAATTGATTTTTAAAGATTAAATAATAACTCATTGCACCGTTCCCTGGATAATTGCTTTACTCTTATAAGCTTAGCTCAATGCAAATTAGGCGCCATTACGATTGGCAAGTTGTTTGCACCTTTATAATCATCTAAGCAATTTTTTAGGTCACATATGACTAAAGACAATCGCGGTTTTCAGGCTCACTCGCCGGTGGAAATTCCAATGCGAGGTTGGTGGGATATTAGCAAGCGGGTGTACCATAATTTATCACAAGATAACTTATCATTTGTAGCGGCTGGTGTGGCATTTTATGCACTATTGGCTATTTTTCCCGCTTTGGCTGCGATTGTATCTGTTTATGCTTACTTTGCCTCACCAACTGATATTCATGATCAGCTTGATAAAGTGATTGCCATCTTACCTGCTAGTAGTCGCGATATTATTCTGATGCAAGTCAGTGAGGTGACACAGCAGTCGCAAAAAGTGTTAAGTATGAGTGCAATAGGTACGTTGTTATTGACTGTTTGGAGTAGCAGTAAAGGCTGCCAAGCGCTAATCACAGCTTGTAACATTACCTATCATCAATATAACAAACGACAGTTTTTTGTGGCATTACTGGTACGTTTTCTATTTTCACTTGGCGCGATAGTTGTTGCGCTGGTGGCATTATTGATCATTGGTATCTTACCGATAGTGCTTAATTTAGTAGGCTTAACTGAGCTTATTGATTTAATGATTAAACTCATTACTTGGCCGTTGCTAGCTATTATTTTTAACTGCGCACTGGCATTCTTATATCGGTACGCACCTCACCGTACCCCCGCAAAGTGGCGTTGGATTACGCCAGGTTCGATTATTGCCACTTTATTGTGGATCCTCGCATCCATTGGCTTTTCATATTATGTCTCGCAATTTGCAAGTTACAACGAAACGTATGGCTCGTTAGGTGGTGTTGTGATCATGTTGATGTGGCTTTATATCAGTGCTTATTTCATTGTTTTTGGTGCGGCCGTTAATGCCAGTATAGAACAGCAAACACTGGTTGATAGTACTGTAGGGCCAGTAAAAGAAGTCGGCGAGCGCGGAGCAACTGTGGCTGATAGATTAACTAGGCAACAAAATGAGCATTCTAATAAAAAGAATGATTAGCGCGAATTTTACGCATGGTTGTTAGTTAAATTAGCGCCTACAATCATTTCATACAATTTACGGGAGTAAAGTTATGAAAGTGATTCAACAGTTAAATAGCCGTGCCACACAAGATGGCGATGGTGTAAATATTAGCCGTATTCCTGGCTTTGATGGTAAATATTTAGACCCCTTCTTAATGATCGATGAGCTTAAGTCAGATGATCACAGTGATTTTATGGGGGGCTTTCCTGCACATCCTCATCGTGGTATCGAAACCTTTACGTATATCATTAAAGGTGGCTTTGAGCATCAAGATCAAATGGGTAACAAAAAAGCCATCCGTGCAGGCGATGTGCAGTGGATGAGTACCGGCTTTGGTGTCATTCACAGTGAAATGCCATTGGCTGATGCTAAAGAGGGCATGCATGGCTTTCAAATTTGGCTAAATATGCCAAGTGCAGAAAAACTCAGAGCGCCACGCTATCAAGATACTACAGAAGCGCCAGCGCCAATGACTCGCAATGAGCAAGGTGTAGAACTTAAAGCACTTGCTGGGAGCTGGCAATTCGCCGGTGAGCAGCAGGTTTCTAGTCTACAAGACTTAGCAGCTGATGGCATGCTCGCTGATGTAACTTTACCGGCTGGTACACAGTTTTACCATGCGCCGCTTACACAAACCAAGGTGATGCTGTATGTCCATACCGGAGAAATTCATACTGAACAGGGCGGTCCAGTTAAAGCAGGCAGCTTACTGATTTTAGAGCCTGGCAGTGACATTGAATTTAACTCACAAACAGGTGCTGGCGTTTTGATACTTGTTGGCTCGCCACTTAAGCAACCAATCGCCCATATGGGCCCGTTTGTAATGACGACTCAAGCAGAATTACATCAAGCAGTACAAGACTATCAACAAGGTAAATTTGGCACACTATAGGAGGTTATTGTGGGATTACTCGTAAATGGCCAATGGCAAGATAAATGGTACGACACAGACAACAACCAAGGTGAATTTAAGCGAGAGGCAGCCCAGTTACGTAACTGGATCACCGCAGATGGCAGTGCAGGACCAAGTGGTGATGCTGGCTTTAAAGCAGAAAAAGATCGCTACCACCTTTATGTCTCTTTAGCCTGTCCTTGGGCGCATCGCACTTTGATTTTTCGCCATTTAAAAGGCCTTGAAGATTATATCAGTGTGTCGGTTGTAAGCCCTGATATGCTAGAGCACGGCTGGACGTTTGATAAAGACAATCACAGCACCGGTGATGCACTTTTCAATAGTGACTTTATGCATCAAATTTATACGCGTAATAAAGCTGATTATTCAGGCCGTGTTACGGTTCCTGTGCTTTGGGATAAAAAAACGCAGCGCATTGTCAGTAATGAGTCTGCTGAAATTATCAGAATGTTTAATAGTGCGTTTAATGCCCTTACAGGTAATGAGCGAGATTTTTATCCACAGTCGCTACGCTCTGAAATTGATGAAATTAACGAGTTTGTTTATCACAACATCAATAACGGTGTGTATCGTGCGGGTTTTGCAACGACACAAGACGCTTATACAGAAGCCTTTGATGATCTGTTTGCCGCTTTAGATAAAATTGAACAGCGTTTAACTGTTAATCGTTATTTAGTGGGCGAAACACTGACAGAAGCTGATTGGCGTTTATTCACCACCTTGATCCGCTTTGACAGTGTGTATGTGGGGCATTTTAAATGTAACTTACGTACTATCGAGAGCTATCCGGCGATCAGCAACTATTTACGTGAGCTATATCAACTTGAAGGTGTGAGTAAGACCGTTGATTTTTATCATATAAAACGTCATTACTATTTTAGCCACACCATGATTAACCCAACTCAAGTTGTGCCAAAAGGTCCTGAAATAGATTACAACCGAGCACATAATCGTGGCTAATTACAGCACGCAATAGCAGCTATTTCAGCTGCTATTGATAACCCTTCATTACGTCTTGAATGGTGTTGATGCCAAAAATCACCTTTTGAATAAATGACTCTGAACTTTTCACTAAGTTAAAATTTGGGTGTTGCGACCAGACGGCTTGAAGTTTGTCGTCAAGTATAATTGCTTGGTTGTCTGATTCATTTCTAACAGGGTTATTTGAGTGGATGCTTTGACCTGATTTAGCCGCGGTTTCGAAAAATATAACAGCGTCGTATTGCGCGAGCTCGGTGTTTAAATCGGTGTTCAGGTATTTGAAAAACTCATCAGGGTTATCGGGCCAATAGGCGAGCCCATCTAAACTGCCACGATCGCAAAGCATTAAACGGTCTGGATGTTTGGTGCGTTGAATATGCTCAAGGTGCTTCTGGAGATTATAAATTGCTTGTTGTTGTGCTTTGATTAGACTAGGCGAATCATTACGCTCTATACCACCACTGAATAGCATAGTTGCGGATTCAGGAACAACTACAATTTGATTTGAAAACTCACGTCGTAATAAATCAATTGCCGTTGTTTTACCACCACCAGGTCCACCTGTTAACACAATCCGTTTTTTCACAATTTATCTATCCTATTAGTCATAATAGCTTTAAGTTAATAGCATAAAGTGAAAATGAGAAGTAGCAAAATAGATTTAGATGATATAAATCATGATTATAGCAATCTTAGCAACCAAGCAAACTGAGTGACTTGCTTAACAGGACCTTTCGAAGGTTCATCACTTTTCATTGCTTGATAACCCATCCCTGCGGTAAAAGCACTTGCGATACCGGCTTTGCTTACTGCAAAGCGTTTTAAACGATAATTAAAAGCTTGATGATGTTGGCGTTTTAATTCATCAGCCAAATCCATTTGTTCGCTAAGTGAGCGTACATTTTTTTGAGGCTTATTAATAAAATAATCAATAATCATGATTCATCCTTATCAATATTAAGAAGCTGTTTAAAACTACGTACTGATTTATCAAACCCAATCTTGCTGCTGACATACCCTATATTCTTCCAAAGCCATACTAAACAAAGTAATTGCAAAGCGATTAATGAAATCGCTGATAATATTAGCGATTGACTTAGGGTGAATATCGCAATGCCGATTGTGGCAAGTAAACCAGCCCATAACAGCACTAGACCACCTGCGAAACAAACCAGCATAATAATAGTGAGTGCCAACGAGCGTGTTGATAAACGCCACTCAGCGGCTGCTAACTCTTTACATATACCCGCTTGTTTTCGGTAGTCGACGTATAGCTGCTTAGAGTAGTCTGAGAGTTTGGCAAGATGATCTTGCCACTGATCAGCGTTTGACTTCTGATCAGTGGCATCTTGCGTTTTCTCATCTGTAGGTTGAGAAGATTGCATAACAATTACTTACGGCGAATAAGTGCAGTTACTAGCATACCCGCTGCAAACGCAATACCTGCTGTTGCAAGTGGGTTTTCTGAGGCAAGCTGACGTGTTTTGCCGCTGTATTCATTAAATTTAGCACGCGCTACAGCTTGTTTTTCAGAAAGCGTTTTAGCAGAGCTTGACGCACCTTGGCGAACACTGTGCTCGGCACTGGCTGCACGAGTCGATAAAGCATCCACAGCGTGATGTGCTGCTTCAGTTGCTTTATCTGTGAATGGCGCTTCAACTTGAGCCGCTTTTGGATCTACATTGCTGTTGCTTGTTGCAGTTGAGTTCGATTTTGTCGTTGCGGTAGTCATAATCATTCCTTAAATATTGCCATTAGTTGGTAAACAACATGTCGCAACCTTCATACCAAATATAAATATCCTTAATTTTTAATGGTTTATGGTTTTTCGAATTGAATGGTTTTTGTTTTAGCACTATTTTCTCGTAACTCTTGCAGGGTAACTGAGTAAAAATTACAGTGCGATAGAAATAGTGTAACTATTCATTGCTCATTCATTCATCATTTTTGCCCAATAGCATGCCAATAAAACAGGTAAAAAAAATTTTTTCTTTGTTTGCCACTTTTTCCCACTTAATTCAGTAGCTTTGCTTGAGGCCTTATTTTTTCTGGCTTTAGAAGGCGAGTATGATGATCAGCTTACTTGACAAAATGGCTTGTCAAGCCCTAAACTGGAGCACTGTGGTAAAAAGTGGTTTTTAGTGGATCAAATTGGATCGGAAATAATCGTCAGCGATTAACAACCTAATTTTAAGGCAAGCTATGTTTCGGGGTGCGAGCTCTCTGAGTTTGGATGATAAAGGACGCTTTGCGGTACCAACCAAGTACCGAGATGCGATCTTGTCTGAAGATCAGGGCACGGTTATTTGCACTGTTGCTTTAAACGAGCCTTGTTTGTGGTTGTATCCATTAGCTGAATGGTTAGAAATTGAATCACGATTATTAAAGATCTCTAACATGAATCCACGCGCACGCCGTATGCAACGAATGTTGCTCGGTAATGCTACAGAATATCAACTCGATAAAAATGGCCGAATCTTGCTTGCGCCGTCGTTACGGGCTCATGCAGAACTTGGAAAAAAAATCATGTTGGTTGGCTTGATGAATAAGTTTGAAATTTGGGATGAAGATCGTTGGCATGAGCAAATGCGCCAAGATACTGAAATTGAACGCCTAGGTGATTTTGAGGCGAACCCTGAGTTCGATAACTTTTCACTCTAACCACAATAATAAAAAGGCAAAAAATAGCTAATGACAGCGCAATTTGAACATGTCTCTGTACTGATGGACGAAACCATAGATGCTTTGGACATTAAACCCGAAGGCATTTACATGGATGGCACATTTGGTCGCGGCGGACATTCAGGTCAAATTCTTGCGCGTCTAAGTGACCAAGGTCGCTTACAAGCAATCGATCAAGATCCGCAAGCGATTAAAGCCGCCGAAAAATTTGCCGACGATACGCGATTTTCAATTGCCCATACCCGTTTTTCAAACTTAAAAACGGTTGCTGAAGATAACAATTTAATCGGCAAGGTTGATGGTATTTTGTTAGATATCGGTGTTTCTTCACCACAGCTAGATGATGCTGAGCGCGGCTTTAGTTTTATGAAAGATGGCCCACTTGATATGCGCATGGATCCAACCAGTGGTCGCAGCGCAGCACAATGGCTAGCTGAAGCTGAACTTGAAGACATCACTCATGTGATCAAAACCTATGGCGAAGAAAAGTTTGGTCGCCGTATTGCTCATAAAATTATTGAGACTCGTGAGCACACTGCGATTACTAGTACCAAGCAGCTTGCTGATTTGGTCGATGAAGCAGTCCCTGTAAAAGATAAACATAAGCACCCTGCAACACGCACATTCCAAGCGATCCGTATTTATATCAACAGTGAACTTGAAGAAATTCAAACTGCACTGCAAGCCGCTGTTGACGTTTTAAAACCAGGTGGGCGTTTAGTCGTTATCTCGTTCCACTCGTTAGAAGATCGCATTGTTAAGCAGTTTATTAAAAAACAGAGTAAGGGAGAGGCGATACCCAGAGGTCTGCCTTTAACGGACGCACAAATAAACAAAAACCTGACGTTAAAGGCTGTGGGTAAAGCCATTAAGCCTAGCAAAACGGAGATTGAAATGAATCCTCGTTCGCGTAGTTCGGTACTAAGGGTTGCGCAGAGATTGTAATGAAAGCTAAAGCGACGCATCGCCAACCAAATTTATTTAAAGAAATTTTTAAAGGCCTAGGAGCGAATAAGCTGACCTTGGCCTTGTTGGTTGTGATCCTTGCATCGAGCTTAGCTGTGGTTCAAGTGACACACTTAGCGCGTCAACAGCTAATTGAACAGGATAAATTATTGCAAGAGCGTGATGAACTCGATTTAGAGTGGCGCTACTTGTTGGTAGAAGAAGAGTTTTACTCACAGCATGCACGCATCGAAGAAGTTGCGACCATGCAGCTTGAAATGAAAAGGCCAACTAGCCAAGATGAACAGGTGGTAGTACTGCAATGAGAAGCAGAGGGAAAAAGCCAACAAATACCTTGATCACATGGCGCTTTACGCTCGTGTGTTCAGTTGTTCTACTCGTCTTTATGACGTTAGTTGCTCGTGCTGCCTATTTGCAAGTGATTGAGCCTGATAAAGCCCGTTCAGAAAGTGATAAACGCACAGTACGGGTTGAAAAACAACATGTACAACGAGGTATGATTTTTGACCGCAATGGTAAAGAACTTGCTGTTAGTGTTCCTGTTGTTAGCGTTTATGCAGATCCAAAAGCACTTCATAAATCTTTAGTAAGCAAAGTACTCCGTCAAGCCCGTAAAAATGGTGAAGACCAAAATGCCCTTGCTGAAAACACCAATGAGCTCAATAAACGTATTGCCACGTACTATAACCACGATTTACGTTGGCGAGAGCTGGCTGATGTGCTTCGTATTGAGCCAAAGAAAATTAATGCACGCCTACGCGATAACCCTAAACGCCGCTTTGTTTATTTAAAGCGTCAAGTGACTCCCGCTGTAGCAAATTATATTGGTGATTTACGTTTACCAGGTATCCATTTACTTGATGAATCAAAACGCTATTACCCTGCCGGTGAAGTGACTGCGCATGTTATTGGTTTTACTAACATTGATGGCCACGGTATTGAAGGCATTGAAAAACTTTACGAAAAACAACTTACAGGTGTCGAAGGGCAACGTACTATCCGTAAAGATGCGCAAGGTCGTGAAGTGGAAGTACTTGATGAGCGTGAGCGTGTTGAACCCGAAAATATTCAACTTAGTATTGATCAACGTATTCAGGCAATCGCCTATAAGGCTGTTAAGTCGGCAGTGTTGACATATAAAGCAACCTCAGGATCAGCGATGGTTGTTGATGTAAAAACAGGTGAAGTGTTAGCGATGGTTAATAGCCCTTCGTTTAACCCTAATAACCTTAACGATGCAGCACCTCATAAGCGTCGTAACCGTGCTATTACAGATTTATTTGAGCCAGGCTCAACTGTTAAGCCGCTAGCCATTTTAGCTGGTTTAGACTACGGCTCGATCCAACCGGATGACATCATTGATACTTACCCAGGCTGGATGCGCGTAGGTGGCAGCTTAGTACAAGACACACGAAACCATGGTGAAATGACTTTAAGAGAAATCTTGAAGTATTCAAGTAATATGGGTGTTACAAAAGTGAGCCAAACCGTACCGAAAGACTACTTTGTTGGTCTTTATCAAAAAGTAGGTTTCGGAAGCGATAGTGGAACAGGCATGGTCGGCGAAAGTAGTGGCTTATTTTACCCTAATCGACGTTGGTCAGATCATGAGATAGCAGCGCTTTCCTTTGGCTATAACCTAGCGGTTAGCACAGCACAAATGGCCCGTTTCTACGCCATGCTTGGCTCGGGTGGTGTAATGCGTCCGCTAACAGTTTTAAAGCAAGATTCAATCCCTGAGGGTGAGCGTGTTTTTCAACAAAAAGACGTTGAGGCCGTAGTTCACATGATGGAGAGCGTATTTGAAAAAGATGGTACGGCTAGAAGCGTTAAAGTTGATGGCTATCGTGCAGCGGGTAAAACCGGCACCTCTAAAAAAGCTGCTGTGGGTGGCTATGGTGACGAATATGTCGGTTACTTTGCAGGTGTCGCGCCGGCTAGTAACCCTCGTTTAGCTGTTGTAGTAATGATTAATGAACCCGGTGGAGATGTGTATTATGGCGGTGCGACGGCAGGCCCTGCGTTTGCAGAGATTGTCTCCAATGCCTTAAGAATTTTAAACGTCGCACCGGACAAAGATGCGGTTGCGTACGTAGAAGGCAAAGATAACGATGCGTGATTTAAAACCGATTCTTAATCATATTGATGTTGAAGCTAATAGCTTATTGGTTAACCAACTTCGTCTCGATAGCCGAGACGTAAAACCTGGCGATGTATTTGTGGCAATTAAAGGACACCAACTTGATGGTGGCCAGTTTATAGATAAAGCCATTGAAAACGGTGCTGTGGCAATCATTGCTGACCGCTTATGTCAGTTTGAGAGCCATTTTGAAGTACTTTTTTTAATTACTGATTTAGCTAAAAAATTGCCTGCTTTGGCCGCTGCTTTTTATGGTCAGCCTTCTAAACAGCTCGAATTAGTGGGGGTTACGGGTACCAATGGTAAGTCAACAACCACAGCTATGATTGCGCATTTAGCCCAGCAGTGTTACAAGTCAGCTGCGGTTATAGGCACCTTAGGTTATGGTCATCCTGATAATTTAACGCCGCTGATGAATACTACGCCTTCAAGTGTTGACTTACAGCGTATTTTAGCTGAATTAAAACAACAGCACACTGACATTGTGGCAATGGAAGTTTCATCCCATGGCTTAGTGCAACAACGTGTTGATCATTGCCAGTTTAAGGCGGCAGTATTTACTAATCTTTCACGGGATCATTTAGATTATCATGGCTCAATGGAAGCGTATGGTGACGCTAAATTGATGTTAATGCGTGACCATAATCCTGAACTTGTCGTTCTTAATCAAGATGATGCGCAAGTTGAATTGTGGTTAGAAAAATACGACTTTAATAACCTTGTTTGTTATGGACACAAAAACTTAACACCTGAAAATGCACGTTTTGTCTATTTCAGTGACGTAACCTATGACAACACAGGTATTTCCGCTAAGTTCGAAACCAGTTGGGGCGATGTACATATTACATGCGCTTTATTTGGTGAATTCAATCTTTATAACTTGGCTGCTGCACTCGCAACGCTTCTTGGCTTAGGATATCCACTTAAATTATTAGCTGATGCGTGTAGTACTTTGCAGCCTGTTGCAGGGCGTATGCAGGCATTTAGTGCGCCAGGTCAACCAACCTGTATTGTAGATTACGCTCACACTCCTGATGCGCTGGCACTTGCATTACAAGCATTGCAAAAACATGTTCCGGGTGGCGTGAGTTGTGTTTTTGGCTGCGGCGGTGACCGCGATAAAGGCAAACGCCCAATGATGGCAAAAGCTGCAGAAGGGAATGCAGACCGTATTATTGTCACCAGCGATAATCCACGCAGTGAAGATCCTGATGCGATTATTGCTGATGTGATTGCTGGGCTTGAACACCCAGAGCAAGCGCATAGTGAAGCAGATCGCGCGCGTGCAATCAGCTACGCAATAGAACAAGCAAGTGCTGATGATGTCATTCTTATTGCAGGTAAAGGCCACGAAGATTATCAAATTATTGGCGAGCAACGTATCGATTTTTGTGATCGTCAATATGTACAACAACAATTAAAAGAAAAATCGCAAGGGGCGCAGTTATGATCCCTATGGATTTTGATTGGCTAGCAAAGGTTCTAGCAACCGATTACCAAGGTGGTAATCAACAAGTTAAAAATATAAATACAGATACGCGCACACTTTGTGAGGGAGACGTGTTTTTGGCGCTTCAAGGCCCAAACTTTGATGGCCACAAATTTATAGCACAAGCCAAAGAAAAAGGGGCGATTGCCGTGATAGTGGCACATCCTGTTAATGTCGATATTGTGCAGTTTGTGGTCACTGATACACGCATTGCGCTAGGTGAAATTGGCTCAGCCGTTATGGCACAAGTTGCACCTAAAACTATTGCGATTACAGGCAGTGTTGGTAAGACAACCGTAAAAGAAATGTGTGCGGCAATTTTGTCAGGGCACGGCGAAGTGCTTTCGACGAAAGGCAACTTTAATAATGACATTGGTGTGCCACTGACTTTATTACGCCTTGAACCACAGCATGAATATGCGGTGATTGAATTGGGTGCGAATCACATCGGTGAGATTGCTTACACTGTTGCAATGACTAAACCCGATGTCGCCGTGGTGTGTAATGTAGCAGCTTCTCACTTAGAAGGTTTTGGCTCATTACAAGGTGTAGCAACAGCAAAGGGCGAAATCTATGATGGCTTAAAGCCAGATGGTGTAGCCGTGGTTAACTGTGACAGCGATTTTGCTGATTTTTGGCTCGCCAAACTAAATGATCGCAACGTAAAACGTTTTTCTACCAGCAAGCAATTAGATTATTGGGCAGAAGATGTGGTGCTTGATGAACAGGCTCGCGCATCTTTTATGCTGTGTAATCAAGATAAAAAAGTACCTGTCACCCTTGCTCTACCAGGTAAGCACAATATTGCTAACGCATTGATTGCCACAGCCTTAACGACTGAGCTTGGCGTAAGCCTTGAAAGCATTGCATCGGCACTGGCAACCATGGGTGAAGTTAAAGGTCGTGTGAATGTGCTTAAAGTCTCTGACACCCTGACTGTGATTGATGACACTTATAATGCCAATGTACAGTCTGTAAAGGCGGCGATTGATTTATTAAGTGATATGCCAGGTCGTCGCATTTTTGCACTAGGTGATATGGGCGAGCTTGGCGAAGAAGCGCGTTTTTATCATCAACAAGTCGGCGAGTACGCACAGCAAAAAGGCATTGATGAGCTATATAGCTTAGGCGTATTGAGCAAGTCAGCCAGTGATGTATTTGAAAAGCCAAACCGCCACTTCTCAAGCCGCGAACAATTACTACAACAATTGCAGAGTGTGCTTGCTCAGTCTCAGCAAAAAACCACGATAGTTGTAAAAGGGTCACGTAGTTCTCGTATGGAACTAGTCGTCGCAGATTTAGTTAATAGCCAGCAAAATGGCAACAATGGAGTATCGTCATGTTAGTTTGGCTGGCAGAGTATTTAACACAATATTACAGTGGTTTTAATGTATTTTCGTACCTAACGCTGCGCGCGATTTTAGGTATTTTAACAGCATTACTGATATCACTTTATTTTGGTCCAATATTAATCCGTGGCTTGCAAAAGATGCAAATTGGTCAAGTTGTTCGTCATGATGGACCAGAGTCTCACCTGTCGAAAAAAGGCACGCCAACCATGGGTGGCATTTTGATTTTAGGTGCGATTTTTACCAGCACACTGTTGTGGGCTGACTTATCTAATAAGTATGTTTGGGCAACCTTATTTGTTGTGGGATCATTGGGTATCGTTGGCTTTATTGATGATTACCGCAAGGTTATTCGTAAGGATCCAAAAGGGCTGATTGCTAAATGGAAGTATTTTTGGCAGTCAGTCATTGCTTTAGTCGTAGCAAGTGCATTGTACTTTACATCCCAGCAAGCAAGTGAAACGTCTTTGGTTGTGCCATTTTTTAAAGATGTACTGCCGCAACTTGGTTTGTTTTATATCGTCATGACTTACTTTGTAATCGTCGGCACATCGAATGCAGTAAACCTGACAGACGGCCTAGATGGTTTAGCGATTGTACCTACTATTTTAGTGGCTTCGGCCCTTGCTATTATTGCTTACCTTACCGGTAATGTGAATTTCTCAAGCTACTTACATATTCCGCATTTACCACTGGCAAGTGAGCTGGTTGTGGTATGTACCGCGATTGTTGGTGCAGGCCTTGGCTTTTTATGGTTTAACACTTACCCAGCACAAGTCTTTATGGGCGATGTCGGCTCATTAGCGCTGGGCGGAGCACTTGGCATTATTGCGGTACTCGTTCGACAAGAACTTATTTTAATTATTATGGGTGGTGTATTTGTAATGGAAGCATTATCGGTGATTTTACAGGTAGGCTCTTACAAATTACGCGGCCAACGTATTTTTAGAATGGCACCCATTCATCATCACTATGAGTTGAAAGGTTGGCCTGAGCCACGTGTAATTGTGCGCTTTTGGATTATTTCAATCGTGCTAGTTCTTGCTGGCCTTGCTACATTGAAGATCAGGTAAATGACAGTTATTAACGAGATAAAAAATAAAAAAATTACAGTGCTCGGACTCGGTGTAACCGGTCTGGGCATTGTGCGTTTTTTATTATCTCAGAACATCAGCCCTAGGGTAGTTGATAGTCGTCAACAGCCACCAGGTGCAGATTGGTTAAGCGAGCATGCTCGTGATTTAACGACTCACTTTGGTGATTTAGATAATGCACAGCTGAGCAGCAATGACATTATTATCATCAGTCCTGGTTTAAGCTTAGCGACACCGGCTGTCGCAAACGCAATTGATGCTGGTGTTGAAGTGATTGGTGATGTTGAGTTGTTCGCGCGCCTAACAAATAAACCCATTGTGGCAGTGACGGGTTCAAATGGTAAGTCGACCGTTGTTACATTGGCGTTTGAAGTGCTTAAAGCGGCGGGTTATAAAGTAGGCCTTGGCGGTAACATTGGCACTGCGGTGCTTGATTTACTGTCGCAAGACTGCGATGTGTATGTACTTGAGCTGTCGAGCTTTCAGCTTGACACCACGCACAGCTTAAAAGCCAAGAGCGCTTGCGTACTTAATGTGAGCGAAGATCATTTAGATCGTTATTCAAGCTATCAAGCTTATATAGATTCAAAACAAAGTATTTATAACGGATCAGAGCTTGCTGTCGTCAATGCTATTGATGTGGCAACGCACACAGCAAAACAACCACAAGTAAGCTTTGCCCTTGCGCATGCTGACTATGCACTGATTGAGCATCAAGGTGAGCAATATTTTGCAGCTCATGGGAAACCCGTGTTACCCGCAAGCAGCTTGAAAGTGGTGGGCTCGCATAATCAACAAAATGCCTTAGCTGTAATGGCATTGCTCAGTCCTTTTGACATAACAGCGGCGCATTATGAACAAGCATTCGGCGCATTTACAGGACTTGCGCACCGTTGTCAGTTTGTTGCTGAAATTAAGGGTGTAAAGTATTTTAATGACTCAAAGGCGACCAATGTCGGCGCAACCATCGCAGCCATTGAAAGCCTAGCCGATCAAGCAAAGCAGTTAGTTGTTATTGCAGGTGGTGATGCGAAAGGGGCTGATTTAGATGCTCTAAAACCGTATTTAAGCAGCAAAGTCAAAGCCTTGGTATGTTTTGGTAAAGACGCCAAAGCCCTCGTGGCACTGAGTGAAAAAGGTCACTTAACCACGAGTATGCATGAAGCTGTGCAGCTAGCGAAAAACCTCAGTGTTAATGGTGATATCGTACTTTTAGCGCCAGCTTGTGCCAGTATTGATATGTATAACAACTACATGCAACGTGGTGATGATTTTACGCAATGCGTATTGGCGGAGGCAGTATGATTGCATTTGCAGATATCCGTGACGCATTAACGCCTAAGCAGTCCGCACAGCTTTATGACGTCCCCTTATTGTATTGCATGATAATGCTGATTGGTGTTGGTTTTGTCATGGTAACCAGTGCTTCTATGCCTACCGCTGAAAGGTTATTTGACGACCCTTACCATATTATTATTCGCCATGCGATGTTCCTTGTTATGGGGTTTATCTTATTTTGGATCACAACCAATGTACCTATGGATTGGTGGAAACGAAGTAATCCCTATTTGTTATTGCTTGGTCTTGCTTTGCTTTTATTAGTCCTTGTTGTGGGTCGCGAAGTGAATGGAGCAAAACGCTGGATCCCGATTGGGCCTGTGGGTTTTCAGGTTGCTGAAGCCGCTAAATTATACTTTTTTAGTTACATCGCTGGCTATTTGGTTCGTAAGCGAGAAGAAGTGCAAGAAAACTTAAAAGGCTTTGCAAAGCCTATGGTGGTATTCGGTGCATATGCTTTATTAATTTTATTACAGCCTGACTTGGGTACCGTAGTAGTACTATTTGTTACGACGGTGGGCCTATTATTTTTAGCCGGTGCGAAGCTATGGCAGTTTTTTGTCTTGATTTTAACAGGCGTTGCTGCCGTTGTCGGATTGATCATTGCTGAACCTTACCGTATGGCACGTGTTGTAGGCTTTTTAGAGCCGTGGGAAGACCCGTTTGGTAAGGGGTATCAACTCGTGCAGTCACTAATGGCATATAGCCAAGGGGGCTGGTTTGGGCAAGGTTTAGGTAACAGCGTACAAAAATTGCAGTATCTACCAGAAGCGCATAATGACTTTATCTTTGCTGTAATTGGCGAAGAACTCGGCTTTTTTGGGGTTATGAGTATTTTATGTGTGTTGGCTGTTTTGGTATTCAGGGCATTATTAATTGGTCAAAAGGCACTCAAATGCGGAAAAGAGTATGAAGGCTATTTTGCGTTTGCGATAGGTATTTGGTTTGCTTTTCAAACCATGGTAAATGTCGGTGCAAGTGCTGGTATTTTACCAACCAAAGGCTTAACACTGCCATTTATTTCTTATGGTGGTTCGAGTTTATTGGTGATGACGATAGCCACAGGTGTACTTTTACGTATTGACTTTGAAACTAAAATGGCCACCAAGCAAGCGACTTCAGGAGGTAAGCGATGAGTAAAAAATTACTTGTTGTTGCCGGTGGTACTGGTGGACATATTTTTCCGGGCATTGCAGTGGCTGACTTTCTCAAACAGCAAGGCTGGCAGGTTAGCTGGATTGGTACACCTGATCGAATGGAAGCAACTGTGGTTCCTAAGCACAACATTGAAATTGATTTTATCGATGTCAAAGGGGTGCGAGGTAATGGCATTAAACGGTTAATTAAAGCACCATTTATGGTGATGAATGCGATTTTTCAAGCACGTAAAATTTTAAAAGCACAACGCCCTGATGTGGTACTTGCCATGGGTGGTTATGTGACAGGACCAACAGGGATTGCAGCAAAAAGTTTAGGTATCCCGTTAGTGATTCATGAGCAAAATGCAGTCGCTGGTATGAGTAACCGTTGGCTAGCCAAGTTTGCCAGTAAAGTATTGGCGGCTTTTCCTTCAGCATTTGCTAAGGGGCAGTGCGAGGTAGTCGGTAATCCAGTGAGGGCAAGTGTTGCTCAAGTTAGTGCAAAACAAACAAGCACACCCATTAATATATTAGTCGTGGGGGGATCGTTGGGAGCGCAGGTGCTTAATCACACTTTACCTGCTGTATTCAGTGCACTTTCAGCGCAAACAACGCTTAATATATGGCACCAAACCGGAAAAAATAATGAACAAAAAGTCACGGCAGACTATCAACAACTAGGTCTTGCTGAAAATACGAAAGTGGCTGAGTTTATTGATGATATGGATAGTGCGTATCAATGGGCTGATTTGGTAATTTGCCGTGCTGGTGCATTAACGGTTAGTGAGATTGCCGCAGCAGGTCGAATGGCATTATTTGTGCCGTTCCCACATGCAGTGGATGACCATCAAACTGCTAATGCTGCTTATTTAGTTAATTCAGGTGCTGCACTGATGATGCAGCAAAACGCGTTTTCTAAAGAGGCGGTGGTGGATTTGTTGACACCGTACTTAATTGCACCAGAAAAAATTTCCATAATGGCAAGCAAAGCAAAACAGCTTGCTATTTTAGATGCCACAGCCAAGGTTGCAAACCGCTGTGAGCAGCTAGTAGATAGAAGAGATTCGTAGTGAAAGAAAGCATGATAAAAGAAAACAACACGCGCCCTGCGATGCGTCGTATCGACACCATCCACTTTGTCGGAATTGGTGGTGCAGGGATGGGTGGTATTGCCGAAGTACTTGCTTTTGAAGGTTACCGTATTACCGGCTCTGATATTGCGCACAGTGCAATGACTGAGCGCCTAATTCATGTTGGCGCAGAAGTGTTTATTGGCCATGATGAAAACAATGTAAAAGATGCCAGCGTTGTGGTGGTATCAAGTGCCATCAATGAGCAAAATCCCGAAATTAAAGCGGCCAGAGCAGCGCGTATTCCTATTGTTCGTCGTGCAGAAATGCTCGCTGAACTAATGCGTTTTCGCCACGGTATTGCTGTGGCAGGAACGCACGGTAAAACAACTACAACCAGCTTAATCGCGAGCATTTATGCGCAAGCAGGTCTTGATCCAACCTTTATAATTGGTGGTCTCTTAAATAGCGCAGGTAGTAATGCCAAAGTCGGTAAGAGTGATTTCTTGATTGCAGAAGCCGATGAAAGTGATGCATCATTTTTGCATTTACAACCTATGGTATCGGTGATCACGAATGTTGAAGAAGATCATATGGATACCTATGGTGGCAGTTTAGAGAAGATGAAAGATACCTATGTCGATTTCATCCACAACCTGCCATTTTACGGTCTCGCTGTTGTGTGTATCGATTCAGACGTTGCTGCTGAGCTTATTCCACGTTTTGGCCGCCCAGTGATCACCTATGGTGAGTCAACGGATGCAGATTATAGAATGCTTAACTTCAGTCAAACAGCTAACACATGCTCGTTCGATGTTGTGAATAAACAAGGTGAAAGCTTACCTGTAACTTTAAATATGCCTGGTAAGCACAACGCTTTAAATGCAACAGCGGCTATTGCTGTTGCCAAAGATCAGCATATTGCTAACCAAGCGATTTTAGAGGCGCTTGCGCAGTTTGAAGGAGTGGGTCGTCGTTTTCAGCATTACGGCACTTTTGATAATGAACGTGGTAATGTCATGTTGGTGGACGACTATGGTCATCATCCATCTGAAGTTGCAGCAACCATTGCGGCAGTGCGCGAAGGTTGGCCTGATAAGCGTTTAGTGATGGTTTATCAGCCTCACCGTTATAGCCGTACACGTGACTTGTATGAAGATTTCGTGAAGGTATTGGCAGATGTCGATCAACTTTTATTACTTGATGTGTATTCAGCAGGTGAAGAGCCAATAGTCGGAGCAGATAGTAAGAGTTTATGTCGTAGTTTGCGTCAACGAGGCAAAGAGCCTATTCATGTTGCCAATAGCTCTGAGCTTGCAGGCGTTCTTGCTAACCTTCTGCAAGATAACGATTTAGTATTAACTCAAGGTGCTGGTAATATTGGTCAGTTAGTTAAGACGCTCGCGGCTACTAACTTATCTATTGAACAACTTAAGCAGGTAAATGTATGAGCCAGTTAAGCGACAAATTTGGCAAAGTAGCAGTACTTTTTGGCGGCACGTCTGCTGAGCGAGAAGTTTCTCTAAAATCAGGCCAAGCTGTGTTGAACGCTTTGCAAAATGTCGGCGTTGATGCCATTGCTTTTGATCCAAAAGACCAGCCGCTGTGGCAATTAAAAGAGTTAAATGTTGAACGTGTGTTCATTGCTCTACATGGTCGTGGTGGTGAAGACGGTACGATTCAAGGTGCACTTGAATTTATGGGGATTCCTTATACCGGTAGTGATGTTTTAGGCTCAGCACTGGCGATGGATAAAGTACGCTGTAAACACTTATTTAAAGCAATGGGCTTAAGTACCGCTCCTTATGCTGTTGTTGATAGCCGTTATGAGTTTGATAGCCAAGCAATTATTAATCAGTTTGGCAAAGTGATGGTTAAGCCGTCACATGAAGGCTCAAGTATTGGTATGGCAGAAGCAAACAGCGCAGAGCAACTAGATACTGCGCTCAACGCTGCATTTAAGTTTGATAGCCAAGTGCTTGTTGAGCAGTGGATCACGGGGCGTGAGTTTACCGTTGCTGTGCTTGGACACGATGTTCAGCCGGTCATTGAGATGACCACGCCAAATGGTTTTTATGACTATCAAGCTAAGTATCAGTCAAGTACAACTCAGTACCATTGCCCTGCGGATATATCTGTGCAAGAAACTGAACTTTTGCAAGATATGGCATTAAAAGCATTTGATTTAGTCGGAGCCAGTGGTTGGGGGCGTGTCGATGCGATGCGCGATGAGCAAGGTAATTTTTACTTACTTGAAGTCAATACAGTTCCTGGCATGACTGAAAAATCATTGGTACCAATGGCAGCAAAAGCCAACGGAGCGAGTTTTGAGCAATTAGTTGTTCGCATTTTGGAGCAAACCCTTTAATATGCATCACTTTTTAGAAAAAGCACAACAGTTAAAGCAGCGGCTCAATTGGTCGTTGATCTTTGGCGTGAGCTTTTTTCTTATCGTGATTTTTAGTTTGATTAAAATCACTACCGGTGTGTCAGATTGGTTGGTCGAAAATAAAGATGCGCAAATAAAGCACTTAGCTGTACAAGGTGAGCCTAAGTATACAGATGAAAAGGCTATTATTAGCGCAATAAAAAAAGCCGACTTATCGAGTTTTTTTGAATTGGATGTTAAACATGTGCAACGCTTAGTACAAAGTTTGCCTTGGGTGGCGACGGCATCGGTCAGAAAGCAGTGGCCTGATACTATTCAAGTGTATGTGGTTGAGCATGAAGCGGTTGCACATTGGAATGATGATTTATTGTTAAATCAGTCTGGTGAAGTGTTTCAAGCAAGCAGTAATAAATTACCAAACACATTACCTAAGCTCTATGGCCCTGAAGGGAGTGAGGTAGAAGCATGGACGGCATTTGGTCAATTTAAAGCGATGCTAAAAGTGAATAATTTAGAGCTAACAAGCCTCGCGCTTTCAGAGCGTTTTTCATGGCAGCTGTGGCTTGATAATGGCATTCGCCTCAATTTGGGGCGTAAAGAAAAAGCAAAGCGTGTACAACGTTTTATAGATGTGTATCCGCGCATGGAACAACGTGTAGATGCACAAATTGATGTTGTTGATTTACGGTACGATACCGGTCTTGCAGTGAGCTGGAAGCCATTGCAAGAGGAACAATTAGAAAATAAGAGTAAGGCATGACTAAGTCAGCAGAAAGAAACCTAGTGATTGGATTAGACGTTGGCACCTCAAAGGTAGTGGCCACCGTTGGTGAAATCACCGCAGATAATAAACTCAGCATTGTGGGTGTTGGCAGCCAAGTTTCGCATGGTATGGACAAAGGTGGCGTTAACGACCTTAACCTTGTTTCTGAATCGATTCGTCGCGCTATTGATGAAGCTGAACTAATGGCAGATTGCCGTATCAGTTCTGTTTATTTAGGTATTTCTGGTAAACATATTCAGTGTCAAAACGAAAGCGGCGTGGTTGCGATTAACAACACTGAAGTCACTGATGAAGATATTGAGAATGTGATTCACATTGCACGTTCAGTGCCTATTTCGGCGGAACGAAAAATGCTACATGCGTTACCGCAAGAATACAGTATTGATATGCAAGAGGGGATTAAAAACCCATTAGGCATGAGTGGGGTACGTATGGAAGCGCGTGCGCACATCATTACTTGCTCAAATGACATGGCTAAAAACATAGAAAAATGTGTTGAGCGCTGTGGGTTAGAAGTTGATCAACTGATATTTACTGCATTAGCGTCATGCTATTCCGTTCTGACAGATGATGAAAAAGAGCTGGGCGTGGCTGTTATGGATATCGGCGGCGGAACGATGGATATCACCATTTATATTAATGGTGCGCTTCGTCACTCAGCAGTTATTCCGGTTGCGGGCAATCAGGTGACTGGCGATATTGCAAAAATATTTAGAACACCTATATCGCATGCTGAATCACTCAAAGTACAATATGCGTGTGCAAGCAGCCAAATGGCAAGCAATGAAGACACTATTGAAGTGCCGAGTGTGGGTGGTCGACCTGCACGTATTATGTCGCGTCATACCTTATCTGAGGTTGTTGAGCCACGATTTAGAGAATTATTTGAGTTGGCAATGGAAGAAATACGCCGCTCAGGTTTAGAAGACCAAATTGCTGCCGGTCTTGTCATAACTGGCGGGACGGCAAAAATGACAGGCGCAATGGAAGTGGCAGAAGACATTTTCCAAATGCCTGTAAGAATTGGCAAACCAATTGGGATAGTTGGTTTGACAGATTATGTTGATGATCCTTCGTACGCAACCGCTGTTGGTTTGTTACAATACGGCCGTACAATGCAATCGATGAATGCACAAAAGTCGAAAGCAGAAGGTGATAATAATTGGTGGAACCGTATTACGAAGTGGTTCCAAGGTGAGTTTTAAGACTCAAGTCGGAGAGTAAAGATGTTTGATATAATGGAACAGCACAGCGAAGAAGCTGTCATTAAAGTAATTGGCGTGGGCGGTGGCGGCGGTAACGCTGTTGAGCACATGGTAAAACAACAAATTGAAGGTGTACGCTTCATTGCGGCGAATACCGATGCACAAGCACTGCGTAATTCATCAGCAGATGTCACTGTACAGCTAGGTACGCAAATCACTTCTGGCTTAGGTGCGGGAGCCAACCCTGAAGTGGGTCGTAATTCAGCGGAAGAAGATGCTGAAACAATCCGTGCAAGCCTTGAAGGTGCTGACATGGTGTTCATCGCTGCAGGTATGGGCGGTGGTACAGGTACCGGTGCGGCTCCTGTGGTTGCTAAAATTGCTAAAGAGTTAGGGATCTTAACTGTTGCAGTTGTAACACGCCCGTTTGACTTTGAAGGTAAAAAGCGTGCCGCAGCGGCGGAACAAGGTATTAATGAATTGTCAGAAACTGTTGATTCACTTATTACAATTCCGAACAATAAATTGCTTAAAGTTTTAGGCAAAGGCACGACATTATTAGATGCCTTCGCAAAAGCAAACGATGTGTTATTTGGTGCGGTTCAAGGTATTGCAGAATTAATCACACGCTCTGGTCTAATCAACGTGGATTTCGCCGACGTACGTACTGTTATGTCAGCGATGGGCACTGCGATGATGGGGACTGCGTCAGCGTCTGGCCCAGACCGTGCGCAAGAAGCAGCAGAAGCCGCTATTTCAAGCCCATTACTTGAAGATGTCGATTTAACCGGTGCTAAAGGCATTCTAGTTAATATCACAGCAGGTATGGATATTGCGATTGAAGAGTTTGAGATTGTTGGTAATCACGTTAAAGCGCTTGCGTCAGAAAACGCAACGGTGGTTGTTGGTGCGGTAATTGACCCTGAAATGAGTGATGAGTTACGCGTTACAGTCGTTGCAACTGGTTTAGGTGGCGAGCGTCGTCCACAGTTTGGTATTGTTGATAATGGCTTTAAAAAAGCATCGGGTTCAGATGTGCAAAGCACAACAAGCCAATCGACTAGCAGCATGTACGTGCCAAGCTTTGCAAGCCAAGGTAGTAGCGACGATGTAAGCGTGTCAGCAGGTGTTGATAAGCAAGAATCTGTGAAGCAAAATACAGCAAGTAGTTCAGTATCAAGTAATACTGAAAGCAGCAAAAAGTCTGATAAGTCAGAAGGTGGCGATTATTTCGACATTCCAGCGTTTTTGAGAAAACAAGCTGACTAAGATTTTTTTATGGTATTTTGCCTGAAAAGTAAACAAATTTGGCAGTTGAGTGTATTTATGATACAATCCGCCGTCTAACTGTAACTATAAGTGAGCGAACCTATGATTAAACAGCGTACGATTGCAGAAGTAGTCAAAGCCATAGGAATTGGACTTCATAAAGGTGAGAAGGTCACTATTACTCTCCGACCTGCGAGCGCAAATACTGGGATTGTATTTCGTCGTGTGGACCTTGACCCGGTTGTTGATTTTGAAACAACACCTGAAGCCGTTGGCGATACGCAATTGTGTACCTGTTTAACAAACAAAGATGGTGTTCGTTTATCAACGACTGAGCACCTTATTGCTGCCGTTGCGGCAATGGGGATTGATAATCTAATTGTTGAATTAGATAGCTCAGAAGTGCCGATTATGGATGGTAGTGCATTACCATTTATTTACTTGTTACAAAAAGGCGGCATTAAAGAAGTAAATGCAGCTAAGCGCTTTATTCGTATTAAAGAAAAAGTACGTATTGAAGAAGGCGATAAATGGGCTGAAATAGAACCCTATGATGGTTTTCACATCGACTTTGAAATTGCGTTTGATCACCCAGCAATCAATGAAAGCCGTCAACGTATCGGTTTAGATATTACTACGCAGAGCTTCACTGAAGAAATCAGCCGTGCACGTACTTTTGGCTTTATGAAAGATATCGAGTATATGCATGCTAATAACCTAGCATTAGGTGGTAGCATGGATAACGCAGTTGTTTTGGATGACTTTAAAGTACTAAATCCAAACGGCTTACGTTATAGCGATGAGTTTGTTAAACATAAAATCTTAGACTGTGTCGGCGACATGTTTATGACTGGCCACAACATTCTAGGTAAAATCACGGCTTATAAATCAGGTCATGATTTAAACAATAAACTACTTCGTAAAATTATGGCGACTGAGTCAGCATGGGAATGGGCAACATTTGAGACCCCAGTGACTATGCCTGCACCAGGCCTAGAAGTAGCGACAGCTTAATCGCAAGCATATTACAGTTATAAAAAATGACGCTTTTAGCGTCATTTTTTTTGCCTTGTTTATAATCCAAGAATAGCTTCAAGCTCTACTAACTGATTGATTTGATAAGTTGGTTTAATATCTTCAGGTAATAGAACACCTGGGTGTTGCAACCAGCAAGTATCGATACCCACATTATAACCCCCTAAAATATCGCTGGCTGCTGTATCACCAACCATTAAGATTTGCTCTTTTGGCGGATTGCCCATTAATTGAAACGTGTGCTGAAAAATTTCAGGAGCAGGCTTTGCTTTACCTACTAACTCCGAAATAACGAGCCAATCAAACATATCTTGTAAACCTGTATGCTCTAGGCGTTTTTGCTGTAATTTAGCAAAGCCATTAGTAATAATGCCCAGCTTTGCATGTGGCTTTAACTTTGCCAACAACTCAACAGCACCAGGCAGTGGCACACAAATTGATGCCATCGCATCTAAAAAGCCATCATTAAGAGTTTTAGCGGGAACATTGAGCTTGTTAGCCCACTGGGTAAAACGGGTTATTTGTAGCTCACTGGCAGTGATCTCATGCTTTTGATAGGCAATCCAAAGAGGTTTATTAGTGGCTTGGTAATGCTGATAGTCTGCATCAGTAAATTTTACGCCATAATTGGCGAACATCACCTTTAACCCTTCAAATGCATTAAAACTGAATAGGGTTTCATCGGCATCGAATAATACGTGGCTATACTTCATGGTTATCCTAACTACTGATTAAATAAGCTCGGGTGTAAAAATGGCGCCATTGCGAGTGTAAGCGCTTGTATATAGGTGCTTTCGCGGGTAGCAAGGTGATTGGTTAATAAGCCAATAGCGCCCCCTTGTTGTTTGATATTAACGGTATTGAATGCCTCATCCATGACATCACCCAGTTCTTTACCGGCCAATAAGGCATCGTAAAAAGGTTGCGGTAAGGGGAGGTTACTACTGCGACCAACACTAAATTGTTGTTTATTTGCAATAACTACATATGCAAAGGTTGCTGCACCATAACTAAACTGTTCTGCGCCACCTTCCATTGCTGCATAAAAGTCAGCGTTAAAGTGAGTTTGGCAGTATTTTACGCGGTTTTCAGCACCTATACGTGTCTCATCTTCACCCAGTGGCTGATCAGGCACATCGGAAGGGGCGTGTTCACCTTTGCATTCAATGATATGGTCTGGGAAGTAAAGGCTAAAGACATGTTTAGCTGCGTTAATTTTAACAGGGTTCTTTGAACCGACAATAACACGTAATGTTTCTTTCAAGCTGACGACTCCATCATTGTTGGTTGAGTCAGCAGTGTACCCGAGTGATTTAAATCGGCAAGTCAACTGGGGCTAAATTTTCCAGTGCACGTTTTTTCAAAATGATGTCTTTGATTAGCGGTGTTAAAACAAGTTCCATCGCTAAGCCCATTTTCCCACCTGGTACAACTAGGGTGTTTATACGTGACATAAAACTACCTTCAATCATGCGTAGATAATATGGAAAATCTACATCTTCAATGCCACGAAAACGGATAACAACAAAGCTTTCGTCTAGTGACGGAATATCTTTAGCGCTAAATGGGTTTGAAGTATCAACCGTTGGCACGCGCTGGAAGTTAATATGAGTACGTGAGAATTGTGGCGTAATGTGGTTGATGTAGTCGTCCATACTGCGCACAATTGAGCCCATGACAGCCTCGCGAGAGTGGCCTCGTTCTGAGGTATCACGGATTAGTTTTTGGATCCATTCAAGGTTGATGATAGGCACCATGCCAATAAGCAAATCAACATGCTTGGCTACATCATGGTCTTGGTCAACTGCACCACCATGTAAGCCTTCATAAAAGAGGATATCGGTATTGGCTTCTAGGTCTTGCCAAGGAGTAAAGGTTCCAGGCAACTGGTTGTAAGGCACGGCTTCATCAAAAGTGTGCAAGTAGCGTCTAATTTTTCCTTGGCCAGTTTCACCATATTGGTAGAATAATTCTTCGAGTGCACCAAAGTCGTTAGCTTCACGACCAAAATAGCTTATGTGCTTGCCCTCTTGCTGTGCTTCACGAACTTTTTTATCCATTTCAGGACGCGTATAACGATGAAAGCTATCACCTTCGATAAAGGCCGCATCAATATTTAAGCTTCTAAAGATATGCTTAATGGCATTCGTGGTGGTGGTTGTGCCTGCACCAGATGAGCCGGTAATTGCGATAATTGGGTGTTTAGCTGACATAATTGTTCTCGTTATTAGTGAAGTCGTGTTATTTGCTCAAGCACTCAGTTAAAGTAACAAAAAACAAACACGCCTTAGTTATAAAGGTCGAGTATAGTAAGGTCAAGTGACTGGCCAATTAAATAACGCTATCATGAGCGAATAAGAATTAAAACGAGAGAGCAACATGAAATTAATTTCGCCTTTATTTTTTGCGCTGACAAGTACATTTTTATCAACTGCAGTGGATGCTGCGATGCCGAAAAGCGAAATATTATTAGCGGATCTTGATACACCTTATGGCATGAAGGTGTCTCGTATTACCGATGATACAAGCTATAACAATCAACCATTTTTGATTGACCAAGGTGTTTATTATACCCATGAAGTAATTGCTGAGCAGGGGCAATCACAAACTGACTTGTACTATTTTGATTTTGCCAGTCAAAGTGCCTCTAACCTAACAAATTCTCCTGTTAGTGAATATTCACCTACTTTAATGCCTGACAAACAGGCTTTATCAGCCATCGTAGTGGAAAAGGATGGTAAGCAAAAATTGTGGCAATACCCTCTAAAATCAGACCAACAAGCAAGTCGTATTTTTGAATGGATAGAGCCTGTTGGCTACCATGCATGGGGAGCCGACAATGATCTTGTTATGTTTATTTTAGGCGAACCACATACCTTACAATACACATCACTCGCTGCTGCTAATCCTCAAGTTATTGCCGGTGATATAGGTCGTACACTTATTTTTGATAAACACACAAACAGCTTTTTGTTTAGTTATAAAAAAGATAACCAGCATTGGTTGGCACGCTTTTCAGCTAAGACGAATGAAGTTGCCGATTTATTCCGACTACCTGACGCAGTACAAGATTTTACATTAGTGAATCACAACACAGTGGCGTATGCGGTTCAAAGCCGTATTTATAAACGTGACTTGAATGATGCAGGGGGGGTATCGCAGTGGCTTGATTTAGGTCGTTATTGTGAAACCTCAATTACACGATTAAGTTATCATAATAGTAAGCTTGCATTTGTGTGCAATAAATAAGTAACGATTTTCAATAGATTACTGTACTGTGTTTATTATTGAACATTTTTAACAAGGCGCGCACTTGTCTTTATCCGCAGCACAACTTAGTGAACAGCTTATAAAATTAGGCTGTCGTAGTAATTTTAAAATAAAAAATATTAACGAGTTCATGCTTGCTCACTCCAAAGAGGCGTTTTATGTGCATGAGCAAAGTGGTCAGGCTAAATTAATTATAAGGCCTGCTTTTGAAGTGTTTAGCGCTGATTTTGAAGCTTTGGAAGGTATCTCTAGAGTTAAAGACTACTTTCATAGTAGTGAAATGACACGCTTCCCTACGCGGATTTATAAAAGTGCTCAGCCCATTCATTATGGTGTTGCTTTTAAAGTGACAACCACCCAAGCCGTTGAATTATTTATTAAGCGGTTAAGTGCTATTTTAGCACAATGAAAAGGGCCACAGATGTGGCCCTAATCTAATGTGGCTGGTTGTTAGCGTTTAAGAAAACTATTCACTGAGCTTAGCTCACGTTTCTTCAGGGCGATACAATCATTCACTCCTTCCTCTAACTTACTCAAAGTGCGAGCATAGCCAGGTTGTTCAGAGATTTTATCAGTAAAGAAGGTTTTGGTTTTTTCTAAACTTTTCGCATCACAGTTTGCGGTTGTGAAGAATGGCAAGTTTGGTATAAAGAACGGCGGTAAGCTCTTAGTGATAGCTTCGTAATTATTGTAGATCCAATCAATGAACAACGCTTGGCGTTCTTTACCATAACTTAGGCCACCTAATAAAGTACGCATATCTGAGGCTGTTACTTCATCTGTTAGGCTATAATCTAATACCGCTTTTTGTAGCTCAGGCTTTCCGAAATACCCCATCGCAGCTAGCATTTTAGTACGTACTTGCGGATCTTTGGTTGTTTTAAAGGTTTGCTTGTACTTTTCAAGGAGCTTTGCATCGCCGTGATAGGCTGCCAAATTTAGGTAGGTTGAAGCTAAATATGGGTCAACATTTTCAGGGTTATTCAAATAAAGCGCTGCTTGTGCTTTTGCTGTATCAATCACTTTTTGATCTTCGCCATCAAAACCTAAACGGCTAATAACCTGTGCGCGTAACTGTGATACAGCAGCATCTTCATTCACTTTTGCTGTTAGACCGTATTGCTTCGCCGCTGGTGCAATGCTGTTACGGATAAATTTAGGCCATAAATCACGGTTGCTGTCATCTTCAAATACACGTTTTTGCGACGCTAAATAACCAAGGGCTGTATTAGCAACAAGCGGGTGCGCATCGCTTACGAATGCTTCAAGAGTTTGCATTAGATTGGCAGCAGAAATAACGCCTGCATCTAATAGAGAGTCTACCGCCGAAAGAAGCGCTAAGCGCTCTCGCACGGTTAGCTTATCCGCTGCGTTGTCGAGTAGGGCACTAAACTGTGCGTCATCTAATAGCCAGCGGTAATAACCCATGGCGCCTTGATCTGGATAAATCCACTCTGGTTCAAAATCGAGGGTTAGCTGTTGTGTCTCTTTGTTCAGCAATATATTGGCTGTTTCAACTTTATCGCCTGCACCATATTTAATCGCAACCGGAACATTCCACAGTTGTGCTGGCGCATCAACACCGGCATTCACAAAGCGGCTTTGGCTAATATTAATTTTCTTACCGTCTTGGGTTACTTTGATAAGTGGGAAAGATGATTGTTCAATAAACGATTTTAATACACTTGCAACGTCTTTATTCGAGGCTTCGCCTAATGCTTGCCAAAGGTCTGCCGCTTCTGCATTTTTATATGAGAACTTCTTCAAGTAAGCTTGAATACCTTGCTGGAATGCCTCTTCACCAATCCAGTTCTCCACCATTGAAAGCACCGCACTGCCTTTACTGTAAGCAAGGCCAAGGCCATCCATGATGTCAGCTTCGGTTTTTATAGGCTTACGTATAGGCTTAGTACTTAAGCGTGCATCGAGTGCCATTACATGGTTTTGTGGTAAGTCTAAGTGTGACTCAAACTCAGGGTTGATTTGTGCGGTGATTTTCGCAGCCATCCAGCTTGCAAACGCTTCGTTTAACCATAAGTCATTCCACCATTTCATGGTGACTAGGTTACCGTACCATTGGTGAGCTAATTCATGGGCAATGATTGATACATTGCGCTCTTTTTTACTACGTGTTGCAGTGGCAAGGTCGACTAGAAGAATATCTTCACGGTAAGTAACAAGGCCTGCATTTTCCATCGCGCCAAATGGGAATTCTGGTACTGCAACTGAATCAAGTTTTTTATAAACGTAAGGGATGCCAAAGTAATCTTCCAGTGCTTTTAATACGCGTGGCATATTTTCTTTTGCGTAATCAGCAAGATGAATTTTACCTTGCGGCGTCAGTACGCGGCCAGGAATTGGCATGCCTTTAATTTCAAGCTCTTCAAATGGGCCCACAGCCATTGCGACTAAGTAAGAAGGAATAGGCGGCGTTTTATCAAAAAAGTGCGTTGTCATCTCGCCATCAACTTTGGTTTTTAATACTGGTGTGTTGGCATACACTTTTTGAGATGTGGGCGCTGTGATTGTTAGCTGGAATGGAATTTTATAGCTAGGCTCGTCAAATACAGGGAATGCACGACGGGCATCGCTCATTTCAAATTGAGTAAATAGGTAAGGCGTACCCTGATCAAGCGTTTTATATAAACCGACACTTTGACGGTTGTAAGGCGCTGTAAAATCAATTTTTAAAGTGTATTTACCAGGCTGAATTTTTTCATCACAGGTGAATTTAACTTTACCTGTTTTTAGCATTTCAGCACTAAGGTCGCAGTTCTCTGCACCTAAAATCTTGGCCATACTCACAGCGTAATCAATACCGTTTAGTTCGATATAATTCGTTGCTTTAAGTACTTCAAGGGCAATGTCGGTATGACCGGAAAAATTGTCTTTTGCAGGATCAAGCGTAAGTTTTACTTGTTGTGAGCTAGGCTTGGCAAGCTTTTCGATAACATATTCATTGGCGTGGGCTGAGCTAACAGCAAGTGCAACACTCACTGTTAATAGGCTTTTTAAGAACATAAGTATCCCTGATTTTTTGTTGTTAGAAAGGCACCTGCTATGAGGGGCGAAATACCATGCTATCAGGTTTTAATTTGAACAGTAATAAATAGTTAGTAACAAAGTTTGTCAGCTAATGATGGCGGTCGATGAAACGTTGCCAATGCAGTTGCGGGTTGATTTGTCGCACATTTTGTAGCACGGTGTTCAATAGTGGCATATCCGTAAAACGTTGCTCATTGAAATCTTTAAAACCAAGTAAGTAGTTAAAGGCATCTTTGCTGTTTGCTTGCAGTGCATGAATACGAATTTGTTGTTCAAAGTTGAGCCGTAAGCTACTAATCGCCGTTTTCATTCCTTGTTGGTCAACATTGGGAATAGCGCATTTTTGTAAATAACCAGCACGTTCACCTTCACCGGAAAACCAAATGCGTACTTTTTCGCTATAGCGGCCTGATTTAGCAGGTAAATCAAACATCAGCCGTTGTTGGTTTTGTTCGCTTAAAAAGTCTAAGTACTGATCAAGTCCAGCATTAAGTAGTGCATTGTGGATGGGCACATAGCGTGGTTTTATCTTGCCATGAGTGTGAAAATCAAAGCAGCGAACACCATCACACGTGACAATGTTATCAAGAGTTAAATGACCAATTTCATCGCTGTAGGCACCGGTGTAATAAGCGAACAAAGGCAGCCAAAAGTGCCAATGCTTTGCTTGCTCACGAGGAAGACGTTGGTCACTGTAGATGTAACCGTTATACAGGGTATGTAATTCCATGGCCGAAAAGGGCCGGCGACCGAGATGGGACTTCAACCTAATACCTTGATAATAAAGACGCTTTAAGGAGTATACCTGAACAACGTTTAGTTTCCAGCCTAACGACACTACGACATAGAGCATAGTGTCGTGATAAAATTAATCACAAAGTGCTTTTGCAAGTCCTACAGGCTCAATTTCTACACATACTTGGTCATCATTCCAGTTTAAACCAACCAGTGCATCATCTTCGTTTAGATCTTCAACCCATTCATCAAGAAACTCATCAAGGCCAATTTCAACTGGCGTATAGTCTTGCCATTCGTCTTTGCATTGCGCCTTTGCAGCATCTTCGGTGCCCCAAAGTAATAGGACATCAGTGTCACTAAATTGGTTTGATTCACAGACAACAAAACCACCATCTTCAGCACCCAGTGCCCACATCGTTTCGTTGAGACGAACTTTTTCAACGAAGCTTACTAATTCTGATTCAATTTCGATATCGCTCATTTGCCTAACCCTTACCTTTATTTTCGTGGATCTGTTTGTTGTACCGCCGCTTGATCGGCGAATTGATGGTAAAAGCCAACTAAATTTTCTAGTTGGCTAAAATCAGTTAATTCGCGGAAGCGGATCCAATCTAGCAAGCAGTATAAACTGATGTTGAGGTATTCACAGCTTTTAAATACTGGCTCAGATAAATGATTATTTAAATAGGCTAATGTTTCAGCAATTCGTTCATTCTGTAAATTAAAAAACAGTGTGTCAGTGTGTGTGTCGAATCCTGAGCGTTGACACAGAAGCATTTCTACTAATGAGTCATTACAGGCATTAATGATGGTAAGAAAATTCTCTTGTCGCCAACTCAACAGTGGTTGATTGTTTTTTTCGAGTAGGTAGCGAATAATCGAATTTGAATCGGATAGGCTAAAACCATTATCAATAAGAATAGGAATTTTTCTTGCGGGGCTATGAGTTATCATCGTTTGCCTATCTTGCTCAGAAAATATATCTAAATTTTTAAATACTAAAGCAAGTCCATTTAAATCAGCCCATATTCGAATACGTCTCACAAAGGGGGAGGTTGTTGAACCGAGTAATTCCATGACGATCTCCTGTCGAAAAAAAAGCCGCTGTGAGCGGCTCATTTGTTGGTATTTGTATCAATCTGTACGGCTGGTGACTTCAAGTAAGTGATAACCGAACTGAGTCTGAACTGGGCCTTGTACTTGGTTTACTGGAGCAGAGAATACCACTTTATCGAATTCTGGCACCATCATACCGGGTCCAAACTCACCTAATGCACCGCCATCTTGGCCTGATGGGCAATTTGAGTGAGCTCGTGCAAGATCTGCAAAGTCTGCACCTTGTTCTATTTGCTGTTTTAAGTCTAAACAGTGTGCTTCACTGTCTACTAAGATATGCCTCGCGCTGGCTACTGCCATAATTACTCCCCACAATGTGTGTTTTTGTGAATTAAATGAATAGTCTAGTTCAATATTTAACGAACGAACAATTAAATTTATTGTGTAGCTAGCGCTGTTTCTATAGCTTTGCGCAATTTCTCTGACTGCGGTTTGGTTTTGCTGTTAAAGCGCGTCACTGTTTTTCTGTCGGCGGAAACAAGATATTTATAAAAATTCCAGTTGGGTGAGCTAGTTACCTTATTTAAATGCTGGAATACAGGGTTTGCGCCGCTGCCTCTCACTTCACTGGTAGCGAACATGTTGAAAGTGACCCCATAGTTTATGAAACATACATCGGCAGTCTCTTTTTCATCATCTTCTTCTTGGAAAAAATCATCAGATGGAAAACCCAATATAACTAAGCCTTGGTCTTTATATTCTTTGTTTAGTGCTTCTAAGCCTTCAAACTGCGGGGTAAAACCACAGTTGCTTGCGGTATTAACGATTAGCAGTGGTTTATTTTTAAATTGGCATAGGTTTATCGTTTCTTTGGAACGAAGCTTCCGTAATTCAACATTAGTGAAATCATCACATTGTGCTTGTGTTGTGTTTGATGATGCGGGCGTTTGAGCTGCAACCTGAGTGGTTAGAAGAGTTACACTAAGTAACAAAGCAAATTTATACATGGTTATTTCCTGCTAGTTTTTCCAATCGAATATACGCTAATATGCGCAAAAGTGATCACCAAATATTCGTTTTATGACTATTCGTACAGCAACCTATGATGATTTAGCGGCAATCGTCGCAATCTACAATGAAACAATCCCAGGACGTATGGTAACAGCCGATACCGAAGAGGTAACTGTTACAGATAAAGAAGCATGGTTTTTATCCCATTCTATTAATCGGCCTATTTTTGTATATGAACAAGAAGGAAAGGTTTTAGCATGGATAAGTTACAAGTCTTTTTACGGACGGCCCGCTTACGATGGAACTGTTGAAGTGAGCATTTATATTACCGCAAGTGCACAAGGAAAAGGGCTAGGTAAACGATTGCTGACATTCGCGGAGACCCATGCAAGCACACTTAAAATAAAAGTACTTTTAGCATTTATTTTTAGTCATAACCTACCGAGTATTAAGTTATTTAATCTATTTAATTATAAAGTATGGGGTGAATTGCCAAGTGTGGCAATTATGGATGGAAAACCTTACAGCTTAACTATTTTGGGAAAACATTTAGATTCATAGTTTGTTCATAAACTAATAAAAAATACGGTGTAAATTGTGCTGCATCGATTTTTTTCGACTACGCTAATTAAGTAATATGATTAATTGGGCGTAGCGTAAAGTGCGAAAGATATTAATTGTTGATAGTAATAGTGTTTTAGCAATGCGAGTAAAGGTGTTACTAGAGCTCATAGGGTGTAGGGTTGAGCTGATACACTTTTCAATGGTTGATAATGCTGTTTTAGCGCAGCAATTTGACCTTGTTGCTGCTTCACACGGTGTACCAACAGATACTATCAAAAAGCTAATGGGGGTATTTTCTCAAGAGCATCTTTTACTTTTGGCACCTAAAGCACAGCGCAGTGATTTACTTGAGCACTTTAGTGAAATTAATCGCTTACTACCTAATGCGGTGGTCATATACCCTTTCTTTGCCAACAAAGAGATCAGCGCTCTATTAGAAGGCGTGCTTGAACTTGATTCCGATAATATCTTAAAACTTCCTACGGTTTTACTTGTTGATCACTGCCCTGAGCGATTAAATACGATCGCGCACAATTTAAAAGGTGCACATATTAAAACCTTCACCGCAGAAAATATATTCTCAGCGGTAGAGTTAGTGAACCAGCATGCAATTGATTTATTAATTAGTGACTTTACCTTTGAAGATGGTACAGGTCTTGAGCTATTTAATAAATTCAAAACATTGCAACCTAATTGCCGTTGTTTACTTTATACCTCTAAGCCCGATCAAGTCTCTATGGTTGCAGCCATTCGTCAAGGTGTTGAAGATGTTTTAATTAAGCCAATAGATGACAATAGCTTGCTGCAATCGGTCCATAAGCTTTGGCAAACTGAATTGTTAAAACGCCACAATGCAGAGTTGGTAGAGCGTCTACAAAACACGGTTGATGCATTAATCGAAAAAGACAGCTTATTACGTGTTATTTTTAAGCACACCCCCGATGCGATCATTCTATTTGATCGTAACGGTAAAATTATTGAGGCCAATGATGCCTGTGAGTCATTATTTGAGAAATCGTTAAAAGAGTTTGAAAATTGCTCGGTGTATGACTTTTTTGACTTAGCTTCGACTACACGTATAAAAGACAAGGTCAGTACACTTAATAAAAATCGTCAATTTAGTTGTGATTTAAAGGTACTGAAGGAAAATGGTGCATCGGTTCCATTGGTGGGCTCGTTCAATGAAATTGACCATCACGGTGAAATAGCACTTGCTGTCATCTTTAAAAATGTTACGCACCTGAAAGAGAAAGAAGAGCTACTTCTTGAAGCAAAAGATACCCTAGAAGAAGAAGTTAAAGCACGCACAGCCCAGTTAGAGCACGCAAAAAATGTCGCTGAAGCTGCCAATCACAGTAAGTCAGAGTTTTTAGCTAATATGTCTCACGAGCTTAGAACACCTATGCATTCTATTCTTAGCTTCGCACGGTTTGGCTTAGAAAAAGTAGCCAATGATGACCTCAGTAAAGAGAAGCTTAATAAGTATTTATCACGAATAGAGCAAAGTGGTGAACGGTTACTTTCTTTACTCAATAACTTGCTTGACTTATCTAAGCTTGATGTTGGTAAATTTCCTTTTAACCCGCAGAAGCATAGCCTGATGAATATCATAAAAACCAGTATTGATGATGTCTCGGGTACAGCACTTGAACGTAATATCACCATTAAATTAATTGCGCCTAATACAAACATCACCATTGAGTGTGATGAAGAACAAATTAATCAAATTATGCGTAACTTACTTGGCAATGCGCTTAAATTTAGTGAGCCCAATAGCGATATAGACATAAAGCTGGCGCTAAGCAATGGATCGGCTGAAATTGCAGTTGTTGATCGTGGTATAGGTATACCTGACGACGAATTAGAAAAAGTATTCGCAAAGTTCGAACAAAGCAGTAAAACCAATAGCGGTGCAGGAGGCACCGGACTCGGTTTAGCAATTTGCCGTGAGTTTGTTTTGCTACATCAAGGCACTATTGTGGCAAGTAACAACGAATACGGTGGTGCCACTATTTTAGTGACCCTACCTTTAGAAATTGACTTTCCTCAGCATTTAACAAATGAAGAGCGAGTGCAAAGTAATTATGAAGCTTAATTTAAAATGGAAGAGGGTGAGATGGCCTTAAAACGAATTTTAGCAGTTGATGATGAGCCTTTTAATTTAGAGATCATTGAAGAGATCTTAGAAGAGCTCGATTTTGAATTAAAAATGGTTAATAGTGGTCCAGAATGCTTAGCTGTAGTTGAAGAGTTTGACCCACAAGTTATTTTACTTGATGTGAGTATGCCGCAAATGAGTGGCTATGAGGTATGCCGAAAGCTTAAAGAAAATCCAAACACAGCAAATATTATTGTTATGTTTGTGTCGGCAAGAGGCACAGTTGAAGAGCGTATGGAAGGGTATTCTGTTGGTGCCGAAGATTATATTGTGAAGCCATTTGGGCATGAAGAATTAAAACTGAAGCTTCAGCATCTACACCAAGTACTGATTGAAAAAGAGTCCTTAGAACAACAAGTCGAGGATGCAACATCGACAGCGTTTAACGCGATGGCAAATAGCAGTGAGATGGGGCAAATTGTTAATTATATTGAACATATTGGTTCTATTGATAATGAACAAGAGCTAGGAAAGGCATTGCTCCACTGTTTAAGCTCATTTGATTTACAAAGCAATGTTGAGTTTCGTCTTGATTCGGGGGTAGAGCATTTTTCTGTAACAGGGATATGCTCACCTATTGTGGTTGAACTGTTTGAAATGCTAAAAAATAAAGGCCGCTTACATGAGTTTTCGAGCCGCATTTTAGTGAACTATGAAATGATCAGTTTATTGATTCTCAATATGCCTGAACAAGACCCTGATAAGCATGGCCGAATTCGAGATCATATTTGTTTTTTGGTGAGTGTTACCGAGCAACAGCTTAAAGCGATTATTACTAAAAAAGAGCTTATTCGTCAGCAACAGCAATTAAATGACGCGGTGGGTAAAGTACATAGTAAGTTTCGTGGTTTGATTGAGCTATTAAATGAGAACCGTCTCAATAATGAAGCTGTTTTTAAACAACTACAGGAAGACCTTGAACAGCGAATACCAACAATGGGCCTTGATGAAGACCAAGAGGTTTTCATTTATCAAAAAGTTGATGAAACGATTCAAAACTCAGTTGCACGTGAAGAGTCAGTACAAGGTGTTAAAGCGGCATTTAAAGAAATTGAAGCAGATTTATCCTTGTTACTGAAAGGCTAACATTTATGACGTAACGTACTAGGCGTCTCGTGGTAAGCCTTTTTCTACAATACGAATTAGTCGCGCTGTTTTACGTAACTGTTGTTGGCGCTTATGGGTCTGTTGATCAAGCGCCCATTCAATATGCTCTTTTACAAGTGAAGTTGCGCTTTTAAGCGCGTCGCTTAATGTTGCCACTATTTCTTCGTTATATTCAGCATTACCTAAGCCTACAGCGAGATTTCTCTGCCATCGCTGGTGGCCTATTCGCCGGATAGGGCTACCTTCAGTATTTTTTAAAAATGTTGTTTCATCCCAAGCAAAAAGAGTTAACAGGTCTTGATCTTTTAATTGCTTTCGCGGGTGAAAATCAGCTTCATCCGTTATTTGACCATAACGATTCCATGGGCAGACGAGCTGGCAATCGTCACAGCCGTAAACCCGATTACCGAGTAAAGGACGGTACTCTTCAGGGATCGCACCCTGTAGCTCGATTGTTAAGTATGAAATACATTTACGAGCATCCACTACATAAGGCTCTACAATCGCGCCTGTAGGGCATAACGTCATGCAAGCGACACATTTACCACAGCCTTCAAAGGTGTTTTCCTCATCGATAGGCAGTGGAATATCAACAAATAACTCACCTAAAAAAAACCAAGAGCCCGCCTCTTTATTGATTAACAAACTATGCTTACCTCGCCAACCTAAGCCTGCTTTTTCAGCAAGTTGCCTTTCAAGTACTGGCGCAGAGTCGACAAATGGGCGAAACCCTAGCTCGCCAACATGCTGCTCAATCTTTTGGCCGAGCTTTTTTAGGCGATTACGAAGTAGCTTATGGTAGTCCCGACCCAAGGCATAGCGGCTGATGTACGCTTTGTTTGTTTGCTTTAAGTTTTTTGCAAAGCTGGCATCGGGGGGCAGGTAATTCATTTTAACTGAAATGACTCTTTGTGTGCCGGGGACTAATTCAGCAGGGCGAGCACGCTTCATACCATGGGCAGCCATGTACTCCATCTCACCATGATAACCTTTATCTAGCCAGCGCTGAAGCTGTGCTTCATGCTTAGTGAGATCGATATCGGTGATCCCCACTTCGGCAAAACCAAGGTCTTTACCCCATTGTTTAATTTGCAAAGCGAGTTGTTGGTAATCGGTAGTAGGAGTTGTCACAGTCAATAAAAAAGTAGCCAAGAAGTGGCTACTTTACCATAAATAGTTAAAACAAAAGAGCTAAAACAGACCTTAAACAAAGCGTTTTAATTGTTGTAGTGTTTGTTGACTTAGTAAATGTGATTGCTCACAATCAGCCAGTGACTCATCTATTTGCTGTTTCGCTTGTTCACCTAATGTCACAATTTGTTCAACACTTTGATGAGTTTGTGTTTGTGTTTGTTCCAGTAAATGTACTGCACTGACTATTTGTTGTAATTGCTGCTGATTTTGCTCAAATTCGCCAAGCATATTACTAAACCCTGCAGAGGTATCACTGATCGCTGTTTCTGCATCGCTAGAATGACTAATTAACTGCTCAGACTCTTTGTTTGTTTCATTAACTAATGTATTCATTTGATTAATGAAGTCACTTATTTGACGAGTCGCATCATTCACTTTTACTGAAAGTGTTCTCACTTCATCTGCAACCACAGCAAAGCCTCGTCCAGCTTCGCCAGCGCGTGCCGCTTCAATGGCTGCATTTAATGCAAGTAAATTAGTTTGATCGGAAAACTCTTCAACCATTTTTAAAATAGCGCGAATATTTTCACTGTTTTCTTTTAAACCTGAAATAGTCGCTGAGAAGTTAGCTAAAATCTGGCTAATCATCGCAACCTTATTTACAAGTGCAGAGAGCTCTGTAGCTGAATTTTTTACAAATGTCAGATGCTCACTATTAATCGTATGTACACTGTCTGTGTTAGCCGAAATATGTTCTAAGCTTGAAGTAATTTGGTTACTTGAATCAGTAATTGTATGGCTAAATTTAATCTGCTGATGGCTAATCTCTGCTGTCTGTTGCATTGATTGAGTCATCTTTGAACTGCTGTCAGCACTGGCTTGCGCACTTTGATAAGTTGTCGCAAGTAGCTCACCTAAGTGTGCCGTAAAGGTATTGTATTGTTCGCTGAGATCTCTGAATTCATCAAATGTGAAGTGTGGTAACTTAGCAGATAAATCAGCATCATGGCGGTTAATGTGCGCTAGTGTGTCACGCATGGCTTGGACTGGGCGTACAATTAAAAAACGCATATAGAAAATAGTAAAAATAAAGCTCGCGACGATGATAAGTGCCATTAACCAAAACAAGCTCATGCTTGCTTGTTGCTCTGAAAGGCTATTGTAAAGCCAGATTAAAGTGATAGCCTGGAATGCAAACACGAATCCTAAATTACCGACAATTTTACGCGTTAAGGTGTAAAAGAAAGTCTGTTCGATAAAATTATACATGCGCATATAGCTACTCATTAAGGTGTTGTGTTGATTCATTTGGACGTTTCTTAGTCTTGTTCAATGCCACTCAATTCAACAGTATAGCTTACTCTTGCTGAGTTACAGCGATTGAAGTGTCATTTGTGTATGACAGGGGAAATTGGTAAAAATACCATCCACGCCATAACTTAACATTAATTCAATATCTTCTACTTTATCGACCGTGTAAGCATAAACTTGAAGGCCTCGTTGTTTTGCATCTGCAACAAATTCATGGTTTATAAAGTTTTTATCTATATGAATGCTGTAGGCATGCAGTTTTTGAGCAAATTCACTGTAATTGATTGGAATTGAAGCCGTAAGAGCGCCAATTTTTACCCATGGTAACTTTTGTTTGAGCCACATGAGTTGATGATGATCAAAAGATGATACCAAAATATTATCTCTTGATATTTTTCCAATACTAATATTTGACTCTACCATCTCAACAAACTTATCTAAAGAAAAAGTGTGTTTTAGTTCAAGGTTTAAAAGCGTTTTATCTTCTACCCAGTCAATGGCATCTTGCAGACAGGGAACAACTTCTCCGTTACCTGCATCATATTGTTGAATGTGCTCTTTTGTGCAGGCATTTACTTTACCGCGACCAGAGGTTGTGCGATCGAGCCAAGTGTCGTGAATGATCATGTAATCATCAAGGCAGCTCTGTACGTCAATTTCGATACCATCTACTGCCAAATCTACTGCGGCAATAATGGCGCTTTTGGTATTTTCTGGATAGGTACCACTGGCACCTCTGTGAGCGAATACTTTCATCATTGCTTATGTTTCCGAGTCACTGACCATGTTTCATAAAAAGCGGCACTAATCACTAATGTACCACCAATAAGTGTGCTAATTGTAGGTTGCTCATGCAAAATTAAAAAAGCGAAAAACGTACCGTATAAAGGTTGCAAACAAGATATTAAACCAGCGGTTGAAGCGGATAAATGTTTTAAGCTTGCTGCAAACAGTGAATGCGGTGCTGCTGTAAAAATAACCCCTACGGTAATTAATAGCAGCCAATTTATTGTATCAACTTGTAATGGTGGTACTTCGACAAACGCGCATAACATAATACACGCGATCCAAGTTTGATAAAGCATGGTTTGTGGGCCGCCATATTGGCTAAAGTAACGCTTATGCACAATATTTCTAAAAGCAAAAAAACACGCTGACAAAATACCAATGGCAATCCCTAGAGTCACATCATTTCCTAAGCTGGCATCAGGAATGAGTAAGTAAATACCCAACATCACCACCAAGGCACTTGCTATATCTTTGAGTTGCGGTTTGCTGCCATGAAAAAAAGGCTCTAAAAATACCGTAATCACAGGGTAAGTAAAAAAGGCAATCATACCCACTGCAATCCCTGCCAATTGCATACCAGCAAAGTAGGTGAGCCAATGAACTCCAACCGTGATGCCAAGCAACAAGGCAATTAGGTAATCACGGCGAGAATGAAGCTTAATGGCTTTGTGTTGAATTGTGAGTAAAATCAGTAAGGCACAGCCCGCAATCGCTGTTCTATAAACGGTAATATCTAATGCACTTAGGCTGACCAATTTGGCAAATAATGCGGTGCCACCGAATAGTAGCACTGCAATGTGTAAGTACATAAGGCTCTGTTTGTGCGCCTGCATTACAAACCTTATTTTTGTTGTTATTAACTCTCTTTGTAACGGTAATCCTTTACTTTGTAAACTCCCTAAATAGGCTAATCCATTCGGTTAGTTCCAATATTTCCAACCTTGCAAGTAATAATGGAGCACATTAGGCTCATCAAGCGTCGATACTTTTTCATTGTTAGCGCTAATATCGGGGGAGAAAATAAACAGTTGAGCATCATTTTCTGGACGATAAAAGCGAGTGTTAACAGGCAATAACTGGTGGTTACTACACATCAGGTTACACGCCATGACAAAGCCCCATTCACCAAACGACGGTACGTTCAAATGATAAGGCAAAGTATGGGCGAAGCCTGCTGCATTGAGCGTATTGTTGATAGACCAAAATGCCTGCTTCGCAAAAAACGGGCTCGTTGCTTGGGTCACAACAATGCCATTGTCAGGCAAGCTAGCTTTTACTAATTGGTAAAATTGTTTGCTGTAGAGTCGTGCTAAGTTAATCGCCTTAGGGTCAGGTAAATCAATAAAAATGATATCGAACAGTTGCTTGCCTTGCTCAATAAACACATAGGCATCTTGGTGAATAACTTTAACCTTTGGATCATTTAGCGACTGTTGATTAAGGGTTGTTAAATTGTGATTAGTCCTTGCAAGCTTGGCAACAGCAGGGTCTAAATCGACAAGGGTAATAGACTCTAGTTGCGGGTACTTCAAAAGCTCTCTAGCTGCTAAGCCGTCACCACCGCCTAAAATTAGAATTCGTTTTGCGTTGCCATGGCGCACCATAGCTGGATGAATAAGCGCTTCGTGATAGCGATATTCATCAATCGATGAAAATTGTAAGCCACCATTTAAATAAAGCCGAATATCATCTTTATGGCGAGTCAGAACAATTTGTTGATAAGGCGTTTGCTCTGAGTGGACGACACGATCATCATAGATTTGGCTTTGCCAAAGGTGGGTGAGTTGTTTACTAGCAAATAAACAAAGCACCAATATGAGACTAACTAAAATGAGCGTGAACCTTAGCACCTGTCGACGATGGGTGCTGATATGGTCAATAAAGTACCACAGCAATAACAGCGCAATACTTAAGTTCATTAGGCCAAAGCTTAAGGCTGTTTTAAATACCCCCAGCCAAGGTAAAAATAGAAAAGGGAATAGTAAAGTTGCGAGCAGGGCACCAAAGTAGTCAATTGATAGTACATTGGCAAGGTTTGCTTTTAGCGCATAGTGCTTTTCCATTAAGCGACTTAACAGTGGAATTTCTAAACCAATTAAAATACCTATTAAGGTGGTGAGTAAAATACTAATCGCTTGTAGTGGTAAGCCATACGCATAAGCGAAGTATAGTAATGGCACACTCAAGCCACCTAGTAATGCTAGTAGTAACTCAAAACCGATAAAATAAACCAGCAATGGCTTATCAGGCACGAAGCGAGAAAAATAAGAGCCAACCCCCATTGCCGCCATATACACGCCAATTGTCAGGGAAAATTGGGTGATGCTATCACCTAAAAAATAGGCGCCAGTGGTCGCAATTAATAATTCATAAATTATAGAGCAAAGACCGGCGACAAAAATACTAAACAGTAAAATGTGGCTTTCGCGAATTGACTTACTTACCACCTGGGCCGCCTCGTGAACGGAAACCTGCGCTGCCAATACTTTGCTCACGTAATTGTTTATCAACGTTTATATTGAAGTGGTGATATGAATAAACTTGCCAATCGTGCTCATCATCGCCTTTGCTATAAGCCAACAAAGATGCAACTAGCACAGGCACGAAAAACAACAATGCAATTGGCCAAGCTGGGATATGGGTTTCCATTGCTTTCATAGCCTCTGGGCTTAACGTGTTGATTGGTTTATAAGTAAGTTCAGAGTTTTTTCTCTTTGCGCCAAGTCGATGCAAAATAACAATGAAAGAGAAGCCTGTTATTATGCCAGTGATCCAAAGTAGAGGGTCGATGAAGCTGATGTTGCCTTTGATTGGAATGATGCGAAATGTATAATTGAAATGCTTAGCGCTATTACTGGGGCCAAAGCTACTGCTCACATATGCACTATATTGGCCTTTTTTAGGGAAGTGCACATCATGATAAGCTCTGCTCTTATATTCTCGCCATTCACCTTCAGAATCACGCCCTGATTCAGCCCATAGCTCATCAGAATAACTAAATAGATAGTTGCCTTCAGGGTCAAAAATTTCCATATCAATGGCTTTCCATGAATTTAAAGGCAGGCTACCTGTTATTTCTAAACGCATCATTTGGCCATCTTCAGGCACTGTAAATAGGTAGGCTTTGTCTTGTCCATCGTAGTCTTTAAAATTACCATCTTGGCCACTGATTAGGGGCGTCTGTAGGTCTGAACGTATTATTAAGCAGGCCAAAAATGTGATGGCAGCGATAATACAAAGCTTATAGATGTTCATCCGTTACTCCATAAATAAGCTCAAATAGCGATGGTAATGATTACAGCAACACACACTGCAATGCTACTTTCAATAACCGCCACCGCAGTGTTGTTGTCGTGCATTGCTTGGTCGAGGGAGATTTTACTAAAGATAATTTTATCAACGAGGTAGCGCACAATTGGTAAAATTAAAAAGCCAAATAATGCGTCAATAAAGAATAAACTCAGGCTTTGTTGCCAGCTGTGGAAGCCACCAATCAGCGCATGGCATAAGATTATAGCTAATGCCAACATAGTGGCAGAAAAGCTAAGTGCGACGGCTTTATTGCCTTTTTCGAGTTGCTCATGAAGGTTGAAACTTGTTAGGCGATCATAGCCTTTGGCAAAAATGATCAGCATCAGTTGCCCGAGTAAATAGAATACGATGGCTGATAACCACGTTCCTTCGCCTGTTAATGCGCCACCAATAATCAGTGCTGCGGCCATATAGTTAGCTGCTTGTACTAGGCCAACCGCCTCGTTTTGTTGGTTAATTAATTGTGCTTCATTGCAGAATAAGCGCAGTAGTAACTTGTCATTTAAAATGCGTGAGCAAGTAAGTAGCACCATACCTAATACGCTGTAAAGTGATACATTCATTAAATCGCTCAGTAGACCTTGACTAGGCCCTGCTAACACAAAACCATAAATAATAGTAATCGCACCTAAGTAGCCGCCAATGGATAAACCTAAAGCACTGTTGGCATTGTCGGTTAATTGGCTGGTGGTGTTATAAGGGGTCGCTAGGTTATAGGACAATTTTGCAACGGCTATAATCGCAATGAACAAACCAATATAGGCGCTGTTATAGGCCATCGTTGATAGGTAGTGGGTTAAGTTAATATCCATATAAATTTGTTAGTGTGTTGTTATTTACCGAAAATATTAACACAGAGTGTTTGCTGCAAAGAATATTAAAGCCCCATTTTTAGCAGAATTAATCAATTTCTTAAAAGTTTCATAGCTTTTGCCTGTCTCATTGTGAGGTTATGGGTTAAAATAACAACATAACCAACTAACAAGATAGTGAATGTCAAAACAGGATCCCAATCTCAGTCGAGAGCAAGAAAAGTACGAAAACCCCGTCCCTAGCCGTGAGTTTATACTTACTCACTTAGAATCTCGCGCTAAACCAGCAAACTTCACACAACTTTGTGACGAATTACAGGTGAATGATACAGAGCGTCAAATTGCGTTCAAACGTCGTTTACGTGCAATGGAGCGCGATGGTCAACTGTATTTCAATAAGTTTAAATGCTACGCATTGATAGATGAATCAGGCCTCGTTAAAGGCAAGGTCATTGGTCATCGTGACGGATTCGGCTTTTTAGAAGTTGAAGGTGAGAGTAAAGATTGGTTTATCGCAAAGCACCAAATGAATATGGTGTTGCACGGTGACATTGTGCTTGCTAAAGGCAATCGCAAAGGTTCAAGTGGCAAATGCGAAGCACGTATCATTAAAGTATTAACTAATGAACGCGCGCCCATTGTCGGCCGTTATTTTGTTGAGCATGGTATCGCCGTTGTTGTGGCGGAAGACCCACGCATAACGCAAGATATTATGATACTGCCCGGCAGTGAAAATGGCGCGCGCCATAATCAAATGGTGCAGGTGCAAATTACCCAAAACCCAAGCCGACATATGAATGCAGTGGGCACAGTCACCGAAGTTCTCGGTGAACACTTAGCACCAGGGATGGAAATTGAAGTTGCACTGCGTAATCACGATATTCCCCATGTGTGGCCAGAAGCGGTTGAAAAGCAAGTTGCTCATTTAGGGGAATTTGTTGATGAGCAAGCAAAGCAAGGTCGTGTAGATTTACGTGACTTACCACTGGTTACTATCGACGGTGAGGATGCCCGTGACTTTGACGATGCCGTTTATTGTGAGCGCAAGCCATCAGGTGGTTGGCGTTTGTGGGTAGCCATTGCCGATGTGTCGCATTATGTAGGTATGAACACACCACTGAATAAAGAAGCGATCGAGCGTGGTAACTCAGTGTATTTCCCTGAGCAAGTTATTCCGATGCTGCCAAAAGTATTATCCAATGGCTTATGCTCATTAAACCCAGAAGTTGACCGTTTATGTATGGTTGCAGAGATGACGGTGTCAGATGCGGGTAAGTTGTCTGGCTATAAGTTTTACGAAGCAGTGATGAACTCACACGCTCGTTTTACCTACACTAAAGTGAATGCGATTTTACAAGGCGATGAAAAGCTGCGTGAAGACTATGCCGAGATGGTGCCGCACTTAACTGACTTACAGCAAATGTATATGGCACTTAAAGCTGCACGCCAAGAGCGTGGTGCGATTGAGTTTGAAACCTTAGAAACACGTTTTGTGTTTAATGCACACCGTAAGATTGAATCAATCGTGCCTGTGGTGCGCAATGATGCGCACAAACTTATCGAAGAGTGCATGATTTTAGCGAACGTATCTGCTGCCCGATTATTAGAAAAACACGAGGCGAGTGCGCTATATCGTGTGCATGATGAACCGGATGCTGAAAAGCTTGGTTTTTTCAGAAACTTTTTATCAGAGCTTGGTATCGAAACCGCGATTTCTGATGAGCCAACACCAAAAGAAATAACCCAAGTGTTAGCAAAATTAGGCGACCGCCCTGAAGCTGAGCTTATTCAAACCATGTTGCTACGCTCAATGAAGCAAGCGGTTTATCAGCCTGATAATATTGGTCACTTTGGATTAGCGTTACCTGCTTACGCCCACTTTACGTCGCCAATTCGTCGTTACCCAGATTTAGTGGTACACCGTGCAATTAAAGCTGTGCTTAAAGCGCAAGGCCAGCAAACATCCGGTGAGTACGCATACACTGATGACGAAGTTGATATGTTAGGTGAGCAGTGTTCAACCACTGAACGCCGTGCTGATGATGCAACTCGCGAAGTAGCAGATTGGCTTAAATGTGAATTTATGCAAGACCATGTTGGTGACGAATTTGGTGGGGTGATCTCATCGGTGACTAACTTTGGGTTGTTTGTGCGTTTAGACGATTTACAAATCGATGGCATGATCCACGTAACCAACTTAGGCAATGAATATTTCCATTACGATGGTGCTAAGCATTGCTTGATTGGTGAGCAAACCCACACTGTTTATCGTTTAGGCGATAAATTAACGGTTCAGGTATCATCTGTCAGTCTTGATGAGCGACGCATAAACTTAGTGTTAGCAGGCGAAGCACAGCAAGACCGTTATGCCCGTCGTCGTGGCCGTAGCGCCCCTGCAAAACCAAGTGTTCGTGCCCAGCTAAAAGCAGGTAAAATTCCTGGTAAAAAATCTGAATCAAGTCGCTTTGAAGCAAAATCAGGCGATAAAGACAACGAAAAACGTGGCAAGTCTTCTCCTTCTAAAGGGCGCAAAAAGCCAAGTAGTAAAAAAGCTGATGCAGTAAAAGCCAGTAACAAAAAGAGTAAGAAAAAAGCCACTAAAAAGGCAAAAAGACCGGGTAAGAATGCCCGTAAACGTAATGGCCGAGGAGCAAATAATACGTGAGTAATGAATTAATTTTTGGCTTTCACTCAGTTGAAGCAATTTTAGCAAAAGAGCCTGAGCGCTTTTTAGAAATTTATGCTTTAAAAGGCCGTGAAGACAAACGTTTAAATCCGGTTATTGACCAAGCACGTAAATTCGGTATTTCTGTACAGTTTATGCAGCGTAAAGCGCTTGATAATAAAGCCAATGGTGAGCAACACCAAGGCATTATTGCCAATGTAAAAGCGGCGCGTATGTATAACGAGAAAGATCTAGATGAGATCATTGCCCGTGAAGAAACGCCTTTCTTATTGGTGCTTGATGGCATTACTGATCCGCATAATTTAGGGGCCTGTTTACGTAGCGCTGATGCTGCGGGTGTACACGCGATTATTGTGCCTAAAGATAAATCTGCCAAACTCAATGGTACAGCACGCAAAGTAGCATGCGGCGCAGCGGAAACAGTACCATTGGTACAAGTCACTAATCTTGCACGTACCTTGCGTGAAATTAAAGACGCTGGCGTGTGGGTGGTTGGCACTGCCGGTGAAACAGATACGGAATTATTTGATGCAAACCTGACAGGGCCAATGGCTGTTGTTATGGGTGCCGAAGGAGATGGTATGCGCCGCCTGACTCGTGAGCATTGTGATTTACTTGTTAAAATTCCAATGGCAGGCACGGTATCTAGCTTAAATGTATCAGTGGCGACCGGTATTTGTTTATTTGAAGTGTTACGCCAGCGTAATGCGACCCAGCTATAAAGCTGACTGCAACCCACCGAATATCATTAAATAACCACCTTTATAAAGGTGGTTATTTAATATCTAAAAGCTCTTCAAAAACGTTAACTAAAAATTAATGCTGTGTTAGCTTTTCCTGTGTGTTATCCTTTTATTAGTCATTTAACTGATTAATTCAAAAGGGAAAATATGTTAAAAGGAATCGTGACAATCCTGCTTTTGGCAACATTCATTGTCAATGCAAAAGCCCCTGCATGGGAACAATACGCCAAACTTCCAATGGTTGAGCAGCCAAGCTTATCGCCAAATGGTGAGCTTATTGCGACACTCTATAATACTGATTCGGGCCCAACGATTAGTGTTACTAAGTTTCCTGATATTGATTTTAAGGTGCTGGCACGGTTAAAGAAAAACAAAGACCGTGTTGATTTTATTCGCTGGTCAGGCAATCGCTACATTATCGTTTCGGCAAGTTATCCCGAATATGTAAATGGTCAGTTTTTCAGAGTATCTAGGTTGTACTCTATCAATGTAGAAACCTCTGAAACTAAAGTGCTCACATCTCCACGTTTTACAGATGATCGTTGGTATAAGTATCAGTCGTTTGAGTTAGTATCATCACTCAAGGATGAAACCGATTACGCGCTTATTTCCACCTACGACAAAAATGATAAGGGCTATGTTGTCTATCGTGTGCATTTAGGCACATCTGACTTTGATAAAGTTCAGGGTAATAAAAATGATATTGGTAGCTGGTATGCTGATAGTAAAGGGGTTATCAGACTTGGACTAGCCGTTGAAGAAAAAGACGACGTATTTACCGCATCAATTTGGTACAGAGCAAATAAAGACGCAGAGCTAAAAAAAATTCACTCACAGGTGTGGGGCGAAGATGACACTTTTTCTATTCAAGCTTTATCAAAAGATGGCTCGAAAGCGTATGTGCTCTCTAATAGGGAGCTTGGACGTGAAGCTCTTTGGCTCTATAACATAGAAGCAGGCAAGTTTGAGGAGTTGATTTTTAGTAATGATAAATATGATCTCGATGGCGCAATAACTGATAATGAGGGCGAGTTTATCGGTGTATCTTTTTTTGATGACTACTATCGCACTCACTATTTTGATGACAAAGATGGCGCACAAGAGCGTGAGGTAGCAGGCCTATTTAAAGGAAAGCAAGCCACAATCAGCAGCCGTAGCCGAGATCATACGCGATTATTAGTGTCAGTCACTAACGATGTTACGCCGCCAACTTATTATTACTTTGACTTAAATACTCAAAAAGGAGGTGTTTGGTTATCGAAATACCCTTATTTAGTCAGAAAGTCATTTAGCCCTGTACAAAATTATAGCTTTAAAGCCAGTGATGGTCTGGAAATAACGGGTTACTTTACGCAGCCAGCAAATGTTAAAAATCCGCCATTGATCGTTATGCCGCATGGTGGTCCGCATGCCAGAGATTATAAGTATTTTGACAAAGAGCTTCAGTACCTTGTTGAGTTAGGGTTTTCTGTATTACAAGTTAACTTTAGGGGCTCTGCAGGCTTTGGTAGCGCATTCGAAACGGCTGGTTATTACCAGTGGGGTAAACGCATGCAACAAGATGTGTATGAGGCAATGGATTGGGCAATTGCGCAAGGCTTAGCTAAAAAAGACAATGCCTGTATTTTTGGTGCAAGTTACGGTGGGTATGTTGCCTTAACAGCAGCCTTTCAAGAGCCTAAGCGCTTTAAATGTGTGGTGAGTATATCAGGCGTCTCTGACCTTGAAACTTTTGTTACTAAAACCGATAGACAAGGGAAATACTTAGGTAATATTGTTGATGTTAAAGATGATAAGTCTATCGATGCGTTAGCTGAGGTATCAGCAATAAGAAAAATAAACCATATTAAGGCACCTATTCTTTTAATACATGGTAATAACGATACGCGCGTTAATTATAATCAATCGAAAGATTTCTATGACAAAGCGAGAAAGCAGTTAGATATTAAATATGTTGAAATAGAGGATGGAACACACTTTTTTGACGATCAAGAAAGCCAAGTAAAGTTATTCTCTGAGATAACGCCGTTTTTGAAAAAGCACCTATTATAGGTAGCCTTAGTAACATCTAGATAAAATTTAAATAATAGAGTAATAAAAAAGCCGATGTTTGAAGTTACATCGGCTTTTTTGTATCTATTTCGTGAGATTAGATTTTTGCAAAAGCGTCTTGTAGTGGCGGTACTACTTGCTTCTTACGACTTAGTACACCATCTAACCAAACTTGGTCATTTTCAGACTCAACACCGTAAGCTGTTTCGATAACCGATGTGTCATCCGATGCGATCAGCATTTGCGAGCCTTCTTTCATGATGTCTGTTAGTAGTAGTAACACTGAATGACGACCGCCTTCTTCTTTCAGCTTTGCGATATCAGCTTCAAGGTCTGCTTTAATCTCATCAAATACAGCAAGGTCGATCACTTCTAGCTGGCCAATACCTACTAGCTTACCGTTCATGTTGAAGTCTTTAAAGTCACGCATGACTAAGTCGCGTGCAGGTGTGCCTTCAACCGCTGATTTCACCTTGAACATTTCCATGCCAAGCTCTTTAAAATCTTCGATACCTGCGATTTCAGCAAGTGCTTCAACACACTTGATGTCAGCCGTTGTGCACGTTGGTGATTTAAAGATTACTGTGTCGCTTAAAATTGCACATAGCATGATGCCTGCGATATCTTTTGGAATCTCTACATTATAGAAGTCATACATCATTTTGATGATAGTGTTTGAACAGCCAACAGGACGGATCCAACACTCAAGCGGTGTTGATGATGTTAAATCGCCCAATTTGTGGTGATCAACAACACCGACAACACGTGCTTGATCGATGTCATCAGGTGCTTGCGTTTTTTCTGTATGGTCAACGATATAAACGTCTTCACCTGCGTAGCTAAGCTTTAGCTCAGGGGCTTCGAAACCAAATTTATCTAGGATAAACTGTGTTTCAGGCGATACTTCACCTAAACGCGTTGGTATTGCAGGTTCTTCGATTTGGTTTTTTAAATAAGCAAGCGCAATTGCACCGCAAATTGAATCTGAATCAGGGATCTTATGACCCACTACATACATTGACATTGACGGAACTCCTTTAAATTTGGCGGATATTTTAGCAAAGTCTCTACAGATTGATACATAACAGACATGAAATTTTGTTGATCAATTACAACTGCCAATTAACGGGCTTTTTAGTTACACTTTAAGGTATTGAAAAGTGAGGAAGATACGATGCGTTTGAGCCGAAAAGCATGGAATAATGTGGTGATTATTTCGATGCTGTTAATGATTTTTTTCTTTAACGGTTTGCACAAAAAGCTCAATACTCCCCCTGCGAATGAGGGCGTTCAAGCTCTACTGCCTGAGCAAAGCTTTATTTTAGCAATGGCTTTTCCTGAACTGAAAATTGAGCGCATAGGAACTTCGTGGCGGAGCCAAAAGTTACAAAGCATTACCTGGCAAGCCGATGAACAAACACTAGAGCAATTAGTTGAGCGTTGGCAGCGTCAGCAATTAACCATCGCAGCGCTGCCAGTGAGTAAAATTTCAAAGGCGTCAGCGGATTATGTTGCCTCTGTATGGCTTGCTGGTGAGCAATTGCCAGCGGTGTATCAGCTATATAGCATTGAGCAGCAATACTATTTATTGGATAAGCGGTTACAGCGGGTGTTTGTGCTTGAGCAAGCCGATGTCGTTCAGTTATTTCCGCTATACCCGTTTTAAGAGAGTCATAGATGCCTGAATTACCAGAAGTTGAAGTTAGCCGTTTGGGAATAACGCCGCATGTGCTTGACCAAACAGTAACCAAAGTAAATATTCATAACGCCAGCATGCGTTGGCCTGTGCCTGATGATGTTTATCAATTACAAGGGCTTAAAGTTACGTCCGTTGAACGTAGAGCAAAATACTTATTACTTGGCTGTGAACTGGGTAGTGTTATTTTGCATTTAGGTATGTCGGGTAATTTACGTGTTGTGGATGCTACAGAGCCCTTAAAAAAACATGACCATATTGAGTTTATTTTAGCATCTGGTAAAGCGTTACGGCTTAATGATGCTCGTCGCTTTGGGGCTTGCTTATGGCAAGCGCCAAATGAATGCCATACCTTGCTGTCAAAGCTAGGGCCTGAGCCGTTAACAGAAGAGTTTGTTGCAAAGCGCGTTTTTGAGCAGTCACGCAACAAAAAAGTACCTATTAAACAATTTATTATGGATAACGCTGTGGTGGTTGGTGTAGGTAATATCTATGCTAATGAGTCGCTATTTAAAGCCGGAATTCATCCAAAACGTGAAGCCGGCAAGGTATCATTAAAGCGTTATCAGCAATTAGTGCCCATTATTAAAGAAACCCTTGCAGCAGCGATTACACAAGGTGGCACAACATTAAAAGACTTTGCCCAAAGTGATGGTAAACCTGGTTATTTTGCGCAGCAATTGCTGGTTTATGGCCGCAAAGGCGAGCCGTGCGTTAACTGTAAAGAGCCACTAAAGGAAATTAGATTAGGGCAAAGAAGCACAGTTTACTGTGCTAATTGCCAAAAGTGACTCTGAAAGTAACCATGAAAAAGCACGCCTCGGTGTGCTTTTAAATTATAGTTCAAATGGTGCGACACCGACCGCTTTCATTTTATAGCCAACTTGGGCAATTTCACCCGACCACGTTTCTGTGCTAATCACCCCTGTAACAACGATTGCATCATAAAGGCTCTCAATAGGCACACCACCTTCAATTGTGACATGCACAATTTGGTTTGGTGGCGGTGGTGGTACGTGGATACAGGCACCAAAATATGGTACCAGTAAAAACTCAGTAATCACTTCGCTGTCGCCCTCTAGTGGCACTACAAAGCCAGGCAAACTAACTGATTGGCCGTTCAGTTCTTTAACAACCGGCGCATCTAAATCAGGTTGCACCCAATTTTGTTCTGAACCCTCATGGTTAGCTTGTGCTTGAGTGTCAATTTGTACATGCCCTTGAGGGATTAAGTCTTCCCAAAAAATTTCTTTAGGTTTGCCTGCATTCGCAAAAGTGCAAGATAAAAGCATGGCAACAGCAATAAATTTTTGAAAAAATTGCATAAAATTCCTTAAATTTTGATACTCATGCCATCGGCAAGTGAGTAAAAATATGCGCGGGTTGCAGGTATCAACCCGACGATAAAACCTGCAAACATTATCGCAGCTAATAGCATGAGTTCATAGGCCGATAATAGCGCTATATTAAGGCTTATTCCGGCATGGCTTTGCAAGTAACCTGCGCCGAATAGCATTAAACCGTAGAACAAGGCGACACCAACAAGGCAGCCTAGCCCAGTGATGAGTAATGATTCTGCGCTTATCAATGTAAAAATATGCCAAGGCCTAGCGCCTACCGAGCGCAAAATAGCCAATTCTCTGCGACGCTGATTTAAGCTCGACAGCAGGCTGGTCAACATGCCAAGTAAACTAATAATGACCACCACAATTGAAAAAAGTAATAATATTTTTTCGACAATTGAGAGCATTTCCCACAATTCGCGTAAGGTCACACCAGGCATGATGGCAAGTAATGCCTCATCTTTGTATTGGTTGATATTGCGGCGCACTTGTAGGGTGTACAGTGGCGAATCAAAACCAAGTAGAAAAGCGGTTATTTGTTTTGGTGTGCCGATGAGATCGACAGCATCATGCTGGTCGTGGTCGTGGTCGTGGTCATTAGCTTTTTCATGTTGATGATTATGACCCCCATGAATTTCATCAATCGCAGCAAGTGGAATATGTAGGGTTTTATCAACGGGTGTACCCGTTGCTTGTAAAATACCAACAACGGTAAATGGGTTATCATCATGGTTATGAAAGCTAGTATTACCCATGCCGTGAGCAATCACGACCTTATCACCCAGTTGATAGCCAAGGGATTTGGCTACATCAGCACCAAGAACAACGTCAAATAAGTGATTAAACTCATGGCCGTTTGCAAAGCTTAATAGTTGCTTCTTGCCAAAGCGATAGTAAGTAAAGTAGTCCTTGTTTGTACCAAGCACCGCAAGGCCTTTATGGCTATCACCTAAAGACAGTGGAATGCTCCAGCTAACCCCTCGTTGCTTTGCAATATACTGATAACTTTGCCAACTGACGCCGTTATTAGCATGTCCAATACGAAATACAGAAGAGAGCAGCAATTGAATGTCGCCCGTGCGAGCGCCAACGATCAAATCTGTGCCAGAAATGGTATTACTAAAGCTACTTTTGGCATCGATACGAACACGCTCAATCGACATGAGCAACATCACACTAATAGCAATAGTGAATAACGTAAGCAAAGCACTGGCTTTGCGATTGAATAAGCTTTTTGCGGCAAGTTTAAGTAGTAGCATGTCTGCCTCCTTGTAGTTCAACAAGGTCAATGCTGCGTTTGAAAAGGCTGCGCAGGGTCTCATCATGACTGACAAACACGAGTGTGCTATTAGTGGCTGTGGCTTGGGCAAACAGTAACTTCACAAATGCTTGACGGTTTTGTGTGTCCAGTGCCGAGGTTGGTTCATCGGCGATAATGATTTCTGGGCTACCTATAAATGCTCTGGCTGCTGCAACACGTTGTTGTTGGCCAATACTTAATTCACCGACAGCTTGATGCTGTAAGCTGCCTGTTAACCCTAACGCTGTAAGCAGTCGGCTCGCTTCTGCACTAATAGTGGCATTGTTTTGAAGCGCATGGTGTTTGCGAGATGGTGAAAATTGGCAGCCTAATGTCACGTTTTCAATGGGTGATAAGTAAGACAGTAAATTAAAGTTTTGGAAAATATAACCAATATGGTCGGCACGAAAACGGTCGCGTTGGCTATTACTAAGTTGGTTTATTGCTTTGCCAAGTAACTCAATTGTGCCTTTGTTAGGAGTAGCAACACCGGCAAGCAAAGACAGCAACGTTGATTTACCGCAGCCACTCGGGCCATGAAGAAAAACATGTTCGCCTTGATCAATCTGCAATTGTGCAATATTGATCGTTGGCGCCGTTTGTTGTGAGTGCCACTTAAATAGCACATTTGAAAGCGTGATCATAACGACCTATAAGTTGTTACCATCGCCAGTAATTTAATTTTTTACGCATTTTTAGGTTACGAATAAAATTACGTGGTTTTGGCTTAAGTGCTGGATTAGTCAATAGTAATTCATTGCTGGCAGCAAGTACACGTTGACTCGATAAGCCGTCCTGATATGGGTGTAACTGTTGGCAGAAGTGCTCAATTTTAGCCATTAGCTCATCGGGTTCTGTGAGAGCATAATCGATGGCCTGTTCGATTTTGTCTGCATCTGTAATGTCAACGAGATGTTCCCCTGGGTTTTGGTTGCAGAAGGTCACCACAGGCTTACGTTGTAAAATAAACATCAGTAATATCGATGAGGTATCACAGAGCATCACATCCGCTGCTTTTAGAAGCGGTAAAACATTGTCGGTTTCTACAAAGGTTAAGTTTTCATTTTGTAGCGCTTTATATTGCGCAACGAGTTCACTTGGCATTTTAGGATGAAACTGCATTAAAATGCGCCATTTTCCTTGCTCGCTAAAGGCTTTAATTTGTTCATAAAGCTTTGGAGCAAGTGAGATACGCCTAGAAAAAGTCGAGCAAATGAGCAATGTTTTACGCGGATCTTGCTTATCTTCATAGGGGTTATTTTCAATCTCAGAAAAGTAGGGATCAAGTGTTGGCCAACCTGTTTCTTTTACTTGAAAGTAGCCATGCTTCTGAGCAAGCTCTATAAAGGTGGTCGTAGTTGATGGCCCTTGCGTGCAATATAAATCAAAACAGTCACGAATTTTAAAATGATTATCTAGGCCATTATTAACGCGTTTTCCTGAGTTAAAGCCATGAAAAACTTTGACTTTTTTACCAGGGATAAAGTTTGGAACAATATTTCCTGGTAGATAGACAATATCGGGCTGCCATTTTTTTACATCGTTTAATGACATCAAACGTTGTTCTTCTTGGTGAAGAAAATCAGGGTTAACCTCGTCTCCTTCTAGAAACCACTTAACCTCACCGCCATGAGCTAAAATTTCTTGCTGTAGAGGGCGCAAGATGGCGTATGAATAATTCTGTGAAATATACATTAAGTATTTTTTTTCTGCGGTAGCTGCTAAGTAATCCAAGAAAACCTCCTATTGTGAGGGCGCTATTATAGCGAAGTTTTGTTTATGACAGCAAAATTACAGAACATTTAAAGTTTATTGATTTTGTTATGAGAATTGAAAAGCGGATCGTAGCGCAATGATTGAGCTTTCATAGCGTCTAGATTATTATAGGCGGCCATAACCCCAATCCCATACACGTGCTCATTTGAGCATGCCAAATACTTTCGGAGATAGCATGACTAGCTATAAAGTTTTAGACGTAAACGATGATTTACCGATCCGTACCAAAGGTGCGGTACACAGTGGTAAAGTGCGTTCAGTTTATTGGTTAACTGATGAAGACAGCGCTCGTTTAATTAATGAAAAAGGTTACCAAGTTCCAGAGGGAACTGAGCTAGCTATTATGGTTATTTCAGACCGTATTTCTGCGTTTGATTGTATTTGGCAAGGTGAAAATGGCTTAAATGGTGTGCCAGGTAAAGGCATTGCCTTAAACTCAGTGGCATCACATTGGTTTAAGTTATTTGATAAAGCAGGTCTTGCAGGTAATCATATTGTTGATATTCCACATCCTTATGTGTGGATTGTGCGTAAAGCAAGTACAGTAAAAGTTGAAGCAATTGCTCGCCAATATATTACAGGTAGCATGTGGCGTGATTACGCGAAAGGCACACGCAATTTCTGTGGTATTGATTTGCCTGAAGGGCTAACAGCTAATCAAAAGTTAGATGATGTACTTATTACACCATCAACAAAAGGGATTATTACAGGTGTTGCCGAAATTCCTGAGGTGGACGATGTTAATATCACTCGCGAAAACATTACGAATAATCTATCAGTATTTAACTTTAAATCTGAAGATGATGTCGCTAAATATGAGCAATTGCTAGTTGAGGGCTTTAAGCTTATTAGTGATGAGTTAGCACAGCTTGACCAAATCTTCGTAGATACTAAGTTTGAGTTTGGTTACGTAGAAGATATCGATGGCTCAGACAAGCTTATTTATATTGATGAAGTGGGTACGCCTGACTCATCACGTATTTGGGATGGCCCTGCTTATCGTGATGGTAAAATAGTTGAAAATTCAAAAGAAGGTTTCCGCCAGTTATTAATTAATAATGTGCCAGACAGTGATGTATTGTTAAATAAAGATCGCATGGGTGAGCGGGAGCAATTAGCAAAAGACTACACATTGCCTGAATCTGTGATGCTTGAAGTGTCTGATACTTATGTTGGTATCGCAAGTAAAATAGTGGGCGAAAAAATAACGATACCAAGCGACCCGCGTGGTGAAGTGATTGCTATTTTAGACAGTGAATACGGTTTGATTAAACACAGTTAAATACCTTTTTAGGCCTAACATTCCTACAAGGCCTTTCTTATTTTTAAGCCAAGTTTGTATTTTAGGTACATCTGCTTGGCTTTTTTCTTGCTTTTCCTGCTTTCAGTCATTAACTTAACACAAGATTAATCTATACTAATTAGCAGAACAAGCTAAGCAAGGAACCAACCTATGTTTTTATTTGCGCATTGGCTTCGCGCGACGTGTGGTCTTGCACTCTTTACCAGTTCAACTTTGTTTGCAGCGGATATTTCATTTGTTGTTCGTGACCAGCTAGGTAATCCGTTATCTGACGCTGTTATTGAGCAGGTTGCAATAAAAAATAATGAATCTACGCCTCTTCCAGTCGCGGTAATGGATCAAGTTAATAAACAATTTTCTCCTACGGTACTGATTGTTCAACAAGGGCAGTTAGTGGACTTTCCTAATAGTGATGATATTCGCCATCATGTTTACTCTTTTTCGCCTGCTAAAGTCTTTGATATAAAACTGTATGCGGGGCAACCCGAAAAGCCTGAAAAATTTGATACCTCAGGTGTTGTGGTACTTGGTTGTAATATCCATGATTCAATGGTGGGCTATATCTATGTCGCTAAAAATCATCGGGCTACAAAAACAAATCATCAGGGAATGGCAACACTTAACGACGTTATATATCCACTAAGTTTAACTATTTGGCACCCAAACCAAGTAAGTGATATTACTTTTAAGCAGTCACTGATTGTAAATCAACCTCCTAAAAAGTTTTATGAAGTTATTGTTGAGACTGTAGAACCTGCACCACGAAATACATTTGGCGAGATGTTTAAGGTAAATAATGGTTAATAGTTTAAGAGGGCGAATTATTGCGCTATGCGTGGGTTTAGTTCTACTTACCACACTGGTGAGTTTATTAAGTTCTTGGTGGTCAACAAATCGTTTTAATAATCAAAAGTTAGTTGAAGATATCAATGTTGCTGAGAATGTGTTCAAGCAGTATCTTAGCGCCAAAGAAAGCTTATTGTTAACGGCTGCGAAAGTGCTGACTGCTGATTTTGGTTTTAAACAAGCTATTGCCACGCAAGATGCCGACACAATCAGTAGCGTTTTAAATAATCACAGTCGACGTATTAACGCAGATTTAATGATGTTAATTGATTTGTCGGGTCAACTTGTATCGGCAAATACTGACTTAGATCATACCTCTGATGAGTTTACCCCTTTGATGCGTGAACTACTGAAGCATGCTGAGCAATCAAATTTTATTATAATTGATAAAACTTTATATCAGGTGATCCTACTGCCAGTGCGAGCGCCTCGTACAGTGGCATACAGCCTCGTTGGTTTCAAAATTACAGATTTAGTCGCTAAAGAGTTGAAAAACCTGACCACTATGGATGTGAGCTTTATTGGTCAAGAGGATGATGTTGTCGAAACATCGCTCACTGATGAGCTTTATGGAAGCTCAGTACTTGATCACTTCAATAATAAAATGACACATCGTATTTTTGGTGAGAAGCCAGTTTATCGTAATCGTATAATTCAGCTACCTTCATTGTCAGGACATCAGGTTACGGTATTACTTAGTGCAGATTTAACGCTAAGTTACCGAGAATTTGAGCAGCTCTTTTTTACTATCATTATTTTAGCGGTTATTACGGTGTTTATTGGGGTTTTGACCAGTGGCTTTTTAGCTAAAAATTTAACGACGCCTTTATTACAGCTGACATTACTGGCGCAACAATTTGCCCGTGGTAATTATCAGGCAGACTTTGTTGGTAAAAAGCAAAGTAGTGAGATTACAACACTTATCGACGCTTTCAATAACATGGGTAATGATATTAAAGAGCGTGAGCAGCAAATCAGCTTTCAAGCGAGCCATGACTCTTTAACTGGCTTTTTAACCCGCAGTGCCATGCTCGAAAAAATGGAATCTCTGTTAGGACTTGGCATTGATTACACCTTAGTGGCAATTGATATCAGAGGCCTTCGACATATTAACGATAAACTGGGCCCACGGATTGGTGATGAATGCTTAAAAGCGGTGGCAGAGCGAATTTGTGAGTACTCAGAGCAAATTGGCGGAGTGAATGCTCGAATTGGTGGCGATGAGTTTTTAACTTTATTCCCCAGTCAAAAAGCAGGACAACTAAAAAGCAGTGTGATGGAGTTAATGGCACAATTACAAGTGGGCTATTTAATTCGAGGGTTAAATATAAGCTTACGTTTTAGTACTGGTGTCGTCCATTGTATGTCACAAGGCGTGAACCCTGATGATTTAATGCGCCGTGTATTAATTGCCGTTGATACAGCCTCATCTGAACAAAAAAATGTGCACTACTATCAAGAAGGTGAGGACGAAGAGCATCTAGAACGATTGGCTATTATAGATGAACTAAAGCAAGCGTTATTTGATGATGACGGGCAGCTTTTTATGACCTATCAACCCAAGCTAAATATTAAAACGCAATGTATTGATAAAGTTGAGTCACTGATTCGCTGGCAACGTAAAGATGGTCAATGGGTTTCCCCAGAGTTATTTATCGATTTAGCAGAGCAATCCGGTGTGATTGTTGAGTTAACGTCTTGGGTGGTAAAAACGGTAGTATCACAAGTTGCGCAGTGGCAGCAAATGGGCATTTCGATGCAGGCGGCTATTAATGTGTCGGCGCAGGATATTGCTTATCCGAGCTTCTACTCTCATTTGGCTAAACAACTCAAAACACACCAGTTAAGTGGTCATTTAATCACTATCGAGCTTACAGAGCGCGACATGATCGAAAATGAAGAGCAAGGAATAAAAGCGCTTGAGAATTTAAAAGGCTTAGGCGTTAAGATTTCTTTGGATGACTATGGTGTGGGGCAGACATCGCTTGGACGTCTGAAGTCGCTGCCTATTGACGAGTTAAAGCTAGATAAGTGTTTTATTTTAAAGCTAGATCAATCTAAGCAAGACCAATACATAGTTCAATCGACCGTAAGCCTGGGCCATCAACTTGGCTTTTCGGTTGTAGCAGAAGGGGTTGAGAATAAAGCATCTCTTGATTTGCTCACACAAATACAGTGTGACTACGCACAAGGGTATTATTTAAGTCGACCTCTCAAGTCCGAACAATTTATTCAATGGTTAGCACAATACAATGAAACATTGTAAATGGCTTATAGGTTTATACTGTTTAGTTAATGTAGCTTCAAGCCTTGCAGCAACGGGCAAGTTGCTGGCAACACCTGGGGTTTCGCAAGTTGAAGGAAGTGCTGGGGGCGGGTTAGTACCGTGGGCGCAATTAGCGGGTTATGCAAGCGCTGATGAAGTGGCAATCAACGGTTTTTGTAGTCGTGCAGATGTAACTGACTACCGCTTAGATGTGTGTGGCGTGCAGTTTAACTTATTCGACCGTGTAGAACTTAGCTATGCGCAGCAGCAGTTTGATGTGCCTGCACTGGACACTCAAATTGAACAATCAATTAGTGCGGCTAAAATAAGGCTTTATGGTGATATTGTTTACAGTGAATGGCCACAAGTAAGCTTAGGCATGCAGCATAAGGAACTACAAAACGGTGCGCTTGCTTCACTTTTAGGCGCTAAGGATACAAAAGGCACGGATGTGTATATTGCAGCAAGTAAACTCCATTTAGGGGCACTTGCTGGATATAATTGGTTTTGGAACACTACTGTGCGTTACAGCGAGGCTAACCAGTTAGGCTTACTAGGATATGGCGGGGAAAACAGTGCTGAAAAATTGTTATTTGAAGCATCCAGTGCTGTGTTTTTAACGCATCAGGTGGCAGTGGGTATCGAGTACCGTGAAAAAAGCAATAACCTTGGTCTTTCGGAGCAAGATTGGAAAGATATATTTATTGCTTGGTTTCCTAATAAACATATTAGTGTCACTGCTGCATGGCTTGATTTAGGGCGTATTGCGGGGGCAGATGATCAAACAGGTTGGTATTTGTCAGTGACAGGATATTGGTAATGAAATATGGTCTTTATGTTTTTGCACTTGTGGTATTGCTGAGTGGGTGTAGAGCAACAAACCAGCTTAGCCTCTATCAACAACTAGATGGACAGCAAGGTATAGAAAAGCTGGTTGATAGTTTTATTAACCAAATCGGGCACGATAGCAGGATTCTTGAGTATTTTAAGCAAGCAAATGTAGCGCACTTTCGCCAAGGTTTCATTTTGCACCTATGCTCAGTCACTGATGGGCCTTGCAGCTATACAGGCGATTCGATGATTGATATTCATACCGGTATGAATATATCTGAAAAAGACTTTAACCGCGTGGTTGAGCTTTTAATAAACGCAATGGACGAGCAGCAAATACCTCAACGGCTGCAAAACACGCTTTTAGAGCGCTTAGCGCCCATGCGTTCAGAAGTGATCAATATTTAAATTAGCTGGTTAACCGCCTCACAAATTTGGCTAGGCTTGATGTCTCTTATTAGTTCACTGTCTATTAATTGCTGGCCGTTGGCAACCAAGGCAATGTAATTCTTTTGCTTCGGAGCGACGGTACTCCAAGGCGATGTGCCTAACCCGACTAATGCTACAAACGGGATGTTTGCGGCGGCTGCGATATGCATAGGGCCAGAATCAATGGTGATAAATAAATCTAAAGACGCAACTAAGTCGAGCATTTCTAACATAGAAGTTTGACCGGCTAGGTTTGTGATTGACACGTTACTCTTATTAAGTTTGGCGATTAACTGCTCAGCTTCATCCTTCTCAGAAGGGTCGCCAACAATGTAAAAGTCGCAGTCAGGGTGCTCTTCACTGAGTTTTTCTAAGGTTTGAATGGCGAGATCTTCAGGGTAATGACGGCATCGTTTATTTTTACCACCAAAGTAAATCCCCAGCTTTTTCTTTTTATCACCTTTTAAAAAACTACTTTTTTTAGCTTGTACTTCGGTATTGGGGATTTCAGAGAAAGGAGACCCATGTGTCTCGTTTATTAAACGGCAATAGCGGTAAATATAATGGTGATTTTTATTAAGCTTTAATGCGTGAGTTAGTAGTGGCGAACGTCCATTTTGTGCATAGCCAATACGATATTTAATCTTAGCTACAAAACAAAGGAGCGCTTCTGAAAGAGAGTTTCTGAGTATGATTGCTAAGTCAATATCGGCTTTTTTTAATATACTCGCTTGGCTTAAAAGTGAGCAAGGCTGATGCGTATTAAAGCGATTATCAGCAATAACCTCAATCGAGTGATCTCGAGATAGCATTTCAACAAGATGTGGGCGCGCTAACACATAGATTTTTTTGTTCGGGTAAAGTGTTTTAAGCATTTTGATTGCTGGGGTGCAATTAATTGTATCGCCAATGAACTTGGGAAGTACAACCAGTATATTTCCTTGGATTTTTTTACTATCAATTGTTTGGTTTTTGGGCATTTGAATGAGGCCGAGACGTTTTTATTTGCTATGTTCTTGAGAGATTAATCTTTAACTACTTCTTGCTAATGCTTATCTTTTTAACGTCAGATTAGTGAGTTAGCAAGGGCTTTTTTATTCTCAATAAGTTTACTTTTATCTTATTTTTCCAAAGATGATAGAGAGTATGAATGACAATACCCAGCTCATTTTTTGAAAGAATAAGGCTCAATTTTGCTGGGGTTAGACCGTTATTTTCTAATCGAGTTCTTGCCCAGTTATGTATTTATTTGTAGTTTATCATCATAATAAGAAAGTGCGTATGAATATGACATTAAATACAACGTATTATCTAGACTTATTTGAGCTTAAAGTTGAGTTAGTTATTCCAGTTGGAAGGTCAAAATGAAAAATATAATTACGCCAGAGTGGCTCAATAAAAATTATAATAACGCAAATATCATTATTTTTGATGCGGGAATGGTGCGCCCTGGTATGCTTGGTGAGTATGTGCCTCAAGCAATGCTGCCTAATGCACAGCGTTTTGATTTTAAAAAGACGCTAGCAGATAGCACTAACCCTGTACCAAGTATGATGTGCAGTAGCGAGCAGTTTACAGAGCATATGCAGCTTGCCGGTGTAAACCAAGACTCACTGGTAGTCATTTATGAAGACCAAGGCTTATTCAGCTCTGCACGTGCGTGGTGGATGTTCAAAGCAATGGGCTTTGACAACGTTAAAGTTTTAAGCGGCGGTTTGGCTAAGTGGCAGGCACTTGGTTTTGCAACACAAGCAAGCTATTCCGCTGCGACTGGTCAAGGTAACTTTGTTGCTAGCCCCCGTGCTGATTACTTTATCAGTGCAGAGCAAGTGCTTAACTCACTGGATGAACAAAGCACACTAACATTGGATGCTCGCCCTTATGAGCGATTTACCGGCGAACACGCAGAGCCGCGCGAAGGCATGCGCAGTGGTCATATTCCAAATAGTCGCAGTTTGTCACTTGCAAGTGTACTGGATAACGGCGAGCTAAAACCGCTGGGTGAATTACAGGCATTATTTGAGCAACATATTGCAGCGCATCACACCCAGTTACAATTTAGCTGTGGCTCAGGTGTAACAGCTTGTGCAATTGCATTGTGCGCCGATGAATGCGGTTACACCAATTTACGTGTCTACGATGGCTCATGGAGTGAGTGGGGCGCTCGTCACGACTTACCTATTGAAACAGGTCCGCATCAATAAATTTAGCGTAATTTTGCCAGCTGCCGATACTGCTTTTATTCAAAGGCTGGCGAATTTGCTTTTTACTCGCCGTGGCTGAGGCTGCATTGTTTTTATAAAAGGATAAGCAGCTTTCTTGCCAGCTTAAATCACAAAAAGCATAGAGCTTTTGAGTCTGTTGGGTAGGCTCTGCCACGAGTTGTTCATAGCTTTGTAAAAAAACGTTTTCAGGATACTTGTTGGCAAAATGACTGACTAATGCAGAGTAATCTTGATGGTATGAGGCAATATCTTCAATTGCAAAGCTGTAGTGATGAAACACACTTTGCGGGTTATACAGCTGCCTAAAGTTGGCAATGCTGCAATCTCGCCAGTCCCGCTGCATACAAACTATTTTAGCATTAGGAAAAGCCGCTAATATAAAATCAATATAGTAAAAGTTAAATGGCTGTTTATCACAACTTCTAAGGCCATCACTTAGTTGCTCGGCTCTTTGTTGATAGTTGGTAAGTGCTGCCTTTATTGCCTTAGATGTATATGCTTTATCGAGCATTTCGCTATCAATCACATGAACTGATTGTGTGGCGTGTTGTATGAGTTGCGCAATATCGTTTAGCTCACCGATGCCTTTTAGCTGCTCACTTTGATTAAGGATTTTCTCAATTAAGGTTGTGCCAGAGCGGGGCATACCAACCACAAAAACGGGCGAGAACGCAGAGTCACTACTTTCAATTGCTTGCTGTTTGCTCTTGGTAATAAGTTTTTGACAAAAGTGGCGATGCTGTGTGGTTTGATAATTAACTTTACTGGCTATGGCTTGCTTACTTAGTGCAAAGTATTTAAATGCATTTTTGTAGTCATCAAGGTGCTCATAATTAAGCGCAAGACTATGAAAATACACTTGTTGTTCTATAATGGTTTTTTCTTTATTCGCCAAGGCTTGTAGTTTTTGGATATGTAGCTTGGCATCTACATCAGTATTGAGTTCAGCCTGTGAATAGTGGGCTTGATAAAAGTAAGGTTGCTTTGTAGTTAGTTGCTGTAGCACGTTTTTTGCTTCATCGAACAGTCCGTGAATTTTATAACACACCGCCAAATTATAGCTAACTTGTAGGTTATCTTTGTTGCGTTGGTAGGCTGCTTTTTGCAAGCTAAGGGCGTCGTCATAATACCCTAATCGGGTCGCAATATTGGCTAAGGTATCAAAGTCAGCGGCACTCAAGTCAGTTGTTTGCAAAGCGTCTTGATAATGCACAGCTGCATTACTTACTTTGCCTAACAGTACGTATAACTTGGCAAGGGCTAAATGGTATATCGCAAAAGAGGCTAAGCTGAGCGCTTTTTCAAGCAGTTTAATCGCTTTGTTGATATCGCCCGCAGCAGCGTTGACTTCGCTAAGTAAAAAGTAACAAACGTGGTCTTCAGGGTTTTGCTTTAGGCGCTGCACAAGTAGAAAATGTGCATCGTTTAGTTGCTTGTTGGCTAACAACTGTTGGATATGAGCGCGAAGCGCTTGTTGGGTATCATTTAGCATAAGCGCATAGTATACCAATTCACAATAATACTTAATTATTTTAAGGCTTATACCAATCCCAATAAAAGCCCTGCCTAAAGATGGCAAGGCTTTTATGGGTATGTTTAATCACAGCTCAAAGTTGTAGCTAAACTTCATACCAATAGTACGCGGTGTTGTGGTGTAGTGACCATAAACACGCTGTAGTTCAGGTAGTTCTTTGTTAAGTTCAGCATATTGCGACATACCAACCCAAGACTTATCACGACGTACAGAAGTAAACGCATATTTATCGAATAAGTTATCTACGTATAGGGTTGCAGACCACATATCGCCCGTAATTTTGGCTGATAAATTGCTTAGTGCGTAACCTGGTAATACTTCGCCGTCTGCTTTTAGGCCGACTTTGGTGATCACATCGCTTTGCGCTGTAATACCGTAGTTTACGCTTAATAGTTTATCGCCTAGGATATCTTGCTCGTAACGAAGACCAAACGAGAATTGATGCTCAGGCGCACCTGGTAAACGGTCGCCTTTAGTACCATCATAGTAGCTTTGGTATTGCGCTAAGTCGTCGGCTAATACGCCAAATAAGTAGGGGGCATCTTCGGTTAATTCAGCCTTTGCATAAGCGTATGTCGCATAGGCAGCCCAGTTATCACCAATCATAGCGCGGCTTGAAAGCTCAATACCTTTTGAATTAGCAGAACCCGCATTCGAAGTAATTAACTCCTGACCATTTACCGTACTGCTACCAACTTGCGCATCTTTCCAATCAACGTTAAAGAGCGCTGCATTGAAGTGTAGGCGGTTACGTAACCATGATGACTTAAAGCCTAGCTCGTAGTTGACTGTGGTATCTGGTTTGTAATCTTCTTCGTTTGGCAGGGCACAAACAATTTGTTGTTCAGGTAATACATCAGGGCAAGGAGCAATACCGTTACCACCACCAATGCGGAAACCTTCACTCACGGTAAAGTAAGCAAGTACACCATTATCGAATGTATAGTTAGCATTAAACTTAAATAAGTTACCGTTATCGCTAGCGCTCACATTTTCCATAACAAGGTTATCTAGTGAATCAAAATCACCAGAATAGAGCGGTGTTGCAGAACCTGATGTTGTAGAAACATCGTATTCGTAAAAACGTGCACCTAAGGTCACATCAAATTGCTCTGTGATGCTGTAGCCAATTTCACCAAAAAGTGCTTTTTCAGTGGTTTCGCTGTCTGAAATTAGAATGTACTCAAGATCTTGTTCAACGTTAGGAATGCCGCCACCCCAGTACTCAGTTAAACCAGGTGTGTATTCACGATCATCTGAGTGGCTTTCTAATTTGTTGTAAAAGCCGCCCACAATCCAGTTAAGAGCGCTACTACTATTTGATACTAAACGAAGTTCTTGCGTAAAGGTATCGCGCTCTGAGGTATCGTGCGTGTAGCCAACAAATGAAGGGAAGTCGGCATACCCTGACCAAATATCGTAAAGTAGATCGGTTTGATCGCGCTGACCAGATTGCTCATAGCTAGACCAACCAGATGCAGAGACCAGCTCAGCAAAACCAAGATCTGCTTTTACTTCTAAGCTTAATAAATCATTTTCTTCTTCACCAGGCTCAAGTACACGGGCTACGTTTTCGTATTTACCTGGCACACCTTGCAGCGCACTGCTATTAGCAAGTGAGCCGTATTGCGATGTCGAGTTGCCTCCATTTTCTTGTTTTTGATAGAAGTAGTTAAGCGTTGCATCAACATCTTCGGTTGCAAGCCAACGAAGTGATAAACGTGCTGTGGTGATTTGCTCATCGTTAACATCACTGACGCTTTTTAAGTTGGCATTTACATCGCTGCTGTCAGAAAAATCAGGGTCCGGGTTTGATACACCCGGCTTTTGAACTACATGGGTGTAATCGATGTAACCTGGGTTATCGTAATAATTTAAGCTAGTACGTAATGCGAGTTTATCGTTGATTAGTGGCGTGTTGAATACCACGCCAAACTCACCACCGGTACCGTCACTTTCGTTGATGCTAAATACATCGCCTGTTACTTTGCCCTCAGTAATATCAAGCTCAGGTTGCTTTAGTAAGTAACGAATCGCACCGCCTAAAGTGCCTGCACCGTATAGCGTGCCTTGTGGGCCGATGAGTACTTCCATGCGATCAACATCAGTTAAACGTAAATCAATACTAAGTGGAATTTCACCAACATAAGTTGCGACTGTGCCGCTATCAGAAATACGATCAGAGGTATTGGTGTTCAAACCACGAACGATAATCGGAGAACCCTCACGGCCACCTTGATCAGAAATCGTTAGGCCTGGCACCCAGCGTGCAACATCTTCTAAATCACTAATATTTTGGTCGCTAATGACATCGCCATTTAGGGCCGTAATATTGAGTGGTGCATCTTGCACAGAACCTGCTCGTCGTGTTGCGGTAATTTGAATTGTTTCAATTGATTTATCGACTTCGATAGCATCTTCTGCTGCAAATGCCATATTGCTATTGATTAAAACCGCAGAAATTGCACTTGCAAGTAGAGCAGGCCTAAAGGTATTCATGTTTGATTCCGATGTAGTTACAGTAAATTTATGCTTAAAAAATAGGCGTAGCTAGTAATTCAAGCTTAAAAGAGATTGATTTAGTGAATTTATATCCAATTATAGTGTATTTTTATTCTTATAGTCATGCGTTATTTGCAATAAAATGCAAAATAATTGAATAAATACTCTATCTGGATGTTAACTATCGGAAAAAGGGCAATGGGTGCAGCCGTTTTTACAGCAATGGCCGCGCTTTAAAAAGAACCAGCGACTAAATACCATGTAGTTGTTTTGCATCGTGTAATCGAGATTTTCAATTAACTTACCTTGATCATAGAAAGGTTTGGCAAAAGCGAGCTGTTGCTTTAGAGGCTGTTGGTATAGTTTGAATAAAAATAAATTTATTTTCTTAATCGTACAATCACGGCACAAACAGGATGTAGTTGCTTCATCAAGTGGTAAAATGGCGGGTAACTCATTACACCAACACGCATTTATATTGTCGACTTGGCAGTTAAGTGTTGCTTTGCATTGTGAGCAAGTAAGGGTTGTCATTCTGTAAAAAGATGCTTTGAGATTGAAAAGGTAAGCATAGCAAATGGATAAATTAGACGCATTAGATGAGTTTGCTCGATTTGGTGAAAACCGATTTGAGGCAATCGCCATTATTACCAGCAGCCCTGACAATCAAGGTGATGTGTATATTGTTACGCAAGACGTTTTTTGTCAGGTTTTACAGCGTGTTATTGACGGTGAAATAGATATCGATGAATTAGAACTTTGGGCAAATGTATTAGAGTCTCGTCAAGACATCGACGAAAGTGCGGTTGAAGGCGCAATCTTTGCCTTAAGTAATAACGAACAAATGGGTGAGTTGAGTAAAAGTACGCTAAAGAAGTTATTAGAACTGATCTTAGGCTGAAAGAGTCTTATATCTTTCAGCCTAAGGTATGTACTTGTTGCTACTTATGATAGTTCAAGCAGGTTTCAACTTCGTTTTTCGAGCCTAAGATCACCGCAACACGTTGGTGGATAGCGTCAGGTTGAATATCCATGATGCGCTCTGTGCCCGTTGAGGCAATACCGCCAGCTTGCTCGATTAACATTGCCATAGGGTTTGCTTCGTATAGTAAACGTAATTTGTTAGGCTTATTTGGATCTTTCGTATCGGTCGGGTAAGTGAAAATACCACCACGACATAAAACACGGTGCACATCACCCACCATTGCAGCAATCCAGCGCATGTTGAAGTTACGACCACGAGGACCTGTGTCACCAGCAATTAAGTCATTGATGTAATTTTGCATCGCCGGTTGCCAATGGCGCTGGTTAGAGGCATTAATAGCAAATTCGCTGGTGTCTTCAGGTACTTTTGCAAAATCTTCTGTTAATAAGAAGGTACCGTGCGTTTTATCTAAGGTGAAAAAGCGTGTGCCTTTGCCAGTTGTTAATGCCAGCACGGTAGATGGGCCATATAATACATAACCCGCTGCAACTTGGTTTTTACCCGGTTGCATAAAGATACTTGGATCAGCAGGATCCGCGCCATCAGGCGCTGCCATAATTGAGAAAATTGTACCAACCAGTGAGTTAATATCGGTATTTGAAGAGCCATCAAGCGGGTCAAAGGCAACGATATATTTAGCATCAGGATTACCTGCAACGGTAAAGTCTTCTTCCTCAGAAGCAATGGCTTTTACGTAGCCCGATTCGAGTAAAATGTCTTTTAGAAGCTGATTGGTAAGTACATCTAATTTCTTTTGTGTTTCACCCTGAATATTTTCATCAAGAGTTGAACCTAACACACCTGATAAGGCACCTTGACCAACACGGAATGAAATTTCTTTACATGCCGCAAGCACTGTTCTGATCAATGAGATCAGTTCACGAGGGCAGCCATCTTCTAATAATACCGGTGGGAGTCTACGCATTCTATTTTCCTGATAACGTTGTAGCCAGACATTTTTAAGTGTGAGAGAGAATGTCTTAGCAAGCGCTGAATTTCGTCTTAAATAGCTGTTTTTTGTTGGCGATACTTTATACTGCCAAATACCTGTACAGTATTTAAAACGCGAATAACAAAGATAAGATTATGCAAAAAATACCATTACTACGATACCTGCTCTTAGCTGTGCTGCTTACTATAATAACTCAAGCACACGCAGCAATTAAGCCTATAAATGATTTTACTGAAAAAATGAGTCATTTTTCGGGCTATTATTCTTTCTATTATGATTCTGAAAGCGGCAAAGTGTACGTTGCAGTTGATAAACTCAAGCAACCTTTTTTACTTCAGCAAAGCTTACCTTATGGGGTCGGCTCAAATGATATAGGGCTTGATCGAGGACAACTTGGCAATACCTATTTAGTACAATTTGAACGTTTTGGTGATAAGGTGATGTTACGAGCATTGAATACTTATTATCGGGCGAATACGGCCAACTTGGCTGAGCAGCAAAGTATCAAAGAAGCGTTTGCTTCGAGTATTCTTGCGGGCTTTAGTGTTGTTGCAGAGTCAGACTCAGCGGTACTTGTAGACTATACTCCTTATTTATTGAGTGATGTGCACGGTGTAAGTCGTCGTTTAGCTGCAACTTCGCAGGGGAGCTTTAATTTAGATGGTAATCGAAGCGCAGTCTATTTAGCTCGTTCAAATGCATTTGTGAAAAATACAGAGTTAGAGGCAATACTCACTTTTCAAGGTAGTAACCCTGGTGAGTTTGTTCGTCAAGTGAGCGCTGATCCTCACGTACTTACAGTACATATGCATCATTCTTTTATTGAACTGCCTGATGATAACTACACACCACGTCAATTCCATCCTCAATCCGGTTACTGGAGTATTGAGCATAAAGATTATGCCGCGCCACTTGGTGAGTCTATGTATGTACGTTACATTCCACGTCATCGTTTAGCAAAAAAAGATCCGAGCTTGCCAATTAGCGAACCCGTTGAACCGATTGTTTACTATTTAGATCCAGGCGTGCCTGAGCCAGTTAAAACAGCCTTGTTAGAGGGCGCTAAATGGTGGAATGATGCATTCAATGCTGCTGGTTATAAGAACGCATTTATCGTTAAAGTGTTACCTGATGATGCTGACCCTATGGATATACGCTACAACGTGATCCAATGGGTACACCGTGCAACACGTGGCTGGTCGTATGGCAGCTCAGTGATAGACCCGAGGACGGGCGAAATTATTAAAGGCCATGTAACACTGGGTTCATTACGTGTACGTCAAGATATCCTTATCGCTGAGGCATTAGCTGCCCCTTATTTTGAAGGTAATGAAGTTGCTACTCGTTTACAAGCAATGGCTCTTGATCGTATTCGTCAACTAAGCGCTCATGAAATAGGCCACACGTTAGGGATTGCACATAACTTTTCAGCGTCGGTCGCTGATAGAGCATCGGTAATGGACTATCCTCACCCGCTACTTAGTTTCAATGAGCAAGGCAAACTGGATGTGAGCCGAGGCTATGCCTCTGGTATGGGAGTGTGGGACACACAAGTGATAAAATACGGTTATAGCGATTTTACAAACCAAGATGAACCACAACAACTGGCCGCAATTTTAGCTGAAAATAAAAGTAAAGGGCTGGAATTCATTTCGGACAGTGATGCACGTGCTAAAGGGGGCGCTCATCCAACGGGGCATTTGTGGGATAACGGTCGTTCACCAAGTGATGAGTTAATGCGTGTACTTGATGTTCGCAAACAAGCGCTGACGAGCTTTGGTATTGAAAATATCAAAACGGGGACTGCGTTATCGCAACTAGAAGAAATGCTGGTGCCACTTTATTTATTCCATCGCTATCAAGTTGAAGCTGCGGTTAAATTAATTGCCGGTGTTAATTACGAATATGAAGTACGTGATGGCTCAGAGCCAAATGGGGCGCAAGTTGTGGCTAAGCAAACCCAGCAGGCGGCTGTTGATGCACTCCTTGCTACACTAAAAGCTGAGAATCTAGTTTTACCTGAGTCAGTGTTAGCGCTTATTCCACCAAAAGCGTATGGGGAATCTAAATCACGCGAGAGCATCGTCGGTCGTACAGGATTAACCCTTGATGCTATGGCACTGCCTGAAGTCGCGGCTGCACATAGTTTAAGCCTATTATTTAATAACCAGCGTGTTAATCGTCTCGCGCAGCAACAAGCGCGTAGCGATGCATTTTATAGTTTAGATTCATTATTAGCTCAAACTTATCAGCAAATTTTCGAGCAAAAAGTTGCCCAGGGGATGGCGGGTAAGATTAACCAACGAGTGCAGCTTTTAACGGCTAAGCAATTTGCTGATTTAGTAACGAGTGATAAAGTCGCCCCCGAGGTACAAGCACAGTTTCGTTATTATCTTGCCAAGCTTGCAAAGAGTTACCAGCAAGAATCAATGCTAGGAAGTGCATCAGTAGGTGATAGCGCCTTCAAACAATATTTAAGCGAACAAATCAGCCACTTTTTAACAAGCGGTGAGTGGCCTGCAAACTTTAAAGTATTGCCAATGCCACCGGGTTCACCAATTTAACCCACCTTTATTTTAAGACGCCTAGCATAGCTAGGCGTTTTACTTGCATAAAACTGGATTTTTGCTAATCTACCGACCTCTCTTTTTGTCTTCTTGGGGTGTATATGGCGTTTTTTTCTCGCTCGCTGCTTGCGGCAGCTATTACATTCTCGAGTTTTTCAAGTTATGCCTCATTAGCTAAAAAACAATGCGAAGTTGAGCTTAGTCACGGCTTGATCATTACAGATGATGTTATTCGTATTGTTGATAAAGGCCAAACCCGTGTACAAATAAACAACAATACTCAGTTATTTATTCGTGGCTATTGGGTTGACCTTAATCCAGAAGAAAGCAAAGTCGTGGAGCAGTTTAGTTTAGGTATTCGTGACACTGTGCCTGAATTAGTTGAACTGGCCACTGACGGTGTAAATTTAGGTTTGAGTGCTATTGAGCAGGTCGTTGAGGGCATGTCCGACAAAGAACCTGAAGTACTTAAAACGCAATTACAGTATGTTGAACGTGCTTTGATGGATAAGTTTAAGCGTGGCGATGACTTTTTCTTTATCGCCCCGCAATCATTGTCGAAAATCGATGACTTTTTTACCAAAGAGATCAGCCAAAAAATTCACTCAGCTGTACATGGCTCATTAGGGGCTATTTTAGTTTCATTAGGTGATGCGTTTAAATCACGTGAGGGAAATATCGAAGATCGTATTAACGACATGGGTCAGCGTATGGATATTATCTCTAAGGAAATAGATAAGTCACTGCAAAAGAAAGCGGAGCAGCTTGAAATGAAAGCCTCTGAATACTGTGAGTGTTTAAACTCACTAGATGTCACTGAATCTCGATTACAAAAAATAGTGCCAGGAATGGCCGATTTCGATTTGGTACAGATTAAGTCTTAAAAGCCCAGTAAACTTACTGGGCTTTTTATGTCTGGCTTTTGATACGTGAATAGTTAGCTAAATTTAGCTGTTTCTGTCTCTAAATCAGCGGTAAGGCCTTTGATTGAATCGGTTGCCGTATGTGCCTGACTGGATACGTTAGCCGTCTGTGAGGCAGTATCTGAAATGGTGACCACACGTTTTGCTGTATCTTCACCTGCGTCTAATTGCTCTTTAGCTGCTATAGCAATTTGATGGCTCATTTGTGCGATTGCACTTAATGAACTCGCAACTCGGTTTAGTTCTTCATTGGCTTTGGTTGATTTAGCCACAGTTTGTTCACTGGTCGAAATACTCAGTGCAACAGATGACTTAGCATCTTGTGTTGCTGATTGTAATTTACCAATCATGTTGCGGATTTCTTCGGTACTGGTTTGTGTTCGTTGTGCAAGGCCACGGACTTCATCAGCAACAACCGCAAACCCTCTACCTTGTTCGCCAGCACGAGCTGCCTCAATGGCTGCATTAAGGGCTAATAGATTTGTTTGCTCTGCAATTCCTTGAATAACACTTAGCACATTAGCGATATTATTTACTTCATCATCAAGAACTTGAATGTTATTACCAGCGCTGTCAATTTGTTGCTCTAAAAGTGCGATTGTTTGTGCTGCTTCGTTGGTTAAGTGGCTTGCGCTTTGCCCTTGGTTCTCAGCTTCTTGTACTGAGTAAGCTGCTTGTTCGGCATGCTCAACAACTGTTTGCGCTGAGGCGGTTAGCTCAGTAATGGCTGAGGCAACCATTTGTGTTTCTTCATTTAAACTACGGGTGAGTTTATCAAGCTCAATAGAGCGAGACTCGTTATCAACACTTTGATTTTTGAGGCTATCAGTTACATCTTTGATACCATCAACAACGCCGCGTAAGCCTTGTTGCATGTAATGCATGGCCGCAATAATACTTTCACTTGGCGCATCTTGGCGGATAGTTGAGTGGAGGTTGCCACGTGATACGTTTTTAACGATATCAATAACTTCATTGATTTCACCTCCCAATGCATTGGTCAGTGATGAGCCAAAGCGTGCAATTGCAAACGTGAGGGCAATGGCAATGAGCATAGATAAACCCAATAGCCACTTTGCTGTGCTCCAGTATCGTTCATCGACTTCTTTTGCACTAATTCCTGTGCCAACATACCAGCCAAACAGCGGTGTTTTTTGTACAACAGACGTTAAGTCTACTGTTTCACCATCACGGACAGAGTCCCAGTGGTAAGTGATAATTTTATTTGTTGTGTTACCCACGAGTTGTTCGACCATGCGACCAATGCTGTTACCACTGGCATCTTTAAAGTCATTAAAGCTAGTACCATGCAATTCTGGGTCATGTGGCGTGGCAACAAAATCTAAATTATTGTCGACGACATAAACATACTCTGAATCGTGATATTTATTTTCTCTTAAAACCTGAGTTGCCAACTCTTTAGCCTGAGTTTCATCAAGCTGGCCATTTTTTACCATCAATTCGAATTGCTCAACGATATTAGTTGTGCTTTTCATCAATTGGTTAATACGCGCAATGTTATCGCTCTCACTTGCATGACGTAACGACTGTAAACCCAACAAGGCTATTGCGCAAAGCGCAATAAAAATGGCGGTAGCAAATAAGCTAATTTTTGTTTTTAAAGCTAGTCCTGATAACACAGTTAGCCTCCTTTTATTATATCCCCTCTACTTTTCTACCATGTTTATCGGCAACTTGTTAGCTTTTATTAAGTAAAAATGACAGCGTTATCATGATATTTGTTCAAGTACCTATTTAGAGTGAAAGCTCAGCAGCGGTCAAGGGGCGGTATTCACCACTAGCTAGATTTTCATCAAGATGAATATTGGCAATTTTTTCACGGTGTAGTTCAACAACTTTGTTATCAACTGCGGCCAGCATTCGTTTAACTTGATGATATTTACCTTCACAAATGGATAGGCGTAAGCTGTAGCTTGCAAGTTTTTCAACAATGGCTGGGCGAGTTAGCTCTTTTTCGTTGTGTAATTGCACCCCTTGCTCTAACGCTACTATTGCTTCTTCATTAATCGGTTCTTGCGTTTCAACTAAATAAGTTTTGAACTTGTTGTGCTTTGGTGAAGTTATTTTGTGCGACCAGTCACCATCATTGGTGATGATAACTAAGCCGGTGGTGTCTATATCTAAGCGACCAGCAACATGAAAGTCACTCATGTTTGGCTCATCGAGTAAGTCGAATACTGTCGGGTGAAGGTCATCTTTATTGGCACACACATAGCCTGCAGGCTTATGGAGCATGAAGTAGCGCTTGCCTAAAAAGACCAACGGCTCGCCTTGCCAGCGGATATCATCTTGTTCAGTGACTGAAAAGTCAAAAGAGGTGATCACCTCACCGTTTACGGTGGCGTATTTACGTTTTATACCAGCTCTGGTTTTACTGCGAGGTAATTCAGCAATATGACTGATAAATTTATCTAAACGGCATGGGAATTTCATTGGGATCACATTTTTAGTCGGCTACAATGGCCGCGAGTATAGCGGATACTGGTGACCTATGACAGTACAGCAAGGACAAATATTAAGGTATTACCAAGCGCAAATAGCCAAAGGCGAGCTGCATGAAGACCATGCTCAACGCACAGCGATTAATGCGCTTGATAATCTAGCCACAGAATTGGCTGCGCCAAGACATTGGTGGCAAAGCGCTAAGCCAATAAAAGGGGTTTATTTATACGGCCCAGTAGGGCGTGGCAAATCCATGTTGATGGATGTGTTTTTTAAGCTGGTTAACATTGATGCGAAGCAGCGTTTGCACTTTCACCATTTTATGAAGCAAGTGCATGAGCGTTTGATTCAGCTGCAAGGGCAGAAAAATCCGCTGACACTTATTGCTAAGGAGTGGGCACAGAACATTCGTTTGATTTGCTTTGATGAGTTCTTTGTTTCTGATATTGGCGATGCCATGATCTTAGGTGGCTTATTCAAAGCCTTGTTTGAGCACCAAGTGGTGTTAGTGGCGACGTCTAACTGTCAACCTGAGCAGTTGTATCGCAACGGTTTACAACGAGCACGATTTTTACCCACTATCGATTTGTTAAATGATCATTGTCATATTTTAAGTGTTGAAGGCAATACCGATCATCGCTTTCGCTTTGGTAAACAAACCGAACATTACTTTATTGATAACAAAAGTGCCCTAATAGGGCGCTTTTTAAAGCAAGAGCAAGCAGTACAAAAGCAAACAACGATAGAGGTTTGCTATCGTCAGCTTAGCTGTGAGCTGCAAGCTCAAGATGCCATTATGTTTGACTTTATGGCGTTATGTTCAGGTGCTAGAAGCACAGCAGATTACATTTATTTAGCAGAGCGCTTTCAGCGCATTTATTTGCTCAATGTGCCTGTAATGGGACGCGGAGCAACGGGTAAACAAATTGTGCATGGTATTGAAGACAGTTATCAACGTGAAAAACAGGATTTACAAGAGCACTTTTTAGATGATGAAGCCCGGCGCTTTATTGCTTTGGTTGATGAGTTTTATGACCGAGGTCGATTACTGGTGATCTCGGCTGAGGCGGGCATTAGTGATATATATCAAGGACAGAAACTGGCATTTGAGTATGCGCGTACAGAGTCTCGATTAGTCGAGATGCAAAGCTGGAAAAGATAAAAGGCGCATTAAAAAGTGCGCCTTTGTTGTCAGTCTAGCTGGGGTTTATATGAAAATGTTAAAAACTATATTGTGCGCCTACATACACATAACGACCTTTACCCCCACCATACTCAGAGTAATAATTACCACGCCCTGAAGGATAAAAATCACCTTTATTATCAAACACGTTATTTACACCACCGAATACACGTAGTTGGCTTTGTTTACCAAGTGACAAAGTGTAAGACGCTGAAAGGCTGTGCTTTAAGAACGAGCCATAATCTTGGTAGGCAAGTTTTTCTGGGTTACTAATACAGGTATCTTCACCAGCCTCACAGCGGGCATCATTTTCGGCTACATACTCATTGTAATCTTCTTCAAGACTCTGGCTTGCTTTAAACGAGCCTAAGAAATTTGTACGCCAGCGAATACGTAGATCATCATTACGCCAAGTAATCGACATTGACGCTTTATCTTTAGTGCGACCATAGCCTGCGTAATGACTGGTCACTAAGCTACCATCGAGGCCTTCATAGGTCTGTGAGTTTTCAATCACATGATTATAATCAAGCTTTAACGAGAGTTGACCATAACTGTCAAAATCAAACTTGTACTGTGCAACCACATCATAGCCTCTAGCTGTGAGCTCATCGAGGTTATATTGACGTTGTAAAACCTTAATAATATTGCCCTCATTATTACGGGTAATATCATTACAGAAGGTGTTTTCAGCTCCCCACGCAACTTCAGAGTCGTAACATTCACGCATGATGTTTTCATTACTGATTTGCGAAATTGCATCGACAATTGCAATATCATAGTAGTCAACCGCAAGGTTGAAATTGTCTAAAAACGCAGGTGCCACTGTGATGCCAAACGTATACGTATCGGCAGTTTCTTCTTTCAAGTTTTCATTACCAGCACCCGGTGAATAACTGTTATTTTCATCGTTAAATTCGAAATCAGGATCGGCAGCAAGTTGCGCAGCTAAAGTGGGCTCTTTACGACAGTTATCGTGACCAGGTTTAGTCGATGTTGCAGTTAAACCATCACAAATATCATCATAGCTGTCGTAATCGCCACGCGGTGGTGACATAAGTTCAGTGATGGTTGGCGCGCGTTGCGCACGTGCATAATTCGCTCTAAAAGCATAGCCTTCGATAGGCTCCCAAAAAATACCGAGTTTGTAGCTGGCAACTGTATTGACGTTTTCCATGCTGTAATTAGCCAAACGAAGTGACGTTTCAGCACTTAAGTTTTTTGCCAGTGGTGCATCTTTTAACAGTGGGATTGCAAGTTCTGCAAAGGCCTCATAGACCTCAACTTCACCGTAGAAGTTTGGTACATAGTTAAAGGTGATCCCACCGGATTTCATATCATCACTGGTTTTCAGATCTTGGCTATCTTTACGGTATTCACCACCAAATACAGCCGACACTGAGCCTGCTGGTAGTTCAAATAAGTCACCAGCAATGTAACCGACTACGCCATATTGTTTTATTTCGGTATCAATAACCGGATTAGTACGTATCCATGCCGCCATGTCATCAGTGATTGACCCTTCGCCAAACAAGTTGATAGGCACGCAGCCTGCTGCGCGAGCTGCTTCATCAATACATTGGATTGTGCCATCAGCAAGCTCCTCAGCTTGTAAAGCTTGGCTTAGTTTTACTGTGTTTAACTCATTGCTACGAACTTGATGTTGAGTGAAGCGACCGTAGCTGGCTGATACATCCCAATCCCATTCACCGTTAAAGAGTGTCCCCTGTAAACCTGCCCAGCTACGAATCGTTTTACGTGTGTTATCAGTACTGATATTACCCACTTCACTAAAACGACGATCCCAATAAATACGATCTTTATATGGGTTGGCATCTAAGATTTCTTGCGGCACATAAGGATTATCAATTGGAATATAACCTGGTGCAACATCCGAAAGTGGATCGCCAGTGACGGGATCATAGCGAGGTACAAAAGCACCTTCGTACTCATCCTCTGGAGACTTATTGTTAAATGATCCACTGTCACTGTATTGTACCTGTGCGTACAGCATGACATCATCTGTTAAGTCAAAGTCGACTTTCAGTGCCGTTGAGAAGTTATCACTTGGCACATCCAACATCACGTATTGGTTAGAGTTGATGCCGTAAATTTCTTCGTTGCCTTTCCAGTCATCACGAAGAGTTTGACCATCGTACCAAAACTGGGTGTCGTTATTACCGTTTTCTAAGAACACACCGCCAGGAATACCGTCGCTCTTACTTACCCAGTCAGCTTGAGTGATGTCACGCATACATTGGTCGCCATTGGCTGTTTGCATCACATTACACATGCGATCAGGGTCATAATCGTAGCTATCTTCAATCTGGGCACGTTTACGGTCGTAAAACGTCATGCCAAAATCACGGTCCCAGTTAGCGCTGAAATACGCATAGCCGCGATCATCAGCAAATGAGGTGCCATAATTTAAATCAAGGGTAAACTCTTTGCCGCCACCATCAGTGGTTTCACCTGTATTGGCTTTAAAGTCGAAGCCTTCTTTTTTCGATTGAGTAATTATATTTACAACACCTGCGACCGCATCTGCCCCATAGGTTGCTGATGCACCGCCACTAATTATTTCAACGCGTTCAACCATGCCGCTAGGAATGGTATTTAAACTAACGTAATTACCACTGTAGCTGTTTGAAACAACGCGACGACCATCAATCAGTGTCAGTGTACGGTTAGCACCTAAGTCACGTAATTGAACAGTGGATAAACCAGTTGCAGAAACACTTGATTGGCTGGTGGTATTACCAATGCTTTCACTAAGCGCAGGCATGTTATCGACTAAAATATCAGATAAATTCGTTAACCCAGTATCCAAGATAGCGTCACGATCCATAGTAACCAGTGGCGTGGGTATCGAAAAGCTGTCTCGTTTTATACGTGAGCCCGTAACGATAATTTTTTCGGGTGTTTCGTTTTGTTCTTTGATTGCAGGGCTGGTATTAGCTGTGCGTGCAATGTCTGCTTCATTAGCAAGTGCATGTTGGCTAAAACCACTGGCAACAGCAAGCGCTATTGCACACGGCTTAGTTAGTAGATTTCTCACAGGCGTTCCTAGTTGTACTTATTTTATTTTTAGTTGTGTGAAACCAGAGCGCTGCTCTTTTAAGGGCAGTTAAAATTTACAGTGAACAACACCCTGGTTTGTCGGTATTGACGTAAAATTTTTTATAAAAATGTGAATACAACTGCAATCTTTAGTGACTCGTTTATCTCTCTATTTTATATCTATTTAATATCTATTCTTTTAAAATCAATGTGTTGTTATTTTGGCGCTGTCAACTTATTGACAATTATAATGCTGGTTAATCATTGTTATTTGAGATAAATTGATAGCTAAATACACGTCTAGAAATCTAAAAAGAGGTTAAGTTTAGACTTAATGGAAACCACTCATCACGCCTACCGTTTGGGTCGGTGTACAATTAATCCCCTTGAAAATAAACTAGTTTGTGATGATAGTGAGCACGTTTTACAGCCTAAATTCATCGAGTTATTAGGTTGTTTAGTTGCCCGTTATCCTGAGCCAATTACTCGCGAAGAGTTAATTAATCTTGTTTGGGATGGTAACCATTTTGTAGGAGAGAAGGCGTTAACAAATGCTATTTGGCATTTACGTAAGGCGTTTAAAGAATTAGACCCAAACTCAAGTTACATTGAAACCTTGCGTAAAACAGGGTATCGATTGGTTCAATCACCTGAAAAAATTGAACAGCAACCTAAAAAAAATATACCCAGTTTCAAACGTGCTCAAGTTTATGGTGTTGCTGCTGTATTTATGCTTTGCGTATTTGCTGCGTGTGTATTCTGGTATGTTTCTAGTTATCAAACAAAGCAGCACACGGCCTTTGTGATGCCGATAAACAGTATAGAAAGTGTAACAGCAAGCCCTGGGCGTGAAATTTATCCTGCCGTATCAAATGATCAACATTACTTGGTTTATTCATGGCGCCGTTTAGATAAATCTGCGGATTTATATTTACGTGACCTCCATTTTCCTGAGCATCCAGCAAAACAGCTAACCGACAGTGTAGAGACTGAAGGGCGCTCCGTGTTTAGTCCTGACTCAAGCACCTTATATTACTATCGTTATACGCAAAACAGTGCGTGCGAAATAGTGAAACTATCACTTGTAAATGCGACGAGCGTTGTCCTGAGTGAATGTCGCCGCGAAGGTGGAACTGATCTTGATGTCAGTGCCGATGGTAAAACACTCGCTTATATCGGTGAGTATGTAACCGAAGCCGGCGAAACGGTAAGCCGCATTAAGTTACTGAGCCTTGCATCAGATAACCTACATGAAACATCTATTCCTTGTGTTGATTATTGCCATATTAACGATGAGTCCGTGTCGTTTTCACCTGATGCAAAACATGTCGTGGTTACTCGTAATGTTGAAAACGACCAGCAAGCACTTTTTATGATTGATGTACAAACAGGGCAAGCTAAACGACTTACTCCAAACTTTGCCTTTATTCATGGTGTTGATTGGCATCCGAGTAAGAACTTACTGGTTTTTTCGGCAACTAAAGGCGGTAAGCGTTATGGTTTTTTCTACGATATTGAACAGCAAAAGCTGATTAACACTCAAGTGGCAGGGATGAGTTCGCCAAGGTATAGCGCTGATGGCAGTGTCTATTTTCATCAATGGGATATAGACAAGGTGATTACACGGCTAAAAATTGATGAGCAAGTTGCCAGTTCACCTTTTTCTATGCTTTCCACTAATTTTAGTTCGCTTTTTCCAGAATATAATTCGGCGCAGAAAAAGCTATTATATGTATCAAATGAGTCTGGCAGCTCTCAATTATGGATAGTTAACCCAGATGCAAGCTCGCGTAAACAGTTGACGAGCTTTCCACATGTTATTGGGCAAATACTTGACCCAACGTGGTCAAAGGATGGGCGCTACATTTTGTTTTCAGTGCTGGATAAAGGGCTGAGTACACTTTATCTATATGACTTTAAGCTCGATAAGAGGCAAGCGTTAAATATTCCATTTGCCTATGCACGCAAACCAACGTGGTCTAGTGATAACCAATCTATTCTTGTGTCTGACAACGATTATGTTTATCGATTTGATTTAAAAGGTAATAACCTTGGTAAAGTGATAAGTTCTCCTGCTAAATATGCTGTTGAGTTATCATCGGGTGATATTCTTTTTACTGATAACAATAAGGCTATATGGATAAAACACCATGGAACGGGGCAAGAACAGGTACTTGTTGACGATATCCATTTAGCGAGGCATTTTTCGTGGTTATTTGTCGAGAAGAATGAATACAATGATGCGCGTATTTATTACTTTAAAGTACGCGTTGGTGATTATCGTATTAGTTATTATGATTTGGCGAAAAAACAGCATTTTGATGTGATGGCATTACCCGAGCGTGCTTATAGTCGTTCATCAGGGCTGACCTATGTGGATGATGAACGCTGGCTTGTATACACGGGATACCTGTCACCTGAGATTGAAATTAAGCGTCTTCCTGCGGCATTTCTGCCGCAGTAAAATTAGCACTTACGATAAATATCAGGGCTCATATCATAAATGTTTACGCTTAAACTATAAGAACGGCGACAGTACTTTCTTAAGCAATTGAGTAGTTGTTCGCTTAGTTGCTGCTTTTGTTCAACGGTTCTACCTTCCATGATAGATGCAGCAATATGGATGAAGCCATCTTTCCCTTCACCTAGCTCATAGTGTTGGTAGGCAATAGCACGTGTTTTAATGGTCGATAATTCGAATAAACCAGAATCGAATACCGCTTGGTGGACTTTTTCAACCAGCACTTGAGGAAGAATAGGGAGATCTTCTGAATGTTCAATAACAATATGCGGCATGAGGCTCTTCCTTAAAAGCGGTAACTAAAACCGATGTTTGTTTGAAATTGGTTTAATACATCACCATCGAAGTGCCAAAGGCATTGTTCGTTTTCGGATGCAGGCAAAGTACATGAGATGTTACTTGCATTATTTACAATAGTCGCCAACCAGCGAGTTTCAACATAAATTCGCGCTTGGTCTGTAAATAGGTACTCAGCGCCACCGTATAAGCCTGAAGTAAAAAAAGTGTCGGAATCAGCAAAATCAGTACTGACGTGATTTGCGCCAATTTGGGCACCAACAAAACCAACTATATGGTCAGCTAATGGCACCTCTATGGCACTTTGAAATAGCAGGTATTGCATCTCGATTTGCTTATTGGCTTGGTCTTTCATATCAAGTTCGGTTGCTGAATAAAAGAATCCATAACGAGCATTATCAATGGTTCTGTCTAGGCTAACCGTAAAGTGACTATCATTTTCTAACTCGATTTTAAGGTTTTCTTCGGTCTGTACTGAGTTAGTAAAGTTTTTGCCGAAACCAGCGCTAATAGAGTAGCCAGCGTGAGCGGTACTACTTAAGAACATTAAACACAGTAAACTGAGCGGTTTTTTCATGGTTTAGGTGCTCGTTGTTGAAGATATTTTGAGATAGTATTGAAACATAGCAAGCAAATAGTTGTAAATGGACAACTATCGCTTTTTAATAAGGATAACGAAGATGAAGACACTAAAACTTGCTGCACTGACAGCCTCAATCATCTTGTTGAATGGTTGTTCGGATGACGCGGCTTCTGTAAGTTTAGGATTGTTTACGACTAAAGATATTAAAGTGGTGTCGCAACAAGACCCAATCATTAGTGGTGTTACCTGTCATATCAGCCATATTGAAGCAAATCTTGATTTTGCAGATCCTTCAGATATGTCAATTGCCTGTCGTCAAACTGGTCCCATTACTGCTGAACAGTTACAAAAAATAGACCGCAGTAAATCCGGTGATGTGGTATTTAAATCATCAAAGAGTATTTTATTTAAATCATTGAAGGTGCGTCGTATTTACGATGCACCAACCCGTACTCTTTTGTATTTATCATACTCGACAAAAGAATCATCAGGCAGTCATCACCATGCTTTATCAACCGTTCCGCTTTATAACACAGATGCATGGCAGTGGGCGCAAGGACAAGAGTAAAATATGTTAACCCTATTTAAATCTGCTCCCTTACTTGACGAGCAGGAGCAACAGTGGCTAATAGACACATTTATATGGGCTGTTGAGCATTTTGATAGCGATTACTTTTTACAGAAGACGCAGATTGTATTACCCAATAGCCAGTTTTTCCCAGACAGTGTCACGAGCGTTGAAGATATGGCTAAAACAGTATTTTCTCGCGTTGTTGGCTATGCGGGGATGAAGGCGTGGCCTGTAAGTTTAGTATCACCCTCACAGCTTGTTCCACAGGTATTTCCGCACTTTGAGTTTCAGGCTTCTCTAAGAGGAGAACACGCTCAGTTAATCGTGCCTGCGAATCACTTAATTAATGTGTCTTTTAACCCAAACCAAATAAATCAGCCACAAGACTTAGTTGCAAGCTTCGCTGGAACACTTGCGACAATACTTATTCATCACGTTGGTGTTTTACCACCTGGAGGTAAAGAGTTTTTACCACAGGCCAGCGACGCACTTGCTTGTTTTTTAGGATTTGGTGTGATGATGAGCAATACTGTGTATCAATTTAAAGGGGGCTGTGGATGTGGTTATAACCCCTATGCCAATCGCCAAGCCGCGTTAACCGAGCCGCAAACCTTATTTATGCATGCTTTGGTATCGCATTTTAAAGGCGATAATCAGTCTAAAAAATACCTAAAGCCTCATTTACGAGGTCAGTATAAGAAAGCGCAAAAGCAAATAAAGTTATTAGTTAATAGTAGTGCTAACCCGCTATTACTTGCGTTGGATGAACAAAAAGTAGGGTAAATAATCAGTGCCGTATTTAGATGAGTTTTTATTAATTGCTGTCGCGCATTTTTTTGCTGTTGCAAGTCCTGGCCCTGACTTTGCTGTTGTGCTTAAACAAAGTATTCAGCATGGCCGTCAAAATGCACTATGGACAAGTGCGGGGGTGGGGGCAGCCATTTTACTTCATGTTGCTTATTGTGTATTGGGTGTTGCCCTTATCCTATCGCAATCGCCGAGCTTATTTATGGCATTAAAATATCTGGCGGGTGCTTATTTAGCGTATTTAGGCGTACACGCTTTACGTAGTGCAAAACCGGCTGATAACACACAGCCAACGCTTGCTCAGGCTGAGCCTGAGTCAGTGTATAAAGCTTTTAGGCGTGGCTTTTTTACCAATGCACTGAACCCAAAAGCAACGCTGTTTTTTATGTCGCTTTTTACGTTAGTTATCAGCCCTGAGACCCCAGTATTAGTGCAAGCAAGCTATGGGGTGTATATGGCTTTGGCAACTTGGGTGTGGTTTTCATGTTTATCACTGGTGTTAACAAAAGCCGCTGTGCGAGAATTTTTCTTAAAAAGTGGTTTTTGGTTTGATAGAGGTATCGGCGTGATCTTAATTGCGTTGGCTATTCGTGTTGTTGTGTAAGGTGAATTATGACTATTTATAATTTTTCGTTTGGTTCAAACATGTCATCAAATCGGTTGTTGGCACGATTACCTCAAGCAAAACGTATCGGTACGGCCATACTCAGAGGCTATGAGCTGACATTTGATATGGTCAGTACCGATGGCTCAGCGAAATGCAGTGTTCGCCAAACTTCTCAGCCAGACGCACTGGTTTATGGGGTCGTCTATGAGCTTAATGAAGATGAAAAAGCGATTCTAGATACGATTGAAGGCCCTCGCTATGACTGCGTTGATGTGTCTGTTGAATTGTTAGATGGAGAGCAATTAACAGCACATTGTTATATCGCCAATACAGTAGACGCTGCACTTTTGCCATTCGACTGGTATCTACAGCATGTTCATCGCGGTGCGCTTGAAGCTGGCCTGCCAAATGATTACAGTGATTCAATACTCGCGCGCGAAAGTTGCGATGATCCAGATAAAACCCGAGCAGCGAGAGAGTTCGCTATTCACAACAATAAAAATGACCAAGGGACATTATGAAACTGTGTAAACTAGCCGTTGCTGCGGCCTTATTATCAAGCTGTTCATTCTTTAGTTACGCTGATATCGACAGTGAAAAAATTGAGCAAGTAATTGAAACATCAATGGCACGTTTTGATGTGCCTGGTATGGCTGTTGCCATTGTTGAAAATGACAAAGTCGTTTTGGCAAAAGGGTTTGGGGTGACCAACCTTGATACGGGGAAAAAGGTTAATAAAGACACTTTATTTGGTATCGCCTCAAATACGAAAGCATTTACTGCAGCCGCTTTAGCGAAGCTGATAGATGAGGGAAAGTTAAACTGGGACGACAAAGTAATTGATCATCTACCTGAGTTTCGCCTGTACGACCCTTATGTAACACGTGAAATGACGATTCGTGATTTATTGAGCCACCGTAGTGGCCTAGGTTTAGGGCAGGGCGACTTAATGATTTGGCCTGACACCGATAAATCGATTGATGAAATCATTGCCGGTCTTAAGTACTTAAAACCAGCCAGTAGTTTTCGTAGTAAATACGCGTATAACAACCTAATGTTTGTGACCGCTGGTGAAGTTGTGGCACGTGTGTCAGGGATGAGCTGGAATGATTACATTGAGAAAAATATTCTAGAGCCACTTGATATGAAAAACTCTCGAGCTGGTTTTTCACGCATTCCAGAAAGTAATAAAAACTGGGCCACAGGGCATATTCCTATGGATGGCCAGTTACACCCGTTTTTTGTTAATTATTTAGAAGACTTTCGTGGTGCCGGTGCTATCGCTTCAAGTGTCAATGATATGAGCCAGTGGCTACGCACGCAACTTGCCCATGGCCAAATGCCAAATGGCGAACAGTTATTTACTGAAAAGCAGCAACAGCAAATGTGGCACCCGCATATTACCTCTTTAGCATCGAAAAGTGCATACGAGGCATACCATCAACAATTTAGAGGCTATGGTTTAGGCTGGAGTATTGAAGATTTTCATGGCATTAAAAAATTAGGTCATGGTGGTGGGATTTTAGGTATGGTCTCTCAGGTGACCTTACTACCAGAAAAAAACCTAGGTATCGTTATTCTAACCAACCAGCAAGCGTTTAGTGCGTTATCTGCAGTTACTTATGAAGTGCTTGAAGATGCGCTGGATTTGGAAGATAAAGATTGGGTCGAAGAGTTAGCTAAAAAGCACTTTGAAGGTAAAGAAAAAGCCTACGCAAATGCTAAACCAGAAACACCGGCAGATTATCAACCAAAGCTACCAAATATAAATTACACAGGCACACTGCATGATAACTGGTATGGTGATGTGGTAATCGAAGAGCTTAATGGGCAGTTACGTATCGACTTTACGCATACTAAACGCTTGAAAGGCCAGCTTGAACATTACACGGGTAATACGTTTATTGTGAAGTGGGATGAAAAGCTACTTGAAGCCGATGCATTTATTGAGTTTCAAATGAGTCCCGAAAACCGCGTTGAAAGTGCCAAAATGCGAGCAGTTTCAACTGCTGTGACAGATTTTAGCTTTGATTTTAGAAACCTAGATCTACAAGCTAAAAAGTAAACCAAAGTCGCAAAGCCGCTCAAAAGCGGCTTTGTTATAATTGGCTGACAATTACTTCAAGGAGCGCGTAATGAGAACGGCCGTTATCTCTCATCCATTTTGTCGAAAACATAAAATGATTGAAGATCACCCTGAGTGTCCTGCGCGTTTAGATATGATCACTGACCGCTTATTGGCAAGCGGTGTTGATATCGCAGTCACTCATTTACAAGCTCCTAAAGCCACACGTGAAGACTTTTTACGTGCCCACGATGAGTCTTTGGTGCGTCACGTAGAGCAAACTATTCCAGAGTCAGGCCTTGCAGAACTTGATGGTGACACATGGCTGTGTCCCGACTCAATGAAAGCAATTGAACGTGCTGTTGGAGCAGGGTTATTAGCTGTTGATGAAATTCTTGCTGATAAGCTAGATGCCGCTTTTTGTTCAGTGAGGCCGCCTGGTCATCATGCAAACAGGACCACCTCTGCTGGTTTTTGTGTGTTTAATAACTTAGCAATTGCCGTGCAGTATGCAAAAAGCAAAGGAGTGAAACGCATTGCCATTGTTGATTTTGATGTTCACCACGGCAACGGCACACAAGACATCTTTTTAAACGATGACAATGTACTGTTTTGCTCTTTGTTTCAGCATCCATTCTATCCTAATACAGCGGTTGAAAATAATCCGACTTTGGTAAATTCACCTTTACCTATTGCCAGCGATGGGACTGATCTAAAAGCGGTTTATTATGAGCAGTGGTTACCTAAACTAACTGAATTTAAACCCGAGCTATTGTTTATTAGTGCGGGGTTTGATGCACACTTAGAAGATGATATGGCAAGTTTGAAGTTTGTTGAAGATGACTACGCTTGGCTTACGTCACAATTAGCGGAGCTATGCCAGCAACAAGGCTGCAAAGGCATTGTATCATTTTTAGAAGGCGGGTATGCCTTGTCAGCACTAGGGCGTAGTGCTGTTGCTCATATCAAAGCGCTGGTGGATACAGTTTAATTATCTAGCATCATAAAAGCTTGTTCCGGCGTTAATTGAGTCACTTTACTCAAGCAGCAGCTCCCCTCTTGTGCAAGTTGTTGCGTCACTCGTTTTGCCAGTTCTGTGCTTGTGATTGGTGTCACGTCGTTGTTATATAAATCAACATACCTTCCAGCTTTATTCAATAGTAAAAGCTCGTTTCGCTGCTCCTTAGTTAAACTATAGAGAAAATCATTTAAGTCGCTCTCACCTTCAAGGTACGCTACTTCTTGCTTACTAAAAATGATCAAAGGAAATGATAATTGCATTTATTGTCCTGTATCAAAGCCCGATATAATGAAATGATTATAATTGCTAATTCCTGTAAGAACTAGGTAAGTCTACTTATGAGTCAACCAAGACGGCATCAAAAGGTCGGGGATGTTATTTCGCAAAAGCTGGTATCGTGCCCTGCACATACCCCTTTGGTTGATGCTGTGCGGTTGATGCATGTTCATAGTGTGACGGCTATTTTTGTTAAACACGACCAATCCATTGTTGGTATATGGACTGAGGCGGACTGCCTAAACATTGATATTACAAGCCCTGAATTTAAAAATGTACCTATTCATGAGGTTATGTCAGCACCGGTGGTGTCCGTACCAAGTCAGTGTTTACTGAGCGATGCGACACTGCGCTTTCAACAGCATGGTATTCGACACTTATTAGTGATGAATAGCGATAAACAGCCTGTTGGTATGTTGAGCTTGTCGGACATTGTGCACAATCAAGGGCTTGATCACTACCTACAATTTCGTCCTATTCATGAACAATATCGCACTGAATTAGACATTGTTGATGCAAATTTGCCAATAGAAAGCGTGGTAGAGATTATGCGCACGAGCCGCCTAGAAAGTGTGCTTGTTTATAATTCAGCCTCAGCTATTCATGGCATTATCACACAGCGAGATATTGTTGGGCTAATTATTCAAACTGAATGGCTTAACCCTTGCTGGCAATACGCAAGTTATCCATTGATAGAGATAGACAGTGACAGCAGCTTGTTTGATGCATATCGTCTTATGTCTGAACATAATGTTCGTCATTTAGCGGTGAGAGAGACTGATATTTGTGGAGTCATTTCGTTTGCAGATTTAATCACAGAAATAGAGTCAGCGTATTGCTGCGAACTGGAACGAGCGATTGAGCAGCGCGATATTGCCTTACAAAAGTCGCAACGAAATTTATTTTTAGCTAATAAAATTATTGATGCGTCATTGGATGGCATCATGCTAACTCGTAAAGATGGCACGATTATTCAAGTTAATCCTGCATTTACTAAACTCACAGGGTTTGAAGAGCATGAAGTGATTGGCAAGCGACCGAGCATTTTAAGCTCGTCTATGCACAGCCGTTCATTTTATCAAAAAATGTGGCATGCCATAGAGTATGAAGGGGTTTGGCAAGGAGAAATTTGCAACCGTAAAAAAAGCGGTGAAGAGTTTGTTGAATGGCTGACGATTATTCAAATTAAAGATCCAAATGTTGATGAAGTACTCTATGCGGCTATTTTTAGTGATATAACAGAGCGTAAGCGAGCGGAAGAAAAAATCTCACAACTGGCGTATTACGATGAACTAACCGGTTTGCCAAATAGACGGTTATTTCACGATAGGTTGTCAATTGCGTTAAGTGCAGCAAAGCGTAATCAAGATTTATTAGCCGTTATGTTTGTTGACTTAGACCGTTTTAAAGAGGTGAATGACAGCCTAGGTCATGATGCGGGTGACAATCTTTTACAACAAATAGCAGAGCGCATTTCATCTGTACTACCTGAGGGGGATACCCTAGCTCGTTTAGGCGGGGATGAGTTTGTACTTTTATGCGAAGTTGAGAGGATTGAAGCATTACTTGGATTTGCAGAGCAGGTCTTGCAACAAGTCAGTATGCCTTTGTTAATTAATGAGCAGGTGGTGGCGATAACCGCTTCCATTGGGGCCGCAGTGTTTCCAGATGATGGTATCGATAGTGCTACCTTGCTTAAACATGCTGATATTGCAATGTATCGGGCAAAAGAGGTGGGTCGAAACTCATTTCAATTGTTTAAGCCGGCCATGAATGCACGCTCTCTTGAGCGTCTTGCAATGATGAGTCGTTTGCAAACAGCCATAGAGAACGATGAGTTTGAATTGTACTACCAGCCGAAGCAATACCTTGAAAGTGGCCGAATATCTGGCGTGGAAGCCTTACTGCGTTGGCAGGAGCCAAGCTTAGGAGTTATCTCGCCAGCTAAATTCATTCCATTGGCAGAGGAACTTGGCTTAATTGTAAAGCTGGATATGTGGGTTATAGAACAAGCCTGTAAAGAGTTAGCTATATGGCAGCGAAATGATATTGAAGCAGGGCGTTTAGCGATTAATATTTCAGCTAATCATTTACGGCAAGGGCAATTGGCTTCTAATGTTGAACGCTTATTGAGAGAGTATGAGGTGGACCCATGCAAACTTGAAGTCGAACTCACTGAGAGCTGCTTCATAAGTCATTTTAGTGAAGCTAAACAAGAGTTGCTGGCACTTAAAAAGCTGGGCGTTCATATTACGCTTGATGACTTTGGGACTGGCTATTCAGCATTGAGTTACCTAACCAAATTACCTATCGATACACTTAAAATTGATGCCAGCTTTATTGCTAAGGTCCCCGATGAATATGGCAATAGTGAGATTGTTTCGGCGATTGTCACACTAGCTAAGAGCTTAAATATACACGTTGTTGCAGAAGGTGTTGAGAAAGTGGAGCAGTTAAACTACTTACAAGGGCTTAACTGCGACACGATTCAAGGTTATTACTTCTGCCGCCCCATTACGAAACAGCAGTGGTATGACTTTTATCTTAATACTCAAACATAGTTTAGCTTAGGGTGATTTCATACGAAGTAAACTTTCGAATATTAATGACGCCAGTGTCAAAAATTAAGTATTGGCCTTTAATGCCTTTTAAAACACCTGAGACTTCTGGAGCCTTATCAAAATTGAATGAGCTGATCTTGGTTGGATATTCGTCGACAGGGTAATCAAGAGTCACAACGTCCTCATCTAGTTTTTCGATGGCTGTTGCACCAAATAACTCGGCAAGTTCATCTAACTTTTCTTCAATTTGTGGCAGTAACTCTGTGGCAGCAGCCTTTAGGTCGAGCACGTCAGATTGCCCTTTTAGCATATTACGCCAATTGGTTTTATCAGCAATAAACTTGGCTAACGCGACTTCAACTAAACCTGATTGCAACCGAGTCTGTACTTTAAAAATAGGTAGGGCTTGAGTTGCCCCTTGATCAATCCAGCGGGTCGGGATTTGTGTATGACGGGTAATCCCCACTTTTAAGCCAGAAGTATTTGCTAAATACACATAGTGCGGGATCATGCAGTTTTCTTCACCCCACTGTGGCTCACGACACGTGCCTTGGTCATAGTGACAAGTTTCGGGTTTCATAATACACATATCGCAACTTGCTAGTTTGCGCATACAGACAAAGCAGTGTCCTTGTGAGTAACTTTTTTTGGTTTTCTTACCACAGTTACAACAAAAGATATTGCCGGTGTGCGTAAGTGTGAGTGTTTTTCCTATATAGTCGTTTAAAGGTACTAGTTCATCACCAACAGGTAGTTGATATTGTACAGGTGTACTGTGAGTCGACTTGAGTTTACGCAATGTACCTTGCATCTTTACTTGGCCCCTAAAGATGTAAAAGGGGTAGTGTAACACGCTCTATTTCGATTGTGTGTCGATAAGCTCAAGATATTCATCAACAGCCAAGGCTTTGCTGTAAAAGTAGCCTTGGCCATGATCAGCGCCCATTTTTATAAGCAATTGCTCTGTTTCTTGATCTTCTATCCCCTCGACCGTGATATTCATGTCAAGGTTATGGGCCATATCAATCGCTGTTTTTACGATCACTTGGTGAGTATCGTTATTGGTTAAATCGAGAATAAACGATTTATCTACTTTAATTGTGCTAAACGAGTAATTAACTAAGTAATTAAGGGAAGAGTAGCCAGTGCCAAAGTCATCTAAAATCACTTGGCTCCCTAATTTATTTAACTCATTAACAAAGCGTATCATATCCTTGTGGTTTTTTATCAATGCATATTCAGTCAGTTCAAATTTTAACTGATTGGCAAAAATACCTCGTTTTAAAATGGTATTTTCAATTTTTTCAACCAGTTTAGGAATGGCTAAGTTTTTGGCACTTAAGTTAACACTAATCGTATGTTCTTTATGCCCGTGCTGATTGAGTTTTGCTATGGTTTGGCATGCTTTCTCAATTACCCATAAGCTCAATTCATTGATAAGTCCCGTTCGCTCAGCAAGCTGGATTAGTTGTTCGATATTTAAATTTTGATCAGCACTTGGCCAGCGTAGTAGGGCTTCAGCTCCTGCAATTTTGCCCGTGCGTAAATCAATGATTGGTTGTAAATATATCGCTAATTGCTCATTACGAATAGCGTGCTGTAATGATGCAGCTAAGCTTAAATCCATATCAACATAGGCAGAGTCGAGAGTTTTAATTGCCTGTTTTTGAGAAATTGCGAGAAACCCCCGTTGTAACCAAGAATCAAAGCCATCATTTTCAATGGGCTCGGTAACACTGAATCGGTAATAAAGCTGCAAATCGAGGCCTGCAATTTTATATTGCTTTGGCAGCTGTTTAGCGATATTACCTAACTCATCGTATAAGTCACTTTTAGGCTGGATTTTGGTTGATATAAAGGCCAGCATACCATTACCTAAATCAGCTATTTTAGGGCTATTATCCAGTGCATATTCAAGGTTAATAAACTGCCTATGCTTGGCTAAGTGGTTTTCTAACGAAAGAGCAACCGTTGTAATAATCTTACTACTTTGGCTCGGGTTTAAGATGCTAAGTAATGCATTGAATTGCTCAATCTTAATTAAACACAAATGTGCGCTGCGTTTTTCATTTATTAAACTCATGTATCCTTGCTTGAGCATGGCTTGGTTTAATAATTTTGTTTGTTGAGTGTGAGTTGCGTGATACAGCGCTTTTTCGCGTTGATAACGCACTCTGTCAGCCAGTGCCATTGCCATTAAAACAATTTCGCAAAGTATAGCCATTAAGAATAAGTGACGAGTTGTAAAACTGTAGGGAATAAAGCCAGTTAATTCCAGTGGCTGTACAGCAGCACCAATAATAAGCGGTATCCATGACATGACATAAAACTTCGCCCATCTGAAACCACTAATTAGTTTCTTATAAATCATGGTAATACATAAAATATAAAGAATGACCATAATGGCAAAAAAGATCTTCGAGGAGTTATATTCCAGCATAAAAAAGCTCATTAAGCCTAAGCTGAAAAGAACAGCCAAGAAGCTAAGGCTGAGTTTATATAGTCGGCAATTATCTTTGTGATAGCGCAAAAACATGGTGCAAAATGCAACCGTAAAAAAGGCAATGGCGTAGTTACTAAACACTATTTTTTCGTTAAAAAATAATTGCCACGACAGTGGCCAAAGATAAAAGCCAAACCCAAGCACAGAACCCATTAGTAACAGGGCAGAAAGAATGTAGCCAATATAAATGAGATAAACACGATCACGGATACCCAAAAAAAGTACAAGGTTATAAAGAGCAGCCATAATCAGCACGCCAATAAATATTCCCCAAATACCAGCTTGTGAACGCAATAAGTCTTGAAATTCTTTTTTACCGTAAATATTGATGGGTGTTTTGCTTATCCCGACAGTATCTACTTTTATGACCAAAGAGACTTTTTCACTGCCCTTTAATGTTAAAGAGGTGTGTGGTGTACTGTACTGAAATAAAGACAGCCCACTGACCTTATCACCTAGTTCAATCGTGCTAATAAGTTGTTGCTGTTCATTGAGTTGATATACAGTGAGGTAGTCAACCATAGGGTTATCAAAATGAATAAACAAATCAATCGGGTGCGGCTGCCTATTTTCTAAATCGAGTTTTAACCAGTAATCTTTTGCGGCTAAACCCCACTCAATGTGCTTAAAAGGCTTTTTTTCAAGTTTGCTCGGTTCACTTAAAAACTGTAAAAGAGTAAGCGACTTAGTCTCATCAATGCGGTAAGCATTTTGAGAGTAAACAGGGGCTGTTTTGTCAATGGTGTAACGAGTTGGGCTCGCCAAGTGAGACGATAAAGTGCAGATAATAAAAAATAAGATCGCAAGAATAAAAAATGACAAAAAATGATATTTTAGCGTTTTACTATTCAAAATGACTTCTTAGCTTAGTTTGGCTCCTCAATAGTGTAGCATTAAAAAAGCGCAGATAAACTGCGCTTTTTCTTAGATTTAACTGGTTTGACCTTACGCTTTTTCGCGCGCTATTGCGCGATAAGCTATGTCAGTGCGGTATTCCATACCTTCCCAGCTAATATCATCAACAAGCTTATAGGCACGTTGTTGTGCTTCAGTGACAGTATTGCCAAGTGCTGTTGCACACAATACGCGACCGCCAGCTGTAACTACATGCTCGCCATCTTGCTTCGTGCCTGCATGGAATACTTTCTCACCTTCAGGGTAGGTTACTTGTAAGCCATTGATCGCATCACCTTTCGGGTAGCTGCCTGGGTAGCCTTTTGCAGCTAAAACAACACCCACTGCTGCACGAGGGTCAAATTCAATATCTGTTTTATCAAGCTCTTCGCGGTTAGCCGCTTCAATTAGCTCAACAAGATCTGATTTAAGACGAAGCATCATAGGTTGCGTTTCAGGGTCACCAAAACGACAATTGTACTCAATAACCTTTGGTGTTCCATCCGCAGCAATCATAAGGCCTGCATACAAGAAACCTGTGTAAGGGTGGCCTTCTTTTGCCATTCCCTCAACGGTAGGGTTAATCACTTCATTCATGATACGTTGGTGAATTTCATCAGTCACAACAGGCGCAGGTGAGTAAGCACCCATACCACCAGTATTTGGACCTTTATCGCCATTGTAAGCACGTTTGTGATCTTGGCTTGTTGCAAACGGCAGTACGTTTTTGCCATCGACCATGACAATAAAAGACGCTTCTTCACCTTCTAAGAACTCTTCGATAACCACACGGCTACCTGCTTCACCAAAGCTGTTGCCAGCAAGCATATCGCGAATAGCTTCTTCAGCTTCAAGCTCTGTCATGGCGACAATAACACCTTTACCCGCTGCTAAACCGTCAGCCTTAACAACAATCGGTGCACCTTTTTCTTTAAGGTATTCAAGGGCAGGGTCGATTTGCTCAAAGGTTTGGTAATCAGCAGTCGGGATCTTATGGCGAGCCAAGAAGTCCTTAGTAAACGATTTAGAGCCTTCTAATTGTGCCGCACCAGCTGTAGGGCCGAAAATAGCTAAACCGTGTTCACGGAATGTATCAACAACACCCAGTACCAGTGGTACTTCAGGACCAACAATGGTGAGTTCAACGTTGTTTGCTTTAGCGAAAGCTAAAAGACCTTCAAGATCTTCAACATTGATTGCAACGTTCTCAAGTTTTGGCTCTAGAGCCGTGCCTGCGTTACCTGGAGCAACGAAAACGGTGTTTACTTTACTGTTTTGGGCAGCCTTAAACGCAAGTGCGTGTTCGCGGCCGCCACTGCCGATGACAAGTACATTCATGGCGAAATAATCCTATTTAAAGCGGTTTTTTAAACTTCAGCGTCATACGGTCACTTTCACCAATCGCTTTATACTTCGCGGCATCTTTTTCGCCTAAACGAAGGCTTGGTGGGAGTGTCCACACCCCTTTAGGGTGATCAGCTGTATCAAGTGAGTTTGCATTAATGTCACTGCTTGCTACCAGTTCAAAGCCAGCTTGTTTGGCAATATCAATTACATAGCTTTGCTTCATATAACCTGATGATTTTTGATCTTCATCGCTACGCTGTTCTGGTAAACGGTGTTCAACAACACCAAGTGTACCGCCTGGTTTTAGGGCTTTATAAAACGATTTGAATGCGCTTAGTGCACCTTCTTTATCTTTGCCCATGTACCAGTTATGAACATTCCTGAAGGTTAAAACCATATCAGCACTGCCAGCAGGAGCAATATCAAGATGCGTGCTAGGTGCAAATTCTGTGAGTTTTACTTCACTGAAACGTGCATCTTCTGCAATTTTCTTTTTAAACCCTGCGAGTGAACGCTGATAGTAACCTACTGAGGAATCAGCTGGGAAATGTGCTGCATAATAAGTCCCTTTACCTTTTAATGCTGGAGCTAAAATCTCAGTATACCAGCCACCACCAGGCGCAATCTCAACGACAGTCATTGATGGCTCAAAACCAAAAAAGTTAAGCGTTTCGATTGGGTGACGATATTCATCACGGGCACTGTTATCACTACGCTCAGCTGCACTGACTGCTTTTGTGAGTGCTGAGTTTAGGTCTTGGCTAAGAGCGTGTGCAGAAGCAAGTGTAAGGCTTGCAACAAGTATAGATTTTAGAGCAAATTTCATCGTCTGTTCCTTCATTAATTAAGCAATTAGTAATCAGAATACGTGAATTTGTAGCAAACAAAAAGGGTTAAACACGCTGTTTAACCCTTTGTGTGATTAGTGGCGGAAATGGCGCATACCTGTGAATACCATTGCCATACCTGCTTCGTCAGCTGCGGCGATAACTTCTTCATCACGCATTGAGCCACCAGGTTGAATAACAGCTGTGATGCCAGCGTCGCGAGCGGCATCAATACCGTCACGGAACGGGAAGAATGCATCAGATGCCATAACAGAGCCTTTTACTTCTAAGTTCTCATCAGCTGCTTTGATACCTGCAATTTTCGCTGAGTAAACACGGCTCATTTGGCCTGCACCTACACCGATAGTCATGCCGTCACGTGCATAAACAATCGCGTTCGACTTAACGAATTTAGCGACTTTCCAGCAGAATAATAAGTCTTTTAACTCTTGCTCAGTTGGCTGGCGCTTAGTGACAACTTTAAGATCGCTCTGCGTTACCATGCCAAGGTCGCGGTCTTGAACTAGGATACCGCCATTAACACGCTTAATATCATGACCTGTTGCATTACCTGTCCACTCGCCGCACTCTAATAAACGTACGTTTTGCTTAGCAGAGACGATTTGTGCTGCTGCTTCAGATACTTTAGGCGCGATGATAACTTCAACAAATTGACGCGCAACAATCGCTTCTGCCGTGTCTGCATCTAATTCTTTGTTGAATGCAATGATGCCACCAAATGCTGATGTAGGGTCTGTTTTGAATGCGCGATCATAGGCTTCAAGAATGTTGTCACCAATTGACACACCACAAGGGTTCGCATGTTTTACAATAACACACGCTGGTACGTCGAATTCTTTTACACACTCTAATGCTGCATCAGTGTCAGCAATGTTGTTGTAAGAAAGTGCTTTACCTTGCAGTTGTACCGCCGTTGCAACAGACGCTTCAGTTAACTCGCTTTCAACATAAAAAGCGGCGTCTTGGTGTGAGTTTTCACCGTAGCGCATATCTTGTTTTTTAGTAAACTGCATGTTGATTGTGCGAGGGAATTTAGTGTCTTCAGCGGCTTCCTCAGTATAATCAGGAACCATTTTACCGAAGTAGTTTGCAATCATGCCATCGTACTGAGCGGTGTGCTCATAGGCTGCAATAGCTAGATCAAAGCGTGTTTTATACGTTGTTGAACCATTATTGCTTTGCATCTCGCTGATTACACGGTCGTAATCTTTTGCATTGACAACAATAGTCACGTCTTTATGGTTTTTCGCCGCTGCGCGAACCATCGTTGGGCCACCGATATCAATGTTTTCAATCGCATCTTCTAGGCTGCAGTCTTCTTTCGCAACAGTGTTTGCGAAGGGGTATAAGTTAACTACAACGATATCGATAGCTGAGATGTTGTTCTCACTCATCACGTCTTCATCTTGACCGCGACGCGCTAGAATGCCGCCATGAATTTTTGGATGAAGTGTTTTAACGCGACCATCCATGATCTCAGGGTGACCAGTATGGTCAGATACTTCAGTGACTTTAATGCCATTATCAGCAAGTAATTTACAAGTACCGCCCGTTGATAAAATATCGACGCCTTGAGCTTCAAGAGCGCGAGCAAATTCAACGATACCGGTTTTATCTGACACACTTAATAGTGCGCGACGAATTGGACGATGTGTATCCATTGTAGTTTTGATTACCTCAGTGTTTGAGCTAGCTTAGAAAGGCGGTATTTTAACTGAATATGGCTCAAAAGACGATGTTTAAAGGATGAGGATTTTGCATAGTTTTTGTTGTTATAAAAAAAGCACCCGAAGGTGCTTTTTTCAAAACTTTTATACCAGTTGTATTGGATTAGTAAACGTTTATTAGCAAAATAAATATGCTGGCTTACTATCAGTCCATTAAAACGGGTATCAGTTCATGCCGTATTTTTTAAGCTTCTTACGTAAAGTACCACGGTTGATACCTAGTAAGATTGCTGCACGAGTTTGGTTACCACGCGTATACGTCATTACTTCTTCAAGTAATGGTGCTTCTAGCTCAGAAAGAACAAGGTCGTATACGTCTTGTACGTCTTGACCATTAAGTTGCTTTAAGTAGTGATGAACCGCTTTTTTCACTGCATCACGCAACGGCTGTGGTTTCTCGTGTGACTGTACATGAGGGTTTGTGATAAATGGAGAAGTCACGTTTTGTTCGAACATCGTTATATGTCTCTTTCTTTCTTAGTTAGCTGCTAGTGTTTTAAAGTATTCTTCTAATGCGTCGATTTGTGCCTGTGGGTTATCTAACGCATTAAATACTCGCCTAAACTGACCGTCACTGTCATGGGTTTGCAAATACCAAGATACATGCTTTCGAGCGATACGCGCTCCCATTGGCTCCCCGTAAAACTGATGAAGATTGTCTAAATGCTCCATCAAAATGCTTCGCACCTCTGCAATTTCAGGTGCTGGCAAATGTTCTCCAGTTCGCAAATAGTGGTCTATCTCCCTAAAAATCCAAGGGCGACCTTGGGCGGCTCGACCAATCATAATGGCATCTGCACCCGTATAATCTAAAACCTGTTTTGCTTTTTCTGGTGATGTAATATCACCATTGGCGACAACAGGTATAGATACTGAACGTTTAATATCCCTAATAGTGGCGTACTCCGCTTCACCTTTATACATACATGCGCGCGTGCGTCCATGTACAGCCAGTGAAGCAATGCCATAGCGTTCAGCTATGCTCGCAATCTCGACACCATTACGGTTATCCTGATCCCATCCAGTGCGGATTTTCAGTGTTACTGGGACATCGACTGCATTAACAACCGCATCGAGTATCTCTTCTACTAATTCAGGAAACTGTAATAAGGCAGAGCCTGCGAGTTTCTTATTCACTTTTTTAGCAGGGCACCCCATATTAATATCTATGATTTGTGCACCATTGCTGACATTGAATTGTGCTGCCTGTGCCATAAGCTCAGGATCGGCTCCGGCAATTTGCACCGAGCGAATACCCGATTCACCGCTGTGATCCATACGGTTCATCGACTTTTCGGTTTTCCACACTTTCGGGTTCGACGAGAGCATTTCAGATACAGCAAGCCCCGCGCCTAAGCGTCGGCAAAGTTGTCGAAATGGTCTGTCTGTAATGCCTGCCATAGGCGCGACAATTACATTGTTCTCAAGTTGGTATGAACCGATACGCACTGTTATTCAATAGGCCTCTTTTCAAGGGGCGCTAAGTTTACGGTTTTTTTTCCAAAAATCAAAGGCTATAAATTGAACAAAAGTGACTTTTTTTTGCCCTTTTTGTATTGACTTTTGATAACAGTTTGACGAGCGGGTCGATTTGTTTGTTATTTAAACAAAAAAAATTTAGCCGTTTTAAAATGGTAAAATTTACGCATGTAAAAATAAGGTAAAGCCTGTTAAATAGTGGCTTTACCTTGCGTGTTATGGATTAAAAGTATTGTGTGTTTTATGCCTTTTTTGTGCCGCTCACGCGTGTCCATTCACCTTCAATGGCGATATCATCAAGGGCTAAAAATGGGGCATAAACGTCGGCAACTGATTGCGCTTGCTCTTCTAAAATACCTGACATGGCAATTTTACCATTGGGTTTCAACAACCCTAAAATGATCTCATGAAGCTCCCTTAATGGTTGCGCAAGAATGTTTGCAACGACGATATCAGCGCTAAATTCAGGCTGATCTTCTGGCAAGTAAACTTCAAGTTTGTCGGCCACGCCATTACGCTCGGCATTATCGCGGCTCGCTTCAATGGCCTGTGGGTCAATATCGATACCGATCATACGCTCAGCACCTAATTTTATGGCCGCTATGCCTAAAATACCCGAGCCACAGCCAAAATCGACCACAGTTTTACCTGTTAGATCTTGGCTTTCTAGCCACTTTAAACATAGTGCAGTCGTTGCGTGTGTACCCGTACCAAATGCAAGGCCTGGGTCAAGCAATACGTTAACAGCGTCAGGATCAGGAATATCTCGCCAACTCGGACAGATCCAAAGGCGTTCACCAAATTGAATCGGGTGGAAGTTGTCCATCCACTCACGTTCCCAGTCTTTGTCTTCAAGTTGTTCAATTTTATATACAAGCTTGTCAGCGAGTGTTGCTTCTGCTTTTAATGTCGCCACTACACTGTCCATATCATGGTTAGCGTCATAGAGGCCAATCACTGTGGTATCAGCCCATAGTTGAACGGTCCCCAGTTTTGGTTCATAAATCGGGGTGTCTTTTGCATCGACATAAGTCACTGATGCACTACCTGTGTCCATCAGTAAATCACTGATCATGTCAGCATTATCAGCGTTTGCATTAATTCGAATTTGGATCCAAGCCATGATAATCTCTCGAATAGAAAAAAGGCCGCAACAGCGGCCTTTTAGTTATTAATAGTGCAGTGTAATTACTTCGCGTCTAAGAAGCTTTTTAGTAAGTCTGAGCGAGAAGGATGACGTAATTTACGTAACGCTTTCGCTTCGATTTGACGAATACGTTCACGTGTTACGTCAAATTGTTTACCTACTTCTTCTAATGTATGGTCTGTGTTCATATCGATACCAAAACGCATACGAAGTACTTTCGCTTCACGGGCCGTTAAGCCAGCTAATACGTCGTTGGTTGCGCCACGTAGCGATTCCATCGTTGCAGAATCAATTGGCGAATCAATGGTCGTATCTTCAATGAAGTCACCTAAGTGCGAATCTTCATCATCACCGATTGGCGTTTCCATTGAAATAGGCTCTTTCGCGATTTTCAATACCTTACGAATTTTATCTTCAGGCATTAACATACGCTCAGCTAATTCTTCTGGATTAGGTTCGCGACCCATTTCTTGTAACATTTGACGAGAAATACGATTCAGCTTGTTGATCGTCTCTATCATGTGCACAGGAATACGGATAGTACGCGCTTGGTCTGCAATTGAACGTGTAATTGCTTGACGGATCCACCATGTTGCATAAGTCGAAAACTTATAACCACGACGATACTCGAACTTATCAACCGCCTTCATTAGACCAATATTACCTTCTTGAATAAGGTCTAGGAATTGTAGTCCACGGTTGGTATATTTTTTCGCAATCGAAATTACAAGACGTAGGTTAGCTTCTACCATTTCCTTTTTCGCACGGCGAGCTTTCGCTTCACCAATGCTCATGCGGCGGTTGATGTCCTTAATACGTTCAATACTTAAACCCGTACTTTCTTCGATAGCGCTTAATTTTTGGATACAGCGAATGATCTCAGGTTTTACTTCTTCAAGCTTAACTGAGTGTTTATCGTTAGCTGCAATTTCAAGGTCGATCCAGCTAGTATCTGTTTCATTATTAGCAAAGTGCTTAACAAACGTTTTCTTTGGAAGCTTAGCAATTTGAACCGCTTGCTTCATGATAAGACGTTCTTGAACACGCACTCTGTCCATCATTTCGCGCATGTTATTTACCATGCGGTCAAACTGTTTTGGAACTAGCTTAAATGTTTTAAATAATTCGCCGATTTCGGTAATAGCAGCTAATGAGTCAGGATGAGAGCGACCTTTTTCTTCAAATGTATCACGCGCTTTATTATAAAGATCACGTAGATTTTCGAAGTGAATGCGTGCTTCTTCAGGATCTGGTCCTGTATCAGCTTCATCATCATCACCGTCGTCATCATCATCACTGTCTTCATCGTCGCTATCATCGTCTTCTTCGTCTAACTGTTCTTCGTTTAACTCAGAACCGATATGCGTTGCCGAAATTTGTGATTCGTCTTCATTATTAGGATCGAAAAAGCCTGAAATAATGTCGCTTAAGCGCATTTCTTCAGCTTCAAATTTATCCCACTGCTCGAGTAGGTAAGTAATTGCTTCAGGGTATTCAGCAACTGAAATCTGAACTTGGTTGATACCTTCTTCGATACGCTTAGCGATTACAATTTCGCCTTCACGCGTAAGTAGTTCAACAGTACCCATTTCACGCATGTACATGCGGACAGGGTCAGTTGTTCGACCGATCTCTTTTTCTACAGTCGCAAGTGCAGCGGCCGCGGCTTCTGCTGCGTCTTCGTCTGTCGTTGTTTCTTGCATCATTAATTCATCGGCATCAGGTGCGTTTTCACTTACCTTGATACCCATATCATTAATCATGCTAATGATATCTTCTACCTGATCTGAGTCGATAATGTCTTGTGGAAGGTGATCATTAACTTCTGCAAAAGTTAAATAACCTTGCTCTTTACCTTTTTGAATCAGAAGCTTTAATTGTGACTGAGGAGTTGGATCCATAGAGATTTATTCTTCCACTCTGAAAGTTGATACAACAGGCGCCAGCTCGCTTTATAAGCGAAACGAAAACTAACTAGACGCAGTGAATAGCACAGTATAACAGCATAATTCAAATCTGACTAGCTGTTGCTGCCTTTTAACGCTTGTGTCAGTAAGTGACACTCAAGACGTTCTTCGCTTGTTAACCCTTGGGTCTTGTCTTTTATTAATAGGGTCTCTAGTCGATAATTTAAACACTGGTCTTCAATAAATTTAAAAGTATTTTTAAAAACAGTTTCTAAACGATCGTCATTTATTTGATGTTGCCAAGTTGCTAATTTAACAAGGGCATCATACTGCGCACTATCACGAAATGACTCAAGAATTTGTGCCGTGGTTATTCCTGGTCGCTCTAGTGCTAAGTGTTGGATATGCAAAAAAAGTTCAATACCGGCAATTTTCATTTCTGCCAACTCTGGCATATAAGCAATGCTGGTCGCTAAGTTTGGATGTTGCAATAAAATACCGATTGCTTGGCGCATTGGCGTGATTTTAAATTTACGTTCAATTGCATGTTGCTGCTTTGGTGATTTTACGCGGTTATTTAACTGTTCTCGCGTTCGACCAATTAAGCGGCCAAGGTGTTCTAAAATATTCTCTTGGTAAAAATCACTGGGAATTTTTTCAATCAGCGGCAGGGCATCACTCAGTAATTTTGCTTTACCTGCATCCTGGGTTAGGTCAACCTCTTGGCTGAGCTTATTAAAGAGCACTTTACTAAAATCATCTGCGTCATTTAATCGTGCTTCAAAAGCGTCTTTGCCTTCTTTTTGTACCAGCGAGTCTGGATCTTCACCGTCAGGTAGAAATACAAATTGTAATGACTTTCCATCTGCAAGGTAAGGAAGTGCATTCTCAAGTGCACGCCAAGCAGCATCGCGACCAGCACGGTCACCATCGTAACAGCAAATCACTTTATCTGTGGTTCTGAATAATGTGTGCATATGCTCTGCGGTGGTTGCTGTACCAAGGGCTGCAACGGCATATTCAATGCCTTGTTCAGCTAAAGCAACCACATCCATATAGCCTTCAACAATTAAAATATGTTCCAGTTTTTTATGAGCTTGCTTAGCTTCGTACAAGCCGTAAAGTTCAAAACCTTTATGGAAAATACGCGTTTCTGGTGAATTGAGGTATTTAGGCCCTTGATCTGCTTGCATTACACGGCCACCAAACGCGATTACCCGACCGCGTTTGTCGCGAATAGGGAACATGAGTCGGTCACGGAAAAAGTCAAATTGGCGACCAGGCGACTTTTCAGAGGCAAGCTTTAACTCTACTAGCTGTTCTTTTTGCTCTTTATTGCGGCCTAGTTGCTGACACAGTGCTTCCCACTCACTCGGGGCATAGCCAATCATGAATTTTTTTGCTGTTTCGCCACTTAAACCACGACCTTTAATATAATCAATCACGGTTTTAGAATTAGCATGATGCTTTAGTTGATGCTGATAAAAGCGTGCAGCATGGAGCATTAAATCGTAATCAGAGCGCTTTTGTTCAGCGGTGCGTTGCGGACCTGAGCTTGTGCCTTGCTCGCGAGGTACGTCTAAATTGAGCATACTCGCTAATTCTTCGATAGCATCAACAAATTCTAGTTTGTCATATTCCATGACAAATGAAATGGCATTACCATTCGCACCACAGCCAAAGCAATGATAAAACTGTTTATCTTGGGAGACGGTAAAAGAAGGGGTTTTTTCGTTATGAAAAGGACAGCAAGCTTGGTAGTCTTTTCCCGCTTTTTTTAGGCCAACTTTTGAATCAATTAACTCAACAATATCGGTACGAGCGAGTAAATCATCAATAAACTGTCGAGGGATTTTTCCGGCCATGGCTGTTGTTTTTTCCTGCACTATTTTTGCATTTAAAGTAAGATTTGAACACAAAAGGTGATTATATAAAAGCTCAAAAGCAAGAAACCGAGCACTAGGCTCGGTTTGCTTGAATCATACATCTGTATGTGGGGGTTAGGCAGTTAATCGTTGCTTGATTAAGCCAGAAATCTTACCTAAATCGGCACGACCTTCAGCTTTGCTTTTGATCACTCCCATTACCTTACCCATGTCTTGCATACCCGCTGCGTTTGTATCAGCAATAGCCGAGTCAATAAGTGCTATGATTTCTTCTTCACTCAATTGTTGAGGTAAGAATTCTTCAAGAGCTTTAATCTCATTGGCTTCAATTTCAGCTAAATCTTCACGACCCGCATCAATATACTGGGTGTAAGAGTCGCGACGTTGTTTTACAAGCTTCACTAAAACAGCGGTAATACCGTCGTCGTCTAGCGTGATTTGCTCGTCAATTTCACGTTGCTTGATTGCAGCAAGTACCATGCGGATAGGCTTAAGACGTTCTTTGTCTTTTGCCTTCATCGCATCTTTTTGCGCATCTTTTAGCGTTAATAAAAGGCTCATTTATACAAGACCAAATACTGATTAGTATAATTTAACGCGACGTGCGTTATCGCGAGAAAGCTTCTTCATGTGACGCTTTACTGCAGCAGCTTTTTTACGCTTACGCTCAGCTGTTGGTTTTTCATAGTGCTCGCGACGACGAACTTCTGAAAGGATACCTGCTTTTTCACATGAACGCTTGAAGCGACGAAGTGCTACGTCAAACGGTTCGTTCTCTCTTACTTTAATTACTGGCATTAAAAATTCACCTACCTAAATAATGAGCGTTGCTCAAGTTGATCGAATAACGATCAAGTGGTTCAAAAATGGTGCGGTATTGTAATCCGAAGCAACACCACATGTAAAGGATAATATTAACAGAAACTGGGATGGCAAAACAGCGTTAATTTGTCGCGCGTTGATACAAGCGACAAATTACTTGCCCAGCAGTTTTTTCTTTTAATAGCAACCAGTTACTAGGAGTCTCTAGGCTTTTTAGTTCGCTTTCAACTTCCACATAAATTAACGCTTGCTCAGTTAACCATTGATTTGATTCGAGTAATAAACAACTTTTTTCGGCCAAATTTTGGCGAAATGGTGGGTCAACAAAAACTAGATCAAACTGTTTATTTTCATCATTATTATCTAATAGCGCTAGGCTATTACCCTGTTTTACAGTGGCATTATCAAGTTGCAAAGTGGCTATGTTGTTGTTTAGCTGTGCCGCTGCGCTTTTATCAAGTTCAAAAAAGACCGTATGTGCAGCAAACCGAGAAAGCGCTTCAAAACCAAGCCCTCCAGAACCAGCATAGCAATCAAGTACGCTTGCACCTCGGGTATCTTGCATTAACCAATTAAACACGGTTTCCTTTATTCGATCCGTTGTTGGGCGTAAGCCTTGTACATCTTTGACCGGAAGTTTTCTACCGCGAAATTGACCACTAATGATACGAATAAAGCCATGGCTTGATTTATTGCTTGTCGCTTTAATTTGGCGATTAGGTGTTGATTTTTTTCTCATTTAACTCACTAATAAATGGTAACTGATACCTAGCTCAGATAATATTGTGCTTTATAGCTAGTGTGTCATTTTTCTACTGCACTAAAAGTGTTACTATTAGTGTCTTAGCGATAGATGGTACCCGTTTTGGTTTGGCTGAAAGTAGCTGAACTATCACCAACCTATTATTCATGTAAGTTTATCAGATTTTTATAAGTGGTTATTAGCAAGTATGGCAAAAAAAAATAAATTCTTGTCTTGGTTTGGTTTTGGCAAATCAGAAAAACAACAAACAGAGCAAGCAGCAAAAGAGGCTGATAACCAGAAGCAATTAGAAGAACAACAGCGTATTGAAGCCGAAAAGGCGGAAACTGAACGCTTAGAGCAAGAGCGCATTGCAGCAGAAAAAGCGGAAGCTGAACGTTTAGCTCAAGAGCAGCAAGCGGCAGAGCAACAACGTCTGGAACAACAAGCTCGTCTCGCTGAGCAAGAAGCAGCAATGAAATTAGAGCAAGAACGCGTTGCCGCTGAAAAAGCAGAGCGTGAAGCTGAGCAAGCTGCTGCTGAAAAGGCGCAGCGTGAAGCCGAGCAAGTTGCAGTAGAGCAGGCAGAAGCAGAGCGTGTAGAGCAAGAGCGTATTGCAGCAGAAAAAGCACAAGCTGAGCGTCTAGAGCAAGAACGCATTGCTGCAGAAAAGGCAGAAGCAGAGCGTTTAGAGCAAGAACGCATTGCTGCAGAAAAGGCAGAAGCAGAGCGTTTAGAGCAAGAACGCATTGCAGCAGAAAAAGCACAAGCGGAACGCGTTGAACAAGAACGCATTGCAGCAGAAAAAGCACAAGCGGAACGTGTTGAACAAGAACGCATTGCTGCTGAAAAGGCGGAAACTGAGCGTGTAGAACAAGAGCGCATTGCTGCAGAAAAAGCACAAGCGGAACGCGTTGAACAAGAACGCATTGCTGCTGAAAAGGCGGAAGCTGAGCGTGTAGAACAAGAGCGCATTGCAGCAGAAAAAGCACAAGCGGAACGTGTTGAACAAGAACGCATTGCTGCTGAAAAGGCGGAAGCTGAGCGTCTAGAACAAGAGCGTATTGCAGCAGAAAAGGCTGAAGCTGAACGTTTAGAGCAAGAGAAAGCTGCACAAGCCGCAGCTGAAAAACCAAAGAAAGAAGGTTTCTTCGCACGCCTTAAAAAAGGTCTATTAAAAACTCGCGTTAATATTGGCTCTGGCTTTGCCTCTATCTTTAGTGGTAAGAAAATAGACGATGAGTTATTCGAAGAACTAGAAACACAGCTATTAACAGCAGATTTAGGTGTTGATACAACAATGAAGTTGATTGATAACCTAACTGATGCAGCGGATCGTAAGCAGTTAAAAGATGGTGATGCTCTTTATGAGTTAATGAAGCAAGAAATGGCTGATATGCTTAAAACTGCTGAGCAGCCGTTGGTTGTTTCAGGTGATAAAAAGCCATTTGTGATCTTAATGGTGGGTGTCAATGGCGTTGGTAAAACAACGACTATCGGTAAACTAGCGAAGCAATTCCAAAGTGAAGGTAAGTCGGTCATGTTAGCCGCAGGTGACACCTTCCGTGCTGCTGCTGTTGAGCAGCTACAAGTATGGGGTGAGCGTAACAGCATTCCGGTCATTGCTCAGCATACTGGCGCAGACAGTGCCTCAGTTGTATTTGATGCTTTTCAAGCGGCAAAAGCACGTAATGTAGATGTGTTAATCGCTGATACAGCAGGGCGTTTGCAAAATAAAGATAACCTTATGCAAGAGCTTGAAAAAATAGCCCGCGTAATGAAAAAAATAGACCCTGATGCGCCGCATGAAGTCATGTTAACAATTGATGCGGGTACGGGTCAGAATGCGATTAGCCAAGTAAAACTTTTTAATGAATGCGTTGGTTTAACTGGTATCACATTGTCTAAGTTAGATGGTACGGCAAAAGGTGGGGTCATCTTTGCTGTAGCAGATAAGTTTAATATTCCAATTCGTTACATAGGTGTTGGTGAGGGTATTGACGACCTGCGCACTTTTAACAGTAATGACTTCATTGATGCGCTGTTTAGCCAAGATGAGGACGATGCATAACTAATTAAAAAGGGAGTTAACTCCCTTTTTAGCTGTAAGATGATTGATAATTAAAATGATAAATTTTCAGCAAGTCAGTAAAACCTATCCGGGGGGCCATCGTGCCCTTGAAAAAGTCAGCTTTCATATTAAGCCTGGCGAGCTTGCTTTTTTAACAGGCCATAGTGGTGCTGGTAAAAGTACTTTGTTAAAGCTCATTAGCCTCATGGAGCGCCCATCAGCAGGGCAGGTACTAATAAATGGTGTGGATTTAAATGCCGTTAAGTCACGCCAGGTGCCGTATATTCGTCGTGATATTGGTATTATTTTTCAGAACCATCGCCTTTTAGAGCGTTATTCTGTATTTGATAATGTTGCCTTACCGCTTGTGATTGAAGGAACGCACCACAAGCAAATTGCTAAACGTGTTCATGGTGCATTAGATAAGGTTGGCTTGCTCGATAAAGCTAAATGTAGCCCTGCTACTTTATCTGGTGGTGAACAACAGCGTGTAGGAATAGCCAGAGCGATTGTTAATTCGCCACCAATTTTATTAGCTGATGAACCAACAGGTAATTTAGATCCTGAGCTTTCAATGGATATCCTGCGCTTATTCGAGGATTTTAATCACCATGGTACAACGGTATTAATTGCAACTCATGATATTGGCTTGATTGCCCGTATGCGTTACCGCAGCCTCACGTTAAAGGATGGTCGAATGATTCAAGATCCGTTAGCGGAGGAAACACTATGAGCTTATTATTCAAAAGTCGTTCAAGCCAAACAGAGGGACAACAAAAATCACTTTTTGCTTCGCCTTACTTTTTTATAATGAACCTTATTCGACAAGGTGTGCACAGCCTCGGTGAAATGTGGCGAACACCTCTTGCATCACTGATGACGATTGCTGTTTTAGGCTTGAGTTTAACCTTACCGGCCACTTTGTATTTAGTGGTTAAAAATGTATCTCAAGTGAGTAGTGGTTTTGAAGACGCGGCAGAAATTTCGTTGTTTGTTAAAGAAAGTATGACTCAGCAACAAACGCAAACCCTAGTGAAACGTTTAGCTCTTTATCCTGAAATCGATAAAGTGGAGTTTATTTCAAAAGGGGATGCACTTACTGAGTTTAAACAGGTATCTGGTTTTGGCCAAGCACTGGAATACCTTGATGCAAATCCACTGCCTGATGTTGTTATCGTTACGCCTACCATTCGTCACCGTCAACCAAATGCAGCAGAGCAATTACTTAAAAAACTAGAGGCTGAGCGTGAGGTTGATTTTGGTAAGCTTGATATCGCGTGGCTTGAACGTTTGAATGCACTATTAAGTTTATTAAAAGAGAGCGTCATCACTATTGCCCTACTATTATTAACCTCTGTTACTTTAATCATTGGTAATACTATCCGTTTATCGATAATGGACAAAAAAGAAGAAATTCAAGTGATGAAGCTTGTCGGTGCGACAAACACCTTTATTCATGCGCCATTTTTATGGACAGGGGTGTGGTACGGTATTATTGGTGGTTTGTTCTCTTTTATTTGTGTTGCTTTAATGATGTGGTGGCTAGGCAGTGCGGTTAGTGAAGTGGCGGGCGTCTATGAAACCAGCTTTGATTTAATCGGTCTGACAATGTCGGAATTCGGCGTTTTAGTTGCACTTGCAACAGCACTCGGCTTTGTCGGGTCTTACTTATCAGTTAGCCGCTATATAAAAGAAATAGAACCCGATAAAGTATAACAATAAAGTGTAACAATTCGTTGTTACACTGCTCTATTAGCGCTAAATAAAGTAGTAATTAATTTATCGCTTTTTCAATCAAAGCTAGAATTCACCGCATATTCAGCGTGTTAGCGTAAACTAAAAATAGATAAAAAAACCACTTGATCTGAGGTTCAAAAAAGTTTTTAATTGAAATTAGCACTCTCGCTTAAAGAGTGCTAAGATGGTTTTAAAATGTTTATCACTGAGGTGAAAAATGAGTAAAGATTTATACGCAATGGCACTTACTGTAGGTCAACAAAGCGCAAGTATGGATGGCTATCTTCAAGCTGTTAGCACCATTCCTATGCTTGATGCTGAGAAAGAAAAACAGTTAGCGACACGTCTTCAGGAAGAAGGTGATCTTGATGCTGCAAAGCAACTCATTATGTCACATCTTCGCTTTGTTGCTCACATTGCAAAAAGCTATTCAGGCTATGGTCTACCGCAAGCCGATTTGATTCAAGAAGGTAACATCGGTCTGATGAAAGCGGTAAAACGTTTCGACCCAAGTGTCGGTGTTCGTTTGGTCTCATTCGCAGTACATTGGATCAAAGCAGAAATTCACGAATACGTATTGAAAAACTGGCGTATCGTGAAAGTTGCAACAACAAAAGCGCAACGTAAGTTATTCTTCAATCTACGTAAAAACAAAAAACGTTTAGGTTGGTTCAACCAAGCTGAGGTTAGCACCGTTGCAAACGAGCTGGGTGTTAGCGAAAAAGAAGTACGTGAGATGGAATCACGTATGAGTGGCCAAGATATGGGCTTCGATTTAACGGGCGACGACAATGATGACGCACCGACAAGCACATACTCGCCAGTACAGTATTTAACAGATGGCAGTGCTGACCTTGCTGATGATATTGAAGAGCAGCAATGGCAAGAGCAATCTCATGCACGTTTATTTAGCGCATTAAAAACCCTAGATGAGCGTTCGCAAGATATCGTTAGTGCGCGCTGGTTAGCGGATGATAAAGCAACACTGCAAGAGCTTGCTGAAAAATACAATGTGTCAGCTGAGCGTGTTCGCCAGCTAGAAAAAACAGCGATGAAAAAGCTGCAATCAGCAATGAGCTAATAGCGATCGCTATAGCAAACCATCTCTAGTAGACTACAGAGCCTCGCAAATGCGGGGCTTTTTGTTTTAAGGACGCGGTATGTCACAGATTGATTATCAACATGTATTAGATGAAATAACCAAAGAAGTTCAGCCATTACTGAGCCAAGGTAAGGTTGCTGACTATATTCCTGCGTTAGCAGAGGTTGAGCCAAATCAGTTCGCTATAGCGATTCATACCGTAGACGGTCAAACTTACTGCGGTGGTGATTGTAGTGCGCGTTTTACTATTCAATCAGTTTCTAAAGTGATGACCCTGACTTTAGCGCTTCAGCGTTATGGGGATGAATTATGGCAGCGAGTAGGTAAAGAGCCTTCTGGTACAGCGTTTAACTCATTGACCCAACTTGAGTTTGAACATGGCATCCCGCGTAACCCATTTATTAATGCTGGTGCCATTGTGACATGTGATGCGCTTTACAGTCGACTGTCTGCACCGATGCATTCTATGCTTGAATCATTTCGGCAGTTATCAGGGAATCCAAGCGTCATAATCGACAAAAAAGTGGCTAACTCTGAATATGAGTTTCGTCATCGCAATGCGGCCATGGCACATTTAATGAAATCATTTGGTAATTTTAATAACGAAGTAGATGATGTCTTATGGGCTTATTTTAATTTCTGTGCCATCGAATTGAACTGCGTTGAATTAGCAAAAGCTTACAATTATCTCGCTAATCAGGGCAAAGATGCCAACGGCAATAAAGTGCTGAGTGCAAGGCAAAATAAACAACTTAACTCGTTACTGTTTACCAGTGGTTTATACGATGCAGCGGGGGACTTTGGTTACCGTGTCGGTATGCCCGGAAAATCAGGAGTATCTGGAACAATCTTAGCAGTACTACCTAATCAGTTTACGGTTGCGGTATGGGCACCACGTTTAAATTCATATGGTAACTCAGTGGCTGGGATAGCGGCCCTTGAGCGCTTATCCCAGAAACTGGATATTTCGATTTTTTAGTCGCGATTACTGCTCCCAGTATACTTGCTCTAAACAATCTTCACGTTCAGGTAAGCCACGCGATAAACGTGGTGAGTGCTGAACAAGCACTTCATAACTTGCACGGTTAGCGTATTTACTAATTTGTGCAAGCGATGAGTACGTCATAGCAGGTTGCTGATGCTTCGCTGAGTTTGCCACATTGAGTTTGTGGTAAACGTTTGCTGATAAATCATGTAATACCGCAGCAAGCGCACAATCACCTGCACCGTTTGTGTTTTTGATGCTATCAGGACCACCCATAAACGGTGCGGTATGGCTATAGGCACGAATAGGGTTTTGGCAGTCATCTTTGCGCATTGCGCGCGAAAACTCGTAACGGTTAAAATCTGCGATTGCACCTGGTAGAAGCGGGTATTCTGTTTCGCGCTTGAATGAATCATCTACATAACCGGCCATAAATAAGCCTTTCTCGCCAGCTGTGCATATCACTAAGTCAGTCCAATCAAGGGCTTTATCTGCTGCAAGAAGCGGATCTTCAAAACCTGTAATGGCGAGACCTTCTTCCTCGTTCATCGCAAGAATATCAACATGTTCTTTAACAAATTCAGCCCACCAAGTAGGGTCTTGTTCAATTAAGAACTTAGTGCCGAGTGTTAATACCACAGGGACACCTGCATCATTGGCATACTTAACAGCCTGCATTGTTGCGTCGGTCATGGTTTCATCGCCTTGTGTACGCATTAAGTAGGCGCTGATCACCAGTGCTGAAGAGTTCTCAATGAGTTCTTTATCAATTGATTCAGGGCGAAGGTGGTTCATAAGGCCTGCACTAATGGCGAAAGTACGTTCACCCGTTTCGTCAATCAAGGTAAAGCAGCGACCGATGGGTCCGTCAACCGGTTGTAAGTAATTAAGATCTACGCGGCTAGAGGTATTACATAAAAAGCGGTATGCATAACTACCAATTTTGATATTTTCACTCATCACACCAAGTAGTACTGAGCGGTCATCAGCAAGTGTTGAGTAATTGTGCATTGTGTTGCCAATAGTGCCACCAGCGAACTCATAATCGACCATATTATTGAGCTTTAGGCGGTCGTATAGGGCATTGGTAATATCGTTATCAATGACTTGCGACATACCACGGCGCAATTGAAATTCATCAAGGAAAGCTTGATCAACTTTAGCTTCAATGTCGACCACAATTTGATCGATACCGGTTATATAACTACGTTGTAGTCGTTCCGTTGAGTTGAGTTGATTAGTAAGTGGATCTTTAGCTTCCACTGGAAAATAATGTTTATGCCTGCGGCGTCCAGGAAATTTCATTTGCTACCCGTGTATTGATATCAATTGCAAATTGTAAATCAACAAATTTACCTAGTTGAATTGCTATTAGCGAAATAAAAAAAGCGCGAGATTATAGCGCAATATGGGTCCGTTGAGCCATGAAAAAGCCACTAAAATTTGCGTTAATTTTTAAGTGTAGCAGTATTTATTGCCCTTTTTATTGACTAACTAGGTATAATTACTCACAGTTTTACAAGTTTTGTGTGATTTATGAGCGAACAATATAGTGACGAGTATTGGATGGAAAAAGCCCTCACTTTTGCAAGTAAAGCAGAAGCGATTGATGAAATTCCTGTTGGTGCAGTACTGGTAAAAGATAATCAACTCATTGCTTATGGTTATAACCGCTCAATTACTGATAATGACCCCTCTGCTCATGCTGAGATGATGGCTATACGTGAAGGGGGTAAAGTACTTAATAACTATCGTTTGATTGATTGTACTTTATATGTGACCTTAGAGCCTTGTTCTATGTGTGCAGGATTGTTAGTGCATAGTCGTATCAAACGTTTGGTATTTGGTGCTAAAGATGCAAAAACAGGATCTGCAGGGTCAATTATGAACCTATTACAAGAACCAAGACTAAATCATCAAGTTGAAGTAACCGGTGACGTAATGAGTGAACAGTGTGGCGCGGTAATTTCAGCGTTTTTTAAACGCCGTAGAAAAGAGAAAAAAGCGGCGAAGCTTGCTGCTCGCAACGCCTAGTTAAACAACCGGCGTTGCTGGGGTTTCTTGTGCTTCCATTAATTGCATGGCAAATAAACGGCGGCGCCAAATAACTTTTTTGTGTGTGTTACGTAGCATGATGCGACGGCGTGTCGCTGTAGAGTAAATCACATTACGTTTAAATTTATGTGTGGTACGTCTTCTTTTTAACATGTGAGCTCCTAAAGTGAGAGAAAGCATGGCATGAATTGGGATATTGTTCTAGAAGATAATGATCATTTGATGACAAGTAAACTGATTTCTGCTGTATTGGTTAGTTATTGTTTAACTTGTTTTGTTCAGTATTAGCAGCTTGTTGCTCATTGTCAGGTTTGCTCTGCTTGTTGTCATTATCCGGCAAGTTAGGGGCTTCTTGTTGCGTTATTGCTTCTTCATCACTCGGGTTTGAAATAGCGTCATTTTCATCAAGCCAAACTAAAGCGTCATAGTAACGACGAATGTTATCAACGTATTTCACGGCAACATCACCACGTGCATAGCCATATTTAGTTTTACGGTAATAGCGTTTTTTAATTAAAAGCGGTAAACGTTTTTTCACATCAGCCCATTTATCCGGGCTTGCACCTTCTTGTTCGGTAATAATACGCGCATCATTTACATGCCCCCAACCTACATTATATGAAGCGAGCGCAAACCATGTACGGTCAGGTTGTGGGATCCGCTCAGGGATCCAAGAGATTAGCTGGGCTAAATATTCAGCGCCACCTTTGATATTTTGCTCTGGTGCTAAACGGTTGGTTACGCCAACTTGTTTGGCAGTGGCTTGAGTTAACATCATGATACCACGGACCCCAGTAGGCGATTTAGCCTTAGGGTTCCACATCGATTCTTGATAGCTCAGTGCAGCAAGTAAGCGCCAGTCAATATTACCAGCATATTGTTCAAACCAAGGCTGGTACTTTGGTAAGGTTTCTTTAATCGCTTCGATATAGGCAAGGGTATTTACATAGTTAAATTGGCGTACATGACCAAAGTACTTTTCTTCAAGTACGTAAAGCTGGTTCGTTTGTTTTATATCGCCAAAAAAAGGCACCATTAAAGCATATAAAGAGTCATCACCATCTTTTCTTAAAACCCATGCAATTGGATCGTTTCGGGTGACCGAAAAGCCAATGCTTAAATTAGGATGGTAACGGCGAAACAGTGACAATGTATGCGAGTCAGCGAGGGTGTAGTCAATCTCACCATCAATCACAGCTTGCAACAACTCTTCTTCATCCATGTCCTCAGTTTCATTCCAGCTCAAAGTCGGGTGAAGTTGTTTTAATTGCTGTAAAGCAAGTGAGTGACTGCTTTTTGCAAGCACAGTTAAGTTGCCAGTTAAATCGTCGAATTCGCGGGGGCGGACACGGCCTTGTTTGTAAACTAGTTTCTGACTAATTGTGCGATAAGTTGGACCGAAGCGGTAATGCTTAGCGCGAATCGTATTGTACGTAAGCCCTGAAGCTATTACGTCTAAGTCGCCATTTTCTAGGCGGGTGAACATATCTGATAAGTTAAAAAAGGGCACCATTTCAAGTTCAACACCGACATAGTTAGCAAACTCTTGAGCAAGCTCATACTCGAAGCCTTGCACACCTTGTGGCGCTTGATAGTAATTACTCGCGCCGGCTAAAGTACCAACTCTAATTTTATTCTGCGCCTTGATATGAGCTAGTTGCGAAGGCTGTTGTTGCATATCGCATGCACATAACATGAGCACTAAACTAAAAATAGCGAGTAACTTTTGCATAGATTATAAATGCCCCTTAAACCATTACCTTACCGTTATAGCAAAACTTCAAAGCTGCGTCACTTGGCGAATAGTTTTATATATCTATTTTAAATTAATAAAGGCATCAAGGTTGCAAATAGATAAGTCATACAGAACAAGAACCTGCGAAAAAATAACGGGTATTAGGGTGCTCGATTGTTGCAAACGTAAAAGCGGTTATGAAGATTATTTAAATAAAAGCGCAATTTTGAGTTAAATCTAGGCGTTATTTGCACTATAATACGCGCCTAAAATATCGTTCAATCCCTAACCCCGGATGAAAATACCTATGTTGATCCTTCGTGGTGCACCAGCACTTTCCGATTTTAGAGTTCAGAAAATTTTAGCGCGTTGCCAACAGGCACAACTTCCAGTCACTGACGTTTATGCCGAGTTTATGCATTTTGCTGATCTTACAGCTGAACTTTCAGCCGATGAGCAAATAAAGCTAGAAAAGCTGCTTACTTATGGTCCAACGATTGCCGAGCATACCCCTGCTGGCACGTTAATTCTTGTAACGCCGCGTCCAGGTACTATCTCGCCTTGGGCATCAAAAGCAACTGACATCGCGCATAACTGTGGCTTAAGCCAAGTTCACCGTGTTGAGCGTGGTATTGCATACTACGTTGAAGGTCAGCTATCAGCTGAACAAACAGCTGAAGTCGCAGCGTTATTACATGACCGTATGACTGAAGCAACGCACGCGGATATGGCTGACGCAGCTAAATTATTCCGTCACGATGAACCGCGTCCAATGTCATCAGTTGACATTTTAGGTGGTGGCCGTGAAGCACTTGCTAAAGCAAACGTTGAGCAAGGTTTTGCACTTGCAGATGACGAAATTGATTACTTGGTAGAAAACTTCCAAAAGTTGGGGCGTAACCCGAACGACATCGAATTATTCATGTTTGCACAAGCAAACTCTGAACATTGTCGTCACAAAATCTTTAACGCTGATTGGACAATTGATGGCATCGAACAGCCAAAATCATTGTTCAAAATGATCAAAAACACCTACGAGCAAAACCCTGAAAACGTGTTATCTGCCTATAAAGATAACGCAGCGGTAATGAAAGGCTCAGTAGCGGGTCGTTTCTTCCCGAACAATGAAGGCGAGTACGCATATCATCAAGAAAACATCGAAATCTTGATGAAAGTTGAAACGCACAACCATCCAACAGCGATTGCGCCATTCTCAGGTGCATCGACTGGTTCGGGTGGTGAAATTCGTGATGAAGGTGCAACTGGCCGTGGTTCTAAACCTAAAGCGGGTTTAGTCGGTTTTACAGTCTCTAACTTACGTATTCCTGGTTACGAGCAACCATGGGAAACTGACTTTGGTAAGCCTGGTCGTATCGTTAATGCACTTGATATCATGACTGAAGGTCCACTAGGCGGTGCGGCATTCAATAACGAATTTGGTCGCCCTAACTTACTTGGTTACTTCCGTACATATGAAGAAAAAGTATCAAGCCATAACGGTATCGAGGTACGTGGTTACCACAAGCCAATCATGCTTGCTGGTGGTTTAGGTAATATTCGCTCTGAGCATGTTCAAAAAGGTGAAATCCCAGTAGGTGCAAAATTAATTGCACTCGGTGGCCCTGCAATGAACATCGGCCTAGGTGGTGGTGCTGCGTCTAGTATGACATCAGGTCAATCAAACGAAGACTTAGACTTTGCATCTGTACAACGTGAAAACCCAGAAATGGAACGTCGTTGTCAGGAAGTTATCGACAAATGTTGGCAGTTAGGTGATGCAAACCCAATCGCTTTCATCCACGATGTGGGTGCAGGTGGTCTTTCAAACGCATTCCCTGAGCTTGTCGACGACGGTGGTCGTGGTGGTAAATTCCAACTTCGTGATATTCCAAACGATGAGCCGGGTATGGCACCACACGAAATTTGGTGTAACGAATCTCAAGAGCGTTACGTATTAGCGGTTGCGGCAGAAGACTTCGCGCGCTTCGAAGCAATCTGTAAACGTGAGCGTGCAGAATATGCGGTAATTGGTGAAGCAACAGAAGAGCGTCACTTAACGGTTGAAGATAGCCACTTCGGTAACAGTCCTGTCGATCTTCCGCTTGATGTATTACTAGGTAAAGCACCAAAAATGCACCGCGAAGTGGAATCGAAAAAAGCACAATCGCAACCATTAGACGTTGCTAACATTGATGCTGCAGATGCAGCACAACGTTTATTACGCTTACCAACGATTGCTGAGAAAACATTCTTAATCACCATTGGTGATCGTACGGTAACGGGTTTAGTTGCGCGTGACCAAATGGTGGGTCCTTGGCAGGTACCAGTCGCCAACTGTGCGGTAACAGCCGCTGCGTTTGATACTTACCACGGTGAAGCAATGTCACTCGGTGAGCGTACACCAGCTGCACTTTTAAACTACGGTGCGTCTGCTCGTTTAGCGGTGGCTGAGTCTCTAACGAACATCGCATGTGCTAACATCGGTGGCCTTGAAAATATTAAGCTATCTGCAAACTGGATGGCTGCAGCAGGTCACCCAGGCGAAGATGCAGGTCTTTTTGAGGCTGTTAAAGCGGTGGGTGAAGAGCTTTGTCCTGCACTTGGTTTAACAATCCCTGTGGGTAAAGACTCAATGTCGATGAAAACTCAATGGGATGAAAACGGTGAACAAAAATCGGTTACTGCACCATTATCACTGATCATCACTGCATTCGGTCGTGTTGAAGATGTGCGTAAAACAGTAACGCCACAGCTACGTACTGATAAAGGTGAGTCATCACTATTATTAGTTGATTTAGGTGCGGGTCAAAACCGACTGGGTGCATCAAGCCTTGCACAGGTTTATAAGCAACTAGGTGATGTAACACCTGATGTTGATAACCCAGCACTATTAAAAGGCTTCTATGAAGCAATGCAAGCGCTTGTTGCTGATAACAAGCTACTTGCTTATCATGATCGTTCAGACGGTGGTTTATTCACTACGGTTGCTGAAATGGCATTTGCTGGTCACACGGGTGTAACAGTGGACCTTGCAGGCCTAACAGGTTCAGACATCGAAGCGCTTTATAATGAAGAGCTAGGTGCGGTGATTCAAGTGGCAAACGCTGATTTAGACGCAGTGAAAGCGGTTCTTGCTGATCACGGTTTAGCAGCTATCAGCCATGAAATTGGTACATTAAACGCTGATGACCGCGTGGTATTCACTCGTGGTGATGATGTGGTTCTTAACCACACCCGTACTGAGCTTCGTACTATTTGGGCTGAAACAACTTATCAAATGCAAGCGCGTCGTGATAACCCTGAGTGTGCTAAGCAAGAGTTTGATGCAAAATTTGATGCAAAAGACCCTGGTCTTAACGTAAAACTAAACTTTGACTTAAACGAAGATGTTGCAGCGCCTTACATTGCAACAGGTGCGAAGCCGAAAATGGCGATTCTTCGTGAGCAAGGTGTTAACTCTCACTTAGAAATGGCGGCGGCATTTAACCGCGCTGGCTTTGCTGCGGTTGACGTGCACATGAGCGATATCCTTGAAGGTCGTTTAACACTTGAGCAATTTAAAGGCTTAGTGGCATGTGGTGGTTTCTCTTACGGTGACGTACTAGGCGCCGGTGAAGGCTGGGCTAAGTCAATCTTATTTAATGAGATGGCGCGTGAGCAGTTCCAAAGCTTCTTCCACCGCGAAGATACATTCAGCTTAGGTGTGTGTAATGGCTGTCAAATGCTTTCAACATTGAAAGAATTGATCCCAGGTACTGAGCACTGGCCACGTTTCGTAACCAATAAGTCAGAGCGTTTTGAAGCTCGCTTTAGCCTTGTTGAAGTGCAAGAAAACCCATCGGTATTCTTTAATGGTATGGCAGGTTCACGTATGCCTATCGCTGTTTCTCACGGTGAAGGTCATGCTGAGTTTGCAAACAGCGATGCAATTAAAGCAGCGCTTGAGTCAGGTACTGTGGCAGTAAAATTTGTTGATAACTACGGTAACCCAACAACGCAATACCCTGCTAACCCGAATGGCTCGCCAGAAGGTATCACGGGTATTACCTCTACTGATGGCCGTGCAACGGTTATGATGCCGCACCCAGAGCGTGTATTCCGTACTGTTGCTAACTCATGGCACCCAGATGAGTGGAAAGAGGATAGCCCATGGATGCGCATGTTCCGCAACGCACGTAAAAACGTTGGCTAGAACTTAGTTATGTGCCTAGCTATACAAGCTAGGTTCATACAAGCTGTTTAAACTAAAAAGGCTGCACTATTATGTGTGGCCTTTTTGTTTATAATAAGTTAGTTGTGACTGAGTATAAGTTCAAAGGCAAGGAGAGTTTTTTGAGTTTTAAGCGAGTAAGTGTTGGGTTGCTAGGGTTCATACTGAGCATTGTGCTCTTGGCGTACCTATTCAGGTTACCACTGACATCCTGGTTCTTAACACCTATGCTTGGTAAAAGTGGCGTTGAGCTTCATTGTATTGACTGGTCATTGAGCAGCAAGCTTGATTTAAATATCGAAAAATTATGCTTAACCTATCAAGGGCAGCAAATTGAGTTAGCAGGCATTATTGCGAATAAGCAGCAGGTGACAATTTCCCGAGCTAATTTGACTGTCAGTAACTTGGCTGGCAAACAAGCACCAAACTCTACGCAAACTGAATTTAAAAAGCTTGCTCTAACATTGCCTGAGCAAAGGCCGCTGATAAGCATTCAACAGCTTGATGTCGTCTCACCGTTTACCGACAACCCTGTTAGGTTGGCAATACATGAAAAACGCCTAAATCAATTTACGGTTTCACGGGACTTTAACGCAGATGTTGCAATATCTAATTATGAAGTGAAAGCCAATATTGCCCTTGATGATAAAATAGCTGAGCGATTCATTGAGTTACCAAAAGGTAGCCATTTTACTAGCGAGTCACAGCTTAGGTTTGATGGCATTACTGTTGCGATTGAAAGCGTAATTAATGCAAGATATCAGCATGCTATAGAGCAATGTGAGCTAAGTTTCACGGCTGAAGGACAAGCAAGTGCAAAGTATCAATTAAATCAGCAGTTTATGTATGCTGATTTATCAGCTTTAAATAATCAGCTTAGCGCTAATCGCGAGTGTTTAAACAACATAGCAAATCAACAACATCAATCATTTATCAAAGCGCAGTTACCGCTTAATTGGCAGTTACAAATTGAACAACCTGTTACTATAGAAGGTGAGCGGCTATCAGCCCCAATGGTAAAACTGCTAACAACTGAAGGGCAAAGTGAGATTACAGTAAGTAATACGGCACTTTCTTTACAAAACCCGCTTACATCACTTAATAGTCAAGTTAGGGTTGATTTTATTAGTAGAGATATTGATGAACTTAAGCTCAATGCTCATTTGAATGAAAAAAGCGTTACTGCAGATTTTCAGCTGTCATTGGATTCACTCCCTACGTTTTTAGATTTTCAGGCTGATAGCATTCAGGTTAGTGGCAATTTGAGGGTTGATGAGTTGCTTTCTAAGCCCGTAGTTAAAAAACTTACCGCTGATATCAGTGCTAAAAATGCGCTTTTAGCAGATCTAAAAATAACTGAGTTTACTAGCCACATTGTTACTCAACTAAGTGATGAGCAGCACTTAAGTGCTAAACTAAGTAGTCAGGCTAAGTCTATAAACTACAATGAGATTCAAGTATTAAAAATCAATAATGAGCTCAGTGTAAATAGCGACTTAAGTGTGGGTGAGTTATTTGCCGATATTGATGCAAAAACCACAGCTGCTAAATTAATAACCCCACAAATTACCTTAAATAAGCTCTCAATAGTGACTAACGCTTTGCAAAGCCGAGCCTTACAAGCAACGCATCATGTGTTTGCCGATGGCTTAGAGGCGCTTGTCAGCCATCATATGTCCAAGGTTGCGCACCCATTTGAGTTAGTGATACCAGAACAAGCTATATCAAAGTTCAACCCTATCATCTCCCAATTCGAACCGCTCGTGACAATTACTGATGGTGTTGTTTCAGGGATCATAAAAGGCGATGTGAATTTACAGCAGGCAAAGGGGGATATTCAGATCGCAAAACTAGGCGTGCTTTATAATGACTACCTTGCTAATGACTTTGCTATAGAGATTGAAGGGGAGTTTAATTCAGGGCAGCTTAATATTGTGCCAACTAAATTTACTCTCAATGAACTGCGTGCAGGTGCCGTGGTCAAAAACATACAGGGTCAATTGCAAGTAACGGCTAATCAGCCTTGCGCAGCTAATTTGACCGGACAGGTTATGGGTGGCGCATTTGTGGTTAATAAGTTTTGTCCACTGAGAGACAACCAAACCGCGACCGTTAAGTTTGAAAATATTGATGCCAGCAAATTGGTCACCCTTGATGCTGAGTCTGGAATTAGCCTAACTGGTCGCTTAGCTGGCACTCTACCTGTCGTAATAAGTAAGCAAGGTATAGAGGTAAAACAAGGGCAGTTAGTTAATCAAGGTGATGGTAAATTACTAATCACCAATAATGCTGGTTTTGAAGCAGTAAAAGCGCAACAACAAGAGCTGAGTACGACACTTAGTTTGTTAGAAAACCTAGATATCAAACAGCTAAAGAGTAGCGTTGACCTTAAATCTGATGGTTGGTTGCATTTAGGTGTAAACTTACAAGGTTATAATGAACAACAGCAACAAGCGGTTAATTTTAATTATAACCACGAAGAGAATATCTTCACCTTATTAAGGGCACTACGCTTAAGTGACGAAATTACTCAAAAAGTTGAAAAAGAGTATGCAAAAAAAGGAAGCAATGATGGCTAAATGGTTAGTAATGCTAACGGCTTTAGGGCTTTTAAGTGCCTGTACTCACCGTGTTGAGGTGGCGGCTAAAGAGCCAATTACAATCAACTTAAACGTAAAAGTTGACCATGAGATCCGCGTTAAAGTGGATAAAGAACTTGATACCCTATTCAGTGATGACAGTGAATTATTCTAAGGAGCAAACATGCGTAAATTACAACTTAAAAAATTGAATGTGATCACTTTAATTAGTGCTGTTTGTTTATCATTTTCTGCTTGGGCAATTAGCCTAGATGATGCAAAGAACCAAGGTTTGGTAGGTGAAGATAGCTCGGGGTATTTAGGGTTAGTGGTAAATAATAGTGAAGCAAAAGCGCTTATTAGCGATATTAATGCTAAGCGTAAAGAGCAGTATTTAAAACTCGCGAAAAAGAACAACCTGTCTTTATCGCAAGTGGAATCCCTTGCTGCAGCAAAAACCATCGAGAAAACAAAGTCTGGCCATTATATTGAAGTAAATGGTGAGTGGGTAAAAAAATAGCCTTTGAACTAACTAAAAAGCCAGCAATGCTGGCTTTATTTTTTATCGATACAGCTTTTTAACAGCTGCTGCCAAAAATCGATGCCTTTGCGCCTTGCAAGTTTAATATTATGCTCAGGAATCGACTCAGGTTCATCGTAGTTTTCTAGCGCTTCGCTCATGCTGGCTTCACGAATTAAATGCAGCGTTGGGTAAGGTGCGCGATTGGTGTAATTAGCAGCATCACTGTCATCACTGTCAGCAAATACATAGTCAGGATGAAAGTTGGCAATTTGATACTTACCTTCATAACCTTGCGCCACTAAAAGCGCATTGGCTAAATCGACTAAATCTAAGAACTCTTCAAAGTCCTTAAAGCCTTGCTCAAACATCAAAAGGGTTGTTTCGCGCTGTGCTTGTTGGTCTAACTCGTTACACTCGTGAAGCATATCCATTACTGCATCATCAATCGTTACTGACTGACTGATTTGATAATGAATGCAATTGCTTTCAACTTCTTTACGAGCAAAGGGGCAAAAATTGTATTTTACAATTACGCTGGATACCCATTCGCGCATTTGTTTTTCTGGGCGATTCATAGTGTGCTTTGAACTCACGTAATTTCTCTATTTATCTATTCTAACTTTCTAAGTAAAGCTCAATTAAATTGACGGTTTTGCTAATAGCACCTTGATTATTAGCAACGCATTTCGCAGCCTGGTGACCGAGCATGATAGTTTGCTCTGCATCATTACTTAAAGCGATAAGTATGTCAGCGAGGTGATTTTCATCTGTGACGGTTTCAGCTCCTTGAGCACTAATTAGCTCAGGATAAATATGGTCAAAGTTATAAGTATGAGGGCCTGCTAATACGCCAACAGAAAATGCAGCAGATTCTAACGGATTATGACCGCCTCGCTTTATTAAACTTCCACCAATAAAACTGATATTCGCTACACCATATAAGCATTGTAACTCGCCTAACGTGTCAGCTAGCACGATCTGTTGGTTACGATAGTTATCCTCACTTCGACGACTAAAGCTCATGGCTGAATTTTTTAATAGCTCAGCAACTTTATCGAATTGTTCAGGGTGACGCGGGGCAATAATTAAAAGAGCGTTGGGCAAGGCTTTTAACAGCTTTTCATGAGCACTCAAAATAAGCTCATGTTCAACAGGGTGAGTGGAGCCTGCCACCCAGATAAAGCGCTCGTTGTGATACTGCTCCTTAAGAGCAGCGACTTTATGTAATTGCTCGTTTGTTGGCGTGATATCAAACTTAATAGAGCCAAATACCCGCACCTTTTCAGGCTTTAAACCAAGCTCAATAAAACGATTAGCATCATCCTGGTTATGACTTGCAAGAGCACTTATTGAATTCATAATCACTTTTGTTAGTGGCATCACCTTTTGATAACCCTGCTGTGATTTAACAGAAAGGCGAGCGTTTAAAATAAGCACTTTAATCCCACGTTTATTGCTTTGTGCCACTAAATTAGGCCACAGCTCTGTTTCCAAAATACACAGTAATTGAGGTTTAACTCGTTTTAAAAAGCGGTGAGTAGCGCAAGGAAAGTCAATAGGTAAATAACAGCAATTAACAGAGTCTTGAAAGTTGTTTTTTATTTGCTCACGGCCAGTAGGGGTATTGCATGTTACTAAAATACTTAACTTGGGATTGTGTTGTTTGATAGCTTTTATGAGCGGCGTTGCTGCAAGCACCTCACCAACCGATGCGCAATGAATAACAATATCTTGCTTTTTAGTTGCTAAAAAACCAAAGCGCTCCGCAAAATGATGACGATAACCGCCATTTTTTTTACCTCTTAGCACGTATAGATAGAAGATAATAAGCGGGCTAAGTAGATATAAAATCAAGGAGTATAAAATACGCGCCATCACTGTGCCTACAACATAGATAAAACGCTATGATAACGTGGAACATAGCTCAGCTGAATATAAAATGTTAAAAACAGTTATCTTTAAGAGTTTTAAGTGTTTCGACGCGTCGAATTTGGTAATATTTCAAATACTTTGTATAGGGACTATGTAGTTATGAAATTAAAAATGATAAAAGCCTCAATTGTAGGTGTGTTACTTAGTTGCTCCTCTCCACTGTTTGCAACACCCACAGCCTACTTACCTATAGGCATGGACGCACAGCTTGATCATCAACTAGATACACTATTTGCACTGACCTCTGGTACGCCGATGGCCAAACCTTATCGGTTGGCCGAAGTCGAGACTGCACTCACTAAACTAAAAAATTCAGAGCCTGCATTGGTCGCTGCTATTCGCGCTAAGATTAAACCTTATCAAAGTGATGATGCTATAACTCGCGTCGGCGTGAAACTTCAGGTTGACTCTGATACAAGCAAACAAATAGCGAACCAGCGAGGCTTGGGCTCTGATGAATGGGGGCAAGGCTTTTTTGAAGGCATATGGCGTGCTAACGATTACACATTAGTGCAAGTTGGTATTGATTATCGTGCTAAAGCAAATAAGTTTGTAAACTACAATACGTTCGTTAGTTTTGCTGGTGAAGATCTACAATTAAATATTGGTTACAAAGAGCATTGGTTCTCACCATTTAAACACGCTGCACAAGTGATTTCTACCAATGCAAAAACAGCACCATCGGTATCGATAGGCATGGTTCAACCGGCGCATAATTGGTGGAATTTCGACTTTGAGCTGTACTATTCAGAATTAGAACATGTTGATAACGGTATCCTTTATCAAAATGAGCTCCATAGTGGTACACCTAAGCTTGCAGGTACTCATTTTAGTATTGAACCAATCGATGGTTGGAAAATTGGCATCAACCGTATGATGCAATTTGGTGGTGGTCCTCGTAAGGTTGATGCAGGTGATGTGTTTGATGCATTTTTTGACCCTGCTGGAAACGACAACTCTGGCCTTACAGGTAGTAAAGATAATGAACTTGGCGATCAATACGCGACGATTACCAGTAGCGTAAACTTTAATTGGGGCATGCCCATTGAACTTTATTTTGAGTATGGCGGTGAGGACACTAAAAACCATAAAAACTATCAATTTGGCAACACAGTAAGCAATGTTGGCTTTTTCTTACCGAAAATGACAGATGCCATGTCATTACGGTATGAATATACCAATATGCATAGCCTATGGTATGTAAATGAAATTTATCCAGTTAACGGCAATACGGTGGGTGGATTTGTGACTGGCCACTATGCAGCTGATCAGCGTTATAGTGATTTTCATGCAGATGGTGTTGCGAAGGTTTATGCAGATGCGCCACCTACTCAAGTACATAGTATGGAACTTACTTACAATGAGAGCCTTAGTTCTTTATGGCGTGGTAAGTTAACCTTAATTGAAAACGAAAGTAATTATTTAAATGAATTTGGGCAAACAAGCGCAGACTATGAAAAAGCAACTGAACTTCAATTGAGTAATACACGTCAATGGAATGAACACACACTCGAGACAACACTGACCTATGGTGAAGATGTGTTTGGAGAGAACTATACTTGGTTATCCGTTGCATTATTTTGGTAAGCGAAGCCGTTATTTATTTTTGAGGAATATCTATGTCTAATCTTGATTCTGTAGCGGCAAGCTACCTAGAGAGTTTAAACCGTCATCAAATGTTGTTTGAAACGATGGAAACCTATCACCCAGAAGTAATGCAGCTTCTTGAAGCATGCCATAGTACATTACAAGCTGGCGGAAAAGTGATTTGGTTTGGTAATGGTGGGAGTGCAGCTGATGCACAACATCTTGCTGCAGAGTTTGTCGTTCGCTATAAATTAGAGCGAGGCCCACTTGCTTCTATTGCGCTTACAACAGACACCTCTATTCTGACAGCACACAGTAATGACTACCACTTTGACACGGTATTTGAACGCCAAGTTCAAGCGCTATGTAAGGCTGATGACTTAGTGATTGGCTTAACGACTTCAGGCACGAGCCCTAATATTAATCTTGCGCTGGCTGCTGCAAATGAAATTGGTGCGTATACTGTGGCTTTAACAGGCCGCGATGGCGGTAAAGTGAAAGATATCGCGAAGTTACCGATTATTATTAAAAATGACGAAACAGCACGTATTCAAGAAGCGCACATGTTTATTGGTCATTGGTTGTGTGAAGCCATTGATATGGTTGTAGCGGAGCAACAGTAATGGATTTAGCGTTACTAAAAAATCTTTCTAAAGCACGTATTTTGGTTGTTGGTGATGTCATGCTAGATAGATACTGGCATGGCGATTCAGGGCGTATTTCACCTGAAGCGCCGGTACCTATTGTTAAAGTTAGTAAGTTTGAAGACAAGGCGGGTGGTGCGGCAAATGTTGCAAAGAATATAGCCCGTTTAGATGGCAAGGTGGGGTTGCTGGGTCTGATCGGTGAAGATGAAAGTGGGCAGATCCTTGAAACAATTTTAAGCTCGGAAAAAATAGATTCTCAGCTAGTCAGTGTTTGTGAGCTACCTACAATTTCTAAAATGCGTGTCATAAGCCGACATCAACAAGTTGTTCGCCTTGATTTAGAAGAAACCTTTACTGAGCAGCACAGCCAATTATTACTTAACCGCTTAGAGCTAGTGCTTGATGATTACGATTTCGTATTGTTTTCAGATTACAACAAAGGTTCACTTAGCTTGATTCAGGCGATGATTCAGGTTGCTAAAAAAGCCGGAAAAACAGTACTTGTCGATCCAAAATCATCGGATCTGAATTTATACCGTGGTGCAGATTACATAACACCTAATTTAAACGAGTTTAAACTTGCTGGTGGACAAACAGGTTCAGAGCAAAGCTTAACAGATAGCGCGCGTAAGCTGATTAGCGAAGCAGGTATTGCGGCTATGTTATTAACACGTTCAGAACAAGGCATGTCCTTAATAAGCGAAGCTGAAAAGTTTGACTTTGCAGCCCAAGAGCTTGAAGTGAGTGATGTTACCGGAGCGGGAGATACGGTTATCGCGACCTTAGCGGTCATGTTAGGCGCTGGAATGACGCCTAAGGATGCTGTTGAAATTGCCAACCTTGCGGCGGGGATTGCTGTTAGTAAGCTTGGTGCCGCAACCGTGTCTCCTGAAGAGCTTAGCCGTAAACTTGGCCAATACTTACAGCAAACAGGTGAGCACTATCAAACGCCGTTTGACGATGTTTTACAACATATTGAGTTTGCAAAACAAAATGGTGAGAAAATAGTCTTCACAAACGGTTGCTTTGATATCCTTCATGCAGGGCATGTGCGTTATTTAGCGCAAGCAAAAGCCAGAGGCGATCGCTTAGTTGTAGGCTTGAATAACGATGAATCAATTTCACGATTAAAAGGCCCTGAGCGACCAATTAACCCATTACAAGAGCGTGCAATGGTATTAAGTGCCCTTGCTTCTGTCGATTGGGTGATCCCATTTGGTAGCGTAGAAGAACATGATACACCAGCCAAACTCATTGAAACGATCAGCCCTGATGTACTCGTAAAAGGAGGGGATTACACCGTTGAGCAAATTGCAGGTGCAGAGCATGTTCTGCGTCATGGTGGCAAAGTTGAAGTGCTTGAGTTTCTTGACGGGTGCTCAACCTCTAACGTGATTAGTAAAATTAAACAACCTTAACCCTAAAGTGCTGGGCTTTTCTCCGCCCTTTACGAAGCAACCAGTCTGTAGCTGATTTTTATAAAGGCTTTTACTTATTAGTTAATAAGTAAAAGCCTGATTTAGATCAAGCAAGGGGGCAATTCAAGCTGAAAAATATGACAGCAGTGATTAGTCTTTATAGTCATATTTTAATCTTACCTTTAAAGTAAGTTCTTACTTCCTAGTAAATTACAACTCGCTATAAAACTAAAGTTCTGTTTTTTTGCTGCCTGCTTATTTTCATATTTAACAGTCGCCTTTAACTTACTGATATTGTGTTCTATTTATTTTTCATTATGAGCTTGTTTTTAATTTTTAAAATTTAAAAATTAAAATTATCATCGTTATTTTTTACTATATATCTGTTTTTAAAATTTTATACCCTGCTTTTATTTCTAGTTGTTTATCATTATTTAATCAAGAAAACAAATTAATATAATCTATAAAATCGATTTTATTTAAACGTATTTTGCATCTAATGTATCTAAAAAGGGTTTGTTGTTGGTTAGGTTTTAGTACGTTGTTAATAATGAGGTTCTTTCATTTTTGCGACATAAAAATTCATAAACGGTATTGCATCGTGTAAGCAAATTTTTAGTTGCAGTAACTAACCACTTTCAGCGCTTTACAAGGTTTAAAACGTACCTACCACAAGTTACACATTAGCAGGTTAGAGGGGTGGTAGGTCGTTTTATATCGTTTTGTCGATATGAAGGAGGTTGGTTTTCATATTAGTTTATTTTTGTGAATTTGAATTCTATTGAGATTAAAATTTTCTAAATTTCTAATATTTTAGTTTTAGATTATTTAGGTGTTTGGCTTAATTTTAAATAGTTAGTTTAAAAATTATATTAGTTTGAGGATTATGTTATGAATAACCGTATTGTTAGCAAGTACACTTTAATAGCCAGTGCGCTGGCGATTATTATTAATTTTGAGGGGATTGCGGCTGAAGCTCAAATGAGCAAGCCTAAAGGCGCTGTTGGCAGCGGCCATGTTGCTCAAAATCAGGCAAAATCAAACCTATTTTGGTGGCCAAATCAGGTTGACCTAGCCCCGCTGCGTGATCATGACTCTCGCTCTAACCCGCTAGGAGAAAACTTTGATTATAAGAAAGCATTTTCTAAGCTCGATATGAATGCATTGAAAAGCGATATTAATAAAACACTCACAGACTCTCAGGACTGGTGGCCCGCAGACTGGGGAAATTATGGTCCTTTCTTTATACGTATGACATGGCATGCCGCGGGGACTTATCGAACGCTTGATGGTCGAGGGGGAGCCGGTGGAGGCCAACAAAGATTTGACCCGCTAAATAGCTGGCCAGATAACGCAAGTTTAGACAAGGCGCGTCGACTACTTTGGCCAGTGAAACAAAAATACGGTGAACTTATTTCTTGGGGTGACCTTATAGTGCTTGCTGGCAATGTGTCTCTTGAGAATATGGGCTTTAAAACATATGGTTTTGCCGCAGGTCGTCAAGACGACTGGGAGCCTGATATGGTTTACTGGGGCCCTGAAGTTGAAATGTTAGCAAGTGACCGCCGAGAGGCTGATGGTAAATTAAAAAGACCACTTGCAGCTGTTCATATGGGGTTGATTTATGTGAACCCTGAAGGGCCAAATGGTGTTCCTGATCCTGTTGGTTCAGCGGCTAACATCAGAGAGTCTTTTGCCCGTATGGCGATGAATGATGAAGAAACGTTAGCACTTATTGCCGGTGGTCACACATTTGGAAAAATGCACGGTGCGCATAAAGCGGCAAAATGTATCGGCCCTGAGCCAGGTGCTGCTGGGCTCGAACAGCAAGGGTTAGGCTGGAAAAATAAATGCGGTAAAGGTCACTCTGAAGACACTGTTACAAGTGGTCTTGAGGGAGCGTGGACGCAATCACCAACTCGCTGGACATCGCTTTATTTATCTAATCTTTTAAACTTTGAGTGGAAAAAAACAAAAAGCCCTGGTGGCGCGATTATTTGGGTACCGACGAATGAGTCTTTACATAAAGTCGTTCCAGATGCGCATGTTAAAGGAAAGTTCAATCCGCCTGTTATGACAACAGCTGACTTGGCATTGAAGTTTGATCCTGCGTATCGAAAAATTGCGGAAAGGTTCTTAGCCGACCCTGAAGAATACCGCTTAGCATTCGCAAAAGCGTGGTACAAACTGACTCACCGTGATATGGGACCTCGAGATAACTATTTAGGTGATGCGTTTCCAAAAGAGAAGCTAATTTGGCAAGACCCAATAGATAAACCAAGTTACAAACTGGTTAATGCAAAAGACATTAAAACTCTGAAAAGTAATATTTTAAATTCGGGTTTAAGCGTTTCTGAGTTAGTAAGAGTTGCGTGGACATCGGCTGCTTCTTATCGAAATTCAGATATGCGAGGAGGCGCTAACGGCGCACGAATTGCGTTACAGCCGCAAAAAGAGTGGGCAGTGAATGCACCAAAAGACACAGCAAAAGTGATCGCTAAGCTGAAAAAAGTGAAAGATGACTTTAACAAAAAGTCGCGAGGAGGCCGTAAGATCTCCCTCGCTGATACAATTGTACTTGCAGGAGCAGCAGGCATTGAAAAAGCGGCTAAAGAGGCTGGATTCAAGGTAACAGTGCCATTTTCACCAGGACGAGGTGATGCAACCCAAGCCCAAACAGACATCAACTCGTTTTCTTTGTTAGAGCCTAAAGCGGATGGATTTCAAAACTATTACCAAAAAGGCTATTACAAGTCTCCCACTGAGGCACTCGTTGATAAGGCTGACCAATTAGCCTTAACGGTACCTGAGATGACAGTATTAGTGGGTGGAATGCGCGTACTTGGTGCGAATAATTCCGGCAAGCACGGTATCTTTACTGATAAACCTGGTGTACTAAGCAATGACTTTTTCGTTAACTTATTAGATATGTCTACTAAGTGGAAACGAAATGGTGATATCTATGAAGGAGTGGATAGAAAAACTGATAAGCTCAAATACACAGCCACACCAGTTGATTTAATATTTGGTTCATCAGCCGAGCTTAGAGCCGTTGCAGAGGTTTATGCTTTCGATACATCAAAAGAACGTTTTGTTAACGATTTTATCAAAGCATGGGTCAAAGTTATGCAGGCTGATCGTTTCGATCTCAAATAATTAAGTAATGAAACAAAGCGGTTTTATTTAAAGCCGCTTTTTTTAACCAGAAGCAATATGAGTATAAATCAGTTGATTGTTATCCTATTTAAGAAGTTAACACTTTTTATTGTGTTATCAGCTTCTTTAACTTTAAATGCACGAGCAAAGCAAGCCGATATAGATGACAAAGTACTTCGTAATAATGCACTATCTGTATTTGGTGTTATTCCTGAAAAAATGCCGCGCAGTGATGCTGATACACCCGCATTAATTCAGTTAGGTAAAAAACTCTATTTTGAAACTCGTTTATCTAGTAACAATAGCCAATCGTGTAATTCATGCCATAACTTGTTAAACGAAGGACAAGGTCACGACGCTAAGGTTGTTTCAGTAGGTGCCTTAGGCATAAAAGGGCGAAGAAATGCCCCATCTACATGGAATGCTGGTTTTCAATTTGCCCAAAACTGGGATGCACGGGCTGAAAACTTAGAGCAGCAAGCCTCTGAACCATTATTAAGTGAACACGAAATGGCGTTATCGAGTAAGCAAGAGGCTGTTGATAAACTTAGTACTTTATATAGTAAAGAGTTTGAATATGCTTTTCCAGATTCAAGCCCTGCGCTCACTTTTGAAAATATAACCAAAGCCTTAGCATCCTTTCAAAGAACATTGATCACACAAGATCGATTTGATCGTTACCTGAGCGGCGATAATAACGCTTTAACAGTACAAGAAAAGCGAGGTCTTTTACAGTTTCAAGAGAATAGTTGCGCAAGTTGTCACAGTGGCCGTCTTTTAGGTGGGCAGTTTACAATGAAAATGGGGATCGTAAACCCATACCCTAATCGAGATGATAGGGGGATGGGGGAGGTGACCAATAGAAAAGATCATGATTACTTATTTAAGGTGCCAAGCTTGCGGAATGTGGCAAACACAGCACCGTATTTTCATGATGGAGCTGCAACAACCTTACAAGAAGCTATTCACTTAACTGGCTGGCATCAATTAGGTAAAAAGCTCAGCGAGGAGGAGGTTGAAAATATAGCCGCTTTCTTAGAAACCTTAAATAATGAAAATACAGTTAACTTCCCATAAGAAGTGCGCATCTTTTAATTAATGTTTTAGTTGTGCTTGGTACTCACAAATGAGTAATTGCCAATCGCTTTGCTGCCAGTGCATTATTTCGTTACGGCCTTGCTCTTTTGCAAATGAACGTGCCAAGCGTTTCATATTTTCTTGTTGCCAACTAACGTCAGGTTGCTTTATTTCGCCACGGTCGAAGTCAATAATGAAGACGTTACCGCTATCGTCAAATAAGATGTTATTGATATTTAAGTCTGCGTGATACACCCCGTGGTTATGAAATTCACTCAGTGTTGTTGCTATTTTTTTTAATTCATCATGACTAAGTGTGCGTGTAATAAGTATATCGAGTAAGCTTTGCGCGCCTGTCACTGCTTGTGTAATTATATCGCCTCGATAAATCAAGCCATGAGTCGTGACTTTCGCAGCTATTGGAGTGGGGACATTTAAACCCAATTCAGATAAGCGCATCATTAGCGAGAACTCTTTATACACACGAGTTTTTTCTAAACCTAAGTAGAGATACTGATCAGTTAAAAGTTTACCAACAAGGCCGCCACGCCAGTAGTGCCTTAACACGGCAGTTAAGTGATCATGTTTAAAAAACCAAGCCGTTGCACGGCCTTTTTTAGCACCAACAATTTTATTTTGCTGTTGCCAAAAGTCAGCATCAAACCACTCGCGCGTGAGTAACTGGGTATAAGCGGGGTGACAAAGTAGCGTGGTATTTTCTTGATGCAGAGTCTCAAACATAACAACTTAACGTATTAACGATCTATGCTTATTATAGTACCGTATTTTTGGTATTTCGTATAAGTACTTGCAATAGCACAAAGTTAATTTAAGATCGCATTTTATTTGCTGTTGCTAAGGGCACATGTGACTCATTCAACCTCGTATTCAGAGATATGTATATTAAGGCTTTCGGCTATTGGTGATGTTTGCCATGCGGTATCGGCTGTGCAAGCTATTCAAAAAGCGCATCCAAAGGCAAAAATTACTTGGGTAATTGGTAAAGTCGAAGCAATGTTACTGGCTGATTTACCGGGTGTTGAATTTGTGGTGTTCGACAAAAAACAAGGTAAGCAAGCCTACAAACAGCTTAAACAGGTTTTTAAAGGGCGACAATTTGATGTGTTACTACATATGCAAGTAGCACTGAGAGCGAACCTTGCAGCACGTTGTATTCCTGCCAAAGTAAAAGTTGGCTTTGATTGGGCGCGTGCAAAAGAATTACATAGCTTGTTTATTAACAAGCGCATTGCACCACAAGCCGAGGCTCATGTACTGGAAGGCTTTAAAGGGTTTGCCAGCGCCATTGGTGTGCCTGATTATCAACCAAGCTGGCAGATGCCAATTACCGAACAGCACCAGCAAGCTGCTGATATATTATTAGGTGAAGAGCGTTTAGCAGGGCGTATTTTTGTGATTTCACCTGCGGCAAGTAAAAAAGAGCGAAATTGGTTGCCTGAGCGCTATGCAGCACTTGCTGACTACGCTCATAATCAAGGTTTCTCGGTAGTGATTACGGGGGGACCAACGCCGCTCGAAGAAACGCTTGCAGAGCAAATAATTAGTCACAGTAAGACGGCTATTTTGAATCTTGTCGGTAAAACTCAGCTAAAAGAGCTGTTATGTGTGCTAAAGCGTGCGTCTTTAGTGCTTGCTCCTGATACAGGCCCTGCCCATATGGCGGTTACGGTTGGCACCCCAGTAATAGGGTTATACGCTCATTCAAACCCTAAACGCACAGGGCCTTATTTGTACCAAGATTACGTGGTTGAGGTTTATCATCAAAACCTTGTTCAGCAAACGGGTAAAACAGCTGAACAATTACCATGGGGGACGCGTGTTAAAGGGGCTGATCTAATGACACAGATTAGTGTGCAAGATGTCACTTTAATGTTTGACCTTGTCGTATTGAAAGAGCAACTGAAATGAAGAAAGTATTATTTTTAGACCGTGATGGTGTCGTGAACATTGATCACGGTTATGTGTATAAACCACAAGAGTTTGAATTTGTTGCCGGTGTGTTTGATGCCTGCAAGAAGTTTACTGATAATGGCTACGAAATTGTGGTGGTTACTAATCAATCGGGGATTGGTCGGGGCTACTATTCTGAGCAGGATTTTCATAATCTAACAGCTTGGATGAAAGACGAGTTTAAACGTCATGACGTGCCTATTCTCGCGGTTTACTTTTGTCCACATCATCCAACAAAAGCACAAGCGAGTTATTTACAAGAGTGTGACTGTCGTAAACCTGCGCCTGGAATGCTTTTACAGGCTATTACTGAGCATGATATTGACCCTAAAAAAAGTATCATGGTTGGTGATAAGTTAGGGGATTTAATTGCAGCTGAAAGGGCAAGTATTGCCACGCGTGTATTGGTGCGTTCAGGGCAAAGTTACGCAGAGTCAACAGAACAACATGCTGATATCGTTTGTGAGTCATTAGCCGACTTACCTGCTCTGGTTTTACACTCATAGCAGGTAAGACCAGTTTTATTTCGCAAATCCGCACCCATTCAAGGCGTGCGACGAACTACAAACAGTGCAATTGTTCGCCTAAGCTTTTACAATAGGCGCAAATTTCACAGTCACAGCTAATCGGCTCTGATTACTTAAAAGATTATTTGGAGATTTCAGATGAGAGCATCTGCGTTTTTTAATCAGCTTCAGCAACAAATAGACGAAGTAAAAGCTGAAGGTCTATACAAAAGCGAACGTGTTATTACCTCACAACAACAGGCTCAAATTGAAGTTGCATCGGGTGATAAAGTTATCAACTTTTGTGCAAATAACTACTTAGGTCTAGCAAATAGCCCAGAGCTAATTAAAGCTGCGCAACAAGGTCTTGATGATCACGGTTTTGGTGTTGCATCAGTCCGTTTTATTTGTGGTACGCAAGATATTCATAAAACATTAGAAGAAAAGATTTCTGCGTTTTTAGAAACAGAAGATACCATTCTTTACTCATCATGTTTTGATGCAAACGCCGGTTTATTCGAAACTATCCTAGGCCCAGATGATGCCATTATCTCAGATGCTTTAAACCATGCTTCGATCATTGATGGTGTACGTCTTTGTAAAGCTAAGCGTTTCCGCTATGCCAATAACGACATGAGCGACCTTGAAAAGCAACTTATTGCAGCTGACGAAGCGGGTGCTAAAACAAAACTCATCGCAACAGACGGCGTTTTCTCAATGGACGGCGTAATTTGTAATCTTGAAGCGGTGTGTGACCTAGCTGATAAATATGATGCCTTAGTGATGGTGGATGACTCTCACGCGGTTGGTTTTGTAGGTGAAAATGGTAAAGGCACACCTGAGTACTGTGGTGTACTTGACCGTGTTGATATCATCACAGGTACCTTGGGTAAAGCACTGGGCGGCGCATCAGGTGGTTACACATCAGGTAAGAAAGAAATCGTTGAATGGTTGCGTCAACGCTCGCGCCCGTATCTTTTCTCAAACTCACTTGCGCCATCAATTGTTACAGCATCAATTAAAGTACTTGAAATGCTGAGCAACGGCGGTGAATTACGCGCTAAGCTTTGGGACAATGCAAAATATTTCCGTGAACAAATGGAAGCGGCTGGCTTTACCTGTGCAGGTAAAGATCATGCGATCATCCCTGTGATGTTAGGCGATGCTAAAGTTGCCTCTATGATGGCAGACAAATTACTTGCTGAGGGTATTTACGTAACGGGTTTCTCATTCCCTGTGGTACCTAAAGGTCAAGCACGTATTCGTACGCAAATTTCTGCGGCGCATACAAAAGAGCAATTAGACACCGCAATAGCGGCCTTTACCCGTATTGGTAAAGAAATGGGTGTTATCTAATTTTATTTCCTAAACCGAAGCCTTTGCTTCGGTTTTGTTTAATTGAGTGTGAATCATGAAAGCATTATCTAAATTAAAAGCAGAACCAGGAATTTGGATGACAGATGCGCCAAAGCCTGAAGTTGGCCATAACGATCTGCTTATTAAAATCCGCAAAACAGCAATTTGTGGAACAGATGTCCATATTTATAAATGGGATGAGTGGGCACAAAATACAATCCCAACGCCAATGGTCGTTGGCCACGAATATGTAGGTGAAGTGGTTGATATGGGCCAAGAAGTACGTGGTTTCCAAGTGGGTGACCGTGTATCGGGCGAAGGGCATATTACCTGTGGTCACTGTCGTAACTGTCGTGCTGGCCGTGTACATTTATGCCGTAACACCACAGGTGTTGGTGTTAATCGCGAAGGTGCATTTGCTGAATACCTTGTGATCCCCGCTTTCAACGCATTTAAAATTCCAGATAACATTCCTGATGAGTTAGCATCAATCTTTGACCCATTCGGTAATGCAGTACACACAGCGTTATCGTTTGATTTAGTTGGTGAAGACGTATTAATCACAGGTGCTGGCCCAATTGGTATCATGGCTGCAGCGGTTGCTAAACACGTTGGTGCACGTCATGTGGTTATCACTGACGTAAATGAATACCGCTTAGATTTAGCGCGTAAAATGGGCGCTACTCGTGCTGTAAATGTGGCAACTGAAAAGCTTGAAGATGTAATGAAAGAGCTTGGCATGACAGAAGGCTTTGATATTGGCCTTGAAATGTCGGGTGTGCCAGTTGCATTTAACAGCATGCTTAATAACATGAATCACGGTGGCAAAATCGCTATGCTAGGTATTCCACCTTCAGATATGGCGGTTGATTGGAACCAAGTTATTTTCAAAGGCTTAATTATCAAAGGTATTTACGGCCGTGAAATGTTTGAAACTTGGTATAAAATGGCAAGCTTAATTCAATCAGGCCTTGATCTGAAACCAATTATTACTCACCAGTTCTCTGTGGATGATTTCCAAGAGGGCTTTGATACAATGATTTCAGGCCAATCTGGTAAAGTAATCCTTAACTGGGATTAGTGCCGTTTATAGTGATAAGGCGGCATATTGCCGCCTTTTTAGTTTAGAGAGTATTATGTCATACAAACATATTTCAGTAAGCGACACGTTTGCGCTTTTAGATAAAGAAGACGTTGTGATTGCCGATATTCGTGATCCTAACTCGTTTAAAACGGGGCACATTCCTGGCTCTGAGCATTTATCAAATGCTAATATTAGCGAATTTATGATGAATAAAGAGTTCGATCAGCCAATCATTATTGTTTGCTATCATGGTGTAAGTTCTCAAGGTGCTGCGAGCTACTTAGTTGAGCAGGGCTTTGAAGATGTTTACAGCATGGATGGAGGCTTTACAGCTTGGCAAACACAACTTCCGGAGCATATTGAACGATGATTGAACTGGGCAGCATAAATAATCCTCGCGCGGCGCAGGGATTTATTGACTATATTAAAAGCAAAGGCTTACAGGGTGAGCTTCGCTCTGAAGATGGTAAAACCGTCATTATTTGTGTTGCTCCAGAGCATTTTCATCAAGCTCAGCCATTATGGCAAGAGTTTGCGGCAAATCCACACGATGAAAAGTATCTGCAAGCCTCTTGGCAAGTGGGGAGCACACAGTCATCACTTTCTTATCAAGGTCAGTCGCTCAACCTAAAAGCGCGTTTTAAAGCATTAAGCTGGCTCAATCGCACTGTTACGTTAGTATCAATAGCGATTTTTGTGGCTTTTTTACTCGGTGGTTTTGATACCATTTATCGGATGCTACAGTTTAATCCTGCGCAACCGCTTAGTTGGTTTACACCAGCAATCGTGCATTTTAGTGCTATCCATTTAATTTTTAATTTAATTTGGTGGATGACACTAGGTAATGACATTGAAAAGCGCAGTGGAAAGTTAACCTTAGTCGGCTTATTTTTAGTGACCGCATTTATCAGTAACTGGGCTCAGTTTTTATTGGTTGGGCCTAATTTTGGTGGCTTGAGTGGCGTTGTCTACGGTTTGCTAGGCTTTTGTTGGATATACAGTGTAATGAGGCCAACAGAGCCGCCTTTAGTCAGCAAGAGTATTGTTGGCTTTATGCTTGTTTGGCTGATCTTAGGCTTTGTTGAAATGTTACCTGTCAATATGGCTAACTGGGCGCATCTTGCGGGGCTTTTATCAGGTATGGCTTATGCTGTATCAGATAAGTTACTTTCGCGCCGTTAAAGTAATCTGTGACGGCGTTTGCCGTCACTTGTTATGGCTAGTGATATAAGTATTTAGTGAACAACACTTCACGCACTATTTCTTGTCCAGTCTCTTGTTTTAAAAGTGTTTTTAACTTTTCAGTACAGCGTTTTCTAATTTCTTCTCGACCGGTAAGCGACTTGATATTCTCTTCTGGCTCTTTAGAAAGAATTTCAACAATCGCATCACGCAGCAAAGGGGTATGATGTTCTACGACACGGATATCTGACATGTCATTGAGCATAAGATCGACCGTAATACGTACATAACCAAGCTTTTTGTTACCTTGGCCAATATAATTGGTAATTATGTCTGGCTCAAAACCAAAATAACCGACTTTTGACTCGGCATGTGCCGAAAAACTAATTGTTGCATTAACTGCTAATAGGCATATCAAATAAATTGATAATAACGATTTTTTCATAGTTAAAAATAGTCCACCCTTTCAATGGTTTTTAGTCTATACCCAAACTTACTAGAGATACAGGTTGTTGTAAGAATTTTAACTGTTATTGAGATTAAATGATGGCTTTTGCCAAACGTTTTGCAGTGATATCATTTGCGCGGTTTCTTAAAATACTGAGTTGTTGTGACTAAATTCCCAATATCATTAGTTGCTGATTGGCAATCGGCATCAGCCTATCCACATTTAACGCAGCAGCAACAAAGCTGGTTGCTTGAAGCGGGCTCATTGACCGCTAAGCTCAAAAGTCATTGCCAACAGTTTTCTGTTCACGTGCTCAATGAAGCACCTTTTGACTTAACCTCAGAGCAGCAAGCACTATTAAATACATCTTTAAGTCACGCATTAAACCGCGAAGTATTATTACTTTGTGATAACAAGCCTATGGTATATGCGCAAAGTTGGCTGCCAGCAGATGATACCCTAAAAAAGCAGCAATTGTTAAGTATGGGTACAAGACCTTTAGGCGATGTTATTTTCCAAGATCCCAGTCTTTTACGCACCGAAATTGAAGTGGCTGAATTTTCAGAGCAACACCAACTAGGTTCTCTTATAAATGAATTAGGTTTAGAACCGCAGATGTTATGGGGTAGACGCAGTGTGTTTTCGCTAGCTCGTGCGCATTTTTTAGTTGCTGAAGTCTTCTTGCCTGGAGCCTATATTTACTTATGAAATTAGCTGCATTACACGTCGCACACATTCCTTACTATAAGCAATTGATGCGTACCGATAAACCAATAGGGACTTTGTTATTGCTTTGGCCAACATATTGGGCACTTTGGCTTGCCAATCAAGGCGCCCCGAGTTTGCTAAATTTTGTCGTATTTAGCTTAGGGGTCTTTGTAATGCGCAGTGCCGGTTGTGTGATTAATGATTACGCAGACCGTAAAATTGATGGCTCAGTAAAACGCACAGCACAGCGCCCATTGGCTGCGGGGTTAGTTTCAAGTGGTGAGGCTCTGAGTTTATTTGTGCTGCTTATCACAGTGGCATTTGGCTTAGTGTTAATGCTCGGATGGTCAACGATATTGCTGTCGTTTGGCGCACTAGCCTTGGCATTTTGCTATCCGTTTATGAAGCGTTATACCCAGTTACCCCAAGTCGTGCTTGGGGCGGCATTTAGTTGGGCCATCCCAATGGCTTATATGGCCTCGATTGGTTCAGTTCCTGTAGAAGCATGGCTTTTATTTATTGCTAACCTTGTTTGGACTGTGGCTTATGACACCATGTATGCCATGGTTGATAGAGATGATGATTTGAAAATAGGTGTTAAATCAACGGCTATTTTGTTTGCGAGTTATGATAGGCACATTATCTTTTTACTTAATGCCTTGTTTATAGCGATTCTTGCTTATATAGGCCTTAGTAACCAACTCGGTCTGTATTATTGGCTTGGATTAGCTGCTGGAGTTGGTTTTTTACTTTATCAACAAAAACTGATTCATAATCGAGAGCGAGATCCTTGTTTTAAAGCTTTTTTAAATAATCACTATGTGGGTTTAGTGATATTTATAGGCTTAATAGCTTCCTTGCCATTGCCATTTTAACGGGGCATTATCTCGGCGGATCTATAATTCCGCTGATCGAGGCATTTTTTCTAAACCAGCCTGCAATCGAGTAGCGAACATCTTCTGCTGGTAATACTTCGTGCATGAAGCGTTCGCTTTCAAACATCACAAGTGTGCCTGCTTGTGGTTTTACAATGACCTCAATATCTTTGCTTTTAGGCTTATATATGATCAGTTCACCACCTGAATCGGGTGTATTTAAATAACAGACGGTTGTAAAAATACGGTTTGAACGACCCTTAAAGGCATCATAATGTTTTTTATAAAAGTCACCTTGTTGATATTTTGCATAATGACATTCATAGTCAAACAGCCCTAAGAAAAAACTGCGGTTTAACTGTGTCTTTATCGCTTCCATGGTCGCAAGATAAGTAATTTGTGCTTGGCTTGAACTATCAAACCAAAAGGTCTTATCTTTACGGATGGTTTTATCAACTTGTTGATCGTTCAAACGGCCAATCCCCGCAGTATGAAAATGCGGATTTATACGATAACAATCTGCAATTAAATCAGTTAGTAAGTTTTCATCAATTGCGTTTTCAACAATAGCATAACCGGTTTGTTCTATTGCGTCTAAATAAGTGTTTGAAATAAGTTGCGCGGTCATTCATGTGCACAATCAAAAAAAGGTGCGTAAGTGTATCTGAAAAAAAGAATCATGCACGCTTTTTATGCAGTATGTTGATGATTAAGTGAAGAAGGGAGCTAGCCTTTGTTTGCAAGGCTAGCTTAAATGTATGCGTTAGTTGTGACTAGATAACGCTGTCTTTTCAATTAAATCTAATAAATGACTAATGTGCGAGTTTTCATTAACCTGCTCATTCGTTTGAATAACTAATTGTTCATGAGCGATCCCTTTATTTGTTTTCAATAAAAGTAGCTCAGGGTCAGAAGAAACACTGTTAGCATGTTCAATGCTTGCAATGGCAATATGATCTGACTTTTTAAGGCCATCCATCACTTGTTCAATGCTACCAACTTTAATGCTTGATGATTTATTGAATGAGTCAACTGCTTCGGTAAGCATCGTCTGAACTTGCTTCGACTGTGCAAAACAACTGTACATTGGGTAGTCAGCCAAATCACGTTTACTAATATCGCTCTTATTAGCAAGCGGGTGATCTTTTGAAACAAATAAGATAAGTTGGTCTGGTAAGTGGATGTCGCTGCCAATACTATTCATTGCCTGCGAGCACACGCTTATGTCTATTTCACCCAGTTGCAATTTACGAATGAGTTCGCCTTGCTCTTGTAGTTGCATTTCAATTTTGACATGTGGGTACTGAGCTAAAAATTGCCCACAGGAAACAGGTACAACAGTACTCGCTTTAGTCGTGTAACCAATGACAAGCTTTTCGTTTACGCAGCCATTTAATGATTCAAATAAACGTTTCTTCGTTTCCTCTAAATTATTAAGCGTTTGTTGCGCGTATTCTAGGAAAAGCTCACCCTCTTTGGTTAGTTTAACCGAACGTGTAGAGCGGGTGACAAGCTCATAGCCGATTTCATCTTCGAGTGTTTGAATACTGCGAGTTAATGCTGAAGTACTAATTTGGGTTTTTTCTGCAGCTTGGCGGAAATGCCTGAGCACGCCTAGTGCAACGAATTGTTCAAGTTGTTCAAATCTCACTTTAAATAGTCCCTTGTTATAAGTAAGCCCTTACATCCAGGCAAAATAATTATACTTTACGATGGCATAGTAAATTATAGTACCTATTTTGGAAAGTGTTGTTTTACCGAAAAGTTACACTAATCAGGGTATCGGTCTTTAATCTCTAGGAAAAGTGTTAAATTTTCAAGTAATATATCGACTAAAGTTGGATCAAAATGTTTCCCGCGTTGCTCTTTTATTAATGTTAATGCGTCTTCTAATGGCCACGCTTTTTTATAGCAGCGATCGCTGCATAGCGCATCGAATACATCGGCAATAGCGGTAATACGGCCGACAATATGAATATTACTCCCAGCTAAACCTTGAGGATAACCTGTACCATCCCACTTTTCATGATGTTGATGAGAGATTGTTGCACCACAATTTAAAATCTCGTTACTTGAATTTTTTAGTATTTCATAGCCGATTTGAGCGTGACTTTTCATTATCTCCCATTCTTGCTCATCTAATTTGCCAGGTTTATTTAGGATATTGTCAGGAATGCTTATTTTTCCTATGTCGTGCAATGGGGAGGCAAGTTTAATAATTTCACACTGAAATGGATCTAACTGAGAGAGTTTTGCTAAGAGTTCACTGTAAAGTGCGACACGCTTTACGTGTGAGCCTGTTTCTTTTGAGCGTTTTTCAACTGCTTCACCCAAGATATACGATAACTCTTTTTGTGAATCTTTTACCATCTCGCGTAGTTTTAGGTTGTCATAAGCCAGTGCTATATTGTTTGCATAAAACTCAAGAAGCTGATGATCTGTTGGCTGAAGCTTTGTGCCTTTGTGCACGTATAGCATGGTTTCAAGGCCAGCTTTAGTTGGAAAATACCCTATATAGTCAGTACTTGTTTTTAATGAAGACTTACGATCATGGGCATCTATAAATAAGCTTTTTACTTCATCAGGAATTGTGCTTTGTTTTGGCGTTGGACCCACGCCAGATGCGGCGAGCAATTGGAAGTCAGTGGCGGGGGATGATTGCAAGTTGACGGCGGCAGCGCAATATATTTGGGCATCATTTATACCCATCACGTTGGTGACATGACTTAAAATTGTTGATGCAAACTCACGAACACTCTCGCATTTTAAAAAGTTTGCCGAAGCATTAATTATTTGCTCAAGACCATGTTTATGACGGTCAATGATCTGAATGTCGCGATGCGCTCTCAGGGCAGAATAAAGTAATGTTTTGATTTTTATTGCAGTGAGCTCTGTTTTGTTCTTATAGTCGTTTATGTCGTAATCACGAATAATAGATTCCTCAGGTGCTTCACCAGGTTGTCCTGTTCTTAATATTAGGCGAATATCGTGATTATCAATGTCATCACGTATATATTGAATTAAATCAAGCCCTGCATGATTGGTTTCCATAACAACATCAACCAAAGCCACTGAGAAGGGGATGTCCTTTTTTAAAAACTCTTTGGCTTCGGCTGCCGAATAGGCATCGTAAAAGCGCAATCCTTTCCCTTCAAAGGTGAAACCTGCAAGCACAAGCTTAGTGACCTGATGGATATCTTCTTCGTCGTCAACAACAAGAATGTGCCAATATTCAGGCTCTTCAGTTTGTATATTACTTTCTTCTAATGGTTCATCAGAAAACAAAAAGTCATCCACGCACGTACCACTTATTGTTATTTCTCGTAACAATAAGTATAGAAGCAGAAATTTACTCTGCCTTATCTGAAAGTGGTTTTTTTTCGATATTCTGAAGTTCGATTTCGATTGCATCGCACGAAATGTGGATTTCATACAAGGACGTTAATAACGATAAAGCGAGACTAGCAAGGCTTATCCCAAATAGCACAATGCCTGTGGTATTAAACTCAATAAATAAAGCAAACATAGAAAGTGTACACATAAAAAATGAAGCTACACCATATACTTGCATCACTCTAATTAATTTAATTCGCTTTCTAAGGTTTTCGATTTGTGCAACAACTAAAGGACGAATGCTGTCACCTTCACGTGCGTTAAGCTCACGAATTAACTGAGCAAGTACTAAAAAGCGATTCGTATATGCTAGCAACAAAAGAGAAATTGCAGGGAAGAGTAGTCCAGGGGTTGTAAGTGTCATTAAGCCGCCTTTAAATATGGGTTGCACAAAGGTCAATAGCTAGAGTAGCTTAGGTTTAAAGTCGTGCAAAGTAAAAGAGAATCAATTTGCAAAAAAATAATTTAAATCAAGATAATACTGGTGATTCATTTACTTGGGTGGGGATTTTTAGGGCTGAGAACGCCTTGCAAGCTAACATAATTAAAGGACTGTTAGAAAGCGCAGGAATTCAATGTGAGCTGCAAGGCGAAATGTTACAAGGCGCTCTCGGCGAGATCCCATTTGAGCAAACGGGAGTCGAAGTACGAGTTTATGCGATAAAAGAGCGCCAGGCGCGCGAAATATTGATAAACTACCAGCAAGTGAAACAATCTGCTCCTGACTGGGTTTGCCCAACATGTAGCGAGCTTAATGGGTCAACGTTTGAAATATGTTGGTCTTGTGGGACTGTAAAGAATGACGAAAGCGAATAATTTTCAACGTATTAGAGAATTAAACTATTTACAAAAGGCGGTTTTAGGTGGCGCATTGCTTGAGCGTATGTTGCCTAACTATGCCCTATTTAGCGAAGCCACGGGGTTTGGTGACGGATCCGTGTTTCGTAGTGCGTTAAGTGTGTGTTGGGAGAAAATTTTACTACCCAAAAGTAAAATTAGTCTTGAGAAGCAAATTGAGAAAATTGAGCCTAATGTACCTGAATTAAATGATTTTGATATGTTTGGCGTATACCCAGCGATTGATACGGCAACTGCATTGCTTGGAATGCTGCATGGTTTAATGGCAAAAGATGAACAAGAATTTCTAAACATCAGTAAAATTTCTCAGGCCTCAGTCGCACGTTATATTGAGTATCAACTGACCGTCGATGGTGAGTTGGCTGATAACAAGGCCGTACGTGAGCACCCTTTAATGCAATATGAAATTGATGTGCTTGCTGAACTTATTGATTTTGTAGAGCAAATGGGCCGAATTACCTCAGAAAACGTTAAAGAGCTTAAGCAGCTTGCAGTATCTGACGGCCAAACCAATATTGGTATTGCAATTTAATGTTCAGTAATGCGTATTTTCGCTGTAAAATGCGCGTTTGTTTTTTATTGGCGGAGTAATTGATGCGAATTTTAGGTATTGAATCATCATGTGATGAAACAGGTATTGCCATTTACGATGATGAACAAGGCTTATTAGCACATCAACTATACAGCCAAGTCAAAGTGCATGCAGACTATGGCGGTGTAGTGCCAGAACTTGCATCACGAGACCATGTACGCAAAACCTTACCGTTAATTGATGCGGCGTTTGCACAAGCGGGTTGCGGCCCAGAAGATTTAGATGGCATTGCTTATACGGCAGGCCCAGGCCTTGTGGGGGCTTTACTTGTGGGCACCTCGATTGGCCGTTCACTAGCCTATGGCTGGAACATCCCCGCTGTGGCTGTTCACCATATGGAGGGTCATTTACTTGCCCCTATGCTTGAAGAAGAGCAGCCTGAATTTCCGTTTATTGCGCTGCTTGTCTCGGGCGGTCATACTATGATGGTTAAAGTGTCAGGTATTGGTGAGTACGAAGTATTAGGTGAGTCGGTGGATGATGCGGCGGGTGAAGCGTTTGACAAAACCGCTAAATTATTAGGTCTTGATTACCCTGGCGGCCCTCGTCTAGCAAAACTTGCGGAGCAAGGTACACCAGAGCGATTTGTATTCCCACGCCCGATGACAGATAAACCAGGTTTAGACTTTAGCTTTAGTGGTTTGAAAACCGCAGCATCAATTGCGATTCGTGATAATGATGATGACGAGCAAACTAAAGCTGACATCGCACATGCATTCCAAACAGCCGTTATTGATACGCTTATCATTAAATGTAAACGTGCATTAAAACAAACAGGCATTAAGCGTTTAGTGATTGCAGGTGGTGTTAGTGCCAATGTTCAACTACGTTCGCAGCTAGAACGTGTAATGCAAGGTATGAAAGGGCGCGTGTATTACCCGCGCACAGAGTTTTGTACAGATAATGGCGCAATGATCGCTTATGCCGGTATGCAGCGCTTAAAAGCAGGGCAATTTGCAAGCCTTGATATGAAAACTAAGCCGCGCTGGCCAATCGATTCACTTGAGCCGTTATAAGGCTTATTCATTTTCTGGGGCTTTTTTCTTAGCCCCAACTTTTGGCTCATCACCACACATTAAACGCGTCATGTTCGCTCTGTGGCGAAAAATAATTAATACCGTTAAAAATGTGACTGGTAATGTATAAAGTGGCTTTATCCACCATGTGTAAAGAGGCGCAAGAGAGACGGTTACTAATGCCGCGAGTGATGAATAACGTGTAATTGCAATAATTAGTAGCCAAGTTGTGATTAGCATCCCACCTAAAGATAAGCCTATAGGAAGCAAGGTACCAAAAGCAGTGGCAACGGCTTTTCCGCCTTTAAAGCCAAAAAATAATGGATACATGTGACCTAGGCATGCTGCAACACCGATGAGACCGAGCATCAGAGGCTCTATGTTTAAAAAGTAAGCGCCCCAAACTGGGATCGTTCCTTTTAATATGTCAAACACAAGCACTAATGCAGCGGGTAACTTTCCACCGAGGCGGTAAACGTTGGTCGCTCCAGGGTTATTCGATCCATGACTGCGTGGGTCTGGTAGCATAAATAGCCGAGAAACAAGGATAGCGGACGAAACCGATCCTAGTAAATAGGCTAAAACTAACATTAAAACTGCTAACACGCGCTTCCTTATTTTTTAATCGGCACTTTTGGGCTATCATTGGCGGCAAAACCGTCTGCCGCTATTTTTCGATTAGATTGTTACAAAAAAATACTAACAATCTATCCGTCATTGTAGGGGTAATTTCAATATATTAAAACATTATGACAGCTTATAAAGCGTATTATTAAGATCAATAGGCGCATAAGGTTGTTTTACCTTACATATTTATGTCATTTGGAGTCTTAATGGACAAGGTATATATATCACAACTGCACGTAGACACCATCATCGGTGTATATGATTTTGAAAAAGAAAGTAAACAAAGCTTATATTTTGACATTGAAATGCTTTGTGATATCTCAGCCGCTGCAGCAACCGATGATATAAACCTTGCGCTTGATTATGCAAAAGTGAGTGAGCGTGTCATTGAACATACAACGGCGAAGCCTGTTGAGTTGCTTGAAACCTTAGTTGAGCAATTAGCTGCACTTATTCTTACTGAATTTGCCACCAACCAAGTGACTATTCGTGTCAGTAAACCAGCCGCTGTGCCACAAGCGCAAACGGTGGGCGTTGAGATCACCCGCCGTAAGGTGAGCTAATAATGGCGCAAATATTTATTAGTCTAGGTTCTAATGTCAATAAAGAGCATTATCTTCGCCAAGCGCTCATAGCCTTGAAACCTTACTTCCCCGATTTTGTACACTCATCAGTTTATGAGAGTGAAGCGGTTGGTTTTGCAGGGAGTAATTTTTATAATTCAGTGGTTGCGGCCAAAACGGATATGCCTCTTGAGAAGTTGTGCAAATTATTGAAACAAATTGAGCTTGATAATGGTCGTACCCGTGCAGATAAAAAGTTTAGCCCGCGTACACTCGATTTAGACTTACTTTTTTATGATGATGTTATATGCGATTATCCTGCACAATTACCGCGAGATGAAATTACAAAAAATGCTTTTGTGCTTCAGCCTTTAGCAGAAATAGCTCCCGATTTTTTTCACCCCGTAGCGAAGCTAACCCTGTCTCAGCTATGGGATAATTATGATAACCCGCAACAAAAACTATGGAAGGTGGAGTTTACTAACCCATGAGTATTATTGAGATAATTGTTTTAGCTTTAATTCAAGGACTGACTGAGTTTTTACCTATTTCTAGCTCAGCGCATTTAATTCTTCCGTCGCAGATTCTCGGGTGGCAAGACCAAGGTTTAGCATTTGATGTGGCTGTTCACGTTGGAACCTTAGGTGCAGTTGTTTTGTACTTTAGAAAAGAAGTGGTCGATATTCTTGGTGCTTGGTTTAAATCGTTTGGCTCACAAGGTGCAACCGATGATAGTAAGCTAGGCTGGTGGATCATAGTAGGCACGATACCTGCCGCTATTCTTGGGCTTATTTTTAAAGATTTAATAGAGCTTTACCTACGTAGTGCATGGGTGATCGCGGTAACGACTATTTTATTTGGCTTATTACTTTGGTATGCCGATGCAAAAGGTAAGCAAACCAAAACGATTTACCAACTGAACTGGAAATCTGCACTGATGATCGGCATGGCACAGGCGATGGCTATGATCCCAGGCACATCACGGTCAGGTATTACTATGACCGCAGGTTTAATGCTGGGTATGAATAAGCAAAGTGCCGCGCGCTTTTCATTTTTATTGGCCATTCCTGTTATTTTAATGATGGGACTATATTATACAATAGAGTTGGCTTTAGGCGATCATATCGTTGAGTGGAATACCTTGATGCTTGGTGCTGGCTTATCTTTTATATCTGCGTATGCCTGTATTTTCTTTTTCTTAAAAGTGATTGAGCGTATGGGGATGATGCCATTTGTTATCTATCGTTTACTACTTGGTGTCGGTTTGTTTGCATTTTTAATGCTGTAGGTAGAGATTCAGCTTGATTAGAAAAGCACCTCAAATTGAGGTGTTTTTTTATGTTGGTTATTTGGCAAAAGTCTATTGCCGTGTAGTAATGGTAAGTAAAGCTTATATTTGGCATTATAACGGCTTATTTTATCTATCATTCATTTTGCTCAGGACAGTAGATGCATATTCATATTCTTGGAATTTGTGGCACCTTTATGGGTGGTATCGCCGCAATCGCTAAATCGTTAGGTCATACAGTGACAGGCTCTGATCAAAATGTGTACCCGCCGATGAGCACACAATTAGAAGAGCTGGGTATTACTCTAACTCAAGGTTATGACGTTGCACAACTTGAGCCAACCCCTGATATGGTGGTGATTGGTAATGCCATGAGCCGTGGCAATCCCTGTGTTGAATATGTGCTTGATAAAGGCTTGCCTTATACCTCAGGCCCAGAATGGTTAAAACATAATTTATTGCAGAATTCGTGGGTTTTAGCTGTTGCGGGTACGCATGGCAAAACAACCACAGCGAGTATGCTGGCATGGCTATTAGAGTATGCCGGTATGAAACCTGGGTTTTTAATTGGTGGCATAGTGCAAAATTTTGGTGTGTCTGCACGTGTTGGCGAAACCCCATTTTTTGTAATTGAAGCCGACGAATACGATACCGCTTTTTTTGATAAACGCAGTAAGTTTGTACATTACTTACCACGCACTTTGATTCTAAATAATCTTGAATTTGATCATGCGGATATTTTTGAAGATTTAAATGCAATAAAGAAACAATTTCACCACCTGATGCGTACACTACCTTGTAGTGGCAAAGTCATTTGGCCAAGCCAAGATGAAGCACTACAAGAGGTGATTGAAAGAGGTCTTTGGAGCGAGAGCGAAACACTGTTGGGTGACTGGGATTACCGTTTACTTAAAGCTGATGGCAGTGAATTTGAAGTGTTATTAGCTGGGGAAGTGCAGGGCGTTGTGTCATGGCAAGCGATGGGCGAGCACAATGTTAAAAATGCTATTATGGCCATTGCAGCCGCTCGTCATGTAGGGATTGCTGTGTCAGTGAGCATTGCTGGTTTAGCAGAGTTTATTTCTCCTAAGCGCCGCATGGAGCTAAAAGCCGATGTGAATGGTATTAAAGTGTATGATGATTTTGCACATCACCCAACGGCAATTAAAACAACTCTTGCAGGTTTACGTGCAAAAGTGGGCGATGAGAAGATTATTGCCATTTTAGAGCCGCGTTCAAACACCATGAAAATGGGTGTGCATCAACAAACCTTGATTGATTCTCTAAAAGCTGCCGATGACGTGTATTTATTTGAACCTGAAAACTTAAGCTGGTCATTAAAAGAATACGCAGATAAAGCAGGTATGCATTGTATGCCAAGCACTGAGGAAATCATTGCCGCAGTTGCTGAAGGAAGTGCGCCGTCACAACATATTTTAATAATGAGTAATGGTGGCTTTGAAGGTATTCATCAGCGTTTAATCAGCACACTTGAACAAAACTAACCAGTATACGGAGCATAACTGTATGCAATTTAAAGATAAAATAACCTTAGCTTTTAGCGGTGCCTCAGGTGCCCCTTATGGCTTACGGTTACTAGAGGTATTACTTGAGCAGCAGTTTCAGGTGTATGTACTGATCTCAAGTGCGGCAAGAGTGGTGCTTGATACTGAATCGAATATAAAACTGTCGGGCAACGAAGATAAAGCAACTGAACAGCTCAGTACGCTCTTTAATGCCGCGCCAGAACAACTAAAAGTATTTGGTAAAGATAACTGGTTTAGTCCTGTTGCCTCTGGCTCAGCTGCGCCGAAGAAAATGGTGGTTTGCCCATGTAGTGCAGGCTCAGTGTCTGCCATTGCAGTTGGGGCATCAGATAACTTACTTGAGCGCGCCGCTGACGTGGTTATAAAAGAACGTGGGCAGCTGATTTTAGTCCCGCGTGAAACGCCATTTAGCGAGATTCATCTTGAAAACATGCTGAAACTAGCAAAGCTTGGCGTCACCATTATGCCTGCGGCACCTGGGTTTTATCACCAGCCTGAGCAGATTTCAGATCTGGTTGATTTTATGGTGGCGCGAATTTTAGATCATTTAAACATTGAACATACTTTGACGAAACGTTGGGGTTATGGAGAGGGCAAACAGTGAGCGAAAAAACGATCGCATTAAATATTGAAGGCCTGAAAAAGGTTTATAAAAATGGTGTTGAAGCTGTAAAAGGCATTGATTTACAAGTTCAGCAAGGCGACTTCTTTGCTTTGCTTGGCCCAAATGGGGCTGGTAAATCAACCACCATTGGTGTTATCTCATCGTTAGTGAACAAAAGCGCTGGTCGCGTAGAGGTATTTGGTCACGACATTGATACTCACCTAGAAGCCGCTAAATCTGAACTTGGTTTAGTGCCGCAAGAATTTAATTTCAGTCAGTTTGAAACGCTTAACCAAATTTTGGTTAACCAAGCGGGTTATTATGGTGTACCCAGAAAGCTGGCGCATGAACGTGCAGAAAAGTATTTAAAGCAGCTCGGTTTATTTGAAAAAAAAGATAAGCAAGCGCGCACCCTTTCAGGTGGTATGAAACGCCGTTTAATGATTGCTCGTGCGCTGATGCATGAACCTAAATTACTTATTTTAGATGAGCCAACTGCAGGTGTGGATATTGAGCTACGCCGCTCAATGTGGGATTTTCTTCGTGAGATAAATAAACAAGGTGTCACCATTATCTTGACCACGCACTACCTCGAAGAAGCAGAGCTGCTATGTAAAAACATCGCGATTATCGACAGCGGCGTGATTGTTGAAAACACCACTATTAAAGCGTTACTTGCCAAGCTTGATAAAGAAACCTTTGTACTTGATTTAAAGCAGCCTGTGCAGCCAATTAGCATTGAAGGCTACAACTATACACAGACTGATGACCATACTTTAGAAGTTGAAGTGGCAAAGTCTCAGGGCTTAAATCACGTATTTAGTGCGCTAACCGAGCAAGGTAACACAGTGCTTAGTATGCGAAATAAAGCAAACCGTTTAGAAGAGCTGTTTGTTGGATTATTAGAACAGGGGCGAGGCGAATAATGTTTAAATATGGTGTAGCGCTAAAAAGTATTTGGATCAAAGAGTGTATTCGCTTTTTACGTATTTGGGTGCAAACATTAGTACCGCCTGCAATCACGATGAGCCTGTATTTTGTGATTTTTGGTAACCTGATTGGTTCTCGTATCGGTGATATGGGCGGCTTTAGTTATATGGAGTTTATTGTACCGGGCCTGATTATGATGTCGGTGATCACCAACTCTTACTCGAATGTGGCCTCAAGCTTCTATTCAACTAAATTCCAAAAAAGCATAGAAGAGCTATTAGTTGCGCCAGTGCCAAATTACATTATTGTACTCGGCTACATGGGCGGTGGTATGACGCGTGGTATGTTAGTTGGTTTGATTGTTACCTGTGTATCTTTGTTGTTTGTTGATATTCAAATTCACAATATTTTTGTGATTATGGCAACGGTTATACTAACCTCGGCTGTGTTTGCGTTAGGCGGACTTATTAACGCAATTTATGCTAATAGCTTTGATGATATTAGTATTATCCCAACCTTCATTTTAACGCCGCTGACTTATCTTGGTGGGGTGTTTTACTCTATCACTTTATTGCCAGAATTTTGGCAAGGCGTATCGCAAGTAAACCCAATTATTTATATGGTAAATGCATTTCGGTATGGTTTCTTAGGTGTGTCTGATGTCGACTTATCGGTGGCATTTGGTGTACTTGGTTTATTTATTGTGGGTTTATTTACGTTAGCATTAACCCTAATCAAACGTGGTGTGGGGCTTAGACACTAATGACGGATGCAAATTCGAGAAGTATTGTATCGAATCAACCTAGTTTACATGAAAAGCTGGATGAAATTGTTTTAAAACACCTAAGTGCCGAATTTAAGAAGCCGATTGCAGAGCATACGCAAGCGGCTTTTGATCAGGTAAACGAAAAGGTGCAGACGTTTGCTGGGCCACTCATTCTTGATTCATGCTGTGGTGTAGGGGAAAGTACCGCTAACTTAGCAAAGCGTCACCCAGATGCGTTAGTGATTGGTATAGATAAATCATCTCATCGCTTGGATAAGCATGACATTGAGTACAAGCAAACCGATGCAGGACAGTACATTTTAGTGCAAGCTGATTTAAACGATTTTTGGCGTTTAGCGGTGGCTGCTAACTGGCAGCCCACGCACCATTACTTGTTGTATCCAAACCCTTGGCCAAAAGCCAAACACCTACAAAGGCGCTGGCACGGTGCTGCTATATTCCCATTTATTATTAAATTAGGTGGGCGTTTAGAGCTTAGAAGCAACTGGGACATTTACGTGAAGGAATTTGCTCGCTCGCTTGAGCTTGCAGGGCATAAGTGCGATGTTGAGTTGTATGAAAGCGATACCGCTATTACACCATTTGAGCGTAAATATTGGGCCAGTGGCCAACAGAGTCATCGCTTAGTAATAAACCTATAACACGCACTGTGTCTTTGCCATTATGACTGAGGCACATAAGGCGTGGGTGGCGCGAAGTGGTTTCCTTGCATTAATGTGATACCTGCTTTGGAAAGTGCTTCAGCCACTTGCTCGCTCTCGACTTGTTCGGCAACGACATCAAGGTTAAGTTGTTTGGCGTACTTCACTAAATGTTCAATAAACATATAGCTGTCATCATTGGTATGTGCTTGGCTAACTAAGCCGCGGTCTAGCTTTAGACCATCAACTTCAAGCTTTAAGATATTTGAGAGGTTTGAATATCCTGCACCAAATTCGTTAATCATAACCTGCGCACCTTTATTTTTAAGTAAGCTAATAAATGCTTTTACTTCACTAAAGTAGGCAATTGCTTCTGTTTCATGAAACTCAAAAATAATATTGTTGGGTTGTGGGTAGCGTCTTAACTGCTGTTCTAAAAACTCACTTAAGCTGGGGTCCAGAATATCTTGCGCTGTAATATTAATGCTCCAGCTAATTGAGGTTTTTCGAAATTGCTCAATACAGCGAGTAAACATGGTACGTGTTAGTAATCCGTCCATTCGAGAGCGTTTCAAAACAGTTAGAAAGTAATCTGGTGTATAGATGCGCCCTTGTGCTGATGCCATTCTTGCTAAGCTTTCGTAATGAGTTACCTGCTTTGTTTGCGTATCATAAATGGGTTGGAAATAGGGAACGATACGATTGTTATCAAACGCTTCTTTTACTTTTTTAGCCAGCTTTACATTGTATCTAAACTGTTCTTCTACTTGTTTAAAGACATTCTCGTAACGAATAATACGTTGATTGTTTAACTTTGCTTGTTGAAGAGCAATATGTGCGTTTTCAATCAGCATTAGCTTATTACCAGAGGCAATGCCTGCATGCAAACTAACATAAATAAACGGCTCGTTAAGTACAGGGATTGATTGATTAAAGGCGTTAATAGTGTCATCAAAATCTTGCTCTGCACCGCGTGTATGTAACAGTGCTATTTTATTGGTAGCAAGACGAAATACCAGCGCATCGTTGGGTAGGCGAGATTGAAAATAGCTCAATAAACTGGCCATTACCTTGTCGCTTACTTCTGTGCCATAAAAGCTACTAATATCCTCAACTTCATTAATTGTAATGACTGCAAGCTCCATGCGGTGCTTGGTGCTTTTTTTAAGGTAATATTCCAGCGCTACGTGGTTAGCAAAGCCTGTACGCGCATCCGTAGAAAGAGAGCGTTTAAGTTGTAAAAAGTAAAGCCCTGCAATTAAGGAGGCAATAAAAAAGAAGAAGCACCCTGTAATAGTCGCGCGTGTTACGCTTAGTTGTAACTGTTGGTTGAGGTCAGTAATTGTTATATCGGCACCAGTAAGATAGGTATGGCCATTCTCATCGATGAAAGTAACAAAAATGCTTTTAAAGTGTCCCCATTGATCTTTTGACACTTCGAAAACTGGCTCTGTAGAAAAAAAGGCGTCTTTATTTATTTTGGTTGCTTCGGTGTAGGGATCCATAAACTGCGTGATACGGCCGCCGTTTTGATCCTTTTGGGTATAACTCGATGCGCTAAAAAAAACGGTATCGTCCCGAAGTACCATAGAATACACATACGCTAAGTCCATTTGCTTGGCGTATTCTGAGAGGGCTCTCATTTTTTGCTTATAAACAGCCGAAGAGATTGGTATGCCAGCGTTGACTTGATTGTGGTAATCCTTACCTAAAATATGGTTAACACTCACAGCCGCATTGAGAAGCTTTGAATCAATGCCAGCCATTATCTCACTACGGGCGGTCTCATAGGTGTAGTAGATATAACCAAATAAGCTGATAAAAAAAGTGGCAAATCCATAAAGCAGCCAACCGGTCTTTTGCATTCCTTTGGACATAATTATTCCTTTATCAGTGGTGTGATGATTATACTTAAAAAATAACTGGCTGATAGTAGAAAATTAGCGCAAATTTCATTGATACATCATTTTTTTGTCACCGAATTCGTGGCTTTTTAGCTTTAAACGAGACATTTTTGTGATATTCCAGTAAAGTTAGCCAATTTCGTAGCAACAGTGCCGCTAAATTCAAACCTTATTGTTTCAGCATTAGGTGCATTTTAGCTGCTTATAATGGGTATTAAGATGGATCAAAAGCGTTGTGCCGTCGCCTCTAAAGAAAGTTTGATTCGTATTTTTACGGTGCCTGAAGCACCGGACTCAACCTTGAGTAGAATAGAATCAGAGATTTCAAGCAATCTTGCAGGATTCTTAAATGAGAATATTGCGGCAATTGAAAAGCCATTGCATGAGATTGAAAAAGATTTTCAGTCGGCAAATATCCCAGAAGAGCCCACTTTTGTCTCTGACTACGCGCAAGACATTATGGAGCAGTTAGTTGCACACTCAGTTCACACAGCTGCGCCAAGCTTTATTGGCCACATGACATCCGCTTTGCCACATTTTGTGTTACCGCTATCAAAATTGATGGTGGGTCTAAACCAAAACCTAGTAAAGATAGAAACGTCAAAAGCATTTACGCCACTAGAACGACAAGTTTTAGGGATGATGCACCATTTAGCCTATGGTGAAGAGGATGCGTTTTATAACAAGTGGATGCATAGTGCAAAAACATCGCTAGGGGCATTTTGTTCTGGGGGAACCGTTGCCAACATTACCGCCTTATGGATTGCTCGCAACCGTTTATTAAAAGCCGATGGTGACTATAAAGGCATTGCAGCACAAGGTTTAATTGCTGGCATGCTGCACTATGGCTATAAAGGACTTGCTGTACTCGTTTCAGAGCGAGGCCACTATTCGCTTGGTAAAACGGTTGATTTACTTGGCATCGGACGCGATAACATTGTTGCTATTAAAACAGGTGAAAACAACAAGGTTGATGTTCAAGCCATGCGTGAAAAAGCCCATGAACTTGAAGCATCTGGCATTAAAGTTATGGCGCTAGTTGGGGTAGCTGGAACGACTGAAACCGGCAGTATAGACCCACTTAACGAAATGGCCGATTTAAGCGAAGAGCTTGGCTGTCACTTTCACGTTGATGCAGCATGGGGCGGGGCAACTTTATTATCTAAAAATTACCGTCATTTATTAAGTGGCATCGAACGCGCTGATTCAATCACCATTGATGCCCATAAGCAAATGTATGTGCCAATGGGCGCAGGCCTTGTGTTATTTAAAGACCCTGCAGCCACAGATGCAATAGAGCATCATGCGGAATATATTCTTCGTAAAGGCTCTAAAGATTTAGGCAGTCATACTTTAGAGGGCAGTCGCCCAGGTATGGCAATGTTAGTGCATGCTTGCTTACGTGTTATTGGCCGTAAAGGCTACGAAATGTTGATTGACCGTAGTATCGTGAAAGCCCGTACTTTCGCCGACATGATTAAGCAGGATGAAGATTTTGAATTAATCTCAGAGCCTGAGCTTTGCCTATTAACCTATCGCTACGTACCAAAAGAAATCCAAGTTAAGCTTAAAGATGCTGACGAAGAAACGAAGTTAGATATTTACGCTTCGTTGAATCGTTTTACCGCAAGTATGCAAAAGCGTCAGCGTGAAGCAGGACGCTCTTTTGTATCGCGTACACGTTTAACACCTGCAAAATATGACCATCAACCAACGGTTGTGTTTAGGGTTGTATTGGCTAATCCATTAACCTCTAAAACAATTCTCAAAGATATTTTAGCAGAGCAAAAAGCCCTAGCGAAAACCGACCCTGTCTTTAAAAAGTACTTAAGTAAATATATGGATTAGTGAGTGAATTAGAAAAGGGAGCATCAAGCCCCCTTTTTACTCATTACGAAAGCAACTTGCTTTAATCATTTTGCTGATGATTTCTTGTGAAGGTTTGACTTTTTCCATCGCTAAAAACTCATCGGGCTGGTGGGCTTGATTTATTGAACCAGGCCCCATGACAATTGTTTCACAGCCAAGCTGTTGAATAAACGGTGCTTCAGTGCAGTAATTTACTGCAACGGCAGGTTGACCTGATACTTGTTCGGCAAGTTTAACAAGCGCAGTATCTGTACTGCCACTAAATGCTGGAATAGGCTCGTGTAAGTCAATAACACTCACCGCATTAGGGTAGTGGGCATTAATTTCTTCAGCAGCAGTTAGCAAAATTGCTTGCAGTTCTTGCACACTTAAACCAGGTAAAGGTCGCATATCTATGTGCATTTCACAGCAGCCGCAAATACGGTTTGCATTATCGCCACCATGAATATGGCCAAGGTTTAAAGTCGGGTGCGGGATTTGAAAATGTTCAATTGAATATTTATTCTTTAATTCTTCTTTAATGATTAACAATTTTGCAATCATTTTATGCATTACTTCAATGGCGTTTAAACCACGTTCTGGATCTGAGCTATGACCTGAGCGACCAATCACACGAATCGCAGTGCTCATGTGGCCTTTGTGAGTGAACACTGGGGTCATATCTGTTGGCTCACCTATAATACAGCGTGCCGGTTTTAAATTAGGATGGCGACAAATTTGTTGCGCACCTGCCATCGTGGTTTCTTCATCAGCAGTGGCTAGGATCAATAGTGGCTCTGTTTGCTTCGTTGCATCAAGCTCGCTAATTGCCTGCAATACAAAGGCAAAAAAGCCTTTCATATCAATACTGCCTAAGCCATAAAGTTTGTTGTCATGCTCACTGAGTTGAAAGGGGTTATAGTTCCAGCGGCTATCATCAAAAGGCACCGTGTCGGTATGACCCGCAAGCATTAAACCGCCATCTCCCTCACCACGTTTCGCTAATAAGTTATAACGGCCTTTACCGTTTTCGAGCTCTGTTATTTCACATGTAAAACCAAGGCTTTCGCACCAAGTAGCGAGCAAGGTGATCACCTCTTTATTGCTCATGCACAGAGAGTCTTCAATCGAACTGATTGAGGGGGCAGCAATTAGCTGCTGATACATAGATAAAAAAGAGGGGAATGACATAAAAAATCCAAAAATAATTATTCAATCTAATTGCATAACAATATAAAAGTATTTATGATGAATATCAATTCACTTTTTAAGCATAAATATATTTTAAAACGGCACTATGAACACTAAACGACGATAACCTGATTTCATTACTTTAGACAGTGTTTTTATTCGCCATTAGGCGAGTAATTTTAGGCGTATCGATAAATAGATTTAATAGGTAAAAGTAAGCAATGAAAGTAGTGATTATTGGCGCAAGTGGTTATAGCGGCGCAGAGCTAGCAAGTTTAGTTGCAAAGCATCCAAAACTGACTCTACAAGCGTGTTATGTGTCTGAAGGGAGCTTAGATAAAGATAAATTATTAAGCGATTTATACCCCGAGCACTTAGGCTTGTTAGCGTACCCGCTGCAACCGCTAACAGCTGAGGCTTTTCAGGAAATAAATAACACTGCTGATTATGTGTGTCTATGTACTGATCACAAAGTGAGTGTTGATCTTGCGCCACAATTTTTAGCCATGGGCAAAAAAGTTTTTGATTTATCGGGCGGCTTCCGTTTAGCTGGGAATGAGGATTACCTAACTTATTATGGTTTCGCGCATGAACATCCTGAGCTTTTAGAGCAAGCGGCTTATGGTTTGGCTGAATGGAATAGCGATGCGATTAGTAAAGCAAACCTTGTTGCTGTAGCAGGGTGTTACCCAACAGCGGCACTTAATTCTTTAAAGCCACTTAAAGAAGCGGGTTTATTAGCTGAGCAAACCATCATTGTTAATGCTGTCTCTGGCGTAACCGGTGCGGGTAGGAAGGCCAGTGTGAATACGCACTTTTGCGAAGTGTCACTTGCTCCTTATGGCTTGTTTAACCACAGACACACACCTGAGATTGAGCAGTACCTTGGTCACCCTGTGTTATTTACCCCACATTTAGGTAATTTTCCTCGCGGAATTTTAGAAACTATTTATGTGCAATTAAAACCAGGTGTGACAGCAGAGCAAGTGAGCGCGGCATATCAAGTGCTAGCGAATGAGCCGTTAATTCGTTTACTCGGAAATAAAATTCCAAGCATCAAAGGCGTGGCTAAACAACCATTTGTTGATATTGCATGGCAACAAAAAGGTGAGCAACTGATTGTTATGTCGGCCATTGATAACTTATTAAAAGGGGCCGCAGGGCAAGCATTGCAATGTATTAATTTAGCGATGGGACTTCCTCATCATACCGGGTTAGTAGGAGCGTTATGATGAAAACATGGGTAATTAAAATAGGCGGTGCAGTATTAAATACAGCTGATGCCGCAAAAGCTTTATTTGACGTCCTTGTAGCACAGCAACAGGCCAACTTTGTGATTGTTCATGGTGGTGGTGCATTAGTTGATGCGTGGCTTAAAGACGCAGGGTTTGCCAGTGCGAAGCACCAAGGTTTACGTATCAGTCCAAAAGAACAAATGCCTTATATTGTTGGGGCACTGGCTGGCTGTGCGAATAAACAGCTAATGAGTCAAGCAATTGTTTCAGGGCATAAGCCTGTGGGGATGAGCCTCTATGAAGCGGGCGTTGTGGTTAAGCAAAAATTAAAAGCACTTGGGCAAGTTGGACAATGCGCTGATAGCACCGACAGTGTTTTACCAAGTTTAATTGCGCAAGGCCGCTTACCCTTAGTGAGCTCTATTGGCTTTGGCGAAGATGGGCTTTGGTACAACGTTAATGCCGATGAAGCAGCAGCGGCGATTGCAAAAGAACTTGATGCAGAACTTATTTTTATGACTGATGTAGAAGCGGTGCTTGATGCAAACAAACAACCGCTACATCAACTTAATACGCAGCAAATAGATGCATTAATTCTTCAAGGAGTTATTCAGGGCGGGATGGAGGTCAAAGTTAAGACCAGCCTTCTTGCTGCCCAACATTTACGACGTGGTGTGTATATCTCAAGCTGGCTAAAGCCAGAAAACTTAGTCGCCTTATTACAAGGCGAGCACGTAGGAACGAAAATTACACCATAGGTATTACATGTTTACTCACTTTTTATCTGGTCTTGAGTTAGACCAAAAAGGCGCGCTTAAACTACTCGATTTAGCGCAAAAAATTAAAGCAAACCCAGTCGATTTTAGCCAAGCTTTAGCGGGCAAGTCAGTGGTTACCTTATTCGAAAAACCAAGCTTACGTACCCGTTTATCATTTGATATTGGTATTAATAAATTAGGTGGTCATGCTGTTTATTTAGATTCACAAAATGGCGCAATGGGTGCGCGTGAGTCAGTAAAAGATTTTGCTTTAAATATTTCAACTTGGGCTGATGGCATTGTTGCTCGCGTATTTGCACATAAAACATTAACCACCCTTGCTGAGTTTTCGTCAGTCCCTGTGGTAAATAGCCTCTGCGATTTATACCACCCATGCCAAGCACTCGCTGACTTTTTAACGCTACAAGAAGTGCATGGTGATGTCAGTAAACTAAAGCTTGCATACTTAGGTGAAGGTAACAACGTCACACACTCTCTAATGCTATTAGCTGCTACTTTAGGGACTGATTTTGTCGCTGTGTGCCCGAAAGGAAGCTCGCCAGATTCGCAAATTCTTAAGCAAGCAGAGCAAATTGCAGCGATGAATGGAGCGACTGTCATGGTTAGCGACAGAATTGAAGCGGCAGTGGGTGCAAATGCAGTCTATGCTGATACGTGGGTATCGATGGGCGATAAAACACCGCTTGAGCAGGTGAAAGCTAAATATATGCCGTACCAGTTAAATCAAGCACTACTTGAGCAAACTGGTGCGCAAACTGTGTTGCATTGCCAGCCGGCTCATCGTGAGTTTGAAATTACCTCTGAGGTAATGGATGGCCCAGCATCAAAAATTATTCAACAAGCAGAGAACCGTATGCACGCGCAAAACGCACTGCTTGTCACATTATTAAATCCAAATTTTGTTTAAGGAACACCAATGAGTTCAATCAAAAAAGTCGTATTAGCCTATTCTGGTGGTCTAGATACATCGGCAATCGTGCCATGGTTAAAAGAAAACTACGGCTGTGAAGTTATCGCATTTGTTGCTGATGTAGGTCAAGGCGCTGAAGAGCTAGAAGGCGTAGAAGAAAAAGCAATCGCTTCAGGCGCATCTGAATGTTATGTGGTTGACTTAAAAGACGAAATGGTCAGTGACTATATTTATCCAACCTTAAAAACGGGTTCTATTTACGAAGGTACTTATTTACTCGGTACGTCTATGGCGCGCCCAATCATTGCAAAAGCCCAAGTAGAGATTGCCCGTAAAGTAGGTGCTGATGCGCTTTCACATGGTTGTACAGGTAAAGGTAACGATCAGGTGCGTTTTGAGTCATGTTTCGCAGCCCTTGCGCCAGATCTTAAAGTAATCGCACCATGGCGTGAGTGGGATTTATCGAGCCGTGAATCACTACTTGATTACTTGGCTGAGCGTGATATTCCGTGTTCAGCGTCTGCTACAAAAATTTATAGCCGTGATGCTAATGCGTGGCATATTTCACACGAAGGTGGTGAGCTTGAAGATCCATGGTGCCAACCAAGTGAGCAAGTATGGACTTGGACTAACTCGCCAGAGCAAGCACCAAACGAACCTGAATATGTGACATTAAATGTTGTCGAAGGTGAAGTGGTTGCGGTAAATGGTGAGACGCTTAAACCTTATGACTGTTTAGTTAAATTAAATGACATTGCTGCGCCACACGGTGTGGGTCGTGTTGATATCGTCGAAAACCGTTTAGTCGGTATGAAGTCGCGTGGCTGTTATGAAACACCAGGGGGCACAGTGATCATGGCCGCATTACAAGCGGTTGATGAACTCGTGCTCGATAAATCAAGCCGTAAATGGAAAGAAGTACTGGGTGGTGAGTTTTCACACCTTGTCTACGACGGTCGTTGGTTTACACCATTGAAAGATTCGATTCTAGCTGGGGCTGAATCTCTGTCTAAACTCGCAACCGGTGAAGTGGTGCTTAAGCTTTATAAAGGTCAAGTCACTGCGGTACAGAAAAAATCACCGAATAGCTTATACAGTGAAGATTTCGCAACCTTCGGCGAAGATGATGTATATGACCAATCACATGCAGAAGGCTTCATTCGTTTATTCTCGCTATCTAGCAGAATCTCAGCACTAACGAAAAAGTAATTTAATTATTGCCTTGCAAAGCGGGGCAATCGCCGAGTTTGGAGGCAGTTCAATGGCATTATGGGGCGGACGTTTTTCTACGGGGCCAGATGAAGCGTTTAAGCAATTTAACGATTCACTTCCTTTTGATTATCAACTTGCAGAGCAAGACATTATTGGTTCGGTTGCTTGGGCGGGAGCGCTTAAGCAAGTTAATGTGTTAAATCAGCAAGAATATGATGACCTCGTTGCAGCACTGAATAAGCTGTTAGATGAAGTTAAAGCAAACCCACAAGCAGTGGCTGGAGCAGGGCATGAAGACATTCATTCTTATGTTGAGTCAGCACTGATTGATAAAGTGGGCGATCTTGCTAAAAAGCTTCATACGGGTCGTAGTCGTAATGACCAAGTAGCGACAGATTTCCGTTTATGGTGTCGTGATACTGCCGAGCATATTCTTGAAGCCATTGCAGAGCTTAAAGGTGAGTTTATTGCCTTAGCTGAGCGTGAGTTAGGCACTATTCTACCGGGTTACACACACTTACAGCGTGCACAACCTGTATTATTTAGCCATTGGTGTATGGCCTATGTTGAAATGCTTGAGCGTGATGAAAGCCGTTTAACCGATGCCAAAAATCGTATGAATTATTGTCCACTCGGTAGCGGTGCTTTAGCGGGTACGGCGTACCCAATAGATAGGCAAACTCTTGCCGAAGGGTTAGGTTTTACCGCAGCAACACGTAACAGTTTAGATGCTGTATCTGACCGTGACTTTGTGGTTGAGCTATTAAGCTGCGCGTCAATTTCAATGATTCATTTATCGCGTATGGCCGAAGACCTGATTTTTTATAACTCAGGCGAAGCGGGCTTTATAGAGCTGTCTGATGGGGTAACATCAGGCTCATCATTAATGCCGCAAAAGAAAAACCCAGATGCACTTGAGTTAATCCGTGGTAAAACGGGCCGTGTATTTGGTGCATTTAGCGCCATGATGATGACACTTAAAGCACTGCCGCTTGCTTATAATAAAGATATGCAAGAGGACAAAGAAGGCTTATTTGATGCGATGCCAACGTGGCTTGCGTGTATTCATATGGCGCAAGCGTGCATCAAAGGTATTAAAGTTAATGCAGATAAAACCCTTGCTGCTGCAAAAGGCGGTCACTCAAATGCGACTGAGCTTGCTGACTATTTAGTGGCTAAAGGCATCCCCTTTAGAGAAGGGCACCACATTGTTGGTACCTTAGTGCAAATGGCTATTTCTAAAGGGAATAACTTAGAAGATTTAAGTTTAGAACAATTTAAATCTGTACATAGCATTTTCGAGTCAGATGTCTATCCTGTATTAGAAATAGACGCATGTATAAAAGCACGTCAGGCATTAGGTGGTACCTCTGTTGAGCAAGTCTCTAATGCAATTGAATATGCAAAAAAAAACGGCAAATAAAAGTACGTGATGCAAATTTAAATGACGTTGAGAGCATTGCCCAACTAATTCAATACTGGGCAATGAATGGGGAAAACCTACCTCGCGCTAAAAGTGACATGATTCATTCAATTAATGAATTTGCAGTCACGGAGGTTGCAGACCAGGTTGCTGGCTGCGCCTCATTGTATATTTACGATACAGGACTTGCAGAGATCCGATCTTTAGGGATTGATCCAAAGATGAGTATCACAGGTCAAGGCAAACAATTAGTTGAGCACTTATTAGTTAAAGCCAAAAAGTTGGCGCTTAGCCGTGTCATTGTATTAACGCGCGTGCCAGATTTTTTTAAAAAACAAGGCTTCAGCTATTGCAGCAAAGATAGTTTACCGGAAAAAGTCATGAAAGATTGTGAGCTTTGCCTTCGCAAAGACAATTGCGATGAAGTCGCAATGGAATTTATTTTAAGGCCTCGTGAGAATGCGGTGATCCCGTGTAAAAACGTAGCTTAATTTCCCTGGATAGTAAAAACGTACGGTTACCCCTGTGCGTTTTTTTATGCCTGAAATTTGCTGAGTTGATCAAAAAGATCTGTTTAAGCGAAAAGTTGGATCGTTAGTTGCTTAGTTTGATATGTAGCAAAAATGCTGCAAAAATGTACAAAAAGCGTCAATAAAACGAGAGCGCTGAGTACGTTTGTGATTCGTCACACGTTAACTACAATTTAAACTTAAAGGATTTAAATCATGCAAATTTCAAATAATAGTCAATTACAGATGCAAGCTTACAGCCAAATGCAACAAACAAAGCCTGCACTAGAACAAACTACTAGTAATAAAACCTTACAATCTGATACAGTAACTCTATCTAGTCAAGCAATGTCACTGTCGGGTGATGCAGAGCTTCAGCGCGGTGGTGGTGCTATGTTCCCACCAAGTAAGAAAGAGCAATAGGTACTGAATGTTTTTTACTGAGCAACTTGGTTTTTTCTCCCTTTCAGCTATGAGTGCTTGGGGATTTTTAATGGCATTTTTTTTTAATATTTTTGTCTACGCAGTAAATGAAAATAAACGAAAAACCACTTTGCTCTTAAGCTCATTTATAATGATGGTCTCCTATATCGCTGGAGATTATTTTTTTAGTTGGCTCTCTTATACTGCAGTAACCTTTCTTGAGTGGGCATTGTACGACATAGCCACTTTAGTCTTCTTAATTTTTGCATTCCTTGTAATAAAACGTACAACTCCTTCCTTTAGCTATTTAGTTTTTGGTTTAATCATTAATACTATTCTGTTTCTGTCTGTTTATTTAGATGTTCAAGTGTATAAAAATACAACACACTGGATCTTGTGGGATATCTATTCGCTAGGTGTTAATGTCGTAGACTTCACCATGATAGTGGCATTAATCGTCGACCGAGACATCCTTGGACTGAATAAGTTGAAAAAGTTAATTGGTCACTCTCTTAAAAATAAAAAATTAGTTTGAAAATAGCAGATGTATATAAATGCCTACCTAGGTAGTTTAATTGGTACGTTTATAGAGTGGGGCTTTTTAATGGCTTTTCTCTTCAACCTTGCTATGAGTATCAATAAGAATGATCGTCGTCCTTTAATTTTAGCTTTTATTATGATGCTCTCATACTTTTTGAGTGGTGTTCTAGAGTTATCTTCTTTTCATTATTTGAATTGGCTTTACTATGACTTGGTAACGATTATTATTATTGTAGCTTGGTTGAAGCTGAAACAGCATCCTATTTTTTATGCGGCAATTTATATTTTAATGGGTTTACTTCTGAATTCATTTCTTATGCTCTCAATCTACATTGATATTTTTGTATACGATAATACAACTCCATGGCTACTGTGGACAATATACTCTCTTGGCGTAAATAGTATCGATATTATGATGATCTTAGCTTTATTATTGAACAAAGATTTCTTGAAGCTTGGAGCACTTGTTAGTCATATTAAAGCCAAAGCCTGCTAGAGGTTTATTGTATGCTTGAATATCTCCAAGAATACTTGGGTGTGTATCTTGCCACTTTTATCATGTGGGGCTTTTTGATGGCCTTTTTGTACAACATGGTAAAAAAGTCTTCATCGGTAGGGGGTGGAGATAAAACAGTGATGTGGATAGCATTGGCAATGTTTTTATCTTATATGGTAAGTGATCCACTCCTTAACGTTACTTTAGGCTACAACATCCTCAATACGACACTTGCATATTTAATTTGGGCTGCGTCAGACTTAATTATGTTGTCTTTCATTTGGTTTGTTACCCGTAAAAAAAACCTAAATGAGGTCCCTGCAAAGTTATATATTTTTACAGGGCTCTCGGTGAATATTTTATTGTTTCTGGCAATGTATTACGACACTAACTATGCCCACTTTACTGGTCATTGGTGGTTTTGGGATGTGTACACCGTGACAGTTAATACGATGGATATAATGATGATAATTGCGCTGCTATGTAACAAAGACTTTCTAGGGCTTGTAAAGTTATATAGATGGGGTCGGGGTCAAGCAAAGCTTACTTGACCCGTGATAGCGGTTTAAAAACGAAATTCCCAGCTTGTTCTTAAGCCAGTATTTGTGTCAGAGTCATTGCCTATTTCATCCCTTGATACAAGTCCGGTTACTTTCCAAAGACCACTAAATAAAGATTGTTGATAACCAAGTTCTAATTGTAATTGCGTCATATCTGCAGGTGTTTCTTCCGCTTCACTGTCAATCCAACGTAGCTTTGCATGACCTCCATAACCATCTAGAGTATGGTAATAAGCACCTAACACAGCCGATTTACTTTGCTTAGGCACAGAGCTGCCAATAAGTCTTTGTTTTTGTGTGTAGCTAGCCGAGCCGTATACACAATCAGCTGTAAGGCTGCATTGTTGCTCTGTATTTGAGTATTCAAAATAGGTTTTCAGTAAACTGTCATTTGAACCAAAGTAGCTTTCAATACCCACAGTATAAAAAGGATCACTTGGTGCAAGGCCACTTTCATTACGCCCCATTACATCAGCATAAAATGCAACAGGTTGCTGTGCTATGGATGTTGAGTATTTAACATCAATACTTGTTAGGCGATGGGTCGATGTTTGGCTTTCGAGTGTAACTGAATCGATATATTCATCAGTAAGATAATCAGAACTTGCCGTATTTACTGCAATTTCAAGCCCTTTTAATGGTGTACTTGCAAACCTTAAAGCCCAATAATCGCCTTCTTCACTGCTATTTAAAAATGGTTTTTGTTTAGCGTAAATACCAGTTAACTGCCAATTACCAATAAATGATAACCAACTAGGGCCAACATATTGACTGTTTGCACGGGAAAAGCGCAGGCCTTTCATCGGAGCTGCGTTATTCGATAGTAACAAGGCGTTGTCGTTACTCGGGCCCCACCAATGACTTACTTGCTCTGCACTGATTGACCAGTTACCCATTAACACGGCTAGATAACTACCATGATAATTTGTGTATTTTCCGTCGAGTGACTCGTCAGCATAGTTCACACTTACTTTGGCACTTACTCGCTTACCGGTTATTGAACCATAGCTGTTAATACCACTTTTTTGCTGATCGCGTGTCGTAAAGCCCTGTTGTGTCTCGGGTTCACTATTGTAATTGAAGCGCACCCCAGAACTGTTTTTTCGTTTGGCGTTATTGAGAGCGTGCTTAACGTGCTGATACGCGAAAAAACTACGTTCCTGTAAATTATTAGGGTCGATAGCTGCTAAATCACCTGCAATACCTTGCCACATAAGCGGGTAACTATTGATAGGTTGTTTTATAATTCCTTGATTAAATAGCATCTCTATAGAAGCCCTTAACAAAGGGTCATCACTTTCTATCCATGGCTCAGCAAAGCTTGGTGCAGAGATCATTAGTAAAGCACTTAAGCTAATGAACTTTTTTAGTTTCATCCGTGTATTTTTTCCTGTAATGCGGTGGCGACAATAGGGTTAACAAATTCGCTCACATCACCATGATGACGGGCAACTTCTTTAACGAGCGTCGAGGAAATAAACGAGTTTTTTTCAGCGGGTGTTAAAAACACACTTTCTAAATCAGGGTTTAGGCGTCGGTTCATATTTGCTAGCTGAAACTCATAGTCGAAGTCAGATACAGCACGAATACCACGAATGAGTACTTCAGCCTTATGCTCACGGGCAAGGTCAGCTAATAAACCAGAAAAGCCGATCACGCTTACATTTTTAAGGTGGGCTAAAATTGTATTTGCTAACTCTACACGTTCTTCTAGTGTAAAACAGGGTTGTTTACTTGGATTATGAGCAATAGCCACAATGACTTTGTCGAACATTTTAGCTGCTCGATGGATGAGGTCTGTGTGCCCATTCGTTAGCGGGTCAAAGGTACCTGGGTAGATTGCAGTAACGTTCATATCTATCAGCTAGTTAAAAATTTGCTTGCTATAGTAACAGTGTTTTCACTCGTATGCAGCTTTGAAGTAAGAGCATCCTATTAGATTTTTTGGTTTTATATAAGGTACTAAGCCGATTGAAGTTAGAATTTTTCAAGGTAGTATTTTATTGCCACGCATTTGTTTATACTGCTTGGCTGAAAATGAACTTCAGATCGTAATAAATATAAAAATAGAGTAAGCAGCATATGAGCACAAAGGATAAAATCATACATACCAGCATTGAGCTATTTAATCTCCATGGAGAGCGTGCTATTACGACCAACCACATTGCTGCACACATGGGTATTAGCCCTGGCAATCTGTATTATCACTTTAAAAATAAAGAAGACATTATTCGTCACATTTTTGCTTTATACAGTGAACATCTCCATACGCACTTTAAGCCATTAAAACCAGAAGATAATGCGCTTGAAAACTTAGCAGGGTATTTAGACTCTTTGTTTGAACTGATGTGGCGATTTCAATTTTTTTACGATAATTTGGGTGATATTTTATCCCGTGATGAAGTATTAAAAAAAGACTATATCGAGTTTCAAGCTGCGCTGTTAGAGCAGGTAAAAGAGGTGTTATTTGCATTACGTTCAGGTGGTATTATTACTATTGATGACGCCGATGTAACAGAGCTTGCCCATATGCTTAAAATGACAGTGAGCTTTTGGACACCTTACATTAAAGCCCGTCGCTTGAGCGGCGAGCTTGCCAGAGAAGATATCTATAACGGTATCTTAAAAGTACTATTGCTATTAAAAGCACATTGTACAGAGCAACATTTGGAACAAGTAAACAACTTAAGAGCAAAGTACTTAGCACTTGCTGCCACTGAGCAAAGCGAACAATAATCCTACAAAGCAGTTTATTTCCTAGACGCTATAATTTTTGTTATAATCGCGCGCCCTTGAGGTTGGTATGCCTCGGGCCGTGTGAATCCCACTGTCTAAGAGTGAACTATGCTTAAATTTATCGTCAAATTACATCCTGAAATCGCTATTAAGAGTAAGTCTGTTCGTAAGCGTTTCACCAAGTTATTAGAAAATAACATTAAGATCGTTTTACGTCGCGTTGACGAAAAAGTGCAGGTTAGAAATAACTGGGACAATATCTCAGTGGTAAGCCTCCTAGACTCTGAGCAAGTTCGCTTAGATATCATTGATGGCTTAAAACGCATTCCTGGTATCGTACAGTTTATTGAAGTAACAGAAACAGGCTTCGACTCAATTGACGATATTTACCAAAAAGCACTTGAGCTAATTGGCCATACTATTGCAGGCAAAACATTCTGCGTGCGTTGTAAGCGTTCAGGTAAGCATGACTTTACATCGAGCGATGTAGAGCGCTACGTAGGTGGTGGTTTAAACCAGCATGTTGAAGGGGCGCGCGTTAAATTATCTCACCCTGAAGTAACAGTACGTTTAGAAGTGCGTGATGATAAAGCCTATATAGTTACTGAAACTCACTTAGGTATGGCGGGCTTCCCGCTGCCAACACAAGAAGATGTATTATCGCTTATGTCGGGCGGTTTTGACTCTGGTGTTGCCAGTTATCAAATGATCCGTAAGGGGGCGCGTACTCACTTCTTGTTCTTTAACTTAGGTGGTGCAGCCCACGAAATCGGTGTTAAGCAGGCGAGCTATTACATCTGGAAGCAATTTAGCTCTACTCATAAAGTTAAGTTCGTGACGGTTGATTTTGAACCTGTTGTTGCTGAAATCCTTGAAAACGTAGAAAACAGCCAAATGGGTGTGGTTCTAAAACGTATGATGATGCGTGCCGGTAGTCAAGTTGCAGAAAAACTAGGTGTGCAAGCACTCGTAACAGGTGAAAGTATTGGGCAGGTTTCAAGTCAAACACTTGCGAATTTGAGTGTCATTGACCGTGTGACTGAAACTTTAATCATTCGTCCGTTAATCCAACACGACAAGCAAGATATTATTAATATTGCGCGTCAAATTGGTACCGCCGAAATGGCAGAAAGCATGCCTGAATACTGTGGTGTGATCTCTAAAAAGCCAACGGTTAAAGCTAAAATCAAAACGATTCTTGCCGAAGAAGCTAAGTTTGATTTCGACGTGCTAAATACGGTCGTTGAAAATGCGCGTGTGATGGATATCCGGGATATCGACACCGAAGCAAAAGAAGAAGTGAAAGAGGCTGAATCTGTATCTGACTTACCAAAGGGGGCGGTTGTTGTAGATATACGTTCACCTGAGGAAGAAGATGCCAATCCACTGGAGCTTGAAGGTATTGATGTTGTGCATTTACCTTTCTTCCGCTTAGCGACTAAATTTGGTGACTTACCAAAAGATAAAGAATATTACCTATATTGTGCGAAAGGGGTAATGAGCCAGTTGCAAGCGCTGATCCTGCACGAAGAAGGCTACAGTAACGTAAAAGTGTATCGCCCATAAGGGATACTGATAAAAGCGCGACACGTTCGCGCTTTTTTTATGGCTGGTGGAATGGCTTGTTTTGCGCAAAACACGTTTGACGCCTGCGCGCCGTTTACTTTTTCCCTCGAAGCGTGCTTACTTTTATGAAAACTCAGCTGATTTGGTTTTTATCAAACAGAGCATTGCTTGATTATGAGGGGTTTTTACACCCAGCTTTGCACCTTGCTCACATACATAACCACAGATAGCATCAATTTCAGACTCTCTATTATGGCTAATGTCTTGCTGCATAGATGAAAAGTTTTCAGCGGTTGCAGTCATCACACAATAGGCCTGATCCAGTGCCTCGTTGAGCTTTACTTTAATACCTTGTTTATTGGCCACAAGGCAGGCTTCGCTGAGCAAATTAATGATGCGTGTACTAAATTGCGGTGCACGTAACTGACCATTTTTAACGTTATGAATGGCTGTTAATGGGTTAATAGCAACATTCACTAACAGTTTTTGCCAGCGCAATGAGTGAATATCATCGCTTACAGAAAAGTGCGGTAGGCTGCTAAATAGGTGTTTAAGCTCATTGAGCTTTTCACTTGCCGCTATATTACATGCGCCCAGCACGCTTTCACCATTTCCAGTATGGTTTACACTATAAGGTGTTACTTTAAACCCAGCTAAACGCGTTGTTAAAAACGCTAACCCCTGAGTAGGTAACAGCTGGGCATTGAGTTCATCGACATTACCCATGCCATTATGAGAAATAACGATCTGGCACTCTTTACTAAGGTAAGGTGTTATTTGCTTAAAAGCCGCTTGCACCTGAAATGCTTTAACAGTGATCACCACCAAGTCGAAGGGGGCTGACCCAGCAAGCTCTTGATGATTAATAAGGCGAGCTTTAATAGGGTGTGATTTACCATTACTCGTTTGATAGAAGCGGGTGGTCAGGGTTGGTTTTCGGGTAAGTAATGTGATGTCATGCTGCGTGGATAAAAAATAGCTAAATAATAAGCCAATTGCGCCATCACCAACAATGAGAGTCTTAGCCATTGCGTTGCTTATTACCTAAATGAAAACCAAGCTTTATAACAAAGTAGCTTACAGCACCAATAAAGTCAGCAACAAAATCACCAACAGAAGCTTGTCGGTAAGGCAGCATATCTTGCATAAATTCAATAGCAGCACCATAGCCTGCAAGTAGCAGAATTTGCACTACAAGAGGGAGTTTAAATGCTTTATCCATTACCATAGCGAGCACGAAGAAAATGCCAAAATGTGCGACTTTATCTATATGTGGAAAAAGGCTACCCACGCCTTTAATTTCTTTGGCGAATAAAAAAGTGAAGCCGATAATGCTTATTAAAAAAAGAACTTGGTAAACGCGCCTTGTCACGAAAAAATCCTAAAAGTCGTTTAAAAATGAACCCGCAGTATATCAAACATAATTATTATCGCACCTGAACGGCGTGCAGAAATATGTAAAGATTTATAAAATTGACGTTATAATCCTTGCCATATTAATTTTGAAAATTTGTTAGGAGAACCCCATGCCTTCATTTGATATTGTTTCTGAAGTAGAAATGAACGAAGCGCAAAATGCAGTAGACAACGCTAAGCGTGAGCTTGAGACGCGTTTTGATTTTCGTGGTGTTGATGCATCAATCGAATTAAGTGATAAAGTAATCAAGCTAAAAGCTGAAGCACCACAACAAGTTATGCAGCTTTTTGATATTCTCGCTGCGAAAATTTCAAAGCGTGGTTTAGATGTATCTAGCCTTGAGCTTAAAGATGAGTCGCGCAGTGGTAAGTACGTTATGCGTGATGTTGCACTTAAGCAAGGTATTGAAAAAGACGTAGCGAAGAAAATCGTTAAGTTAATCAAAGATTCAAAAATCAAAGTGCAAGCAGCCATTCAAGGTGAAGAATTACGTGTTACGGGTAAAAAGCGTGATGATTTACAAGAAGCGATGCAAGTTGTGCGTACTGCTGATTTAGGTCAGCCATTTCAATTTAAGAACTTCCGCGATTAATTCGCTGTTTGCACTATATACATAATCTAGTGCATGAAAAATGAATTAAATTTCACTAAAAAGCCAAGCGGTCTATTCGTTTGGCTTTTTTGTTGATAAAAAAGCCTTTAGCAGTATAGCCGTCCATTGACTTTTATCCCTAAAATCATCACAATAGCGGCCTATTTTCAAGGTGCTTGCTGTACCTTCTAAGGTACCTATACTTCAAAGGTTGAAGTAGCAGCAAGATAATCGGGAAGCTGGTGCGTTTTCATGGAGAAAACAATGCCAACACTGCCCCCGCAACGGTAATGTGTGTGCCCTGCATGCGCAAAGTCCGGAGACCGGCCTTGGAGTAACTTACTATTTGCGTGTGCGGTGGGCACAGGCGAGGGGATATCATGCTAAATAAATCTACCTTAGGCGTAGCGGTTGCTGCTGCGTTGTCTTTTTCTGTGTCTGCGGATGAGCAGTCAATCGAGCATATTACAGTCACGGCGAATAAATTCGAACAATCAATTAATGATGTATTGGCCAGCGTAACTGTCATTAACCGCACTGATATTGAAGCTAGCTATGCGCGAGACCTACCAAGTTTACTTGCCACCCGCGCAGGCTTTCAAATCAATGCCAATGGTGGCTTTGGTCAAAACGCAGGTGTTTCACTGCGTGGTTCAGGCACACGTCATACACTTATCTTAATTGATGGTGTGCGCACAGGGTCTGCAACGCTTGGCTATAAAGGCATTAGCAATATTCCTTTAAACAGTATTGAACGTGTTGAGGTTATTAAAGGTTCTCGCGCTGCTGTGTATGGTTCTGATGCATTAGCGGGTGTGATTAATATTATTACTCGCAAAGCACAAAACACGACCTTAGATGTTACATTTGGTTCTGATTCTTATCAAGAGTACCAAGTGGCTACTGGTGGTCAGTTTGCTGGTGTTGATATTGCTGTTAATGCTGGTTATGAAAAAACAGATGGCTTTGATGTATTGCAAGGCGTAGCACCCGATGAAGATGGCTATGAAAATAAAAACCTTGGCTTTAACCTAGGCTATCAAAATGAGCAACTAGGGGAGCTTTTATTACAAGGTCAGTACTCAGAAGGTGAAGCGCAGTACGATAGTTCTTTTAGTCCTGCGGATAGCAGGGTAGAAAAAGGTGAATTCGAAAATTATCAAGCTTCATTAGGTTGGAAAAAGGCCTTTGAAAAACACAGCCATGCGATTGATATTGCAATCTCAAGCGACAGCTCAGACGATTCACGTATCGACTATACAGGTGCTGCTGTGGTCGATAAGTTTGAAACTGAACGTAAGCAAATCGATTACAACGGTCAATACTTTTTCAATCAAGCGCTGACACTAAGCGGTGGTTTAAATTGGTATAAAGATAAAGTAAATACTAACTCTGGTACTTACTTAAAAGATAGCCGCGAAGTGTTTGCAGCATTTATTGGTGCTTATTATGATGATGAACAAGTACTTGCTAATTTAACGCTACGCCAAGATGATGACCAACAGTTCGGCGACGAAACAACTTATACTGCTGCTGTGGGTTATCACTTAAACGACATCGCAACATTCCGTGTAAGCCAAAGTACTGGCTTTAAATCGCCCACATTTAATGATTTATATTTCCCTGAACCAAGCCCAGGAAACCCCAATTTATTGCCTGAAACATCTGATAACCAAGAGTTAGGCTTATCATTAAATGTGAATGACATTAGCCTGGATATTGCTATTTTCCGTAATGAAATAGATAACAAAATTGCGTGGGCACCAAATGCATCAGGTAATTGGCAGCCAACAAATATCAATGAAGCTCGCCACGAAGGGATAGAGTTTAGTTTCGAAAACCAAGTATTTGGTTTTGATCATAGTGTTAACTTTACTTATCTATCAGCAGAAGATACTGAAACAGGTGAAGCGCTGACTTATGTATCAAAACAAAGCGTGAACTGGTCACTACATAAAGCATGGGGCGACTTTGATGCGGGTATTGATATGCAGTACCGAGGAGACCGCGATGGTAAACTCACGCACTTGCCTTCATATACTCTGTGGAATTTTGTAGGTCACTACCAAGCAACTGATAATTTAACCTTATCACTTCGCGTAGAAAACCTGTTCGATAAACAGTACAACGCCGTTGATGCCTATGGCACTGACTTAGATGGTGACTTCATCAACGACGAGCTTTATTACTACAACACGGCTGAGCGTCGCTTGTTTGTAGGTGCCCGTTATCAGTTCTAATAAAGAAAATTATTAGTTCTGCGTCTAAAAGCTCGCTACCTACTTAGCGGGCTTTTTTTATTTTAGTTTATCTGCGTAATGCTGAGCGAATTTTTCAAGTTTAGGTGCAATAAGAATACTGCAATAGCCTTGGTTAGGGTTTTCGGTATAGTAGTCTTGATGGTATTGCTCTGCAGGGTAAAAGTTAGTGAGTGGGCTTATTTCAGTGACTATTGGCTCGCGAATTTGCTTTTGTAAGTTAGCAATCATTGTCTCAGCCGCCACTTTTTGTTGTTCATCGTGGTAATAAATAACACTGCGATACTGGGTGCCAACATCATTACCTTGACGGTTTAGTTGCGTGGCATCGTGCAAAGTAAAAAACATTTCAAGTAAGCTGTGGTAACTAATAATACTACTGTCAAAATCAAGCTGAACGACTTCGGCGTGACCGGTTAAGCCAGTACAAATTTGCTGATAACTCGGGTTTTCAATGTCACCACCAGCATAACCAGAGCTGACGTTTAGCACACCTTTAACACGTCTAAATGCGGCATCAATACACCAGAAGCAACCACCGCCAAAAGTGGCTATTTGTATGTTGTTTTCCATTTTAATTTCCTCACCTTTTTGCTGACTATAGCTGAAAAAACAAAACGCCGTAAAGACGGCGTTTTATTATCGCTAAAGACTCGTTAAATGTCTTCCAGCGGTTTGTCTTTCGCTTGCTGTTCAAGTTTACCTTGTAAGTATTCGGGTGACTGAGTATTACGGGCAAGCGCTGTGTACGCTGCGGGAACTACATATAATGTTAGTAACGTAGCTACAATAACACCGGTAAATACCACAACACCAATAACCATTCGGCTCTCTGCACCTGGGCCACTTGCAAGTACAAGCGGGACAGAGCTCATCACAGTGGTGAGTGACGTCATGATGATAGGGCGTAAGCGTTGTGTTGCCGCTTGGGTAATGGCTTCGTTAAATTCAACGCCTTTGTCACGTAGTTGGTTAGCAAATTCAACAATTAAGATACCGTTCTTGGCGCTCAAACCAATCAACATCACGATACCTATTTGGCTGTAAATATTTAACGTCAGATCTGTAAACCATAAACCAAAGAGCGCGCCAACTAGGCCAAGTGGCACGGTTAGCATGATCACAAATGGATGTACAAAGCTTTCAAACTGGGCTGCAAGTACTAAGAAGGTCACTGTGAGCGCAAGAATGAACACATAGGTCATCGCTGATGCACCTTCGTAAAACAACTGCGATTCACCTTTGTAATCAATCGCTCCATCAATGTCATTTTCTTCAGCGGCTACTTGGTTTAAGAAATTAAGTGCTTCTTCTAGTGTGTAGCCATCAGCTAAGTTTGCACTTAACGTGATTGCACGCATACGGTTGTAACGGTTTAATCGCGATGCAGTTGCTTCTTCTTTTAAAGTAATAAGGCTGTCCAGTGGAACGAGTTCACCACTGCGCGACTTTAAGTAGATATTCGAGATATCTGTTGGGTTAGCAAAGTCTTCCTTGGTCCCTTTGAGAATTACGTCATACTCTTCACCACGGTCGATAAAGGTTGTGACACGTCGTTGCCCTAACATGGTCTCTAAAGTGCGGCCTACATCGGAAACGGATACGCCTAAATCTGCGGCTTTATTCTTGTTTATATTGATTAAAAACTGTGGAAACGTTTCTTTATAATCATGGTCAATACGCACAAGGCCAGGGTTTTTCTCTGCACGCTCTATGATGCGGTCTCGCCAATCGGCAAGTTGGTCATAATCGTTACCTTGCAACACAAACTCAATTGGGCGCGATGAACCACCGCCACCAATACCGCGGCGCATAATTGCAAATGCTCTAATATCTGTCACTTCGGTCATTTTACCGCTAATTTCGTCCATCACTTCCCATGTTGAACGCTTACGTTTATCCCAGTCGGCCATACCAACGATTGCTACACCACCTTGGCCGCCCCAACCTGGCACACGAATAAGTACGCGGCTTAATTCTCCTGACTCAGAGTAAGGCATTAAACGCTCTTCAATTTTGGCCATGTTTGCTGCGTTATTCTCATAACTTGCGCCTTCAGGGCCGCTCATCATGATAAAGAAAGTGCCGCGGTCTTCTTTTGGAGTGAGCTCTGATGGTACCTGCTTAAATAGCATAAAGCTGACAACACCCATTAAGATCATGGTAAATAATAGACCCCATTTACGGCTCATGTTCGATTGCAATGAGTTGCGATAGGCATTCTCTATTTTGCTAAACGAGCGATCCATCCATTGGCTAAATTTACTTTCTTTCTCTGAGGCTTTAAGTACTTTTGAGCATAAAGCGGGAGACAGTGTTAGTGCTGTGATACTTGAAAAGAACACCGCAGCACTCACCGCCATAGCAAACTCGGTAAATAACGCACCAATTCGGCCATCCATAAATACCAGCGGTACGAATACAGAAATAAGCACAAGTGTGGTGGCAATAATAGCAAACCCCACTTCTCGGGCACCACGAAAAGCCGCAAGTAAAGGCGGCTCGCCAAGCTCAATTCGGCGGTGGATATTTTCAAGCATCACAATGGCGTCATCTACCACTAGGCCGATAGCTAGCACTAAAGCGAGCAGGGTAAGTAAGTTGATTGAGTAGCCCATTGCAAGTAAGAACATAAAGCTACCAACAAGAGCCACAGGTACTGTTACTGCAGGCACTAAGGTTGCGCGAATATTGCCAAGGAATAAGTAAATAACTAAGACAACGAGTGCCATTGAAATTGCGAGGGTACGGTACACCTCATCAATCGATTCTTTGATGAAAACAGACGAGTCATAACTGTCTTCAATGGTGGTACCTTCAGGTAAGTTGCGTTTGATTTTTTCAAGCTCAGCGCGAGCGTTATCAACCACAGTTAAGGTATTCGCTTTGGCTTGCTTTACGATACCCAAACCAATCATATTTCGACCATTACCACGAAATAGGCTTTCGTCGTCGGCCGCTTCTAAGTGAACATCTGCAACTTCGCCAAGGCGAACTAAGTAGCCGTCATTACCACGCTTAATTACAAGGTTTCTAAAATCACGCTGGTCTTTATAACTACGGGCAGTACGAACGGTAAAATCACGGTCAATCGATTCAATTTCACCTGCCGGAAGTTCTACGTTTTCTGTACGAAGGGTATTTTCGATGTCACTGCTGGTGATACCTCGAGCAGCCATGGCTTTGCGGTTTAGCCAAATTTTCATTGCGTATTTACGCTCACCACCTACACGAACGTTTGAAACACCGTCAACAACGGCTAAACGGTCGACAATAAAACGCTGTGCGTAGTCAGATAGCTGTAATGAGTCCATCGTTGTACTGTTTAGCACGAACCAAGCAATCGGGCTCTCATCACTATTCGATTTTGAAACTTCGGGTGGGCGAACTTGTTCCGGTAGGCTATCAAGTGCTCTAGCTACACGCTCACGAACATCGTTTGATGCGGCATCAATATCACGACTGATATTAAACTCAATGGTGATGTTAGAGCGGCCATTGCGGCTTGATGAGTTAATACTTTTTATGCCTTCAATACCCGATATACGGTTTTCGAGTACTTGGGTTATTTTGGTTTCGATAATTTCTGCGCTGGCCCCTGTGTACTCAGTGCTTACACTCACAATTGGCGTTTCAATATCAGGGTATTCACGCAGTGGTAGCATTGAAAATGCAACGAGACCAAAGGTAAGCAGCAATAAGTTTATTACGATCGCAAAGACCGGACGTTTAACGCTAGTATCTGTAATTTTCATGCTTTAGCCCTTGATACTAACTTTACTGCCGGTACGGATTTTAATGATCCCTTCGGTGACAACTTGTTGGCCATTCTCAAGGCCCTTATCAATAGCAACCCAGCCATTGTGACGGCCAGCAACGTGTACTTCAACCTTGTTCACCACGCCGTCTTCAATTTGGAAAACATAGTGTTTATCCTGCTGAGGAATAACCGCTTTTTCTGGCACCATAAGCGCTTGGTTTGAACTAAGCTGCAAGGCGGTATTTAGTAGCATACCTGGGCGTAGTAAACGGCTACTATTTACAAAGCTAGCTGTTACTTCAACACTGCGTGTTACTGAATCAATACGTGAGCTAATATGAGTCACTTTGCCATTAAAGGTTTTTTCTGGGTAGGCATCGTTTTGAGTCATGACTTTCATACCAAGCTGTAATTGTGCTAGGTATTTTTCAGGCACTTTAAAATCAACTTTAATAATGCTGATGTCATCCAAGGTGGTAATATTTGTGGTGCTACTTACATAGGTACCAATAGATATCTCACGTTTACCTAACAATCCCGAGAATGGCGCTGTAATCGTCATTTCAGCAAGTTTTGTTTTTGCACTTTCAAGCTGAGCTTCGGTTGCATCTACACGTGATAATTGCTCTTCAAGTAATGATTTTGCTGTTGCTTGTGAGCGTGAAAGCTCGGTTAAACGCTCTAGTTGGCGTTTTTCTTCTCTGAGGTTAATACTGAGTTCTTTAACGGTCAGTTGTTCTTCTTGTGACTGAAGTTGTACGAGTTTTTGACCTTTACTGACCAAATCGCCATCATTAAAGTAGATATCAGTCACATAATCACTTTGAGCACTACGAATATAAATGGCTTGATTAGCGCGAGCACTACCTATTGCTTCGATAAGTACCGCATTTTCTTCTGAGGTAACGGTGTGTGCGCTGACCTGAGTTGCAGTATCACCAAAGCCAGTTTGTTCACCTTGGCTTGAAGGTAAGTACAAATAAACACATAACCCTAATAACAGGGTAATAATAAAAGGAAAAAGCGCTTTGCCAGATTGTGTAGAATACATCATTGTGTTACCAGAGAATTAGTTGAGTGTAGTGTACAAAATTAGTACGTGTCGAGTATGTCAGGTATCCCGTAAATTTGTGCATTTGGCGTAAAAGTAAAAAAATGGCTGAGTTTGTTCCTGAAATGTAACTAAAAGTGAGTGTTTGCTATGAGTAAAGAGTCAAAATGTAACTACTGCCTGATGTTACGAAAAGTCGTGTTAGTGGGCATTGTTATGTTCGTATTTTATTTTTCTGTGTATGGTTAATATGTCTGATATTTTGAATATTCGTGCTCACGCATCCCGTCATGGTATCGAGTTTTTGCTAGTGGGTGGGATTGGGCTAACATTTATTATGTTATTTAATTTGCTAAGGCCTGGCGAAATTAGCATTATCGAGATTTTTCTCGCGAGTAGCTGTATTGCAGCGATATTCATTGGTTATTTAAAAACGCAGGAACCCTACTTTAGTTTCACATTCTGCGAAGATGCGCTCATTTATCGTCATAAAGTCGGATATTGGCAGTTAAATAGAGAGAATTTTCATCATAGTGGTATACCAAAAGTGGAACAAGGCTTAGAATACCTTGAGTTAAATGCAGTTGGTATTAAACTCAATAACATAGATGAGTTTTTGATGCAGATACAGCCAAGAATCGCAGGGCGATTATTGATTGAGCAGCGTCACCTGTTTATGCAAGTAGTTCAAAAACATTGCAAAAATGGGGATTGCCCATCAGAATGGTTAATTGAGGATACGCAATACACGGCTCCAAGCGGGCAGCGTTACAAAGGATTGATAGCTATGTTTGCCAATCGAACACGGCATCTTGGTCAATTGACAGGGTATGATCTACTGTTACCTGCCAATGTACTCGATACTGATATTTGGCAATTTAGTGCATATTTAAATCGTTGGAAATTAAACCCTAATGAGTTTATAAATACTCAATTACACAAAAATGTGAATCGTTAGGTGGTAGTAAGCAGGATAAGGCTATGAGTCAAGAACGTTCTTTTATTAAAAGTGGTCGAAACACGATAATTCATAAAGATAGAAAGCTCGATCTAGTTATCGTGAATGGCGAAAACCACCCACGAATTAAGGTGACCCAAAACGGGCTTGAACCTTTTAAAGAAGAACTGCCAAAAAATCGTCGTGAAGCGAAAGAGCGCTACCTTGAAATGGTTTATATTACGAGTGCAGATGTTTTCGCAGAAGAAAAGCGGTTGCTCTTTATTCAATCCTTAGATGGACGTGAATATAAGGTGGATTACAGTAAAATAGGCACTAAGCTATTTGTGCGTATTCATCAGGATAGCTATCTCTAAGCCCTTCTTTAATTTGGCACTTTACTTGCTTGCTATTCACTAATTTGACGGCTGGAAATGACTCTGGCTTTGTTTTCTAAGGTGATTAACATGAGACGAGTGCCCCTTCTTGCTATTGTTATAACAACACTAACAGCATGTGGCGGTGGTGGTAGTGATAGCGACAATACCCCTACTGCTGCGACAGTTAACGCAGGCGCAGATCAACAAATAATAGAAAAAAGTGAATTTACTGTCGTGGCAAAAGGCTCGCCAGCGGATGGTACCTTTACTTGGCAGCGGGTGAGTGGCCCCGCTATAGAAGGGTTTCCTGCTGATGGTGCTGAGCAATCTTTAACTGCGCCTGATATTAAGCTCGATTCAGAACTGGTACTTCGTGTGGATTACCAAACAGCTGATGGTCAGTTAGTGAGTGATGAAGTGAGCATTTTTATCAGCTCTAATAATCAGCTTCCACAACCTGTGATCACACAAATCGCCCCTGAAGAACTCCCTTCTCAGTATAATGATGAAATTATTTTAAGTGGTGAAGAGTCGTTCGATCTTGACGAAAATGGTTCAATAAACGGTTATCTTTGGTCACAACTGTCAGGCCCAGATCTCGTTATCAATAGCTATACAGATAAAACAATCAGCTTTAATCATCCTCTGCTTGAAGCGAATACACAAATGACATGGCAGTTGACTGTCACTGATGACGAAGGGGGCTCAGCAAGTATCGAACAAACGTTTACGTTAAATAAAACGAACGAGATTATTGTTGCAAATGCAGGGCAAGATCAGCAGGTTATTGAGTTTGACACCGTAACACTTGATGCGACTAATAGTGAGGTTGTTACCACAACCAAGCAATGTTTTTGGCAGCAGGTAACGGGTGAGGTTGTGACACTTGCAAATCAAAATCAATGTATCACTTCATTCACTGCCCCAGATGTTGATTCAGACACGGAACTCAGTTTTGAAGTCACTGTAACGGATAGTAAGTCACGTAGTGATACCGATACAGTGGTTATTGATATTCGCCCTAAACCACTTGGTTACATTAACGATACGGGCATGAATGATTGTTATAACAATTCGCAAAAAATTAATTGCAACAGTGACGATTTCCCAAATCAAGATGCTGATTTAGGCAGAGACAGTGTTGCTAATCAGCTTGATAAGGTGGGGCAAGGCGACTTGGCATTTGATTTCACAAAATTAAACCAATTTGCAGATGAGTTGCCCGATGATGCCACAAACTTTAGCTGCGTTCGAGATAATGTGACGGGGTTAATTTGGGAAGTAAAAGCGGCAAGTTCAGCTCTACCACCGGCAACGACTGTCCGTGCCTCAACAAATCACTACACTTGGTATTTAGATGAGGGAAATGGAGCACAAACAGGAAGTGTACAAGGTGCGCCAAATTCAACATGTCCAAGTAATACCGCCTGTGGTTTACAAACTTATGTAGAAGAAGTTAATGCCACTGATTTTTGCGGGGGCACAAACTGGCGAGTGCCTACTTATACTGAGTTGCAAGGCTTGCTCGATTACTCTAAACAAGGTGAAGCAAGCTTACTGAGTAGTGAGTTTTTCCCAAATCAACCTGATGCGACCCAGTTAAGCAGTAATAGTGACGCATTTATGCCGTACTGGACATCACAAACTGCTGCTGATGGTACGAGTCTATCGCAGGCCTATATTATTGATATGAGTAGCGCGAACGATTTAGCGTATCCAAAAAACAATACAGCGTTTGTTCGCTTAGTCAGAACACCAGGAGAGTAAAATGCGTCAATTATCTTTGCTAGTATCGGTTGGATTATTTGCAGCATCAGCCGGTGTTGCTCAAGCACAAGTGTGTTACGACGGTGTCGCAGAAACGACGCCAACAACGCGGTTTGTTATTAATGACGATGGCACGGTAAGCGATAGCAAAACAGGGTTAATGTGGCAACGCTGTAGCTTTGGTCAAAGCTATAATACAGAAACATTAAACTGTGAAGGAACGAGCCAACAATTATCATGGGGTGAGGCATTACGCGGCGCAACGATGAGTGATTATGCTCAGTATAGCGACTGGCATGTGCCAAACATAAAAGAATTGGCAAGCATTTTAGAACATCAATGTGTTCAACCGAGCATTAATGAACAAGTTTTCTATGCCACCAAATTACAAAACTACTGGAGCAGTACCTCAGGTAAAGAACGAACTGATCTTGCTTGGGTTTATCAATTTGATAAAGGCGTAAATAGCTTACATGCGAAAACGTCGGATCTGTATTTACGCCTAGTTCGTTACGAAAAGTAACGTTGAATTATTTTTAACCGCGCTTTTTCAAGCGCGGTTTTTATATCAGCCCCTTTTATACCTTGAGCAATAAACTGCTGAGGATTGACAGCGCGTGCTTGCTTGGCTGCTTGTTCAAGTTCATTAGCAAAGTTAAGTGGTTTTTGTTCACTGATCTCAAGCGCTTCTAAAACTTGCTCGAAGCGCTCTGGGCGTCGCCACAAATCAAGCTGATTAAAGCAGCTAAGAACTGCATTGCTATCTAATTGATTAGCACACAGTGTTTGCCTGTGTGCTTGCGCGTTTAATGCTAAATCTCGTACTTCATTGGGTAAACGAATTTTCTGAGCGAGCGTTTTAATTGCCTCTTCACTGAGCGAAAGTGTTACTTGGCTAAACAGTAATGCAGTATTGGTAATTCCACGTTGTTGCGCATAATTAAAACGAGCTTGTAAGGTTCGGTATAAGGCACTGTCCCACTGCTTTTCAAGTGAAGGGATTATTACGTGTAAGCCTTTAATGTCGAATAATACATTCAAAAATTCAGCAAAGGCTCCATCACTTAATGACTTTTCGCATTCTAGCCAAATACGTTCTGCAGTGAGTGTTTCAAGCTCGCCATTGGCCACCATGGACACAAGCAAACGGTTAGTTTCAGGTGCAATGGTAAAGCCTAAGTAATGATAACGGGCTGCAAAGCGAGCAACACGTAGAATGCGTAAAGGATCTTCACTAAAAGCATCAGACACATGGCGTAAAACACGGTTTTTAATATCGTTTTGGCCATTGAAGGGATCGAACAATGTGCCGTCTTTCGCTTGAGCAATCGCATTAACGGTTAGATCACGGCGTATTAAATCTTCTTCTAAGGTGACATCAGGGGTAAAGTCGCAGATAAAGCCAGTATAACCTTCTCCTTGTTTTCGCTCTGTGCGAGCGAGTGCATACTCTTCTTTTGTTTTTGGATGTAAAAAAACAGGAAAATCTTTACCAACTTGTTGATAGCCTTGCTTAAGTAGTTCTTCTGGTGTCGCACCAACCACAACGTAATCACGCTCTTTTATCTGACGACCAAGTAGGGCATCCCTGACTGCGCCACCCACTAAATAAACCTGCATAGTTCACCTGCTATTTTGCCTTTTTGGTATTTTACGTTATTTATCTATTAAAATGCGAACAAGGTTTTAAGTGGCGTTTTTTTTTGCCATTATAGGCCGTGATTTTAAACGCAAGGAATATCACGGTGTATTTAAGCTATTTTGGCTTGTCAGAAAAACCTTTTTCGATTGCTCCGAACCCTGAATATTTATTTCTCAGTGAGCGCCATAAAGAAGCGTTAGCGCATCTAACTTACGGCTTAGGAGAAGCGGGAGGGTTTGTATTGCTGACAGGTGAGGTTGGTACAGGGAAAACAACATTAACAAGAAGCCTGCAAGAACAGCTTCCAGAAAATACACAAGTTGCACAAATTCATAATCCTGCCTTATCGCAACTTGAATTGTTGGCCAGTATTTGTGATGAATTAAATATTACTTACGACAGCAATAATGCGACGTTGAAAACATTAACCGATGTGATCAAAAAGCATTTGGAGTCAAATAATAGCGCGGGTGGCCACACCATTTTAATTATTGATGAAGCGCAATTACTTGCTCCTGATGTACTTGAGCAATTGCGTTTATTGACCAATATAGAAACGGATCATAAAAAGCTATTACAAATCGTTTTAGTGGGACAACCAGAGCTACAAGCATTACTTAAACGCACAGAACTTAGGCAATTGGCACAGCGTATAACAGCACGCTATCACCTATTACCGCTAACAGAAGGGCAAGTATTTGCGTATGTTAAACATCGTTTGTCTAAAGCAGGAACCGAACAAGCGTTGTTCTCCAGGGATGCTCTAAAGGCTATCTATCAAGTGACGCAGGGCGTCCCGAGATTGATTAACCTATTGTGTGAACGCTGTTTAGTGGGTGCTTTTTCTCAACAAAAGTTGAGCATAGATAGTGAACTGGTGATGCGTTCTGCCGAGGAAGCTTTGCCACCAAGTAGCACAGTCATTACAGCAACCGCCAATACACAATCCAATTATGTTTGGCTTTACCCTGTTTCATTTTTAGTCGTCTTAGGTGTGGGTATTGGTTTATCCTACCTAATATAAAGAGTGCTCATTTATGTCATTACTTTTAGATGCAATTAAACAATCTGGTCAGCATGAGCAAACCGCCGCTGAGCATGACCAAGCTGCATTACAATTAAAACAGCAGCAGGAATTAACTCGTTACAGACGCCTTGCCCTGTCATTTGGGCTTTTATTAGCTGCGATTTTGACGCTGATGGCAGGGTTTTCAATTGGCAAATGGCTACAAAATAATAAGTCATTGGATAGCGCAGTTGTTACAAGCACGCAGCAAACGCTTGATAAAAAAGAGACAGTGGAGAATACGGAACAAGCTGCCACTGACGCTGCGCAAACGGCTGCTCAGCCACACGCAATAAATGCGGCTGTAACGTCAACACAACTCCCGCAACCTTCAATGCAGCAAATGCCTGTGCAAGGGCAACAATATCAATGGGTTCAGGTGCCAGTAAATTCAGTTCCTGTGTATGTCAATCAGGGGCAGCCTGTTTATCAACAGCCAATTTATCAAGGTCAACCGGTTTATCAAACACAGCCGCAGTTTTCACAGCCTGTGCAAGTGACGCAAAATAATAGCTCGCGACAGGTAAGCGACCAAGGTCTTGATTTAAGTAAATATAAGGTATTGGGTAAGCCGCTAAATAGCGAGCCATCAGCTCCCCCTCAGCAAACCCTCGACAATGACGAGCTTAAAGATGTGCCCGATACGTTGAAAGATGCATTTGCTAAAGCGGTGCAGGATGTTGATAGTCAGCATTTTTCAGAAGTCACTCACAGTACGAAAAACTCATCCTATGCCGAGCCCATTGAGCTATTACCTGTATCGTTACAAAATCAGTTACCTACGATTAAGTATCAGGCACATATTTATGCGTCAGAAACATCAAAACGTTGGATTAAGCTAAATGGCCGTGAATTATATGAAGGTGACAGTATAGGTGTGCTGTCAGTGGTCGAGATTACGCCAGAGCAAAGTTTGCTCAGTTACGATGGTTACGAGTTTACTTTGAAAGCACTACAAGATTGGCCCGAATAGGTTTTACTAAAACTGATAGCTTAGGGCGACTTTTATATTACGACCAAATATAGGTCGCCCATAAAATAGGGGATCTTGGTGGTTTAAATCATCTCTGGGATTGCCTTCTGTTAAACCAAGCGTGTTGGTGAGGTTTTTAATTTCTAGCTGTAAGCTTAACTGCTCATTCATTGTGAACTCACTGAAAAAATCCCATGTTTGATAAGCTGGCAATGCGAATTGATTGGCGGTATCGGAGTATCGCTCGCCGATGTAAGCCCATGTGATCGCAGCTTGAAAATTGTCTGACTTATACTCCGGTGTCAGTCGAAACTGTAGCTCAGGTGTACGGGTTATTTGGTTACCATTAAACTCGCTTTGAGGAAGGGATGATGGGATCCCGTAGAACCCTGCATCTTGCCATACCCCAACGCCTTTGAATTGCCAAGATGCGTTGTATTGGTAGCTGAATTCAAATTCTAACCCTTGCGTTTGTGTGTTAATTAAAATTGCCTTTTGTGGCCCCGTTGCACCTCTATAAACAGTAAAAGGAAGCGGGTCAAAATTAGTATCAAATAAAGCCCCACTAAATTGCCAATGTGATGTTTGCAGTCGTAAGCCGATTTCACCCAAGGTTAAACGTATTGGTTTGCCAAAGTTTTGCTGGTCTCGCTCAATATTGTTGGAAGCCCAACCACGCGCATTACCAAAATTAATTAATCGAGGCATTTCAAAAGCGTCTGAGTAGCGAGCAAATACGGCAAGGTGTTGCTGTATCTGATAATTCGCGCCAACACTAAACGCTGTTTGGTTAAATGTGTCATGTAGTGAACTTGGGGCAAGGTAATGCGAGTAATAAGGCTTTAGCGAATCGGTTGGTGATATTGCGCCTTCAAATAGGGTGCTGTCTAAGTTGAGGTTTTCATTACGAAGCGCAAGGTCAAACCTAAGGCTGTCTGTGATTTGCCAATCAAAATTAGCATAAAAAGAATGGGACTCAGATAAACCGACTCCTTTTAAATACACAGGACCCGCATACGATAAAAAGCCTTGTTCATTGAAGTTACCAACAACTTCTCCTTGATTATTTATCAGTACAATTTCTAAACGATCAGGTTGATGCTTTACATCAGTGAGTAATTCACCAAGCCATTGGTCAAGGGGTAATGAGCTAAAGTCGCTGCGCGCATAAATATGCCCTAAGCTGAGTGACCAGTGATCATCAAGGTAATTGATTCGAAAATGGTTAATCAACTGTTGTTGTTTGTAGTGTGAGTGCAGTGGGAAACTGGAGGTGACTAAGCCATTTTCATTGAGGCGGCTAGGGTCATCGATTAATTTGTGGTCGCTTACCCGTCGGTACTGTGCGGTTAAATCTGTATCTGCAAAAGAGTGTTTAAAATCGGTTATATCTTGTTGTTGTAAACGGCTTTGGGCATCAACAATGGTTTGGTTGCCTAAGTTCATAAGCGTGTAAAGTTCATTGTTTAGCTTAGCGTAACGAGTGCGGTTAGTGATATTTACTTTGTCACTCAGTGGCGCTTTAAATACTAACGTGTAGCTATTCATTTGTGTATGCTGAGCATCACCCAAATCATGAACAAGCGGGCCTTCAGGAGTGCGAAACGCTAACAATTTTAAATCGTCACTTAATAGCGTGCCATCGTCATAGGCAAGACTATCGAGTTGTTGAATTTTTTGTTTATTTTCTAAAATTAGCGGAGCATAAAAGCTGGTTTTATCATTTAGGTGTTTGTAGCTAAAGTCAAATTCAAAACTGTCAGTTAACCAACTGATTTTTGTACTAAATTGGCCTCCTTTATCCGCTTTATAGCCAGGTTCACGAATACCATCTGAGGTACGGTAAAATCCACCGATTGTATAAAACAGTTCATCAGTTAAAGGGCCCGTAAAGACACCGTCAAAGCGTGTGTAATCATAGCTGATGCCATGACTTAATTTGATTAGGTTAAATGGTATTGCAGAGCCTTGTCTTGTTATATAGTTCACCATAGCCGCAGGGCCATTAAGGGTAAAAATACCGCTGCTACCACCACGTACAGCTTCGATGGTCTGGTGGGTCAGATCGGGTCGTAAGAAAAAATCTCCCCATATTCCATCGTAGGTAATGGGCAAGCCATCTTCCATCAAACTAATAAAACGAAACCCTTCACCGCCTCTTAAGCCTCTTGGTGAGACATTATTGTTTGTTTCGCCGCCTGAGTCTTCAACCCAAAAACCGGTGACATTTTTAAGCACCTCAGCGCTTGAATAAGGTGTTTGTTGCTCAAGCTTAGAGCTGGATAGTTGTGTAATAGAAATGGAAGAATTTAAGATATTACGACTTTTACCACTGACGCCTGTTACGATGATGCGCTCAAAATCATCAGTGGGCGTTTGCTTTGATAACGTGACAAAGATGCGCTGCTCTGTCAAAGCGAGTGTGAACTGATAGCGAGAGCCTTGCAGGACGTCAGTGAGTATTTCACTCAACGTGAAGTCCCCTTGTAAAGGTGGAAGCACGCTATGTTCACTGATTGAGGCAGCACTGAGCTGCCAGCCACTTTGCTCTGCAATATCGAGCAAGCGCTGTTGCAAGGTTGCTTCAGCTAAATCGAATGCATAGTCAGTGCTAGCATGTGCTTTGCTAGTAAATAATATTAACCATATTAGTGTTGTGGTTAATAGTCTTAACAACATAGTTTAATTAGATATTTTTATTATTGTTTAAACTTTGTACCACTTTTAGCTTATTTTCGCTATGACACTTTTAGCTAATCTGCTGTCAATGTAAAAACATGGCCTTTTTGAGTCACTGTAATAGGGTAAATTTTTTCTAAACTACTTAACCAACCTTCGATTTCAGTTGTTAAGAATGTGCCGTTGTAGGTGAGTTCTGTTAGTTTTTTATCGCTTAAATTAACTTGAACTTCACTGTACCTTGCAACATCATTAAGCACATCACCCAAGCGCGCATTTTGGTAGACTAAATAGCCTTTTTGCCAGCCCATAGTCAGCGAGTCACCTTGTGCCTTAGTGTGTGTAACTTTACCTGCCTTTGTCATTTCGACAGCTTGTCCTTGAGTGAGTGTGACAGCGTCTTGTTGAGCCACAGAGACACTGCCTTCTAGCACATCAACACGAATAGAGGCTGGATTTGCTCGTACATTAAAGATGGTGCCTAACGCTGTTACTTCACTGTTTTGATAGCGCACAACAAAGGGTCTTTGCTTATCTTTACTGACATTAAAAAGTGCTTCGCCTTGGTATAAAATTAGTTCACGAGATGCGCGGCTATAACGAACGGCAAGTTGAGTATTCGCACCTAAGTCTATTTGACTGCCATCGTCTAAAGTAAAAGAGCGATGCTCATTAATTGTGGTATGAAAAAATTCATTTGATACTTTGTTATTTGCACTTGCTTGGGGGCTCACAGTGCTCATTGTTTTTATAGGCGACTCTTGATTTACTAAGAAAATAAAACCAAATAGCAAGCAGCTCGCTGCTATGGCTAAATAGCCTGTTATAGCGCGATATTTAGAACGTGTTTTGTTAGACGTAACAGCATCAAGCTCAGCCAATTGCTGTGTCACAAACTCATCACTTAATGCGGTTGATGTCGTCCAAAGCGACTGCATTTTTTCAAACACTTCACGATGGACTGTGCTTTGAGCTAGCCACTCGTTAAGCTCGTCAGGGTAGCGATTTGTTTCGCTTTCAGTAAACTTTTCATCTAATACAAGTAACCACTCAGCAGCTTGCTCTTCGATATTTGCTAAGTCGTTCGGTGATGGGTTCATGCTAAGATCCTTAAAACTCATGACTAAAGCTCATGTTGCAATTGCTGGTAGCAATGACGAACTGCACGTAAAACATATTTTCTTACCATACTGGGTGAAATCTGTAAGGTTAAAGCTATTTCTTCGTAGCTTTGTCCTCGTATTTTATATAACAAGAATGCTAGTCTGCATTTATCTGGCAAACTAATGAGAGATTTTTCCATTTCTTTTAGCAACTCATTATTATGATGTGTTTTCTCTGGGTTTATAGAGCTGACAGGTTGCGTGCTGTTATCTGTATCAGAGATAAACTCATCAAATGGGCTGCGTGCTTTACGTCTCAATTTATCTATTGCTAAATTTGTTGCTATTTTATACAGGTAAGCAGCGATGTAATTGCTTATTTTTTCTTGCTCTAACCCTAGCAGCTTAACAAAGGCTTCTTGCGCAACATCTTCTGCTTCACGTTTGTCTAGTCCTTTACTCATGATATGACGTATCAGTTTTTGCTGTTGCTTTAAAAACAACTGCTCAACTTGCTGGCGGCGACTACGCTGACAGTCTGATTCGGTATCGACTGAATCAATGGATTTGCGTCTAAAAGATAATAACGGTGGCATGAATCCGCATCCTACTCTTCCATTTGTATTGCATGTAGCGAGCCGAACATAGTCGGCTCGTCAGTGTTGACTATTAATTCAAGGTGGCCACTCGGCTCACTTTGCCTGAATCACTCACTGTTCTTAGTTGAACAGCACTTGATGTTGTTAATGTTACGGGTCCTGTATAGTCATGCCATGTCATTCCATTGTCTAATGAGTACTGGGTCTGCATGCCAACAAATCGTGTATTAACGATTAACTGGCCATTATCTATCGTCGCCCCAGGAAGTGGGATACGATAATTTACTCCAAACTGTTTAGGTATTTGAGCATTAATATCGACAACTTGGTAGTAGTCCAATAGTGGTAAGGCATGTTGCCCTAATGTGTTTGTAAATGTATGCCATGCTTGTTCAGTGGCTAAACCTTCGGCTGGCATATCTTGCACCCAAGCTCGCTCTGCTGCGCCGAGTAACTTAGGAAATGTCATGTAGTCTAATATTTCGGGTGATTTTTGGTTTTCACCAAACAGCTGCGCCTGAATACCTTGCACGTTTTGTTTACCCGTTTCACTGAGTAAAACCCACTTAGGATCCCATGGTACAGGGTTGCCAAGTTTGTCTTTTACCGCGTTGGCATAAATATTAAATGGGCGGTACTCAAATGTCTTTTTCGTGTCTGTATAGCCTGCCCAATGATAACCAATTTCATCAGGGTGCTTGTTGTAAGCTAAATCAAGATACAAGTTAGTTGCATGAGCAAGTACTACTTTTTTACCTTGGTTTGCGAACTTATAAGCTTGATGTTCATTTCCCCAGCCCCAGACATTATTCCAAAACACAGGGTAGATATCGCCGTAGTCAACATTGCCTGTGCCGTTGTGAGACAACACGTCTCCCCAACTTGCCATATCGAAGCCGTGTTGATTAATTATTTGTTTCCAACGAAGAAAGAAGTAATCAAAAATTTCAGCATCTGTTTTCCCTGCTGTGGCAGGGTTTTGTTGTATTGCAGGAGATTGTGCCCACCATTCGTTTGGACCTAAGTGAGGCAATTCATCGCCCCCGCCGTGCAGGCGTGTGATGGTTGCATCAGGTACTGCATCATAAATTGCACGTGTTTGCTCAACAACATGATTTAAGAAAGTAAACGTGCTCTCTAAGGATGGATTGATAAAGTTGTCAGTGTAAAACTGTGGTGTGTAATATTGAGACTGGTCGAGTGGGTCGATTAATCTATATTTAGACGCTTCGATTGGGTCTGTATTTTTGTACTTATTGTAGCGATATTCCATTGCTTTAATTGCTGCGCGGGCATGAGCAGGAAAATCATATTCAATAATAACATCAATATGACGGTCGGCTGCGTATTGCAAAATTTCTTTAAAGTCTTCAACAGTGTAAAAACCCCAGCCCTTACCTAGGTAGTTTTGCTGCGCGATTTCGAACCCTTGAAAACTGGGCGGGGTACCTAAATTCGCTGCTGTTTTATCACTTGGTTTATTGTCAATGCCATCACCTTGAGCAAATTCATTGGCTGCGCCCATAAATGTATGCAGCATAGATGTTTCATTGAGGTCATAGCCACGCTTAGCACCAAATTCAGTTAACTCAGGAATACCAGGAATTTCTAATCGCCAGCCTTCGTCGTTGGCGACATTAATTTCAAACTTATTTAGTTTGTAAAAAGCCATTAAATCTAACAGCTTAAACACAGTTTCCTTTGACTGAAAGTTACGAGAAACATCAAGCATCATACCGCGGTACTCAAATCGAGGCGCGTCTAAAATCGTCGTGGCAGGTAGAATGGTGTTGTCGGATAAGGTGCTTGAGTTTTTTGCATTTTTATACACTGATGTGGGGATCATCTGGCGTAGTGTTTGTATTGCGTAAAATACACCTTGCTCATCGCTGCCTGTAATTGTAATACCCGTAAATGGATCTACCTCTAGTTTGTAGGCACTTTTATCAGCTTGATTATCTTGGTTAGCATCTAAATGTGGATCAAGTTGTAACTTGATATGATTTGGGCCATTTTGAGTGGTTGTATTAACTGCAAATGTGCCACTTAATATGTCGCTTAAAGCAGTTTGTAAAAAAGCCGCTTCTTTATTAAGTGATGCTGGTGCAGAAATCGTTGTTAGCTGACTCATCAATGTTAAAAACTCATTGTCGATTGTAACGACTGAATGAGGTTGTGGAACCAGCTGGTTTTTTAATGGCAATGAGAGAATCGATGCATTATTTTCAGCATATCTCAATGCGGTGGTTTGCACGGGCATCACATCATTTGTGGCCTGTGTCGTTTGTTTAGGATCGCTAGGGTCCATAAACACATCAACAAGTACAGCTTGAGGCGTTTGTCCGTTATAGCTGATGTGAAAGCCAGAAGGAGAGTCATTTTTCAGCATTTGCCAGTATTGAGCAATGATCTCAATTTCACGCGACTCCCCAGGTTGAATAGGTGTAAAACCAGCAATAGGTTTTAAAACAAAGTAGTCACCGCTTTTGGCGGCATCTGCATTTTCTAGACTTAGTTTTTGTGCGGCAATATGTTGGCGTGCGTATTGTCCATTTGGGTCAGAGTCTGGCAGAACACTGGCTGGTGGTCTTACTGAGCTAAAAAATAACGACCAGCCCGATTCACCTAATGGTTCTAAGCCATTGTTGGTGATTGTTAAACTACCAAGAAAAATATTCTCACCAATCCCATGGTCAATGACCTGCCAACTTAAAGCAAGGTTATCGGGGTGAGGTTGTGCAATGCTAAATTGGCTTGCTGTGAGTAGTGCTAAGCTCGATAGTGTTGTTGTAATTGTGTGCTTCTTTGCAAACATGGTGGCTCCTAAGACATTGTTATTGTATAGATAGAGCTGGTACCGCAAGTTGACTCTAATGTTATAAACGTCTTAAGAAGAATATTTGGGAATTAAAATTTTAAAAAGAGCCCTAAATACTGCTTTTGTATTAGGGCTAAGCGCATTAATGAACTGCAATTTCATCAATATATAAAGGAAGTTTAGGGATCTGAATATCTTGAGATTTCTTGCTATTGATAGCGATCACTTTTAAAAAGCGTAATCTTGTTGGCTGAAAAGATAACACCGACATAGGACCCTGCGGTGAGGTTACTTTTGCCAGTGTTGTCCATTGCTGCTTATCATCAGAGCCGAGAATGACTATTTCTGTTGGCGGATGCAGCTGGCGGTGACGACCACTGTTATAGCCTAATTGCACTTGTTTAACTAAAGTCGGTGATTCAAAATCAATAATAGCCTCAAGATCGGTGTCATAAAAAATAGCGTAATCTTCGACACTATAAAACTGATCAAATGCAAACTGACCATCTTGCAATTTATGCGCTGATTGCTCAGCTGCAGGGTAAGTTAGGGTGATGCTTTTACCCAGTGCTAGGTGAGGGCTAAGTGTAAGGCGTGCATCGCCAATAAGTTGCCCTTGTGATTTTACATAGCTGCGAGCACGGACTTGGGTGTATGATTTAATCGTGATAGGTGCTTGATACTTATTAGACGCTAAAGTGGGTTCGCTGCCATCAAGCGTATAATAAATAGCGGTACCTTCGATATCAGTGGTTATTGTGACAAGCAGTTTATTGTCTTGAACTGTACTACTGATAATCGGTTTATAGCTACTTTTAGCGGTATTGATATGCATTTTTTGATAGCGTTTTAATAAGCTAGGTAAGCGGTTCTGACTATAATCATGCCATGATTTACCTTCTTTATTTGACCATAAGGTTTCACTTAGCGCACTGAGTCTAGGGAATAGCATGTATTCAGCATGACGCGGTGTTTTAATATACTCAGTCCAGAGTGCGCCTTGAGCACCTATAATATATTCGCGCTGTTGAGAGGTTAAATGGCTAGGCTCAGGGTCGTATTGATACACATTTTTTAAACGCGATAATCCGTGAATTGCCTTGGGTTCATCAAGGTTACGAGATTGATAGGCATCAAAATAGATATACTGGTACGGACTCATAATGACTTGATGTCCCATTTTTGCTGCTTGCACGCCTCCTTCGGTTCCTCGCCAAGACATGATGACAGCATCATCAGCAACTCCACCTTCTAATATTTCATCCCAACCAATGACTGTTTTATCAAGATCCTGCACTATTTTAGCAACTCGCTTAATAAAGTAGCTTTGTACTTGCTCTGGCGTAGTGAGGTCATGTTGCTGCATTAATTTTTTCACAATGGGGCTTTCTAACCATTGTTTTTTTATTACTTCATCACCCCCTATATGAATGTATTTACTAGGGAAAAGTGCTGCGACTTCTTTGTAAACAACAGATAAAAACTCAAACACATCCTCGCGAGGGCATAGCACGTCTTCAAAAATACCAAATTGTGCTTGTACGTCGACTGCCTGCTGGTGGCAAGACAGCTCAGGATAAGCAGCCAGTAATGCCGTGCTGTGTCCTGGAATATCTATCTCAGGGATCACCTCGATGTGACGTGCTTTAGCATACTCTACGACTTCTTTGATTTGTGCTTTTGTATAGAAGCCTGAAACGCTTTGGTTATCAAACAAAGGTTTGTAATCATAAGTATGACCAACGACTGTATGAGGGCGTGTAGCGCCTATTTCAGTAAGTTTAGGGTATGCATCAATGGCGATACGCCAGCCTTGATCATCGGTTAGATGCCATTGAAAAACATTAAACTTATGCATTGCGAGCCAATCAATGTATTGTTTTACAAAACTCACATCAAAGAAATGGCGGCTGACATCTAAATGCATGCCACGATAGGTAAATCGAGGTTCGTCGAGTATTTCTGCACTGGTAATTAGCCAGCTTCGTTGGTTTATTGGCATACGAGATTCTATTTCAATAGGGAGCAGTTGCCTAAGTGATTGCATCGCCCAAAATAACCCCTTTGCTGTGCTGGCCTTTATTTCAATAAAACCACTTCTCACTATTAATTGATAACCTTCCTTAGCCACTACTGAGTCGGTAATGTTAAAAGCGATGGTGTTTTTCATCGTATTTTTTGCGTGTAATACAGGTAATTCATAGCCGGTTGGTGGGCGTAGAAACTCAGCAAGTTGCAGAGCCACTTGTTTTGCATCTTGGTGGTTATAGCTAATTTGTGTGTTGTGCATTAAGTGAAAGTGATCTTCACCATATTGGCTGCTTGTTGGCTTTGGTGTGATGTTAGCGCTGACATAATAAGGAGCTAATAGCAGAATGAATAACACAAAGCTGCTTCGCAAGTACTGGTAAAAAGCATTTTTAATCATTGTTATTTCCTAAGAAAAGCCCGCATTTGCGGGCTTGGATAAACTAATCAGCACTGGGCATAGTGCAAATTAGCAAGGGGTAGGTTAAAAATTAAGGGTTAACGAAGCACTAATGGTTCGGCCTAAAATAGGGCGCGCGTAGTAATAGTCGAAACCAGCTTGGACATCGTTAATGGCACGCGGATTACCTTCAGTTAAGCCTAACTCGTCAGTTAGGTTGGTTGCTTTTAAATGAACGGCAGCGCTGTCATTAAAGCGATAATTAACGCCCATATCGACGGTTGTGTATGCAGGGAGTTCAAACTTATTCTCGCCGTCTGAATAACGTTCACCTAAGTGGTGTACGGTTAAATAAACATCACCATCATCAAAATAATAGGTGGGCGTTAAACGTAGCTGAATTTTTGGTGTACGTTTAACTTGCTTGCCTTCCCAATGTTTAAAAGCACCGGTGAAGCCTTCCATCTTAGGATCTTGTAACACACCCGTTAAATCCAGTTGAATGTTTTCGTGTGCTTGCCAAACGGCTTCAAATTCAATACCGTCGGTGACGGTATCGATAGTTTGATTAGCTACTTCACCATTACTACCGGTAAAGTTACGCTCTACTAGGTCATTGAACTTTGTTCTAAATAAAGTCACTGATGCGCCGAGTGTGTCGCCAGAATAACGTCCACCAAACTCACTGAAGGTAAGGTTTACACTGTCATTAAAGTCTGCATCAATTCCGGCATGTATATTTTGTCCATAGCTCATCAAGCGTGGCATCTCAAACGCATCTGCATAGCGGCCAAACATTGAAACACTGTCAGAGAATTTATAGTTAAAACCAATCGTCCATGCTGTTTCCGTTTCATCGCGGGTTTTTGATAAGTAGTTGTTCGAGGGGGTATCAACATAGTTATTGGCAAGGTTGTTGTCAATGTCATTGCCATTGGCATCGAAAGCACCATCCACTGGCACAGCAAACTGGGTTGCTGATGCGGTACTATCCAATTCTAACCACTCAATACGAATGCCTCCGTCAATACGAAGACTATCAGTGGCTTGAAATTGCTCATTGATAAACAGTGAGTGTGATGTGCTTGTACCAAATGCAGTGGCTTGGCCCCAGCCAGGTGCATAGCCTGTTGAACCGTTGTCGGTTAATTGACCGACTACTTGCTGGTTGTCATCCAGAGCAACAATATCAAGAAGCCGTGCATTATCTTTTACTTCTGTTAAGAACTGTGATTCCCATTTATCAACGGGTAGCGAGTTTGCATCAACGTATGCGAATAGCCAGCCCATTGTGAGCGTGTGGCGATCACCTTCGTAAGTAAAATTGAGTTTATTGACGAATTGCTCGGCATCATATCGTGAATAAAGCGGATAGCTTGTTGTCACTAAACCATTGCCGTTTAAGTTTGTTACATCGTTGAGTATTTCGCCTGTATCAACATATTGATATTTAGCTGCAACAGCGCCGTCAGCTGCAAATTGGTCAAGCATGGAGAGTACATCTTGTCGACCAAGTCTATCGTTGGCATTTACTAAAGTGGAGTTATCGAAATTGAGTAGGATGTACATGTCGTTTTCAAAGCTTGAATAACGGCCTGCTGTATTTAACAGCCAACGATCATTTAGTTCCCAATCAAGGTTATAGCCTAAAGTGGTAAACTTAGTATGCTGCCCATCTTTAAGATCGCGTGTTTTGTAGCTACCATCTTCTTGTAGGTAATTTAAAAGACGTTGACCATTTCCGATTAAGGTTCCGTGCTGTGGATCCACACCAGCGATCCCTTCTGGATTTTTTTGATCTTGTAGAGGGATAGGTACAAAGAATGTGGTGTGGTCGTTTAAGTGCTTGGCAGAGAGTGTAAGTTGACCTTTATCAAACTCACGGACAAGGTTTAATCTCAGTTGTCCGCCGTGATCAGCCGTAAATTCTGTATCCCTTACGCCATCAGAGCGACGATAAAAACCACCGACCGACATTTTCCAGTTTTCACTAATAGGTGTGCCATAGAAAAACTCACTGCGGTATAGGCCATAATCCGCCGTAGTTAGACGAATGGTTGCTTCTTCGACACTATCAGGTTTTCGTGTAATAAAGTTAACCAAGGCCGCAGGCCCATTGGTTGTTAATAGGCCTGATGTACCACCACGCACAGCTTCCATGTGTTCAATAGTGATGTCTTGGCGTTGATAAAAGTCGACCCACACACCGTCATAAACAACCGGTAAGCCGTCTTCTTCAACACCTATATAACGAAAGCCTTCACCGCCACGTAAGCCCCTTGGAGCCACATTGTTGTTGGTTTCACCGCCAGAATCTTCGACCCAAAACCCAGGCACAGTTTCAAGTAAATCGGCGGTGCCTAGCGGGGCCTCTCTAGCAAGTTGCTCGGCATCTAGCGTAGTAATTGATACGGATGATTCAAGCTTGGTTTGGCCGCGGCCACCACTACCTGTTACGACAATTCGCTCAAGATCGAGAAGTTTTTTCTTTTCTGATGCAGGCTTAGTTTCTTGTTCAGTATTTTGAGCTGCTTGTAGGTTTAAGCTCAAGCAGGCACTTCCGATTGCCAATGCTAGTAAGTGCTTTCTATAGCGAGGTGTGTGTGTTTTCATTTTATTCCCTTCATTGTTGTTTTTTATAAAGCAACGAATGGCTGCTTTAAATCTATTAACGAATGAAGGGATATTTTTGGGAATAACTTCTAAGGTAAAATTGAGTGTTTAAAAAACTTAATTAAATCAATGTTAAAATCAGTTGGTTTTATGGCCGCTTCAAGATTTTCATGGCAGCGACTGTTAGCAAGGTCTATGTCATGTATTTCTGTATAGTGAGAATGTTTTGCATTGTAGAACACTTTAACTTGCGGCTTTAAAGGACTTGTTGGGTTGCTACGTGTCACCACTGCTAATTTTTGGCTTTCTAATTTAACTAAAGTACCGACAGGGTGAATACCAATACATTGAATAAATTTAGTGACCAAATCACCATCAAAACTATCAGGGCAGCCATCTTTGAGTATTTTGAATGCTTTAATCGGCTCCATACCTGCTTTGTAGACGCGTTCGGCGGTGAGGGCATCATATACATCGACAATTGAAGCCATGCGTACATATTGGCTTAATTCATCGGCATGCTTGCCAAAAGGGTAGCCGCTGCCGTCTAAACGTTCATGATGAAAAGCTGCAATTTCAACCGCTATTCCGCTTAGCCCAGACTCCTCGAGAATCTCTTTACTAAAACGGGCATGATTTTGGATCACTTGATATTCTTCATCTGTCAATTTCCCAGGCTTATTGAGAATGTGGTCTGGAATATTTATCTTACCAATATCATGCAGCAGGGCACCTGTTGCTATCTCTTGAATGATGTCTCTATCAATACCTAGGTGTTTAGCAAAAATACTAATTAAAATAGACACATTGATTGAATGCTCTAGGAGGTAGGCGTCTTTTTCACGCATACGCGTAATACAGGCAAGGGCATCTTGATTACGAAACACTGAGTCTATAAAGCCACTTGCTAGCTCTTGAAATGGTGCAACATCAATTTTATTGCCGGCTCGAATATCATCGAAGGCTTTGCTCTGCAATGACTTGGCTTCAGTGTATAAGCTGTTGGCTTTTGTCATTTCTGCACTAACGCTGTGTGTTGTGTGCCATGGGTTATGTTGCTCAACTTTTTCAGCCGCAGCAGGAGGGGGGGCTTTTTTCTGCACCACTTTGTTTTCTTTGTTTAAAGTGAGTGTTTTGTCGGGATCAATTTCAACTTCTAGAATACCAGCTTTAATTAGTTTATCTATACTTCCTTGCGTTTTTACCCAACCTTGGTTTTTGATGCGGATCTTACCTGTTTGTTTTGTTACGCTTTGCACAAACATGCCGAGTTTAAGTTGATTAATAGGAAGTGTTTTCAAGGACATTACTTCAAGTTGAATACATTACTATAAAACTAGCAGATATTTCGTATCTGAGTAAATAATAATAAAGGTGAGTTTTTAGGTAATAAGTATGTTTTTTGAATTGAAAACAGAAAAGTTTCAATTGTTTAACCTGATTATACGAAAAAAGCCTCTACAAAAATTGCAGAGGCTTATAAAACTTAACTAAGAAGATATTCTTAAAGCTTACTCGTCATCTTCAACAAGCGTCATAAGTGATGTATTACCACCAGATGCTGTTGTATCGATACTGATAGTTTTCTCAGTGAGTAAACGTTTGATCAGCGTGTCATAATATTCAGAGCTAATTACCGGCAGTATTGCACCTTTACGTTGTGCTAGCTGCTGGCTGAAGTAGCCTAAACGTGATGAACGAGCAGCTACAACCGCACCAGCAAGGTGAGGGTGCGCTAAGATAGCTTGCAACTGGTTAGGCTTGGCAACTTGGAAAACACCTTCAGCAATACCTGTTGAGATAAACTTATCTCTAAACGCAACAGCTTCCTCATAGAACAACTCAGAGGCAACAGTAATTACTGTATTACCCGCGGCAAGTGCTGTGATAATAGAGATTGCCCAGAAGTTAAATGATGTGCTCTTATCAGCATAACAAACCACACAACCACGCGGTTCAAGGTGAAGCGTATTAGATTCACCTGTAGGTCCAGGTAATACAGTGTGTTTACGCATGTGCTTTTCAAGGCGGTTAAGCTGCGCACGTGCGTCTGCAAGTGTTAATGCTAAGTCATCAGCAAGCTCGTCGATAATTTCAACTGTTGCAACTTTGGCTAATAACTGACGAACAGCAGAAACACGGTCATTTAATGGTGTAGCACGCCAGATTTTTTCATCGCGTAGTGAGTTCTCCATTAACTTAGCAACTTGCTCAGCCGCACCTGAATAGTGGTGAGTGTCTAGCTCATCAGGTGATAGGTTCGTCATTTGTACGTTGTCTGGTGACGCTTTCTCTTTCACTAAACGCTGTAAATAGTTAGGACCACCTGCTTTAGGGCCAGTACCTGAAAGGCCACGACCACCGAAAGGTTGCACACCTACGATTGCACCGATCATGTTACGGTTGATGTATACGTTACCTGCACGAGACATCTTTGCTAAGTACTCACAACGCTCTTCAATGCGTGAGTGAACACCCATTGTCAGGCCGTAGCCTGTACCATTGATTTGATCGATAACGCTATCAAGCTCAGTGCCTTTGAAGCGAATGATGTGAACACATGGACCAAATACTTCACGTTTAAGTACAGATAAGTCTTTGATTTCGTATAAACGAGGAGCAAAGAAATAAGCGCCATTCTCGTTGTTATCAGGAATAGCACACTCGTAATGAAGTGTTGCGTTACCTTTCAAGTACTCAACGTGCTCATTTAAGTTTTTCAGTGCTTTTTCATCGATAACAGGACCGATATCGGTTGAAAGTAGCGAAGGGTCACCAACATGAAGCTCTTTTAACGCACCTTTTAGCATTTCAATAATACCGTCAGCAACGTCTTCTTGAATAAACAATACACGTAGCGCAGAACAACGTTGGCCAGCACTTTGGAAACCTGAACTGATCACATCATCAACCACTTGCTCAGGAAGTGCTGTTGAGTCAACGATCATACAGTTTTGACCACCTGTTTCTGCAATTAACGGTACTTGGATATCGTTACGTGCAGCCAGTGTTTGTGAGATTAATGTGCCTGTTTCAGTTGAACCGGTAAACATAACCGCTTGAATACGCTCGTCAGGTACAATTGTTTTACCTACTTCGCTACCACGGGCAATAACAGGTTGCACTACATGCTCAGGTAAGCCGACAGAAAGCATCAGTTCAATCGTACGAAGAGCGATTAAACTTGTTTGCTCAGCTGGTTTTGCAATAACCGTGTTACCAGTCACGATAGCAGCCGCAACTTGACCTAAGAAGATAGCCAGTGGAAAGTTCCATGGGCTGATACATAAGATTACACCACGGGCTTCAAAGCGCTCGTCTTGTGATAATTCTTCTGCACGTGCAGCGTAGTAACGACAGAAGTCAACGGCTTCGCGTACTTCATCAATACCATCTTGTGCGACTTTACCCGCTTCTTTAATACAAATAGCAACTAGCTCATCGTGGTGACGCTCTAAAATGTCAGCAACACGACGAAGTAGGTTTGCACGTTCTTTTACAGGGGTTTGTGACCACGATTCAAATGCTTTTTCGGCATTTTCTAGAAGTGATGTCATGTCTTCTGATGTTTGAAGCTTAACATGACCAATGACTTCTTTGTGGTTTGCCGGATTTTTCACTGGCAATGAACCTTCAGGTACATCGCTTAATTCAATGCGGTGTTCTTCAAACCATGCATCTAAGTTCTCTTTGAATGGAGTAATAACATTAATATCCGTTAAATCCATCCCTTTTGAGTTTGCACGCTCGTCACCGTACAAATCAATTGGCATATTAATTTGTGTATTGAACTTGTTGCGTAAACCTTGCAAAGTTTCAACTGGATCTGGCAGTAGTGACTCAACCGGCTTAGAGGTATCAACAATGGCGTTAACGAATGATGAGTTAGCACCGTTTTCTAATAAACGACGCACTAAGTAAGCAAGTAAGTCTTCGTGTTGGCCTACCGGTGCGTAAACACGACACTGAATTTTTTCTTGTTCAACAATTTGGTCAAACAACGATTCGCCCATGCCATGCAGACGCTGGAATTCAAATCCATCGTGGTCGCCTTTAGCAACTTCTAAAATCGTTGCTGCAGTGTAAGCATTGTGTGTTGCAAATTGCGGGTAAAGTACATCGCGAGCTTCTAGTAGTTTGATAGCACAGGCTTTGTAAGATACGTCTGTTGTTGCTTTACGTGTGAACACAGGGAAGTGGTCTAAACCATCTTGTTGAGTGGTTTTGATTTCGGTATCCCAATAAGCACCTTTTACGAGGCGAACCATTAGCTTACGGCCTACGCGACGCGCAAGGTCAGCAACCCATTCAACTACAAAAATAGCGCGCTTTTGGTATGCTTGCACAGCTAAGCCAAAGCCATTCCAGTTACCTAGTTCATCATCGCTGAATACGGCTTCGATAATATCTAATGAAATATCTAAACGGTCGGCTTCTTCAGCATCAACAGTGAAGCCGATGTCGTAGCTTTTCGCAGCAAGTGCAAGTTCCTTTAGCTTAGGTACGATTTCTGCCATCACACGCTCACGATGAGTGAACTCATAACGTGGGTGTATGGCAGAAATTTTCACAGAGATACCTGGACTTTTGATAGGACCACGGCCGTTTGCTGCTTTACCAATTGCGTGGATAGCAGTCATGTAGCTTTGGAAATAACGCTCAGCATCTTTCATCGTGCGAGCGCCTTCACCTAGCATATCGTACGAATATACGTAGCCTTTTTGTTCTTTATCAGCAGCTCGTTCAATCGCTTCGTCAATGGTACGACCCATTACGAACTGCTTACCCATGATTTTCATCGCGAAGTTCACAGATTTACGAATAACGGGTTCACCTAGGCGGCCAATGGTTTTCTTAAGTACACCAAATTGCTGTTCTTTCGATTTGTCGCTGTAGTTAACCATTTTACCGGTGACTAGTAGGCCCCAAGATGATGCGTTCACAAATAAAGAATCGCTGCTACCTAAATGCGAGCTCCAATCACCTTTTGCCAGTTTGTCACGAATAAGTGAGTCTTGAGTTGCTTTGTCTGGTACACGTAAAAGTGCCTCAGCTAAACACATTAGAACCACACCTTCTTCTGTCGAAAGTGAGAATTCGTTTAACAGTGCGTCAACACCGCTTTGACCATCTTGATCGCGACGGATATTTAAAACCATTTGACGGGCACGTTCCCATGCACGGCTTCGTGCTTTTACGCCTACTTCAGCCAGCGGTAAGATGTGATCAATAACCGCATTTTCGTCAATACGGTAGAAATCACGGATTTTTTGTCTTATTGGACACTCAGTTGTCAAATCGCCATTAAATAGCATATGTAACCCTCTGGTATGTGGAGTCTAGAAACGCCAAAAAAGCATTTCTTACCATTGATATAATTCGTGCATTCTAATTAAATTCCAGCAGAATATGCTGGTTAAATTTTTCAATTTACGATAATTTACAGGGCATACCTTGAACTTAGCCGCATAAAATTCTGTTATGACCAGCCCGAATAGATTACGCATGTTAGATCGCATTGATTTAGCAATTTTAGACGCTCTGCAAAAAAATGGCAGAATCTCAAACGTAAACCTCGCAAAACAGGTTAATTTGAGCCCCAGCCCGTGCCTTGACCGTGTTAAACGGTTAGAGCAAGAAGGCTATATTGAAGGCTATTACGCTAAGCTTAACGAAGCTAAGCTTAATCAGAGCTTATTAGCGCATGTGCAGGTGTCTTTGGTTACTTCTAACACCTCTGTTTTTAAAGTTTTCAGAGAGTATATTTTAAATATTCCTCAGGTCGTTGAATGTGACATGGTTGCAGGAGGCTATGACTATCTATTGAAAGTGCGTGTTTCTGATATGGACGAATATCGCCAAGTCTTAGGGGATTTAGTCGATATACCAGGGGTTGGCACACACCATACTTATATGGTGATTGAAAAAATCAAACAGGACACAGGGCTTCGATTCGATATTTAATATAAGGAAACCTACGTGGTTTCCTTTTTTGTATTTTAAAAAGTGACTTCAGTGTAAAAATAAACAGCGAATGCTGGAGTCTCATAAGTATTTCCATTACCAGCCTAATTGATATTAATTTTAGCGAGTTTTATTTTCAAAGTCGCAAGCATTGAATCGACAGAACTATCAGCGTGATTGAGTCCATCCATCAGCGTCATAAAGTAAAGGTCAATAATGATATCTGCATCTGTAGGGGTTGCGTCATTATCATTTATCAAGCGTTTCTTAAAAGCATTTAGTTGTGGTTCAAGTTCATTTTGTTGCCACATAATTTCTTTGAATAACTCTCGGCTAAACTCTTTTTTTGCCAAGTAAAAAGCATAGAGAAAGCGAGCATAATGGTACATTCTATCTGTGGCTGTTGTACTGGTATCTAAGCTCTCTGCGGTGCTTAGAATGTCTGTCAGTTCATTTTCAAAGCTGTACTTGAGTATCGCAACCTTAGTCGCAAAGTGACTAAATACGGTGCCATTGGCAACATTGGCTGCCTTTGCAATATCTCGCGTACTCGTTTGATGATAACCCTGCTCTGAAAACAACTGCCATGAGGCTGTTAGTATCTGCTGTTTTGTTTGCTCTTTCTTAGTCACTGCACACTCCAATTTTTATGCTATTTAACCAGAAATTTAAAAAATCTCAATCAAGACTATTGTAAATTGAGCGCGCTCAAGTTTAAAATGAGCGCGCTCAATTAATAAAAGGTTAGCACCATGGACATATTAAAACGCTTTATTGGCTATGTATTATTTTTACCCGGTATTTTCTTTTATAGCTTTATTTTAGGCCCCTTACTTATTGCCGTACTAGTACCAGGGGGGCTGATGTTATTGCTACTGATTTTAGGTTATAAAGGGGGCTTTTTAGTGCTAAAACGAGAAGTGCTTAATACACTTAAGCAAAAATCCCCTTAAAGCAATGTTGGTAGTAAAAGTGGTTAAGTCTAAAAAAGGAAACCCTGCTAAGCAGGGTTTCTTGTTAATCTAAAATGGGAAGTTTAGAACTAAGCCCAGCCGTCATAGCGTTTACGGCGAGACAACATAATCGTTAAAATAATACCCAACAATAAGCCGATAAATGCAATTGCGCCGCCATATGTAAGTAATTGGCGCTTTTCTTTAGCACTGGCTGCTTGTTTAGCATTGCGTTCAGACTCGATAGTATTTTTAAGTTTATCGATTTGTGCTGTCAGGGCTTGGTTTTGTTCGTTAAGAGAGCGGTTTTGCTCTTGTAGCTGTGGCAATTCTATTTCTGCTTGACGTAACTGCTCTTGCATTAATGTCATGTCGTTATTCAGCGCTTGAAACTGTTGATGAATACCAGCGTTTTCAGTGATGAACTTTGCTTCTACCCAACCTTCGCGCTCTTTATCATCACGAATTTTAAAGTAGCCATTATCTTCACCTGATAATAATTCTACTTGTGTACCTGCATCCACAGAGCCCAAAATACGGTAGTTTTTGCTCGGACCTGAATGCATAAAAGTGTACAGGTTATCGACTATGTAGGCGGTGTTTTCGTTGTTGCTGCTTGGCGCTTCTTCTGCGTAGCTAATAAAAGAGGTGGCCGCAAGGAGCAACCCAAAAATACACTGTTTTAACATCAATCTACCTTGTTAATGTGATCTTGCCGAGAAGTGGCTAAATTTATAATTTCTTTATGTATAGAGATAGTAGGGATTTCAACTATTAATAGCAAGACTGATATTGTAATCCGTGCATGGGCTTAATCGTAAAAATCAGGAAAAAATTTGCATTAAGTAGCTGCTTTGTTTATTTTGACCACTTATTTATTTTAAATGTACTCCGCAAAGCGAATGGATACTGAGATAGAACTGAAGTTTTTGGTGTCAGATGCCGTTGTTCCACTGATCCCCGCATTAATTACCCAATTTGCAAAAACCGTTACCAACAAACCGTCACGCAGCTTACAAAATGCCTATTACGACACGCCGAGTCGTGAGTTACGTGCACTGGATATAGGCTTGCGTACACGCTGCAGCGATACAGACTGTGAGCAAACTATTAAGTTAGCCGGTGAAGTAGTAGGGGGGTTGCATCAACGCCCTGAATATAATTTGCCTCTTGAAGGGAATCGTCCTGATTTATTGGCCTTTGATGCGTCAATCTGGCCTCACGCAATGCAAGTTAATGCGATAGCCGATAACCTTTACCCTATTTTCAGCACTAACTTTATTCGTCGCACTTGGTTAATTGAAACCGATAGCGGCGCTAAAATCGAAGTGGTGTTAGATAAAGGGGAAATAGCGGCCTCTGGTCAGGTTGAGCTTATTTCTGAGTTGGAAATTGAGTTATTAGAAGGTAGCCGCCAAGAGTTATTTGCTTTAGCAGATAAACTGGTCAGTGAAAGTCATGTGCGCTTAGGACTTTATTCAAAGGCTGCGCGTGGTTACCGCCTTGCCGATAACACGCCTTTGAAAGCGAGCAAATCGATTGGTTTTGTACCGCTTAACAGTGGTGCGACACAAGAGCAGGCATTAGTGGCAAGCATTAACTATGCTATTCGTTTTGTACAAAAACATGAAGCGTGTTATTTCATTAAGCCAAGCTTAAAAACCTTAAAGCGAGTTACGGATGGAATTCGACTTATCCGTCATGCATTTTGGTTATTTGATGATATCGTCAGTAAAGATGATACGGATTCATTGCGAGTTGAACTAAAATGGCTTTTAAGTGAGCTTGCTTGGGTTGAAAATGCTATACAGCTAAAAACCTATACTTCGAAGCGACATGCCTATTACAAAAAGATTAATAGCGCCCCTGAGCTGACTCAAGTCATCAACGATTTAAAAGAATTACAGCCAAGTATTGAAGATGTACAAGAGCTGTTTCACAGCAAGCGATACAACCGTTTGTTGTTGCAACTTACAACATGGTTAATTGAAAAACAGTGGCGTAAATCATGGGGCCAAGCGGAGTTTCAAGCCGCAGAAAAACCGGTTGCTGAAATCGCTAAGCGTTTATTTGCCAAAGATTGGCACGATATGCACGAGCTTATTCCTGAGCAGCAAGTGTTTACGGACAAAGACTATTTATCACTTAGAACCCGTCTTGAAAATTCACTATTAAGTGGTAACTGCTTGGGTGCGCTATTTAATACTGATGACAGAAATGAGTTTCGAATTCCATGGTTAGATATCTCTCATGGTATTTATGAGCTTAGTACACTTGAGTATTTAAAACAGCTATGTGCAGGTCAAGATGATGAAGAGCTTGCTAAAATTCAGGCTTGGTTAGATCAGAAATCTGATTTTTTGGTCAGTGCAATGGAGCAAAGCCGTCACGCGTCTTTCAATACTGATCCATATTGGTTGTAAGCCTGTGCCTGTTTGCCTATGGATAGGGTTAGCGGTGTTGAGTATATCGGCATTTGCTAACTCAAGCGAATGGCAAACTTACAAACAGCAAGATGGCATAAACGTCACTTACAAAACGCATCAAAACGGTATTATAGAAATAAACGCCTCGGTGCTGGTAAAAAATGCGAAAGCCGATGACTTTATGGCGCTATTGAGCGATACCGACAATGCACCTAACTGGCTCGAAAATGTGAAAAGTGTCACCTTAATGGAGCGTTTAAGCCCTTCTGAAACGCTTGTACACACTCACTTTAATTCCCCTTGGCCTGTTTCAGATCGCGATTTGGTTAGCTACTCGTGTTACCACCGCCTGAGTGAGCACAAAACAGAGCTTAAAATTATTAGTCAGCCCTATGCAAAACCGGCAGTAAATGGCGTCGTGCGTATTAAAGATTTAACCGCTTTTTGGCGTTTAACACACCAGCAAAATGACTTACTGGTTAGCCATCAAGCTTATGCAGACCCCGCGGGTTCTATTCCACATTGGTTGAGTAACAAGGTATCATTAAAAAGTGTGTTTAAGACCTTACAGTCACTACGTAAGGAACTCCACTATAATCGGTTTACGCGCCTAAACACATCAAGCGTGCCTGGGAAGTGTGCTTCTTAAAGGCAGATTATTAATACATAAATACCTTTTATTAGTCTATTTAGTCGTAGGAAGAAAATGAAAGAGCCAAAAATTCCCTTGGTAAACAAACCAAATGGTATTGGGGTAGGGCGTGTTTTAAAAGCCACCAAATGCTCAATCAAAGGCTTTAAAGCTGCTTTTAAAGAAGAATCTGCATTTCGCACTGAAACCTATTTAGGTCTGATATTATTTCCGTTATCAGTGTTGCTTGCCCAATCATTAAGCCATTGGCTGATGTTATTTATTCCTTATTTATTATTGTTGATAGTTGAGCTACTCAACTCAGCAATAGAGGCGCTGACTGATAGAGTCGGTATTGAGTACCATGTATTGTCGGGACGAGCTAAAGATATGGCCTCAGCGGCAGTGACGTTGGCATTAATTATTTTGCTACTGGTTTGGGCAGTGGCAATTTATGAAAAGATAATGATGCAGTTTTAAACAAAAAAGCGCCAAATGAAGGCGCTTTTTCATCTTATATAACCTATTACAGGCCAGCAGCTGCGCGAAGTGCGTCTGCTTTGTCTGTGCGCTCCCAAGGGAACTCTTCACGACCGAAGTGACCGTAAGCCGCTGTCGGTTGATAAATAGGACGCTCAAGGTCAAGCATTTGGATTAAGCCATATGGGCGAAGGTCAAAGTGCTCACGTACTAATTCGATTAGACGCGCTTCTTCTAATTTACCTGTACCAAATGTCTCGATGCTGATAGATGTTGGCTCTGCAACACCGATAGCGTAAGAAACTTGTAGCTCACACTTGTCAGCAAGGCCAGCAGCAACCACGTTTTTAGCAACGTAACGTGCAGCGTATGCAGCTGAACGGTCAACTTTTGATGGATCTTTACCAGAGAAAGCACCACCACCGTGACGAGCCATACCACCATAAGTATCAACGATGATTTTACGACCTGTCAGACCACAGTCACCCATTGGGCCACCGATTACGAAACGGCCAGTTGGGTTGATGAAAAACTTAGTCGCGCTTGAGATAAGCTCAGCTGGAAGAACTGGCTTAATAATCGTTTCCATTACCGCTTCAACTAAGTCGTTTTGTGAGATTGAATCACAGTGTTGAGTTGAAAGAACAACGGCATCAATACCAACAGGCTTGCCATTTTCGTATGCAAACGTCACTTGAGATTTTGCATCTGGGCGTAACCAGTTAAGTTCACCGCTTTTACGAACCTCAGCTTGACGCTGAACTAAACGGTGTGAATACGTGATAGGTGCAGGCATTAACACGTCAGTTTCGTTACATGCATAACCAAACATTAAACCTTGGTCACCAGCGCCTTGCTCTTCAGGGCGAGCACGGTCAACACCTTGGTTGATATCTGGAGATTGTTTACCGATTGTGTTTAGGATTGCACACGAGTCAGCATCGAATCCCATGTCTGAGTGTGTGTAACCGATTTCACGTACTGTTTTACGTGTGATTTCTTCGATATCAACCCAAGCGCTAGTCGTGATTTCACCACCCACCATCACCATACCGGTTTTAACGTAAGTCTCACATGCAACACGGGCATGAGAATCTTGCTCTAAAATAGCATCTAGAACCGCGTCAGAGATTTGGTCCGCGATTTTATCCGGATGACCTTCAGAAACTGATTCAGAAGTAAATAAATGTTTTGCCATTGTATTTCTGCTCACAAATATTGCGCTTCACATACGTCGGTAATAGCGCTAAAAAATTAAGGGGCGTATTTTATCTAAAACAAATATGTTTGCATAGTAATTTTACGCCTAGACGTCTATTTAAAATTACTAATAACATTTCGTTCTTAATAAACAGTAATAATAGGTGCATTTAATACGGATTTTTAATTGCACTGTACCCTTACATTAAGTAAGAATGGTGCCTTACACACAACCAGCGCAAATACATAAAGGTAGGAGAATTCATGCCATCACGCAAAGAACTTGCAAATGCTATTCGCGTCTTATCAATGGACGCAGTACAACAGGCCAAATCTGGTCACCCTGGCGCCCCTATGGGCATGGCAGATATCGCAGAAGTACTATGGCGCGATTATCTAAAGCACAACCCAACGAATCCAGAGTGGGCAGACCGCGATCGATTTATTCTTTCAAATGGTCACGGTTCAATGCTGATCTATTCTCTTCTACATTTAAGTGGTTATGATCTGCCGTTAGAAGAAATTAAAAATTTCCGTCAAATGCACTCAAAAACACCAGGCCACCCAGAATATGGGTATGCACCAGGTATTGAGACCACTACGGGCCCATTAGGTCAAGGGATCACAAATGCGGTTGGTATGGCGATTGCCGAAAAAGCACTTGCTGCACAGTTTAACCGTGAAGGTCACGATATTGTTGACCACTTCACCTATGCGTTCATGGGCGACGGCTGTTTAATGGAAGGTATTTCACACGAAGCCTGTTCATTAGCGGGTACATTAGGTCTAGGTAAACTAGTTGCGTTTTGGGATGACAACGGCATCTCAATTGATGGTGAAGTGGAAGGTTGGTTCAGCGATGACACGCCAGCGCGCTTCAAAGCATACGGTTGGCACGTAGTAAGCGATGTAGATGGGCACGATCCTGATGCAATTCGCGCCGCTATCGAAGAAGCGCGTAGTATCACCGATAAACCATCACTTATTTGTTGTAAAACAGTGATTGGCTACGGTTCACCGAATAAATCAGGTAGCCATGACTGTCACGGTGCGCCACTCGGTGAAGATGAAATCACAGCATCTCGTGAGTTCCTAGGTTGGACTGGCGAAGCATTTGAAATCCCAGCTGATATTTACAGCGAATGGGATGGCAAAGAAAAAGGTAAGCAACTAGAAGCAAGCTGGGACGAAAAATTTGCTGCTTACGCAAGTGCACACCCTGAACTTGCTGCTGAGTTTAAACGCCGTACAAAAGGTGAATTACCAGCTGATTGGGCTGAAAAGTCACAAGCTTACATCGAAGAGCTGCAAGCAAACCCAGCAAATCCAGCAACACGTAAAGCATCACAAAATGCATTAAACGCATTTGGTCCGTTATTACCAGAATTCATGGGTGGCTCTGCTGACCTTGCGGGTTCTAACTTAACACTTTGGGATGGCTCAAAAGGCTTAGAAGCAAACGATGCAAGTGGTAACTACATTTTCTACGGTGTACGTGAATTTGGTATGTCGGCAATTATGAACGGTATTGCACTGCACAAAGGCTTTATTCCTTATGGCGCTACATTCTTAATGTTTATGGAATACGCTCGTAACGCAGTACGTATGGCGGCATTGATGAAGCAGCCAAGCATCTTCGTTTATACGCACGATTCAATCGGTCTAGGTGAAGATGGTCCGACGCACCAACCGGTAGAGCAAATTGCTAGCATGCGTTTAACGCCAAACCTTGTTAACTGGCGTCCATGTGACCAAGTTGAGTCTGCGATTGCATGGCAACAAGCGATTGAGCGTAAAGACGGCCCAACATCACTGATTTTCACTCGTCAAGGCCTTGAGCAACAAACGCGTACTGCACAGCAATTAAGCGACGTGAAAAAAGGGGGTTACGTACTTAGCTGTGACGGTGAGCCAGAGCTTATCCTTATCGCAACAGGTTCTGAAGTACAGCTTGCACAAGATGCAGCAACAGAGCTACGTTCACAAGGTAAAAAAGTACGCGTTGTCTCTATGCCTTCAACTGATTTATTTGATGAGCAAGACGCTGCATATAAAGAAAGCGTACTACCAGCAAGCGTAACACGCCGCGTAGCAATCGAAGCGGGCATCGCAGACTACTGGTATAAATATGTAGGCCTAAATGGCGCAGTAGTCGGTATGACCACCTTTGGTGAGTCAGCTCCTGCAGGCGAGCTATTCAAGCACTTTGGTTTCACTGTTGAAAACGTCGTAAACAAAGCAAACGCTTTGTTTTAAGCTTTAGCCGCTAAAATTTAAAAGCCCGCGCTGTATCACCACAGCGCGGGCTTTTTTATGGCGGTTTGGTGAGCGAAGTGAAATCCAAACAGACTCGAAGCTGTCAGTTTTAGCTGCAAGCCTTAAGTTTTAAGCTTTAAGTTAAAAATTACCTCACCTTAGGCGTGAAATTTATTTCGCGCGAAAACTTATGCTTTTTGGTTGAATACCAGAAGTTAGATTTGAGCCTGTTAAATGAGGCGTTATACGCCAAAAATTGGATTCACATCCATACTTTTGTGGAGAATACGGATAACCTCTATATTTTGACTGCCGATTTGACGATAAAAGATTACGTGGCTTCCTTGTGGAAATTTTCTGTAGCCATCGCGAATTTCGTCACAGGTTTTACCAATGTCAGGGTTTTCGGCTAACAGCCAGAATGAGTCATCAAACTGTTTTAGATAAATATTTCGCTGTTCACGACCCCAGCGCAAAGAGGTAAATAAAGCTATATCTCTTAAATCAGATTTCGCCTTGTTAGTTAATTGAAAGGGTCTCATTTTCTCTCTTCGTTATCTAACTCATTGATAAACGAATCAAGATCATAATCCGAAACTCCACTCTCTTCACCTTCAACAAGTAGTTGGCGTAAAGTGTTCATTTTAGTTTCTTGGGTTTCAAGTAAACGTAAAGCGGAGCGAATGACTTCACTTGCCGAGCCATAGCGACCGCTCTGAATTTGATTAGCAATAAAACTGTCAAAATGGTCACCCAAAGTAATGCTAGTGTTCTTAGCCATAATATAGCCCTTAATACCAATATATACCTAATTATGGTATCAGTTAGGCTTGAATTCAAGGTGCGCATAAAGTATTCAGCCATATTTTTTTGAACGCAAATTAAAGTGAGAGATATTCGTGCTAAAGCACGACCTACCATGCTTGCAAGATCGGCTTATAGCTAACTACGGCTAAACGGACTTGATTATTTCTCACTCAGCTCCCCTTGAATACTAAACTAACAACTGGCAATGTCTATACGTTAATAATAAAACATAACAGGAGTGAGTATGACTCAGTTTGACAGTGTAAGTGTTGTAAAAAAAGCCAATGTGTATTTTGATGGTAAAGTGTCAAGCCGTGTTGTGCTTTTTGCCGATGGCAGTACTAAAACACTGGGCTTTATGCAACCAGGTGAGTTTGAGTTTGGCACAAATCAAAAAGAGCACATGGAGCTGCTAGCGGGTGAGTGGCAAGTATTACTGCCTGACGAAACACAGTGGCAAACGATGAAGGCGGGAGATTCATTTAATGTAGATGCGAACGTTACCTTCCGTGTCAAGGTAACTGATTTCGCTGATTACTGTTGCTCGTACACTTAATAAGCAGTTGTTAACCTTTGTGAAAAGCCCGTGTGATGCGGGCTTTTGCATATTTTATCTGCAAAGCATGATCTAAATCATCTGTGGTTACAATCAATTACTAATTATCTGTAATTTTCGCTTGTGTTAATTCAATTCGCCCCCAATACTAACTGTGAGGTAACAAGAAAAAAGGATACCCTATGAAGATTAATATTTCTGGTCATCATGTTGACGTTACTGAGGCTGTTAGAGCTCACATCAACGAGAAATTCTCGAAAATTGCTAGCCATTTTCCATCATTAATATCACTCGATATTATTCTTTCAAAAGAACATCACAAGTATCAAGCTGAGATCAGTACCACTTATGAAGGTACGCGTTTATCAGTTAAAGGAGAAGATGACGTGATGTATCCGGCTATCGCAAGCGCGGCTAAAAAACTCGATGCATCACTTAAACATCGAAAAGGGCAAATGAAAGCCAAATTACATGAAAAACCGGTCAGTACCACGCCGGAAATCGCCCACGAAATCATTCAAGAAATGGATCTGAGCTAATTACAATGCGCTAGCCTGAAGTGGCTAGCCTATACTAAAATTGAAAAGCCATCCGCTTCACAGCGGTTGGCTTTTTTGGTTTTTACTTTCTACCTTATCCAACTTCCAATCTCATCTAAAACGCTGTAAGTTGCTTGTAACTAAGAATAAAACACACAAAACCTATGCAATCAGCAGTATCAAATTGGCAATCTAAATTAAATGCTTTAGGGCCGGGTATTTTAATGGCTACAGCGGCAATTGGTGGCTCGCATTTAGTGGCATCAACACAAGCAGGATCGTTATTCGGTTGGCAGCTATTTTGGCTAATCATTGTAGTAAATATATTAAAGTACCCATTTTTTCGATTTGGTATGGAATACACCTTAGCCACTAAACAAAGTTTAGTTGAGGGTTATAAGCAAAAAGGACCAGGCTACTTTTATAGTTTTATTGCGCTGAATATTGTTGCGGCTGTGGTGAATACCGCAGGAGTATTACTATTAACGGCCAGCTTGTTGCACTATGCGTTACCCATAAGTATCTCGGTTACACTGTTGTGCTGGCTGATTTTGGCTGTGTGTTTGCTTATTTTGTTATTGGGGCACTTTAAGGCGCTCGATAATGTTTCAAAGCTTATTATGGGGCTACTTACTGTAACAACCGTCGCTGCGTTGATTGTAGCTATTAATAATGGTGCTATAAACCATGCAGTAGTGGCACCTGCTGACTATGTGGGCCCATCGCCGTATGAACTTGCCATGCTAGGCTTTATGGTGGCACTTATGGGCTGGATGCCAGCACCTATCGAAATTTCAGCGATTAGCTCGTTATGGCTAAAAGAAAAGCAACATCAACAAGCGGTGACAAAACAACAAGGCTTGTTTGATTTTAATTTGGGTTACTGGCTTACCGCAGCACTTGCGCTCGTGTTTTTTTCATTAGGTGTTTTGGTGCAATATGGTCACGTACAGGCCGTTCAATTAGGTGGCGTGGCGTTTGCCAAACAGTTGATTGATATGTATGCACTCACCATGGGGGAGTGGGCAAGGCCGCTGGTTTCAGGTATCGCTTTTTTATGTATGTTTGGTACCACGCTGACGGTACTTGACGGCTACGCCAGAACATTAAATGAGTCGCATAAATTGCTACCCGTTAAACAGTCAAAACATAGCTTGAATATGTGGCTATTATTACAAGCATTTGCAGGCATGGCAGTGATTTTATTTTTTAAATCAGCCCTTGGGCCAATGCTTACCTTTGCAATGACCCTCGCTTTTGTTACAACTCCCGTATTTGCATGGCTGAACTTTAGTTTAGTACGCTCAGAACCCAGCATTCATCACTCACCTTTATTACGCACCCTAAGCTGGCTAGGTCTGCTTTATTTAGTAGGCTTTGCGCTGGTGTTTTTGGTTTGGAAGATAATGTAAAGGGAGCTGTCAGCTTTCAGCCGTCAGTTTATAGCTGATCGAGAAGGGGCTTAATTATTTGTGTTTATAAACAATTGTAACTTTACATTCATGTCTCGGTTTTTATGCTGTTTGACTGACGACAGATCAGACGACTGACGGCTGACGGCTGACGGCTCTAACTCAACTCCCTAATCGCATTACTAATCCCATCTAGCGTGAGTGGGTACATGCGGTTGTCCATTAACTGTTTTATAAAATCAATTGATTGATAATAGCGCCAGTGTTCAACGGGTTGTGGGTTGAGCCAAGCGACTTTATCAAAATGGTTGGTGATACGGTTTAGCCAAGCACTGCCTGGCTCTTCATTCCAATGCTCGACACTGCCTCCAGGGTAGGCGATTTCATAGGGGCCCATAGTGGCATCGCCAACAAAAATGACCTTGTAATCGCTGGTGAACTTGTTAATCAAGGTCTTGGTATCAATCACGTTTGTGTGACGACGTTCGTTGTCTTGCCAAACATGCTCATACAAACAGTTATGAAAATAGTAAAATTCAAGATGTTTAAACTCGCAGTGGGCGGCGCTAAATAACTCTTCGCAAGTATGGATGTAGTCATCCATTGAACCGCCGATATCAAACAGCATCAACACTTTTACCGCATTGTGGCGCTCTGGTGCCATTTTTACATCGAGCATGCCGCCTTGCTTTGCGGTTGCGCGGATGGTTTCGGTTAAATCCAGTGTATCGCTAGCGCCAGTGCGGGCAAATTTACGCAGTTTTTTAAGGGCAAGCTTAATGGTGCGTGAGCCGATTTCACGGTCACTGTCGAGGTTGCGGTAGCTGCGTTTATCCCATACTTTTACAGCACGGCGATGTCGGTTACCGTCTTGACCAATGCGCACACCTTCAGGGTTATAACCATAGGCGCCAAACGGCGATGTGCCGCCTGTGCCAACCCACTTATTGCCGCCTGCATGGCGCTTTTGCTGTTCTTCAAGGCGCTGCTTGAGGGTTTCCATGAGTTTATCAAGGCCACCCATAGCGTGTAATTGCGCTTTTTCTTCGTCGCTTAAATGCTTTTCGAACTCTTTGCGTAGCCAATCATCAGGCAAGGCATGTTGCTGTTTTAAGCTTTCGAGCAGATCAAGGTCAGCAATCCCACTAAAGTAATCAGCAAAGGCTTTATCAAAGCGGTCAAAATGGGTTTCATCTTTCACCATGATGGTACGCGCTAAGTAATAAAATGCATCAACATCGGCAAAAATAACTCCTTGCTTGAGCGCATTGATCAAATCAAGTAGCTCTCGCAAACTAACCGGTAAGCGGTACTCGCGTAGCTTAAAGAAAAACGCAATTAACATCTTAACGGCGGCTCATAAAGGCAAGTTTTTCAATCAGGCTGATGTCTTGCTCGTTCTTTAATAACGCTCCAAACATGGGCATTAGGCCACCTTTTTGGCTCTTGTCGTGCAGTGTTTTAGCGTCAATATCTTCAGCCATCAGCAATTTTAACCAATCAAGTAATTCACTTGTTGATGGTTTTTTCTTAATGCCGTTAACATCGCGCAGGTTAAAGAACACTTCGAGTGCTTGGCGTACTAAATCTTGTTTAACGTGAGGGTGATGCACATCGATAATTTGTGCCATTTCTTCACTACTTGGAAAATCAATGTAGTGGAAAAAACAACGACGTAAAAAAGCATCTGGCAGCTCTTTTTCGTTATTTGACGTGATGATCACAATCGGACGTTGCTTAGCAATAACACGCTCGCCGGTTTCATAAACATGAAACTCCATTTTATCGAGCTCTAATAACAAGTCGTTGGGAAATTCGATATCGGCTTTGTCTATTTCATCAATTAATAGCACTGGGCGTTTATTATGTTGCTCACCATAGGTAAAGGCTTGCCATAGTTTCCCTTTAACAATGTAATTGCCGATATCGTGAACTCGTTCATCGCCTAACTGACTGTCGCGTAGACGTGATACCGCATCATACTCATAAAGGCCTTGCTGAGCCTTAGTGGTTGATTTTATATGCCATTGAATGAGCGTGGTGTCTAAGCTTTTTGCAAGCTCCTCGGCCAGCATGGTTTTCCCCGTGCCTGGCTCGCCTTTTATCAACAGCGGTTTTTCGAGCAATATGGCCGCGTTAACGGCTTGTTTTAATGCAGAACTTGCAATGTAGTTATCGGTTGAATTAAAAAGCACGATGTCACCTTATCTGGTCTGAGCAGTGATTAATAATGCTATGATGCCATAGTTATTCTGTGTCTGAAAGGTATGCAAAACGCGGCACTGTTTTGCCATCGATTTCAACGGTTTCTAAAAACATGCTAAGTGGGCGTGCCCACATGCCAAACTCACCATACAGTGCTTGGTAAATAACAAGTTGCTCTTCGGTTTCACTGTGGGTGGCAACATACTCAACTTTGTATTTTTGGCCTTTGTAGTGTTGATATATACCTGATTTGAGAGGATGAAGTTTTATTGCTGTAGTCATGTTTTGATCTCTTGTATAATTACGTTTTGCACTTTATTAATGCTAAATAAATCGCCAACACTATGAATTATATTTCGTTAGATGAATACAAGAAAGCGTGGGTTTTTCGCCATAAAGATATGCCTATCAGCGCAGATGATGCGCAGCAAATTAAGCCAATGACAAGTGAACGTGCTGCTGTGCTTTGGAGCACCATGGTCAGCCGCGAGCATGATCACCCTGATTTTTTTGATAAAACAGATTGGTGTGGCAAAGAAGAGAGCTTTATCGAGACACTTAATTGGGAAAATGCATGGGAAGCCGGCGAAGAGCAACTCCCCGAGGCTATTTTGGCGCACCTTGATTGGGAAGCCAACACAACAGTGTATTTTTGCATGGCACGCGACAATATCATCGAAACTAGTTTTGCTGTCTTTAAACGTTGTTGGCAAAACTTTATGTTTTTAGCTGATGGCAGTTTGTTAATGGGCAAAAAACGCGATGCTGTTGTGCAGTTTTTAGAGTCAGGTAATGCCAAACTGGGTAAAAAAGGCGCAGTAAAGTAGCGCTCAATTAACGCTCTATGCTATAAAACAGTCAAGCAATTGTTTTATAAGAGCGCGCATTGTCTACTTCAAACTCTCAGAGCAAATCGTTACAACAAGCCGAAATTTGGCAAACTGATGCCGAGCGGGCTTTGTATGCTCAGTTGTGTAATGCTTTTTATGCGCGTGAAATTCCACGTTTAGTTGAAGAGCCAGATGCGGCAAGATTAAGACGACTATTAGCCAGTTTACCTTTTTATATTGAACGGCTTGCTATACGAATTGTGAGTGGGGATGCGCCTCTACAACTTGATTCACAAAATGGTAGTTGGCTCGAGAAGCAAAAAACGCAGCCTCCTGTGCATAGTAAAAATGAGTCAGCGCGTTTTTTTAGTCAATACGCTAAGCGCGGGTTAATTGTTCCCGTGTTAATTAATGACGGTCAATGTACCACAGTACGCATAGACAGCTTAGATCAAGTAAGCGACAATAAGGTACATTGCAATGAGCTTGGCTGGTTTAATCATTCGGGTGAGTCATTGGAAGGAAGGCACGCTCAATTATTAAAGCCTTCTAAAGCGGTAATGATAGCGGCGTGCTGTGGTCACCAATGGCAGTTTAATAAACGAGTAACACCTAAGCGTTTATCTTTAAGAGAAATGCTATTAGCAAGCAATATAAATTGGCGCAACCTAAAGCGCCCAAAGACTTAATTTAACCGCGAAGGAGTGTTCAATGCGGGTTTTTCAATTCGCCTTGTTATGTTTGGCGCTATTTATTCAGTACCGTTTATGGTTTGGTCATAATGGTGTACAGGATTACACTCGCCTTAAGCAAGCGGTTACGTCTCATCAAGATACCAATGCCAAGCTTTTGAAGCGAAATAAAGTGCTTAAAGCTGATATAAAAGATTTAAAGCTCGGCCAAGAGGGAATTGAAGAACGTGCAAGGAACGAGTTAGGAATGATTAAACCAGGTGAAACATTTATTCGAGTGTTACCTAGACAACAACATAATGAAAGATAAGCAAATAATTACCGCTATCGTCCCTGCCGCAGGGGTTGGTAGCCGCATGCAACACTCCACGCCTAAGCAATATATTGAACTTGCTGGCAAAACGATTTTAGAACATACCCTTAGCAAGCTTGCTGAACTTAACCTCCTTCGCACCATTAAAGTCGCAATCAGCGAGGGGGACGGCTATTTTGCGGATTTACCGCACATTGATAACCGTATAGAGCGAGTAACGGGGGGGAAAGAGCGCGCTGACTCAGTCCTAAATGCCTTATTATCACTTGCTGATAATCCTCCTGATTGGGTTTTGGTGCATGATGCTGCAAGGCCGCTGGTATGTTTAACTGATATCGAGCGCTTGATCGCTGACTGTGTTGCTGTGAATGAAGGCGGTATTTTAGCCTCAAAAGTGAAAGACACCATAAAGCGTGGTGAGACGCATTGTAAGCAAACTGTGCCGCGTGATGATTTATGGCAGGCACTTACCCCCCAGTTTTTCCCTTATCAAGCGCTGACAGATGCTCTTACAAATGCGCTTAAAAATGGTGTAACCATCACGGATGAAGCATCTGCAATGGAGTGGGCTAAGCAGCCCGTTAAATTGGTGCCAGGCCGTAGCGACAATATTAAGATCACCACACCAGAAGACTTAGATTTAGCTGAGTTCCTACTAAATAAACAACAAAATGAGAGTACCCCATGATTCGAATTGGCCATGGCTTTGATGTTCATAAATTTGGCGGCGAAGGCCCGCTGGTTATTTGTGGTGAAAAAATTGATTACCCACAAGGGTTCTTAGCACACTCAGACGGTGATGTGGCTATTCACGCATTATGTGATGCGATATTAGGTTCTTTGGCTATGGGTGACATTGGTAAGCACTTTCCTGATACAGCCAGTGAATACGAAAACATCGACAGTCGTATTTTATTACGCCATGTGATTGGGCTTGCTAAACAGCAAGGGTACGTACTTGGCAATGCTGATGTCACAATTGTTGCACAAGCGCCAAAAATGCTGCCACATATACAAGCAATGCGTGAAAACTTAGCAGCAGATTTAGAAGCTGACATTTCACAGGTTAATGTGAAAGCGACAACCACCGAAAAGTTAGGTTTTGAAGGACGTAAAGAGGGCATCTCAAGCCACGCTGTCGTTATTATGAGTAAACACAATTCATGAGCGAATTAAACTACCTATATGGTAAACCTCTTTCTAAGGCTGACTTTAAAATGTTTGCTGAAGATTTTATGGTTGATGAAGACTTGGGTATTGAGTTTACAGGTTCTGGCGAGCATGTCTGCTTACAGGTGGTGAAAAAAGGCGAAAATACACAGTTTGTTGCTAAACGCATTGCCGAAAAAGCAGGTGTATCACCGCGCGATGTAAGCTACGCGGGTCTAAAAGATCGCCACGGTGTTTGTACCCAGTGGTTTAGTGTGCCAGTACCAATTAAAAAGCATATTGAATTTAGTGAATTAAATAACGAACAGTTCTTTGTGATATCGCAGCAGCGCCATAATCGTAAGCTCAGAACCGGCTGCCATAAAGGCAATCGCTTTACCATTACGTTACGTAATGTGACTAAGCCTTTGGATATTTTGTGTCGTATCAATGCCGTGCGAGCAGGCGTCCCTAATTATTTTGGTGAGCAGCGCTTTGGTCATGGCGGTCATAACCTTGAGATGGCTAAACGGATGTTTGCGGGAGAGCGCATTCGCGATAAAAAACTGCGTGGTTTAGTGATTTCAGCAGCGCGCTCTTATGTGTTTAATGAAATAGTGAGCATGCGGGTTGCTGAGCATGGCCTTGCTAAAACAATGCACCGCGAAGTGTTTATGCTTAGCGGTAGTAATGCTTTTTTTGAAGACAATATAAGTGACGACAATATTGCACGCTTAGCGTCTGGTGATATTGTGATGTCGGCGCCTATGGTAGGCAAAGGTGAAAAAGGCCTGACCGAGACTGAAAAAAAATGGCTTACACCTTATCAGTCGTGGATTGATGGGCTTGCTGAATTAGGTCTAAAGAATGAGCGTAGAATGTTACGCTTAATACCCGATTCATTAGCAGTAGAAACCATAGACGAAACTACTTTAAAGTTAAGCTTTGGTTTACCAAAAGGCTGTTTTGCTACCGCCTTGCTGCGTGAGCTGGTGGACTATCAAGACGCTAGCCCTAGAGAGCAAAAACAAAAGGATGCGTAAATGAAAATCTTATTAAGTAATGATGATGGGGTCAATGCTAAAGGGATTGCAGTTTTGCACCAAGCTTTGATTCAAATTGCAGATGTAACGTTAGTTGCACCTGATCGCAATTGCAGTGGCGCAAGTAACTCACTTACTTTAATGAACCCATTACGAGCGACTAGGCTAGATAACGGGTTTATTTCGATTAATGGTACACCGACAGATTGTGTTCATTTAGGTGTAAACGAGCTCACTGACGAGCTGCCTGACTTAGTTGTAGCAGGTATTAATCATGGTGCTAATTTAGGTGATGATACGCTTTATTCTGGTACGGTAGCAGCAGCAACTGAAGGACGTCATTTAGGATTGCCAGCCATTGCTGTTTCGTTATGTTCTAAAGAAGGCAACCATTTTGAAACTGCAGCGGCCGTTGCCGTGAGCATTATTAAAGAGCTGGCTTCTCATCCATTACCAAAAGATCAAATAATTAATCTAAACGTTCCCGATATTCCTCTAACAGAATTAAAAGGCGTGAAGGTGACGCGTTTGGGTTCTCGCCATAAAGCTGAAACCATGACTAAACAGCAAGACCCTTGGGGTCGTGATATATATTGGTATGGTACGTTAGGCGCTGAAAGCGATGCAGGTGAAGGCACTGACTTTTATGCCATCAACAATGGTTATGCATCGGTGACACCATTAAGTGTTGATATGACAGCGAAAGAAAGCTTGCAAGCGGTTGATAGCTGGTTGGCAAATATGGAGATTAATGGTGCTGACTAATTATAATCGCAGTGCGTTAGCGTTGGCTGAATTATTAAAGCGAGAAGGGGTAGAGGACTCTATCGTACTTGAAGCAATAGCAACAACACCCAGACACTTATTTGTTGATGATGTATTGCAGCACAAAGCGTATCAGAATACCGCATTACCCATTGGCCAAGGGCAGACTATCTCACAACCGTATATTGTTGCACGGATGACTGAGCTTTTACGTTTGGCTGGTGTTAAAGACAAAGTGCTTGAAATAGGCACAGGCTCTGGTTATCAAACAGCGATCCTTGCCAAAACATTTAGCAAAGTTTGTTCTGTTGAGCGAATTAAAGCACTGCAATGGCAAGCTAAACGGCGTTTACATAAACTCGATTTATATAATGTAACAATGAAACATGGTGACGGCTGGCAGGGTTGGCAGTCTCAAGCTCCATTTTCAGGCATCATTGTGACAGCTGCGGCTGCAACAATGCCAAAAGGGTTATTAGCACAGTTAGCTGATGGCGGAGTCATGATTGCCCCTGTGGGCGAGCAAGACCAACAATTAATGATGGTTGTCAGAAATGGCGATACATTTAGTGAACATGTAGTTGCACCAGTACGATTTGTACCTTTGGTACCTGGTGATATTGAATAGGACGTCATACTTTGAAGTTATTTACTAAGTTATATGATATGGCACTTGTGTGGGCAAAGCACCGCCATGCAGAGCGCTATTTAGCAGGGATGAGCTTTGCCGAATCTGTTTTCTTTCCGGTGCCACCCGATGTCATGCTGGCGCCAATGTCGCTTGCACAACCAAGCAAAGCATGGCGTTTTGCAAGCTTTACTACCATTGCATCTGTCATTGGTGGTGTTTTAGGTTATCTGTTAGGTTATTGGCTATTTGAGCCAGTTGTAGAGCCTTTTATTGCTCAAATGGGCTGGCAAGCAAAGTTTGACTTAGCACTTAGTTGGTTTGAAACCTATGGTGTTTGGGTTGTATTTATCGCTGGATTTTCGCCTATCCCCTATAAGGTGTTTACGATAGGGGCAGGGTTAATGCAGATGGCCTTTTTGCCCTTTTTAATTGCCTCAGCCATTGGTCGTGGTGCACGATTCTTCTTGGTTTCCGCTTTAATGAAGTGGGGTGGGGTTAAAATGGAGCAAAAATTACGTCAATATGTTGAAGCACTTGGCTGGGGTTTAGTTATTTTAGTTGTGGTTGCATACTTTTTATTACGATAGCACTTAAAACCTTCAGTTAGCATTTCAAGGAGCATTTTACAGTGAGAAAGCATTTTACAGTCTATGTTGCTTTGTTTCTTAGTATTTTGCTCTTTGGCTGCTCCTCTCGTAATGCACCTGCGCCGGTCAGTAGTTTAGATAATCAAATCAATCCCACCACACGTAAAGTTAATATCACAGGCTCAAGTTATCGAGTACAAAAAGGCGATACGCTCTACTCAATTGCGTTTAGCGCTCAGAAAGATTTCCGTTCTTTGGCAAAAATAAACCGTATTCCAGCACCTTATACAATTTACCCTGGGCAACGCATTTTGCTCAAAAAAGCAGCGGTAAAACCAAAAAAGACGAAAAAATATACGAAATGGAGTAAAAAGTCTACTGTTTCGAAACAAAAAAATAACAAAAAATTAAAAAAAGAGCTTGATCAGCCAAAACAACGAGAGTATGTTCAAAAACAAGCCAACAAAAAAGTTAGTGTAAGAAGTAGTAAATCTAGTACGAAAGTAATATGGAGCTGGCCCGCTCAAGGTAAGGTCACTCGCCGTTTTTCTACTAAAGAAAATGGCTACAAAGGTTTACAAATCGCTAATAAAAAAGGGGCATCTGTTTTAGCTGCTGCACACGGAACGGTGGTTTATGCTGGCAACGCATTAAGGGGGTACGGTAATTTAATTATTTTGAAACATAATGATGATTACCTAAGTGCCTACGCGCACAACTCCAAGTTGCTCGTAAAGGAAAAACAGGAAGTAAAGGCGGGTCAGAAAATAGCAGAAATTGGCAGTTCCGACTCCTCAGTAACGGCTTTGAGATTTGAAATTCGTTATCGAGGAAAAGCAGTCAACCCTGCTAAATATCTACCTTAGCCACGGGTATTGATAAAGTGATTTAGCTCAATCACATATTTGCTCGGGAGGACGCTTATGGGTCACACAGCAAAACTTGAGAAAACAACAGAAACGATTGACGATAAATTTGACGATACAGTAGTCGAAGAAGAATCTTCTGATTTACTAGAGGAAGTGGATAACGAAGAAGATATTTTTGCAAAGGATGAAGTAGCCAAGAATTTAGATGCAACGCAACTATATCTCGGTGAAATAGGTTTCTCTCCTCTGCTCAGTGCAGAAGAAGAAGTATACTTTGCGCGTAAAGCGTTGAAAGGCTGTGAAGCCTCTCGTAAACGGATGATCGAAAGTAATTTACGCTTAGTGGTAAAAATTGCTCGTCGCTATAACAATCGTGGCCTTGCATTACTTGACCTTATTGAAGAAGGTAATCTTGGTCTTATTCGAGCTGTTGAAAAATTTGACCCAGAACGTGGTTTCCGTTTTTCAACTTACGCAACGTGGTGGATTCGTCAAACTATTGAACGTGCCATCATGAATCAAACCCGTACTATTCGCTTACCCATTCATGTTGTTAAAGAGCTGAACGTTTATTTAAGAACCGCCCGAGAATTAACGCAAAAGCTAGACCATGAACCAACAGCAGAAGAAATTGCAGAGTGTTTAGATAAACCTGTTGAAGACGTAACAAAAATGCTGCGTCTAAACGAAAAAATCACCTCAGTTGATACACCAATTGGTGGTGAGAATGATAAAGCCTTACTCGATATTATTGCTGACGAAAAAGGCTCTGGCCCTGAGGGCGAAGTACAAAATAATGATATCAACAAGCATATAGTCGATTGGCTTGGTGAATTAAACCCAAAACAACGCGAAGTATTAGCACGCCGCTTTGGTTTACTTGGCTACGAGCCATCAACGCTTGAAGATGTGGGTCGTGAAATTGGCTTAACACGTGAGCGTGTAAGACAAATTCAAGTGGAAGCGTTACGTCGCTTAAAAGATATTTTGCAACACGAAGGTTTAAGCACTGATAGCCTGTTCGACCAATTCACTTAATTTGACAACAATGCATACCTGATCAAGGGTATAGAACCTACGGGTTCAGAACACACAATAAAGCTGACGTTACGTCAGCTTTTTTATTGTGGTAATTAAAGTAAATCTTTTAACTGATATAATAGCTGATGTGCTTGCCTTGGCGTGAGGCTGTCTGGATCAAGCTGTTTTAAGGTTAATTCAAGCTCTGATGGCTCATTATCAAAAGCCAGTGCTTGCTGTTGCTGCACAGGAGCTGTGACTGGCTGGTGATTTTCGAGCATTTTTAGTTTCTGTTTTGCTTGTTGAATTACTGCTTTTGGCACACCGGCAAGTGCTGCAACTTGCAAGCCAAAGCTCTTACTTGCAGCTCCTTCAAGTACTGTGTGCATAAAGGCAATGGTGTCGTTGTGCTCAATGGCATCTAAATGCACATTAACCAGTCCTTGTTGCTGTTCAGCAAGTTCTGTTAATTCAAAGTAATGAGTTGCAAATAGGGTTTTAGCTGCAATCTTTGAGGCTAAATAGTCTGCAGTAGCATAAGCGAGTGACAAGCCATCATAGGTTGACGTACCACGACCAATTTCATCCATTAGCACCAACGATTGTGCGGTAGCATTATTCAAAATTGTGGCTGTTTCTGTCATCTCAACCATGAAGGTTGAGCGCCCAGATGCCAGATCATCACTTGCGCCAATGCGTGTGAATATACGGTCAATGTTACCGATTTCGGCGCTATCTGCCGGTACGTAAGAGCCTATATGTGCCATTAGGACGATAAGCGCGGTTTGGCGCATATAAGTTGATTTACCACCCATATTTGGACCCGTAATAATTAGCATTTTACGGTCATTATTGAGCTCTACTGGGTTGGCAATAAACGGGTCTTTCATGACCTGTTCAACAACAGGGTGGCGGCCTTGCTTAATGCTGATATTGTCGTTATCGCAAAGTGTTGGTTTAGCGTAATTAAGTGCTTGTGCACGTTCTGCTAGGTTATTTAATACATCTAAATCGGCTAACACTGCTGCCATGGTTTGTAGCTGCTCGATATGCGGAGCAATAAATTCAAATAACTGCTCGTAAAGTTGCTTTTCAAGGGCTAATGCTTTTGATTGGCTACCCAGTACTTTATCTTCGTGCTCTTTTAGCTCAGGAATGATGTAGCGTTCATTATTTTTAAGCGTTTGGCGACGAATATAATCCGCAGGCACTAAATGTGAATTGGCACGGCTAACTTCAATAAAAAAACCATGTACTTTGTTATAGCCAATTTTTAGCGTACTAATACCAGTGCGTTCACGTTCACGCTCTTCGAGTTTTTCAAGAATATCAGTCGCACCTTGGCTCAGTGCACGCCATTCATCAAGTTCACTATTATAACCTGGAGCAATAACGCCACCATCACGAATAAGTACAGGCGGAGTTTCTATAACAGCACGTTCTAGTAAATCTTGCAGTTCAGGCAATTGTTGCGAGTTTGCGATGATCTGACTAATACGTGGATTGTTGGCATCCATTAGCAGTTCGTGCAGTGGTGCCAAAGCTTGCAAAGCGCTACGCAAGCGCGTTAAATCACGGGGTCTTGCGGTGCAAAGTGCTAAGCGAGCAATAACACGTTCAATATCACCAATTTGCTTTAATGATTCTTGTAGCTCACCGCATAGTTGCGCATCAATAATCGCACTTATTGCATTGAGACGAGAGTTAAGCTCAGTTTTGCTGCGCACTGGAGTGTGAATACGGCGTTTTAGTAAGCGAGAACCCATGGCTGTTGCTGTTCTATCAAGCACTTGCGCGAGGGTGTTTTCGTAGCCGCCAGAAAGATTCACCGTGAGCTCTAAATTTTTACGAGTTGCAGCGTCGAGGATCACTGCATGTTCATTTTGTTCAAGAGTGATGGCACGAATATGTGGCAGGGCAATGCGCTGAGTATCCTTAACATATTGCATTAAACACCCAGCAGCAATGAGTGCGTTATGAGCTTTATCGACTCCAAATCCCACTAAATCTTTAGTGCCAAATTGGTCGCACAGTAAGTGCTGGGCAGTATCTAAATCAAATTCCCATTCTGGACGGCGACGCGCGCCTTTTATATGCTCAATTAGGTGCACATTTGCAAATGTTTCACTGTAAAGCAGCTCAGCAGGCGCTAAACGTTGTAATGTTGAGCTAAATGCTTCATCAGTATTGACTTCAAGAATATTAAAGCGCCCTGAATTGATATCAAGATACGCTATTCCGTAAACACCCTTGTTGCTTTGCCACACACTCGTTAATAAGTTGTCTTGACGTTCTTGCAGTAAGGCTTCATCAGAAATTGTGCCAGGCGTAACAATGCGCACGACTTTGCGCTCTACAGGGCCTTTACTCGTCGCAGGGTCGCCTATTTGTTCACAAATAGCAACGGATTCGCCCATTTGCACTAAGCGGGCTAGGTAGTTTTCTACAGCGTGATAAGGGACACCGGCCATTGGGATTGGGTCACCACCGGCTTTGCCGCGGTGAGTTTGAGAAATATCAAGTAATTGTGCGGCACGTTTGGCATCATCAAAAAACAGTTCATAAAAGTCACCCATTCGATAAAACAGCAAAATATCTCGATGCTCTGCTTTTATTTTAAGATACTGCTGCATCATAGGGGTTTGTTGTTTTATAGTGTGCGGTGCATAAAGATCAAACGACATGTACTTACCCAAAGGCTGAATATGGAATTACATCAAGAGATTAAAACACTTGCTGCGAAATTAGGAGCTATTTTAACGGATAAACGCTTATGGATCACTACCGCTGAATCATGCACGGGCGGGGGCGTGAGTTATGCGCTTACTGATACGCCAGGAAGTTCTAATTATATTGACCGTGCTTTTGTCACCTACAGCAATCAGGCAAAGCATGAACTACTTGGTGTTAACGAGCAAACATTAAACACCTACGGTGCCGTAAGTGAACAAACTGTCCTTGAAATGGCACCGGGTGCTGCAAAAGCAGCAAAAGCTGATATTGCGGTTGCGGTTTCTGGTATTGCAGGCCCTGGAGGTGCGACACTGGATAAGCCCGTGGGGTTAGTCTGGTTTTGTATTCATTTTGCAGGGAAAAACTATTCGAGCAAGCAGGTTTTTTCTGGGAATAGAGCAAATGTTAGAGAGCAAGCTATTATTTATTCTATAGAAAAAGTAATTGAATTGATAAAATCAGAAAATTAGCTTGATACTGTGATTTCATACAGTATACTGTCTGCATTAGCCGGATTTGGAGAACAGAATGAACGATAACAAACAAAAAGCGTTGGACGCTGCTTTATCACAAATTGAACGTCAATTTGGTAAAGGTTCAATTATGAAATTGGGTGATAATAAAGCCCTTGATATTGAAGCTATCTCGACAGGTTCACTTGGTATTGATATCGCGTTAGGTATAGGTGGTTTACCGACAGGCCGTATCGTTGAAATATATGGTCCTGAATCATCAGGTAAAACAACGCTTACTTTACAAGTTATCGCTCAAGCTCAAAAGCAAGGTAAAACATGTGCGTTCGTTGACGCTGAGCATGCACTTGACCCTGTGTATGCACAAAAACTAGGTGTAAACATTGATGAGTTACTTGTTTCCCAACCAGATACGGGCGAGCAAGCATTAGAAATTTGTGACATGTTAGTACGTTCAAGCGCTGTAGATGTAGTGATTGTTGACTCGGTTGCTGCACTGACACCAAAAGCTGAAATTGAAGGCGACATGGGTGACTCACATATGGGCCTACAAGCTCGTTTAATGTCGCAAGCACTTCGTAAGTTAACGGGTAACATTAAACGCTCAAATACACTGTGTATTTTCATTAACCAAATCCGTATGAAAATTGGTGTTATGTTTGGTAACCCAGAAACAACTACGGGTGGTAATGCGCTTAAGTTTTACGCTTCTGTACGTTTAGATATTCGTCGCATCGGCTCAGTGAAAGAAGGTGACGAAGTCGTTGGTAATGAAACCCGCGTGAAAATCGTTAAGAATAAAGTTGCGCCGCCATTTAAACAGGCTGAATTCATCATTATGTACGGTGAAGGTATCTCTAAACATGGCGAGCTAATTGATTTAGGTGTTAAGCATAAACTTGTTGAAAAGTCAGGTGCTTGGTACAGCTATAATGGTAATAAAGTCGGCCAAGGTAAAGCTAACTCAATTAAGTTCTTAAAAGATAACCCTGAGATCGCAGATGAAATCGAAGGCAAACTACGCGAGATGCTATTACTGCAAGCCACTGTACAACCAGAAGATGGTGAAGATGCAGGCTTAATCGCAGAAGATGAGCTATAAATCGTTTTAAAGAGTATCGTTAAGCGTGATTTGACCCGCACTTAACAAAAGAAAGCCGCTACCCTATGTAGCGGTTTTTTTATGGCTGAAATAGTCTGTGGCCGCGTGTTGTTTATTTGAATGCTCGCGGGGTAAACCCGTTGCTACAAGGTGGCGTAGTCGCGGTTTTATATCGCGCTTAAGATTTAGTTGTTTTTTGGGCTGTTGCGGGGTAAACCCGTTGTTACAAGGTGGCGTAGTCGCGATTTTATATCGCGCTTTAGTTTAGGTTGTTTTTTTGGGTTATCGCGGGTAAACCCGTTGCTATAAGATGGCGTAGTCGCGATTTTATATCGCGCTTTAACTTGAGTTGTTTTTGGGTTGTTGCGGGGTAAACCCGTTGTTACAAGGTGGCGTAGGCGCGGTTTTATATCGCGTTTTAGGTTAAGTTGTTTTTTGGGCTGTCGCGGGGTAAATCCGCAGCTACGGGGCGTAGCTGCGATTTTATAGCACGTTTAATAGGATTATTAAAAACGCTAAAGCAAGATTATAGCTGCCAGTTTAATGACATAGCATAACCGCGTGGTGCACCGTAGTAACCTTGCTCCCAGAACAAGCTGTGAAGGTATTTCTCATTGGTTACGTTGTTGATATTAAAGTTAACACTCACATTATCATTAATGTCATAGGTTGCCATCAGGTTTAGTAAGCCATAGGCATCTTGTTTTGTGACCGGTACCACACCTGAAGGCTGTGTCGGTTGCACACGTTGCGTGTCATCCTGCCACTGGTAATTTAAACCAAAGGTTAGGCCATCTATTTGAGGTACTTTCTGGGTTAAAGCAAGTTTAACTTGATTCTCTGGTGTGTAATCTTTTACTAACTCATCACCATCGATATTTAAGTTACTATAGCTAAAGCTAGCACTAAGTGTGTCGTTGAGTCGGCCACTCATTTCTATTTCAAAACCGTCACTATTGATGCCATCTGCACCATAGTAGCGTGTGTCATCTGGTTGAGAACCAGCAATAGCGATAGCTAGGCCTTCTTGCTTAGCATCGAAATACGCAAAGGTCACGAATAAGTTGTCATCGAGTAATTGTGCTTTCAAGCCGATTTCGCTGCTTTTACCTGTGATTGGATCTAGGTAATCTCCGTTAATATCACGCTCTGTTTGTGGTACAAAAGTTTCTGTGTAGCTTGCATATGTAGAGAAACGTTCGTTAATGTCATACACTACACCGTAATAAGGTACAGTTTGATCACTGTCTTTATCTTTCGCTTTTCCATATGACTCGCCCTCAGTTTCCCAGTTTACATGGCTAACACCCGCTAAGAAACTCAATGAGTCTGTGGCACGAATTCGTGTAGAAATATAAGCAGAACGCTGACGACTTGTAATATCAGCACCTGTTAAACCATCATCAAATGTCGGTGTGGGTGCTGTGCCATCCCAACCGCCAAGTTCAGGCATGCGAGGGAAGCCATTTTCATTATCATAAAGAGACATATCATCGTTATCCATATCCGCTTGGTTTACACCAAACGATAGGTCGTGCTCCATGCCAAATAAGTCGAACTTACCAGTTGCATAGATATCTAAAATATCGTGCTTATCTTTATGATCATATTCGCTTGCGTAACCTATTAAGCCTAAACCTGTTTCTCTATCAGGTGTTTTATAGACATAAAAAAGCTCTGAATCTTGCTCATTTTCTAAGTGCGCATATCTTGCTTTTAAAAACCAAGTATTCGTAATTGCTTGTTCAATTGATAAGAACAGCTGCTCTGTTGTGTTGTTCCAGTAAGACCAATCAGATGCTGTACTGGTTGATTCATCAAAGTTAGTTGCTGAGCCATCGCTATAATAAAGAGGGAGTGCACCCCATAATGGGCTATCTGCATCTTTTTTCTGGTTAACGTAGTTAGCCGTTACTACCGTGCTATCCGTTAACTGGCCTTCGTAAGCAAGGTAGTAAATTGTTTTATCTTGCTCATAGCGGTCAAGGTAAGACTCTGCTTTATGTTTGGTAAATACAGCACGCACAGCGTGATTTTCATTTAGTGCAGTTGATGCATCAAGCTCTAAGCGTTTGCTATCCCAAGAGCCGTACGATACAGATGCATTGACTTGTGTTTGATAAGTTGGGCGTTTTAAAACCATATTAACAGTTGCAGATGGGTTACCTGCACCTGTCATTAAACCATTGGCGCCGCGGACAATTTCAACGCTATCGAAAATTGAGGTATCTAAAGTTCCCTGGATAGAGCCGTTGTCTTGTGGCATACCCATGCCGTTAACCTGAAAGTTTGTTATCTCAAAACCACGTGCTTTAAAGTAGGTACGATCAGTTTCAATTTGCTCAACAGTGACACCTGGTGTACTTTCAAGGACTGAGTTCAGATCATCAAGTGAAAAGTCATTCATTAATGCACGAGATACAACAGAGATAGACTGGGGTGTTTCTTTTATTGTTAGCCCAAGTTTTGTTGCAGATTGCGCTTCTTCAGTGATGTAGTTTTTATGGTGCTGACCATAAACAGCTATTTTTTCAATAGGTTGTTCTTTTTCTTGTGCAGCGAAAGCGTGGCCACTTAATAGTGCTGAAGTCACTAAGCTTAATTGTGAAAGGCGCAAAAATTTAGTTGATGACATGCAAATTCCCAAATAGTTCAATTCAGATTGTAAATTAATGCGTAATGTAATCTAAATGAAAATGGTTTGCAATTAGGTTTGTCAATGTTGGCTTAAAATAAACAAAAAAAGCGGCCGAAGCCGCTTCAGGAAGTAAAACTGATTAGGGATTAAAAAACGTATTTTGCAGAGAACTGCAAGCGATCCATATCGCCATCTGTGCCACTTTCTAGTTTACGCTCAGCATGTTTATACTCAACACCAAACGTAAGCTTTTTAACAGGTGAGTATAAGATATTTGCACTATAGCTTTGACTGGTTTCTGTAGGATCGCCAGAGATCGCAAATAAGTCACTATTATTGTCAGCAGAGAAGAATGAATAAAGGAATGTTGAACGCCATTGGCTATTCCAATGTTGCTGATAGGCAATAAAGCCTGATGTTGAATCAATGGCATCAAGATCATCACCATCAAGCACGGCACCATGAGCAACATTTAAACCCACGTAGCGACCTAAGCCTGAACCCTGTGTCAGCATAAATTTAAGGTTGTTTTGACCAAAGTTTACTTTACCAGACGCGCTAATACCAAATGAAGACTCATCGGCATCAATACCATTCTTTTTATAGGTTAATTGGCGTGCAAGACCTGTCACAACTAACTCACCCCAATCCGCTTTGTGAGTATAACGGGCTGTAAAATCAGGCATTGCGGCATCATCGGTTGCAACGCGAGCACCACCTTGTGTGGTAATGGTACTTTCAGGGTTTTCGATTGAAAAAGACCAACTACCCGTTGTGTACCTTGCCTGAGCTTGGCGAGCAAACACAGTGCCTTCTGCTGGACCAACAAAATCAAGGGTTTCTGGAAGAGCACCTACGTTTTGGAAGTTCGACCATGCTTGACCGAATAACCAACCGTCATACGTGACATAAGCTTGTCGAATACGTGGTGCATATGAATTAGTAACGCGCTCATTACCACCAGGTGCTGATGCTAGAAAGTCGATCTCAATCTTTGTATTTATGGTTTTTCCGTTATCTAATTTGGTTGCGGTACCAAAATTGAAACGTGATTGACGGGCGTGCATATCAAAGACAGCATCATTGTCTGCGTCAGGTCCAACAGGAGTCGTACTTGGCACGTAAAAATCGCGACCAACGCTTGAACCGTCTGGTATACCTGATGAGTAATCACTCCACATTGCATCGAGTTTTACATAACCGCCATAGGTGATATCAGTATTACCTATGGTGGCTGCGTGTGCTGTGCCTGTCAGCGCACAAAGTACTGCTGATGCAGTTAATGTCTTCAGGGCTGTTACTTTTCTTGTTGTCATAATGTGTATTCCTGTCAAAGCTACTTGTATGTTGTTGTATCACTGTTGTTTAAGAAGTGATTTCTCTCAATTATCTATTGGTCTATTAGACTAAGGTGGTACTAATACTAATGAGCAACAAAGTTTGTTTAAATTAAGGTAGTTAGTCAGATGTATTAGTACATTGGACTTGATTATAGAAGGTGATTACGAAGTTTTTTGTTTATTGGTGAGATATACAACTAAGGTCTAATATTTTAAGTCGCTTTGCTGAGTGATCCTTGAAGTAAGCCTTTGGCAAGTAATTAACATGGAGACGACAACAATGTCACAAAGTATCTATCCAGTTCCAGCGCATATCAAGAATGCAGCACTCGTTGATAACGATAAATATAATACACTGTATAAGCAATCTATTGATGACCCAGAAGGATTCTGGCGAGAGCACGGTAAACGTCTTGATTGGTCGACCCCTTATAATAAAGTAAAGAACACGTCATTCGATAAAGGTCACATTAATATTCGTTGGTATGAAGACGGACAATTGAATGCCTCTTATAACTGTATCGATCGTCACCTTGCTAAAAATGCAAACAAAACGGCCCTGATTTGGGAAGGTGATAACCCTGAACAAAGCGAAAACATTAGCTATCAAAAGCTGCATGATGAAGTCGCAAAACTCGCCAATGGTCTTAAAAAATTAGGTGTTTCTAAAGGCGATCGCGTCGCTATTTATATGCCAATGACTCCACAAGCTATCTATGCAATGCAAGCATGTGCACGTATTGGTGCCATTCACTCTGTTGTATTTGGTGGTTTTTCTCCATCAGCGATTGCTGATCGAATTAACGACTCCGGCGCTAAGGTTGTAATTACTTCTGATGAAGGTCGTCGTGCAGGGAATTGCGTGCCACTTAAGGCAAACGTTGATGAAGCGGTATCACAAGATTCGGTAACCAGTGTGGAACATGTCATCGTGCATCAGTTAACGGGTGGCGATGTTGAGTGGAATAGCCATGATGTTTGGTGGCATGACCTAGTAGCAGATTTACTGGCAGAATGTGAACCTGAGCCAATGAATGCAGAAGATCCGCTTTTCATTCTTTATACTTCCGGTTCAACGGGTCAACCTAAAGGGGTTGTTCATACCACAGGTGGTTACCTTGTGTATGCATCAATGACCCACGAGTACGTATTTGACTTAAAAGAAGATGATATCTTTTGGTGTAGTGCCGATGTGGGCTGGATCACAGGTCATAGCTACATTGCATATGGTCCATTAGTTAATGGTTGCACTCAGGTTGTTTTTGAAGGTGTGCCTACTTACCCAACAGCAGGTCGTATGGGTGAAGTCATTGATAAACATAATGTTACTATCCTATACACTGCACCAACGGCTATCCGTGCTTTGATGGCGAAAGGCGATGAGCCAACGGCCACATCAAAACGTACTAGTTTACGTATTATGGGCTCTGTAGGTGAGCCAATTAATCCTGAAGCATGGGCGTGGTACTACGAGCATATCGGTAATGAAAATTGCCCAATCGTAGATACGTGGTGGCAGACCGAAACTGGCGGCATCATGATCACACCACTACCAGGTGCAACAGATATGAAGCCAGGTTCGGCAACACGTCCATTCTTTGGGATTGCGCCTGCATTGTATGATGCCGAAGGTAATACGCTTGAAGGGGCAGTTGATGGCAACTTAGTTATTTTAGATAGCTGGCCTTCACAAGCGCGAACAGTTTATGGCGATCATGAACGTTTTGAGCAAACCTATTTCTCAGCATACCCAGGTGTGTATTTTACAGGTGATGGTTGTCGTCGTGACGAAGATGGTTACTACTGGATCACTGGTCGTGTAGATGACGTGCTTAACGTATCAGGCCACCGTCTAGGTACAGCTGAAATCGAAAGTGCATTAGTTGCTCACGAAGCAGTTGCCGAAGCGGCTGTTGTTGGCTATCCACATGACATCAAAGGTCAGGGCATTTACGTGTATATTACACCAAATGAAGGCGTGACTGTCAGTGATGAGTTAACGGCAGAGGTACGTAACTGGGTTCGTAAAGAGCTAAGCCCAATTGCATCACCAGATATGATCCAATGGTCGCCAGGCCTACCGAAAACACGTTCTGGTAAAATCATGCGTCGAATTCTACGTAAAATCGCGGCAAATGAGCACCAACAGTTAGGTGATACTTCAACACTGGCCGATCCGAGTGTGGTTGATGAGTTAATCGAGAACAGATTAAATCGTTAAAAATGCGTTAAAAACTTGATTAGAAGTTGATTCTAAACGTAGTATATCGGCTGTCACTTAGAAATAGGTGTCAGCCGAATTTATTAGGAGTGAACCATGAGTCAGTTTTTAATAGCGGACGATCATCCGTTATTTCGTGAAGCGCTGAAAGGGGCATTGAGTGCGAAGTTCGCTGATTTAGAAGTGTTTGAATCGGAAAACTTTGATACCACATTGCAAGTGCTTAGCGAACAAGAAGATCTTGATATTCTACTGCTAGACCTTCACATGCCAGGTAATGGCGATTTATACGGCCTTATTCGTATTCGCGAAGACTATCCAAGCTTACCCATAGCAGTGGTGTCAGGTAGTGAAGACATCAATATTGTTTCTAAAGTGATGGGATATGGTGCGATGGGGTTTATACCTAAATCATCGTCATCAGATGATATTGCCATAGCCATTAACCATATTCTTGAAGGGGATGTATGGTTACCCATTGAGCTTAAAGATAAAGTCGCTGCGGTTGATGGCGAAGACAAAGAAATAGCCGCTCAGGTAGCCTCATTAACACCACAACAATATAAAGTGTTGCAGTACTTACACGAAGGCTTATTGAATAAACAAATCGCTTATGAATTACATATTTCTGAGGCCACGGTAAAAGCGCATATTACCGCTATTTTCAGAAAACTTGGTGTATATAACCGCACTCAAGCGGTCCTTATTGCCTCAAAACTTCAACTTGATCCTATTGAGTCGAACTCGTAATTAGATAATAAAAATAATAAAGAGGCGATTAGCCTCTTCATTAAAATGACTTAAGCAAATACCACGGTGCGATTACCGTTAATAAACAGTTTATGCTCAGAGGCTAACTGTAAGGCTTTGCAAAAAACTGTTTTTTCTACATCTTTCCCCATTTTTGCCATCATTTCTGCGGTATCAGCATGACTAACATGGGTTATATCTTGCAAAATAATTGGCCCTTCATCGAGCTCATTATTAACAAAGTGAGCTGTTGCACCAATGATTTTTACGCCACGTTCAAAAGCCTGATGATAGGGTTTTGCACCGATAAATGCTGGTAAAAATGAGTGGTGGATATTGATTATTTTACCTTCAAAGCGAGCGACAAACTCAGGGCTTAAAATTCGCATATACTTAGCAAGGCCAATAATATCAGGTTGGTAGCTGGCAATTAGGTCACCCACTTGCTGATCGTGCTCTGCACGGCTCAACCCTTCATGAGAAACAACATGAAATGGCACATCAAAGCCGGCTGCCAAAGGGGCTAAGTCTGGATAGTTAGCGATAACGGCTAATACTTCAATATTCAGGGCTTTTTCAAATTGTTTGAGTAAAACCCCCCCCAAACAATGTGCTTCTTTAGTGGCAAGCAACACAACTTTGGTTTTCTCGCTGCTATGCAGTGCAAGCTCAGCACCATCTGGAAGTAAGGTTGCAAGGCTAGGTAAAAAGTTATCTGACACCGTGCCACTTAACTCAGTACGCATAAAAAAGCGCTTAGCGTCTTTGTCAACAAACTCATTATTACGTGTGATATTTAAATTATGCTCATGACAAAGGCCTGTGATTTTGGCAATTAAGCCAACATCATCATCGCATTGCGTGGTTAAAATCGTGTTCATAGTCCTCATTCTAATCCCGTTTTGGTGGCCTTTATTATTTGCTAATTTTTAAGTGCTGCATAGCGCAATTTCAACTATCTAATAATTAATTTCAGAATAGCCTAGTCCAATTCACTGCATTACAAAGGGTACTTGTTATTGGTGGTTTGAATGAAAGTGAGGTTTTTGTGAGTAGGATTTAAGTTTTCATTATAGATCAGGATGACGTAGCAGATTCTGACTTTAACATGACATTAAAGCGAACACTCATCGATCAACCTTAACAGATTTGGTTCCGTACCTTCGTTGCTTTACTTACGCTAAGTGTTTATTGTAGAGATAATTAGGGCGTTTGCTTTATAGACACAAGGATGATGTATGGATGAGGGTATTGCGTTAATAGTGTTACTGGTTGCTGTAATTCTATTTGGTTCAGTGGCAGGTATTGTTGCCCTGTTTCAGCTTTCAAATTTAAGAAAAGAAGTGATAGCATTAAGGAAGACGATTTCGTCAAAGGCGTATCAGCCGCATCTTGCTGATGAAGCTAAAGTATCAGCTCATGTTGAATCGCAATTAAGAGAGCATGTACAGCCTTCACCCACTAACACAGAGCCTGACTCAACCACTCTTGAACAACTTAAAGTTGATTCTCATTCTGTTAAACCTAGCGTTTCAAAACAGCCTAAGCCAGATTATTTCTCGCCAATTATTGCTCAATTTAAAGCCAATTGGTTAACGTGGGTAGGAGCAATAGCGCTGGCGTTTGGTGGGATTTTCCTTGCCCGTTATTCACTCGAAGCTGGTTTATTATCAGAGTCAATGCGGGTTATTTTAGGGGCCGTGTTTGGTGTAAGTTTAATTACGGTCGCCGAGGTGTTACACCGAAAAGGGATTGTTTTTGAAGGATTTAGTAACTACATACCTGCGGCACTTGCTAGTGGCGGCTTTATAAGCTGTTTTGCTTTAACTTTACTTGCTTATTCACATTACGAATTATTACAGCCTTTATCTGCGTTTGGTATTTTGACCTTTGTATCTCTGGCTGCCAGTTGGATGGCATTAAGGTTTGGCCCACTGCTCGCAGTTATCGGCATAATTGGCGCCTATAGTGTGCCGATATGGGTAAGCACAGGAAGCAATGACTTTATTGCCTTACTGACCTATGTTGGTTTTGTTACTGTATCAGCCTCTTTAGTGGCTCATTATGTGAAACGCCATTGGTTATGGTATTTGCTATGGGCTGGCCACTTGGGTTGGTTTTGGTTGGTGGCTGTCACTGCATCAAGCCATTTTTTATGGTTTATTAATCTGTATGCAGCTTTGAGTATTCTACTATTGATTGCGATACCGCGTTTAGGGTTAAAGCTCAGGCAGGTAGAGCATCGCCCTTATCGCTTTACAAAAATGCTAAGGCAACTGCCAGATACTCCTTTACTACTGGCAATTATTTCCCCTGTTCTTTTATTAATGAGCACTACCAATGCACTGCTTGTATGGCAGCTTAGTACTTTATTATTTGTTGTTTTATTACTGTTTTTGATTTTAAAAAATAGTGTATGGGATAACTGGCTACTGCTCGCTTTGGCATGTGTTGTAATATTATTGCTTGCACAAAACAACACAGTTGATTTTTCAGAACAGCTTTTTGTTTTTAGGCAAAACTACGGAGTAGGGCTGTTTTTTAGTGCGTTGTTTTTAAGTTATGGGTGGTACTTTACAGGCAAGTATCCAAAACGTTTAGGGTTTACATTAATCGCTTCACTATCAACCTTTGTGATTGTAGCGAGTTTATATTTAATTACCCCTGACCATGCTTTAATGAGCGCTTATCCGCTATGGTGTGTTGTGTTGTTAGCGGTCAGTGCGCTGCAATTTAAACTCTCAGCAAATAACAACCATCCTTTGCAGGTATTCTGCTACTGGCTTGGTGCTAATGCTAATATTAGTTTAGCACTAACTATGCTACTTGAAGGAAGTAGTTTAACTCTCGCATTAACGGTGCAAGTGCTATTGATTAGTTTTTATGTGAACAAGCACAGCATCACAATGCCAAGTTGGCCACTAAAAGCGTTAGTGGCAGGTTTACTCGCACGCTTGAGTGTAGCCCCTTGGCTAGTGGATTATAATGATACAAACCTGTTTGGTGTTCACTGGAGTCTCATTGTTTACCCTGTCAGCGCATGTTTGTTTTACTGGGCCGCAAGGTTTTGGCATCAACAACCTCTTCGAGTGTGGTTAGAAGGCGCCACTTTACATTGTATTGCTTTGTTTATAACGACTGAAACAAGTTATCAATTGGTGGGACGTTACCCTGATTTTGATAATTTATCGGTGTATGAACACATTCTACTTGCCTGTAACTGGGGCGTGTTAGGCTGTGTGTATTTATTGCGTTCAAGGTTTACTCAACACTTGGTAAGGCTTTATCAGGCTGGGGCGATTGTACTTTTAACACTGGCTGGTTTATTTGCATTAAAACTACTCACTGCGTTGAATCCTTTCTTCGAGCCTATAAATATCGGTCAGTGGCCAATTATTAACTGGTTATTACTGCTCTGGTTGGTGCCTGCATTAATAACCTTATGGGTTGCAAAGTTAATAAAGCCTATTAAGACTAAATTGGTTAAGCCATTAATTTGCCTCGCAGGTGCTTTTCTTGCACTTTATATTAATGCTGAAATACGCCACAGCTGGCAAGGTGAGCTTATTAATTTAGCGCAGTCGACCTCAGACGCCGAACTGTACACATATTCGTTAATATGGTTATTGATAGGTGCATTAGTGGTGATTGCGGGGCACTTGCGCTCTATCGTTGATCTGCAAAAGCTTGGACTAGGGTTACTGGCCTTAGTGGTGTTGAAGGTATTCTTGATTGATATGGCAAATCTAACAGGGCTGCTAAGGGCTGTGTCATTTATTGGCTTAGGTATTTCATTGGTTGCACTAAGTTGGCTGTTTCAAAAATTTAAGGCAAAGCCACACGCTTTGCCTTAAAGAGAGAGTAGGTTATGCACTGTGATTAAGCAGTGCTTTTAACTTCGCTGGTTTTACAGGCTTGCTGAGATAGTGGATGTTCTCAGCTTTTGCTTGTTGTTTAAGCGCTTCATCACGTACAGCGGTAATTAAAATTGCCGGAACAGGGCTTTGCCAAATTTCACGTAATGTTTTGATTAACGTAATGCCGTCACAGTCGTGACCAAGCTGATAATCCATCAGGATTACATCTGGGGCACGATGATCTTTAGCATATGCCATAATCGCATTTACGTTATCGAATAACTGATAATTAGCTTGCCATTTTTGTAGAAGGCTTGCCATTGCATTAAGGTTTTCAGGGTCATCATCTACTGCGACAATATTCATGGCAGAGCGGTTTTCCATGCCTTTTTTCGGCGTTTGTTTTTGTTGTATAAACTGTCTCTCTCCATAAGGGACTTCAATACTAAAGCGGCTTCCTTTACCTAGGTTTGAGCTTACATCTAAGCGTAAAGACAATAAGTCTGCCATTCTTTTTACCACGCCTAAGCCAAGACCGACCCCTTTATTGTCACCTGCTTCAATACGATAAAAGTCGTTGAAAATTTTTGCTTGTTCCAACTGTGATATGCCAGGACCTGTATCCCATACTTCAATACGAAGATGGTGTTTTCGTTTACGACACGCAATTAATACTCTTCCTTTATCAGTGTATTTTACTGCATTAGAAACAAGGTTTTGAATAATTCGGCGCAGATAAGTGATGTCGCTATGTACAATGATCCCTGCAGAGCGCACTGTGAGTTTCAAGCCTTTTTCACTCGACATAATTGCGTATTCATTTTTAAGGGGGGCAAGAATATCGTCAATACTAAAATGGCGTGGAGTTGGCGTCATCGCACCTTGTTCTAGCTTCGCTATTTCAAGTAATGCAGACATTAGGTGGACGGTTGAATCTAAACTTGCACCGAGTTTTTCAAAATTGTTTAAGTTATTACTCGAGAGGGTTTTGTCATCAATGGCTGCTAAATAAAGTCGAGCAGCATTAAGCGGTTGTAAGATATCGTGACTGGCCAGTGCCAAAAAGCGAGTTTTACTGTCATTAGCTTGCTCAGCTTCTTTTTTAGCCAAAGTGAGTGCTTGCTCAGTTTGTACTCGACTGTCAATTTGCGCTTGCAGATCTTTGTTAATCGTTCGTATTTCTTGCGTTCGTGCTTCGATACGGTTTTCAAGATCCATATTGACTTCCTCAAGAGCGTTTTGGGTTTCAATATGCGCTGTTATATCTGAAAAACTGGTCACAAACCCACCATCAGGCAGTGGGTTGCCTATCATCTCAAAGACTTGGCCATTACGACGGTGACGAATAAAGTGGTGTGGGCTGCCATTTTTAAGGTGTTGCACGCGTTTTTCTACATGCCGTTCTATCTCCCCTGGGCCGCACTCTCCGCGTTCTGCGTTGTAACGGATCACCTCTTCAATCGCTTGGCCTACTTCTAAAAAGCCCTCAGGGTAGTGGAACATTTCTGCGTAGCGTTTATTCCAAGCAACCAAGTTGAGTTCTTTATCAACAACTGAAATACCATGACTGAGATTTTCAAGCGAGGTGAACAACAGGTTTTGATTAAATTGCAGTGCTTGCGTTGTTTCGTCAAAGAAATTGACGACTTCTTCAAACGCCATGCGTTTCCCTGAGGCTACGGTATGAATAAGCGCTTGGGCAGACGATGCGCCTAGTACGCCTGTTAAAGCGCGCTCACAATAGGCAATAAACTCAGGCTCTGGGTGAGCATTGTTGTCATCAAGTTTATTGCTTAATGCAAAGTGTGCAAGTACCTGTTGACTGCGCTGAATACCCAAGAAGGTTTGTAATAGTACTTTAAAGTCGTATACCGTGGCTTTAACGTTCTTATTTAAGCGTCTTGCAAATACCGCTTGCTCTTTCGGGTTTACAAATGCAGCGGCTTGAATCTTATCTATTAAGCGCTCATCAGCACCCAGTGAAAAGCTAATATAACAGCCGATATTCGCAAATAATGCGATTAGCGTACCTCGTGTTATAAGTGTTTGCTGTAACTCGGCATCTAGGCTGTTACCCGCATCTAAAATAGGCAGCATTAAAAATAGAATCCAGCAAATAACACCTGCAAGCAAACCAGCATACACACCATAAGCATGGCCTTTACGCCAGTATAGGCCACCGACGATAGCAGGCAGTAATTGTGAAACCAGTGAAAAGGCAACCAAGCCCATGCTTGCCAGCGCTTTACCATGGCCAAACCATTGCTGGTAGAAATAAGATAAGATCAAAATGCCAGCAATAGTGAAGCGTCTCACAAGTAAAATCTGTGATTTATAACTACTTGTTATGAGGTTACGTTTAAACTTACGACGCAACATTAAAGGTAAAACCACATCGTTTGAGATCATGGTACTTAAGGTAAGTGTAGCGACCACAATCATCGCTGTTGCAGCAGATAAACCGCCAATAAAAACAAAGGTGGTTAAAAACGCGTTTTCATGTATTAAAGGCAGTGCTAACACAAAGCTATCGGGTGAAAAGCCACTACCAATACCAGGATGAATAGCCGCTGTCGCAATCGGAAAAATCATTGCCGCCGTTAACAGTAAATAAAGTGGAAATGCCCAACGTGCGGTATAAAGGTGACGTTTGTCTTGGTTATCAACAACGGTCACATGAAATTGCCTTGGCAAACAGATTATAGCGGCTGCGGCCATTAAAGACTGGCCAATAAAATTGAAGCTCAGAAAATCAAAGTTATGCCAATGCTGCCAAATAGAGCCTGTTAATTGCTCAGTTTGCACCGTACTCAAATTAAATAATGTGTATAAAGCAAGTCCCGCAACGGCAACCAAAGCTAGTAATTTCACCATAGATTCGAATGCAACAGCGAGCATCAGCCCTGAGCGATATTCGGTTACATCCACTTTTCGTGTGCCAAAAAAGATAGCAAACATTGCCATGATTAAGGTCGCCGACAGTGCCAGCATAGAACCCGAAATACGGCTATCATTTTGCAATAATAAAAAGCTACTACTAAGTGCTTTGAGTTGTAAGGCGATATAAGGGATAGTCGCAAGTAAGGCTATGATAGTAACCATAATTGCAGTAGTTTGACGTTTGCCATAGCGGGCTGAAATAAAGTCGGCAATAGTGGTGATATTTTGTTTTTTACTGACTAAAACGAGTTTACGTAAAAAGCCCTGACCGAAGAAAAACAGCAGCGCAGGACCGATTAAAATAGGCAGGTAGTTCCAACTACTGGTAGCAGCTGTGCCCACCGAACCATAGTAAGTCCAAGACGTACAGTAAATCCCTAAAGAGAATGAGTATACAAAGGGGTGATGGCTAATACGTTTTGCTAATGGAGTGGTTTTATCCCCCCAGTTAGCTAGCCAGAACAACACGCCAATGTAGGCGAGTGCAACAAAAATAAGCGCAGCTGTCATGTCTAAATTCAGTAATTATTGTAATAACTCTACCTTATCAGAATTATCAATAATTTCGATGTGTTGATTTTTTCTATATACAAAGTTTTATATTTAACTTATTGAAAAACATTGTCTTTAATGTTTTTTTGTATTTTTATTAGACTAATGTCGCAGATCATTCGTTTTTGCTATTTTCAGTATTTCGCAGATTTATAATTACAGGTTAACTCTTTGTTAAATATTGCTTTTTACTGACTGTTTACAAATGCGATTTTACAGTTTACGTAAACGTAAACTGGTTGTTACGACTATGGTATCAATTCCATATTGCTGAACCCTTGCTAACTTAGTTTATGACAACTAATACCACTCATTACATTGGTAATGTATAAGGGGATAAAAATGGCTTTTAAAGATGAAGAACAAGCAAAAGCTTATTGGGCGGAAAATATTTCACTGCTATTTAAACTGTTAGCAGTGTGGTTTGTCGTCTCATTTGGTTTTGGCATTTTATTGGTAGATGTACTGAACGAAGTACGTTTTTTTGGGTTTAAACTCGGCTTCTGGTTCTCCCAGCAAGGCGCAATTTACACCTTTGTTGCTTTGATTTTTGTTTACGTTTTCAAAATGAATACGTTAGATAAAAAATACGGCGTAGACGAATAGGAGCTAAGCAATGGATGTTCAAACACTCACGTTTATTATTGTCGGTTTAAGCTTCGCGCTTTACATCGGCATCGCAATCTGGGCCCGTGCAGGGTCAACAAATGAATTCTATGTTGCTGGTGGCGGTGTTCCACCACTGGCCAATGGTATGGCAACGGCCGCTGACTGGATGAGTGCAGCATCGTTTATCTCAATGGCGGGTATCATCTCGTTTGCGGGTTATGATGGTGGTGTATATCTAATGGGTTGGACAGGCGGTTACGTACTTCTTGCTTTATGTCTTGCGCCTTACCTTCGTAAGTTTGGCAAGTTTACGGTGCCCGATTTCATTGGTGATCGTTATTACTCACAAGCAGCACGTATTGTGGCAATATTATGCGCCATCTTTATTTGTTTTACATACATTGCAGGTCAAATGCGTGGTGTAGGTGTTGTATTCTCTCGCTTTTTAGAAGTTGATATTGAGACCGGTGTTTACATTGGCATGGTGATTGTTTTTTTCTACGCTGTATTAGGCGGGATGAAAGGCATTACATATACGCAAGTAGCGCAGTATTGTGTACTGGTATTTGCTTACCTTGTTCCAGCAATCTTCATTTCAATGATGATGACGGGTCACTTCTTCCCACAAACAGGGTTTGGTGCAACGTTAAGTGATGGCTCAGGACAGTTTGTACTTGATAAACTTGATGGGCTCAGTACTGAACTCGGCTTTGCGCAATATACCGAAGGCTCGAAGAGCATGATTGATGTATTCGCAATCACAGGTGCGTTAATGGTTGGTACTGCGGGTCTGCCTCACGTAATCGTTCGTTTCTTCACTGTTCCTCGTGTTAAAGACACACGTATCTCAGCGGCATGGACGCTTGTTTTCATTGCTATTGTTTATACAACTGCACCTGCTGTTGCATCGTTTGCCCGTGTAAACATGATCGATACAATTAATGGTAAAGATGGAAGCGGTACAGAGTATGCTGAAGCGCCAGCATGGGTTAAGAACTGGGAAAGAACAGGCCTTATTACCTTTAATGATAAAAACGGTGACGGCAAAATGTTCTACTCAGCAGGTAAGATTGATGATCCAAACAGCGCTAATGAAGTGAATGTTGACCGCGACATCATGGTACTTGCAAACCCTGAAATTGCAGACTTACCAGCATGGGTGATTGCATTAGTTGCAGCGGGTGGTATCGCAGCAGCGCTATCAACAACTGCAGGCTTACTATTGGTAATCTCGACCTCGGTATCCCATGACTTATTAAAACGTACCTTAAAACCAGATATTAGTGACAAACAAGAGCTACTTGCAGCGCGATTAGCGGCAATGATAGCGATTGTGATTTCAGCTTACTTTGGTATTAACCCGCCAGGGTTTGTGGCCTCGGTTGTTGCCTTTGCATTCGGCTTAGCAGCGGCGAGCTTCTTCCCAGCTATCATAATGGGTATCTTCTCTAAGAAGATGAATAAAGAAGGTGCAATCGCGGGTATGGTGACAGGTATTACTTTCACTGCGGCTTATATTATCTACTTCAAGTTCGTAAGCCCTGAGCTAAATGCGCCTGCACACTGGTTATTTGGTATCTCTCCTGAGGGGATCGGTCTAGTTGGTATGATTGTTAACTTTGTAGTGGCAGGTATCGTACTTAAACTAACGGCTGAAACGCCAGTTGAAATCCAAGAAATGGTTGAAAGTATTCGTAACCCGAAAGGTTCGAGCGCAGCGCACGCGCACTAAAAATGCCATTTATGAGAACACACTCTTGAAGGTTAAAAGCCCGACTTAAGTCGGGCTTTTTATTTATTTAAAACGGGAGTAGTGTAGATATTGCCCCATCGAATAGCGAGAATGACCATGAATACCGAGCAACAGGAAGTCGCCCAATTTGTGATGCAGCAAACCCCTTTTAATCAGCTTGATATGGCTGCCTGCGAGTACTTTGTTAACCATCTCGATATTATTTACCTTACCCGTGAGAATCAAAATCAGTGGTTAAGCTCAGAAAATCCAAAGTTGTTTTTGATTCGCTCTGGTGATTACGATTTGGTTGATGCAAAAGGCGATGTGATTGCTAAGTTGGCAACTGGCGATTACTTTGGCTTTCCCTCATTGCTAACAGGCGAGGCCATTCAAAATAGTATTTCTGTGCAAAAGGAAGGCATTGTCTACATGTTAGGCCAAGCGGCATTTGACTATTTGCGTCGTGAATACAAAGTATTTGAGCAATACTTTGTGCGAGCTCACAAGAATCGCCTGCTTTCATCTCACTATAAGAGTCAAAATGAGAGTTGGTCTGAAAAGAAAATAGCGGAGTTGATGAACCGAAAAGCAGTCATCTCAGCACCTGATGCGAGCATTCGACAAATCGCTAAGAAAATGAAAAAACAGGGTGTCTCGTCGATTATGCTCACAGAAAATGAGCGTTTAGTGGGGGTCGTTACAGACAGAGACTTGCGCAACCGTGTATTAGCCGATGAGGTTGACCCACAAGAGTCTGTCAGCAGTATTATGACTGCTAAACCAAAGTTTATTTTTGAGAATAATCGGGTGTTTTCAGCGTTGCACTTGATGCTCAAATACAATATTCATCATTTACCTGTACTTGATGAGCACCATAAACCATTGGGTATGCTAACCAGCACTGATTTATTGCGTCAGCAAAAAAGTGACCCTGTGCAATTGATTGGTCGTATTTATAAAGCGCATAGTGTGGTTGACTTAAAACGCTATTCGCAAGAAATCCCGAGCTTATTAAAAGGTTTTTCGAATAATATCGATGATATCTCACTGATTGGTAAATTATTAAGTGGTTTAACCGATGCCTTGACCTCGCGCTTAATTCGTTTGTTTCAAGAAGATAATGGTGCTGCGCCAACCAGCTTTAGCTTTATTTGCTTTGGTTCGCAGGCCCGTGAAGAACAAACCCTGCATTCAGATCAAGACAATGGCTTACTGTTGCCAGATGGGTTAACTGAACAGCAGCAAGATTACTTCAGACGTATGGGCGAGTTTGTATGCGATCAGTTGACTGAATGCGGTATTAAACGTTGCCCAGGTAATATTATGGCGAGCAACCCACAGTGCAGAATGGGTATAAGTGCATGGACTGAAAAATTCTATAAATGGATTACCTCCCCCACGCCAGGGGCCATGCTCAATTGCAAAATATTTTTTGATTTACGGTTTATTGAAGGCTCAACAACCTTATATGCAAGCTTCTGTGAACAATTAAAACGTATTTCTAAAAATGACTTATTCTATGCGGCTATGGCCAGTGATATTAAAAATACACCTGTACCAATCGGATTGTTTAATCAATTTAAGCTAGAAAAAGATGACAAGCAGCATAAGTACCTTGATTTAAAAAAACGTGGTGTGGTGATCATCAACGATATAGTGCGTTTATATTCTCTCAAAGCGGGTATTCAGCGGGCTAATACGCAAGAGCGAATCGATGCCTTAATGAGATTTTCATTACTCAATAAAGATGATTTGTATAACCTAAAAGATTGCTGGCGTTTTTTAACGCAGCTGCGTTTAGGTACGCAAATAAATGAAGAAGGCCTACCGAGTAACTGCATTAATCCAAATGCCTTAAACTCCCTAGAGCGCCACCAATTAAAAGAAGCGTTTTACTTGGTTAAACAAGCACAGCAAGCTGCTGCCTTTAAATTTGCTCGCGGAAGTTTATAGGAGAGCACCATGGTAAAACGCTGGTTAAGTCGGTATTTAGCACGCAAGCAATTATTGGCGTCTAATGCCTATAAAGAACGCTACATTGTGATCGATATGGAATTAACAGGTCTTGATCCTCGCAAGCATGAAATCGTCTCTGTGGCGTGGGTGATGATAGAAGATCAATGTATTAAACTCAGCGGTGCTCAGCACTTAATAAATAAAGACGTGCAAAGTTTAGAGCAAAGCCCGATTTATCACGGTATTGCTAAGCAAGATATAGATGCAGGCGAAAGCTTAGAAACGATCCTTGGCAAGCTGCATGAGCATTTTGATGAGTGTATTTTGGTGTTTCATAATGCGGCGCTGGATTGGGGGTTTTTAAAACAAGCGTGTCGTAAGTTCGGTTTAAAGGCAAAAGCGCGTTTGATTCTTGATACTTTTGTGATTGAAAAAAAGCGCCTCCATAAACAAGGTCATGAAATTGGCCACGATGACTTAACTCTCAGCGAATGTCGCAAACGTTACAATTTACCGCATTACAGCTCGCACCATGCCCTTACTGATGCCATGGCAACTGCCGAGTTATTCTTAGCGCAGTGCCATCAAATCAGCCGGGGTAAACCATTAAAAGTAGGGGAGGTGGTTTGATTAGCAGGCGTTATTTGAAAAGGGTTAATCTCGAGGGAATTTTTGTTTTTGATGTAGAACACGCATGACACGTATTATGTCATCCTCGACCCAATAGGAAATAATCATCGAGATTTCAGGGATAATGAGCAGTCGCCCTTTGATGCATGTACGCTCTACGCCCATCTAAGTAGGTTCTACTTATGCTAGTATTAGCAGCTGTGTTTTGTTTAAAGGAATAATGTATGTTGCATAATATAACCAACACACAAGTGAGTGAGCACTTTGAAAAATACCCAGAACATGCTCGAATTCGTTTAATGGCGCTTCGAAGTTTTGTATTTAACATTGCCGCTGAACTAGAATTAGGTGATGTTCAAGAGTCTCTAAAGTGGGGAGAACCTAGTTATAGTATTAAAACAGGTAGCCCAATAAGGTTAGATTGGAAGTTAAAGTCTCCTACTAATTACTACCTCTTCTTTCATTGCCAAACCAAGTTAATTGATACCTTTCGTCAATTGTATAGTGAAACGTTGGTGTTTCAGGGAAATAGGGCAATTGTGTTATCACTCACTGAGCCTCTACCAGAAGCTGCAATTAAACACTGCTTGGAGATAGCTTTAACGTATCAGCAGCGTAAGAAATTACCTCTTTTAGGTGTATGAGAAAGTAAAACGCGATATAAAATCGCGCCTACGCTATAAATCAACTTCTTTTTCTGCAGACCTCTTATAAAAACTTCAAAGGTCGATTACCAAAACTGCGCCATCTAAAACATGCCAAGCAATTTTTATTTTGGCTGACCTCTTATAAAAATGTGTAAGGTCGATTACCAAAACTGGGCCATCTAAAACACGCTAAGCAATTTTTATTTTGGCTGACCTCTTATAAAAATGTGTCAGGTCGATTACAATACCGCCATCTAAAAGGCAGCTGCCTTTATCTGCAAGCAACTAGAGTGGATTTTCTTCTTCATGGCAATCAAACTTGCAATTAACGGTTTTGGTCGGATTGGGCGCAACATCGTCCGTGCTTTGTACGAATCAGGGCTTGAAGATCAGATTAAAATTGTCGCTATTAATGAACTAGCCGACCCAAAGGGCATTGCCCATCTCCTTAAATACGATACATCTCATGGTCGTTTTTCATTTCCTGTTAATCTAGGTGAAGATACGCTAACAGTCGCTAATGATTCTATAGCACTGTTTGCTGAAGAAAACCCCGCTGAGTTGCCTTGGCAAACCCTTGGCATTGATGTAGTGCTTGAATGCACAGGAGTATATCACTCACGAGAGCATGCTGAGCTACACTTAAATGCCGGTGCAAAAAAAGTATTATTTTCGCAGCCAGCTGATGCCGATGTTGATGCCACCATAGTATATGGTATTAATGACGATGAATTAAAAGCAGAGCACACAATCGTTTCTAATGGCTCATGCACAACTAACTGTATTGTGCCAGTTATCAAAGTATTAGATGACGCATTTTCAATTGAATCTGGGGCAATTACGACCATTCATGCGTCGATGCATGACCAACAAGTGATTGATGCATATCATCATGATTTACGTCGTACTCGCGCAGCTAGCCAGTCCATTATTCCGGTAGATACGAAACTTGCTCGCGGTATTGAGCGTATACTACCTAAGTTTCATAGTCGCTTTGAAGCCATTGCAGTGCGTGTGCCTACAATCAATGTGACGGCCATGGATTTGAGTGTTACCGTTAATTCTGATGTCGATTTAGCGGCGGTTAATCAAGCACTTAAACTGGCAGCTAAAGACCGTCTTGATGGTATTTTAAGTTACACTGAAGAGCCTTTGGTGTCGGTAGATTTTAATCATGACCCACATTCTTGTATCATAGACGGCACACAGACACGTGTTAGTCATAAACGACTGATAAAGTTGTTGGTGTGGTGCGATAATGAATGGGGTTTTGCAAATCGTATGCTCGATACTGCGCGTGCGATGGTGGCTATAAGTCAATAATTTATAAATATAATATTAGTATCGTTAACTAAGGAGAAGTCCATGTCGGTCATTAAAATGGCAGATTTAGATTTAAACGGCAAACGCGTGTTAATTCGTGAAGATTTAAATGTGCCTGTTAAAGAAGGTAAAGTGACCTCTGATGCACGTATTCGTGCAGCATTACCTACTATCAAATTAGCGTTAGAAAAAGGCGCTAAAGTAATGGTGATGTCACACCTTGGCCGCCCTACGGAAGGGGAATATGATGAAGCATTTTCACTTGCCCCAGTCGTTAATTATTTAAATGATGCTCTTGAGCAAACTGTGCGTCTTGAAAAAGACTACTTAGAAGGCGTAGACGTTGCTGATAATGAAGTGGTGGTTTTCGAAAACGTGCGTTTTAACGTTGGCGAAAAGAAAAATGACGAAGCTCTGTCTAAAAAGCTCGCTGCATTATGTGATGTATACGTAATGGATGCATTTGGTACGGCTCACCGTGCGCAAGCATCTACTCACGGTGTGGGTTTATTTGCTGATGTTGCCTGTGCAGGTCCACTACTTGCGGCAGAGCTAGACGCACTAGGCAAAGCGCTTGATAACCCTGCGCGTCCTTTAGTGGCGATTGTAGGTGGTTCTAAAGTATCGACTAAGTTAACTGTACTTGATTCATTATCTACAGTCGTTGACCAGCTTGTAACGGGTGGCGGTATCGCGAATACCTTTATTGCGGCAGCGGGTCACCCTGTAGGTAAATCTTTATTTGAAGCTGATTTAATTGATGAAGCAAACAAATTAAGTGCAGCGGCAAAAGCAAATAACGGTGAAATTCCGGTACCAACCGATGTTGTTGTTGGTAATGAGTTCTCAGAGTCAGCGGTTGCAACATTAAAAGATGTTAATGAAGTAACAGACGAAGATATGATCTTCGATATTGGTCCTGATACAGCAAAGCAGCTTGCAGATATTATTGCTAAAGCTGGTACTGTTGTGTGGAATGGCCCTGTTGGTGTATTTGAATTTGATCAGTTTGGTAACGGCACTCGTGCTATTGCGGATGCGATTGCGAATTCAAATGCGTTCTCAATTGCGGGTGGCGGTGATACGCTTGCGGCAATTGATAAATACGGCATTGCCGATAAAGTATCTTATATTTCAACTGGTGGTGGTGCATTCCTTGAGTTTTTAGAAGGGAAAAAGCTGCCAGCGGTTGCTATGCTTGAAGAACGTGCTAAGTAATTAGTGCGAAGCCAGCATAATCAGTCGTCTGGTTATGCTGGTTAGCTGTTAATAAAATACCTCTCACCTTCATTTTATTTTCAGCTATAACGGTCAGCGATAGTAAATGCTGTGGCTTTTCGTGATGCAGTGATGCATCAAAAACTAACATATCCGTTCAAACTAGATAGTAGGAAACTACTGTCGATACAATTTGGAGAATCCCAAATGGCTTTAATCAGTATGCGACAACTTCTTGATCATGCAGCTGAAAATGGTTACGGCGTTCCTGCGTTTAACGTTAACAACCAAGAGCAAATGCGTGCAATTATGGAAGCGGCTGATAAAACAAACAGCCCAGTAATTGTACAAGGTTCTGCTGGCGCACGTGCTTATGCCGGTGCCCCTTTCATTCGTCATATGATTTTAGCAGCCGTTGAAGAATGGCCTCATATTCCAGTTGTAATGCACCAAGATCACGGTACTTCACCAGGTGTGTGTCAGCGCTCAATCCAGTTAGGTTTTTCATCAGTGATGATGGATGGCTCATTAATGTCTGATGGTAAAACACCTTCAAGCTACGAATACAACGTTGATGTAACGCGTCAAACAGTTGAAATGGCACATGCTTGCGGTGTGTCTGTAGAAGGCGAGCTAGGTGTTTTAGGCTCACTTGAAACAGGTGAAGCAGGTGAAGAAGATGGCGTAGGTGCGGAAGGTAAACTTTCTACAGAGCAAATGCTAACTGATCCTGAAGAAGCGGCTGACTTCGTTCGTAAAACACATGTAGATGCACTTGCTATTGCATGTGGTACATCACATGGTGCGTATAAATTTACTCGTCCGCCTACAGACGATATTTTAGCGATTGATCGTATTAAAGAAATTCACGCGCGTATCCCAAATACTCACTTAGTAATGCATGGATCGTCTTCAGTGCCACAAGAGTGGTTAGAAGTTATTAACCAATACGGTGGCGAAATTCCTGAAACTTATGGCGTACCAGTAGAGCAGATCATCGAAGGGATTAAATACGGTGTTCGTAAAGTTAATATTGATACCGATCTTCGTTTAGCATCAACAGGGGCGATTCGTCGTCATTTAGCTTTAAATCCTGCTAACTTTGATCCACGTAAATACTTAGCTGAAGCAACCAAAGCTATGACAGAGATCTGTGTAGCGCGTTATGAGTCATTCGGTACCGCGGGACAAGCAAGTAAGATCAAAGCTATTTCTTTAGATGATATGCACCTTAAGTATTTATCTGGTGAGCTTGATCCAAAAATTAAGTAATTGATACTAAATCAATAAAACCGGCTTCTATGCCGGTTTTTTATTGTCTAGATCAAATTGGATCAGCGATTTACTTACTCAAGCTTGTTAGGATCAGCGTTTTACTAACCTTAAACTACACAGATCATTATTTTACTAGTTCAATACTGATCTCAGCCTGTTCTCTGCTCAGCTTTTAAACGAAATACTAAGAGCCTTAACATTAAATCAATAAGTTAGCCTGATATGTAAGTATAAAATTGATCTGAAACTGATCAACTTAGTAAAAACCTGATCCTGATCTGTTTCAGTTAGTAGATCAGTGATCTGAAATATTTATATTAAATACTTGCTTATATCTTGACCAATAACAGTTTATGTTCGATTTTTAAGTTACTGCTTAAATTAAGGATCGTCCTATGAACAAACCAGTCATTATGTTGTCGAGCTTTGCTCTATGCTTATTTTCTTTTGATAGTGCAGCCGAGGCAATTGATATTTATGGCCGAGCCCATTTAGGTATTGCAAATAGTGACACAGGGGAGGGGAGTGACACTTCCGTTGAGAGTTACAGCTCTCGCATAGGAATTAAGGGAAGCGGTGATATTAGTGATGGCTTTAAAGCTATCTATAAGTTTGAGTTTGCTGTAAATGCCGCTGATCAAGATAGTGATGGCAAAACAGAAGAAAATATTACAGCACGTAATCAGTATGTCGGCTTGCAAGGGCGTTATGGGCAAATAGTCGCAGGGCGTCACGATACCGCGCTAAAAGTATCACAGGGAAAAATCGATCTAATGAATGATTTTAACGGTGATGTAAAAGCTCTTTTTAATGGTGAAAACCGTCTTGGAGATGTACTTCATTACAACTCGCCTGTTGTTGGCAATATGCAATTTGTGGTCACCTATATTGCCGAAGATAACTCAAAGCAAAAAGATGAAACGGGCGTATCAGCAGCATTCATGTATGGCGACAGTAAATTTAAAAAGACACCTTTTTTCGTTAGTGTAGCCCACGACAGCAAAGTGGCAGGTTATGACACCACACGGTTTACTGCACAAGGTAAGTTAGGTGATTTCACGTTAGGTGGAATGTACCAACAAAGTGAAAAAATATCAGACTCTGATAGTGAAGACGGCTTTCTATTTAGCGCCTCTTATAAGCTAAATAAATATAAGTTATTAGCGCAATATCAAGATGCGGAAGGCGAGTTTGGTAAGTTAAAAGATTCAGGCATCGGTACGTCTATTGGTATTGAACGAAGTTTGTCAAAACAGGCAAGGATGTACATGTGGTATACACAATTCTCACTAGATAATAACGCCGATCAAGACCATCTAGCTGTTACCTTGAGGTATGACTTTTAGTTATTCAAGCTCATTTAAAGTTAAAAAATACAGATTTATACTTTGATTTTTTGGTACTTTTTGAATTACTCGTTAGACTTTCATAAAAATGTCATACTTAGTCATAATAATGAAACCAGTTCGCTAACGAAAGAGATAAATTGGAATGTCACGTAAAGTACTAGTCGTCGATGACGAAGCACCTATCAGAGAGATGCTGGTTTTTGTTTTAGAGCAAAATGGTTTTCAAGCAATTGAAGCAGAAGATTACGACTCTGCCATTGAAGCGATGGTAGAGCCATACCCCGATATGGTTTTATTAGATTGGATGTTACCAGGTGGGAGTGGTATTCAAATTGCTAAAAAATTCAAGCAAAACGAATATACGCGTCAAATCCCTATTATTATGCTGACAGCACGCGGAGAAGAAGAAGATAAAGTGCGTGGTCTTGAAGTTGGTGCTGACGATTATGTAACTAAACCATTTTCTCCGAAAGAGCTCATGGCGCGTATCAAAGCGGTTATTCGCCGAGTGTCTCCTACTTCTTTAGAAGAAGCCATTGAAGTGCATGGTTTACGTCTTGACCCTATTTCACACCGCGTTACATCAGAAGGGAGTGAATTAGATATGGGTCCGACTGAGTTTAGATTACTTCACTTTTTTATGACTCATCCAGAACGTGTTTACAGCCGTGAGCAATTACTTGATCATGTATGGGGAACAAATGTATATGTAGAGGACCGTACTGTTGATGTGCACATTCGTCGTTTACGCAAAGCGATTGCACCACTTGGACATGACCGTTTGGTGCAAACCGTTCGCGGTGCAGGCTATCGTTTTTCTAGTAAATTATAAGTGCCTTAGCCGACAACAGTTAGCTAATTTACATACTTAAGGTTAAGTGAGTGTATGTATCGAGTAGTCAATAAACAGGCGTTAGCAAAACGCCTGTTTATGTATTTCTTACCCTTGTTATTAGTTGGCGTACTCGTTGGTGCGCCTTTTTTGCTTTTATTTTTAGGCTCTTTTGCACTACTAATTTGGCACTATCATCAATTATATCGCCTTAGCGATTGGCTCCTTAATCAACGTAGTTTTAACCCACCCGAAGGGGAGGGAGCGTGGGAGCAGGTCTTTGAGGGGATCTATCGTTTACAACATCGAAATCGTAAAAAACGTAATGAGCTGGCTGATTTAATTCGTCGTTTTCGTGACGGGGCAGAAGCCGTTCCAGATGCGGTGGTGGTGTTACAAAAAGATCTTAGCATTATCTGGTGTAATCAATTGGCACTTAAGGTATTAGGTTTACAGTGGCCAACCGATCACGGACAACGTTTAGATAATCTTATTCGCGATCCTAAATTTGCAAAGTACATGCATAAAGCGTGTTTTGATGAACCGCTCGAACTGGATGGTGGCCATAGCTATGATCAAACGCTAGAGTTTCGTGTTATGCCCTATGCAAGTTCACAGCTGATGATGGTGGTACGTGATGTTACTCGCTTAAAGCAACTTGAGCAGATGCGTAAAGATTTTGTGGCTAATGTGTCTCACGAACTGCGTACACCACTCACCGTTGTGACTGGTTATTTGGAGATGCTTGATGCTGACACATTACCGCCACCGGCTATGTGGGAAAAAGCACAAACAACCATGCTTGAACAATGTAAGCGTATGGATAGTTTGGTCAATCAATTACTTTCACTGTCGCGTATTGAAGGGGCGCGTCGTCAAGATAACGACAAGCCTGTGAATGTGCCGCAGTTACTTACCTATATTCAAACCGAAGCTAAGTCACTTAATCAAGACAAAGGCCATGAGCTCATATTTAATGTGGATGAAACCTTGGATATTAAAGGTGCTGAGGATGAGTTACGCAGCGCATTCTCAAACTTAGTTTTTAATGCTATCCACTATACCAAGCCTGGTGGAAAAATAGTGGTTAATTGGCAGCTTAAAAATAATCTGGCTGCGTTTAGTGTGACGGATAATGGTGATGGTATTGCTAGTGAACACATTAATCGTTTAACCGAACGGTTTTATCGTGTTGATAAGGCGCGTAGTCGTACAACTGGTGGCTCAGGCTTAGGTTTAGCCATTACAAAACACGTGCTTACACGTCACGATAGTCACCTAGATATTAAAAGTAAACTCGGTGAAGGTTCAACGTTTTCGTTTGCATTTGGCAGCGATAAAGTTGTTCGTTTGCTAGGCTCTTCAGAAAATAATTCAAAGTCATAAAAGTGTCATTTTAGGGTAATCTAACTGTCATCTTGTGTAATTAAAGTAGGTGGCAGTTAGGAAATGGGACGAACAAATCGGAGTAACCCCTATGAAATTCAAAAACCTCGTTGCCGCAATGGGTGTGGCTGTAACAACATTTGTATCAGCTCAAGCAGCTGCAGTTGATAAAGATATGCCTGAATACACTAAGACAAGTGGTATTTCGGGTAACTTCTCATCTGTAGGCTCTGACACACTTGCAAACATGATGACGTTCTGGGCTGAAGAGTACAAGCGCTTCTACCCAAACGTAAACATTCAAATTCAGGCTGCGGGTTCTTCAACTGCGCCTCCAGCATTGACTGAAGGTACAGCAAACTTTGGCCCAATGAGCCGTCGTATGAAGTCAAAAGAAATTGAAGCATTCGAAAAGCGTTACGGTTATAAGCCTACTGAAGTACGCGTAGCAATCGATGCTCTTGCTGTTTTTGTACACAAAGATAACCCTATTGAAGGTTTACGTATTGACCAAGTTGATGCGATTTTCTCTTCTACTCGTAAATGTGGTGCTGATACACAAGCAAATCGTTGGAGTGATGTAGGTTTAACGGGTGACTGGGCTGCTAAAGACATCCAGCTTTATGGTCGTAACTCAGTATCAGGTACTTACGGTTACTTTAAAAAGAAAGCACTGTGTAAAGGTGATTTCCGTAACAATGTAAATGAGCAACCAGGTTCTGCCTCTGTAGTACAATCAATTTCATCGTCACTAAACGCGATTGGTTACTCAGGTATCGGTTATAAAACATCAGGTGTACGTACAGTACCACTGGCGAAAAAAGGGTCTAACTTTGTTGATGCAACCCTAGAAAACGTTGCTACTGGTAAATACCCATTATCTCGTTTCTTGTATGTTTATGTGAACAAGCACCCTAACAAGCCACTTGCACCCATTGATGCAGAGTTCTTAAAAATGGTTCTTTCTGTAGATGGTCAAAAAATTGTTGAGAAAGATGGTTATGTGCCACTTTCAGGCAAAATGGCAATGGCTGAACTTAAAAAGCTAGGCCTTCTGTAACAACCAACAGACATAGTAAAAAACCGCTCAGTTTGAGCGGTTTTTTTTCGTCTATAGTTTAGAGCTTAGCAAGTAGTTTTGCTTTCAGCCGCTGTTGTGCACGGCGAACTTGCTTACGCTTTTTCCCTGAAGGTGCTTTAAAGCTTTGAATAGGCATGATCGTTGGTGACTCGTCAGGTAAAGCTGGCACATCAAAACTTGCCTGTGAGTCCTCAGGTAAGGCAATCTCTTGCTGATGAACACGCAGTGCTGCGAGAGTATCATCATCAATTACCTCGCTAGGGCAAAGGAAAATACCCATTTTGCGCATTTTAACACCAAGACCAATACTGCTTGAGTATCGAACAATTGGTGCAGCTAAAATTAGACCGACTAAAATAGGCGATAACCACCAAAAGAAAGTTGGTGTGTAGTAATACGCAACACCACCCCAAATAAACGCCGTAATCGTAGAGAATAATGTATAGCCAATGGCTTCTTTCCACGGAACCATGCGTCCCTCGCGTGGTTGCGCATCCCAGCTCACTTTTTTGCCAAGAAATACACACACTACAAAGTAGCTATGAAACACCATCATAAGTGGCGCAATGATAATGGCAAATACAGTTTCAATGAGTGCGCCAGCAATGAGTTTCATCGTGCCACCAAATGCTTTATTGCGGTGTACGAGTGTGACAATGATACCCAGTAGCTTCGGCAGTAACAGCAAACCAATTGTAATGAATAATAATGAGTCGATTAATTCAGTTTTTGCTATTTGCCATGTTGGGAAAAGCTGGTACGCATGGTTGAAATACACATCACTGTTTACAGCACGTGTTACCGCATCTAAGGTGCTTAATGCCAACATTGAAAGCCAAATTAATGATGAAATATAGGCCGTAGCACCAAATAAAAAGTGCATTTTACTCATCAGCTTCAAGCCCGATTTAGGGAGTAGGCCTAAGTGCTGAATATTACCTTGTACCCAGCGTCTATCACGAATTGCGTAGTCTAAAATATTACTGGGTACTTCTTCGTAACTACCTTCAATGTCGCTCAGTAATAGCACATCCCAGCCACTGCGGTGTAACAGAGATGCTTCCACAAAGTCATGGCTTAAAATCTCACCGCCAAAAGGCGCGTTACCTTTTAATACTGGAAGGCCACAACACTGCGTAAAGGCTTCAACGCGAATAATCGCATTATGTCCCCAGTAATTAGCTTGATTTGTTTGCCAAAAAGCAGACCCCGTCGCTAGCATTGGACTATATAAGATTGATGCAAATTGTAAAAAACGACCGAAAAAAGTATCTTGGCGAACTGGAATCGGAATCGTTTGGATAAGGCCAGTATTAGGGTTATTGATCATGCTTGATGTTAGCTCAAGCATACATTGACCCGTCATGATGCTGTCAGCATCAAGTACTATCATATGTTCGTATTGGCTACCCCAACGCTCACAAAAGTCAGTTAAGTTACCTACTTTACGATGCTTGTTATCTTCACGGCGACGATAAAATGTGTGTTTCGCTAAATCACCCAAGCGTGCTGTAAATGCATTCCATGCTTTTAGCTCATTGCGGGCAATGTCTGGATCTTGCGTATCGCTGAGTAAATAAAAATCGAAATGCGGCATTTGCCCTGTTTTTTCAAGCGAGCGAAGGCTCACTTCAAAGCCTGCAATAACACGCTCTGTATCTTCATTATAAACAGGCATAACAATGGCTGTTTTCGTTTGGGCAATAGCATCAGCATTTACGTCGATTGGTTTTTGACGTTTCAATGTTAATGGGTCAATGCGTAGGAGCTGTAAAATAAAGCCCATACACCCACTACAAAAGGCAGTAACAATCCACGCAAAGGTTACAGAGAATAATGCCAATAATGCGTACTCAAGTAATGTCATGCCGTTTGAATTTAAAATATCGAACATGATCCACACGCCATACGCTGTTATGGCCAGTGCTAGGCACGTAAAAAGCCAAGCACGTGTCTTTTTAAACGGCATTGCAGTTGCAGTTAGTTTTTTACTATTGGACGTCATTTGGATACCAGACATAGCTCCATACCTCGCTAATTTCTTTGTCACGTAGTTTTAGCGATAAGCGCATATCAACGGGCTTATCTCCCTCAGGCGCCACCTTAAATGCCACGCGCCATCCTTGATTATTTGGTAATTGCTGCACTGTTTTATCGCTGATTTGGCCAGCTGAAATATTTAAATCAGCCATCAGTGCGAAGTTTGCAGACAATTGGTTAATATTTTCGCCACTAAAGTCGACGGTAAATTGGCGATGACTTTTTGGCGGTGGATTCTTCTCACCAGGTAATGCCGCGCTACCTATGCGGGTTCTTAACACACTGGCTTTATCTTGCGTTGCAAGGGTTGCATTGAAGGTTGATAGCTTATAGCTGAAGCTTAAATTATCGCCAGCCTTCATAGCTTGCTCTGGTACCCAGTAGCTAACAATGTTGTCGTTAGTTTCGGTGTCTGTCGGAATTTCAACAAGCTCTACACGTCCTTTGCCCCAATCATTGATAGGTTCAATCCACATGCTAGGACGATTGTGGTAGTGCGCTTCTGTGTCTAAGTAATTATTGAAATCACGGTCACGTTGCGCGAGTCCAAAGCCTTTCGGACTATCATAGCTAAATGAAGTAACACTCAGTTTTTTCGGGTTATTGAGTGCACGCCATACCCATTGACCTTGTGCTGATTGCATTAATAAGCCATCTGAATCATGAACTTCTGGACGGTAGTCATCAAAGAACTTGGTACTGTTTTCACCGTGATAAAACATACTTGTAAGCGGTGCAATACCTAACTTTTTAATGTCTTTACGGGCAAAAATTTGCATCTCGGTTTTTACTTCAGTATTGGTTGAAGGAGTCAGCTCAAAGCGATAAGCACCTGCAACTGAAGGACTATCCAAAAGTGCATAAAGTACGATAGTGGTGTCTTCTGGTGCCGGTTTAACTAGCCAGAACTCTTTAAAAACGGGAAACTCTTCGCCTGAACTTAACGCTGTATCAATCGCTAATCCTCGCGCTGAAATACCGTATACCTGATGCGGACCTACTAGACGAAAGTAAGATGCGCCTTGAAAAACCGCGACTTCATCTTTGTACTCATTATTATTCAAAGGAAAGTGTAAGCGAAAACCCGCATGGCCTAACTGCGCATTTTCTGTGGCTTTACTGATTTCTTGCTCTAAAGGGGCTGCCGTTGCGTCGTAGCGATAATAATCCGTTTTAAATGGCAAGCTTTTAACTTCGGCATTTTTCTCTAGGGTATTGATCGCAACAGGTGATTTATATAAAAAACCTGGGTGAAATAATTGGATTTCATAAAGGCTTTCATCTTTCCAAATAGCTTGTTCAGTACGAAAACGAATTGCGCGATAATCTTGATAACCAATACTTGTTAAAGCTTCAAGTTCTAAATCTTTAGGTGCAACATAAGGCTCTGAAGCTAATTTCTTCGCACGCGCAGTGATAACTTCAAATAGCTTTTCTTGTGGAATAGTAATCATCGCAGGCTTTTGCTCAACAACCGCTTCCTCTGCTTTGGTTGCTTGTGGTTGAGTTTGTTCTTCAATAGCGTATGCATTGCCTGCACAGATGGCTAATAATACGCCCAAGTAGGTCTTCTTTTTTAATGCACTGAAGAGCTTAGTCTGGGTTTCTGGTTTCATTCTGTTTTCCTTTAGCCTTAAAATAATCACGTCGAGCTGTTGTAATTGCGTTAACGTTCTCAGCAAAAAGCGGACCTAAAATAAACACTTGTTTATCATGATTTTTTTTGTTGGTACTGCTAATGTAAGAAGTAATTTTGGGATTAGTAAGAAATAATTACACTGTTAGTTAATCAGTTCATCACTAATACGGGTAAGTTTAATGAACGAAAGCTTGCTCTAATATGAATAGCTTAAAGGGTGAGCAAAAATATGAACAAAATTAGCAGACGCTTAATTGAGGTTTGAAAATTGTAATCGAGGGTTCTATTAAGAGTAAGACACTGATTATAAAAATAACCAGTGTCTAGTAAGGGGGGTTATTTTACATCACCAAGCTTTTCTGCATTCGCTTTACATTGATTGTAAGCTTCAATACATTTATTACTACATACTTTGTGAACTAATCCATCTGCGGTACTTTGTTGTTCACAACTGCTTTCACATTGGTAATTCTGTTGAGCGCATTGTTGCATTTCTGGGTTTTCAATTTTGTTTGAGCAAGCTGATAAAAGCGTCAAAGCAAACAATGACGCTGTAATGGCTGGTAGTTTTTTCATGCTGATCCCTAGTATATTGTGTTCTTCTAAATCCATCTTACCCAGATTAAGCGTATTTAATCCAGCTCAACTTGCAAATTATCAATTAAACGCACTGTACCTAAATAGGCTGCTGCTAAAATAACGAGTTGTTTATCCTCGCTTGTTGCAGCTTTTAGCGTTGAGCGCTCGGCAATTGCATAGTAGTCAGGTTTTAACCCCGCTGCTTCAAGCTGTGTTTTTGCTTCTACCTCAAGTGTTGCGATATCTGCGTTGCCTTGTTTAAGTGCCGTTGCTGTATTATTTAGCGTGGCAAACAGGGCTTTTGCAGTGTCTTTTTGCTCATCAGATAAATAGCCATTACGAGAGCTCATAGCAAGGCCTGAAATTTCACGACATGTAGGAACGCCAATAATTTCAACGGGTATAGATAAATCACGCGTCATGGTTTTTATGACTTGCAGTTGTTGGAAGTCTTTTTCACCAAAACAGGCAAAATCAGGTTGAACAAGGTTAAATAATTTAGTGACAACCGTTGCCACACCTTTAAAGTGTCCAGGGCGAGAGCCTCCACAATAGCCCATGGATACGCCAGGCACATCGACAAAACTTTGTTCGCCTAAGCCATTTGGATAGATCGTTTCTACAGATGGGGTGAAAACGATATCAGTATTTAAATCGGCTAACCCTTGCTTATCCGCACTAAGTGTTCTTGGGTAGTTATCAAGATCTTCATTAGCGCCAAACTGCATAGGGTTAACAAAAATACTGACCACAACCTTATCAGCTAATGTTTTTGCTTTTTCAACTAATGAAAAGTGGCCTTGGTGCAAGTTTCCCATAGTCGGGACAAGCGCAATGCTCAAGCCTGCTTGACGCCAAGCCTTGATCTGACTACGTAACGATTTAATTTCGGTGATTGACTGCATTTATTTAAACTCATGTTCGGTACTTGGGAAAGCACCACTTTTTACATCTTCACAATACTTTTGAACAGCTGCAGGCATAGTGCCCGTCTCTAATAAGAAGTTTTTTGAAAACTTAGGAATGTAACCGGCTGAAATGCCTACTAAGTCGTGCATTACTAAGATTTGCCCGTCAGTTTTATTGCCTGCACCTATGCCGATGGTTGGAATGCTTAGCTCATCAGTAATACGCTTAGCCAGTTCGCTCGGAATACACTCTAAAACAAGCAATTGCGCCCCTGCAGCTTCGAGTGCTTTAGCATCACTAACCATTTTATCTGCTTGAGATTGCTCACGACCTTGAATTTTAAAACCACCAAATACATGCACTGATTGTGGTGTTAAGCCTAAGTGACCACATACAGGGATGCCTTGCTGAGTCATGGCGCGAATACTGTCATGCAACCATTCACCACCTTCAAGCTTAATCATATTTGCACCCGCACGCATTAGCTCAGCTGCGTTGTTGCAAGCATCTGTTGGGTTGGCGTATGTCATAAACGGTAAATCAGCAATAACGAATAAGTCGCGGCTGCCTGCGCGCACACAACGGGTGTGGTAGGCTATATCAGTATTGGTGACAGCAAGAGTATCGTCATTACCTTGTAATACCATGCCAAGTGAATCACCCACTAAAATCACCTCGACGCCATTATCATGAAACAGTTTGGCAAAACTGGCGTCGTAGGCTGTCAATGCCGTGATTTTTTGTTGTTCTTGTTTCATTTTATTAAGTGTAGAAACGGTGATTTTAGACATAATTTCCTCTGAGGCTTTGCCTTGGTTAATTACTGCTGAGGGAGTTGTTGTAAATCGTTTAAGGGCAACGTATTTTTTATATCAGCAAGTGCTTGGCTATTTGGTAGTACCAATGTTGGTGCTATTTCGAATAATGGATACACAACAAATTCTCGCTCAGTTAAGCCATAATGTGGCACCGTCAAACGAGGTGTATCAATTATTTGGTCGCCAAATAAAAGAATATCAATATCAAGAGTTCGCGGACCCCAACGCTGCTCTTTTCGTACACGACCATGCTTAAGTTCTATGCTTTGTGTTAAATCGAGTAATTGCTCTGGGGCTAACTCTGTTTTTATGCATACTACAGCATTAACATAATCAGGCTGGTCTTGTGGACCCATAGGTTTACTCGCGTAATCATGAGAGGCACTTATAAACTCGATATCTGAGTGTGCTTTTAACTCAGTAATGGCGCGGTGTATTTGTTCTTGAGGTGCGTTTAAGTTAGCACCCAAACCTAAGTAAACTTGATTCATCATTGCTCTGTTTTTTTCTTACGTGGACGGCGGCGACGTTTTGGACCACCTTGATGACCAAGTGCTTTGACCATTTCTTTTTGGCCATTTATGTCCTGCCCTAAATAGTTTGTCCACCAGTTAGCAAGCTCTTGAAGTTCAGTTTCACCTGCTTGAACACGTAACAGTAAGAAGTCATATGCGGCTTTAAAACGTGGTTGCTGAGTCAGTCGATAAGCGCGTTGTCCACCACGTTTATCAAGGCGTTGTTGAATATGCCAAATATCGCGAGCGCCTAGCGTGAAGCGTTTTGGTACAGCTACATGTTGCGCGTTTTCACTCAGTACTTTGTTCATCGCTTGTGCAAATGCATCGTACTCTGACAGTTGATCGCGTTGTTGTAACTTTTTAGCAATGCTCTGTAATGGAAACCACAACAAGGCTGCAAAAATGAAAGCTGGCGTGACTTTTTTATCTGCATTAATACGCTTATCGGTGTTTTTAAACATTTGCAGGATAAACGCATGTTCAAGGCCATCAGGATTGGCATCTAAGATTTTATCAAGTGCTGGAAATAGTGCTCTAAATAAACCATATTGGCGTAGCATAATGAAGTTTTCTTCAGCTTTTCCATTTAAAAATAGCTTGAGTGATTCTTCAAATAAACGCGCTGCTGGAATGTGGTCTAATAAATTTGCCAGGCCTGCAATAGGTTTTTCGGTTGCAGGCGCAATACTCATACCTAATTTAGTGGCAAAGCGAACAGCGCGCAGCATACGCACAGGATCTTCTCTGTAGCGCGTTTCTGGATCGCCAATTAACTCAATTTGCTTCGCTTTAATTGCGCTAATGCCATTAGCGTAATCATAAATACAAAAATCATTAATTGAGTAGTAAAGGGCATTGATAGAGAAGTCGCGGCGCTCGGCGTCTTCTTCAATACTCCCGTACACATTATCACGTAGCAATTGGCCATGTTCGCTTGATTGACTAATTTGATTTTTAGCTTCGTCGGCTTCGTGGTGTCCACGCATGGTCGCTACTTCGATAATCTCACGACCAAATACAATATGCGCCAAACGAAAGCGTCGACCTATCACTCTGCAATTTCGAAACAGTCTTTTGATCTGTTCAGGTGTTGCGTTAGTTACTACGTCAAAGTCTTTTGGTTGTTGACCTAACAATATATCTCGAATACAACCACCTACAAGGTAAGCATCAAAGCCACCTTCTTTTAAGCGGTACAATACTTTGATTGCATTTGGGCTAAATTGTTTACGTGAAATCCCATGTTCACTACGTTCGATCACCAAAGGCAATTCGCTGGCTTGCACGGCATTGTTTGTGTCAGTGGCATTTGGGCCAATAATTTGCCGACAAAATTGAAAAAGCTTGGAAATAATAATCTGTCTCCTACGACATGGTCTTTGCAACTCATCAAGTATAGCGTTTGTTTTTTCACTTCGTCGGTGTGAGATTGAGTCAGTAAATGTCCATAAAATGTGGCGCTATAATTAGGTGCTGATGAATCGCACACTTTGGGTCGCTATCATATACCAGCGTGGCATAAAAATTAAGTTACTCGACCTTTAAAATTGGCAATTTATTTTGGGATGGATTGAAATTTACTAAAAGATGAATGTGGATCCTCACTTACTTGAATCTCTTTTACTTTGGGAACACATTCAAGATGGTAGGCCACAATAGCCCATTTTAGCATTTCTTCGACCGTTGCAGACAAAAGAGCTGGTTCGGGGTTTAAGCCTAAAAAGCGAAAGGCATCAAAAAGCGCAGGCTTAGGTGCTGTTTTTGAAATCGCAGGGGCATAATTTTGTTTTGATAATTTAAAGCCCGGCTTTGCAACTGCCAAAGGTAGGTGAGCGTATTGTGGGGCTGTTTGGTTAAGTTGTTTAAATAAACTGAGTTGTCGTGCTGTGGGTTCTAATAAGTCAGCACCACGCACAACATGACTAATATTTTGAGCAATATCATCGACCACAACAACTAGCTGATAAGCAAATAAACCGTCACTACGCTTGATAAGGTAATCTTCTTTGGCTAAAGCTTGGTCGACTTCTACCTTTCCCTGAATGAGATCGCTGTAGTGGCTAGTGGCAAATTGTTGGGATAATCGCAGTGCCGAATTTACGAAGGAATGACCTTTTAACTGACACTGGCCTTGGTATATCCCCCCCATTGCTTTAACTTGTTTACGAGTACAATGGCAAGCATAAACTAAACCTTGATCAATAAGTTGATCCAAGACGGATTGATATTCTTGTAGGCGCTTTGTTTGGTAGGTGACACGTTCATCCCAATGCAGGCCATAAGCTTCCAATGTGCGTAAAATATCATCACTAGCACCAGGGACAACACGTGTTGTGTCAATATCTTCAATGCGAACTAACCATTTACCTTGATTAACTTTCGCATCAAGAAAACTTCCCACAGCCGCTATTAATGAGCCAAAGTGTAATGGCCCAGACGGGGATGGCGCAAAACGGCCACGATATATACGCGCTTGCGTATTAACGGCTGTGGTAGACATGGGTTAATTTAAAAAGTAATTAACCGCGGCCTGATTGTTTTTCTTTTATTTCTGCAAGTGTTTTACAGTCAACACATAGATCGGCAGTTGGACGTGCTTCTAAACGACGAATGCCAATCTCGATACCGCATGATTCACAGAAACCAAAGTCATCTTCTTTGATTAATTGAATTGTTTTTTCAATTTTCTTGATCAGTTTACGCTCACGGTCACGAGTACGAAGCTCTAATGAAAATTCTTCTTCTTGTGCAGCGCGATCAACTGGATCTGGAAAGTTAGCAGCTTCATCTTGCATGTGCGATTTAGTACGGTCTACTTCGTTACGTAAATCGTTACGCCAAGCTTCTAAAATTTTTTTGAAATGAGCACGTTGTGCATCATTCATATACTCTTCACCTGGCTGTTCCTGATACGGCTCTAACCCGGCCTGAGCCAATAACCCTAGTCTTTTTTGGTCTGGCATAACTTTCTCCTAAATCCTTAATATATTGCCCAGCATTAGCCGGCGGCTATAAATAGCAGAAACGACAGGTTGAGGCAAATTTATTTTTTAATTAATCTTGTGTGCCTAAACCAAGAAGTGAGTAAAAAGTAATTACTTGGTTTGATTAACGCTTGCTGCTAGTCAATTTTTTATAAACTTGCCTAGTAATATGGGCAAAAAAAAATAATACAACTTAAAAATTATGTTCGTTTAAAAACTTCTTCGGTGTTGTTTGATACCAGCGTTTAAAGGCTCTTTGTAGTGCGCTTTGTTCTGAAAACCCTAACTTATTGCTGACTTCAAGCACAGAAAAACCTTGTAATAGCATTTGTTTTGCGTGCTGCTTCCTTTGTATATCGATTATTTTTGAAAAGCTTAATTGTTGGTCAGTTAAGTAACGTTGTAAGGTGCGCTTTTTAAAGCCAAGTAGCTGTGCTGCTTGTTCGACTGTTGGGATATAGGGCAATTGGCTGGCGATAAATGCATTTAATTCGTTAATGTGATCAGTATGCGGGCTAACGTCGCCTGCTTGAGAGAGTAAGATTTGCTCAAGTTCTGGATTAGGAGACAGTAAAGGGCTGCTAAGAAGTTTCTCATCAAAAATCAGGCAGTTTATGGCAGCATTAAACTCGATAGGGCAATTAAAAGTATCTTGATAAGCTAGCATGCACAAAGGTGAAGGAGGCTTTCTTGTAAGCTGTACCTTCTCGAGTGCAAGCTCTGCGTTTTGCTGGCAGCAATGCTTAGCAAAGGATAACCAGCTACTGAATAATTCATCAACCATGTAGTGATTTATTGTCTCTTTTGCATGCCAGCTAAGTCGGCATTGTTGGTTTTCATGTACTAATTCAATATGGCCTATATTTCTCACTAAAGAATTTAGCTTTTGCGCGTGCTTTAGTGCTTTTTCAAGGTTTTGACTGACAAGTGCAACATGACCAAGTAACCCCCAATTTTGTGCCTTCAGAGATTGGCCAAATAACAGACCAATATGCTCTTTATTAAGCTGAGTATCTGCAAAGCACATTAACGATTCATAGTCAGAAACAGGAAACCGATAGCAAGTGTCATCTAAATAATGAGCACGCTCTGCCAGTAATGAGTTTAGCTTTTCTGATTCAAGTCCTTGACGTTGAAGAAAATAGAATAACGAACGAATTATTTGACTACTGACATAAAACATAGGATTTCATTTTTTATTATTAGAAATATTAAGCTGCATGAGTTGGCGCGCAAAGTCAATATATTGCGTAGAGAGTCAAGATTTAGTGAATTAATTAAGGCAAGCTGGTCAATGGATACAATAACCATAATAAGGATGCACAATGAAACTCCACCCTTTAGTATTCAGTGTTGCCGCAGCACTACTCACTGTGGGCTGTAATTCTGATAGCAATAATGATGTTACTGAACCACCTGTCACGACAACCCCTGAACCTGAAGAGGCCGTAAAGGTGGCTATTCCGAACTTTGCTGAAAATAGTGTACTTGAGGCCAATATCCGTTGGACAAGTTACGGTGTGCCGCATATTACGGCAACAAACCTTGAGAGCTTGGCATTTGGTAGTGGCTATGCATATGCCAAAGATCATGCTTGTTTATTGATGGATCAAATCATTAAAACTCGCGGCGAACGTGCCAAATATTATGGCCCTGACCAAGTCGCTGGTAGTGGTGACTCTAAACACTTAATTTCTGATTTTGGTTATAAAGCATTAGGGGTTAATGAATATGCATTACAGCATTATGATGAACTGGATGAAACCAGCCGTGCTCACTTTGAGGGATTTGTGCAAGGCTTTAATAAATATGTCAATGACACGGGGGCTGCGAATCTAGCGCCTGAATGTGCGTCAGCACCTTGGGTGATAAGCTTAACCGCACAAGATATGCTGGCATATTCAATGGCAACTGTGCAGTTGGCAAGTTCAGCAAACTTTTTAGAGCTCGCATTTTTTGCAAACCCTGGTGACGGTGATGAGTATTTGCCTACGCCAAGTAGCAATGCGACAAGCGCTGTTTCCAGTTTAGTTAAAAATGTCAATCAACAAGCAAAGCAATTTAAATTAGAAAAGAAATTTAAGCATTTAGGTTCTAATGGTTGGGGTTTGGGTAAAGAGATGATGGCCAATGGCAAAGGTGGATTATTAGCAAACCCTCACTTTCCCCATGAAGGAAACCTACGTTTTTGGCAGTCACATTTAACCGTACCCGGTGCAATGAATGTGATGGGAGGGAGTTTGCAAGGTATGCCAGGGGTGATTAATATCGGTTTTAATGAACATGTTGCATGGACACATACCTTCTCAACAGCACGTCACTTTTTAATTTATCAACTTGCATTAAATGAAGATGATCGTATGAGTTATCGTGTTGAAGATGAGCTGCATACGATAACCAGTAAAACAATTTCAGTTGAGGTTGCCATTGGCCCCAATACGACCATTGAGCTTCAAAAACCATTTTATTACAGCCATCATGGTTTGATGTTAGAGACACCCGCCGCTAATGGTTTAGGCTGGAATGATAGCCAAGCATTTACGATTAAAGATGCGAATGAATTTAACATGGATGTGGTTGCCCAGTGGTCTGCGCTTAATCAGGCGGTGAGTCTTGATGATATGAAAGAGTCGTTCGCTAAGTTTGATGGGGTGTCATTCAACAACACCATGGCGGCAGATAAAGCTGGGAATGTATTTTATGTGGATGATAGTACCGTTCTCAAATTAAAGGACACAGCCAATTTAGCCATCCGTCTACAACCTGAACTTGTGGCCTTAAGAGAATCAACTGGATTTGATTTAGTGCCAGGAAATATGAAGCTATTTGAAAGTCAGGGTAAGGTGCCATTTACCGAAGCTCCTCAGCTCACCCGCACCGACTATGTACAAAATTCAAATGATAGTTATTGGGTTACAAACCTAAACGAGCCACTTGTTGGCTTTGCAGCTCAGTATGGTGACGTTCATACACCACTCTCATTACGTACGCGGATGGGTCTAAAATTATTGCAAGATGGCGGTGGCGAAGATGCTAAGTTTACTCTTGATGAATTAGAGCAAGCACTGGTAGGCAACCGTATTTATTTAGGCGAACTTGTATTTGCAGATCTTGCTATGCAGTGTCAGGCACAAGGTGATGTACCTGTACAGGTGACGAGCGATATTGCGGTTGATGTAAGCCCTGCTTGCGGTATTTTTTCGAACTGGAATGGGGCTATGAATTTAGAGACTCAGGGGGCGGCATTAATTCGTGAATTTGCTCACTTGTTTAATCCATCTACTCATTTATACACTAATTTTGATGTTACAGACCCTGCAAATACTCCTCATACTTTGCGCCAAGACAATGTTGCATTAAAAGCGTTGGCGCATGCGATGCTTAATTTACAGTCAAATGGTGTATCGCTGACGAGTAGTTTAGCGGATGTGCAGTTTGTTGAAAAATCATTGGCTGGTGGTCATGCTTCCGGCGAACAATTACCATGGGCGGGGCCGATGCATGTTGAAGGAGGGTTCAACGTCTTTCGGTTTGATAGAAGTAACCTAACGCGTTCTACATTAATTCCTTATGCAGATTATCAAACATTACCTGATGCAATAACAGGTAAGCCTTTGGCTTCTAACTTATCATCACAAGGTTACCCAGTGAACTATGGGTCAAGTTGGATGTTTGTGATGAACTTTACTGAAGATGGGCCGGTTGCAAAAGGGTTACTGACTATGTCGCAAAGTTCAGATTCACGTTCAGAGCACTTTGATGATCAAAGTCGTTATTATTCGCAAACGGCTAAGTTGAGGCCTCTATTTTACAAAGAGGCTGATATTGCACTTAACTTAATTGATGAAATAGATATTTCAATGACTAAACAATAAATGGAACTTGCTCGGTCAGTGCAATAGCACTGGCCGAGATATCAGCTTTATAAGCATACACCTCAACACCGCAATCAATGGCTTGTGTTAATAACGAACAATACGTTTCATCAATATGCTTGGCACCACTGACTTGGCTAATTCCTTCGTGTAGCACAGCAAAAAGTAATACGGCGCGATGCCCTTGTTGCACCATTTCGATAAGTTCTCTGATATGTTTTTGGCCACGAACTGTTTGCGCATCGGGAAAATAGCCTTGTCCTGATTGGGGGTTATCTTCACTTAGTAATGTCACCGACTTTACTTCAACGTAGCAATTTGCTTTGTCATTAGCGGTGAGTAAAAAATCGATACGACTGTTCTCTTGCCCATATTTTACTTCAGCTTGAATTGTGCTGTAGTCGCAAAGCCCTTTTATTACATTATGTGTTAATGCTTCATGCACCACTTGATTGGCTATTGCGGTATTAACGCAAATTAACTGTCCGAAATGATTTTTAGTAAGCTGTAAAGAGTGTGGGTATTTTCGTTTTTTGTTATCACTGGTTGAGTAATAAGCGCTAAACCCAGGCTCAGCACAACCAGTCATCTTTCCTGTATTGGCACAGTGGGCGGTAAATTGCTCGCCAGTTTCTAGCTCAAGATCCGCTAAAAAACGTTTATAGCGTTTGAGCAATTTAGCAGATTGTAAAGGTGGTAAAAAATGCATAATTTTGTTTTGATTAAACGCGTTCGTTCATTGTAAATGAATAGCGACATAGAATGCACCCTTAGTCTGTTTAGTAAAGGTTATTTATCGCAAGCGGTTGGGATGTCGCGTTCGCTGTAGTAAACTCGATAAACAATTTTCAGCGCAAAGAGTATTCTAACATGTCGGAAAAATTTTTAGTTCAACTTAGCGAGCAGGGTGCTGCCGCGCATTGGGGTGAAAAAGCCTCTCTTTCTTTTACTGAACAAGGCGCAACCGTTCATTTAACTGAGCAAGATACACTTAAAAACGTACAAAAAGCAGCGCGTACGTTAGCGAATCAAGGCTTAAAGAATGTTGCTCTAACGGGTGATGTTTGGTGCACTGAAACACAATGGGCTTTTTATCAAGGCTTTGTATCGCCAAAAAATTTAGATGCAGTTGAGTTTGCCGAAAACGCAAAAACAGATAGCAATGAACTGGCTGCATTAACAAAATCAGCGACATGGGCTCGCCAAATGATCAACGGCACTGCCGATGATATTTTTCCTGAAAGCTTAGCAGGCAAAGCGGCTGAATTTATTCAGTCATTAGCGCCTGAGCACGTTAGTTACCAAATCATTAAAGGTGATGCACTTTTAGAACATCAATGGATAGGTATTCACGCTGTAGGCCGTGGTAGTGAGCGTCCACCTGTATTATTAGAGCTAGATTACAACCCAACCGGTGACGACAATGCCCCTGTTGATGCTGCTCTTGTGGGTAAAGGGATCACATTCGATTCGGGTGGTTATTCAATTAAAGCAAGCGAAGGCATGCTTGGTATGAAATGCGATATGGGCGGTGCAGCAACGGTTACTGCTGGTTTAGCGCTTGCTATTAGTCGTGGCGTGAATAAACGCATTAAGCTGTTTTTATGTTGTGCTGAAAATTTAATTTCAGGTCATGCTTATAAACTAGGTGATATTCTTACTTATAAAAATGGCACAACAGTTGAAATTGTTAATACCGATGCTGAGGGCCGCTTAGTACTTGCTGATGGCTTAATGGCTGCGGGTGAAACTGGCGCACCATTAATCATTGATGCGGCAACGCTAACTGGGGCTGCACTTGTGGCTGTAGGTCAAGAGTACAATGCATTATTTGGCCTTGATAAAGACTTTGTGCGTGAAGTACAAGATTTTGCAGAGCAAGAAATGGAGGCAGCATGGCCACTCCCTCTTGAAAAGTGGCACCAACAAAACTGCCCATCACCTTATGCTGATACAGCAAATAGTCGCCCACAAAAAGGCGGCGGTTACGGCGGTGCGTCAAATGCTGCTGGCTTCTTATCGCGCTTTGTTCCTAACGATGGTAAAGGTTGGGTGCACATTGACCTTGCTGCAGCATTCAATATGGGTAGTACGAGTGAGTGGGCCGCGGGTGCTACAACACAAGGTATGCGCACGGTTGCTAGAACGTTGCTTGAAAAAGCTTAATTGAGTACTACACGAAGTATATTACCAAAAGCGCCTTTATTAGGCGCTTTTTTGTTTTTTAATGTGATTTACAAACTGATACAAGATTTTTTTCATCATTTAGTATAAAATCTCGCCCCACATTTTCTCATCAGGTGGTTAGTTTAAATTTCATTAACTACACTTGAATGATCAATTCACACTGGGGTCTCTATTTATGTCAGATAAGTGCTATATCACTGCGCAGCAGTTACTTGAAGATTCGTTTCGCGTTGCTGCTAAAGTTTATGAAGATGGTTTTCGTCCTGATTTCATCATTGGTATTTGGCGTGGTGGTGCTCCTATCGGTATCGCAGTACAAGAGTACTATGATTACAAAGGCATAGAGACAGATCATATTGCTGTGCGTACATCGTCTTATTACGGTATTAATCAGCAGTCAAAAGAAATTAAAGTACATGGTTTGCATTACATCATCGAAAATGCCAACGCAGATGATTCGTTGTTGATTGTTGATGATGTATTTGACTCTGGACGTAGTATTTTCGCTTTAAAAGAAAAACTTTCTGAATTAATGCGCTTGAATCTGCCACGCGATATTCGTGTTGCTTGCCCATATTACAAGCCTAAAAACTCAAAAGTAGACATGGTGCCTGAGTATTATATTCATGAGTCTGATGAGTGGTTAGTTTTCCCTCATGAGCTGTCAGGTTTAACGCCAGATGAAATTATTGAAGGCAAGTCAGACTTAGCAAATATCCAAGACTTATTATTAAATAAGTAAATTGCTACTTAAATAAAGTGAGTATGTAGGCACATACTCACAATTGTGAAAAGCTATCAACATAGTTGCTTAGCTTTTCTATATCAACAACCTTAAGTCCTTGGTTGCTTCTTACTATCAATCCTTTTTCTACCAGCTCTGTCACTACGCGGCGATAAGCGCGTTCAGTGGTTGCGAAACGTTCAGCCTCTGCATTAACCGTAGGGTAGGCGCGTAGCAGTGTTGGGTTATTATTCTCAGCCCTTAATAAACAGTCTTTTGCGATGTTATAACTCAGTGGCAATAGGAGTTTATCGAGATTTATTTTCTGATTCTCTTGAAACTTAGCAGCAATAGTTTGTGCTGTGTACAAGCTGAGTTCTGGCTTTTCTAGCAACAGTGAGCGCCAATGTTTTAGCTCAATTAAGTTATAACTCACATCACTAAAACAGGTCACTGTGTAAATGCAGGGTAAGTTGTTTAGCGCTTCAATCTCGCCAATCAAGGTGTTATTACAATCAAGCTGGCCGAGTAAGAGTCTGCGGCCATTACCCACATCATAACTAAGCGACACAGTTCCGCTTCTAACTAATACAAGTTTAGACAGAGGTTGATCTTGATGGATCAGCACTTCTTTTTTTGCTTGTTGGTAACGACTTCCAGCAAAAGTAAGTAATTGCTCAACGAGATAACTTGAAAAATGATATTGAAACATTAACGCCGCTCTTCGGACAATTGTCCTATTTATTACACCTTAATGACGTTAGCATTAAGATTCTAAGAATTCACGCTAACTTGCTAGCTAGGCTATGCCTTGCTTTTACCTTCATTTCCCGTGTTAATGATTTTAAGCAAAGTATTCACTGTGCTTTATAAGGTTTTCAGTAAGTTAGCTTTTTTATTTTCATTGTTAAAGTAGCAATGAGTAAGTCAAAAAAAATGACAAGCTCTAATGCTAACCTAAAGCCTAGGAGAGAACAATTGAGTTGGGAATATTTAGGCTATTTAGCGTCTGCTTTGTTGGTCGCTTCTTTAACAATGAGTGATGTGATTAAACTACGTTGGTTTAATTTGGCCGGATGTATTGCTTTTACTTGTTACGGTATAGCAATTGACGCCATTCCTGTTGCATTCACTAATGGACTCCTGACGTTTGTGAATATTTACCATATTATTAAATTAAAGCGTCAGTCATCCACTGACGCTAAATAGTGACCATTTAGTGTTCTTGTTGATATTTTAGTTCGCCACCAATCCATGTTTGCTTTACCTTGATATCATGAATTTGTGAAACTGGAACTGTAAAGTAGTCTTTGTTTATTAAAATAAAGTCAGCCCATTTACCTTGCTCTAAACTGCCTAATTTAAACTCTTGGTGAGCAGCATAAGCGCCGCCTAAAGTGAACGCTCGCAAAGCTTCATCTCTCGATAATAGCTCTTTTGGCCGCCAACCACCTTTTGGTAACTGGTTGTGATCCATGCGAGTAATGGCTGAATATAAACCATCGAATGGGTCAGCTAGTTCCACGGGGAAGTCAGAGCCCGCAGCCACAATTGAACCTTGCTCTAAAAATGTTTTCCAAGCATATGCACCGGTAAGTTGTTTATCGGTCAAGCGTTGTTCAGCCATATGCATGTCAGACGTGGCATGCACAGGTTGCATTGAGGGAATAATTTTTAGTGATTTGAAGCGAGGAATATCGTCGGGCGTAACAATCTGCGCATGCTCAATACGGTTACGTAACAAAATCCCCCCAGATTTTTTAAATACTTTTTCATAGGCATCTAATACGATACGGTTCGCTTTATCACCAATAGCATGGGTGTTCGCACTGAAACCATTTTCAAAGCTTAAGGTGAAAAGTTGTTCGAGTTTTTGCTGTGTTTCAAGCATTAAGCCATGGTAATTTTTTCGATCAGCATACTCATCAATTAGCGCAGCACCACGGCTACCCAGCGCACCATCGGCGTATACTTTCACGCTTCTGATTGACATGTAGTCATGCATATCTTTATAGCGACCCGCTTTTAACATGGTGTCTAGTTTTGGGTCGCTTGCGCTTAACATAGCAACAATTCTCAGCGGTAGAGTGCCTTGCTCGGCACGTTCTTTGTAAACTTGCCACGTATCATAATCAATACCCGCATCATGAGTTGATGTAATGCCTAAGCTGAGCAAATGTTTACCTGCATTATCTAAAGCAGTATTAATGCTGGCGTGGCTTGCTTTTGGTACATGTTGGGTTATTAGTGTTTCTGCTTTATCAATGAAGACACCTGAAGCTAGCCCTGAATCCAGTTTTAAAATTTCACCACCAGTAGGAGAGCGAGTGTCTTTTTCGATACCAGCAAGCGCCATGGCTTTCGAATTAACCCACACCGCATGGCCATCAACTCGAGACAGTACCACAGGCTTATCTTTTACATAGCGGTCTAAGTCTGCTGCCGTAGGAAATTGCGCGCCTGGCCATTGCTCTTGGTTCCAGCCACGACCAATGATCCAGCCTTGTTTATCTTTCGCAAATTCTGCGAGCTTTTTTCCTACCTCATCAACTGAACGGGTATTTCTAACATCCAGTTGTGATAGGTTATTACCAAGGCCAATAACATGGCCATGAGCGTCAATAAGCCCAGGTAGTAAAGTCGCCTGTTCACCATCTAGGGCCGTTGCATCAGGATAACTGGCTTTTAAGGAGTCATTGCCTGTTTTGACCACCTTGCCGTCTTTAATAACCAGTGTTGAAAACTGCTTAGTATCCCCTTTATAGGTCGGTGTGTAGCCATTGACGTTATAGATGACCGTTGTGTTTGCAAAACAGGATAGTGATGCTGATGCGAGTAAGCCGATGATGAATTTCATAATTGTCTTGTTTTTATTGATTTATAAAAACAGTATCAGAGTTGTAATAAACTGCAACTACTTGAACAAAAATGGCAGGGGAAGGGTGCTTGGCACACCCTCAATTTATTTGCTAGCGTAAACTTCAAACTCTGCGAGCGATAACTTGTTATCTTTGTCTTTATCGTAACTTTGAAAACGAGACCAAAGTGCTGGGTCTCGTGCTGATTCAGAGCGACTTAAATAGCCGTCATCATTGCGATCAAGTTGTTTAAACTTCTCACCAATACTGCCAGAGGCTAAGCTCATAGTACTAAAAAGAAAACATGAAACTAAGCTGGTGATGGTTAATCTTGTCATTGTTTGTTAGCTCTTACTTGTTAAATAATTTTTAAACTCAAGGAGTGATATGCGCTTGTCATTATCTTGATCCCACTGACTTATACGCTTTTTAAGATGAGGCTGAGGCGTAAGTTCGTCAGGGCTTAAATAGCCATCTTTATCCTTATCGAGATGATTAAAACGTTGTTTTACATCTAATGCAAAGCTATTAAAGCTAAATGTAATAAGGATTAGTGAAATAACTGAGACTATTTTCATACTGCGCTCCTTGTTAGTGAAAGTGCTTGCCATAATTTAATTCCCAAAATTAAATCCGTTTACACACTCCCTCAGGGATTATGGCAAACACTTTAAGTCGTTAAAGTTTGAATTTCTCAAACTCTTGCTCTGATAGAACCTGATCGTCATTTTTATCTAGATCAGCAAACTGCTTCAGTAAGTCCTCATGTTGTGTGGCTTCTGTAAGCGAAATTTCACCATCGGCATTCGTATCAAATTTAGCGAAACGTACATCCATTTGTGATGCTAAAACGGTCGCGCTGATCACTAAAAACATCAGCGAGAAAGCGGCAATAAGTTGTTTCATTACAATCTCCTATTGAACAAACAATTGAAATTCTGAAAAAGAAATTTGGCCATCTTGATTCGTATCAATTTGTGAAAAGTTGTCGTGTAACAGTGCGTCTTCCGATGCCTCTGATTCACTTAAAGTACCGTTACTGTCTTTGTCCAGTTCTTTAAAAGAATCATTTAAATTAAGGGCATAAGTCGCTGTTGAGATACAACACACAGCCATCAGCACAGCAAGGGCTAATTTCTTCATTTTAATTCCTAAGAAAATTAATTATTTACTCTATTACAAAAACAATGCCAAAGTTAAAATCTCTTAATTATCAATGTTTTATGTGTTTTTGAGCGTGTGTCGGTAGAAATTCTTACATGGTTTTGTGTCTTTTTTGCAACGGGAAAATAAACTTTTAAATTTAACCTTTTAAAATCAGTTGTTTAGTTTGTCTCCAAATTGCAACGATATTGATTTTTTAGTGAAAATAGTGCTGAATTTCAGATAAAATTCAGCCAGTGTATAACTTAGCTCATAGATAATTTATACCTGTCACACCTTGAAGGAAACCTATGCAAAGGCAAGCTAGCAGCAAGTTCAAACACCTACTCGATTGGCGTCCCAACTTAATCGGGCAGTTTGTATTTAGTACTCTTTTATCGTTATTGCCTTTATCTTTGGTGGTGATCCTATTTTTAAATGCGCTCAACAAGCAGCTTGCTGTCACTCAAAAAATAGTGAGCGATAACTACTTAGTAACCAAAACATTTAATAGTCTTAAGCAAGATCTAAATAGCCTTGAGCGAGCAACGAGGCAAAACTGGGTGTTGAAAAGTGAATCACTTGATACCTTAATTGCAAATAAATGGCAGTCATCTTTGCAAAGCATTGATGAGCTAATTTTTTTGAGTCCCTCACCAGATTACGTTAACCAATGGCAGCAGCTGGCTGATGTGTTGAGCTTTGCTCAGCAACACTTAGTAGATGAACAAAAGCAAGATGGTGAGCTGTTTGCACCAGCCAGTAAACTAATTGCAGAGCAAACGGTGTGGCTACGTGATCAGAATGAATTACGCATCACGAAAAACCAACAACACTTAAAAACCTTACAAGCGTCATTTATAAATTGGCTATTGGCATTGATCCCTATTACTTTGCTGGTGAGTGGCGGGTTTTTATGGCGGATCAGTGGGCGTTTACGCGAATTGACATCTGTTATCGATAAACTGGGACAAGGACATTGGCAACAAAATATTTCTGTTAAAGGTTCTGCTGAGTTGATTGAGTTGGGCAACAAGTTACAGTGGGTACAAGCGCAACTACATATGCTTGAACAGCAAAAAGATACATTCTTACGTCATGTTACACATGAATTAAAAACCCCATTGGCTTCTATGGTTGAAGGAACAGATCTACTTGTTGATGAAATAGTTGGACCTATTAATGCAGAGCAGCAAGCAGTATTAGAGCTTATTACGCAAAGTATGGCGCGGTTACGCATTATGATTGAAAGCCTTTTAAATTATAATGCAATTCGCACCAGTAAGGAGAGCATCACCGAATTAGACTTTTCGGTGATGATGAGCAAAATAGAGCGACATTTTGAACATCGCCTAATAGCCCGAGACCAATCGTTGCTTTGGTTAAATGAGTTACCTAGCCGCTCTCTTTATATTTCAACGGAATTATTAGAAATGATTTTAGTGCAGCTTATTTCCAACGCATTAAAATTTTCACCAGAAAAAGAAGCAGTTACCATTAAGGTGACATTTAAACACAGTAAGCTTATGGTGTCGGTGAGCGATCTTGGCATTGGTGTCGATGAATCCGAAAAAATGTCTATTTTTGGTGCGTTTTATCAAGGTAAGAATGCCAAAAACCAAGCTGAGATGGGCAGTGGCTTAGGACTTACTATTGTGAAAGAAACAGTTGAACAATTAAACGGTGAACTAAAGCTTGAAGACAACGACCCACATGGCTGCTGTTTTACCGTAATATTACCAATTCAATTAACCCAGGGAGTTAACTGATATGGGCTTAGCTAATAAAGCCAATTTTATGATGATTGCTGCACTAATGCTCTCGGGCTGTTCGTTGCTAGAACCTAAGCCTGTAACAGAGCAAACGCAGCAAGTAGTTAATAAAAAACATGTAACACCCGAAGAGGGAGAGCCAAATCCCAAGCCGCGTCCGAAAAGTGAGCCAATGTATCCGCCTGCAAATATTGTTATTGCTTGGCATGCCCAGCAATGCGGAGGCTATAAAAACACACATAAAAAAGTAAGTTATGTCGGTGAAAAAGAAATCAAAGCGTTGTTTAAATCACTGTGTCTAGAGAGCGAAGCAAATCCAGAAAAAACCTTGGAGTTACTAGACAAAACAGATCAAGCTTACTATTGGCCAGATGATATAAAGCAGTACCTTTGGCTTCAAAAGCAAAGTGTTAAGCAGCATTTAAAAGCGAAACAAGCAAAGCAAGCATTAACCGAAAAAATGGAAAAAACACTGTCGTCACTGGCTACGATTGAGCAGCAACTTCTTCTTCGCGAAGAGACTAAGGAGCAGTAAGTATGAATGAAGTAAGTAAACCTCGCGTGTTACTAGTGGATGATGACGCGAGTTTATTAAAGCTGTTAGCAATAAGAATCGAGTCTAAAGGCTATCAAGTGAGTACTGCTGAAAGTGGCATTGTGGCTCTTCAAGAACTTAAAAATAAAACCTACGACGCGGTAATTACCGATTTAAGAATGGACGAAATGGACGGGATGGCGTTGCATCGTCAGTTGCAAAGCCGCTACCCATCTATGCCTGTCATTATGATGACAGCGCATGGTTCGATTCCAGATGCAGTCGAGGCGACAAAGCAGGGGATTTTTGCATTTATTACAAAACCTGTTGATAAAGATGAGTTATTTGACAGCTTAGCAAAAGCAATAGAGATCCATGGCGTGCACGGGGAGGAAGCGCCCACTCAAACCAATATCGTGACGCGAAGCGGCGCAATGCTACATTTACTTGAACAGGTTAAGCTACTGGGGCCGACACAGGTTAACGTACTCATATCTGGTGCCAGCGGCACAGGTAAAGAACTACTTGCACAAGCAATCCATCAGCATAGCCACGTTAGTGACGGTCCATTCGTAGCGATTAACTGCGGTGCAGTACCTGGTGAGCTATTAGAGTCGGAATTATTCGGGCATAAAAAAGGTGCCTTTACAGGGGCTGTGAAAGATCACCAAGGTTTATTTCAGCAAGCACAAGGCGGCACACTGTTTTTAGATGAAATTGGTGATATGCCACTGAACTTACAAGTGAAGTTACTACGCGTATTACAAGAGAAAACGATTCGCCCTGTTGGTTTCCAAGAAGAAATTCCAATTGATGTCAGAGTTGTATCTGCCACTCATAAAAACCTTCCTGAAGCGATAAATAACCAACAGTTTAGAGAAGATCTTTATTATCGATTGAACGTTGTTAATTTAAAGCTACCACCTCTTTGTGAACGCCGTGAAGATATAAGCTTACTGGCACAGCATTTTGCAGGGCAGATAGCAAAGCGCATGAATCAAGACGAAAAACGTTTTGCAAGCGATGCGATGCATGCGCTAGTGAGGTATGATTGGCCTGGTAATATTCGCCAACTACAAAACGTGATTGAACAAGTTGTAGCCTTGACGCCAGGCGGAGTTATTTCTGCTCAACTGGTGGAATCTGCACTCAATAGTAATGTAAGTATTGCGGAACCACTTTCGCTGAATGATGCGAAAAAAGAGTTTGAGCGCGACTATCTAATCAATACCTTAAAGATGGCAGCCGGCAATGTCGCAGAGGCCGCTAAGCTTGCAAAACGGAACCGTTCAGATTTTTATAAGCTAATAAAAAAACACAACATTAATGTAGAAAACTTAATGTAGAGCTAGCATAAGGAAAATTCATGTCACTTTTTTTAGTCTACCTTGGTGGACGTATTCAAGGTTGCCACATAGAAATGCATGATGTGCGATTTGTGGTGGGAAGTACAATTGAACAAACATACTCAAAATTAAAAGCACAGTGGGTCGGTGATAAAAACAATGTGCACATGGATAGTTACATGCAAATTCAGCACATTGATGGATACAAGGTAGAGGTTGTTGAAGAAGCGCACGGACAACCTGAAAAACTATATTTTGTGAATCTAGGTGCCTATCGTGCTGATAGGTTGGCAGAGCAGCATGATTTTGCACTCTATGTTGCTCGCAGCAGTGAAGAAGCTAAACAACGTGCGAAAGAGTCTTTACTTGCAGGGCTAAGCCATCTCCATAAGGATGATTTACACGATGTCGATGATTGTTTTGCGATTGACTTGCTCGATAGTCACTTATCAATCAAGTTAACTCCAAGCGGGCAATCACAAGCAATGAAACCGGATTGGTTTGGTTATCACGTTTTATAAACTAATCCTGATTATCGCTTTTACTAGCAATTTTAAAGGCGATAATCACTAGGCCAAATAAAGCAAAAGGCAATGCAGCTAGTAAATACTCCACTGTATGATTGTCTTGATAATTTGGCTGAAGTAAGAAGTGTCCTACGACACAAAGCAGAATAGCGACGAATAAAACAGGCAGTAAGATCAGTTCTTTTTTTGGAGAGTGTTTTTTCATAACAAAGCGTCACATTGCAAAGGTGCGCTATTGTAATGAGCTAAGATTGATTAGGTCAAATAACTTGGTGACTTATATTGCGCTGCATCAATTTTTTTATTGGCCGCTTTTTTTACAGGCTTTTTAGGTTTGACTGGTTTGTCAGCTGTATCATTACAGTTATACAGTCCCATAATAAACTCTATTTCCTCGCGTTGTAATCCAGACTGCATGATACCCCCCTTAATGTCGAATTTGCCATTTATACGACAAATACTAAGCAGTTGAAGCTGAATTATCGGTGAATAATGCGTCATTAAACTGTAATCATATGTAACACAAATTCGCTTATTTAATAGGCAGCTCCACAGTAAACACAACACCCGTGCCATCATCTAAATTTTCAGCGGCTACTTTACCGTGATGGTAATCACAAATAAGCCTTACAATATAAAGACCTAAGCCTAAGTGGGGCTGCTGTTGATGTTGCTGACTTCTCACCGAGACCATTGAGTCGAAAATGTGTTCAACTAAACCGTCAGGTAGCAGAGGTCCTTGGTTGCTGATTTTTAATAATGCATGTTGCTCTTGCTTGATTAAGCTGACTGAAATTGTGCTTTGTGAAGTTTTAAACTCAAGTGCATTGTTGATGAGCTTATCAAGCAATTGAGCGATAAACTCGGGTGCGCCACTGACATTTAACGGCTCTTTACAAAGCGACAAGGTAAATAGGCTTTCACCATAGGTTATTTGATAGCCCTGCATGCAGCCTGTGATCACCTTGCTCAGATCAAATTCTTCAGCTTCGGCGCTTTGAATACTTTGTTCAAGACGCGTTGCTTCGCTCATGGTGGTAATAATTTTACCCAACCGCTCAACCCCTTCACTGGCACGGTCGAGATACTTTTGACTCAATTCAGATTGCGGCTGCATCTGTAAGTTTTCAAGTGATGAGCGAACAACAGCCACAGGCGTGCGTAGTTCATGGGAGAGTCGTGATGACATATTTTCTAAGTAATCAGTATAACCACTTAAACGACTAACAATATTGGCAAAGCTACGAGAAAGGTCACCAATTTCATCATTCGAATCGGCATAGGTTATTTTGCCAGTAATACGCCCTTGGGCATCAATGGCTTGTTCGGCATTATCACGCAGGCGGCGAATACGGCTGGAAATTCGTGACGCAAAAAAGAACAGGGTCACAGTGCCCACAAGCATCACCGCTAAAATGACATTAAATAGCTTCTCTAGCGACTTATTACGCAGAGTGCGCACGCCATTGGTGGTTTCTTCTGCGATTACTGCACCAATCACTTTATCTTGGATCCAAATAGGGTAGGCAGCAGATAAAATAACGGCTTTGTTATCTGGGGTTAAGCGCCATGATGATGCGGGTTTACCATTTAAAGCACTGGCTATATGAGTACCTTGCATCGCAGCGACATCATGTAAGGTATCAATAAATTCATTTTCTGGGCGAGTTAATATTTTATAGTAAAGAGGATGCAAATAATCTTGCTCAAAGCGTTGCCACCACGTTGTTGCGGGCGCATCTTTTAGGCCGTCTGCCCAAACGCCATCGGCATGATGAATTGAGCCTGATTGCGCAAGTACACGATGATGGTTATCGACGACCCAAATTCGACTGCCACTGTGGCCCATGCCTTTCAAAATACGGTTAATTTCTGGCGAAGGCACTAAAACAGAGCCGATATCATTGGGATTTTGTAGGTTTGAGGTCGACATAAGCTGAGGCTCAGCTTTGCCTTCATCCCAATCTTCAATCGCAAAACCGAGCTTATTACCTAACATCGAAAGCGGAAAACGCAGCTCTATGTTATACCCCGTGTCGGTGCTTTTAAAATACCCCTGAATTTTAGTGACCGGCTGTTGTGTTGAAGCATCAAAGGCATTGACCCAACCATCTTGACGGGCAGCCACCACATAACGTTTAAATTCACCTGCAGGTGTTTTTAACATGATCTGTAAGTGATCGTTGCGGGTAAAGCTAAGCACATTTTTAGCACGATACACCAAAGAGCTGTCTGTGACTTTAAACGCCGCATAAAGGTAGTTTTCGTATTTGCCCACCATGTGATCAAAACTAAGATCACTCTGTTGATGATCATTGCTTAAACTTTGTAAGTAGCGCTTATCATAATGCCAAAATAAGCTTTGATAAGGCTGCCACTCCGACAGTTTACCATCAAGTTGAATCGGGTTATTTAGGTTGTAAGCGTATAAATCACGGCCTTTTACCACTTGATCTAAAAAGTTGGTTTGCGAGTCAAACAAAGCGGGGCGCTCATGTAATGCGGTGGCGAGTGCACGTGTTGTGCCTACTAAGGTTTTTTCTTGCCCTTGCCTTAAGAACTTTTCCATTTCCCACACATACTCATAGCCAAGCCAAGGTAATAAAAATAAAAAGCAGGATAAGAAAATAAACTTTGTTCTAAGCCCCAAACGCAGCATTAAGCTTGCTCCCAGCGATAACCCATACCGTAAACTGTATCAATGCAGTCAAATGCATCATCTAAAGCAATAAATTTTTTTCGAATGCGTTTTACGTGCGAGGTAATCGTGCTGTCATCAACATAAATTTTCGCATCACTCATTAATTCGTTACGGCTTTTAACATGACCTGGACGCTGCGCAAGTGAATGCACCATCCAAAATTCTGTTACAGTTAAATCAACCAGTTGCTCTTGCCAAAAAACCTGCATGCGTTGGGTATCTAACTTTAACGTGCCGCGATGCAAAAGAGCGGTTTGATCGGCGGGTTGATCAAATGCATCGAGGCGTCTAAATAGTGCGCCAATTCGCGCAGCAAGATGCGCCATGCTGATGTCTTTGGTTAAATAGTCGTCGGCACCCATGCGCAGGCCACACACGGTATCAATTTCGCTATCGCGAGCGGTTAAAAATATAATCGGTAAAGTTTTAGAAAGGCTGCGTAGAGTTTGGCAAAGTAAAAAACCACCATCTACTTCATGGCCAAGACCAATATCAACAATGGCTAAGTCTGGTAAAGATTGACTAAATGCCAGTTCAGCACTTGCTCTGTCAGCAAAACCTACCACCTGATAGCCCTGAGCACTGAGCATTTCTGTGTAGTTTTCGCGGATTGCTGTTTCATCTTCAACGATTGCTATTTTCTTCATTGTTAATACTTACTTAAATTCTTTCTATAGCGAACTATACCTAATTTTTTGTCTTGCGTACTGGCAAAAATGCGATTGCCATTTTTCTGCCACAATTGCTCAGCAGTTTGCCTTTTTTGATCCCCTTTATTGCCATTTCGACTTGTTTTAATAGCTCCATACCAAGTTCGCAACACCAACCAATGTTGCCAAGCAATTAAGTAAAAAAAGGATTAAACCATGAAAAAATTAATTATTGCCGCTGTCATTACCACTGCTTTATCAACAACACCGTATGCGGTTGCTGCAAATCAAACAAAGCAAGATACACCAAAAGAAACAGCGATAGGCCTTAGTGCTGGTGCCGTAGTTGGCGGCTTAGTCGGCGGTCCAATTGGCGCGTTTGTGGGCGCATTTGCAGGCGGCTTAATTGGTGAAAAAGAAGCGGCAGAAAACACCATTGATGAACAAGCTCACGCATTAGTCGTAATGAAAGAGCAAACCGCAGATTACCAACAAGTGATAGCCGATAACGCCGCCCTAAGTGAGCAGCTTGAATTATTAGCGGATGAAAAAGAGCAGTTACTACAAGCCCAGCTTAATACTTTACTGGCCATGACGGTGCAGTTTAAAACGGGCTCTAGTGAAATTGCCCCGCACTTTGCTAATCAACTCGACAAAGTAGCTCAGTTACTGATTGCCCAGCCAAATCTGGCTATCGATTTAAATGGCTTTGCAGATCAGCGCGGTGATGAGTTGGCTAATTTAATGCTCTCGAAACAGCGTGTAAATGCCGTGCAAAGCTACTTAATTAAACAAGGCGTGCCGCATACCCGCTTAACTGCAACCGCCTTTGGTGAGCAGCAAAGTGTTGCCGATTCAAATAACTACGAAGATAACATCTTTGACCGCCGCGTAACATTGACGACGCGCCCTGTGACACAAAGTAGTTTGCGTACAGCGCAAAGTAACCACTAATTCATCGGTCGATGGAGTGACTAATTATGTTGAGTAAACGTACCAAAAGGCTCATGTATATGAGCCTTTTTATCCTGCTGTTAGGTTATGCTGTTAGCCCTGTGTTCGCTGCTAACGCCAGTGCCGAATTGCGTTTTTATGATGACTCAAATAGACAGGTGTCGTCGGGGTTACTAGTGAAAAACGATGTCACTATGACACTCACGGGGCTGATTAATCATGTTGTTGTTAAACAACGTTATCAAAACCCACATCCATTTGCGGTCAATGCCCGCTATGTGTTTCCGTTACCTGATGAAAGTGCTGTGCATGCCATGCAAATGCAAATTGGTGAGCGCATTATCACAGGCAATATTACGCTTAAGCAGCAGGCTGAACAGCAATTTGAGCAAGCTCAAAAGCAGGGTAAACGCGCCGCTTTAGTGCGCCAGCAACGTGCTAATATTTTCTCTACTGATGTGGCAAATCTTGGAGCAGGGGAAGAAATTGAAATTACCTTGCAATACCAAGAGATCATCGGTTTTCGTGATGGTGTATTTTCGTTGCGTTTTCCGACCACTATTACGCCGCGATACGAACCTTTAACGGCAGATCTTCAGCAAACAGTTAATACAGAGAAAAAGTTTGAGCCAACAACTGACACAGAGCAAGTGGCATCAGCTTGGCTAAAACCTGTTTTTCACCATGCTAAAAGCCAAGAGTCTGATGCGAGCCTAAACCTTGCAATTTCGATGGATATTGGCCTAGAGCTTAGTTACATCAACGCCAACTTAGACGGTATGCAAGTCGATAACCCGAGTTTTGGCCGTTATCAATTATCGCTTAATCGTGACATTCCGATGGATAGAGACTTTCAGCTAACATTTAAACCCCTTGATAAAGCTCACTCACAGGCTGCATTTTTTACCGAAACAGTCGCAGGGCAAGAGTATGGCTTATTAATGCTAGTGCCGCCAAGCGATCACTTTACCTCGCAAGCACGGCTTCCCCGTGAGATGGTGTTTGTTGTTGATACCTCAGGTTCAATGCATGGTCAATCTATGGAGCAGGCAAGGCAGGCCTTGTTTTATGCCTTATCGTTACTGGATGAAAATGACAGTTTTAATGTCATAGGTTTTGATAACGAAGTCTCGCTATTAAGTGACACGCCGATGATTGCTAATGATTTTAATATTCGCCGCGCTGAACGCTTTATTTATGGCCTTCAAGCAGATGGTGGCACCGAAATCGCAAAAGCACTGACGCAGGTACTTGATGGCAAACAGCATGATGGCTTTGTACGCCAAGTGGTGTTTTTAACCGATGGCAGTGTGGGTAACGAAACGCAGTTATTTAAGCAAATTCAATCTGACTTGGGTGACAGCAGGCTTTTTACTGTGGGTATTGGCAGTGCGCCTAATAGCTTTTTTATGACCAGAGCGGCTGATATTGGCCGTGGTACCTTTACTTTTATTAGTAGCACCAGTCAAGTACAGCCAAAAATGCAGTTGCTTTTTGATAAGCTGGCACATCCTGCTGTTACAGAGCTTGCGCTTGAAGGCGATAAAGCAGCACTTGAATACTGGCCTTCGCCGTTACCTGACTTGTATTTTTCAGAGCCGGTTTTGGTTGCCATGAAGCTTGATGGCAGTCAGTACTTAACGTTAAAAGGGCAAACAAACACAGGACCCATGACCATTAACTTAGCAACGGCCAATGCTGCAAACGGTGAAGGTATTGCTAGACTCTGGGCAAGACAAAAAATTAAGTCACTGCTGCTTTATAACGAAAAGGATGCGGTGCGCGCAGAAGTTGAAGCATTGGCACTTCAGCACCATTTGCTCAGCCCTTTTACAGCCTTTATTGCGGTTGATAACTATGCGGGTAATGAGATTGCAGAGCGTTCAATGCAAGTAGCCAACAAACTCCCTAACGGCATGACGCTACCGCAAACCGACGGACAAAGCCGCGTATTTATGCTACTTGGGTTACTGTTACTTGCTTTTTCGGGGTTATGGCAATGGCGACGCTAAAAAAAGCGTTGCCAGTTTGCAGCGCCTTACTTGGCATCGCATTACTTGCCAATGGCGGTTATATGCAGGCGAAAGCTTGGCTTGCGCAGACGCTAATTGAGTCGGCTTGGCAGCAAGCTTTGCAAAGACCTAATGAGCAAGTGAGGCCTTGGTTTTACGCCGATGGTTATGTCACCGCGCGCATAAATTGGCCAAGTCAGCAGCAAGAGTTGACGGTACTTGCTGGTGCGTCGGGGCGAAACCTTGCGTTTGCCCCTGGGCACTTTTTACCAAGTGGAGAACTTGGCAGCAAAAATGGGGTAGTGATTGCCGGTCATAACGACACCCACTTTTCATTTCTAAAACATGTCGCTGTAGGTGAGCAATTCTCTATGCAGTTGCAAAATGGCCAGATTGAACACTATCAAGTTCGCAGCATTGATGTTATTCATCAAAGCGAACAGGGCTTTTTAGCGCAATCAGGCCTTTATTTATTAACCTGTTATCCTTTTGATTCGTTAGCGTCAGGAACTGAATTTAGGCTATTGGTATCCGCTGATAAATTATCGTCGTCTACGTCAACTTTGAGCTCTTGATGACGTTGACTAACAATAACACCGGCGAATACCACCGCAATACTCACCCATTGCCACACAGTTAGTACTTCGCCTAGTAGGATGGCTGACAAAATTAACGCAAAAATAGGAATGAGGTTAGAGTAGGCGGCAGCTGTTAATACCGACACTTTACTGATGGCGTAATTGTACATGCCATAGCCACCTAACGTGACACATGAGCCTAAATATAGAATGCTCAATAGGGCACTTAAATCATGCTGATTTTCGCTCGGTAGTTCGATAAAAAATAAAAAAGGCGCAAAGAACAAGCTACCACTAAAACCTTGAATTGCAATTAAGGTAAGGGGTGAATAGCGTGTCACTAAGTGTTTTACGCTTACGGTATAAAAGGCGGCGCACACCATCGCCATCAGTTCTAAAAAGTTACCAAGTAGTGGATTAGGGGCTTGTTCAGTGCTTGGTGATAACAGCGTTAATAAAATACTGCCACCAATACACAAGGTAAAACCAACGACAATAGCTTTACTGATGTACTCTTTTAATATTAAGAACGCCAAAATGGCGACAATAATTGGTAAACAAGAGACGATTACCCCTGCTTGTGATGCTGACGTGTATTCAAGGGCATGCCCTTCAAATAAATAATAAAAACAGGGTTCAGCTAATGACATACCAATTAAATACTTCCAGTCACCTTGTTTAAACTCAAAGCGGATCACATAGCGCCATAAACATAAGCAAATCAGTAATGTGGTTAGCATTCTTAAAAAAATCACTAACACAGGGTCGTAAATATTGATTGCGTGCTTTAACGCAATGTAAGAGCTACCCCATAAAAAGGTCGCGATAATTAAGCATATACTGGCTGGCATAGGTGTCGATATTGAGTAAAAAACGAGAGCGTGATCCTAGCATGAATTTTTTTTACTTGTTCAAAAACTGTTAACTGGTATATATAAATTCTCTATTATTTATTACAGACTTTAAAACACACATGCAAAGGCCACACGTCGTTGTTGTAAAGCTAGGTACGAGTGTATTGACTGGCGGTACAGACAAATTAGATAAAGCACATATGGTTGAACTTGTTCGCCAATGTTGCGAATTAAAAAAACAAGGTTATCAGGTTGTTTTAGTATCAAGTGGCGCGGTTGCTGCTGGACGCGAGCAACTAGTTACCCCCTGTGGCCGTTCTTTGATTGAAAAACAAATGCTGGCCGCAATTGGTCAAGGGCAGCTTATTCATATTTGGCAAAGCTTGTTTGCTTTGTATGGTGTGAATGTTGGGCAAATGCTACTGACTCGCGCCGATGTAGAAGACCGTGAACGTTATTTAAACGCTCGCGATACCTTAAATGCGCTACTTGCTCACAATGTGGTGCCAATTATTAACGAGAATGACGCCGTGGCCACCGCCGAAATTAAAGTCGGTGATAACGATAACTTATCTGCTTTAGTCGCGATTTTAGCAAATGCGGAAAAGCTGTTACTGTTAACTGACCAAGAAGGGCTATTTACTGGCGATCCTCGCTCTGATGCCAATGCAACACTTATCAACGAAGTTGAGCATATTAATGATGAACTCAGAGAGCTTGCTGGTGGCAGTGGTACAACTCTTGGAACCGGTGGTATGGCAACCAAGCTGCAAGCTGCCGATATTGCACGTCGCGCGGGTGTTGAGGTGATTATTGCCAAAGGTGTGGGCAAAAATGTGATTTTAAATTGCATGGCCGACAAGCTTCCTGGTACACGTTTTTTAAAACTTACAGCGCCAAAAGATGGCCGCAAAAAGTGGTTACTTGCAGGGCCTAAAAGTACGGGGCAATTAGTGATTGACGATGGTGCAAGCCTTGCGCTTAAAGAGCGTGGCGCGAGCTTACTAGCAAAAGGTGTAAAGACTGTGCGAGGACAGTTTGAGCGCGGTGATGTGATTGAAGTAGTGTCTAATCAAGGGCAGTGTATTGCTAAAGGTCTTGTTAATTTTAACCACCAAGAAATTGATCAAATTAAAGGCTGCCATTCATCGCAAATAACCGAACTACTTGCATTTGCACCCAGCAGTGAAGTTATCCATCGAGATGATATGATTTTACTGTAGTTTTTTAGTAATTTTTATAAAGTTAACTAGACTAAAGTTATAGTTAGTTTAGGGGGCTTTCTAAATGCCAGCAAACGCTTGCGGACATGACTGGATAATCTCAATAACGCAACAAGAAGAAGAGCCTGAACTTGATCAGGCGCTTATCAATGCGGTGACGGAGCTCGAAGAGTTTTCACGGTTCGCTATTTATGTGAACAAGTTATTCAAACCTGGGCTACCAGCTCGTTTACTTAACAAAGACTCAGTTATTGAAGAGTTAAATGAGCATGAAGTAAGTGAGTTAATAGAGAAAGTCAGTCGCAACAAAATTCGCATTAGCCGCAATTATGGGGTTATTTCTACCTATGTGCCCATTTACCATATAGGAAATGTGATGGGTGTGCTGGTGATAGAGTCTGAAAAAGAGCTTTCAGATCGCTCAAGTATGTTAGCCATTTATATGCTAAATATCTATGCTAACCAATTGTCATTGCTACACAAGTCTAAATTAGATCCCCTTACTGAGCTATTAAATAGACAAACCTTTGATAAAAAAGTGATTGATATCGCAGCAGAAGCGACACTTGAGCCAAAAGATCATCAATACCATCCTCACTGGTATCTGGCGATGGTGGACATTGATCATTTTAAACGTGTTAATGATAATTTTGGTCATGTTATTGGTGATGAAGTTATTTTACTGGTAGCCCAATTGCTTAAAAATAATTTTCGCATTGAAGACTATGTTTTTCGTTACGGTGGTGAGGAATTTACTGTTTTGTTTCAAGCGTCTGATGAAACAGATGCGCGCAATGCACTTAATCGTTTTCGTGCTTGTGTCGCAGAGTATCCTTTTCCTCAAGTTGGAAATCTAACCGTCAGTTGCGGTTTTTTACCTATTTGTGAGTTTGAAATGGTCGCAAGCCTTGTTCAAAAAGCAGATGTTGCACTATATCATTCTAAAAATAATGGTCGTAATCAGGTAACATCGTACGCTGAGCTAGGGATTCAAGAGAGCAAACGCCCTGATGACTCAATAGAGCTTTTTTGAATCTGTTGTCGCGATTATTGCTGTGTTAAAATTGCCCACCATCAATTTTAATCAGTATGAGATTTTACATGAAGTTTGTTCGTTGGTTACTCGGTCGCATTATTTTATTCTTTGATTTTATTTTTACACCACGCAGTAAAAAACGTCCTGCGGCTGAGCAAGCTGCACTTGATTCAGTGACATCGCAATTTAAATTGTACCAATTCAAAGCATGTCCTTTTTGCGTAAAAGTACGTCGTGCTATTAAGCGTCAAGGCTTAGCCATTGAAACCCGTGATGCGAAAGGTAACCAGCAATTTCGTCAAGAGTTACACGAGCAGGGTGGAAAAATTAAAGTACCTTGTTTACGTATTGAAGAAAACGGCCAAGTAACTTGGTTGTACGAATCAAACGATATCATTGCTTATTTAGATAAAGTCGCTGCATAAAGCGGCTTTTCACTTCGATTATAGCCCGTGCTGTGCTAGCATTTGGCAAATTTTTAATTGTCTTTTGAGAGATATAACCATGACAATTCGCACCCGTGTTGCTCCGTCACCAACAGGTGACCCGCACCTAGGTACTGCATACATCGCATTATTTAACTACTGTTTTGCTAAGCAGCAAGGCGGTGAGTTTGTGTTACGTATTGAAGATACAGACCAAGTTCGTAGTACACCAGAATCAGAGCAAGCTATTATGGATAGCTTACAATGGTTAGGCTTAAACTGGGATCATGGTCCAGATGTGGGCGGTGAGTTTGGTCCATACCGTCAATCTGAGCGTAGTGATTTATATAAGAAATTTGCGCATCAGTTAGTTGAACAGGGTAAAGCATTTTACTGTTTTGCAACCAGCGAAGAGCTAGACCAAATGCGTGAAGAGCAAATGGCCGAAGGCCTACGCCCTAAATACGATGGTCGTGGTTTAAATCTTTCAGAAGACGAAATCAAAGCGAACCTTGAAGCAGGTAAGCCATACGTAATACGTATGAAGATCCCAAGCGAGGGCACGTTTAAGTTTAACGACTACCTACGTGGCGAAATTGAGATCCCATGGGAAAACGTAGACATGCAAGTGCTACTTAAAGCAGATGGCTTCCCAACATACTTCCTTGCTAACGTTGTTGATGATCACCACATGCAAATTAGCCATATCTTCCGTGGTGAAGAGTGGATCAACTCAGCGCCTAAGCTATTAAAATTATACGAAGACTTCGGTTGGGAAGCGCCAGTACTTGGCCACTTACCGTTACTACGTAACCCAGATAAGTCAAAATTATCGAAACGTAAAAACCCAACGTCAATCAATTACTATAAAGAAATGGGCTACCTACCAGAGGCGCTATTAAACTATTTAGGCCGTATGGGTTGGTCAATGCCAGATGAGCGTGAAAAGTTCACCTTAGATGAGATGATTGAACACTTTGATATGAAGCGTGTATCACTGGGTGGGCCTATTTTCGACGTGGATAAGCTTAGCTGGTTAAACGGTATGTGGATCCGTGAAAACTTATCTGATGCAGAATTAATGCAACGTTTTGTTAATTGGAAATTTAATTCTGAGCTATTCGCTAAAGTATTACCAGAAGCAAAAACACGTATTAATACGCTTTCTGACATGGTTGACCTTGCGGGCCACTTTGTGGGTGGTATTCCAAGCTACGACCCTGCGCTATTAACGGCAGGTAAAGCGGGTGAAGATGCAACTCGCCAAGCATTACAGTTCTTTATCTGGCAACTAGAAGGCTTACGTAGCTGGGAGAAGTCAGAGATTTTTGCGATTGCAAAAGCGGTTGCAACTTTCCATGAATTGAAGATTAAAGACTTCCTTGAGCCAATTTTTGTGGCTATCACAGGGAAGACTTCATCAACATCGGTTCTTGATGCGATGGAAATTTTAGGTTCTGATCTTTCACGTGCACGTTTACGTGTGGCACTCGCGCATATTGGTGTATCGAAGAAGCAAGCGAAAAATATTGAGCGTGCTTATCGGGATTATCCACAAGCATAGCTTTACTATGTAATCTACAATAAAGCCGAGCTCAGCTCGGCTTTATTGTTTTCGCCTCTAAACCATCTACTTCAGTAGGTGGTTATCACCATTTAAGCTATGCATGAAAAAATACTCATGTTAATGCCTTAGTTGATTTTTTATTAAATGATTTTGTGTGGAAATAGTTCGTCAGTTTTTATTTAGTAACGGTTGTGTACAAAAAGATACAAGATCGCCCAGAGTGTTTTCTAAGCACTCTTATGTTTTTTGTTCTTAAACGTTGAATTGTGAACAGATTCGACCTCTCTCCCCATTTTTTCTGGTAGAATAGTCAGGTTATAAGTAGTTTAAGCAGTGAACAATTATGTTAAGTCCTTATTATCAGCAGCACGCTGATTATGTTTCTATCTCTCGTGAGCAGGGAAGTCGTTTTGCTAAGTCTGTAGCGGATGATTTCAATCCACTTCACGACATCGACGCAAAAAAGTTTTGTGTACCCGGTGATCTTCTTTTTTCACTTGTATTAAACCAATACGGCATCAGTGAGAAAATGGAATTCACTTTTGCAGGCATGGTGGATGAAACATCGCAATTAACTTTTCCTGCTGGGGCTGATGAATTTGCCATTACTGATGGTGATAAAATCATGCTTAAAGTGAAGCGTGAAGGGGCTGTAAGCCAATGCGCTAAACTTACAAATAGTTTGATTAAGAACTATGTTGAGTTTTCAGGTGCCGCATTTCCGCATGTTATTATCCCATTAATGGCGAAACAAGATGTAATGATTAACCCTGCAAGACCTATGGTTATTTATGAATCAATGCTAATTAATCTAGAGCGTCTTGATATTGAAGAGCCAGAGCTTGAGTTTGTTGAACCTGATTTCACTTACACAGGCAAACGCGGAAAAATTATCTTACGATTTAATTTACTAGAAAATGGTGAGAAAGTCGGCTCAGGTGAAAAGCACATGGTTGTTTCTGGCATTCGCGAGTACTGCCAAGCAACGGTTGATGAATTAATTAGTTTTTATAATCAACGTAAAAGTACACTAAACCACGCTTAATTGTACTGTTTTAGATAAAAGGCGCATTAGCGCCTTTTTTGTTTGTGGCCATGTGCGTACAATACTCGCTTTATAGCCAATGTACTTCATATCATGTCAGTAGCGACTTTTTCAGAATTAAACCTTGCCCCCGAACTTTTAGAAGCTCTGCAAGCGGAAAATTATCAAACCCCAACTGCAATTCAAGCGCAGACAATCCCGCTTATTTTATCGGGCGCTGACGTGATGGGCAGTGCACAAACAGGAACAGGTAAAACCGCTGCGTTTGTGTTACCTCTACTGCATAATTTGTTATCTGAAAAGGTACTCCCTGACACGGTTAAAATACTTATTTTAACGCCAACTCGCGAGCTTGCTCAGCAAGTATTTGCAAGTGTAGAGCGCTATGGCGCTAACACCGCAATTAAAGCAGCACTTGCTTATGGCGGTGCCAGTATTGGGCCACAGATCAAAGCCATAAAAGGCGCACAGCTTGTGGTAGCAACACCTGGGCGCTTACTTGATCATGTGATTAAAGGCAGTATTAAGCTTTCAAGCATTAATGCCTTGGTGTTTGATGAGGCTGATCGCATGCTTGATATGGGATTCATCGACGAGATAAAACGTATCTTGCGACATGTGCCAAAAGCGCGTCAAACCTTACTTTTTTCAGCCACATTTGATGACAGCATTTTTAACCTTAGCAAACAGCTCTTAAATGACCCTAAGTTGGTTGAAGTGAATAAACGTAATTCCGCTGCGACAGAAGTAGAGCAAGTTGTTTATGCGGTTGATGAAGATCGCAAGCGTGAGTTGGTGTCACATATGATTGGTATGAAAAACTGGCAACAAGTGCTGATATTTACCCGTACCAAACAAACCGCTGATTTACTTGCTAAAGAAATGTGTAAAGATGGACTAAAAACCGAATCCATCCACGGTGATAAAAGCCAAGGCGCACGTGACAAGGCACTACAAAACTTTAAATCTGGCGCAACGCGTGTACTTGTGGCAACAGATGTTGCTGCGCGTGGTCTTGATATTGCCTCTTTAAGGTACGTGATAAACTATGAACTGCCTTATGTTGCAGAGGATTATGTGCACCGAATAGGCCGTACTGGGCGAGCGGGTGAAAAAGGTTTTGCAATGTCGCTGGTGAGTATTGACGAGCAATACCTGCTTGATGAAATTGATATTCTGCTCGATACACGCCTTACACCGCAGTGGTTACCCGGTTATGAACCTGACTTAAGCAAAGAGCCGAAACAAATCAGAAAAAACACCAATAAAGCACGTCGTTCACGAGATAAAAAACGTATTTTAGGAAAAAAAAGTCCGAGACGTCGTTAAATTTGGCGTATATTTAAACTATCCACTGGTTAATTTGAGTGTGTAGTATGTTTGAAGCCAATAAATGTGCATTTCGTCAACCGGACAACCAGTTTTCGCTACAAAAGTGGCAAAAAACAATCGATTTAATGACTGAGCTATTTTCTGCGCCAGCTGGTTTTATCGTGCAGAAAAGTGATGATGCGTATCGCATCATTGTGTCAAGCCAACAACAAGAAAACCCCTATGATGTTGGTGCAGAATCAAGTGCTGACGATAATATCTTTTGTAAGCAAGTGGTGCGTGATTTAGCACCACTTTATGTCCCGCATGTGAGTGAGGACAGTCAGTGGCATGACAGTCCCTACATTAAAGATGGCATTGAATCATATTTGGGTGTACCAATTTGTTGGCCCAATGGAGAGCCATTTGGCACATTTTGTGTGATGGATTTTGAACAAACCCATTATCAACCAAGCCTAATAGAGCTGATAAAGCAACTTAGAGACATGGTTGAAGATGATTTAGCACTGTTAGATAGTTTCGCACAAATGCGTGAAATTGCGATGCTAGACCCATTAACGAATATCTATAACCGCCGCGCCCTCGATTTACTTTCGCAACATAAATTAAATCTAGCAGCTCGTCTAGGCTTTGAAGTATGCTGCTTATTTATTGATATTAATGACTTTAAACCGCTTAATGATAATTATGGTCATGAGGTAGGAGATCAAGCTCTAATTAGCCTTGCTGACACAATGAAAGGCACCTTACGAGAGGCTGATATTATCGGTCGATTAGGCGGTGATGAGTTTGTTGCGCTTCTTCAAGTTAATAATGGTGATTGTATCGATACGATTATGAAAAAGCTTGAAAGCACGTTTAAGGCAAACCTGCAAAGTCAGGGCTTGCCAGAGCTTAGCCTTAGTATCGGCTATGCCGCACTTGGTCATCGTGCTGAAACATTTGCTGAATTACTAAAACGTGCAGATGAAGATATGTATGAGAAAAAGCAAGCCTCTAAGCGTGTTTAGGCTATTTGCTTTTCTGCTAGGTTTAATTCCATCGTTGCTTTAAGTAAACGGTAAAGATTGATAGATGCATCAATTTCTTCTTTACGGTTAGTTAAACTCTCAATATTTAAGCCAAGCGGTACATTTAAATGCGCACAGCTTTGTAATATTAGGTCTAGATTCTCACGACAAATACGTACAGACTCGCTCAGTGGGTTAGCGGAATCAAGCATGCGCCATTTTGTTGCTTCTGGTACAGATATGCCCAACCACTGCATAAACTCAAGTGTTTTCTCACCACCACAGGGTGTGAAAGTAAGAATAATTCGTTTCGGTGAAATGCTAAGCGCTTTACAGCTACGCGCATAACTGGTGATTAAATCGATTGTGGCTTGTGCGTTATACACAGCTTGGGAGATAAAAAACTGACAACCTTGTTCCGTTTTTTCAAGCAATCGCTCATGCTCATTGCGTTTGCTGGCATGGCGCTCTGCTATAGTAACGCCACCTAAAAATATATCATTATCTTGTTTTTGAAGTGTTTTATAAGCATCTGGCAGGCTCAATTTGATATCGCCATGAGATGATGGGCTACCAACTAACACTAAGTTTTTTAAATCAAAATCATTACGAGTTTCTGCTAGCCATTCGTTAAACTCAGCTTCACCGCGTTGAGCAACGCTTTTGTACGTAATGACATCTTGTTGAGACAAGTTACGTAATAAATGAGAGTACTCTCGTGGATCGACGGTTTCTTTGAATGGAAATGGGCGTGGTTTTGCCGTACGGCTACTTTCATCTTGAATGTCATAGATAATCACACCATCGTATTCAATTTCGTGTAAGCGACCTAATAGCTTTTGCGCAATGGTTTCAAGCTGAGCTTTATCAGTGCCAGATTTAGGCGGTGTGGTACCAATAAGGTAAACACCTTGATTGGTGTCTTCAATTTTCTCTTGTAATGATAAAGCCATAATCCTCATTCCAGCTGTAGTTGCGTCTATGATGATAATATAGCAGCCATTTAGACGTCTAGATAGATTTTTTTCGTGAAAGTTTTTCAATGACTATGAATTTTGCTCAACTTAAGAGGCCGTTGTTCGTAAAAATTGACACACCTGTTTACATTAATTCTGCCTTCAACCCTCATATTTTCTGGTACTTTGGTGCATAATCAACGGTTAATAACTATGAGAAAAATAACTAACAAGGGAACATAATGAAATTTAGATTATTAGCAACAGCTGTTGCTGTCACGCTAGCGCTCGGTGGATGCGCAAGTAATTCACAGTCAACGATGGTTAAAGAAGCCGGCATTGAGCAGTCAGTAAGCCAAGATGATAATCGTGTATTTAGTCAAGATTACCTATTAGAAGAGCTTGAAAACGGCCTTCGCGTGATGGTAGTAAAAACAGATTACCCAGATGTCGTATCACTGCAAATTCCGGTATCGGTTGGTTCACGTAATGAGGTTGAAGCAGGTAAAACCGGTTTTGCACACTTCTTTGAGCATATGATGTTTAAAGGCTCTGAAAAATTCCCGCAAGATGTGTATTCAGATATTCTAAAAAACTCAGGTGTTGATAATCGCGCATACACAACCAACGATTACACTAACTACCACTTAAACTTCTCAAAAGAACATTTAGATAAAGTACTCGAAATCGAAGCGGATATTTTTCAAAATCTGACTTACAGCGAAGAACAGTTCCGCACTGAAGCGCTTACCGTAAAAGGGGAATATCTAAAAAATAATGCCAGCCCAATTCGTAAGTTACTTTCTGCTGTTCGTAACGAAGCATTCGAAAAACATACGTATAAACACACCACCATGGGCTTTTTTGAAGACATTGAAGCTATGCCTGATCAAATGGCGTATGGTAAAGAGTTCTTCGCTAAGTTTTATAAACCTGAATATGTATCTTTAGTTATTGTTGGTGATGTTGATCCACAAGAAACCATGGCAATGGTGAAAAAGCACTGGGGCAACTGGAAAAAAGGTGATTACCAAGCTGATATTCCTGTTGAGCCAAAACAACAAGCAGCAAAATATGTACATGAGAAAAATGATGGTTTACCAGGTCACTGGTTGCTTGTGTCTTACAAAGGCACCGCATGGGATCCAACTCAAAAAGACCGTGCAGCCCTTGATTTGATCTCACAGCTTTATTTCTCTAACAACTCAGCACTTTATCAAGAGCTGGTTGTTGATAAACAAATTGCCAGCCAAATGTTTACCTATAACCCAGATACTAAAGATCCTGGGTTATTACATGTTTTTGTAAAAGTCGAAAACGAAGCGGACCTTGCAAAAGCGCGTGATGCGATTAACCGTACTTATGCACAAGCGCGCACAGAGCTTGTTGATGCACAAAAGTTAGCTGATTTAAAATCTAACTTAAAATACAGCTTTATCAATGGTCTTGATTCATCACAGTCAATTGCCTCAACACTTGCAAGCTACATGCACTTTGAGCGCGACCCTGAGGTGATTAACCAACTTTACGCGACTGCTGATAGCATCACTCCTGAGGATATCAAAGCGGTAGCAAACAAATATTTTGTTGATTCAAGCCGTACTACTGTGACAATGTCGGCGCTTGATAAAGTGGCAGGTTTTGATCAAGAGGTTGACTTAAACGCGGCGGTTGCCAGTATTGAGCAAGCCCCAACAGAGCGTCATTTTAAAGTACTTGATAAAACCAATAGCTCGCCACTGGTTGATGTTAACTGGTTATTTAATACCGGCGCAGCAGCTGATCCACAAGGTAAAAAAGGCTTAGCGGCACTCACTGCTGCAATGCTAGCGCAAGGTGGCTCTGAAACAATGAGCTACAAAGATATTCAAAAAGCGTTATACCCACTGGCAGGAAGCTTTGGCTATCAAATCGATAAAGAGATGATTTCTTTACGTGGTCGTGTGCATAAAGACAATGCTGCCAAGTGGTATGCACTTGTTAGCGATCAATTGTTAAATCCTGGCTTTAGAGAAGATGATTTCAAGCGTCTGAAAAAAGAGCTTATCGATAGCATTAAAGCAGACCTTAAAGCGTCAAATGACGAAGAGTTAGGTAAAGAAGTGCTGTATCATCAGCTTTATAAAGGCCACCCGTATGAAAGCTATAACTATGGTGATTTATCAGATCTCGAAGCATTGACGCTTGACGATGTAAAAGCGTTTTATGCTAACCAGTTTACCCAATCTAAGTTAACTGTAGGTTTAATTGGTGCTATTCCGAGTGATGTTAAATCAACTATGATGAAAGATTTAACATCGCTTGCACAAGGTAAAGAAAGTCGTTTAACGATCCCAGATGCGCCAGCCCTTCAAGGGCATCATGCAACGATTGTTGAAAAATCAGCGCAGTCTACCGCTGTGTCATTTGGATTCCCAATCGATACAATTCGTAGCAGCGATGACTGGACCGCACTTTGGTTAGTGCGCTCTTACTTTGGTGAACACCGTAGCTCAAACAGCTTCTTGTATCAGCGTATTCGTCAAACCCGTGGTATGAACTATGGTGACTATGCCTACATTGAGTACTTCCCGCGTGGTATGTTCCAAACTAAACCTGATGCTAACTTAGGCCGTTCAGAGCAAATTTTCCAAGTGTGGTTACGTCCGCTTCGTTCTAATAACGATGCGCACTTTGCAACGCGTACGGCATTATTTGAGCTTGATAAGCTGATTAAAAATGGCATCAGCAAAGAAGATTTTGAAGCGACGCGTAACTTCTTAATTAACTTTGTGCCACAAATGGTTGCAAGCCAAGATCGCCAATTAGGTTATGCGCTTGATAGTGAGTTCTATAATACAGAGAGCTTTGTTGACTATGTGCGCGGCAAGCTTGAAAAGCTAACCCTTGATGATGTGAATCGTGTTATTCGCGATAACTTGCAAACAGAGAATATCCACTATGTGTTTATTACTGGTGACGGCAAGGACATGCAAAAACGTCTAGCCTCAGAGCAAACATCGCCTATGGTGTACAACGCTGAAAAACCAGCAGAGCTTGTTGCTGAAGATAAAGTGATTGCAGACTATAAACTTGCGATACCGGCGAAAAATATTAAAGTACTTGATGTCGAAAAAGTATTTCAATAATAACTAATCAATGCCCCTGCCTAGGGGCATTTTTTATGTTTAATAGCAAATAACGATGACGCTCTGGTTATTAGATATAACCAGAACAAATAAACAACGGGTTAGTACATCTTGCTACAAATCCGTTAAACTTAAGTAATAGCAGTTAGGTATAACCAGAAAGGCAAAATTATGCGTCATGAAATTTGGCAAAAGCTTCGCGAAGAAGCAAACGAAGTCGTTACTCGTGAACCTCTTTTAGCAAGTCACGTCTATTCGTGTGTGTTAAATCATGAGTGCTTAGGTTCGGCGCTAAGTTTTATTGTTGCTAATAAGTTGGCGGATGCAGTGGTTTCAGCATTCACAATTCGCGAATTGTTTGACCAGGCCTTTGTTAAGTGTGATTTGATGTTGACCCATGTCGCTCATGATATAAAAGCAGTAAAAGATCGTGACCCTGCCGCAGATAGTTACTTAACGGTGATACTTAACTTAAAGGGCTTTCATGCAATACAAGCACACCGACTTGCAAACTGCCTTTGGTTACAGAATCGAAAAGAACTTGCTCGCTTTATTCAAAGTAGAACTTCTGAGGTATTTGGTGTTGATATTCACCCTGCTTGTAAAGTGGGTCATGGTATTATGTTTGACCATGCAACTGGGATTGTAATTGGTGAAACAGCGGTTATTGAAGATAATGTATCGATTCTTCAATCGGTTACTTTAGGTGGTACGGGTAACGAACAAGGTGATCGCCATCCTAAAATTCGCGCGGGTGTGTTGATTGGTGCCGGTGCGAAAGTGTTGGGTAACATCGAAGTAGGAGAGGGCGCACGCATAGGTGCAAACTCTGTGGTATTAAGCCCTGTTCCAGCACATACAACCGTTGTTGGGGTACCTGCTAAAGTGGTGGGTAAACCGAGCTGTCCTTGTCCAGCGGAAAGTATGAATCAAAACTTTCTGGATGACAGCACCACAAGCGCAAGCAATGCATCTCATACCAGTGCAATGCTGTAGTTCTTTACAATAAAGAGCAAAAGAACCTTGTCTAAATTAGCCTTTGGTTTGTCGATTGTAGCGTCATTTATTTGTGGCGCTATCATCATGTTTATGCTTCAAACTAATAACACCGTTGTGCCGATTTCAGAGCGGGCGCAAATAAGTGTTATAGAGCCGGCTATTTCAGAGCAGGCAGCGCCAGTTGCACCTATTAGTGTGAGCGGAGTTTCTAATGTTGGGCATCAAACTTCACCTGAAGAATTAACTCAAGAAGCGCTTAAGCAGCAAATTGCCGAGCTTGAATTACAAGTCGAGAGCCAGCAGGCTGTGATTGCACGTTATCGCACTAACGCACTTACATCCGATGAAATAGACTCCCACCTTGATCAGCTTTATACGCTTTTAGCACAGCAAGAACGCAATGAAACATGGGCCTATCAAGTTGAAACAGCTATGAGTGACTTTTTAATTATGGCTGACTTACCTATACAGCCAAATGTCAGCGTTTCTAAGTGTAAAAGTTCAGTTTGTCAGTTTAAGTTACAACGCCCAGATGACGTTACAGTACTTCCTGAGCATTATTGGCGAAACATAACAGATGATTTAATGCTGCAAAGCTGGTGGAAACAGTTCAAATACACTTCCACCACTTCGAGTGACGATGAGCTAGTCATCGTTGTAAGTACAGATTAATCAAACCACTTTTGATTGCAACTGGCCATCTGCCAATTCGGTGGTGAGCAATTCTCCGCTATTAACCTGTGACACTGATTTCACCACCTGACCTTGTTTGTTTTTAGTAATGCTATAACCACGCGCTAATACACTTAGTGGACTGACTGAATCTAAGCGGCTCGCCTGCAGTGATAGATGATTACGGGATGTTGTAAATTGGTGCTGTATAGCTTGTGTTAAACGACCTTGCAGCTGGGTAAGCAAGTGCTCATAGCGAGTAAGTTGCTTTTCTGGTGAGCTTTGCATTAAACGAGGAGTAAGGTTGCCAAGTACTCGCTCATGGCGCTGAATTGTACTTTGCATAGCACGATGTAAAGCAAGGCCCAATTCATCCAGCTTTTGTGCCTGCTGATTGAGTTGATTTCGTGGGTGACACAGTTGTAAGCGATGCTCAAATTGCGTCGCTGTAGTACGTTTAACTGCCAACGCGTGTTTAAAGGCATGATTTAAATGCCTAACAAGCTGATTTACTCTGCTATGTAACTCTTCACTATTTGGACTGACCAACTCGGCTGCTGCAGAAGGTGTGGCTGCGCGTATATCTGCAACGTAGTCACTGATAGTGGTGTCTACTTCATGACCCACAGCACTGACAATAGGCAGGTTGCTGGCATAAATGGCGCGTGCGAGTAATTCATGGTTAAAACACCATAAATCTTCTAATGAACCACCACCACGACCCAATATCAGTACATCCACTTCGTTACGTTGATTGGCGATGTTTATTTTTTCTATTAATTGGCTGTGAGCATCAGCGCCTTGCACCATGGCCGGATAAATCACCACTTCAAGTTGGGGAGCACGGCGTTTCAAGACGGTTAAAATATCGCGAATGGCCGCACCTGTGGCCGAGGTAATCACGCCAACGCGATTGATATGTGTTGGCAATGGTTTTTTATAAGCTGAGCTAAACAGGCCTTCGGCGGCAAGGCGCATTTTAAGCGCATCGAACTCTTGTTTTAATAAGCCTTCACCAGCTGGTGCCATATGTTCAACAATGAGTTGATAATCACCACGCGGTTCATACAAAGATACACGGGCACGCACAGTGACTTGTGCGCCATTCGTTGGGCGAAATGTTTGGCCACGATTATTACCGCGCCACATAGCTGCTTTTACTTGTGCGCGATCGTCTTTTAATGTGAAATACCAATGCCCTGAAGCAGGCGCAATAAAGTTTGAAATTTCACCACTTAACACTAAAGAAGAAAAGCCGCGTTCTAGCACACTTCGGATCTCTTTATTAAGGCGTGATACGGTATAAATGTCTTGTGAATTACCCATTGCAGCTAAATTTAATCTCTTTGCCATAAACTAAGGCTACTTTATCATAAATAATTGCACAATTTTATTTACTCGGGTTTAGAACGCTGATAAAATTTGGCCGCAATTCCTTATACTCAGATCCACATGTGAGAAGTTGCCAATATGCTTAGAATTGCTAAAGAAGCTCTTACCTTTGACGACGTACTACTAGTACCAGGTCATTCTACTGTTTTGCCACACACGGCAAATATTTCAACTCGCTTAACGCGTGGTATCAATCTTAACTTGCCGCTAGTTTCAGCATCTATGGATACTGTAACAGAAGCTCGTTTAGCGATTGCGCTAGCGCAAGAGGGCGGTTTAGGTTTCATCCACAAAAACATGACAATTGAAGAGCAAGCTAAAAACGTACGTAAAGTTAAAACGTACGAAGCAGGCATTGTTTCTTTCCCTGTTACTGTGACTGCGGATCTAACAATTGCTGATGCCATAGCATTAGCAGAAGATAAAGGTTTTTCAGGTTTCCCTGTGACGGATGGTGATAATAACCTAGTGGGTATTGTTACAAGCCGTGATATGCGCTTTGAAACCAAACTTGAGCAACCTGTTTCTACCGTTATGACGAAAAAAGAATCGTTAGTGACTGTTAAAGAAGGTGCAGACCGTGATGAAATCTTAGGTCTAATGCACGAGCACCGTATCGAAAAAATTCTCGTAGTTGATGATGCTTTTAAACTTAAAGGCATGATCACTGTAAAAGATTATCAAAAAGCACAAGACAAACCAAACGCATGTAAAGACGAGCAAGGTCGTCTACGTGTAGGTGCCGCTGTTGGTGTTGGCGCAGGTACTGACGAGCGTATCGCAGCCCTTGTTGAAGCAGGTGTTGATGTATTACTTATCGATACATCACATGGCCACTCACAAGGTGTTATCGACCGTGTTGCTCAAACACGTCAAGCATACCCAGATCTACAAATCGTAGCAGGTAATGTTGCAACAGCTGAAGGTGCGATTGCCCTTGCTGATGCGGGTGTTGACGCTGTTAAAGTGGGTATTGGTCCTGGTTCTATCTGTACTACTCGTATCGTAACAGGTTGTGGTGTTCCACAAATCACTGCTATTTCTGATGCAGTTGAAGGCTTAAAAGGCCGTGATATCCCTGTTATTGCTGACGGTGGTATTCGTTTCTCAGGTGACATCGTAAAAGCACTTGTTGCAGGTGCATCATGTGTGATGGTGGGTTCAATGTTAGCAGGTACTGAAGAAGCACCGGGTGAAGTTGAGCTATATCAAGGTCGTTACTACAAGTCTTACCGTGGTATGGGTAGCCTTGGCGCTATGGACCAAAAAGAAGGTTCATCAGACCGCTACTTCCAAAAATCGAACGAAGCAGACAAGCTTGTTCCTGAAGGTATCGAAGGCCGTGTTGCTTATAAAGGCCCTATTGCGACAATCATCCATCAACAAGTGGGCGGTCTTCGCAGTGCAATGGGCTTAACTGGCTGTGCAACAATTGAAGAGTTAAATACTAAACCTCAATTTGTTCGTGTTACTTCAGCTGGTATGGGTGAATCACACGTTCACGATGTGCAAATCACTAAAGAAGCGCCAAACTACCGCTTAGGTTAATTACCTTAAGGTATTGAAATTACAATGGGCTAGCATTTGCTAGCCCTAATTTATTTATCATCTCCCTTTGGGAGAGCAGTTCCTGACTAACGAGATACTCCATGAGCAAAGACATTCACGATTCACGAATTCTCATTTTAGATTTTGGTTCGCAATACACACAGTTAATCGCACGTCGTATACGTGAGATTGGTGTTTACTGTGAGCTATGGGCATGGGATGTAACTGAAGAGCAAATCCGCGAATTTAATCCACAAGGTATTATTTTGTCGGGTGGTCCTGAGTCTACAACACTTGAAAACAGCCCACGTGCTCCTGAGTATGTATTTAACGCAGGCGTGCCAGTACTTGGTATTTGTTACGGCATGCAAACAATGGCAACGCAACTAGGTGGTAGCGTACACAGCTCTGATAAGAAAGAGTTTGGTTATGCGCAGGTTGAAAAAGTAGGTGATTGTGCGTTATTCGACGCTATCGAAGACCACATTACTGATGGCGGTGCAGGCGTACTAGACGTTTGGATGAGCCACGGCGATAAAGTAATGGAAGTACCAGAGACTTTCAAAACAACGGCTAAAACGTCTACATGCCCACATGCTGCAATGTCTTGGGAAGAAAAGCGCTTCTACGGCGTGCAGTTCCACCCAGAAGTAACTCACACGCATCAAGGTCAACGTTTACTTGAGCGTTTTGCGATTGATATCTGTGGCTGTGAAAAGCTATGGACTCCGGCTAAAATCATCGACGATGCGATTGAGCGTATCAAACAAACTGTAGGTGATGACGAAGTTATCTTAGGTTTATCAGGTGGTGTTGATTCATCTGTTGTTGCAATGCTTATTCACCGTGCAATTGGCGACAAGCTAACATGTGTATTCGTTGATAACGGGCTACTTCGTCTAAACGAAGGTCAGCAAGTTATGGACATGTTTGGCAACAAGTTTGGCCTAAACATTGTTAAGGTTGATGCTGAAGATCAATTCTTAGCAGACTTAGCAGGTAAGTCAGACCCAGAAGATAAGCGCAAAGCGATTGGTCATACCTTCATTAAAGTATTTGACGAGCAAGCTAAAAAGCTGAAAAGCGCTAAATGGTTAGGTCAAGGTACTATCTACCCAGATGTTATCGAATCTGCTGCATCAGCAACAGGTAAAGCACACGTAATCAAGTCTCACCACAACGTAGGTGGTTTACCAGACGACATGGAAATGGGTCTAGTAGAGCCGTTACGTGAGCTATTCAAAGATGAAGTGCGTAAAATTGGTCTTGAGCTTGGTCTACCTTACGACATGCTTTACCGTCACCCATTCCCAGGTCCTGGTTTAGGTGTTCGTGTACTTGGTGAAATCAAGAAAGAGTACTGTGACTTACTACGTCGCGCAGATGCTATCTTCATTGAAGAGCTACACAAAGCAGAGCTTTACCACAAAGTAAGTCAAGCCTTCACTGTATTCTTACCAGTTAAATCGGTAGGTGTAATGGGTGATGCACGTAAATACGACTGGGTTGTATCGCTACGCTGTGTAGAGACAATCGACTTTATGACGGCACGTTGGTCACACTTACCTTACGAGTTCCTAGGTGTGGTTTCTAACCGTATCATCAACGAAATCGATGGTATTTCACGTGTTGTTTACGATATTTCAGGTAAGCCACCGGCAACAATCGAGTGGGAGTAGACTTGGTTGTAAAAACCTAATCTAGTTTCTGTTAGATAAAAAAGGCCAGTCAGTATTTCTGACTGGCCTTTTTAATGAATTTTTACTTTCCTAAAAAACCTTGCGGAGATATTAGTTTTCGTTGTAGTGCTGGCTTCTATTTTTAGGGCTGTGGCTGCGTAACACTGGGCACTGCCTGAAGATGAAAGTCATTGCTGACAAAATGGAGGTATTCCAAAATAGGTTGAAGATGGTAGGGCGAGTTTATGATGGATCGGTCGATCAAATCGACAAAATAAGACGCTGGCCCTTTGGTCGCCGTACGTAGTCAGTGATGGTGTACCGATCTAACTAGCCGCTCTACAGTTCATCAACCAAGAAAACGCCCTGCAAATTTTACTCGTCTTGAAGAAGGTAATCACCTATATTTTCTCGACCTTCTGCTAACTCACCGAGCGATTTTTAAGAAGCGTTGTATAACAACTTAGAATGGGGTAAGTGATATGGTTAACATGGAAATGATGAAAATTGTTATTTTGAGCGTAAAATATGATTCAAAGCGCGATGGATATTCATAAAATAGGTAAGCTTAAAGCTGTTAGATACGGAAGTACCTTTGAATAGTGTATTGACTAACAATAATTTGAGTGTCACATAAATACAGATTAAATCAGAAGCTGAACTGGAGTTGATATCTCTTGGGAAATTTGACCGTTAGATAGAGTGCAAAAGTGGTAGCTAACAGAAAAGTTTTAAAGTGATAAAGTAATAAAGTAATATAATACTGTCTTTTGTGCTGTAGCATTCTTGATTATTTATAATGTGCTCTACTGATTGGAAATACTTTAATATCAATGAGCTATAAAAAAATCGAATCAAAAGCAAAATGGTAACTAAGCAGAGTAAGTTCAGTTTCACGACCGTTAATTGCTGAAGAAAAAGTGGGCTCAGACGTTAAGCCAAAGCTGAACTAAAACGTCGACGAGTAGTAAGAACTTAGTTGTATAGGCAGCAATTAAAAACAAGGAATTATCAGATAGGGTTTGAACGACTATATATCAGATAGATTAAAATACGCTTATGCGTCATTGGCTTTTTAGGCTGATGTCTATTAATAGCTCCTAGTCTTTGCGAGCTTCGAGCCCTTTCACCTATTAAGCTGTTCTGCTAAGGGTAAAAACTCTAATACATAAAGCGAGTAAGGTAGCGGGTATTTTATGGTGCTGAGTTAAGACAAGATTAAAAATAAATCGAAATGGTTTTAAGCATCACTTTTCTTCAAGGTTACACATATTTAGAACTATTTTCGAAAATAATTACTTTAAATTTAATTATATCTAGTCAGTTTTATTTAACACTTTATAAAGGCTAAAATAATTTTTAATTAGCCTGTAAAGTTCTCTTAGTACTTTACTTATACTCGTTTGGCTAACTAATCATTCCTAAATGTAAAACACAGAGTTTTTAGAATAGTAGGTAACTCGACTCGCTCGTCCTGATCGTCAACGCAACTGACTTAACCAAATCGAGCCTAGGCTATGATTATAACATTACCGATCAGCTCCGAGAGACTTCGAATATAAAAATACATATAAAACCATAGATAAAGATGATCATAGTCGTTTACATACGATTCTTTTTTGACATCTGGATGTACCGTCACTGATATATCAGGTGTGGTAGCGGTGGAACGTTCTTCAATTAATCGGTGTGCCTGTTGGTACACTGAATGTGTGGCTTATAAGTTTGTTGGGCTCAGTCGCTGGCGATTAAATATCCCCAGTGTGGGTAGCTTATGTTACAGGATTTGCTCAAAGGAAAATGCTGGATTCAGAGCTAAAAGCAAGCCTATCGCCTCGACACTGAAGAGGGCGGGTGTGAAGAAACGCAAAGAGCTAAGACAATAGTGTTAAATCAACGTTGGTCTATGGAATTTGTGTCATACCAGCTTAGTAATGGTAGGCACTTTTGGAGGGGATGTGGTGGATAATTACTCGCTGGAATAGTCGGTCAGTTGGTTTCTGTAACCACCAGTGGCAGGCACATCACAAGACTCCAAGGCTAGTTTATCTAAGAGTGTGGCAACCCTAATAAGCTGAACTGCGAGAACAGGACTGAATTTAACAGTAAGATCGTGTTCTTTTGATTCATGAAAAAGGGACAAATTGCAGAGTTTTAATTTTGAGTCTAGTATCAATTTAGGTTATCGAAGTTTTAAGTGTGGTTATGCTTTTTAGGCTTAAATAATCTTAAAACTTTCTATCTTTTTTATGATACGGATACTGTTACTTATGAAATTGCCTAGTCAAGGTTTTGGTTTACTTTTAATGCTATTCTTTCTAGTGGCCTGTGACCGAACCTCAGTGTCATCAGGTACAAGTAAAGAATTTACAATTGAGTTGGTCCGAGCGCCTTTATCCGTAGAAGTGGGTCAATCTGCAGTGATTGAGGTTCAGTTACAACAAAATGGACAAAATATTGATGGCGCGAGTTACCTTTGGATGGAAGAGAGTGTATTACCACTTGGCTTAGTTAGTAATAGTAACCAAGGGTTCTTTGTAGCACCGTCAAATATTGAGCAAGCTAGTATTCGTGTAACAGCTAGGTTCTCAGGTATGTCGCTAAGCAAGGATATCACCATAGACATTACCTCACCGGTTGACGTTATTGGAGATGTTGAGTCATTAGAGGTTACAGGCCCAACGGAAGTTTCTTCTGAACACAAGGTCATTTTAAATGCGGCTTATACGGTTAATGGGTTGGTTGATAGTGACAAAGAGATAAGTTGGGAACTATTAAGTGAACAAACAGTATCTTGGCAACAAATAGATAATCGAGTTGAGGTTACAGCACCTAATGTTTTTCAGGACACAGAGTTATTTTTCTCAGCACAAACTGAAGACACCAGCGGCTTGTTGTTTGATACGATTGTGGTTCTCACGGTTAAGCCAAGGGGCATCAGCTTTGTTAACCAGGTTAATACTGGAACGGGCAAAGTTGATGCAAACTCTCAATCGTCACATACAGTTAAGCAAAGCACTTCAGGGCAAACAGTCCACTTAACAGCAAAAGCCGAAAAGTCTGGTGGCGGTGGAAGCTTCACCTATGAATGGCAGCAAGTGAGCGGTACCACAGTAGACTTAATAGACAGTGCCAGCCAAACCACATCTTTCGTTGCGCCCAAGCAGCCGGGAAAACTTGAATTTAAAGTAACAGCCACTGAAATTAGTAGCGGAAAAAGCACATCACAGACACAGCAAGTAGAAATAAAGCCTGGACCTTTACAGCCTCAGCAAGGTGCTAAGCATCAAGTATACAATGGTCATGGTTCTGTTAGTTTGACTGCCGAGGTTAATGGTGGCAAAGGGCCTTTTACCTATAAATGGACGCAAACAAAAGGTCCAGACGCTATGATAAGTAGTGTTAATGGAAAAACTACCGAGGTTACGCCGCCAGAGGTTACAACCGACACCGATTTTCAATGGGTAGTACAAGTAACTGATGCCGATGGCCATCAAGTGAGTATTACACACGATATTCAAGTGAAGGCAACTGCGCCTTTGTCGGTACAGATTATTAAACCAAAGGGCTGCACCACCAACTGTTTAGTTGAAGAAGGGGATTTTGTATATCCTGCAGCAACTATCACCGGTACGCTTGATCGTGTATCAGTATTGTGGGAGAGTAGCGATGTTGCCTTTACAGATGCGACAACAGAGCACCCTGTGTTTGTTGTGCCTAATGTCAATTCAGAAACAGGTATTAGAGTCAATGTTACTGTGACAGATGGCACCAATACTGTTTCCGATTCGCTACTTTATACCGCTAAACCTGTATTTAAGCTGGCACCTCATCAAAACCAAATAGGTAGTCACTTGGCAACAGGCCCTGGAGTCAGTACAGCAGCTCCCGTTCAGGTAGAATCCGGCAAAACTTTTAAACCAAGCATCGATATCCATGTCCCCCCTTTAGATAACGGGGCATCTCTTTCTTACCTATGGACGGTGATTGAGCCAAATCCAAAACCTAATGACTTGATAATTGCTGGTGACAATACAGCTCAGCCCATCATTAATGCGCCATCAGTAAGCAGTAATACCAACATTAAGCTTCAGGCAACCATTACCTATACCTCACCTGAAGGTAAAGTGATTACTAAAACTACTGATACTCAGTTTCAGGCAGTACCTGTTAATGCGCCAAGCAGACCCACACTTGCGCTCAGTATGGCTGGGCATGAAAGCGTATACAGTGGTCATGTGGTGCACCCTAAAACGACAGTGATGAACGCCAGTGGTCCCTTAAACTATCAGTGGGCGCAATTAAGTGGCCCAACCATTACGATTGCAGATGATAAAACGGATTCGCCAAGTTTCACTGCTCCTAGTGTGAGCGGCCATCAAGATATTGTAATAGAAGTCGAAGTGAGCGATGGGTCAGCCGTAGCAAAAGCACAAATGACTGTGACAGTTGATCCAGTAGTCGCACCACCGAAGTTGCCGTTAATGGTAACCGCCTCTAATGATGCGACCGTAACTGCAAATGAGACAGTGAAGCCGAGAGTCAGTCTTGGCAACACCTTTGGTTCACTCAGTTATTTATGGGTAGAAACCACTAGTATAGGCATTAGCCTTACAGATCCAAACACCGCTACTCCAAGCTTTATCGCACCGAATGGCCCTGCTACTGTGACCCTTGAAGTGACAGTAAATGATACGGCTAACGGCTCTGCTACCGATAGTGTCACTTACCATGTGAACAATGCTTTGCAAGTAACAGCTGGTGCAGCAACACGCACATTGGCTGAAGGTAATACCCTCAATTTATTGGCATCGGCTAAAGATGCCGATGGTGCGGTAAGCTATGCATGGACTCTTGCTGATGCCGGCACAACATCACTGACGACAACAAACATTATCAACGGATCCTCAGCGAATGCAAGCTTAGACCTTCCCAATGTGGATGCTGATACTACGATCAAACTGCAAGTTACGGCAACGGATTCGGTCAATGCGGCTACCGCCACGGTTGCAGTGACCATTCAAGATCGCCACATGAGTGTCGACTTGGGCGCCGACTTTGATTTATCACCCACACAAACGGGGTACTTAAATGCGAATGTTGCAGGAGGGAAACCGCCCTACACCTATAGTTGGACAGATGATACGAATGCCGCACTAAGCAGTATCAGTGATGCGAACCCATCATTTATCGCGCCGTCTCTGACCCATGAAGTAGAGCTTAACTACAACCTGACGGTAATCGACAGTTTGGGTAATACGGCTAAAGATAGCGTTGTCGTGACCGTACCCGCTTTACCTTTACTGGTCAGCGCTGGTAATGATTTTTCTATTGCTGAAAGTTTAAGTGATGTACAGTTGCACGGCAGTGTGCAACATGCCAATGAACCAGTTTATACTTGGACGCAGATTTCAGGCTCAGATGTCACCCCTTTAAAAAATGCAAATACTTTGAATGCATCATTTACCTCTCCAGCTAAAGCTGCGGGCACCAGCGAAGACCTGGTATTTGAACTCTCGGTTACTAGTAATGGTCGAGTCAAAAAAGACCAAGTAACAGTTACAGTGCAAGGCCAGCCCGATATATCGGCACATGTTACTCCTGTTCTTTATGTCAATGAAGGACAAATCGTTAGTTTAGTCGGTACGGTGATCGATGCAGACTCAAGCAGCCCTGCAACGGTGCAAAGTTTAACGTGGAGCCAACTTCCTACGGCGGCCAGTACCATTACGCTCAGCAATAGCAGCGTCAAGGGCGATGTTCGCAGTTTAACCAGTACCTTTATCGCTCCAGCCTATGGAAACGAGAACCAATATATCTTCACTTTTGCCGCACAAGGAACAGGTAATAAAGTATCACAAACGGCGATGGTGGAAGTATTGGCTGCGCCTAGTATTAGTGCTGGTGCTGATCTGCGCGTGCGCGCAGGGCAAACAGTTATTCTAAATGCAACGGGCAGCAGTCTCGCCAGTTATCAATGGACGCAAACGGCAGGAATACCAATAGTTGCGCTAAGTGGTGCCAATCAATATAACGCCTCATTTACGGCACCTGATGTGACGAGCGATACAACGCTCACTTTTACTGTGGTCGGGATGCCAATAGTAGGTGGTGCTTCGCAGCAAGACATGATAAATGTCGTGGTTTATGAACCGACTATTGTTGTAATGCCAAAAAGTGCAACAGACATAACCTTAACTGAAGGTGATCCAAAGTTAGATGTTACTGTAGATTTTATAAGCAGCGTAGGTTCTGCACCGATAACGCCAACGACTATTTCGTGGACCGTTACGCCGAGTACCGCGCCAGCCGATACCTTCGCTCCTCTAAATGCAGCTACCATCAGCATCAACCCGCAAACAGGCACTGCTGGTACCTATAAACTCGACATAGTAGCTGGTGATACGCCAGGTCATTATCAGGCTGGCAACCAAAGTTATACAGTGCTGATCAAACCAGCAGCTCCGGCAACTTTACCGTTAGTCGACAGTCGCAAACTGACAGCCGCACTTAAAAGCATAAACGCGGATCTGACTTCGCTAAATGGTATCGATAAGTTAGTAAGTTTGCATGCACCGGTAATTACCGGTGGCACACCACCCTACACCTATAGCTGGACACCGCCAGCCAAAGGCGTGGTGCTAAGTGGTGAAACAACCGACAACCCAACGGCAACCATTAGCAAACCTGCGAGTGAATGCACCTATATCGGAGGGGATATTACGCTGACGGTCACTGATACTAAAGGTCAAACGGTCAGCGCCACCTTGCCTATCAAAAACAGCCGTGGAGGAGATGCGGTTAACCCAACACCGACATCACCAGTATCATGCGATGTGTGCCGTGGACCGAAATTTATCTGCGAGCGCTCGCACAAGACTGCTGTTTGTGGCTCTGATGCTGCTGGTAATCCTGAATCATTGGCTTCCGCTGAGTTTTACAAATATCAATATTGCATCAATGATGTCGAAAACCTCATTGATGGATCACGTTATGTGACACGTCGATGTGCCACCGCTGAAACAGTGAATAAAGAGTTGGAGAGTCGGGCAAAAAACCCTGCATGGTTAGGTAAACTCATTTCCGTTGGCACTGACCCCGCTGTTGGCTGTCAGCAGTATAACGTGCACGATTTACAAGATGCGCACTTTAGTTGCTCCTTCATTTGTAAAGGTAAAGTCGGTGGTGGCTTCGATTCAGGTGGCGCTCGCGGGTGTAATATTGAAACCGTACCGGCAGTCAACCACAATTCCATACAATTACTAGAGAGCGATTACCCAGTGCCAACAGTGCCGGCCACTATTCCAGGCACAGGCTCACCAGGTGCTTGCCCTAACGGCATTCAACCTGCTATGTAAATAGCCTATTACATAAAGTTCCCCACACATCAGAGAGTGTGGGGTTTTATCTCGAGCTTTGTAGCGGTCAACTAATTCCCGACAGTAAGTTAAGCCGATTCACGGCCTAAACAGAATTATCGTCTCCAATATATCGATGGGACGGTATCGATTGTAATAGTGGATATATGAACCCTTTGAGGCTTCTTGCTGGTAACCAATGTTTTGATGCGCTATCTAAAATGTACAGCGACAAGTTGGCGACACAAGGTGGATAGAACCACTTCTGCTCCGTGGAGGCTTAGTATTAAAGAGAAACAAGAACTTCGTCGTGATATGACAGAATTTTCTACTTGGGCCAAAGCCCGCTTTTTTGAAGCGGGTTTTTGTTATTTAGACGGTTATCATTTGGTATGAGTTAAGTCTAGTCCTTGCATATAGAGTTGACTGAGCTCTTCTGCGGATATACTTGGTGCATCTGTGGCCGAATTAGATGATTGTTGAAAGATATGCTGAGCTATTAGTCTACCCATGTTTTGGGCGCTGGAGGTTTTATGAATACGAGTTTCATAAAACTTCTTCAAAATAACATTGAGGCTAAATTCGGTCTTAAATAATTGAGCTAGATGCCAAGCATCTTCAAGCGCTTGGCTAGCACCTTGCCCCGATGTGGGTAAGGAAGCATGTGCAGCATCTCCGATAATAATGAGATTCTCCTTGTGCCAATAGGGAAGTGGGTCGATATCATGTACAAATATGCGTTTTAAACTGCGTGGATTATAACTATTAAGTACCTGTTGAACTTTTTTAGGCCAATCTTGAAAACGCTCATGCATTTCTTCAAACCACTGCTCCATTGGTTTCGTTTTATCAAGGTTACTAGGCCATGCAGCAGCCCAGTAACAATGTTGGTTTGCTACAGGTACTATACCAAAGCGTTCATTATTAACTCTAAAGTCATGAATTGTCTGCTCAAAAGGGGTCAGATCAATTTCACTGGTACCAATTATATTAATGAAGCCTTGGTATTTAGTTGGCATAGGCACTTTATACAGATACTCTCGAGCTTTCGATTGCATTCGTCCATCGCAGCCTACTACAAGATCAAACTTATCTTTTAATTGCGCAATGTCCTGAGTATTGACGGCTTGGTTGAAGTGAATAGTGGCACCCAGTTTCTCTAGTCGCTCGGCGAGTATCTTTATTAAGTCACGACGTAATATGCTAATAGTTGGAAAGCCGCACAGAGAGTTTAGTGTTTGAATATTAAACTCACCCAATTGAGTGGCTTGTTTGTCGTACTGTCGCATAGCAACTGGCTGACCCCCACACTGGGTGAAATCATCTATTAGACCTAGCTGCTCAAGCACAAAAGTCGCATTAGGCCATAACGTAACGCCAGCACCGATTGTAGAAAAGCTGGTGTTTCTTTCGAATAAGGTAACCTTGATACCTTGTTTTCTTGCAAATATCGCTAACGCAAGGCCTGCAACACCTGCACCTATAATGGCTATATTTTTAATTGAACTCATTTAAATCTTCCCAGTTTAAGAAAAAAATGATTATTACTGGTCCAATAAATAGGATAAATATGGTAGTTTTGGTTTGTAAATCCCATTTGATGAGATAGTTTTGCTAAACAATATTGAATTACAGTGGCTTCTTAGCTTCCAGAAGGTATTTGAACAATTAAGTTTTAAGCGGGCCGCAGAGCTGTGCCAAATTCCCAAATCAAATGTGAGCCGTCATGTTGCACTTTTAGAACACGCGTTGAATGTACGGCTATTGGAACGTACAACACGAAAAATGGTCGCGACAGAAGCGGGAGAACTTCTTTATCAAAACTTAACTCCGCTGCTTGTTGCGATGGGGGATGTTTTACAAGAAACCTATCAAAATAGTGATTTAGTTTCGGGGCATTTAAAAGTCATTACACCTGATTTACCGTTTTTGGCAGAGGCTATGGCTGAGTTTTGTTATAAACACCCTAACATTCAGTTAAGTTGTGATACTCAGCTTAATCCCGAAGAGGGGCTATTAGAAGGGTTTGATATAGTGATACGTTTTGGACGAGGCCCTGTGGAGGATTCTGGATGGGTTGCAAAAGAGCTAGTGCGTTGGCCAAGTTGTGTCGTAGCTTCTCCTTTTTTACTAGATAAACATCCTAAACCAAATTCAACGACTGAACTTGGTAAGCTTCCCTGTATTACAAGTTTATCAGTCTTACAAGGAATGCCATGGAAATTCAAACGAGCAGGCACAGTTAATGTTGCATCCCGTTATAAAGTAAATAGTGGGCATATGGCAAAGTCTGCTGCACTCAAAGGGTTAGGTTTTGCGATACTTCCTTTTGAAGCGTGCAGACAAGAGCTAGAAGAAGGGCTGTTAACAAAAATAGATTCCTTAGCTGATGAGCCTGAAGATTTGGTTTTGTATGCTTTTTATTCTGGGCGTAGATATCCGTTCAAAAAAGTAAAAGCATTTATTGAGTACCTTCAACTTGTTATTCAGCAACATTATCTTTCAAGCGAATGAAGTGCTTTAAATGATTATAACTGTGTTTGGCTCTTTTACTTTTTGCAGATAGCTTGGGTATGTTTAAAAAGAGCTTTGTTAGCTTGCTAATTCGCCGTTTTGTTTATTTTGAAAGCAATTGAACTGCAAATCGTGTTTTTTTACTTTACCTTTATAAAAAGCTCTATATAATTCACCGTCATTGCAGGGGCGTAGTTCCAATTGGTAGAACAGCGGTCTCCAAAACCGACGGTTGGGAGTTCGAATCTCTCCGCCCCTGCCATTTCTTCCTACTTTACTTTAATCGCAAATCTTCTTATATTACTTGCTCTTAATCATGATTGAGTCGTTATGAACCCAAGTTACGCTGCGATATTTTCTGTACAACCTTTAGAGTTAAATCAACACTTTCAAACTGTGTCTGACGCTCCGCTTGAACACATATCTACGCCTCAACAAACACCCATAACGCTTCCGTTACAGCTTCATCAAGATCTTGAAAAAGCGTTGTCTCCTTTAGTAATAACGCAGATTGTTAAGGCTACCAGTATAAGTTGGCAAGAGGGCTGTTTAAGCTTGCCAAGCGATAAGCTCACTAATGAGCAGAAAAAGCAACTTTGGTCTTTAATTGGTGAACAACTTGATAAACTTTAGAGCTGTTGATGCAAATGATATTGCACAGCTAATGGTCATTGAAAATGCCTGTCATAGTCATCCGTGGACAGAAAAAACCATGTTATCGTGTTTAGCGGGTCGTTATTTTAATCTTGCTGCTTTTCAAGGCGACGACATGCTGGGTTTCTATATCGGTGAGAAGGCAGGCCCTGATTACACCTTGATGGATATTTGTGTTGCACCTAAATACCAAGGGCAGGGAATAGCAAGGCAATTACTAGCGGCGTTTATTGAGTATGGCGAACAGCATGAAGCTGAGAACCTATTTTTGGAAGTACGCGAATCTAACAATCGTGCGATTGCTTTATATGAACGTGCGGGCTTCTCACATATGTCAGTGCGAAAAAATTACTACCCAACTGCAACAGGCAATGAAAACGCAATTTTAATGGGGTTAACGCTGCGTTTTTAAGCCCATTAGGCGGCGTTTTCAAGTGCACTGATAAGTGATTCATAGCTTGCATCAACCTGCTCAGTATCATTACTACGTAGCGCGCTTTCAAGTTGCCCTGCGGTTTTATGAATAGCTTCAAAGCCAAAACATCCCGCACTGCCTTTTAAGCTGTGTGCTAATGAGCGCAGTGCTTCCCATTCCTTAGCACGATAAAGCTGAATAACTTGACCCAAATAATCTGGTAACTTTGAGCGGTAATTTTCATTAATTTGTTGAAACTTATCACTTTTTAGTAAGTTTTCCCACTTATTCTGGCTGTCTTTTTCTATATTTAAATAACTAACTAAAACTTGTTCTAGGGCACTTTTGTCAATGGGTTTTGCTAAAGCTTCGTTGCAGCCAGCTTTGATATACCTGTCTACATCAGTCTTCATGACATTGGCTGTTAACGCAATGATAGGGCCATCATAGGCTGCGTGTCGAAGCATTTGGGTCGCTTCTAAGCCACCCATTACAGGCATTTGCATATCCATTATAATTAGTTGGTAGTCATTAACTAATGCCATTTCTACAGCTTCTGCGCCATTTTTGGCTATATCAGGCTCAAGCCCCCATGTCTGCAATAATAGCTTGATCAGTAACTGATTATCGGGATTATCTTCAGCAACCAAAATACTGGCATCAAAGTTATTTTCAGCAAATGATAAGAGTAAGTCTTTATCCGGTGAAAGCTGTTTATGGTCATAGATAAAGGCGTCATCCTGTAATTGTTTAGCATTTAGGTGGCAAGCTACTTGAATTGTGAAACAACTTCCATTGCCAGGCTCACTAATTAGGTGCACATCACCCCCTAATAATTGCGCTAAATTCTTTGAAATACATAACCCAAGTCCCGTGCCACCAAAGCGGCGAGTTGTCGTCGCATCAGCTTGTTCGAATGGCTTAAATACCCTTTCGACTTCACGCTCAGACATGCCAATACCGGTATCTTTAATTGCAAATTCTAAGAATTGTTTGCTGCTGTTGTAACAAATGCTAATAGAGATAGAGCCGTGCTCAGTAAACTTCACCGCGTTACTAGCAATATTGATCAAAATTTGTTTTAAACGAGTAGTGTCGCTGTTGATGATTTTGGGGATGGGTAAACTGTAATCGATATCAAATTGCAGTTGTTTTTCATTCGCCAAAGGGCGAATAATTGAGTCTATGTCATGTACAAGCTGCACAACGTGACAGGGGCTACACTCTACGGCCAGTTTTTCGGCTTCAATTTTAGACAAGTCGAGAATGTTATTAATCAGTTCAAGTAGGTGTTTTGAATTACGTAAAATGGTGCTTAAGTGCTGCTCATCATTGACTGCATTTTTATTATGTAAGAGTTGCTCTGTAAAACCCATAATTGCGGTGAGTGGTGTACGAATTTCATGACTCATATTAGCTAAAAAGCGGCTTTTTAATTGGTTTGCTTGTTCAGCTTGCGCAATGGCCACCTCAAGCTTGCTGTTCATAGCTTCAAGGGCTTTTGTACGGCTTTCTACCTTTTCTTCTAAGTGATGTTTATATTCTTCAAGCTCATCTTGATAATGACGAATTTGATTCACCATGTGGTTAAAGTCGTTGAAAAGCACGCCGACTTCATCGTTTGTATGGGCTGGCAGATACACGGATAAATCGCCATCCCCAACACGGTGGCTCGCTTCACCAAGTAACTCAACAGGGGTGAGGAGTAGGTTGCGAACAACAATATAAATAAGAATGGGTAAAGCGATCACTGAAATAATGACAATTAAAGCGGTGATCAGGCTAATCGCTTTGCCAGACTGGTAGAGAAGGTTTTTAGGTGTGGTTGATACAAAGTAATCACCATCGGTCATTTGTACTGCGTAAATAATACGCTCTTCTTTATCAATGCTAGAAAGTTCAATACTGGCAAGTTTGCCATAGTCAGCAAGACTCTTAATTTGCTCTAGTTCATATTCACTTAAATAACTACCCCGTAAATCATAGTCAGAGCTAAAAAGAATTTGCCCTTTAGTGGTTAAAAACAAATTTAAGGTGTTATTAAAAGGCGCTTCGAGGATGCTGGTGTTTAAAATCGAGGGCTCAACATGTACAACAATAAAGCCTAGTTGCTGCGGGCGCTTCAAATAATAGTCTATGTTGTAAATTGGATGCACAAAATACAGGCTGGTGGAGCCATCCTCTTTTGGGATCATAAACTGTTGTTGTCGTAAGTTTGACTGCTGTACTTGTTTAAAAAATGGATACTCTTTTGGAGCGGGTGTTAATTGACTCGAATAGAAAGCATCACTTGTCCCATCTGGCGCTAAGTAGTTAATACTTACGATATCAGGATAGGCTTCCGAATAGCTTGCAAATACATTCATTAACTCACCCAAATGTTCAATATATTGGGTTTTTGAGTCTGTATCGCGAGCTAAAAAATCAGCAAGCACAGGGGATGTTGATAAAAGTCGGGTGATCGAGTGGAAGGAGTCAATATAGTTAAATATTTTTTGTTGTTGTTGCTCAACAAAGCGGCTGACAATAAGTTCAGCTTGTTTTTTTGTGGAGTTAGTTACATTGGTCAGCGTAAACCCGCCTAAAAATAACAAAGGTAATATCACAAGTGGCGTGATATACCATAATAATCGAATGCTGAGTTTACTGGTTTTCATGACCTAACTTTATTTCCCTCCGTGTAATTTACCAATAGTATGCGTTACAACTTGATTACACAAGCTTAGAAAAAGATGAACAACTAAAACAACAAAAAGGTTGAATAATTACTTACAATCGCTGCTTTTTTGGCTAAGACAAACAGGGTATAATGGCCACAATTCTATTTTATTTTTACAGTGTGCGCTGCTTACTTTTTATGGAGTGAGTATCAGTGGCACTTTGTTCTGACTAAAAGCGGCTTACATGTCTAATTTAACTACCGAAATTAATAAACGACGCACCTTTGCGATCATCTCGCATCCAGATGCGGGTAAAACCACCATTACAGAAAAAGTTCTGTTATTCGGACAAGCGATTCAAAAAGCCGGTACCGTAAAAGGCCGTGGCTCAAACCAGCACGCAAAATCAGACTGGATGGAAATGGAAAAAGAACGTGGTATCTCGGTAACCACGTCTGTTATGCAATTTCCTTACAATGAGCGTCTAGTTAATTTACTTGATACCCCAGGACACGAAGACTTCTCTGAAGATACTTACCGTACATTGACTGCGGTTGATTCATGTTTAATGGTAATCGACGCGGCGAAAGGTGTTGAGGATCGTACTCGTAAATTAATGGAAGTAACACGCTTACGTACTACACCTATTGTAACCTTTATGAATAAGTGTGACCGTGATATTCGTGACCCAATGGAGCTATTAGACGAAGTCGAAACTGAGCTAAACATCGCCTGTGCGCCTGTTACTTGGCCAATTGGTTGTGGTAAAGAATTCAAGGGTGTGTATCACATTCACCGTGAAGAAACGATTTTATACAGCACAGGCCAAGGCCATACAATTCAAGAAGTGCGCGTTATTAAAGGGTTAGACAACCCTGAACTTGATAATGCAATTGGTAGTGATCTTGCTGAGCAACTACGTGAAGAGCTCGAGCTTGTTATTGGCGCATCTCACGAGTTTGATTTAGAGCTGTTCTTAGCAGGTGAACTATCACCTGTGTATTTTGGTACCGCACTTGGTAACTTTGGTGTTGATCATGTTCTTGATGGCTTAACTGAGTGGGCGCCTGCGCCATTACCGCGCGAAACAGAAGACCGCCAAGTTGTAGCAACCGAGGAAAATTTCTCTGGTTTCGTATTTAAAATCCAAGCGAACATGGACCCTAAACACCGTGACCGTATCGCCTTTATGCGTATTGTATCGGGCAAATATAGCCAAGGTATGAAAATGAACCATGTGCGTATTGGTAAACAAGTGAGTATTTCTGATGCGGTAACCTTTATGGCCGGTGATCGTGAGCGAGCGCAAGATGCTTACGCGGGCGACATTATTGGTTTACATAACCATGGTACGATTCAAATTGGTGATACTTTCACGCAAGGCGAAAAAATGAAGTTTGGTGGTATTCCTAACTTCGCACCAGAATTATTCCGTCGTATTCGCTTAAAAGATCCATTAAAACAAAAGCAATTGTTGAAAGGCTTAGTTCAGCTCTCTGAAGAAGGCGCTGTGCAAGTATTCAGACCGCTTATTAATAACGACCTTATCGTTGGTGCGGTCGGTGTACTACAGTTTGATGTAGTTGTTGCACGCTTAAAAGCAGAATACAACGTTGATGCGATTTACGAAGGCGTGAGTGTTAACACTGCACGTTGGGTAAGCTCAGACGATACCAAAAAGCTTGAAGAGTTTAAGCGTAAGTGCGAAAGCAACTTAGCGCTTGATGGTGGCGATAACCTTACTTATATCGCGCCAAGTCGTGTAAACCTAAACTTGTCGATGGAGCGCTATCCAGACATCAAGTTCAACCATACACGCGAAAACTAATACGCTAAGTCTGCTTCAAATTTAAGTGCCCGCACAGCGGGCCATAAAGGTAAAATTACAATGAATATTCGTACTCTTTTAATCGAAAAGGCAATTGCTGCTATGGTTGCAGCAGGGTTACCTGAAGACACTAACCCAGCGGTCACGCAGAGCACACGCCCACAGTTTGGTGATTACCAAATCAATGGCGCAATGGGCGCGGCTAAAAAATTAAAATCAAACCCGCGTGAACTAGCACAAAAAATAATCGATAATCTAGACCTTGCTGATATCGCAGAAAAAACTGAAATCGCAGGCCCAGGTTTTATCAACATTCATTTAAAGCCTGAGTTTTTATCAGCTAGCTTAAAAGCAGCAAATGAAGACGAAAAGCTGGCTGTTGCGCCACATGCAACGGCGCAAAAAGTGGTGGTAGATTACTCATCTCCTAACCTTGCGAAAGAAATGCACGTAGGTCACTTACGTTCAACCATCATTGGTGATGCAGTTGTTCGTGCCCTTGAGTTCCGTGGCGATGACGTTGTTCGTCAAAACCACATGGGTGACTGGGGTACGCAGTTTGGTATGCTAATCGCGCACTTAGAAGATCAAATCAAGCAAGGTGTTGATTTAGAATCTGTGGCGTTAGCTGATTTAGAAACCTTCTACCGTGATGCGAAAAAGCGCTTTGATGATGAAGAAGGCTTTGCTGATAAAGCCCGTGATTACGTTGTTAAATTACAGGGTGGCGATGCACACTGTGAAAAACTATGGAAGTTATTTATTGCCACGTCTGTAAAGCACTCTGAAGAAGTTTACAAGCGTCTGAACGTGACACTTACGCAAGATGACATCATGGCAGAAAGTGCCTACAACAGCGAACTTGCCAACATTATCGCGCTATTAAAAGACAAAGACATTGCCGTTGAGTCTGAAGGCGCACAAGTGGTGTTCTTAGATGAACTGGCTAACAAAGACGGTGAGCCTTCAGTGTTTATCGTACAGAAATCAGGTGGTGGTTTCTTATATGCAACAACTGACTTAGCTGCTTGTGATTACCGTTCGAATAAACTGGGTGCTGATCGTATCTTAATCTTTGTAGATGCTCGTCAAAGCTTACACTTCAATCAAGTTGAGCTAACAGCACGTAAAGCGGGTTTATTACGTGATGAAACAAGCTATGAATTTTGCCCATTCGGTACCATGATGGGTGAAGACGGCAAGCCATTCAAAACACGTACGGGCGGTACAGTTAAACTTGCTGATTTACTTGAAGAGTCAATTACCCGTGCAGCAGCTAAACTTGCTGAGCGTGAGTCAGACTTAAGCGACGAAGAGCGTAGCGAAATTGCCCGTAAAGTAGGTATTGGCGCAGTGAAATATGCGGATCTGTCTAAGCACCGCACAAGCGACTATATTTTCAACTGGGATACTATGCTGAGCTTCGAAGGTGCGACAGCGCCTTACTTACAATATGCATATACGCGTGTTCGCAGTATCTTCCGTAAATCAGGTATCGATGCTGCGTCATTAATAGCAGACGTTGCAATCAACGAGCCACAAGAAAAAGCGTTGGCACTTAAACTTCTTCAGTTAGAAGAAGTACTTGATCTAATGATCAGCGAAGCAACACCGCACGTATTATGTGGATACCTATATGAACTAGCAAGCCTATATATGACGTTCTACGAAGCCTGCCCAGTTCTAAAAGAAGGCGTAGAGCCAAGTGTTCGTGACAGCCGTTTAGTACTGTGTAATTTGGTTGCGAAGACATTGAAAACAGGGTTGGATCTTTTAGGTATCGAAGTCATGGAGCAAATGTAATCACCGTCGTATTTTAACCTAATACTGCGTTGTCAAACCGACTGACCCTAATCACATACAAACCACGTATGCTCATAGGGATAAGTCGGTTTTCCGCCTTGTCTTAAGCTAAACTACTTAGGTGAATTCTGCTTCGTGTAGTTCGCTTTGACAGAACACTTGCAGGAGGCTTAAGTACTCAACGATAAGTCGGTTTTTCGCCTTGTCTTAGGCTAAACTACTTAGGTGAACTCTGCTTTGTGTAGTTCGCTTTGAGCGCAGCGAAACCCAACAAAATTGACAGCTCAATAACCTTGATTAATCTTTAGCCGATAGCGTAGAGGGAATTTTATGAAACTTGAAGATATTCGCCGTGAATATTTACAGGATGGTTTATCTGAAGAGATGCTTGATGCATCTCCAATCAAGCAGTTTGAAAAATGGCTTGAGCAAGCTGTTGCAACTAACTTACCTGATCCTACGGCGATGGTGGTAGCAACGGTTGATGAACATGGTCAGCCATCGCAGCGTATCGTGCTGTTAAAGCATCTTGATGAAAATGGCTTTGTGTTTTTTACCAATACCGGCTCGCGCAAAGCGCAGGAGCTCAAAGGTAATAACAAAATTTCTCTTCACTTTCCGTGGCACCATATGGAGCGACAAGTCATTGTCTATGGTGAGGCTAAATCCTTACCAACAACGGCTGTGGCTAAGTACTTTTTATCGCGTCCTAAAGAAAGCCAGTTAGCTGCATGGGCATCAGAGCAAAGTCGCCCAGTGTCATCACGCAAGGTGTTGATGGAAACATTCGCGAAAATGAAGCAAAAGTTTTCTGAGGGTGAAATTCCACTCCCCGATTTTTGGGGAGGCTATTGTGTTGAACCGACTAAAATCGAATTTTGGCAAGGTGGTGCGCACCGCTTACACGATCGCTTTATGTATCAACGCCAAGCCGACGGTAGTTGGCAGTTTGGTCGTTTAAATCCTTAAATGCGTTTTATCGATTCCCACTGCCACCTTGATTTTAGCGAATTTGATGAGACTCGCACAGAGCTCATCAAAGCATGCAAGCAAATAGGGATCGAGCACTTTATTGTGCCGGGTGTGAGCTTGGCACAATCTACAAAACTATTCTCTTTTGCTAAATCAGAGCCAAGTATCTCAGTTGCTTTAGGCTTACATCCTTATTTTTTATCTGATCACCAATCTCATCACCTTGCTGAATTAGAGCAGCTAGCAAAAGCCCATTTAGGGCAATTTATTGCCATCGGTGAATGTGGCCTAGATCGTAGTATTGATGACCTTGATAAACAAACGCAGCTTTTTGAAGGGCAAATAGAGCTTGCAAACCAACTTGCTTTACCACTGATTGTGCATCACAGACAAAGTCACGATTTAATTGCTCGCTCATTTAAGCGCTGTAAACCCAAATACGGTGGTGTTATTCATGCCTTTTCAGGCTCTGAACAACAAGCCCAGAGTTATATAAAACAAGGTTTTAAGTTGGGGGTCGGTGGCGTGATAAGTTACCCACGTGCAGCTAAAACTCGTAAAGTTATAAGCGCAATTGAGCCTCAGCATTTAGTGCTTGAAACCGATTCACCATCAATGCCGTTGGCAGGGTTTCAAGGGCTGGTAAATACACCACTTAAAGTGCGTGATGTATTTACTCATTTGTGTGAACTTAAAGATGTAACGGGCGATGCGCAAAAAGAGCTTGCTCAGGCACTTTATGAATCTTGCTCCGCACTTTTTCGCATATAACGATTGACTTGCCAGCGTTTTAACCCTCGGCCAAGTTGCCAAGTAAAAATACAAGTAATTACAAGCATAAGAAGCACTTGGCGGCCTAAATCATGAAAGCTGCTGTGGCTTGTCGCTATAGAAGCTTGTGTTAAATAAGTAATAGCAACAAAGCCAATAGGGCGCTCGTCATCACTTATCACAGGTTCTACGAAAGGAGTTTTTAAGCGGCTAATACCTGGTGTTGAATCTGGCAGTAAGCCAAAGGTGTGATGGCTTTGCCAGTTATCACTTGCGGCTATTTGTATCCCTTGTTGATCATAGATGGTTGCTGCTAAAACAAACTCATCTTCAGCAATGTTATTGCACAGCATATTCAGCGCAGGCTTATTCTTCTCCTGTAAAGGGGTCTGTGCATTGAGTGCCATAAATTTAGTGAGGCTGATAGCGGTGCTATTTGAACTGTCATAAAGTAGTTGATGAGATTGAAAACTACTATTAACCGCAACCCAACTTAAAAGCACAAAACATGCGGCCGCTAAGCTTAATCGCACCAGTCGTTGGCGATAGCTGGCGGAAAAAGGAGGCTTAAGATGGTTATTTTTCATAGTCACCGAATGCGCTGCTGACAGCTTTTATGATTGATGATACAACTAAGTCTGTATAATAACCTTATTAGTTAATTGATTACGAGTAGCAAATACGCGTTTAATCACAGACATAAGTCTAATTGGAGCCACTATGTCACAGCTTAGCTTAGCTGCAACCAGTTCAGCAAATTTAGCCGAAGAAATAATACTAAATTGCTGGTATGAAATTAAAAATAATCATCTTATTCAGACCAATTTACTACCTAAAGCAAATCATGGCGTAGCAAGTGTTGCATTTGGTTGTGAATTCTCAGCAGCTAAATTGCTTAACCTTGTAGAGTTTTTGTCGCAACATGGTTTTAGTAATCTCTCTATTTGTTGCTATCAGCCTACAGAAACACTGTTACCAGCATGGTGCCTATACAGTGATTCAGCAAAGCCATTGAGTCCTTTGTTATTGCAAGCGTTTTCTGCTGAGCAAGGTTATCAGTTAGTGCAGCTTACAAACCCTGCTAATGTGAATGAAGCAGGGCTCTTATTAATGGATATGGACTCTACAGCGATTACGATAGAGTGTATTGATGAAATAGCACGTTTAGCTGATGTGTACGATGAGGTTGCAGCTGTCACTGCGCAAGCGATGGCAGGTCAACTTGACTTTACACAAAGCTTAAATCAACGAGTAGCAAAGCTTGCAGGTATCGATGTAGCGTTAATCAATGAGCTAAAGCTAAATCTACCTCTGATGCCTGGCATTACCGAATTGTGCCAGTATCTAAAAGCGCATAATTGGCACCTTGCCATTGCTTCTGGTGGTTTTGTGCCATTTGCAGAACACGTTCAATCACTTATTGGTCTTGATGAAGTGCACGCCAATACGCTCGAATTTAAAGATAACCGCCTGACAGGTAAAGTAACTGGAACGATTGTTGATGCCGAGCAAAAAGCACGCGTGCTCGAGCAAATTCAACAAAGACTCGGGCTTGATAACCGTCAAACCGTTGCCATGGGTGATGGCGCGAATGATTTAAAAATGATGGCTAAAGCAGGGCTTGGCGTTGCTGTTCATGGTAAACCTAAAGTAGTCGAACAGGCAGATACAGCAATTAATGAAGGTTCTCTGTTACAAGTTGCATACCTACTAGCAATCCCATTAGATTACACGCTTTAACCATATTTTTTTACGCTTATTCATTTCTGTTTTGAGTACCTCATCAATATCAAAATGAGTAAGCGCTTCATCTGTTATGTCAATTACATCCCCAACCCCTGCAACAGCCCAGAGTGCTTCTTCAAGGTCTTTTGCTTTATGTAGTGCATACTGGCTTACATATTTAAGCTCATTTGATAAATAGTCTATGTCTGGACGGCCAGTGCGAGACACATACAAACGAAAGATAAACACTAAATCATTTTTGAGTGCTTTTTTTATAAATAAGGTCTGTGGCTGATAGTCATCTTCACTAATACAGCGGCTGGTTATTGCTTCGTTGATTGTTGCTTTACGTGGATCAAAACGTACAAATAAAGTAAATGGTAAAGGTGGATCTTGGCGACTACGATCTTTAATCAGTGGTGTGATCACCTCTGTGATCTGATCGGTAGATAAAAAGCCATCGATCTGCGTTTGCTCATTTAGCAGGGCAAAGTTTTGTAAAAGTATATGTAATGGCGTCGGGTATAAGCCAAGCCCGATCGCGCCTGCTTTAAAATGAGCGGCTTCCTTATGGAAGTACAACGGAAGCTGGCAAACACTTTTAGTCACCATGTTTCTTAGTGCTGTAGAAAGCCCTGGTATTTTGGGGGACTCTTCACAGGCGTGCAACTTATCTTTATTGTTTTCAATAAGTGCCGTGAAAAATTGAATGCCCATATGGGGTAAGTCAGTAAGACGGTGTACTTTTAAGTTAACAGTTGTTAGTGATTTGCTTATCGCCATCACTTCATAAGCAAGGCTTGATAAGTCATGTTTTTTAGTTATTTTTTGTAAATCGGGAAGGCTTAACTTAATTATATCGCCTTTTTTAAACTCAACAGGGTTATCACACTCAATTTGTAGACCCATGACCGATAGATCACGAGTATGGCCTGAAATTATTTTGTCATTATGAGTAACAGAGACCGCTGTTTTATATAAATAACGTTTATGAGCGCGTAAATTGACGTATTCAAGCGCGACAGGTGTAAGTGGCGGCGGCGTTTTATGTTTAGTATGACCAAACTGCTTTAATTGATTCACTAACCGCTTGTCGAATGTACGTTGCTGGTAAGTGTGTTGCTCATACTTCGAACCAACAGCAGTTAGAATTAATAAGTACTTAACATCTTTAATAAGCCCCTGAACTCTAGGGCTTGGTGGCTTATTTAGCTTTTCGATATCCTTACCTGCACTACTCGGTAAAGATAGCGGAATATATGAATCTTCAGGGTGGCTTGGCATTAATTGTAACTTAAAGCATTGCCAGCTCTCTTTTTGGCTACCAAAACCAAAAAATAAATTTCGAATTTCAGGTTGGCTATCAAGTTCCGTTCGTGTGGCTGAGTAATAATAAATTTTTCCAGCGACCACATGCGTAAAGGTATACAGGTACTCCTCTTTTACTGCATCGACAGTACTTAAAAGATGACCTATTCGCTGTTGGTTTATAATGCTATATAAGCATGACAGCTTACGTTCATCACAAAAATAACGATGTATAAATGCATTATTTTCGGTTGTTAACGCTAAAGTGGGGTATAACTTATTACCTTGTAAGCTTAAAAAAGTGTAAAGCGAGGTAACACGCGGGATATAATATTGTTCATAGCCTTTCGAAACAACTGCATCCAAGGTGTTATCGAGGTTAATCTTGTAGCGGCGCTTATTGCCGTGAATAAAGCTTTTTAGAAAGCTATCGAATTGTTCATTATTCTCAATAAAGGTGCGTTTTAAGCGAACATGATTGTACTCACGCGACACTTGCTCTACAGCAACAACTTCGTATTGAATGCCGTTTTTTAAACCTAACTCAAAGTCTTGTTCAAGCCCAACTAAGCGTAAACCAATTAATTGTCCCTTGGTGACTTTATATTTAGGTGAGAGCTTGATTTTTGCGCCGCTTAGGGAGATGTCTGAAGTCGAAGCCGATATTTTGCCGCTCTTATCTAGCTCAACAGTAATTTTTATTGAGTAGTTCATGCGCTCTTCACGACGACTTTCATAAGAGGCAAATTTAATTACTTTGGCAGGTAAGTCGCCGTTATCTTCGATTGAAGAGGTATTTTCGTTTGCTTTTTTTTGCATTACTCTGTGGTTATTTTCGGTATTCATAACCGCTTCGTATACAGCAAGCGTGTAACCACCGTGGCGTTTGATTGCGTCTTCGAACACCTCAATGGCCATGTCGTCCATAAAATGTTGCTTGCCTTCGTGTTCGTAAGGCCTAACTTGACCGGTAACTTGACCTCGTAAATCTATAAAGCGAGCCACAGGCTGAGATAAACGTGACATTTCCATTTTGATCAAAAACTGCTCTGGCTTTGTTAAGCTAGCTGTCTTTGATTTAAATAGTTTGTCGAACTGGGGAGTGCCTAAATGTGCCTTGAGCTCTTCAACAAGGTCTTCATATTTAAGCAGTATGTCTTCAGCCATTTATAAAACCATCACCGTCAATCGAAAAAAGTAGGTATACTAGCAGGCAACCACAGTGTTAAAACGCCTTGCGAACCACTTTTTATTTCATTAGTTATTGTTATAGGTATTCGCCAAATAAATGGCAAGCACTGTAAAACTTTATTTGTAAGCAAAAACTATGCCCTAAAATATAGCGTTATTACGCAGTTAAGCGAATAAAGCCTTAAGGGAATTGATTTGAGGTACGTCCGTTGTGTGTCGTCTCTAGAGATGCCGACATCTTAAATCGTTAGTTCAGTTGTCTATTGTACATTTAAATACATCACAAATCAGCGACCAAAATAGGTAAAGCTCAATGGCAAAATCAGCAAAAATCGAATTTGTCTGCACAGAGTGCGGTATGAACTATCAGCGTTGGCAGGGGCAGTGTAAATGCGGTGCTTGGAATACACTGGCAGAATTTAAACCTTCAGCAGGGCAATCTAAACAAGCTGCAAGTCGCGCAGCGGTGGCAGGTTATGCCGGAGGCGCTGGTGGCGGTTCTAAAAAAATTAATGAGGTCGAAACGGCTGAAGCTGAAAAACGTCTGACTGAAATTGGCGAACTTGATCGCGTGCTTAGTGGCGGTGTCACCACAGGTTCGGTGAATATTATTTCTGGTGATCCAGGAGCAGGTAAAACGACCTTGTTGTCCGATTTAATTGCGCGTATGTCAAAATTAATGCCCTCTTTGTACTGTACCGCTGAAGAATCATTATCGCAGTTTAAAAACCGAGTTAATCGCTTGCGTTTGGATTATAACCAAGATGAGCTTTACTTACTGTCTGAAACCAGTGTTGAAGCGATTATCGAAGAGCTTGATAAAAATAAAATTAAATTTGCTGTTATTGACTCAATTCAGGCTGTGGTAACTGAAACGGCAAACGGCAGCCCCGGTTCACCATCGCAAGTTAAAAGCGCAGCACAAGCGTTAACACAATACTGTAAGCAACATGACGTGACTATGTTTATCATTGCTCATGTTAATAAAAACAATGAAATAGCGGGTCCACAAACGTTAGTGCATATTGTTGATGCACTGCTTCATATAGATACTAACGACGGACAAATACGTACCTTACGTGCTAACAAAAACCGTTTTGGTGATATTGATACGGTGGGGATTTTCAGAATGTGTGAGCGCGGTATGCTCAGTGTTGATAACCCAAGTGAGATATTTTTATCGGGTTCAAGTACTGAATCGCCAGGTTCAGCAATCACTTGTATTCGTAAGGGGAACCGTAACCTCCTCCTAGAAATTCAATGTTTAACAACAGAAACCGAAGCAGAGTTTCCACAACGTGTTTGCGTTGGATTGAATATGAATCGAATTAAAATGCTTACCGGTATATTACGCAAACATACAAAAACGAAAATTTTCCATGATACTTTTTTCAATATTGTTGGCGGCTTAAAGATAGATGAGTCAGAGACTTGTATTGACCTTGCTTTAGTCGCGGCACTGTTAAGCAGTCTCAATGAATTTGTTGTGCCTAGGACAACTTGCATCATGGGGGAACTGAGCTTAAACGGTGATGTCAGACCTATAGATAGTGGTGTGCCGCGAGTAAAAGAGGCTGCACAGCATGGTTTTACAGAAATATTTATTCCATATCGAAACTACCATAAATCAATGGAAGGTTTAGGAGCAAAAATTACGCCTGTGAAAACGGTGCATGAGCTCTTGTCATTAATTAATTAGTGACAATTTGATAAGCTAGGGTTGTGTTGAACCTTTAAGCTCAACATTCTCAAGAAATTAGCACCAACTTAAAGGAAATAAAATGAAGAAGTTAGTAATTGCAGTTGCTGTCGCAGCTGTTGCCGGTGGCGCATATTATGCGAACTACACAGCAACACAGGAAGTGAAAAAAGTGGTTGATCAGCAAATTGCTGCACTATCAGCCCAAAGTGGTGTTGAGGTGATGTATGATGATATTTCAGCGAGTGTATTTAATAACAGTGTGCAGCTATCTGGCATCAAAGTGCAAAGTGTTGAAGGTGATGAGCAAGTTGCCAGTATTGATACCATTAAAGTAACAGGCTATGAGGAAGATGCCATTCCTCCGCACACTGGGTTTGTAATGACTAACTTTCGCTTTAGCGATTCTTTCTTGGCACAGCTGCCACAAAGCGCCAACAGTAAGCTAGCCTCTAAAAGCTATAATGTAGACTCATCGCTTGATTACAATAAAGACTCAGGTGATAGTGACTTTGCGCTGAAAGTAACCGCAGCGGATGTAGCTGATGTGACGTTTAATTTAGGGTTAGCCAAGTCTACCCCTTTGATGGAAGCATCACTTGCTATTAGCCAACAACAAAAAGCTTCTGGCGGTGCACAACCAACTCTTGAGCAACAGCTTCAGCAGCAGTCAAAGATGATGGCTGCCATGTCTGAGTTGGAGCCTCGCAGTGTAGAGTTTGCGATTGAAAATCAAGGTGAATTAAAAGCGGTAGTAGAAAGCTTTTTAAAAGCGCAAGGTATGACCCACGAGCAATTTCAGCAAATGGTCACAATGCAGCTGCAACAAGCTCCTGTTAGCGCAGATTTAGCGACAGCGATTACTAATTTTGCCAACGGTTTATCTTCATTATCTTTGTCTGCAAGTTTACCTGAGGGCAAAACGATGCTAGAAATTAACCAACAAATTATGAGCCTAGCAGGTCAACCAGAAGAACTTGCTAAATTTATCAATTTAGACGCTAAAGGAGAATAAGTAACTAACGTTAAGTTACTTATTCTTTTAGAAAATAACCTTAAAACTTAGCGGTATCAGACTGGCTGACTTTAAGGTTATTTTTCACACGGCTAACTCCTTGGCTGTGCTCTAAAAACTTTTGTGCCAATGCGCGTTTAAAGCCCGTTTCCGTGGAACCGTATAATTCAATCGTATCACCGTTAACAATAACTTGTAGGTTCTCGATAGAAAAATTAGGATTACTCATCAGCTTGTGAAGTGCTAATTGCTGAAGTCGAGGTTGAGCCGATGTGCTAGTAGTTAATACACTGGTATTAGCGCTAACTTGTGTTGCGCATGCAAGTAAAAAAATACAACAAAATGATGTAAGTACTACTGTTAGTTTAAAACGGTTCATACGATTCCCTCGTGAATGATGAGCATATGCTGAACCAGTTACAATTTTTATTCCAATATTTAATATGTTGATTTTAAAGGATAATATATTTTAACTAGTTATTTCAGGAAAAAAAGCTATGAATTAATTACACACTAGTTAGTAAAAACGGCAGCAAAAAGTACACACAAAAATGCCGTGACAAGCACGGCATTTTTTAGTTATTACAGTATCTACGAAGATTATTTTTTCTTTTTCGCTTTTACCTTTGCTTTCTTTTTAGCCTTCATCTTTACTGGATCCTTTTTCTTTTTCGACGGGATCTTTGCTTCTTTGTGTTGTGGCTCTAACCCTTTAATAACACGACGCTTTAACTTTTGTTCAATATAACGTTCAACCTTACCCAAAATAGCAACGTCATGTGCTTCTACAAATGAAATTGCTGTGCCTTTTTTACCTGCACGACCTGTACGGCCAATTCGGTGCACATACACATCTGCTGTACGGGGCATATCAAAGTTAATTACATGGCTAATATCAGCTACATCAATACCACGTGCCGCTACGTCAGTTGCAACTAAAATTTTATTGCGACCAGAATGGAAATTTTCCATTGCTTTCATGCGTTTATCTTGTGGCATTTCACCACGTAGCCAAGCTACACGAAGTCCTTCGTTGTTTAGAGCGCCAATCAGAGTTTCAAGGCGCTCACGTGTTTTTACAAAGACAATGGCTTTTTGCAGCTCGTCACTGTTAAGCGTATCAATGAGCATCTTTAATTTGTGATTATAATCATCAGCTAAGTGCACCCACTGGTGAATTTTGCCTTTTTCTTTACGTGACGACTCTGCTTCGAGTAGTGCAGGGTCATTCAAAATACGCTCGGCAAACAACTCAACGCTGTCGCCTTCTAACGTGGCAGAGAATAAGAAGCATTGACGACGATTACGTGCTTCATCACAGATACGTAGCATTTCTTTACGAAAGCCCATATCAAGCATGCGATCCGCTTCATCGAGAATAAGCATTTCGACGTTTTCAGCATGGAAGTTCTCAGTTTCAAGGTATTCCATTAAGCGACCTGGTGTCGCAATAAGAATGTCGTTATTGCTTTCAAAAATCTCTTTATGTGTCCCATAGTTAATACCGCCCGTGACAACACCTATTTTTAAGTGCGTTTGTGCAGCTAGCAGTTCACATTGCTCATGAATTTGATAAGCAAGTTCACGAGTGGGGGTCATGATCAGCACCCGTGCAAAACCTGGATCGCGACGTGGGAAGTCAAGCAAGTATTGAATTGCAGGAATCAAAAACGCGGCTGTTTTACCCGTACCTGTAGGGGCAGATGCCAAAATATCACGACCTTGTAGTGCTTCAGGGATCGCTTGTTGTTGAATACTTGTTGGCGTATCAAAACCCATTTTATTGATGGCATTTAACAGCTTGTTATCGATATCAAATTCAGAAAATTGCATAGAGTGACATAAATAGAGGACAATTAGAGTTGATTATACTAGCTATCAGCACTGTGGTGAATGAAAAGGTGAAAAAATGTCAGGCTTTGTGTTTAAACAATTTACAGTTGAGCAAACTCGTTCTGCGATGAAGGTTTCGACAGATGGTATTTTATTAGGTGCTTGGGCTGAATTGGCAAATGCAAAATACCTTCTCGATATAGGAACAGGAACGGGATTGCTTGCTTTGATGGCAAAACAGCGTGCGCCAAAGGCGAAAGTGGTGGCAATCGAAGTAGATGCTGAGGCGTGCATTGATGCTAAGTTTAACTTTGCAAATAGTCCTTGGCCTGAAATTTGTTTACATCATGGTGCCATACAGTCTTTTCAATCAACACAGCCCTTTGATGTAATTATTACTAATCCTCCGTATTTTAATGCGAGTCTAAAAGGGGACAATGAAGCACGTAATACGGCGCGTCATACAGATGGTCTTGGTTTTTCCGAGTTAATTGAGTGTTGTACTAGGTTAAGTCACGCCAACACCTTACTAAATGTAATTTTACCCTGCAAAGAGGCATCTTCTTTTATTGAACAAGCTAACTGTAAAGGGTGGAACTTGGCGCGTATGTGTAATGTACGCACCACATTAAAAAAGCCACCCAGCCGAAGTTTAATGTTATTTTCTTTACAGTCTGAGTTGTGTCAGACACGTTCTTTGACTATTCATGCTGCAGATGGCGGCTATAGTGATGAGTATGTTTCTTTGTGTAAGGATTTCTATTTAAAAATGTAACTATCTAAAAATAGAGTGTTTACTCAAGCCTTGCTATAGTGGTGGCGTTTTAAAATTATAAGAGCTGTTTATGTTACGTTTATCTATAACTTTAAGTGCATTACTTTTCTCTCAATATACTTTTGCTGCGTTGAATCCTGTGGGACTTTGGAAAACAATAAATGAAGAGACAAATGAAGCAAAATCACTGGTACGCATTAGCGAACAAAATGGCGTATTAACAGGCAAAGTAGAAAAAATTCTAAATCCAGCAAAGCAGGATGCTGTCTGTGAAGAGTGTGATGGTGATAAGAAAAATCAACCAATTCTTGGCATGACAATAATCGAGGGTGCAACTGATGCGGGAGATGGAAGCTGGCAAGATGGTGAGATTCTTGACCCGAATAGCGGTAAGACCTATACCTTAAAACTGACGCCACAAGAACAAGGTCAAGTACTTGAAGTTCGCGGTTATATTGCTTTTTTCTACCGTAACCAGTATTGGCAGCGTGTAGAGTAAACACTAGAAAAGCCAAGCAATGCTTGGCTTTATAGGCGTTATTTTTACAAGCTTTCGCTATATTCAGTCATGACTTGTTCAACCCACGAGGCAATGCGTTCATCGCTCAGTTCATATTGACTGTCTTCATCAAGTGCTAAGCCAACAAACTGTTTACCATCTTCAGTGAGTGCTTTTGAAGCCTCGAACTCGTAACTGTCATCATTTGGCCACTTACCTAATAAAGTGATCGTTTGGTCGCAAATTTCATCGTGTAACATACCGAGCGCATCTTGGAACCACTGGCCGTAACCTTGTTGATCGCCCATGCCAAACAGAGCCACGGTTTTACCATTTAGGTTAACATCTTTAATGTCGTCCCAAATTGATTCCCAATCTTCCTGTAATTCACCGAAGTCCCACGTTGAAATGCCGAAAATAACAAAATCGAATTGCTCAGCATTTTTTAATGGCTCATCTTTGATATTGTGAAGACTCACTATGTCTTGGCCGATAATATCGCGAATTTTTTCAGCTGCTATTTCTGTGTAGCAGGTTGTAGAACCATAAAATAAACCAATCTGCATCGTATTTATCACTGTGTATTTGCCTGATATGATAGGCGTAAGTTTACCGTAAGGTATAATCAATTGATACCTTGATAAGGATGAGAGTACGCGTGGCTGATAATAATTCCCAAGCCCAAAAAGGTGTAATAACAGCAAATAACGCCGAACATTTAGAGTTATTTTTAGATACGCTGTATCTTGAGCAGGGAGTCAGCGAAAATACACTCGCTGCTTATCGCAGTGACCTTGAAAAGTTTTGTCAATTTTTAAAAGATAAAGATCTTCTAGCTGTGAGTAATGAAGATATTGAAGCGTATTTAGCATATCGCGTTGATTTAGGCCTTAAATCACGCAGTACCGCGCGTAGTATTAGCGCACTTAAACGTTTTTATCAGTATTTTGTACGTGAAAAAGCGATAGCTGATTCGCCGATGGTCAATATTGCTCAGCCAAAAGCAGGGCAGTCATTACCTAAAACGCTGTCAGAAGCCGAGGTTGAAGCACTCCTTGGGGCTCCTGATATCGAAGATCCAATGGGGCTTCGCGATAAGGCCATGCTTGAGCTTTTATATGCAACAGGACTTCGTGTTACTGAGCTGGTGGGGCTTCGAATGGAGCAGATTAACTTGCGTCAAGCTGTGGTGTTTGTAAAAGGTAAAGGTAATAAAGAACGTTTAGTGCCCCTTGGTGAAGAAGCCATGTATTGGCTAGAACAGTTTCTGAAAGTAGGCCGTTCGCATATGATTAAGCATGCCACTGATTTTGTGTTTCCATCTAAACGTGGAATCGGCATGACACGACAAACCTTTTGGCATCGTATTAAACACTATGCTATTTTGGCATCAGTTGAATCACCATTATCACCACATACGCTGCGTCATGCGTTTGCAACGCATTTGCTTAATCATGGAGCTGATTTGAGGGTGGTACAAATGATGTTAGGTCATAGTGACTTATCAACAACTCAAATTTATACCCATGTAGCCAATGAGAGATTGAAGTCGGTACACGAGCAACATCACCCACGTGCGTAGTGCAAGATTTTTAAAGATGTACCGGTCTATACTAGAAATGATCAGGATATAGGATAGTTATGAAAAAGTTAGTTTTAGCCACGGCATTGCTTGGCACAAGTCTTAATGTGATTGCCAATGGTGTATCGACCACCGACGCTGCAGATGCGCCTATCATCGCTAAATTTGCCGAATTAGGTGTAACCGTAAAGCAAATAAATCCAAGCCCTGTCGCTGGTCTTAAAGAACTGATTACAGATAAAGGGGTACTTTACGCAAGCCCTGATGGTCAATTTCTAATGCAAGGCACATTAATTGATTTAGAAAATCGCGTAAACCTTACAGAGCATGCGTTGAGCGATGTACGTAAAGCGGGTATTGCTGAGTATGAAGATTCAATGATCGTTTATAAAGCAAAGAATGAGAAACATTCTATCACCGTATTTACTGATATCACCTGTGGGTACTGTCGCAAATTACACCGTGAATTAGATGACTTTTTAGATGCAGGTATCACAGTTAAATACCTTGCTTTCCCACGTGGTGGCTTACGTGGTAAAGGTTACCAAGATTTAATGAATGTATGGTGTGCAAAAGACCCCGCTGAAGCGCTTACAGAAGCCAAAGCGGGTGCAGATGTTGCCACTGTTGAAGGGTGTAGTGCGCCAATCGCTGAGCATTACCAACTTGGTCAAAGCTTTGGTATGTCGGGTACGCCGGCTATTATTTTAGAAGATGGTACGATGATCCCAGGTTATCAATCAGCAGCGCAAATCAGCCAAGCACTTGATGCATTGCCAAAAACATCTTCATAATCTTTTTTATAAAAAGGCCTATTTAGGTAGGCCTTTAATCCGCTTTAAGCTAAGAAAGTAATACGTCCAACATGGAAAAAATAATCCAAGTTCGCCCTCGTGTTGATGACTCATATCTTCCACATCACTTACATCCTGTTATCAAGCAAATTTATGCCTCTCGTCAGGTTCAAGATGCCAAAGAATTAGATAATAGTGCAGCAACATTACATGACTTTAAGCTGTTTAAAGACATAGACAAAGCTGTGTTGTTATTACAAGACGCGCTGGCATCACAAAGCCGTGTGCTAATAGTGGGTGACTTTGATGCCGACGGTGCAACGAGCACCGCAACCTTGATGCAAGGTTTGGCTATGTTTGGTTTACAGAACCTTGACTATTTAGTGCCGGACAGATTTAGCCTTGGTTATGGTTTGAGCCCTGCACTTGCTGAGCAAATCGTGACAATGCAGGCTGAGCTGGTGATTACCGTCGATAATGGCATCTCCTGTATTGATGGCATTGCTATTGTAAAGCAAGCAGGTATTAAAGTGCTGGTTACTGATCATCACTTGCAAGGTGAGGCATTACCAAATGCCGATGCGATAGTGAACCCAAATCGCCATGACTGCTCATTTCCATCAAAATCCATTGCTGGGGTTGGCGTGGCGTTCTATTTATTGATTGCACTGCGCAGCCATTTACGTGAACAAGGGTATTTTCAGCATAATCCAATGCCTAATCTGGCCGAATTACTTGATATTGTTGCTCTTGGCACCGTTGCTGATGTGGTCGCGCTTGATGCCAATAACCGCACCTTAGTGCATCAAGGTTTAGCACGTATTCGAAGTGGTAAAACACGCCCAGGGATCAGTGCGTTAATCGAAGTGGCAAATCGCAATGCAGCTCGTTTAAGTGCCAGTGACTTTGGCTTTTCATTGGCGCCACGCTTAAATGCAGCAGGGCGTTTAGATGATATGAGTTTAGGCATAGCCTGTTTATTATCAACCGATATAAATCAAGCACGCCGTATTGCCGGCGAGCTTGATAGCCTTAACCATGAGCGCCGTGAAATAGAGCAGGGCATGCAAACTGAAGCACAAGCCGTACTTGATCGGTTAGCATTTAAAACTGAGTCAGTGCCGGATGCCATTTGTTTATACCAAGCCGATTGGCACCAAGGTGTGATAGGCATATTGGCAGGGCGCTTAAAAGAGAAGTATCACCGTCCTACGGTTATTTTTGCAGCTGGCGATAATGGTGAAATAAAAGGTTCCTGCCGCTCAATTGAAGGGCTGCATATGCGCGATTTACTCGAGCGAGTAAATACCCTGTATCCACATCTTATTAGCAAATTTGGCGGTCATGCTATGGCGGCGGGGCTGAGTATCAATGAGCAATGCTTTAATGAATTTAAAGCGGTGTTTGAGAAAATGGTGACCGACACACTGACTGATGAGCATAAACAAAGTATTTTGCTGACCGACGGTGAACTGCCCAATGACTGCTTTTCGATGGAGTTTGCCAATCAGCTAAAAAATGCAGGACCTTGGGGGCAGCAATTTCCCGAGCCTGTGTTTGAACATGTTTTCGAAGTAATACAGCAGCGTATTGTCGGTGAAAAGCACTTAAAACTGGTTTTAAAGCATCAATCAGGGCGCTTAGTTGACGGTATTGCATTTGGTGTTGACGTACGTGCATGGCCAGACACTGAAGTGAGGTACGTCAAAGCTGCTTATCAGCTCGATATAAATGAATTCCGTGGCAAATTTTCGTTACAACTGATTATTCGAGAGCTACAAAAAGTGACATAAAAATATCGTCTTTATCGGCATAAAAGGCTAATAAAACGCTCGGTTTTTTGTTAAAATCGGGCGTTTTTAATATTTGTAGATAATTTACCGTAATTATTGTCGTAAGCTGTGCGCGGTAAATCAGCCATTTTGGAGTAATGTACATGTTTGAAGTGAATCCTGTGATTAACCAGATCAAGGAAATTCGCGAACGTACTGAACTGCTTCGGGGGTACCTTTGACTACCCTCTTAAGAAAGAGCGGTTAGAAGAAGTTAACGCAGAACTTGAAGATTCAGCAGTATGGAACGAGCCAGAGCGTGCGCAAGCGTTAGGCCGTGAGAAGTCATCACTAGAAGCTATCGTCGAGACCATTGATAATCTCGTTACGGGCACAGACGATGTTGAAGGTTTAGTTGAACTTGCAGTGGAAGCTGAAGACGAAGAAACTTTCCAAGAAGCTGAAGCTGAACTTGAAGATTTAAATGCACAACTTGAAAAGCTTGAGTTTCGTCGTATGTTCTCTGGCGAGCAAGATCAAAACGATGCGTACCTTGATTTACAATCAGGCTCAGGCGGTACTGAAGCACAAGACTGGTGTAACATGTTACTGCGTATGTATTTACGTTGGGGTGAAGCAAAAGGCTTTAAAGTTGAACTTGTTGAAGCAACTGATGGTGATGTGGCTGGTATCAAGGGCGCAACTGTGCGTTTCGTTGGCGAATATGCATACGGTTGGTTACGTACAGAAACAGGCGTTCACCGTTTAGTGCGTAAGAGCCCGTTCGACTCAAGTGGTCGTCGTCATACCTCGTTTGCATCGGCATTCGTTTACCCAGAAATCGACGATAATATCGAAATTGATATTAATCCGGCTGACCTACGTATTGACGTTTACCGTGCATCTGGTGCCGGTGGTCAGCACGTAAATACCACTGAATCAGCGGTACGTATTACTCACGTGCCAACCAATACGGTTGTTCAGTGCCAAAATGAGCGTTCACAGCACAAGAATAAAGACCAAGCAATGAAACAGCTAAAAGCGAAATTGTTTGAACTTGAGCTACAAAAGCAAAATGCAGAGAAACAAAGCCAAGAAGATGCAAAGTCAGACATTGGCTGGGGTAGTCAAATTCGTTCATACGTGCTTGATGACTCGCGCATTAAAGACTTACGTACAGGCGTTGAAAACCGTAATACTCAAGCGGTTCTTGACGGCGACTTAGATAAATTTATTGAAGCCAGCCTTAAATCTGGCCTATAACCACCAAGCTAAAAAAGAGCTAAAAAATGACTGATCAAATCCAAGACGAAAATAAGTTAATCGCTGAGCGTCGTGGCAAATTAGACGCAATCCGCGAAAATTGCCCTGCCAACGGTCATCCAAACCAATTCCGTCGTGAACATTACACGGCTGATTTGCAAGCTGAGTTTGGTGATAAATCGAAAGAAGAATTAGTTGCTGAGCAGCACGTTGTATCAGTAGCAGGTCGTATTCTTGCAAAACGTGGTCCTTTCCTTGCGTTACAAGACATGAAAGGCCAAATTCAAGCGTACGCCTCAAAAGATGTACAAAAAGAATTAAAAGCAAAATACGGTCAACTTGATATCGGTGACATTATCGGTGTTAAAGGCGCACTAAATAAATCAGGTAAAGGTGACCTATACGTAGAAATGACAGAGTACGAGCTACTTACTAAGTCATTACGTCCGTTACCAGAAAAGTTCCATGGTTTATCTGACCAAGAAACTAAATACCGTCAACGTTATGTTGACTTAATCACTAACGATGCGACGCGTGAAACATTCCGTATTCGCTCAAAAGTTGTCGAAGGTATCCGTCGTTTCTTAGCTGATCGTGACTTCATGGAAGTTGAAACACCGATGCTACAAGTGATCCCTGGTGGTGCGTCTGCACGTCCATTCGTAACACACCACAACGCACTTGATATCGACATGTACTTACGTATTGCCCCTGAGCTTTACTTAAAACGTTTAGTTGTTGGTGGTTTTGAGCGTGTATTTGAAATCAACCGTAACTTCCGTAACGAAGGTTTATCAACGCGCCATAACCCAGAATTCACCATGATCGAATTCTACCAAGCATACGCTGATTACATTGACCTAATGAATATCACAGAAGACATGCTACGCACTGTTGCGACAGACGTACTTGGTTCACCAATTGTTGTTAATACAACGAAAGACGAAAACGGTGAAGTGGTAGATTCAATAGAATATGATTTTGGGAAACCTTTTGCACGCCTAACAATGAGCGAAGCTATTCTTAAGTACAATCCAGACTTTGATGCGGCTGTATTTAATGACCCTGAAAATCATTTTGAAGAACTTAAAGCGTACGCCAAGCAAGTACACGTTAAAGTGCCAGAAAACTGCGTTTGGGGTCCAGGTAAGTTCTTATGTGAAATCTTCGAAGAGACAGCTGAGCACAAGTTAATTCAACCAACTTTCATCACAGCTTACCCGTGGGAAGTGTCACCACTTGCACGTCGTAACGATGAAAACCCATTCGTGACTGATCGTTTCGAATTCTTCGTAGGTGGTCGTGAATTAGCCAATGGTTTCTCTGAGCTTAACGATGCACAAGACCAAGCTGAGCGTTTCTCGCGTCAAGTTGAAGAAAAAGACGCCGGTGATGATGAAGCAATGCACTACGATGAAGACTACATCCGTGCATTAGAATACGGCTTACCGCCAACAGCGGGTGAGGGGATTGGTATTGACCGTCTAGTGATGTTATTTACAGACTCACCAACCATTAAAGACGTGATTTTATTCCCACACATGCGTCCTCAAGCTGACTAATCAGCTAATGTCTTTAAAACGCCGCTTTTAAGCGGCGTTTTGTTATCAGAAAATTCTGAAATTTTCCGCTTGTCCCCTTACATTCTTTTTTTAATTAGCTGATCTAAAAAGAGTTACAGAATTGCTGTTTTGTAATAGTCACGTATTTTTAACTTTTTATTCTAAAGTGTAATTGTAATAGTGTTATTTTTAACCTGATTATGAGAAAATTGCGCGATTATCATCCAATGCGTAAATGGACTTTATAATAATGAAAAAGAAGCCTTCGCAGTTGTCTACTGAAGCTAATAAAAGCGAGCACCAGCGTGAAGCGTTTTATCGTGCGTGTATTGCTGAATTTCAACAATTGGGTTATCAAGATCAATATCTCGCAGAAATGACTGATGAGCTAATTCCTTTAACAGGCTTAGATATATTGACTAATAAGGAAAAACCAGCGAAAGACTGAGCAAAAAATTGCCTGTTTTTTGTTGTTATGACCATTCTGTGACCATCTACACTATTTTCCTTGAAAAGTGTTTGACATATTGCCTGAAATCTTTATTATACGCCCCACAAGATGGAGAGGTGGCCGAGTGGCCGAAGGCGCTCCCCTGCTAAGGGAGTATAGGGTTTGTAGCTCTATCGAGGGTTCGAATCCCTCCTTCTCCACCATTTTTTAAAATGGTTTTCTTGTAAAGTAAAGAATGGGCGCATAGCTCAGCTGGATAGAGTACCTGGCTACGAACCAGGCGGTCGGAGGTTCGAATCCTCCTGCGCCCACCATCCTTTACTAAAATCAAAAAGTGGGCGCATAGCTCAGCTGGATAGAGTACCTGGCTACGAACCAGGCGGTCGGAGGTTCGAATCCTCCTGCGCCCACCACTTTTGAAAAATCACTGCAAGATTATAAAATGCAATTTGCGGACGCGTAGCTCAGCTGGATAGAGTACCTGGCTACGAACCAGGCGGTCGGAGGTTCGAATCCTCCCGCGTCCGCCACTTTCTCTTAGAAAGTGACATAAGCCGACAAGCAGTCGGTTTTTTTGTGTCTTTAAGATACAGTCAATGCAAGACTCAAACATGCATCACTACACTGCGGACGCGTAGCTCAGCTGGATAGAGTACCTGGCTACGAACCAGGCGGTCGGAGGTTCGAATCCTCCCGCGTCCGCCACTTTCTAATAGAAAGTGAACAAACCGACGAAAGTCGGTTTTTTTGTGCCTGAAATTCGCGAATCACACACTTTTCACACCACAAATTAAACTCCCAACTCAAAATACGAAAAATGTACCCCGTAGGCGTGAAACTTGTTTCACGCGCATTAAGGATAGTTTCGCCATAAATGACGACCTCACACGGTAGGGCTCTATACGTAGGTTTTAAAACGTATAGAGCGATTATTAAAACAATAAACTTAGATTAAGTCTCACTGTACGAGGTTCAATAGGGTGAAAATGGTTATCTTCTATTCCTTCTGCTGGCTCTCCCGCTAAGCGTGAAGCATAGTAATAATCGATATCATGGTCGTTACTATCGAAAAGATTGAGTAGCTCTAAGCCCACTTTCCAATGAGTTTGCTGGTAGCTAACAAGACCATTTACGACTGTAAGCGGCTCTGAGCGCTTGTCGCCATCATCACTTAACATGCGTTTACCAATATGACGTAAGCGTAATGAGGTTTGCCATTGCTCAGTTACTTGCCAGTTTATACCGGCGCTTGCAACGATAGGAACAGCTCCTTCAATACGGTCATTGTTACTATCAATATCCAAACGAGAGTGAGTGAATGATGCCTCAGCATCTAGGCTTAGTGTATCGGCTAGCCAATAGTATGCACTAAGCTCTAAGCCGTAACGTTTTGAAGCATCACTGGCTTCTGTATTACCAGCATCGCCAACAAACAATAATTCAGAATCAAGCTCTAGCCACCAAAGTGCGGCAGAAAAGTTGAATTGCTTTTCATCAAAGTAGCGCATACCCACTTCTGCACCATTACTTTTAACAAGTAAGTCCACAGTGTCAGCAGCTTCAAGCGTGACGGGGTCTAGGCTAATTGTCGCGCCACGAGCATCATTTGAGTGGAAGGATTGCCCCCAGTTTGCATAACCTGCCAAGTTATCGCTGAATAAGTAGGTTAGGCTCGCTTTAAAACCAAGCAAGTCGTCATCAGCTTCTCCTGAGTTAGCCGTATTGTTGCTATCTACACTGGCATCTAAATAGTCATAACGAACACCGATAGTCGCCTCAAGCTGCTCGCTTAATGTTAATTGAGTTTGCCAAAATGCGGCATAACTTGTTTCATCTACACTGTCTTCACGAACAGTAGATAAAAACTTACGGGCCTTCGTATTATAAAGCCCCACATTATCGATATTATCATTACGAAGCTCTATACCAACACTATGATTTACAGGTATAGCGTTTAATTTATCGGAAAATTGATAGCTCAGAGCTCCGCCTGTAATTGTGCGCTTATCTTGTTGGTTGAATTGGTCACCATTAATAGGGTCATTTAGCAAATAAGAGAAGTTAGAAAATAAATTTAGCTCATAATCAATAATATAAGCGTTAGCTGCAAAGTGTTCGTTTTGCCAGTTCGTCGATAAACTATAACGACTCGATTCACCACCTAGCGTGGTGTCCAGCGACCCTAGTTCAGAGATAATACCTTGAGCAATAGCTCTTTGAGGGATTTGATCAGCAGAGTTCCAGCTGTTGTCGTAAGCCATAGCTGTAATTGATAAGTTGCCACTTTTTGATTCGTTCACATAGCGAAGTAGGGCGTTCTTTTTATTTACGTCTTCATCAATGTCTTGCCAAGGGCCATCATAACCTTGCCACTCTGTTGCAGCTATTAATTTTCCGTTGCCAACTTTTATATGGCCTATGGCAACTGCTCTTAAGTAGTTATCTTCACCAACAGTAAAGTCGAGTTGCTGGTGTTTTGGATTATCTGTAAGGTGAAAATAGGCACTGCCGGCTGTAGAAAAGTCACCTTGTCGAGCATCATAACTTCCTTTTTGGTAGCTAACGGTGGCAACCGTTTCAGGAATGATGAAGTTTAAATCTGTATAACCTTGACCATGGCCATGGCTACGCATATTAATGGGCATACCATCTATATTGGTCGCAAAATCAGTCCCATGATCTAAGTTAAAACCACGAATAAAGTATTGATTTGCTTTACCTGAGCCACTATGTTGCGTTACCGCCATACCTGGAATGAGTTCAAGCATTTCAGTACTTCTTAGCATGGGACGGTTTTCAATTTCACCTTGACCAATAACACCGCTAGAGGCACTAATTGATTCACCTATTAATCCTGTGCGATGCCCATACACAGTGATTTTTTCTATATTTGCTAACGCGTTTCCTGAGCAGCTAATGCAGCCCAGCAATAGGTATAACTTGTTCATTTTTATAAATTCCTTTTCAAGGGAGGTTTACACTATAAACGTAGTTGCTAACACCTTGGATGCAAATAAGTTAATAAGTATGAAAATTAAGTTACCTTGCTTCATAATAAATTTGTGGTAAATTTAATAAAATATTCCAAAAAAAATAATAATTGTGAATTTTGTTTTGTGTATGCGGAACAGCTTATTGGCCTGCAAGTAAGGGGCAGCATGTATTTGCTAAATTGTTAAATTCACGCATTTACTAAGAATTAAGGAACAGCTATGCGTCGTTCAATTATCGCTTTATCAATTACTTTAGGTGTTGCTTTTAGTGCACCTATGCATGCTGAGGGTTGGCAATCAGATGTTATCGGGGTCACCCAGTCACAGCTTTCACCAAGTTACTGGTTAGCGAAAGGTGCATCAGCAAAAATGATCATGACGAGGGCGCAAATTGCAGCCTTCAACGAGAAATTAATTAAAGATAATAAATACATTGTTGATCCACTGTCATTTCAAAAATCGCTCACTAAAGACGAGCTAACACGCGCCATTCATTCGGCAAGCTCAATTCCAAAAAGCCCGCGCTTTTTTACCGACGGACGGCAACTCACCGCGAAAGATTTTGCAAAATATCAGGCTAATTTAGACCTTAATAAAGTCGCTAATAACAATGAAGTACGTTTTGCTGTGGTCGTTAAACGCACTGCGTTACGTACTTTTCCAACTTGGGATCGGGTTTTAAATAGTGGCCTTGATCAAGACTTAGATCGCTTTCAAGAAAGCGGTATGTTCCCTGGGGAAGCGGTTGCTGTATTGCATCAAAGCGCAGATAAAAAATGGTTGTTAGTACGTGCTTACAACTACTTAGCGTGGACGCCTGCCGAAGATCTTGCCTTTGCTGATGTAGATAAAATAAAAGCCTATCGCGAACAAGACAACTTTTTGGTGGTAACTGGTGCAAAAGTAAATACCGCTTATGTGCCAAGCGATGAAAGCCTTTCAGAAGTGCAGCTCGATATGGGGGTACGCTTACCCTTAGTTGATAGTGAACAAGTACCGTATTTACTCAACGGCCAAAACAGCTATGCCAGCCATGTTGTTCAGTTACCAACCCGTGATGAGCAAGGCCAACTTGTTATTAAACCTGCAATGATTAGCAAAGCTGCTGATGTAAACTTAGGCTACCTAGACTACAACGAACAAAACCTCATTAAGCAAGGCTTTAAATTTTTAGGTGAGCGTTATGGTTGGGGGCATGATTACAATGGCCGCGACTGTACTGGGTTTGTTGGTGAGATTTATAAAAGCTTTGGTCTATTAATGCCACGTAATTCAGGCCAGCAAGGCAGCAGCGAATACGGACAAAATAGTCGTTTTGATAAAAATACCGCGGCGGATGCTAAGTTGCCGACGGTTAAAAACATGGCGATTGGCGATCTAATTTATATTCCTGGTCATGTGATGATGTACTTAGGGGAGCATCACGGCGAGCCTTATGTTATTCATGACGTTAAAGGCTTAGGCTATAACAAAGGCGATGGTAGCTTTTATAGTAGTGCCTTGAATGGGGTGTCGGTCACGCCCTTATTGCCACTTAGATTATCTCAAGAAACCAGCTATTTAGACCGTGTTTATAACATTAAGCGTATTCGCTAGAGGCCAATATGAAAATTAAAGCTGTTCGCTTTGCAAAGCTCAAAGTGCCATTAGTTACCCCATTTAAAACTGCACTGAGAGAAGTGAGTTTTATCGAAGACTTAGTGGTTTTAATCGACACCGAATGTGGCCAAATCGGCTATGGCTCTGCGGCCTCAACACCGGTTATTACAGGCGATACCCATCAAGGGATGATAGCGGTCATTCAGCAATTTATTGCCCCTAAACTAGTCGGGCAAGAAGTCGAAAACATCAATCAGCTTACTCACATTATTCAATCAACGGTGATTGGTAACAACAGTGCAAAAGCGGCCTTAGAGCTGGCGGTTTATGACTTATGGGGTAAGCTCTACCAAGCGCCTTTATATAAGTTACTAGGTGGTGGTAAGTCAGCGCTGAAAACTGATATCACCATCAGTGTCGACAACATAGATAAAATGCTCAGTGACTGTCAGCGCGCGGTTGAGCAAGGCTTTGATGTATTAAAAATAAAAATCGGCAATAACCTTAATCAAGACATTGAACGTGTAAAAGCAATCCATGCAGGCTTTGCCGCTAAGGTGCAGTTACGTTTAGATGTAAACCAAGGCTGGGATGCCAAACAAACTGTGTTTGCACTGCTACAACTAGAGCAAGCAGGCGTGGTATTAGAGTTGGTTGAGCAGCCAGTAAAAAGCAGTGATATTCAAGGTCTCAAATATATTACTGAGCGAGTGAACACCCCGATTATGGCCGATGAAAGCGCCTTTTCACCTAAGCAAGTGATCCAACTTTTAGAACTTGGTGCAGTTGATATTATCAATATTAAATTAATGAAAACGGGCGGTTTAAGCCGAGCAATTGAGATTGCTAATATTACAGCCCAATACCAAGCGGAATGTATGATTGGCTGTATGCTAGAGGGCAGTATTGCCGTTGCTGGTGCTGCACATTTAGCCTCAGCCAAAGCGCAGCAAATCAGTAAAATCGATTTAGATGGCCCTGCCCTTGGTCAGTATGACCCTGTGCAAGGGGGCGTTGAATTTAGCGGCCCACAAATACGCTTATCCGATGCACCAGGTCTTGGCATTGAATCAATAGCGGGACTTGAACCAATTACAAACGGAGTATGGCCAGCATGAAAAAACTAGTCAGTCTTATTGCAGCTATGAGTTTATCGGCTTGTGCCAGCAAAGAGTTACCTAAACCTGTTATTGATAACAGTCATCAGCAGCTCGTGGTGGTGGTCGCTAATGATAGTGATGCTATTGATGCCACACTGTATCGTTTTGAAAAAAGCGCCGGTAGCTGGCAACAACAAGGCGAGCAACATGCGGTGGTGCTTGGCCGTACAGGTCTTGCTTGGGGAGTGGGGCTGCATCCTGCACAACCTGGCCTGCAAAAACAAGAAGGGGATGGTAAAGCACCAGCAGGTGTTTTTGAACTAGGTACTGCCTTTGGCTACTTAGATTCACTGCAAACGAACCTCAGTTATCAAGCAATGACCGCCAATGATTATTGTATTGATGTAAAAGGCTCGCCGTTTTACAACCAATTGGTTGATAAAGCACAAGTAGGCGAAGATGCCGTAAAAGACTCTTCAGAATGGATGCGTCGTGATATTTACAGCCAAGATAACCTTTATAAAAAAGGCATTGTAGTTAAGCATAACCCAAGCAATATTAATGGTGCGGGCAGTTGTATCTTTATGCATTTATGGCGAGCGCCAAGTAAGCCTACAGCAGGTTGTACAGCAATGACAGAAAGCGATATGGATGCTCTACTTGCTTGGTTAGATGAGCGTAAAAAGCCGTTATTAGTCAGCTTGACCAAGGCGCAATATCAACAAAAGCAAAGTCAGTGGCAATTACCTAGCTTAGCTGAATAAAAATAATAAAATAAAACTATTTTAATTTTGTCATAATGGTGGAATAATATATTCCACCAAGGTTTGAGTTAGGATAATAAATGAGTGCAAATTACGCTTTTCTCGATTGGCTCGTATTCGCAAGTTACGGTGCAATTTTATTGCTAAGTGGCTGGTGGTTTAATCGCAAACGCGCTAACTCAAGCCAAGATTTTTTTCTAGGCGGAAATAGTATGCCAACTTGGATGGTGGCTATTTCTGTTTTAGCTACCTCACAATCTGCAGCAACCTTTATCGGTGGGCCAGATCAAGGCTATCAAGGTGACTTTTCCTACATAGCCACTAATATCGGTGCGTTTATTGCCGCCTTTGTCGTATCGGCATTTTTAATTCCAAAGTTCTATCAGCAAAAAGTATTTACTGTTTATGAGCTACTAGAAAAACGCATCGGTCCAAAGGCAAAGCGTCGTAGCGGCTTGATGTACTTATTTGGCCGAGTGTTTGCCAGTGGCGCCCGTTTATACATGGCAGCCATTGCTGTGGCGATGATTCTATATGGCAATATCAATGCTGACAGTGTGGTTATCGCGACTTTAGTGCTGGCACTTGCTGGTTTGCTTTATACCTTTTTGGGGGGGATTCGCAGTGTTATTTACTCAGATGTGCTGCAAAGTATTGTTTATGTTAGTGCGGCTATTGCGGTTATTTGGTGCCTGCTGAGTGTAATTCCGGCTGATTTTTCAACCATTATTGCAACGCTGAATGAGCCAAGCCCAGGTGCAGATTCAAAACTTGCGCTGTTTAAATTTGATTTAGATTTTGGCCCGTCAGGGGTGTTTAACATGGCCTCTGTATTAACAGGTTTTGTGCTTTTAAACATCGCGGCTTTTGGTTTAGACCAAGATATGACGCAGCGTTTATTAACCTGTAAAAGCCCAAAAGAAGGCAGTAAAGCGTTATTACTATCGGTGGTGATGGTGATCCCAGTTATGGCTATTTTTATCTTTATTGGTTTGCTGCTTTATATTGTTTATCAGCAACCTGTATTAATGAATAGCGAGGCAGGGAAAACGGTTGTACAAGAATTTAATGGCGAAAAAATCACAATCTTTATGTACTACGTATTAAACGAAGTACCAGCTGGGGTTAAAGGTTTAGTCAGCGTTGGTATTATTGCTGCCGCTATTTCTACGTTGAACTCTGGGCTTAGTTCGATGTCTTCAGTCATCGTACAAGATATCTATCGCCCGTACTTAGAAAAACAAAACAAACAAGTAAGCGACCATCACTTTGTAAAAGCGGGTCGTGTAGGGATGGCACTGGTGAGCCTTGCCCTAGCGCTAATGGCTATTCTTTGTTATTTCTGGCAGCAATACAGTGATATGCCATTATTAAAATTTGCGCTAAGTGTAATGGTGTTTTCGTACAGTGGCTTACTAGGTGTGTATTTTACGACCTTATTCACCAAACGAGGCAGTGAAGGTTCAGTGTTAGCAGCGCTAATAGCGGGCTTTATGGTGACCTTATTAATGCAGCCGTACATGATTGACTGGTTACTACCTGAGTCAATGCGTTTTTACTTAGGCTTTACTTGGCAGCTATGCATCGGCACTTTGCTTGCGACATTGGTGTGTTGCCTAGGTAAAGCGGCGCACGAGAAGAGCGCATAAATGGCCTTACGCTATATTTTAGCCATCGATGGTGGCGGCACTAAAGTGTTAGCTGAGCTAAAAGAGCAGGCAAGTGGTGCTACATTTCATGCTCAAGCTGGTTCAGCATCAATCTCGAATGATCTTGATTTAGCGTTAGAAAACATTGTTAAAGTGACCCGTGATGTTTGCCAGCAAAGTGGCGCAGAGCCAAGTGAAATCGTCACCGTTATGGGGATTGCCGGTGGTTCATCGCAGAGCCTTGCTGAGCAATTTAAAGTGATGCTGAAACTGGTGTATGAAATAGAGTTTGCCAGTTTACAAATCACCAGCGATGCCATTACGTCATTATATGGTGCTAATCTTGGTGAGCCATGTGTGGTTATTGCCCTCGGCACCGGTGCTGTTGGGGCACGATTAAACGCGCAAAAGCAAACTAAGTTGGTGAGCGGCTGGGGTTTTACCGTTGATGATTTTGGCGGTGGTGCACGTATCGGCCTGATGGCTGTGCAGCAATTATTAAATGATATAGATATTTACAATTTACCAAAAAGCCGATTAACGATTCGTTTGAGTGAACAGCTAGGATGCACTCGTCAAACAATTAGTAGTTGGCTTAAACAAGCAAAACCCGCGGATTATGCAGCATTTAGTCCGTTGGTGTTTAGCTTACAAAACGACTGTGAGGCGGCAAAAACGGTATTAACAGAGCACACCCAATCGGTGGTTAGGTTAATAAATAAAAGCCGAGGCAACTCGCCATTACCGGTGATTTTAATTGGTGGTTTGGCGAAAGTTAGCCAGCCGTTATTGCCACTCGCTTTACAAAACGAATTATCTCCTTGTAAAGGAGATTCATTAACTGGTGCCGCCATTTTAGCGGTAAAGCATTACCATGACATTATTGAAAAAGGACAACCCAATGAGCCCTGAGCACGTCTTTAAGCAACAACGTGAGTTACTCGAAGAGTTAAACGGTATTGTCTCTGAAGGACAAAACCCAGACACTTTGGATATCGATCTGCTCAGCTCCACTGAGATCCTCACTAAAATCAATAATGAAGATCACAAAGTAGCGGGTGCCGTGAAACACGTGATCCCACAAATTAGTGAAGCTGTCGATCATGTAGTTGAAGCATTTCAACAAGGTGGCAGGTTAATCTACATTGGTGCTGGCACCAGTGGTCGCTTAGGTATTTTGGATGCGGTTGAATGTGCGCCTACTTATAGCGTGAGCGATCAGCAAGTGCTCGGCATTATTGCTGGTGGTGACACTGCGGTTAAAAAAGCCGTAGAAGGCGCTGAAGATAGTACAACACTTGCTATTGAAGACTTAAAAAATGCCAATTTAACCAGTAAAGATGTCGTAGTTGGTATTGCTGCCAGTGGCCGTACTCCTTATGTTTGCTCGGCAATTGAATACGCTAAATCACTTGGTTGTGTCACTGTGGGTGTCACTTGTAACCCTGATTCAGCAGTGATGCGTTTACCACAAATTGGTATTTGCCCCGTGGTGGGGGCAGAAGCTGTGACTGGTTCTACACGTATGAAATCGGGCACCGCGCAGAAGCTCGTACTTAATATGCTAAGTACAGCCAGCATGATCCGCACCGGTAAAGTCTATAAAAACCTCATGGTTGATGTGAATGCCAGTAACGAAAAGCTACATGCTCGTGCTATTCGTATTGTCATGCAAGCAACAGATTGCTCTCAGCAGCAAGCCGTGGATGCATTAAAGCAAGCTGAGCAAAGCGCAAAACTGGCTATTTTAATCGTATTAACCGGAAAACCTGCACCTGAAGCAAAACAACTACTTTCAAAAGCGGGTGGCTTTTTACGTAAGGCGGTTGAAGAATAATGCGTTTTTTAGCTGCTTTACTCGTTAGTTTTTTTGCGCTTTTAGGTTGCCAAGAAACGCCTGTACAAGCGCCTAAAAATGCACTGCCTCTACAGGTGGGGGCAGCCAATTTTCAAGCCTATGTACCAGCATTAAAAGGAAAACGTGTTGGCTTAGTGGTTAACCAAACATCAGTGGTCAATGGCCAACATTTAGTTGATGCATTACTAGATAAAGGCGTTGTCGTTAGCAAAATATTTGCCCCAGAGCATGGTTTTCGCGGCGATCATGACGCTGGCGCTCACGTTAAAAGCACAGTAGATGCTAAAACAGGTATCGATGTTGTATCTATTTATGGCAGCAACAAAAAGCCAAGCCCTGAGATGCTCGCTGATTTAGACGTTATTATTTTTGATATTCAAGATGTTGGTGTGCGTTTTTATACCTATATAAGCTCAATGCATTACGTGATGGAAGCCGCCGCTGAAAATAATAAAGAGGTTGTGGTACTAGACAGGCCAAACCCGAATATTGCCTATGTTGATGGGCCTATCCTTGAAGCAAAATTTCGCTCGTTTGTTGGCATGCACGAAATTCCTGTTTTACACGGTATGACAGTGGCTGAACTTGCCCAAATGATCAAAGGTGAAGGTTGGATAAATGACGCAGGTAAGCTTGAGCTAAGCGTCGTGCCTGTTGTGAATTATGATCGCACTATGGCTTATGAGTTACCAATAAAACCAAGCCCTAACTTGCCAAATGCCCAGTCAATTGCGCTTTACCCATCATTGTGCTTCTTTGAAGCAACCCCTGTGACTATTGGCCGTGGCACTGACTTTCCGTTTCAAGTTGTCGGTTACTCGCCAGTTAAACTCGGCGAGTTTAGTTTTACGCCAAGGGCGATTAAAGGTGCTTCAATGCACCCTAAATTCAAAGGAGTCGAAGTATTTGGTCAAGATTTACGTGACTCAACAATACATGGTCTAGATTTAAGTGTATTTATATCGGCCTACCACACGTTGCGAGAGACCAAACAGACTTTTTTTGAACGTCCTGACTTTATGGATAAGCTCGCAGGCACTGATAAATTACGTTTAGCCATTGAAGCAGGCCAAACTGAGCAGCAAATTAGGCAAAGCTGGCAGGAGGATTTAGCTACCTTTAAACGACAGCGACAACCTTATTTACTTTATCAGTAATAATTACTAAACGAGGCAGAGGCCTCGTTTTTAGTTTTAGCCAAACCTGACGATTCAATTAAATCTTAAAATAGATACACAACAGCTATGAAACGCCTTGGCTTTGGTTATATGTCTTGACAGGCATCAGAATACTCCTCGCTTAAAGCTACCTTTAGGGGCTGCTTTTCTGCTTTCTATAATTCTATCTCTACATTTTAATATGCAGGCTCTATCCGTTAAAAAATAGAGCAGCGAGAACGTAATCAAGGTAGGTATGTTACTCAGTTTATTGAGTATAAAAAAGGGCCGCATATGCGGCCCCCAACAGGATTTAACTGGTTTTTAGAACTTAAAGTTAACTGATAACTGTAAGCTGCGAGGGTTATAGTAGCTGCGTGATTCACCGTAGTTTTCATCAAATACATATGGGTTTTTGTTATAGCCCGTTTGACGATTAAACACATTGAATAAGTCAGCACGCAATTGTAATTCCATATCACCTGAGAACTTAAAGTCTTGCGTGTAGTTTAAGTCAAGTTGCCAATGACTTGCTGTTCTGCGAGAACCAGCTGGTTCTGCATAGCGGCTAACGTGGCTAGATATTGTGGTTGATGAGTAACCATATCGAGTACCATCCCAGTTCTCCCATGCACTACCAGATTGGAATACGAAATAAGCACCTAAGTTGGCTTCCCAAGGCAATGTGTAATAACCATACACTTTTAATAGATGTGGTTTATCGCCTGAGAGCTTACCGTAGCGGTTATCCCATGAATAACGGCCGCGACCATCACCATAGTACGACGAGCCGATGAAGTTGTTGGCATCGTTGGTTGTGGTGGTGTTGTCTTGGTCAAAGTTGCCGTAGTAATGGCTCCATACATAAGAGGCATTGATATAGCTATTTTCACCCATGTACTCAGCTTCGATGCTTGCTTCCCAGTACTTGGTTTCACCACCATCAACCTCGGCGATTACATACGAAGAACCACCGATTTCATCGCGAATCGCATCTAGGTTATCAATATATAAACCTTTGTCTGCAATATGCTGTGGTACGCCGTCAGCATCAACGCCAGAGTAGTCTGTTAAGCGTGCTGTATTTGGCATATCTTCCCAAAAGTGCATACCTTTACGGTGACGTACGTGAGCACGCAATACCAAGTCTGAGCCAATATACTTGGTTGTACCCAATGTAAACTCGTTAATACGACGAGGTTTCATATCTTCTTGAAATGCTTTACCCGATGAACCACGGCGCGGAGATGCCGAAAGAATATTACCCGATTCATCTAAAAGCAGTTCGATTTCGGCGCGGGTATTACGGTCCCAAGATGCTGCCCGTGAAAGTGAGCTTGCTTCTGGGTTATAGATTGCAAAGTTGGCAAATATTGAGTCTTCACCTGAGTAGGTCCATGTTGCACCTAATCGCGGTTGCAGCATATCTTTCCAATCTGTTTGATACATTTCATATTTGTGGCCAGGAGCGACTTCGTAGCCAGAGATTGTGCCAGATTTCTTTTTCAAGCCTTGGCCATACCAAGTGTCTTGGCTAACAAGTAAACCTAAGTTATAGGTCCAATCCCCATGCTCAATGGTATCGTTAATTTCAAAGTTGAGGCTTCGCGTTTCTGATTTAATCCCCGAAACTGTTGTGCCGCCATCGGTTGCTAAGCTCATTTGCTGTACATGGGCACGGTAAACCGCATCAGCAGGGTCAAAGCCTTCAGTATCGGCATCAGGATCAACTAAGCCACCAATGTATGCAATACGTCCCCAACCATTTGATAAGCGTGTAAGTTGCTCTTCACCTTCTTCCCACTTCGCACCAAAATGAAGTGTGTGATATGTATCGCCCCAGTCAAATTCATGCTCTAGGTTTATTTCAAAAGAGTCACGATAGAAGTTTTGATTATCATAAGTTGCAAATGCACCTACACCGCCACTGCCTTTCATCACGCCATCTTCTAGATAACCATAGGTGTTGATGAGTGCTGAGGCTCCAGCGTTGTGTATCGCAATTTGCTCTTCGGTGAACCCGTCAGCGGGATCATAGTCTATTAAGCTAGGTACTGAAAAATAACCCATTTCCGTTAGGTTATTGACATCAAGTTGGCCGTTTAATGAAGGAACAACACTAAGCGGGTTATCAGGCTGTGAACCCGTTTCTAAATCAAATTTACTGTACTGGAATGATAGGGTGGTTGCAGAGCCTAAAATCCATGAACCATCTAGTGTAAAGATATCTTGATCAGCTTTATCACCTGCAGAGACGCTATCTGTTTCGTAAGCACCAATTGAGCGACCTTTAAGTGTTTTATCCGAGGTTCGTTGTGAAATATTAATTAAAATATCGTCGGTCGGTGCCCAAGTTAATTTACCAAAGTATTCATCTCGAACACTTTCATAGTCTTTAACATCACCGTAGGCCGTGCCTTTATTAGAGCGTGTTTCTTCAGGGCGATAATATGAGGTATAAAAATAGAGGGTATCTTCGATAAGTGGGCCGCCTAAACTTGCTGTTAGCCAGCTTTTATCCATCTCATAGCTTTCTTCTCCCACTGGCGTTGCAACAAAGCTTTTTGGCTGTGCTTTGTATTCGATGTTACCGTGGAATTCATCAGTACCAGACTTAGACACGGTATTAACAGAAAAACCACCAGAGCGGTTAAAACCAACCGCTTTCGCGCCACCGCGGTCCATGGTTACATAAGCAACATCGTGGGTTGAAGGTTCAGACGCCAAGTTACCATACATAGGCAGCGATACATTTACCCCATCAAAGCCATACGAATTGTCTACACCAGAGCCACCTGCTGAGGGGCCTAATGTTGTATTTGCTGAAAGCTCTACCCCTGGCACAAGTTTTAATAAATCACGGTAATCTTGGCCTACAGGTACATTATTAATACCTTCTTGACCAAGAGAGTTTGTTAGTGCTGACTTACCTTGGCGGTATAATTTACTACCGGTTACGGTGATAACTTCAACATTTTCGTCTGCGCCACCTAACGTAATATTGAGACTCGATGTTTGCTCAAGCAAAACATCAACCGTCATGGTTTGTGAAACGCCGTTTTTGTCGGTGAAGGTTAGTTCATAAGTACCAGGTTTTAACTGTGGTAAGTCGTAGCTGCCATCTTCACGTGTAGTAACGGTTCGTGCTTTAGGCATGACATTACTTTTGGCTGTAACTGTGATCCCTGCCAATGATTGTTGTGCCGCTGGTGTTGATACTTTACCTTTGATCCCACCCGTTAGATTAGCTAAGGCTGGTGCGCTTGTTAAAGCTGCGGCCATAACGACACCTGTTAAGGCTGTTTTTTTTGCGCGAAGTGCATGATTGGTCGCTTTTGCTATGTAGCTTAGCGCGAGAGAGGATGCATGTTGTTTCATTGTTTCCCGTCCTTATATTTATATGCTTTGGTGGACTACTTACCCAGTTGAGACATGAACTTTAAAATTATGTTGCCCACATATTAAACAGGTGTTATTAGTGTTGGTCAAGAATATTTTTTCATTTAAATGTTGTTTGTTGGGAATAAAATATATAAGTAGTTTTAGGTAAAAAATAGGCAGTTTGTATACTATGCAAGGGCGCTATGCTGTTTGTGCACTCTGTAATACATTCTCACTGCTTTATAGTGTATAAATTTGGGGCTTGGAGTTGTATGGGGGTGGGGAGCGTATTTAAAACAAAAATCATTAAAAAAGCAGCCTAAGCTGCTTTGTTATTCAAATAAGCGTAAAAAACTAAATTAGTTATTCTTAAACTCGCCAACAACTTCGTTAGAATGTTCCAGCAATTTACGGCCTTGGCGACTCGATTGTGTAAGGGCGATAAAAAGAATATCAATTACAAAGTCCTGAGCTGTTCGCGCTAAAATAGATGATAAGCGAACAGATTCTCCTTCAGCGACAGAGTAGAGTTTTACATCTGCTGAGTCGGCGACTAGGCTGCTACCAAATTTTGTTACTGAGATCACTGAGCTTGCGTTTTTCTTGGCCTGTTTAACTACTTCGGCAATTTCGCGGGTCATGCCTGACTCACTAATAGCAATAACTAAGTCGCCCTTAGAAAAGGTGGCCACATAGGCAAGTTGCGCATGTCCATCTGGCTCAGCGATTGCTGGCATACCGAGCTTTTGTAATTTATATGAAAAGTCTTTTGCAACCAGTGCTGAACCACCCACGCCACAAATAAGAATGCGTTTTGCTGATTTTAATAGCTCGACAGCTTTTTCAATTGCAGCAGCTTCGTTAAGGTTTTTTGTTTCAGTTAAAACAGCAAGCTTACTGCTCAGTAATTTTTCAGCGATTTGCTCAAGCGAATCATTTAAAGTAATTTTGCCATGGAGTTTGGGTTCGCTACTTTCATCATTAAGGGCATCAATCACCGCAAGCTTAAAAGCTGGAAAACCTTTATAACCTAATTTTTGTGAAAACTTCACCACGCTTGATTGACTCACACCAACCACTTTAGCTAATTCAACCGATGACAAATTACGAATAGCGTTAGCCGAATTTAATGTGAAATCAGCCAGCTTAGCTTCGCTGCTCGATAAAGATTGGCGTAAGGCTTTAATTTTTACAAAAGTAGACATAGGGCTCACTTTGTTTATTTAACTTAGTCTTGCTTATTGCATGCTTCAAATATGAATATGGCACATTGGCTGTTTAACATGACGACTTATTTTTGTTTTAGCTGACTTAAGTTTGGAATATTTTTCTTAATTTAGATGGAATAATATAGTTTTATTCCATAATAGATACAACACTAATTATTGAGTGTACTCAATATTTACCATGAGAAAGATAAAATATGCTTTTTATTCCATTTATGTAAAATAAAATATTTTACATGTTACATGGGTGTTGCTACTGTATTGCTGAGAATCGTCAACGCTTAAATCATCAGGTATGAATCGGTTATGAGTTTTATCTCTTTGAAAACATTACTTAAACAGCTGTGCTATCTTTGTAGTGCGGCATTATTAGTTAGCTGTGCCAGTAATCAATATACCTATACGCAATCAGCCAACTACAGTCATCGGGTAAAGTTTTTAGTGATGCATTACACCGCCATTGATTACGAAAAATCGATGCGTGCATTAGTCGATGAAGGAGGCCTAAGCTCTCATTACTTATTACCTGAGTCGGGCGATTCAAGTTACCCAAAAGACGATTTAGAAATTATTCAGCTCGTTGATGAAAAAGACAGAGCATGGCACGCAGGACGTAGTTTTTGGCAAGGCAGAGAAGACTTAAACGATCACTCAATTGGTATTGAAATCGTTAACGTACCTACCTGTCACACACCTGAACAAAGTAAACCTGCGATGCAAAATGATGCAAGTAAACTATGTATCTACCCTGATTACGATGCCAAGCAAATTGAGTTACTTATCAAATTAAGTAAAGATATTCTTGCTCGAAACCCTGATATTGGTCCAACTCAAGTGGTTGGTCATTCTGATATTGCCCCAAGCCGTAAGAACGACCCTGGCCCGCGCTTTCCTTGGTATCAACTTTATAAAGCGGGTATCGGTGCGTGGTACGACAGTGACACCGTTGATAAATATTGGCAGTTATTTAGTGCATCAAAGCCTTCAACAGAGCTTGTGCAAAAAGCGCTGCGCAGCTACGGCTATGAGGTGATTGCAACAGGGCAGCTAGATTTTCAAACCCTAGATGCTTTGAGTGCCTTTCAAATGCACTTTTTACCTTGGCATGTAAGTGGTAATAATGATGCTAGAACTGCATCCGTCCTTTTTGCATTATTAGAAAAGTACTTTCCTAAAAAACTTGAGCGGTTATTTACAGAATATCAGCAGCAACAGCAAGCGGTTGAGCCAGAGCCAAAAACACTGGCTAATGCACAAGTGATAGCACGTATTCCTGCACTTGATCCGAGTAGTCGCGCGCTAGTAAACGACAGGGGCACATTTACAGCTTTTAAAGGTCGTGGTGAAATAATTATTGAAAATCACGATGCGATTAGCGCAGACATTTATATTAATGGTGAAAAAATTAATATTGCCTCGCCACTTACCGCAGAGCAAACCTACCAATACAGCTTGTATAAACGTACTCATGATGGCATCAATACGTTTAAAGTTGAAAATATCCAGCCTGCGGATGCAAGCTTAACCTTACGTTTCCCTTTTCCTAAACTTGTTAAGAGTAGCAGTCAACATAGCTTTAACGCCGTTGATGAATTAATTAATCAAGAGATTAAAGAGGGCTTTCCAGGGGCTGTGCTTGCAATTGTTAAAGATGGCAAACTGATTAAATTAAGCCATTATGGCGCAGCTAAAAAGTACCATGCTGATGGCAGTGAGCTTAAAACCCCACAAGCCATGCAAAACGATACTTTGTTTGATATTGCCTCGAACTCAAAAATGTTTGCCACCAACTTTGCGCTGATGAAACTTGCCAGCGAAGGTAAACTCGACGTAGAAAAACCGCTGTTTTATTACCTACCAGAATTTAGGGGCAGCGGTCGTGAACAGCGCTTAGTGAAAGACTTACTTACCCACAGCGCAGGTTACCCCGCTGTGGTTGATTTTCACCGTAAAGACAATAAATTTGGTGAGCGCTTTTTTTCACAAAATAGCCTGCGTACCAAAAACCTACTATTAACTGGTGTCCCCTTTGTGGCGGGTCGTAACGTAAAGCACTTATATTCTGATATCGATTATATGTTGTTAGGTGTGCTGGTTGAACGCATTAGCGGTATGCCCCTAGATGCTTATGTTGAAAGCCAAATTTATCAGCCACTTGGTTTAACGCACACGGTTTATAACCCATTACAAAAAGGCTTTTTAGCCTCGCAAATTGCCGCCACTGAAATAAAGGGTAACACTCGCGGTGGGCGTATTGAATTTGAAAATATTCGTACCGATGTACTGCAAGGTGAAGTACATGATGAAAAAGCGTTTTATGCCTTAGGTGGCGTAGCAGGACATGCGGGGCTTTTTAGTACCGCAGGAGATTTATCTGTGTTAATGCAAGTTTTGCTAAACGGCGGTGGCTACGCTAATAAACAGTTATTTACCCCACAAGTGCTTGCGCAGTTCACTCAGCCGCAAGCGAGTGATGAAACGTATGGCTTAGGGTGGCGCAGAGCAGGACACCAAGCGCGTAAATGGCATTTTGGCCCTTATGCCAGCCCCCGCGCCTTTGGTCATACAGGTTGGACTGGCACAGTAACTGTGATTGATCCCGAATATGACCTAGCAATTGTACTTTTAACCAATGCACGGCATACACCCATTGAAGGCTCACTAGAAAATTACGAATTTGTCGGAAAGCGTTTCGAAACAGGCAAGTATGGCTCTATTATCTCACTGATTTATGAGAGTATATTAAATCACTAGTCGATTTAAGTTGAGTTTAGCGGTAAAGCCATTAAGCTTAGCGGGTTTTAGCATAATAAAAATAAAATATTGATCTTAATTTAAAAGGGTTTTTATGTCTTGGTATTCAATTTTACCACCCTTGATTGCTATCTTAATTGTGTTTTGGCGCAAAGAAGTGATCATGGCGTTATTGGTCGCGGTTGCGTCGTCTGAGTTTTTACTTGCTCTGAATGGTGAAGGTAATACCTTGTTTTTCACCTTTATCAATACCATTGAGCGGGTTATTGAAGTTGCCAGCTCCCCTGGTAATAGCCGTATTCTTATTTTTAGTATTTTAATAGGTGCTTTACTTGCCTACATTCGTGAATCGGGTGGTGTGGCTGCAACGGTTAATTTATTGATGAATAAGGGCGTGGCAAAAAGTAAGCGCCAAGTGGGTTACTTAACCATGTTCTCGGGGATTGCGGTATTTATTGAATCGAACTTAAGTGTTCTAACTTCGGGTATTTTGTCTCGTGGCTTATTCGATAAATTTAAAATGAGTCGAGCGCGTCTTGCCTACATTATTGATAGTACCAGCGCACCTGTGTGTATCTTAATTTTACTCAATGGCTGGGGCGCATATGTGCTTGGTCTGCTGAGTAATTACGAAATGGAAGAGTCTGCGGTATCTGTGCTGTGGGGCAGCATTGGTTATAACTTCTACGCTATTATCGCGTTACTTATCGTGTTTTATACGATTACTTTCGACAAAGTACATGGCCCTTTAAAGCAAGCAGAAGAAAATTTTGAACAGCAAGAAACGGAGCTTGCAGAAGAAGTAAAAGGCTCTAAAGCCCGTTACATGCTTGTTCCGCTTATTACTTTAATCGGTAGTATGGTTGGCTTTATGTTCTGGACTGGCGATGGCGATATTGCCAGTGGTAGTGGTTCTAAATCAGTGCTATATGCTACTATTTTAGCCTGTGTTGTGGCGTACTTTCTAATGATTAGCTCTCGTGAATTTACTCACCATAAGCTTGTTGATATTGGCTTTAAAGGCATGGGTGAGTTACTGCCATTAGTGTCTATTGTATTGCTATCGCTCACCTTAGGTGCAAGCTTAAAAGACTTAGGTACGGGTGTATTTGTGGCAGGCCTAGTAGGTGACTTTTTACCTATTTACTTAGTTGTGCCAGTGTTATTTTTAACCGGTGCGGTAATTTCATTTACCACAGGTACTTCATGGGGCACATTCGCGATTCTGATTCCAATCGGTGTACCGCTCATTCAAGCTTTGGGTTTACCACCTTCATTAGTGATTGCGGCTATTTTAGGTGGCGGTGTGTTTGGCGATCACTGCTCGCCAATTTCAGATACCAGCGCGGTATCGGCCATTGCATCAGGGTGTGATTTATTAACTCACGTGAAAACCCAAATGCCGTATGCTTTATTCGGCGGTGCGTTAACCTTCATCGCTTACCTAGTAACGAGTATTATTGTTTTATAATTAATAGCTCGAAGTTAATCGCTGTAAGCTATACGTAAAAAACCACAGAACTTTCTCTGTGGTTTTTTATTGCTTGATATTGCAAAAACCATCGCGCGGAATAAATTTCACACCTACAATACGCGATAGTCCGCACGTTCACATCTTACAGTTATATCTTAGGTACAACCTTATAAACACCCACACCATCAACACCAAGATATAAATCACCATTAGGATGGGTGGCAAGGCTGCGTACGCGACCAACCCCTTCAAATACCTTACTGTGACCAGTTACTTTGTCACCATCAAGTTTCACCAAAACAAGGTGGCCAAACTTCATCGAACCCACGGCAATGTGACCTTGCCACTGTGGGTATTTGTCACTGGTGATAAATTCCATGCCAGAAGGGGCAATTGAAGGCACCCAATACCAATCAGGTTGCTCCATTCCTGCGCGGCTGGTTTCGTCGGTAATTGTTGTGCCAATGTAGTTGATCCCATAGGTGATCTCAGGCCAACCATAGTTTGCACCCGCTTTAACTATGTTAATTTCATCGCCGCCACGAGGGCCATGTTCATGGCTCCATATAACCCCCGTTTTAGGATGCATTGCCATACCTTGAGGGTTACGGTGTCCATACGAATAGATACTTTTGTGAGTCGTTTTATGGTTATAAAACGGGTTTGATTTAGGGATAGAGCCATCGCTATTGATACGGTGAATTTTACCCGCATCATAGTCTAGGCTTTGTGGGTGAACGTCTCTTTTACCACGGTCGCCAATAGAGAAGTACAAGTAACCGTCTTTGTCGAACTCAATACGCGAACCATAGTGTTTCGTTGTTTTAATATTTGGCTCGCCATCAAACAACAGTTGCTGGTCAACAAGTGTCATATCTTTAAAGCGGGCGCGCATAATCGAGGTATTGTAACCCTCACCATCGCCTTCATAGCCTGAGTACGAAAAGTAAATCCAACCATTGTCGGCAAAGTTCGGATCAAGCTCTATATCTAATAAGCCGCCTTGGCCTTCGTCATGTACTTTAGGTGTGCCTTTAACGACTTGCTCAACGAGTTTGCCATCACGAATTAACCTAAGCTCGCCACGTCTGTCGGTAACGAGTAAGTCACGCTCGTTAAGCCAAGCCATACCCCAAGGAATTTGAATTCCTTCGCTTACTAATTCTAGTTTGTAGTTATTCGCGCTGGCATCCAGAGGAATCTTTTGCTCCGGCTGGGCACAGGCTTGCAAACTCGGCAAGCTAATCAAGGCGATGATTAAACTGTTAAACAAAGACCTTTTCATGGTAACTCCATAATATTTAAACACGATGTTACTAGCCTAGCTGGTTCAGCATTAAAGTGTTATTAACATTAGAGCAATGTGCGATTATTGGTAGGAAAAGCGAGGTAAAGAGCGGAGGCTTAGCCGTCAGTCTGAAAGCTGATGGCTCGTTGAACCATCGCGCGAAATAAATTTCACGCCTACGGTACTCCTTTACTCTTTCCCCTTGTAACTCGCTAACTTGTTTTAAATCTGCTAGCTTAGCAAGTTCTTATTCTTAAAAGGATTTAACAAGTCGTATGAAGTCAGAAAAGTTTTTTAAATGGGTGTGGAATGTTAACGGCATAATTTTACTTTTAGGCTTAATCATTGGAGCAGCAGCAATAGGGTATAACTTTGTTGCTTACTTACTAAAGTCCGATAACTATGTACAGCAACAAACACTAAACTTAGCTGAAGATGAAAAGCAGCAAGAAAAGTGGAAACTGGGTTACCCCCGTAAGGTCGAGGGGAGTGATTTTTACTTTATCCCGTTGGAATCAGAAAAACTGGATATTGAGGTGAAAGCTGACGTAACAGTTTACAATAATTTTAGCGGTGGTTATAAATACAGACCTACGCGCTCAAAGAACATCTTGTTTCTTAATGACAAAACCAATCACGCTAAGTGGCTATTTAACACAACGGATCAGTTGATCATAGAGTTTGGTGCTTTAAGCCATTACAAAGAGTTTGATACTCGTCCTTACAAGGAGCAAAAAGTCTATGCTCCTAAGGCAGTTTCGTATGAAGTTATCAAAAACGATACCAACAACGACAAACTGCTCGATGGCAAAGATAAGCGCACCTTCGCGCTAAGCAAGGTTGATGGCTCAAACTACAGCGAAGTTATTTCAGGTTACAACCGCATTGTAGAGTCTAACCTCAATGCTGAAGGCAATTTATTCGTTGTATTTATTAACAACGATGAAGTTTACTCAATGCTGATAGACCTAGGTAAATTTGAAGTGATTAGTAAAAGCATTCTACCGAAGGTAGGGGAGTGAGATTGATATTAGGTATCAGATGTCAGAAGAATGATCTGACATCTGAAAACTAACTACGCGGGGTAAACCCGCTGCTACTTAAAAACTTGCGACTTTACTCTCGTAGCCCGCTAACTTGTTTTAAATCTGAGAGCTGACGGCTGAAAGCTGATGGCTCGTTGAACCATCGCGCGAAATAAATTTCACGCCTACGGCACTCCTTTACTCTTTCCCCTTGTAACTCGCTAACTTTGTTTTAAACCGGATAGCTGTTTTCAAGCTTCACATTTTTTCGCCTCTTGGGTTAGCTGTTTAAGTGCGATGATTTGGCCTTGTTTGTTTTGGTCTAGGGCGAGTAGGTCACCTTGGTGAATATGGGTATCTAGGGTGCCGTGTTTTTGTAGCTCTTCTAGTAGTGATTGTTTAATTTGTACTATGACATTTTGCTCACAATCTGCGATATACCAGTCGTTATCAACGCTTACTAAACGGCCGGTGAAGCGGGTACGGGTTTGGTGATTGGCTAATGCTTGTTGGTAGTTAGCATCTAGGTTTTGTTTTTGCTGTTTAAGATTACTCACATAGCTGCCTTTGGCGTCGAGTTCGTGTACCTCAAGCCATTGGTAATCAGATAAATCCACGGCATAAACATCGGTTAACTCGCGGTTGTTGTATTGCAGCATGACAAAACCAAGAATTACTAAAGCAGCAAAAACACCGGTCATTTGTAGGCCTAAAAAGCGCTGTGATCTTGGCGTTGCTGACAGTGGCTTTTGCATGCGTGAAAGCTCGTCGCTGCTTAAGCTATGCTCTGCCTTACGTTTTTGAAAATGTGCTTTTAAATCAGCATCGAGTTGCTCGTCGTTACGCTTCATGATGGCCTCCTAGTTGTTGTTTCAGGTTTTGACGGGCATATCGCAGCCGAGTTTTAATGGTCTCTGGGTTACTTTGCGTGATAGCAACAATATCTTCGAGACTAAAGCCTTCTTGTTGTAAGGTCAGCGCTTCTCGTTGTACAAAGCTAAGTGCCATGAGTGCTTTATCAAAGGCTTCGTAGTCGTAGTGATAACTTGTATCCTGAGATTCAGTAAATAGTTGGTTGTCTTCTAACTCAACGAACTTTTGCTGCTTACGAAATTCATCAATTAACAAATTGCGTGCTAACCGAAAAAGCCACGCTTTTGGGTTGTTTTGAGCAGTGTAAAAGTCGCGTTTATCAATGACTTTTAACCAGGTTTGCTGGCATATATCGAAGGCAAGATCTTTATCACTTTGTGTGACTAGGTAGTGATAAAGATCGTTCCCGTATTGAGCAACGAGTTGGTTAAGATAGCGGTTGTCGCCCGTTTTGGCATACTGCGCCAAACAATCTGTGTTTGGCTTGTCAAATAACCATATCTTGATGCTCATTAGCATAGGCAGTTATCCATCTATTTTAAAGTCAAGTTGAACGCTTTGGTTTGTTTGTAATTGTGCCACACCTTCAACAACTTTAGGGCGATATTTCCAACGTTTAATAGCGCGAATTGCTTCACGGTCAAATACCCGCTTAGGCTCAGCATCAATAATAACAGGGTCAATTACTTCGCCCGTTGGTGAAATGCTAAAGCTAATTTGCACCCAGCCTTCAATACCATCGCGGGCTGCGACCGGCGGATATTTCGGGTTTATACGCACGATAGGCGTTGCATCTCCCGTTGGTTGATTAATGGTTTTACTAAGTGTGTCGCCAATGCCATCAAAAGTCATTGTTGGTGTTGCATCGGAAATGACTATTGTATCTGGGGTTTCAGCCGTAGGGCGTGGTGGCGCTTTTGGCGGCATTTTAGCAACTGGCGGTGGCGGCAGTGTTTGTTTTACTTGTACTTTGGAGTCTTCAGGTACTTCATAAATTTCAACTGTGATATCTGGACCTAGCTTTACATCGGCTCTTTGCTCAGCAGAAATTAAGTACTGCATGAAGGCAAATGCTGCAAAGGTCATTACACCGCCGCCAATAATTGCTGCGCTTGTCTTTAAAGCCGTATTGCTGTTATTCAAGCTTGCTGAGTTTAGTGGTAAAGTATGCATAGCCGTTCCTCTTTGGATAATTGCTTTCATAGCTAAAACGGCTGGCAAATAAAAAAGGGGTGAAAATTTTTTTCATTTTTTATTTTTTCACTAATTTTAGTGTGACTTTTTAGGTTGTTATGAAACTTATTCAAATAGATAAAGCCCGTTACCGTAAACATTTAAATCACGTGATTATTGCCTGCGTAATTGGTTTAGCCGTTGGCAGTTTAGCCATTTCACAAACATTAATTGCGCTATTCCCTGACCCAAGCGGTAGCCATTTTCATTGGAACTTACTAGGTGTTGTTGTGTGTAGTGTGCTGGTGGGCTTTGTGCTTAATAAGTACCGTAATCATGATTACATGACTGAAATTGTCTACGTGTGGGAGCTTAAAAAAGCCCTTAATAAAATCACCCGTAAAATGCCAAAGTTAAAAGCAGCAGGGCGCGAGGGCAATGCAGATGCTTTATTAGCCATTCATTACAGCTATGCCGGTTCGCGTTTGTTATGGCAGCTTGATGACAACACTATTACCATGGATGAGTTGGCAATTAAGCAGGCTGAGCTTGATAGTGTGGCAGATAAATACAATCTCTCGCTTGATGCAGAACGTTATGATGAGACAATCTTAAAGCAATTTTAAGGACGAATAATGAAAAAGGTGTTGATTGTTTGTTTAGGCAATATTTGCCGCTCACCCACAGCTGAAGCGGTTCTTCGTAGCCGTGCCAAGGCGCTGGGGGTCAATGTCAAAGTTGACTCTGCGGGCACCATTGGTTATCACCAAGGTAATCCACCAGATCCGCGCTCAAAAGCAGCAGCCGAAAAGCGCGGCTATAGTTTTAAAGGCATCTATTCGCGACCAGTTACTCAAGCTGATTTTTATGAGTTTGATTTAATTCTTGCGGCCGACAAGCAAAACCTTGCTGATTTACAAGCTCAGTGCCCTGAGCACCTGCAATATAAGCTGTCGTTGTTTTTAAGTCATGGTGATGCAGGGGAGAGCGAGATCCCAGATCCCTATTACGGTGGCGATCAAGGTTTTGAAAAGGTACTCGATTTAATTGAAGACGCAGCAGATAACCTGCTTAATACGTTGTGATAGGGTCGCACTGCGACCCTTTTTATTTATTTGTTGATTTTAAAGTCTAATTGCACCTTAGAAATCGCTGCAACGGCTTGACCGTTTTCAAATTTAGGGGCATAACGCCATTGTTCTACAGCCCTTTTGGCTTCTGTCTCAAAAGCGCCCCCGCCTTTAGATTCAATAACCGTTATTTTATCAACAAAGCCTGATGGGGTTACTTCAAATTCCATGACAACACTGCCGCTTTGACCTCGTTGCGCTTTTATCAATGGGTATTTAGGGTTAACACGGTACAGGGGTTCTTGTTCTTGGCTGTCTTTCCATGGCACCATTTTGGCAATGGCAACACAATGCTTAGTGGCTTCCTCTCGTTTGCCCACTTTTTCGTAAAGATATACAAGTTTAGAGTGAGCATCCAGCTCTGCTTTATGATCAAAACTCAGTGCTTCATCAAAAACAGTGACGACATGGGTCAAACGCTCTATCGCTTGCTCGTAGTTCTTTTTATGTTCTGCAAACGCGGCAACTAAAAAGTCAGCTTCAATACGCTCAACAGAGTTTTCAGGGATATTATTTCTATAATATTCGTCGGCTTCCTCTAGGTAAGCTTTTGCTGTGAAGTAACGACCACCACTTGGTTTGTAAGCTAGGATACGCGCTGCTTTGAGTTTGCTATCAGCAACTAGTTTGTGATCTTTTTTTATCGTGGCGATTTCAATCGCGTCTTCAAGGTAGTCAAAAGCAAGTCTTGGCGATTTGGTTGAATGAGCTAAACCAAATAATGAGTCGTAAACCTCGTTGCTCAGCTTACCATGATTTTTTGCTAGAGTATCGTAAGCATATTTGAATAGCTCAAAGCGCTCTTGTTGCTTGTTTTCAGGTAGAGTATTGGCATAGTTGATTGCTAAATTCGCTGTATTCTCAGCATCTTCACCATATACCTTTTGACCAAGCGCATAGGCTTTTTTGGCAAGCTCGGTGGCGTCTTCATGTTTCTCTATAGCGGCTAGGTAAGCACGATAAGTGTTATTAAATTCTGAGTTTATATCTTGGCTCGCCAAACTGGGTTGGCTCAATAGCAGGGTGGCACATAATGCGAGAGACATTTTTTTCATAATAATCCTTATTATTATTTTCCTGTGTAGGTACGTGAATAAGATTGTTGGAAGTTGAGTAAATGAGAATTAATCTTATCCTCGGCGATGGTAGCAAACGGCGTGAGTGTTGTCACTTGTTTAGAAACTTTCCAACTAAAAGTTGCATGCCAGTATTTCAATTTTAGCCGCAATACACAGTGCAAAGCTCGTATCTTTAAGTGCTTTGAGTGTATAATACTTGAATTGCTGGTAACTGCCTCAATATTAGTTATCACTCGTCGTATGTTGCATTCTTACAACCTTCAAGCTGTTGTAATCACATTTGCAGTATCGCATTTATTTTTTAATTTGGATTTGTCGTGGCGCAAGTAAGAGCAAGAGTCCAGCTAAATGTTGGCAAAAACAGTGATATTCCTGCAGAAATCGTATCTTTTAGTGGCTTAAATGATGGCCAAGAGCATGTTGCTTTAGTGTTTAATCAAGCCGACACTGAGCAAGACGTACCTTTAATTCGTATGCATTCAGAGTGTTTAACTGGCGATGTATTTCATTCGTCACGTTGTGATTGTGGTGAGCAGTTAAATGAGTGCATTGAAATGATGCACGAGCAAGGTGGTATTTTACTGTATTTACGCCAAGAAGGGCGTGGCATTGGCTTATACAACAAGATTGATGCTTACGTATTGCAGTCGCAAGGTATGAATACTTACGAAGCGAATAACCACTTGGGGTTTGCTGATGATTTACGTGACTTTTCAGATGCAGTATTAATGCTCGAAGCTCTTAATCAAAAGCATGTTAAGTTAATGACAAATAACCCGAATAAGCTTAAAGCACTGCGTGATGCTGGCATTGAGGTTGATTCAGTGGTTGGTACCCATGCACACATTAAAGCCGGTGTAGTGGGTAACCGCGCTTACCTTGAAACGAAAATCAAACATGGCTCGCACATGCTTGATATTAAGAAAATTAAAAAGCCTGAATAAATTTCACAACAGGTGACTATAAACCCGTGGCGCACCCAGTTATACTCGGTGCGTTTTGCCGTTATTGAATGAGAAACTATGTCGATCGAAGTTCGTGTTTTTAAAGCCGATGCAGGCGTAAAATGGTTTAAAGCAGGGTGGGAAATCTTCAAGCTGCAACCGGTTACGTTTATTTTAATGCACCTGTTAATAGGTGTTGTTGGCTTTTTATCGTTAGTGCTACCGCTATTACAAGTCGTCGGTGCATTTGTTGCGCCATTTTTAATGGCTGGTTTTTATCAAGCAGTGTTGACAAAACAACAAGGCGGTACGGTTAGCCAAGTTGATATTTTTAAACCCTTTAGTAATAAAGGTAATCGTATTGGTTTAGTGCGTGTTGCTGTGTACCAGATGGCGGCGGGTATTTTATTAGCCCTGTTATCGAATTTTATTTTTGCCGATGCTTATGCGGTTATTTCAAGCCAAACGTTTGACCCACAAAATCAAACACATATTGCTGATTTACTGGCCACTATTTCCATGGGGCAAGTGGCGGTATTTCTACTGGCAATCTGTGTGTATATGACTGCGTTTGCTTATGCTATTCCATTGGTTTATTTTCAAAAGCAAAGCAATATGTTGCAGGTTCTAAAAACCTCATTCATGGTGTTTTACCATAATATGGCGCCACTGAGTGTTTATGGCCTCATTTGCGCCGTTTTAATAGTGATCTGTATTCCTTTATCGTTTATTCCTCTATTGGTTTTAATGCCAATTTGTTACATTAGCTTCTTCGTGTCTTTTCAGGCTATTTTTATGCCGGTTGTACCAAAGGGTGATGACCAACCAAAAGCACCACAGACGCAGTCACAATCAGGGCGCTTTGACGCGTAATGGATGATAAAGAACAAAAGTTAAAGAATTACGTACTTTGGTTACTGTCTCGACAAGATTATTCGCGTCGCGATCTAACACGAAAGTTACAGCAAAAAGAGGCGATGCCCGAGTTTACAGAGCGTTTGTTAGATTGGTGTGAGTCACACAACTTTATTAACGAACAGCGCTACTGCGAAGGGTTTGTACGCCGCCATTTAGCAAAGTATCATGGTGCTAAACGCATTCAGAGCGAAGCAATGGCAAAAGGGATAGACCGAGCATTATTAGACAAAACGCTCGAGGAGTTCGAAATCGATTGGTTTGAACTCGCACAGGACGCATATTTAAAGAAGTTTTCAAATTCAGGTAAAGAACTCGACCAGAAAGAAAGAGCGAAACGTGTACGCTACTTGATGTATCGAGGCTTTAATTACGAACAAATTGATTTTGCAATGCAAGCACAGCAATAAACGGGTGAGATTTTCACATGCAGCATATGACTACCGCACAGATCAGGCAACAGTTCTTAGACTTTTTTGCCTCTAAACAACACCAAATTGTTCCTTCAAGCTCGCTGATCCCGGGTAACGATGCCACGTTATTATTCAATAACGCCGGTATGGTGCAATTTAAAGATGTATTTTTAGGTGCGGAAAGCCGCCCTTATTCGCGTGCAACCAGCTCACAACGTTGTGTGCGTGCAGGTGGTAAACATAACGACCTTGAAAACGTAGGTTACACAGCGCGTCACCATACATTTTTCGAAATGTTAGGTAACTTCAGCTTTGGCGATTACTTTAAGCAAGACGCAATCAAGTTTGCGTGGCAGTTTTTAACTGAAGTAGTGAAACTACCGCAAGAAAAGCTACTTGTTACCATTTATCATGATGATGAAGAAGCGTTTAACATCTGGCATAAAGAAGTAGGCCTAAGTGAAGATCGCATTATTCGCATTGCAACCAGCGATAACTTCTGGTCAATGGGTGATACGGGTCCGTGTGGTCCATGTTCTGAAATCTTTTACGATCACGGTGAAGAAATTTGGGGTGGTCCTCCTGGTTCACCTGAAGAAGACGGTGACCGTTTCATCGAGATCTGGAACCTAGTATTCATGCAGTATAACCGCCATGCCGACGGTACAATGGAGCCGCTTCCTAAGCAGTCTGTTGACACAGGTATGGGTCTTGAGCGTATCTCTGCAATTTTACAAGGCGTTCACTCAAACTACGAAATCGATTTATTCCAAGCGCTTATTGCAGCGGCGGCTAAAGTAACCAACGCACAAGATTTAGGTGATAAATCGTTACGCGTTGTGGCTGACCATATTCGTTCGTGTGCGTTCTTAGTATCTGACGGTGTTATGCCATCAAACGAAGGCCGTGGTTATGTACTACGTCGTATTATTCGTCGTGCTGTTCGTCATGGTAACAAGTTAGGCGCTAAAGGTGCATTCTTCTACAAGCTAGTTGCTGCGCTCATTGAGCAAATGGGTCAAGCGTACCCTGAACTTGCTAAGCAACAAGAAATTATTGAAAAAGTACTGCGTATTGAAGAAGAGCAGTTTGGTAAAACACTTGAGCGTGGTCTGGCTATTTTAGAAGAAAGCCTAGCTGACATCGAAGGTGATGTGATCCCAGGTGACTTAGTATTCAAACTTTACGACACTTACGGTTTCCCAGCTGACTTAACGGCAGACGTGGCCCGTGAGCGTTTCATGACGATTGATGAGCACGGCTTCCAAGAATGTATGGCTGTTCAGCGCAAGCAAGCACAGCAAGCAGGTAAGTTTGGTGCTGATTACAACCAACAACTTAAGTCTGAAAAACACACAGACTTTAAAGGTTACGATGCGGAGCATTACACAGGTACTGTGGTCGAACTTTTCTGTGAAGGTCAATCGGTTTCTGTACTTGAAGATGGTCAAGAAGGTATCGCAATCTTAGACCGCACACCATTTTATGCTGAATCAGGTGGTCAGGTTGGTGACACCGGTGTGTTAAAAGTAGCGGGTGGTGAGTTTGTCGTTACTAACACTACGAAGCTTGGTAATGCATTTGCACACCATGGTCGTGTTCAAGGCCGTATTGGTACAAACGATAAAGCAGAGGCAACAATTGATGCAGCACGTCGCGATAGCATCAAGAAAAACCACACTGCAACGCATATTCTGCATGAAACGTTACGTCAAATTTTAGGTGAGCACGTAAATCAAAAAGGTTCACTTGTTGACCCTGAGCGTTTACGTTTTGACTTCTCTCACTTTGAAGCAGTAACAAAAGACGAATTACGTCAAATCGAGCGTGCAGTGAACGATGAAATCCGTCGTAACTTTGCACTTGAAACTGAGCTAATGGCTATCGAAGATGCTAAAGCAAAAGGTGCAATGGCATTATTCGGTGAAAAATACGACGACGAAGTTCGCGTAGTAACCATTGGTGATTATTCAATTGAGCTATGTGGTGGTACTCACGTTAAGCGTGCAGGTGATATTGGTTTATTTAAAATCGTATCAGAAAGCGGTATTGCTGCCGGTATCCGCCGTATTGAAGCGGTAACGGGTGCTGAAGCAGTTGCTTATGTAAGTGAGCAAGAGCAACAGTTAAATGATGTTGCAGCACTAGTAAAAGGTGATAGCAGCACAGTACTTGAAAAAGTAACCGCATTACTTGAGAAATCAAAAGGCCTTGAGAAGCAAATTGCACAGCTTAACGACAAGCTTGCAAGTGCAGCAGGTGCATCGTTACTTGATTCTGTTGTTGAAGTGAACGGGATTAAGCTACTGGTTGCTGATGTTGCAGGTACTGAGTCTAAAGCACTACGTGGCATGGTTGATGACCTGAAAACGAAGATTGGTTCAGGTGTTATCGCCCTTGGCGTAGCCAATGGCGACAAAGTAAGCCTGATTGCCGGTGTTACTAAAGACCTAACAGGTAAAGTGAAAGCTGGTGAGCTGGTAAATCACATGGCTGCACAAGTAGGCGGTAAGGGCGGTGGTCGTCCTGATATGGCACAAGCTGGTGGTACTCAGCCAGAGAACCTTGCTACTGCCTTAGAAAGTGTAACTGGTTGGTTATCTGAGCGTTCTTAACTACTAGTGGCACTTATCGTCCAAAAATTCGGTGGCACCTCAGTTGGCTCAATAGAGCGAATTGAGGCCGTCGCCGACCTTGTTGTAAAAACCAAGCAACAGGGCCATCAAGTTGTGGTGGTGCTCTCGGCTATGTCGGGAGAAACTAACCGTCTTATTGAACTCGCTAAACAAATAGATTCTCGACCAAGTGCTCGTGAGCTTGATGTATTGCTAACCACTGGTGAGCAAGTGTCAGTCTCTTTACTCGCAATGGCGATTATTAAACGGGGCCATTCTGCGGTAAGCTTACTTGCCGATCAGGTCAATATTCGTACCGACAATATGTTTGGCAAAGCGCGCATTGAAGAAATTGCGGCGACTCGTCTTAAGCATGAACTTGAGCATAATCGGATTGCTATTATTGCGGGCTTTCAGGGTCGTGATATTGAAGGTAATATCACAACCCTTGGTCGTGGCGGTACTGATACCTCTGCGGTTGAGATTGCGGGTGCTATCAATGCCGACGAATGCCAAATTTACACTGATGTTGATGGGGTATACACCACCGACCCGCGCATTGAACCAAATGCGCGACGTATGAGCCATGTTACCTTTGAAGAAATGCTCGAAATGGCAAGCTTGGGCGCAAAAGTTTTACACATACGTAGTGTTGAAGCAGCCGGTAAATACAATATACCGCTTAGAGTATTATCGAGTTTTAACCCGGATCAAGGGACCTTGATCAGTTTTGAGGAGCCGGATGTGCAAACCAATATTGTGTCGGGTATTGCTTTTAATCGAGATGAAAGCTTAATTTATGTCAATGGTGTGCAGCAAGGGGTAGAAAACCTTGCAAAAATTTTGCAACTTTTTGCAGAATTCGGTATCGAAATAGATATGATTAATCAAGTTAATCATAACTTTGAAAAAATAGACTATGCTTTTACTGTGCACACAAATGATTTTGAGCAAGCACTTGAAATTCTAACTTTAAACCAAAGTAATATAAAAGCGGAGTCTGTTAAAGGAGTAAGCAATGTTGCCAAGGTGTCAGCTGTAGGTGTAGGAATGAAATCGCACTCAGGTGTAGCAAGTTTATTTTTTAATGCCCTTGCAGAGGAAAACATCAAAGTAGTGCTTGTGTCGACATCAGAAATAAAGATTTCAGTTTTAATTGACGAAAAATATTTAGAGCTGGCTGTGCGTGCACTTCATAAGGTTTTTTTAACTGAAAATGAATAAGATTTAGAGTTTTTACTTACTTTTAAGTCAAGTTTTCATTAAAATGTTTTTGACGCGGAATCTTTTAATTTTTTGGAACATGGGAGCAAGAGAATGCTAATACTAACTCGAAGAGTAGGTGAGACCCTGATGATCGGTGACGAAGTAACTGTTACTGTTCTTGGTGTTAAAGGAAATCAAGTTCGCATTGGTGTAAACGCACCGAAAGATGTATCAGTACATCGTGAAGAAATCTATATGCGAATCCAAGCAGAGAAATCTAACCCAAATCCGGGCAATGTTTAATCAGCGAAAAATTCTTAAGAGCCACTCATTGAGTGGCTCTTTTATTTAACTCAACAACTATTTCATCGCTAAGTGCTTGTTTAGAGATGTATTGCATACCGCGCTGTGCTTTTAATATATAACCTCGTTCAGTCTCAATAATCTCGCTTACCTGCTGCCAGCTTAATTGGTAACTCTTATAAGGGTTTTCAGCCTTAATCCCTTCATCGTCAAACAAAATGGTCACCTCGCTACCTGATGCACGGCTCATCATTTGTCTTGCTACCCACCACGGACGTTTGTAATAAAACGAAAGGCACTCAACGACAGCAAGCATAATCATAAAGCTGCCTAAATAATGATTATCTAATTGATAAAAAGCTAATAAGCCCAGAGTTATTAATAATGCCAGTAGCGGGTATTTAGGCTTGGCTTGTGATGAGTAGGGCAGTGACTCATCAAAGCATTCGTAGTAATACGGTTTATCTAGTGTGTAAGTTGTACTTAATGTCATTCGGGGGCCTACTTAATTTACTGGCAGCAGTTTAGCACCGATAGAAAAAATCTGCCGCAGTTGGTTTTCATTTTGTTGTCATTATGAGAACTTACTATGATTGTATTTTTAGGTGTAAATAGCATGTTTATTAGTTCAGCCTCATTCGCTCTCGCAATGGCTAGTAATACCTTTTTGGTTATGGGTGATATGCCATACACACCAATAGATGAAATTAATCTCGCTCAGCCAAACGGCAAGCTCGCACGTGCAGTCGCATCCACGCCTCATAGCTTTTTGATGCATTTAGGTGATATGAAATCAGGGTCTTTACCTTGTACAAACAAGTTACTGCAGGCAAATAAGCAGCTTTTAACAGCTATTACCGATAAGCCTTTTATCTATACTTTGGGAGATAATGAATGGACTGATTGCGATCGTGACAGCCTAAACCCTCAGTTTGACGAGCTTGAGCGATTAGAATATGTAAAAGGGTTAATGTATGACGATGATTACTATAAAAAAGCAAACTTATTACAAGGTTTTACTCATCAGCTCGATATGAACGAGAATGCGCGTTGGCAATTTAATAATATTGAGTTTATGACTCTGCATATCGCGGGCACGCATAATGGGCGCGCGCAGATACTGAAAAGTGATAAAAATGATGCTTTGGATGCAGCAGATAAACGCGACAGGCTAAACTTAGAGTGGTTGCAGCGGGGCTTAAATAACCAAAGCGTTAAAGCGTATGTCATTGGCTTTCAAGCTGATATTTACAATGCAACGAATAAATCAGCATGCACTGCGACACTGCGCTCAAACTGTGATGCATTTAAAGTCTACCGCGATGCTTTTTCCCAATTTGCTAAATTTGCAAAAAAACCTGTGCTCATTATGCATGGAGATACAGGGCCATTTTGTTATCAACAGCTCACAGAAAATTTAACGCGATTAAACGTGCCTGGTGATTATGTAGTTAGTGATATCGCAAGTGTGAAACTAGAAGATGGGGAATGGCAAATAACCAGTGTTGCAACGGATAAAGCGTTAACAGCGACATGTAAATAAAATGAGCGGCCGTTAGGCCGCTCTTAGAAAGTTAAAATTTGAGTTTAATACCCATTTTAAATTGACGACCAAGTACGTCATAGTTACTTGGAAATGTGTTACCAGAGTTTGAACTAGTATCACCTGCTTCATTACCAACCACAGGTGGCTCTTTTTCAAACATGTTATCAATACCGAATGTAACATTCATGTAGTCAGTAACATGGTAGCTGGCGAATAAGTCAAAATAATCATAGCTTTCGATGCTTCTGAATTCTTCAAAAACATTTGGCGCTTCGATTGGCTCGATATCTACACCATCAATGTGACGCCATTGTAGTGACACGGTTAGATCTTCCCAAATCCAGCTAGTACGTTGTACCCAGCGTAATTCAGAGACAGGGTCGCAACTTGTGCTGTAAAAACCTTTACAGTCAATAATGCGTGCAGTATCAGAGCTTTGCGACTCTTGCGTTAGGTATTTATTAATATTACCTGAGAATTGCAACTCTCCCATGTCATCAAGCAAAATACCAAAGTTGAAACCAAGTTCGATACCTTCGGCACGTTGATTTTTTAAGTTGGTGGTAAATTGCTCAATACCCGCACCCGCGATAGTTAAGTCGCCACCGATACGGTTGATCTTCGCACACTCGTTAGCATCACCTAGTACGTAACAGGCATCAAGAATTTCTTGAGCTGAGAACTCACCAATGATGTCATCGATATCAATATCATAGTAATCCAGTGTAATTGTGAAGTTTTCAACAGCACTGAATTCAGGTGTCCAAACAATACCCGCAGTGAATGTTTCTGCTTCTTCAGCACCTGGTGGGTTAGCAGGATCACTACCACTAATGACTTGTACTTGGCCAGAGATTACATCTTGTACGTTACCAACTTGGGCGTCAGTCATACCTGTTGAGATACAAAGCTGTCTTAGCGAGGCATCAATGTTAGCGGCGTTAGCAACTGAACATGGATCTTGTAGCGCGTTGTCTAAGCCTGTTACAACAGGTGAAGCGATTTCACCAACGTTAGGTGCACGCGTTGCTTGTTGTTGCATAACACGGATAAGTACATCGCTAACTGGACGCCAGTTGAAGCCAAGTTTCCATGTTTCGTTGCTACCTACTGTATCGTAGTCAGCCCAGCGGAAACCAAACTCTACATCAAGAGTTTCAGCACCCGGTAGGCCGTCTAACACAGGTAAGTAACCTTCTAAGAAGAACTCATCAACTTTAAAGCCACCCGTGATAGGCAGTTGGTTACCACCTGCACCACCTTGACAACTAGCAGGGGCAAGTTTTAAACATTCATCAGGCTCAAATAAGCCTTTTTCGCGACGATTTTCATAACCAAAACTCATCGAAAGTGGCGCACCAGCACCTGGGATTTCGATAAACTCGATTGCACCATTAACGGTTGCGGTGAAAATTTCTTGGCTGTACTTTTGTTGTTGAAGGGCAATTGCTTGTGCATAGCCTGCCATTTCTTCAGTGATGGTACCAAAGCCACCAAATAGATTAATTGGCACACAGCTGGAATCACCATTTTTACAGGTTACACCATCCGTTGTGTCTAATGCGTTTTGAATATTGGTTAGGTTTGTATAACCACCACGTACAGTTGTTCGGTTAGATTCACCATACTGATAGCTAACATCATATTCCCAGTCATCTAGGAAGAAACCTGTTACACCAGTCACAATTTGGAACTGAGTACTGTCAAATCGTTCTGTACGAGCACCTAATTCTAATGTTCTACGACGTAATTGCACTTTTAGATAGTCTTCACTATCTACAATGCCGTTACCGTTAACATCTTGCCAGTTACTATCATTTAAGCTACCAGCAGCCAATGCTGCGGAAGCTCCATCGATCATAAATTGCCTCGCTTGATCGCCAATTAACGGGTTTGCTAAAGGTAAATTAAAGCTTGAGCCAAATGTACCTGATGGTGCTACTTGTGTATCAACACTGGTATTGGTGTAGTTAAAGCTTGAGTATACTTTATGATCATCAGTTAAGTTATATTTAGCGATTGCGGTTGCTGAATAACGCTCTGAAGGTGTTTGATAAAAGTTATATGGATTGAAGTTAAATACACTACATGTATCTGGTTGCAATGTACCATCATTTCTAAACTGACCTGAGCCTGTTGTACCTGCGCCAACGATTGCAAATCGTGTAGGAAATGCAGTTGTTGAGCCACCACTTTCAACCGAGTTAGGGCCACTACAATCTGCTGGAGCTGGAACCGGTGGTTCACCGTTTAAGAATTGTTCATAGTTAGCACCGGTAGCCGTTTCAATACCAAGTAAACCTAAAGGACGGTCACCAAGTAGTATTTGGTCACGTTGACTCCAGCCAAGGGAGAGTACAACGTTACCTTTATCATCTTCTAGGTTAGAACCTATTGTTAAGGCTATACTGTTTTTGTCACCATCATTGTCACCGGTTTGAGAGTGTTTAAGATCTAAATCAACACCTTGAAAGTCTTCTTTTAATACAACATTCACTGCACCTGCAATCGCATCAGAACCATATACAGCTGACGCACCACCAGTGATAATATCAATTCGTTCAATCAGTGCTGTTGGAATTGTCGAACTGTCAACTGAGCCATTGTAGTTGTATGGGATCATCCGACGTCCATTCATTAGAACAAGTGAACGTTGCGATCCTAAACCTCTTAAGTTAATGGTGGCTGCACCGCCAGAGCCATTATTTACGTTACTTCCATCACCAGGTATTGTTGAAGGTAAAGTTCTTAGTATTTGTTCTACTTCAGGCTCTTGTTGGTAACCTAATTCTTTTTCTCCGATTGAGACAATTGGACTTGCAGAAACAGCGCCCGGTTGTCTAATACGACTACCCGTAATTGAAATTACTTCGAGATCTTTTTTTGCGTCGCTTGTCTCTTCTGCTGCACTCATTGGTGCGTATATAAGAGCTGTAGAAACAACCCCTGTACTAATCGCCAGCTTTACAGCATTTGATAGTTTGTTTTTTAACATTGTTATCTCCCAATATTTAATTATAGTTGGCTAGAAAACAATGGATTACTACTCGATATCCATTCTTAGCATGTTTAGATTAGTACACAACCTAGGTAAATGTGTAGTTTTTGATAAGAAAATGTATAAATATTGAAATTTTATTGTTTTTGGTGAGAGAGTAGAATAAAAATCATAAAAAAAAGCGGCTCTTAGGCCGCTTTTCTGGTTGGTAATGTGTATAGAAGGATTAGCAGTTAGTTTCTTTTGCGTTTACGCCTTCTTTAACTTCTTCACAAGCATCTTCTACAGCATTCTGTGTATCAGTAATTGCTTCATCAATGCGCTCGCCTGCATCTTCAGCTGTGTTATCCTCACAACCCATGATGAAAAGACCTGAAAATAGGGCGATAGTAGCGGCTTTTAAAGTTGAACTTTTCATAATTAAATTCCTTATAATAGTGTAAATTAATCTATAAACGTTGTTCGGTTGTTATCTGGGGGTGTTGCCTCTAAGCGCACCTGATACCAGCGAAATAACAAGTAGAACAAGAAATATAAAAAAGATAATTTTAGCAATTCCTGCTGCGGCTCCTGCAATACCGCCAAAACCTAACACTGCAGCGATTAACGCGATTACTAAAAAAGTGATTGTCCAGCGTAACATAGTGATCTCCTTGGCTAATAATTTTTCGTTTCGGTTGGTATGATTAAAGCTAGTTCTATGCCACTATTAAATGTTAAGTAATTTCAACGGCTTACTGTTTTTTTTGATGTTGTAGAATTTTTTCTTTTGGTAACTTTTACGAATTAGCCTGTAACTTATTCATAGTGATTATTTTTCAACTTAAATGAGTAAAATAACACCCCTTATAAATCTTTCTTTGGTAAGACCAATTTATCTTGTCGGTGTTTTTATACACCCAAGAGCCTGTGTTAGCGTGGTTTTATTTAAAATCGACCATATCACCTTTATAACTTATGACTATATCGAGTATTTTTATCATCTATATTCGGCTGTTAATGTGCTCCCTTTATGGTTGTTAATTTTGTGTTTTACATGTTATTTTAAATTAAATTGGTTTTACCAATTTACAAGGTGCTATACAAATTGAATGTGTTTGTTATTATGTTGAATATTTATTTAACTATATTGATTTTTTATTTATAACAGTGCGAGGGGGCAGTATGGATATAGGTGGGTTACTCTCAACCGCGGCCAGCTTGATGATTACGGGCATGATCGGTGTATTTATATTTTTAACTATTTTGATTTCAGCCGTGACCTTAATGTCTAGGCTGATGAATCGTTTTGATGAACCTAACAGCAATGAGCCCGTGCGAGCTGCAAAAATACACTCACAGCAGGGGGTGCCGCAAGCACACATCGCAGCTATTAGCGCTGCAATCGCTCAATTCAGAAATAAACAAAAATAATGGGGCAGCTGAAAATGGCTAAATTAAAATTAACCGAACTAGTTTTACGTGATGCACATCAATCATTGTTAGCAACACGCATGCGCTTAGATGACATGTTACCTATGGCTGAGAAACTCGATAACGCGGGTTATTGGTCTATAGAGTCATGGGGGGGCGCAACGTTTGATTCTTGTATTCGCTATTTGGGCGAAGATCCTTGGCAGCGTATTCGTGAACTTAAAGCGGCGATGCCAAACACCAAGCAACAAATGCTGCTGCGTGGACAAAATTTATTAGGTTATCGCCACTACGCTGATGATGTAGTAGAAAAGTTTGTCGAGCGTGCACATAAAAATGGTGTTGATGTATTTCGTATTTTTGATGCAATGAATGATGTACGTAATCTTGAAACAGCCATAAAGGCTGCGGTTAGAGTGGGCGCACATGCGCAAGGAACGATCTCATATACGGTGAGCCCTGTGCATACTCTCGATATGTGGCTTAAGCTTGCTAAACAGCTTGAAGAGCTGGGTTGTCATTCTATTTGTATTAAAGATATGGCGGGATTATTAAAACCTTACGATTGTGAACAGCTGATCAAAGGTCTAAAAGAGACGGTGTCTATTCCTATCGCGATGCAATGTCATGCTACAACGGGTTTAAGTACAGCAACTTACCAAAAAGCGATTGATGCAGGCATTGATATGTTGGATACGGCTATCTCATCAATGAGTATGACCTATGGCCACAGTGCAACAGAAACAATAGTATCGATTGTTGAAGGAACCGAGCGAGATACTGGTCTTAACCTTAATCAGTTAGAAGAAATTGCCGCTTATTTTCGTGATGTGCGTAAAAAGTATGCCGCTTTCGAAGGCAGCCTAAAAGGGGTTGATGGCCGTATCTTATTAGCACAAGTACCAGGCGGCATGTTAACTAACATGGAAAACCAGCTGAAAGAACAAGGTGCTGCGGATAAACTCGATCAAGTGCTTTTAGAGATCCCGCGTGTACGTGAAGATTTAGGGTATATTCCACTGGTAACACCAACCTCACAAATAGTTGGTACGCAAGCCGTTCTAAATGTATTAACGGGTGAGCGTTATAAAACGATTACTAAAGAAACCGCAGGTGTACTTAAAGGTGAGTATGGTGCAACCCCAGCGCCGATGAATAAAGAACTTCAAGAGCGTGTTTTAGACGGAAGCGAAGCAATTACGTGTCGCCCTGCTGATAAACTTGAACCCGAACTCGAAAAACTTGAAGCTGAATTATTAAAAGAAGCTAAAGAGCAGGGTTTAGAGTTGGCTGATGACGTGATTGATGACGTGCTTACCTATGCTTTATTCCCACAAATAGGCTTGAAATTTCTTAAAAATCGTCATAATCCTGATGCCTTCGAACCTGTGCCGACTGGTGAAAAAGCTAAATCTGAACAATCAACAACACCTTCTTCAAATGGTGAGGTTCAAGCTGAGCAATACAGTGTGAAAGTAGATGGTAAAGTTTACGATGTTGTTGTTGCAAAAGGTGGCGAGCTTAAAGAAGTTGCACTTAAAGACAGTGAGTTAATACCACAATCTGCATCAGCGTCAGCTGGCGAAACACTCAATGCGCCACTGGCAGGTAATATTTTTAAAATCAAAGTAAAACCTGGGCAAACTGTAAATCAAGGTGATGTCGTTATCATTATGGAAGCAATGAAAATGGAAACCGAAGTACGTGCCGCTCATGACGGCACTGTGGCTGATATTTTAGTTGCGGAAGGTGACTCAGTTGCTACCGGCGACGCCATGATTGCACTTGCTTAGGAGGCTAGGGATGGATGGATTATTAAACCTCTGGCATGCAACGGGGATTGCAAACTTTACTTTCCCTGCACTGATCATGATTGCAGTTGGCTGCTTGCTACTGTATTTAGCGATTGCTCGTAGTTTTGAGCCATTGCTTTTACTGCCTATTGGCTTCGGCGCTATTTTAACAAACATTCCAGTGGCTGGTTTATCAGACCCCGGTGGCTTATTGTACTATGTGTATCACATAGGTATTGATTCTGGCGTGTTCCCATTGCTGATTTTTATGGGGGTGGGTGCACTAACGGATTTTAGCGCGCTTATTGCAAATCCACGTATGTTGTTACTGGGAGCAGCGGCACAATTTGGTATTTTTGCGACGTTATTTGGCGCCATTTTACTAAACTTTATTCCAGGCTTTGAATTTTCACTGCAAGATGCATCGGCGATTGCCATTATTGGTGGTGCTGATGGACCAACCGCTATTTTCTTAGCCTCGAAACTTGCGCCTGATTTACTGGGAGCAATCGCTGTTGCCGCGTATTCATATATGGCATTGGTGCCTATTATCCAACCGCCAATTATGCGCGCGTTAACAACAAAAGAAGAGCGTGAAATTCAAATGCCGCAGCTACGTGCAGTATCAAAAAAAGAAAAAATCATTTTTCCATTGATGGTACTCAGTCTGACGATTTTATTTTTACCTGCAGCGACGCCACTTGTTGGTATGTTTTGTTTAGGTAATTTAATGCGTGAATCAGGTGTAGTTGATCGTTTAAGTAATAGTGCACAAAACGAGATCATTAATATCACTACGATTTTCTTAGGTCTTGCTGTTGGTTCTAAACTTGCTGCAGATAAGTTCTTAACTGTAGAAACTATTGGTATCTTGGTATTAGGTGCTTTGGCCTTTGCTATTGGTACAGCATCAGGCGTGTTTATGGCAAAAGGTCTGAATAAGTTTTCTAAATCGCCGATTAACCCTCTGGTGGGGGCTGCGGGTGTATCCGCAGTGCCAATGGCTGCGCGGGTGGTAAATAAGGTAGGTCTTGAAAGCAATCCACATAACTTCTTGTTAATGCATGCAATGGGTCCGAATGTAGCGGGTGTATTAGGAAGTGCCGTAGCTGCAGGTATTTTGTTAGCGATTGTTGGCTAAGTCGTTTACTTCCAACCGACTGGCGCAGTATTTTACTGCGCTTTTTTTTGTCTATAGACTAGAGCCTGAACTGATCTATTGTGTAAGGAAGCCACAATGAATGTATTTGTTATTTTATTATGCCTGTTTATCGCACTGGCTATTCTTATACCACTACTTGAAAAGTATCATTCAAAAATGGGACTAGATGGTGCAACCAAATATGCTAAGTATATATGGCCGTTAGTGATGATCTCGATGGTGATCCAGTTGATTTACTTGTTACTGAGGTAACAATAAGGAGCTCGCCAAAATAAGTTGGCGAGCTTTTTGTTTTAGTGCGTTGCTAAAGGATAGTCGGTATAGCCTTTTGCACCGCCACCAAACAAGGTATCAGGATCGTGCTGTGCAAGTGCAATCCCTTTTTCAATACGCTCAGGCAGATCTGGGTTTGCAACAAACGGACGACCAAAGCCAATTAAATCAGCCCAGCCTTCATTTAATGCTTGTTCTGCTTTATGGCCAGTGTACTTGCCTGCATAAATCATTAACCCAGAAAAGTTTTCACGTAGCGCTTGTTTAAAATTTTGCTCCATTAATGGCGCATCGTCCCAGTCAGCTTCGGCAATATGCAGGTAAGCAACGTTTAGAGCATTAAGTACCTTCGCTGCACCAATATAGGTTTCAAACGGGTTATCATCAACCGTACCATTGAGTGTAGTGAGCGGAGCTAGGCGAACGCCTACACGGTTAGCGCCAATTTCATCACACACCGCTTTTGTCACTTGTTGTAAAAAACGTAAGCGGTTCTCTAAACTGCCGCCGTATTCATCAGTGCGTTGGTTTGACTCTGAATCAATAAATTGATTAATTAAGTAACCATTAGCAGCATGAATTTCAATACCATCAAACCCTGCATCAACTGCATTACGGGCAGCTTGACGGTATTCGTTTATAACGCGTTTGATGTCATCAAGGCTCATTGCGCGGGGCAGGGCAGTGGCAACAAAATCGGGTTTATCATCTTCATCAATAAATACTTTAACGCCCTTGGCTGCAATAGCTGAGGGCGCAATTGGTTGCTTGCCACCTGTGTTACTAGGGTGAGACACTCTGCCAACATGCCAAAGCTGAGCGAACATGATGCCGCCTGCTTGATGAACTTTGTCGGTTACTTTCTTCCAGCCAGCGATTTGCTCGGGAGTATAAATACCCGGTGTCCAAGCATAGCCCTTACCTAGGGCTGATATTTGTGTGCCTTCGCTAATAATTAAGCCGGCACTGGCACGTTGTGCATAGTAGTCGGCCATTAACTGATGGGCGATATCACCTGGTTGTGATGAGCGAGAGCGGGTCATCGGTGGCATGACAATGCGGTTTTTTAATGTGTGACCGGCAAGTTGTACGGTATCGAATAATTTGTTCATTACGGCTCCTTGAAAGCGACTATGCGTTCAGCATAACGAATATTATTTATGAAATTAATGCCAGTAATCACAAAATACTTTTGTTAAAAGTGCAAAAAACTACAGCGTTAACCTTGGTGCTATAAAGTCTAAAAATGCTAATACTCGTGATGACACTCCGCTGTTTTGATAATACACCGCATGCACTTTTTCACGGCGATTAGGACTTAGCACTTCGCCTTCAAGCACTTTCACTAAACGGCCTGCTTTTAAATCTTCGTTAATCATAAATTCCGACAACAAGGTAATGCCATGACCTTGAATACAAAGCTGGCGTACCGTTTCACCACTAGATGCACTGATTGAAAATTTAAGATCTAAAGGCGTGGTTAGCGGCCAGTGATTTAAATGCGGCGCATCGGTAAAACCAATAAGTTGTTGTGAGGCTAAGTCGGTTAGCTCATTTAATGGTGGGGCAGCTTGTAAATAATCAGGGCTTGCGACTAGCTGTAGTTTGCTGATGCCCAAAGTACGCGCATGTAAGTTTGAGTCAGCGAGTTCGCCAATCCGAATAGCAATATCGGTTTTATGTTCAAGCAAGTCGATAATGTTGTCGTGGCTGGTGATCTCAAGTTTTATATCAGGGTAAGCGTGGTTAAAGGCCTTTAAATGTGGCGCTAATTGGTGAAACACAAAGGGGCTTGCGGCATCGACTCTTAATTTTCCTGATGGGGCACAGTGTAGAAGTTTTAGGGCTTCTTCACCTTGTGCAAGCTGACTGAGTGCTTCTCTAGCATAGCCTAAAAATAACTGACCTTCTTCGGTCAGCTCAATGCGCCTTGTTGTGCGATTGAATAAGGTAACGTTTAAAGATTTTTCGAGCCGAGTTACCGCCCGTGATATTTTTGCTACTTGCTCATCTAAGGCATTGGCTGCACTTGAGAATCCGCCGGTATCAACCACGCTAATAAATGCTTCTAAATCTTGGCTGTTGGAGATCACGCTCATGGCTATACCTTTTCATTTTTGACAAAAGTATTTTGTCACTATCGCTATTTTTTGCAAATTTAATTTTAGTCACAATAGCCGCACTTTCAAAAATTAATAGAGGATATGTGATGCCAATTGCATTACTTGCATTAACTCTCAGTGCGTTTGCCATAGGCACCACTGAGTTCGTGATTGTCGGCTTAGTGCCAACTATCGCTGATGATTTGATGGTTTCGTTACCGAGTGCAGGGCTACTTGTTAGCTTGTATGCATTAGGGGTTGCGGTGGGGGCGCCAGTATTAACTGCGCTTACCGGACGCTGGAATAGAAAGCATGTATTACTGAGCTTAATGAGCCTGTTTGTTATCGGTAACTTACTGGCTTGGCAAGCACCTAGTTATGGTAGTTTGATCACCGCAAGGATTCTAACAGGCCTTGCTCATGGGGTGTTTTTCTCAATTGGTTCAACCATCGCAACAGGGCTTGTCAGTAAAGATAAAGAAGCCAGTGCTATCGCGATTATGTTTACGGGGTTGACGGTTGCATTAGTAACCGGTGTGCCATTAGGGACTTGGATTGGTCAACATTTTGGCTGGCGAGCGACCTTTTTAGTGGTGTCTTTATTGGGTTTAATCGCACTTATTGGCAGCGCATTTTTAATTCCAAGCAACTTAAAGCAAAGTAAACCCGCCACGTTGGGTGAGCAATTAAAGGTAATGGTGCAACCTAGGCTTTTACTGGTGTATTTGATGACCATACTTGGTTATGGCGGCACATTTACAGCCTTCACTTATTTAGCGCCCATTTTAGAGCAGCAAACGGGTTTTGCATCAGCCACTATTAGCTTAATCATGCTGGTTTACGGGGTGTCGGTTGCTGTTGGTAACATCTACGGCGGTAAGCTAGCCGATAAAAAAGGCCCCATTAATGCGCTTACTATTATCTTTAGTGCTTTGAGCATGGTGCTGTTGGTGTTGACCTTTACCATGCAATCTAAAGTCGCTGCGGTACTGACCGTACTTGTATGGGGGGCATTTGCATTTGGTAATGTGCCAGGGCTGCAAGTTTATGTGGTTAAACTTGCTGAAAAATTCACACCCAATGCCGTGGATGTGGCTTCAGGCTTAAACATTGCAGCGTTTAATATCGGTATTGCGCTAGGCTCAGTGTTAGGTGGCGTTGTCGTTGAAAACTGCTCATTGCAAGACACTGCATGGATAGGCGCTATCATCAGTTTAGCGGCGTTAATTGCAACAAGATACAGTGGTTATTTAGATAAGCGTGAAGCTGTTTTAGAACTGAAGCTAGAAAAATAACAACGCTGAAAGTTAGCTGTACCAACCTTTGCACACTTTTAGTCAAAGGTTGGTGAGCTGGGTAAAAATAAGTTGCAAATGGCTTAACTATTATTTTATCTCATCAACGAGCAAATTAATGATTAAGTTAATAACCTCTGTTTTTGGTAGCGGTAGTGCATTTGATGTAATGGAAAAACCTTCAATAAATGGAATAAGTAATGACACGACAACCTTACTTTTTTGTTCGCTAAAGCCTAACGAGATCAGCAGTAACTCAAGCTCCGTACCACATTTTTTATAGTAGTTTTCTAAACTGGAGAGTACTTTTTCTGAACGGCATGAAATAGCCCAAATTTCTCGAAAAACTTCACACCAATCTTGGATATCGTCAAGGGCAAGTAGGTTACTGATGTAGTTCTTAATGGCTTGAGGGTTATTTTTTAGTTCAATATCACTCATCGAACTACGGATATGATCAAGGCAAACTTCTAAATAAGAATCAATTACTTGAACAATTAATCCGTCTCTGTCTCCAAAATGATATTGCACATTGCTGAGAGTAACACCACTTTTCTCAGCAACTTTTCTGAGAGTGAGCCCTTGATTGCCATTTTCACTGAGCATTTTAGTTGCTGTTTGAATGATAATCTCTTTATTTGATTCCATTTTCACCACACAGTTGTTGAATTTTATATTCCGACCATTCTAGCAAAGAATATTATTTTTTTGTCATACCGCAACTATTTATGTTCATAACCTATCTCGTAGAGAGTTTAAGGAAGCAATAAATTATTCTCTCTAAAAACCTTAAATATTAAATTTTTGTTAACTTTAAAATGTTTCAATTATCATCCTATTGACAATATTGGTCAGTTGACCTAGTGTGTGCGTGCTTTTATTTTTGTTTCTTACATAGGGAAAATTACAGTGGAAATTACAAAAGATGTTGCTGTGGATGTTATTGCAGAGGTATTAGAGCTTGATAAAGATGAAGTCACTTTAGACAGCTCTATCGTAGATGATTTGGGAGCGGATTCTTTAGATTTAGTTGATATTTCTTTTTCTTTAGGAAAAAAGCTGAAAATTAAAATGCCAACTAAAACAACATTAATTATTGCCAGTGAGCTTTGTGCAGATGAAAAGGCCTTTATACAAGGTGGCAAGCTTACTTCTGCAGGCGTTGATTTATTGATAAATAGTCCAAGTCATTATTCACAAAGTGAAATTGATGTGGGCATGGCTGTCAGTGATTTACTTAGTTTGACAACCGTTATGCACTGGTTCTATTTAGCTAAAGATGTGTGTGAACATGCCAGCCAAAATGGTGATGTGTTACTGCAAGAGTATGTCGAACAATTCTGTGTATCTAGAGATATTGAGCTGATAAACGTACCAGCATAATTTGTTAGGGAAAACTCATGCACAAGGTTGTTATTACAGGGATTGGCGTAACTGTTAAAAATCACCAAGACCCTCATACGTTGTTTGCAACTTTAGAGTCTGGTCAGTCTCTCATTGCAGATGACCATATTTTAAAAGGAATGGGGATCGAGGGCGTCGCCAGTAGTCGTATTAGCGATGAAGAAGTTATTCAGCTGCAAAGTCGGTACCCATCACTTGATCAAACTAGGGTAGCACCCTCTGGATTTGCTGGATTTGATGCGTTAACTAAATCAGTAAAAGATGCTGATTTAAACCCAGACCAACTTCGTCAAGCTGGTCTTTATTTTGGTACTAACAAAATACTGCCAACAGTTGATCTTGTACATCAGCTTGCTCAACAAAAAGCGGCAAGCGAAAAATTACCCTATCAATCGCCAGAGAGTGTGGATTATTACAATCCGCAAACGGTTGTCGCGGATATGGTTGAATACTTCGAAATTGGTGGGCCGGTGACATCTTGTGCCGATGCTTGTGCAGCCGGTGCATCAAGTTTGATCTCTGGTTTTAGGCAAGTCTCACGTGGTGCTTTAGATATCGCATTATGTGGCGCAGCCGATTTTGGAACACAACCTGTCATGCAGTTGCTCTTCAAAAACATAGGCGCGCTCAATCAAGCGCAATTATTTAATTGTGCGAGTGAAGTATCAAGACCTTTTGATAGCAATCGTGCAGGTGTCGTGCTTGCTGACGGAGCAGCCTTTGTTGTACTCGAGAGTGAAGCGTCGGCAAAGCAAAGAGGCGCGTCTATTTATGCATATGTTTGCGGGGCTCATCGATGTACCGAATCTTACAAAATGACCTCAACTGAACCTAGCGGTAAGTTTTATGCAGAATGCATGCAAGCAGCCCTTGAAAAAAGTTGCGTCAGTGCTGAGGACATTGACCACATTAGCGCACACGGTACCTCAACCAAGAGTAATGACAGTGCTGAAAGTCGTGCTATTGAACAGGTCTTTGGCAGCCATACGCCTGTTACTTCAACAAAGTCAGCGTTAGGGCATTCATTGGCAGGGAGTGGTGCAATTGAAGTGGTTTTATCTGCATTGAGTATAAAAAACCAAGTCATGCTGCCGACCTTAAACTTTGAATCCCTTGGTGATGATGATGCAAAGGTGAGTGTTGTGAAAAGTGCGACACCTAAAGCAATCAATTATTTGCTTAGTAACTCGTTTGGTTTTGGAGGAGTAAATACAAGCATCGTTTTAGCGAGGGATAGCGCATGTTAAAACCTGTGTACTTATTTCAAGGTGAGACACTGCTGGCGCACAGTACATCATTAGAATCACTACTCACTCATAAAGGCAGGTTAATGAGTACGCCTTTTGAAAGTGCTGACTTAATTAATCACTCCATTTTTATTTCTACGCTAGCAGACGAAAATCTCAAGGATGTTGGCGCTGAGCGCATGGTACGTAAAACCAGTGAGCGTCAAGCTCGTTGGCTTATTGCAAGTGGGGTAAGAACGTGGCGAACTTATTTTAATGAGCCACAGAATAAAGCGGGATTATTTATCGGTTTAGGAACCGTTGACTGCGATGAAGAGGATAATCCTGAGCTCGTTCAAGAACCGACTGCTGAGTGCTTAGCTACCGCGATGTTAGAAGAGAGGCGGCCGCTTGTTTGTTTAGCGTTACTCAACTCTAGTGCTACCAGCCATATTGCACAATTGGCTGGTATTACTGGTGAAAATATGAGTTTTTCGCCATTACTGAGCGCGGGCTTAAATGCCCTATGTGAGGGCTACTTTGCGATTGCTGAAGGGCGTTTGAAACATGCTTTATGTGGTGGCGGGAGTCAAAAAATAACGCCCTGGTCCTTACTTGCCTATGAGTCAATCTGGGCTAATCAAGACAATTACTGGCTAAGTGAAGCGGCGAGTTTTTTTATCGCCAGCGATGAACCTCGTTTAAATGAGCAAGCTGCGATAGGTGTTATGCGTCAAGCATATCGAGCTCGCCTACAAAATAATGCACATGCACTCACTGCACAGGTTAATCGCATAACGGGTTCACCTTTAATAGAAAATCAGCACGTTGTAAAAGTTATCCTCGTTGGAGCAAACCTTGAGCAACAAGATATTACGCTACATGCATTAGGTGGTGAGCTTAAAAGCAGGGCGGTTGTATTGGATAGTTACGTTGGCAACACCATGGCTGCGGCTACAGCAATAGCGTGCAATAGTGCATTGAGCTATTTGCAAGACGCCGAACAGGGCTTCGTTATTGTGATTGCGTTTGGTGATCATGGTGAATTTGGAATGTTTTTGATAGAGGCTAACAATGACTAATCGAGTAGTGGTCACTGGGCTGGGAGTACTTAGCCCATTTGGTGTTGGCGCTGATTCATTTTGGTCTGCTGTAAAGGCAGGTAAAAATGCCGTTGATGCTTGGCATCCTCCTGGAGCAGAAGGCTTTCCTGTTCAGCACGGTGCAACAATTAAGCAAGATACACAAGCGCTGGTGGCTGAGGAGCTGGTTGATTTTAAGTTACCAAAACACATCGAAAGACGTGCAATTTATGCACTTATTGCTGCTAAAGAAGCAATTAACGATGCACGTCTTAAAACTGAGTTGGGTCAAGCAGGGATTGCTGTGTGCAGTGGGGTACCTGAGCTTGATGACGCATCATTACTGGCCCTCGCTGAGCAGCCAAAGGCAAATATTATGAATTATGCATTGACTGAGCGAGAGCAGGCAATAAAGCGTTTTTCAGGAATTAGATGCAGCAATGATGTATTGGCAACCACGTTGGCTGAACAGTTGAATACGTCAGGATTTATTTGCAATGTAAGTGGCGCCTGTGCAGGGGCAACTCAAGCTATCGGTCTTGCATATCGAGCAATCAAACGAGGTGAAGCATCGGTCATGTTATGCGGAGGTGCTGATTCTGTATTGAGCATTCGTACTCTATCTGCATTACATCTATTAGGTGCCACAGCAGAAACACAGCGTTTTGCGAATCAACTTTGTCGGCCGTTCGATCAAGACCGTGCAGGGTTAGTAGCGGGTGAAGGCGGTGCTATGTTGGTACTTGAGAGTGAGCAGCATGCAAAGGCCCGTGGTGCCCATATTTATGCTGAAATTACCGGTTACGGCAGCTCTTTAGATGCTTACAAAGTCACAGCTCCTCACCCTGAAGGATTAGGGGCGATAAGTGCTATGGAAGGGGCGTTACAAAGTGCCGGTATTGGTGCTCAAAATGTTCAGTATATAAATGCTCATGGTACATCCACTCCTTTAAATGATGTTATTGAAACAAAAGCAATTAAATCGGTTTTCGGTAAGCATGCAACGTCGTTAGGTGTATCGTCTACAAAATCAATGATAGGTCACTGGATTGCGGCCGCTGGTGCGCCAGAAGCAATTGCAACAGTTCTTGCCATTCGTGATCAGTTCATGCCAGCCACCATTAACCTAACACAACCCGATGAGGGACTCGATTTAGATTATGTGATGGGAAAAGGAAGAGAGGCCAGCATTAATCATGCGCTATCAAATTCATTTGGGTTTGGTGGAATTAACGCATCGTTAGCTATTGCGAGGTACTATGAATAGTCATCTAAGTTCTGTTGCACTGGTTGGGGTAGCGAGTAGTTTTGCTGACAGTGAATTTTCTTTACTGTTTGATAACCAACCAGAACACATTGCTGTACCTCGTAAGCTTAAGCGTTATATGGCACCTGCTGCAATTAATTCATTAACAGCCACTTCAGAGGCTTTGGCACATATCAGTTTGGCTGAGCGTGCTACAGAGGTTGGCATATACACGTCTCAAACGGGTTACGGTAGCCCATTTTATTCAGAGTTTAGTGCGGCATTACCTGAGAGCGCGGATTCAGCCGCCCAGACCTTTAAAGCATTATGGTCTAGTGAGCGAGTTAATCCATTTTTAATTACCAATGCCCTGAACAATAACTTGCTGGGTATTTCGGGGTTGAACTGGCAATTAAATGGAGATGCATGTGCGTTTATTCGAGATCAGCTTGGTGCATTTGGTGCATTACAAGAAGCGATAGTCGCCATTGACGCTGGTGAATGTCAGCTCGCTATTGTTGCAATTGCAGGAAATAGCAATGACCCATTGGCAAAGTGGCTGCAAGACTCTGAGTCTGAAATGGCAGAAAAGGTCACAAATGGCGCTACGACGTTAATTCTGGCAAGCGAAGAGTGGCTTTCAAAAACAGGTCACAAAGCCGTAGCAAGACTCAGCATTTTAGCAAGTGGCTATCATCTAAATACTGCGCAGTTAAATACGCTCATAGCTGAATACGTTAAACCAAGCCATTTTCTAAGTTATTACATTGAGTCGGCTAAAGGTAAAAATCGTATTTTAGCTGATGCATTAGCCTCTTGTAATGTCGCAAACCATCACCTTAATAGTTACAGCGGCTCGGATATATGCCCAGGGGTTGTTACCTCAGTAGCCTGCAATTTATCAACACTTCGCAAACAAAATCACTCTACAGGTGTGTGTGTGAATTGCGACCAAGCTGGTTTTTACTCATTTGTTAGGATTGAAAATGAATCGTTATAGTCAATATTGTAAGCCATCACTAAACCATGGCATTTATGCGATGGGGTTGGATAGAGTTTTTCATCGTGCAGAAAAAGGCACCTTATTCTATTTAGATGAGCAAGGAAATGAGCAAGCTATTATTGATTTTCTTGGTGGTTATGGTGCTGCGTTAATTGGCCATAATCATCCTCGTATGATAGATGCTGCGATGAAAAACTTTCAGCACCAAGTTGCATTCCACAACCAGTTTTCTGTTCGCGATGCTGCGAGCAAACTCGCAGAACGATTAAATGCACTTTTAAAAGAAGAAAATAATCAACAGGAAGATTTTTATTTCTCTTTTACAAGTACTGGGGCTGAATCGATAGAGGTTGCCATTAAGCATGCTGAAATGGCACGCCGTAGTGAAACGCAGCAATTAATAGAAGAAATGCAATTTGCTCTGTCACAAATAAAACGGTTGCCAACAGAAGGTAAGTTAGAACTCAGTGTGGCGCAGCGAGAGCTGTTAAATTTGAGCGAAGACGCAACACTAAGTGATTTTGTTACTGCTGTGGGTGAATTTAATGAGCAACAGTTAAATATTCAGCCTTATTTTATTGTTCTTAAAAATGCATTTCACGGTAAATTGATGACGTCGATACAACTGACTCATGGGGAGATGTATCGGGCACCATTTGCACACCTTGGCGTACAAGCTGAGTTTTTACCATTAAACGAACTTGATTGTGCAGAAGCTATGCTTAATGACAAGCATAATGCTACTTTATTACTGCCTAAAATCAAAGGTCATACAGTAAAAGTTAGCATTGAGCCATTACGACTGGCTACCGCACTGCTTGTTGAACCCGTGCAAGGTGAAGGGGGGATTCATTGCTTAACAGCCGAACATAGTCTGTGTTTAAAAAAACTTAGCCAAACACTTGGCTGCCCTATTATAAGTGATGAAATTCAGTCAGGTTCAGGTCGCTGTGGGGCATTAACCGCAGGTAGCCAGATTGATTTAAAAGCGGATTATATTGTGCTTTCAAAAGCGCTTGCGGGCGGGGTTGCTAAAATAGGTCTTGTTGCGATATGCAAAAGCAAATATCAAGCGGGTTTTGATATCATTCAAAGTTCAACATTTGGCGAAGATGACCACAGTGCCAACATCGCGCTTGCATTTTTAGATGAGCTTTATGATCCAAACTTAAATTTATTGGCAGCCATTAAGCAGCAAGGTGAGGCAATTAAAGCGCGCCTTGGTGAACTACAAAATATTTATCCTGATATTATTAAAGACATACGTGGTAGAGGTTTACTCATCGGTATTGAGTTTAATGCCGAAATGCCGCTTGATTCAATTTGGTTAAAATCAATCGTGTATCAGGGGTTCATGGGCTACATGATTACTGGGTATTTATTTAATAATTATAATATCCGTGTAGCGCCATCTTCTAGTGCGCCAAATGTTTTACGACTAGAACCAACAATTCATATAACAGAACAAGAACTGAGTCAGCTTATTGCTGGCCTGCATGATGTATGTAAGGTATTAAAAAACCAAGATAGCTATCACTTCTTAAAGCATCTAACGACCGCAGCAGAGGTGCGTTCTTCGCGTACAGAGCTTGCTGATTACCGAGCTTTTTATGCCAATTTAGCTCAAAACCACACACCCGCTGACGTTAAAGTGGCTTTTGTAAACCACCTAATCTCTGCCGATTGGATTTGGCAAGTTGACCCTGCAATGGAAGGGGTGCCCGATGTAGAGGCAAAGCTGCTTATTGAGCGTTTAGGTTTTGACTGGCGAGTCGTGCCGTTCCCACCTATGAGAATGACTTCGGTAACGGGTAAAACGGTGGATTTCATCTTGTATCCCTTATCAGTCACGTCAGAACAAATTAGTGTCATGTTAGAAAATAATGAGCTTGATGCTATTCGACGTGCAGTGAGTGAGCGTGCGCAAACAGCACAACAAGATGGCTGTAGTGTGGCAGGTTTTGGGATGTTTACGTCTGTTGTGACCAATAATTGTAAGTCTATCCGTGCAACAGATATTGCCTTAACGTCGGGTAATGCACTGACGGTGGGGATGACGAAACTCGCCGTACTGGAGCATATTGAAAACCATGATATGCAGATTGATAAAGTTGCGGTGATAGGCTCAGCAGGAAATATTGGCTCAGTTTACGCCACAATTATGACTGAACACTGCCAGCAGTTAGTGTTGATAGGAAGCGCTCGAATGGGGTCGAAAAAGCGCCTACTAAAAGCGGCATATAAAATTTACAGCGATATTTGGCAGATGGTGACATCACATGCTCCGCTTACAGGAATCGTTAAAGTGGTTGCTGAACACCCAAAATGCCAACAATGGTTGGCTGATGAAGCAGCGGCACCTGTAGATTTACCCGCTGCGTTATTTGAATTATTTAGTCAAAGTAAAGAAGGCCTTGTGGTCATTGCCGATGACATCAGTGAGGCCTATGACTGCTCACTTATCATGTGTGCCACTAATGCATCTGAAGCCATTTTAGATGTGCAAAAGCTCCCTAAAAATGCCCTTATCTGTGATGTCTCTATTCCACATAACTTAAGTGAGAATGATTTGGCGTTACGCCCAGATATAACCTGTATTCGCGGTGGAATTGTTGGTACGCCAAATGGAGAGTCTCTCGATGGCAGAGCACGTGCTTATCTTAGCCAAGGGCAAATATATGCATGTATGGCTGAGTCTGTGATTCTAGGTTTAGAAGGTGTTCAGCAACATTACTCTTATGGTGATTTATGTAAATCGCAAGTCGATGAAATTTTAGCAATGGCTTCACGCCACGGATTTACCCTAGCCGGAAGTAAAAATGAGGGGTCAATGTAATGACTCAGCACTTAGCTAATTTTAAAGCGCGCCCTGTAGCCTGTGTTACAGGAGCAACTCGTGGTATTGGTCGTGACATAGCCCTACATCTAGCAGCGCAAGGGTATGACATTGCATTTGGCTTTCGGGATGAAATTCACGCGAGTAATTTACAAGAAGAACTTGTTGCTTTGGGCGCTAAGGTCTTTTGCCAACCATTAAATTTGTTTGATGCTAAAAGCATAAACAGCTTTTTTGATAGCTTAAACACAGCACAGTTTGGTTTGGATTTACTTGTGAATAATGCCGGTATTACGAAAGATAACCTCCTTGCAATGATGAGCCAAGAAGAGCTTGAACAGGTCATTCACGTGAACCTTATTGCGCCTATTTTATGTGCGCAAGCGGCGCTCAAGATAATGCTGCCACAAAAGCAAGGTTGCATTATTAACATGTCATCGATTTCAGCAACGAAACCCAACCCAGGGCAAACAAATTACGCTGCAAGTAAAGCGGGTATTGAGGGTTTTACACGAGCCTTAGCGGTGGAAGTTGCCCGAAAAAATATACGGGTCAACTGTATTGCTCCTGGCATCATTGAAACAGATATGGTGTCTGATTTACTAAAAGGAAATGAGCAGCAAGCAAAGTCGAAACTGTTAAGTAAGCGACTTGGGAAGCCCCGAGATATCAGTGCGTTGGTTGCCTATTTGGCAAGCCAACAGGCTGAGTTTATTTCGGGGGAAGTATTTAATGTTAATGGCGGGATGTTGTTAAGGTAAGAAATGGAAAACGTAATTAATTCAGTACTTGTAACAGGAGCTGCTAACGGTATTGGCGCAGCGTGTGTGGATAAGTTTATAGAGCAGGGATGTCGCTATGTTATCGCACTTGATAAAGATGAAGTGAAGTTACATGAAATGCGACATAAATACCGTGATAAAGACATTATTTTTATTGCAATCATTGCCGATTTAACAAGCCAAGACTATTACTCGCAGCTAAATGATGCGTTGCAGCCTCTGGGTCAGTTAGAAGCCATTGTATTGAGCCATGGTATTGCCGATGAGAACGAAATTTCTGAACGGGATATTTTTGCCCGTGTAATGGATGTTAATGTCACTAGTTGCCAGTCAATTATTGCGCAATGTGAAAATAAGCTAGCAAAGGGAAGCGCGGTTTTATTTATCTCTTCAATCCTAGGAAAAATGGGCAACCTTCGAAATACAGCTTATTGTAGTTCAAAGCATGCGCAGTTAGGGATGATGAAAGGTTTGGCAATGGACTGGGCAAGGCATGGTATTCGTGTTAATGCTATTTTACCTTGCTATGTTGATACACCGCTTTTAAGAAGTGAGTTGCAAAAGCAGGCTGATATGGTTGGCTCGACCTTAGATCAGGTAATGCGAAAAGCGAAAAAACGTATTCCGATGCGTGCCTATGTGCAAAGTAGTGATATTGCCGACAGTGCTTACTTTTTATGTTCGCAGCAGGCGCGCATGATCACTGCGCAATCTCTGATTATTGATGGAGGCAGTTCATGCGGTGGTTAGCATTAATCGTAATGGGCAGTGCTAGCACCAGTAGTTATGCAAACTTATATATTCAGCCTAATTTAACCACCAGCTTTGGCTATAACGTCTCAGAACATTATGCGACTGAGCAAAGAGTCGAGTTAGCAACAAAGCTGGAATTTAGCACCGAAAATATAGATTTCACTTTTGACGGAAGAGTCGAGCATGACTTTGTGTATAACAACAATGATCGCTTCAGTATTGACGCTCAAGACCAATATGAATCGCGAGCAATTATCGAAGAAGCGTATATTTCCGGTGAAATAAGTAATCGTTTTTGGTCGTTTGGTTATCAGAAAGTTGTATGGGGTGAAGCGGATGACTTACGGGTTGTCGATGTTATTAATCCATTAGATTATAAAGACTTTATCTTTTTCGATATAGATGATTACCGTTTAGCTGTGCCAATGTTCAAGCTTGATTATGAGTATGAAAATGGTGACACGCTAAACATTATCACCACGCTTCAACAGCTGAGTAATGAGTACCCTGCACCTAGAGCCGAGTTCGGTAATAATTATTACCCCAATAGTGAGCAGACACAGTGGGGTAAATATGAATTAGGCTTGCGTTACAGTACATTCGCGTTAGCTACAGATGTTAGCCTTTATGCTTTTCACGGGTATCAAGATGATCCTGTCGTCACTTTGTCGCCAAGCGAGCGCACGCTTTATTCATATGAGAAGTTCTCTATGCTTGGTACGAGTTTAAGCAAACCCATAGATGCATTTGTGCTGCGGAGTGAGTTTGCTTATTTTGATAATTACACAGTGAATGACAGTGACTTGTCTTTTAAAAACGTTAACAAGCTAGAAGCCTTAATAGGGCTTGATTACCGTTATAAAGACTGGACGACAACGCTACAGTTTACTGACCGCATCCTCAATGGATGGCAACCCTCTTATCTTATTCCAAAATCTGCACCCATATACACGGCTTCCGCAGAGAGAGGTTTTTTTGCTAATCAGCTCTATATTCGCGCAGCAGTGAGTTACCTCGACAATCATGGGGGCGGAGCCCTATCTCAACTTAAGTTAACTTATAAACCTAATCAACAGTGGGTTTTAAAGCTAAATCTCGATCTTATTGAAGGTGATCAAGAAAACTACTTAGGTGCCCAGCAGCAGCGTGATCGTATTTGGTTAGCTGCAACTTATTATTTTTAAGGAGAGAAAATGAAACTAACATGCTTTTTAGCCTCAATAAGTATTGTATTTAGTGCAGCAACGTATGCTGAAGATGCAAATAAAATTTTACAACAAGTGCGTGATCGTAATGATGGCAAGGACTATTTATCAACAGTGACGCTTCGCACTCTAAGTGAAGATAGCGTACTTAATCAGCGTCAGTTTTACATGTTGCAAAAGGATATCGAAAAAGACGAAGTAATGGTGCTCGCCATAAAAGCCCCTGCGGATGTGAGAGATATTAGCTTTTTGATGCGTAGCTTCGAAGAAGGAACAGCTCAAGAAGACGAGCAGTGGATGTACTTGCCTGCATTTAGAAAAGTAAGGCGTATTTCTGCCACTGACAAACGCGGTGCATTTATGGGTAGTGAATATTCTTATTACGACCTCGATAAGCTACGCGTAACAGATTTTGACTCAAAAGTTATAAAAACTGACATGCTAGATGGCGTTGAAACCTATGTTATCGAGCGCGAGCCGAAGTCTCAGGATGTGATTAATAAGTCTGGTTATTACAAACTGGTTACCTGGGTTGATAAACAAAGAAAGTTAATTCTTAAACAGCAGTACTATGATGCAAAAGGTATTCTTTTTAAGCAGTTAGATATCGATAAGGTTGAGAAAGTACAAGACATATGGACCATCACCGCATCTACGATGAGCAACTTTGTAGAGAATAAAAAGAGCACTTTTCTATTTCATGAAACCCTTTATAACCAAGGTGTTGATGATGCAATTTTTAGAAAATCAAAGCTTAAAAGAGGCATAAAAGACAGCGATGTCGCAGAGTTAACTAAAATCTCTGAGTTATAATAGGACACTGAAATGTTAGAGAAATACCTAGATTTTGTTTTTAAATATCCAAAATCGATACTGGCGATATTGTCGCTTATTACCGTTTATTTTTTTATCGCTTCGGCTAATCTAAGTGAGGACAACAACCCTTACTTTTTACCTAAAGATCACCCTGCACGCAGTACTATTTTTGATTTGCGCGATGAGTTTACCGGAACATATGACTCTGTCATGATCGCTTTGCATAACGAAGATACGGTGTTTAATCAGGCATCAATTAACGCTATTTTTGACTTATCTCGTGCCGCAGAGCGAATGAACTATGTTGATGAGACAGATGCTCAAATGCTTCAAGATCTTAAAGCTGATCACCCTGAAAATAGCGAGTTAGTGGCAAGTATTGATGAAATTCTTGCAGATGGTATGACCCCAAGTGATGGCTTGATTGCGCGTGAATTGCTTAATCGCGCAGTTGAGTGGCAGTTAACAACTAAACAGCTGCGCAACTTAAGTGTGTTTGCCGAGCGAGTAGACCCTGTAAGAGAGATGGCAGGATTGTCGTCGACTGAAAATGTATTTTTAGACGAATACGGCACTATGTTCGCACAGGAAACGGTGAATAAGCGAAATCAAGATATTGAGTTTGTAAAAAATGCAGTCATAGATAATGAGTTAATTGAATATGGCCCAATCTCTCCAGATGGCAAAGTCGCGCTTATTGTTGTTGAGTTAAGTATTTTAGAGGACGATGCAACAGGGCAAGTGCGTGCCTACGAGGCATTCAAGCAACTGGTTGCAGATTATCAAATTGCTCACCCAGAGTTAAAAGACGATATTTACATTAGTGGTGTGCCAGTCTTTTTTGCAGCTCAAAAGCAGGTAATAGACCATGATTTTGCGACCTTGCTACCCATTGTTCTACTGTTGATCACCATTATTTTAGCTGTATTTTTCAAAACTATTTTAGGGGTTATTATCCCGTTAATTAATGTTGTGATGTGTACCATATGGACCATGGGAATGATGGCTGTGGTAAACGCACCATTAGATGTGATTACTGCTATCTTACCTGTTTTTCTGCTCACGATTTGTTTATCTGATGCCATTCATGTAATGGCTGAGTACTACCATCAGAAAAAAATTGTTAAATCACGCTTAGTTGCAATTCGCAGTGCAATGATACTCATGGCTTCTCCTGTTGTTTTAACTACTATCACAACATGTTTAACGTTTATTGTGTCAACTTCATCAAGTATCGAGAGCCTCAGAAACTTTGGGTTATTCATTTCATTTGGTATGTTTGTAGCCTTAATTATTTCACTTTTATTAATCCCTGCATTACTGGCTCTGTTTCCGAAAAAAGACATTTTTAAACAGCAACACGCGCAAAGTAGTAGTGACGTTAGTAAGAAGTACTTTATAAGTCGATTATTAGTCAGTGCACTCACCCCTGTAATGGCAAATAGAAAAATGTTTACAGTTATTTTCATTGGCTTATTTATAGGGTCTGGCTTTTTAGCGTCAAAGGTTCGCGTTGACGATATGGGTTCTGGTTATTTTCCAAAACAAAGTGATTTTCGTATCTCAGATGATTTTATAAATAATCATATAGCAGGTACGAGCCCAGGTTGGATCGAAGTAGATACCGGCAAAGATAATGGCGCATTAACGGTTGAAATCAGTCATTTCATTGACCGTTTAGAGCAGCATATCCATCAGCATGAAACAGTGAACTATAGTTATTCTCTGGCACGTTATGTGAGACGAATAAACTACACGCTTAATGATTTTAACCCTGAATATAACCGACTACCAGAGGATGTTGAACGCTTTATTGAGATTGATGAAGATACACAAGAGCCCTATGAGATCACCATTTCAGGAAGCGACATTATTAGGCAGTCTATTCTTATGTTTGAAAATAGTGGCGGTTCAGATGTAACGAATGTATTGAGTGAAGATTTTTCTAAAACAGTATTACTCTATACGCTAGGGACCACGGTGGCTAATGATTATCAAGCATTTTTAGATCATACCTTACCCTGGATCGAAGCAAATAAACCAGATGGTGTCACTATTACCCACGCGGGTTCCCCCATTATTTGGACCGCGGTGTTAGATGCCTTGGTTAAGAGTCAAACGGTCAGTGCATCGATTGCATTATTAACGGTTTTACTTGTGATGATGGCTTGGTTTAGATCGATACGTCTTGGTTTAGCTGGAACACTACCGCTATTATCAACGGTGATGATCTACTTTGCGCTTATGACGCTGTTAAATATTGAGCTAAATATTGGTACTGCCATTATTTCATTCCTAGTACTGGGGATTGTTGATTATTCAGTGCACTATATATTAAGAATTCAGCATGAAATTAAGAATGGTTTTACAATTAACCATGCGCTGGTAAATGCAATGAGAGTAAGTGGTCGCGCAATTATTGCAAATGTCTTAGTGTTTAGTATTGGTTTTATCGCGTTATTATTTTCACAGCATCAAGCCCTTATCGACCTAGGTGCCTTAGTTGGTTTATCGCTGCTCATTAGTGGCTTAGTCACGCTGTTTGTTATTACTTTATTTGCGCCGTGGTTCTTTAAAGACCAGTTAAACACATCGCAATCGAGCAAGACCATGGCCGTAATGAATGAGGCCAGAACATAATTATTTAATCTACCCACGTACTTTGTCGTTGCGCTTTCGTTAAATAACAGCGAAAGCGCATCGATGGAGTGCTTTTTTGAGTGTACTTTGCATATCCCTCGCACAGCTGCGACTCACAAAATCAGTTTTAGTTAGCAACATACAAAGTGCTATCTCATTTTGTCTGCGCAAAAGAATAAAAATCTCGTTATTAACATGATTTAGCCATAATTCATGCTTTTTAATCTTGATTTTGAAAAAACTTAAAACTTTTTTATATCTCGAATAATAAACCTAATAACAATCGCTTAGCTTAAGTGAGTGATGTCATTTTGTTGTTGTTTACAATTTGTCAACCTTGAATTGCCAAGATGATTACCTTAACCTTTATTTTAATTGAACGTTCAATCAATAAAAAATTATGCCGAAAGTTGGAATGGAACCTGTTCGTCGTCAGCAGTTAATTGACGCCACAATAGAGTCGGTTGCAGAGCTTGGTTTGCAAGGCACCACCATAAATAGCATTAGTAAAAAGGCAGGCTTATCGTCTGGCATTATCAGTCATTATTTTGGTGGTAAGCAGGGCTTAATTGAAGCCACTGTGCGGTATTTATTGACGAGTTTAAAGCAAGCTCTGATGAATCAAGTAACGCCGCAGACCAGCCCAGAGCAACGATTAATGTTTATCGTTGAAGCAAACTTTTCGCGTATTCAGCAGCAAAGCAACAACACCAAAACTTGGTTGAGCTTTTGGGCGCATTCAATGCACGACGCCCAGTTGCATCGCTTACAAAACGTAAATAGTAAACGTTTATTTAGTAACTTATTAAGCTCATTCAAACAGTTAATGAGCGATAGCGATGCCAACTTAGCTGCTGAGTTAAGTGCAGCCATGATCGATGGTTTATGGCTAAGAGCCGTATTAAGTAAGTCAGACCAAGATCAATTCGAACATTGTGAGCAATTAGCTAAAGACTACATTCGTTCACTGATAAAACAGTATGGAGCCTAAAATGACCACACCTGTTTACGAAAATTTTATTAATGGCCATTTTTTAAAGAATCAAACTGGCGATACCTTTGCAGTAACGAATCCTGCAACCGGTGAAGTGATTTATCACGTTGAAATCGCTGATGAGTTTATTCAAAACGCGGCAATCGAAAGCGCAAAACAAGGGTTTGCAGCATGGTCTGCAATGACGCCAATTGAGCGTAGCCGTATTTTATTAAAAGCCGTGGCAATCTTACGCGAACGTAACGATGAACTGGCAAAAGTAGAAGTACTTGATACGGGTAAGCCTTGGCAAGAAGCTGAGTGTGTCGATGTTGAAACAGGTGCTGATGTTATCGAATATTTTGCTGGTCTTGCTCCTGCTCAAGTGGGTCAGCAGCAAATAGTTGGCAATGATTTTTACTACACACGTAAAGAGCCTTTAGGTATTTGTGCCGGTATTGGTGCATGGAACTACCCACTACAAATTGCGTGTTGGAAATCAGGTCCTGCACTGGCTGCGGGTAATGCGGTTATTTTCAAACCTTCTGAAGAAACACCCCTTGGTGCAATTAAACTTGCAGAGATTTTCATCGAAGCGGGTGTACCTGCTGGCGTATTCAATGTTGTGCAAGGTGCTGCTGAAGTAGGGCAATGGTTAACAGCAAACCCAAATATTGAAAAAGTGTCGTTCACTGGTGAAGTGGGCACAGGCAAAAAAGTAATGGCAAGTGCTGCTGGTTCACTGAAAGATGTGACCATGGAGCTTGGCGGTAAGTCACCATTATTGGTGTTTGATGATGCCGATGTATCACAAGCTGTTAGTGCGGCAATGCTAGGTAATTTTTATACGCAAGGCGAAATCTGCACTAATTGTACGCGCATTTATGTGCACAAAAATGTTTATCAGCAGTTTATTGATGAGCTGAAAACACGCACTGAGCAAAATATTATTGCTGGCGACCCAATGGATCCTGAGGTGAATTTAGGGGCGCTTATCTCTAAAAAGCACCAAGAGCTTGTACTTGGTTATATTGATAAAGGCATTCAAGAAGGCGCAACCTTACTAACAGGTGGTAAAGCACTGTCACCTGCATCTGCACCAAATGGCTACTTTGTTGAGCCGACCGTTTTTGTCGACTGTAAAGATGACATGACCATAGTGAAAGAAGAGATCTTTGGCCCAGTGATGAGCGTGTTGGTGTTTGATGATGAAGATGACGTTATTCAGCGTGCAAACGATACGCATCTTGGTTTGGCCGCAGGCGTGTTTACGAAAGATATTCAGCGTGCACACCGCGTGATCCACCAATTACAAGCCGGTATTTGTTGGATAAATAGCTATGGTAATTCACCTGCAGAAATGCCAGTAGGTGGTTATAAGCAATCAGGTATCGGCCGTGAAAACGGTATCGAAACTTTAGATCACTATACCCAAACTAAATCGATTTATGTGGGTATGAGCAATATAGAGAGTCCATTTTAATGAGTACACAGAACTATGATTACATCATAGTCGGTGCTGGCTCAGCAGGCTGCGTGTTGGCAAACCGACTATCAGCAGACCCTTCCAATAAGGTGTTATTACTTGAAACGGGCGGTAGCGATAAAAGCATTTTTATAAAGATGCCTACTGCGCTATCAATCCCAATGAATACCGACAAATATGCATGGCAATTTCATACCGAGCCAGAGCCATATTTAGATAACCGTCAAATGCACTGCCCACGAGGCAAGGTATTAGGTGGCTCATCATCGATTAACGGCATGGTGTATGTACGTGGTCATGCCAAAGATTTTGATGAGTGGCAGCAACACGGTGCTAATGGTTGGGACTATCAAGCATGCTTACCGTATTTTAAACGTGCTGAATCATTCTATTTAGGTGGTAACAACTACCGTGGCGATAATGGCCCATTAGGGGTTAATAACGGTAATGAAATGGCTAACCCGCTTTATAAAGCCTTTATCAAAGCGGGCCAACAAGCAGGTTATGCGCAGACTGATGACTACAATGCAGCCCAGCAAGAAGGCTTTGGGCCAATGCATATGACTGTTAAAGATGGTGTAAGAAGCTCTGCCAGTCGTGAATATTTAGACCCAGTTAAGTCACGTAAAAACTTAACACTAGTCACCGGTGCCTTAGCTGAAAAAGTTCTGCTGGAAGGCAAAAAAGCCGTGGGTGTAGAGTATTCAGTATCTGGCTCTAAGCAGCAAGCACTTGCAGCAAAAGACGTTATTTTAAGTGCGGGTCCAATTGGGTCACCGCATATTCTGCAATTATCAGGTATTGGTGATAAAGACATTCTGAGTGAAGCGGGTGTTGAGGTTAAACATCACTTACCAGGTGTTGGCCAAAACTTACAAGATCACTTGGAATTTTATTTCCAATATAAATGTAAGCAACCCATTACTTTAAACGGCAAGTTAGGTCTTGTTTCAAAAGGACTCATTGGTGCGCGTTGGTTATTAAACCGCTCAGGTTTAGGGGCAACGAATCACTTTGAATCATGTGCATTTATTCGCTCAAAACCGGGCGTTGAATGGCCTGATATTCAGTATCACTTTTTACCAGCAGCAATTCGTTATGACGGTAAAAGTGCCTTTGATGGCCATGGTTTCCAAGTGCATGTTGGGCATAACAAACCGAAAAGCCGTGGTGCCGTGACAATTAAGTCGGCGGATCCACTGGTTGCGCCTAAGATCCAATTTAACTACTTACAGCATCAAGATGATATTGAAGGCTTTAGAGCTTGCGTTCGCTTAACTCGTGAGATTATTGAACAAAGTGCGTTTGATGAGTATCGCGATGGTGAAATTCAACCAGGTAAAGATGTTCAAAGCGATGAAGAAATCGATGCCTTTGTTCGTCAAGCGGTTGAGAGTGCTTACCATCCGTCTTGTTCGTGCAAGATGGGTGAAGACGAGATGGCCGTGGTTAACTCGCAAACTCAAGTACACGGTATTGAGGGGTTACGGGTGGTGGATTCATCTATCTTCCCAACCGTTCCAAACGGTAATTTAAATGCGCCAACTATTATGGTGGCAGAAAAAGCGGCTGACCACATTTTAGGTAAGCCTGTGTTATCGGCATCAACTGCAGATGTTGCTATGGAAAAACAATGGCAATCAACGCAGCGTAGTTCGGAGATCTAATAAGGCCACCCGCAGTATCGGCTGTGGGGCTTGCAGTGGCGCGCATCACGAGTTGTTTGTGATGCGTTAATGCGAGGAATAAAACTGGAGAAACAATGAAGTATTACTACTTATTTTGGGGGGGTAACTATGACCTTTTGGCTTAGTGCTGGCATCATTTTTACCCTGTTAGCAATTGCGGTTATTTTATTTAAATGGGGTAGGGTAAGGTGTGTTGGCGTCACACCGGTTAGAACGTTTACGTTCATTGCAATTTTATTTACATCGGGCCTAGACGTTGGCTTGATTATGTTTCCACTGACAGAGTTTGCAGGTTATGCAGACATAAAAGCAAGCCCAGAGTATGCGTTTGCCAATCCATTAGCCATTGAGTTTGGTTATTGGGGCTTCTTGATCTGGGGATTTTATTTCCTTACGTGCTTTTATTTCTGTGTAATAGAACCCAAAGTAAAGTTCTTTGAAATTGCTTGGGTAAAACTAATTAATAACATTGTTATTATTGGTACATGCGCATTTACTGCATTTTTACTGCTGTCGAATTTACCTTGGTATTTACCGTCACTTGGTGATGGTGAGTCAATTATTCCGACATTCTACTTAATGGTGTTTGCAGCGATTTGTTTTGCTGTGTATTCGAGCACAGACATTAAATATGTGCGCTTTTTAAGTATTTCTACTACGTGGTTGTTTATCGCCTTAATCGCCTTTATGTGGTTTGGTGCCTTTGTTGGCTCTGATGCACAAACATCAGCATTTGTTGATAACCTTGCGCTGATTGGTGGTTATTTTGGTAATATTGATGAATTTGTATTACCGCTGAATGATTACCATGCCTTTTATCTATTTTGGTGGTTTGCTTGGAGTATCATGATTGGTCAATTTACCTCGCGCTTTGTGGGGGGCTTAAAGACTTACCAAGTACTGGCAGCTATGTTGATTTTCCCATCTATTCCAATCGCAATTTGGTTTAGCGTTTTATATCAATATCATGAAGCGGGTATTGCTACAGCAGGTTTGAAAAACATCGCTATGGTGTTTGTCGGTGTGGTGTTTGTGATCAATTCACTTGATTCTTTGATCCGTTTATACACAGATAACCTAAACTTAACAGTGAGACGTTTTGGTAAGTTTAATTATATTGCCCTAAATGTGGTGGCGCTTTCACTATTGACTCTGTTGTTTAAGTTCGACTTTTTACAGATCCAATGGGTTGGTGCGCTAGTGATTGCGTTATTTTTCGGCTGCGCAGTATTTATTGGCTACAGCAAGTTAAAAACGGTGAAAAACATCGAGGGCTCACCAAAAGACAACAAATTAGATTACACAAAAATAGAAACAGTTAGCTAAGGGGAAACCAACATGACAACAAGACAAACACTACTCGCAACAGTGTTGCCACTGGCACTACTATCGACATCAGCGATGGCTGATTTATCGACTACAGTTACTCTGGCATCAGATTACACTTTTAATGGTGTGAGCCAAACGCAAAATGATCCTGCTATTCAAGGTAGTCTAGACTATGCGTTTGTAGATTCTGGTATGTATGTGGGTACGTGGGCCTCAAATGTAGATTTTGGTGAGGGGACAGATATTGAATGGGATGCGTATTTCGGTAACTATGTTGAACTAAATAGTGCTCTTAGTGTTGATTATGGTATTGCTTACTATTCATATCATGGTGAAGGTCATTCAAGCGATGGTAATTACCCTGAGGTTTATACTAAATTTGGTTATGCCAGTAGCTTAGGACAAACGGAGCTTAACTTTTGGTATAGCTGGGACTACTTTGGTTCTGGCGCAGGGCATGTTATTTCTATGTTAGCGCATACCTTTGAAATTGCACCAAACCACGCAATCCGTGCCAGCTTTGATATTTCAAATTCACTGGATGGTGATAAGTACACATGGGATGGCAGTGATAAGTCATATAACCACTATCGTATTGCTTATCAAACAAGCTTTGCAGGTTTTGACTTTGAGCTTGCCGGTGAAAATACCAGCCTTGATTGGGATACCGCAGACGAGCGCATTGTTGCGTCTATCTCGCGTAGCTTTGATTTATAAATACAGTTTTATAAGTAAAGCTTTAATAACGAAACGGCTAACCTTGGTTAGCCGTTTTTCTACTTAATAACTAGATTTCTTCGCCTTCATGCTGCATCGCTAAATCATCAAGCTCAGCAAGGGTGTAATCAAAGCTACTATTATCGACTGCATAGCGTATTTTTACGCCGAAACCACCTTGGCAAAGACTTGCGGTGACTTTAGCCACTGACCAATGTTTAAGCTTGTTTAAAAACCGATTAGCGGTTTGCTGTGAGTCAAAGCGGTAACTGATTTGCGATTCCATCTCTTTACTAGCCTACAAATTTTTCCGAGAGTGTATGAAATTGCCTCGATTAAATCAATTGCTCGTCAAAGAATGCAAGTGTACGTTGCCATGAAAGCTCAGCTTGTTTTTCATCATAACGCGATGTGGAATCATTATGAAAACCATGATTCGCCTTTTCATACATGTGCATAGTATAAGGCACTTGGTGGGCTTTTAAGTCACTTTCGTATTCTGGCCAAGTATCATTCACGCGTTTATCGAATTCAGCTAAGTGGACAAGTAATGGTGCTTTTATGTTTTCTCTAAGCTCTTTAACAGCAGGGGTGCCGTAATAGGGGACGCCAGCATTAATGAGTTTGCTCTCAACAGCTGCGAGGTAGTTAACCATATAACCGCCAAAGCAAAAGCCTACCGCACCTAGTTTGCCATTACTGTTTGGATGTTCTTTTAAGTACTTTGCGGCGGCCACGAAATCGTGTTGGATTTTTTCTCTGTCCATTGAGCGCTGCATAGCACGCCCTTCATCGTCATTACCTGGATAACCGCCAAGTGGGTGCAATGCATCTGGGGCAAAGGCAATAAAACCCGCTTTAGCAAGGCGGCGTGCAACATCTTTAATGTAAGGGTTTAAACCTCTATTCTCATGGATCACTAATACGATAGGATGCTTGTCAGATAAATTGGCGGGCTCAACTAAATAGCCTTTACCTTCACCGTGACCTTTGAATGAATTGAAGGTTTTATAACTGGCTTTGATATCAGGATCATTAAAGGAGACTTGTTCAGCTAATGCATAGTTTGGCAACAAGGCACTACTGAGAACAGCCATTGAATAACCTAGTGCAACTAGGCCGCCTAGTTTTTTCATAAAGGTACGACGGTCTATCAAGCCATGGGCATATTCATCGTACCAATCAAATGCTTCTTGAGGAATGTGACTACTATGTTGGTTACTCATTGTTAGCTCCTTTATAATTGTGAGTATCAACATAGCTTAAAAAACAATCAATTAATAGCGCGGTTTTTCGTTTCAATTAATACATCAATGAAATGGCGATGCCAAATAGCTTTAAACGCTTTATTGAATAAATACAAAAAGATGAGTGGCATTAGCAATAGCTTGAGAATGAGTAATGATAATAGGTTAAGAAAGTCGATAAAAAGATCTTCAACGGCCGCAACCATATTTCCTATCCCTGTGGTAACGGTGTCGATAATTTTACTCACTTTACTCGCATCATTTGTGTTGAGTTGCTCATTTATTTCCACGAGTTGCTGGTTTAGCGCATCTTTTTCTTGATTAAGTGTCCCTTGTTGAGCGGATAAAGCGTGTAGCTTAGTTGTTATTTGCTGTTTTTTGGCGAGCAGCGGTTTCGCTTGTTCAAGTTCAGTAAACGTTAAACGCTCAGAAAGGCTGCGTGTTGACTGAATAGTGTCAATCTGGGAATCCAGTTCTGCCAGTTGCTGTTTTAACTCAGTCGCTTGCTGGTGGTTTGTTATCTGTTGTTGATTCAAGCCATCGAGTTTATCGAACACGGCTTGCTTTTGACTATCAACTTTAGCTTTGAGTTGTGCTGATAATGCTGAAGTTTGTGTAGCATTAGCGCTGACAGTATCAACTTTTTCACTGACCAGTTGGCTTTGTGAGTTAATTTGTTCATCTAAAAAAACTTGGCTGATAAGTCCTGTGCTTAGAACGATAGCGGGAACGAGAAAGCGAATTAAAATAAGGCTTGCTAGAAGTTTGTGGCGAAGATTTGGATAGATATTGCGCCATTCACAAAAAAGGTAAGCAATGACTGAAATAGTAAATACGCTATTAAAAATCACACCAGATGAGATCGTGTATAAAATTCGCTGTAAAAATAGTGAACCTATTGCAAGGCGCATAGCATCCGACATGTATTCAGCCAGATCATTAACAGGGTCAAGTAGTTGTGCTGGCTGAATACTCGCAATGCCAATGCCCACTTCGGCAGATTGTAATAACGAAATAGCGGCGTTAACTGTACGAGACGAGGCATACACCACGGTTGACTGCACTAAAGCGCTATCGATAAAACTCATGATATAATGTTGGAACTGCTCTAACCAGCACAGTAACAAGAGTACAAAAAGACCTAAATACTTTATAATGTGCTGTTTACTAAGCATACTACCCCCGAAGTTTAAATACCTGACTCACGCTACACCAATTATGACTAAGATTGAATTATTTTAGGTATTAACTGTCAATGAATAGCTATTAATCTTTGTTGAGGAAATATGAAAGAATCTGCATCAATTGGACAGTGCCGCGCTGAAGATTTAGACCCTGTCCAAGACTTAGGGCGTTTAGTGTCTTATTTACGCTCTAACTTAGTTACGCATCTTGATAACGCTCTTGAGGATAAAGAGCTAACATCAGCTCAATATATTGTGGTGGTATTACTTGCACGAGGTAAAGTAAACACCTTAGCTGAGCTATGTGAGCACATGGTATATGACCGTGGGGCCATGAGTCGTTTAATCACTCGCCTAGAAGATAAAGGGTTAGTCGCTAAGAAACAGTCAGTTGAAGATAGGCGTTCAACTCTTTTATGTCTTACAGAGAAAGGCCAACAGCTTTACCCTGAAATTTTACCCGCAGTTAATGAGATCTATCGAAAAGCGCTCGTTGGCTTCTCTGAACTAGAGCAAAACCAACTCGCCAGCTTGTTGTTTAGAGCAATTCATAATTTAAAAGCATAAATTTCTCTAAGCGGTACATTGTCGCCGCTGACGCGTTTTGATAATATAGTTGCCTAGGCATTTAATTTTAACAAGTGACAGGTTGCTATGTTCGAATCATCTTTGCTCGCGCAGCTTCGAGCCCAATTCCCAGCTCATCAATTTAGCCATGAAAGCTTGTCTATTGTTCATACCGGTCGGTTCGCTAATGCCATTGTTTATCGTTACAAAGACACGCAATTTGATCTTATTATCAAAGACTTTCAGCATAGTCCTTGGTGGATAAGAAAAACCATTGCGCCGCTTTTTATTAATCAAGAGTACAAGGGACTTGCACGACTACAAGATGTCGATGGCGTGGTAGATAATTTTTGCCGATTATCGCCAATTGCTATTGCTTATGACTTCATTGAGGGCACACCACTTAGGCAGCTTGCTCAACAGCAAGAACATTTGCCAGCTAATTTTTTCAAAGACTTCGAACGTACGGTAGCGAAAATGCATCGTCGTGGTGTAGTACATCTTGATTTACGTAATCTGGGTAATGTGATTTGCTCAAAAGAGGGTAAGCCTTATATTATTGATTTTCAGTCGGCGATTCGTTTTTCACGCTTTCCGCGTTGGTTACAGCGTTTTATGCGTGGTGCTGATATGAGTGGGGTTTATAAAGCGTGGCAAAAATTGGCCGGTGACTCATTACCACAAGCGAAGGCTGATTATTTACATGAATTTAATCATGTGCGTAAACGTTGGATTTTTAAAGGCTACCCTTTGCATCGGGCGTATATGTGGTGCAGTGGCGTGATGACACAAATATTAAATTCTGAGTTTATTCGCAGTATTTTAGAGCGATTTTAAAAAGCGCGTTTTCACGCGCTTAGTGGTGAGAACTAGTATTTAGGCCAGCCATTAGCATCCCAATTTAGGGTGCTGATGAGCAATTTGGGTGTGCCATTATCACCTGCATCATAGGCATGACGAACAATCACATCGGTATTTAGAATATCTTGTCCACCAGGACCCACCCATTGGTTATTCCCAGCATCAAGAATGCTACCACCACCCGCTAACATGTTATTACCATTTTTATCAAGGTACGGACCGCGAATATCGGTTGAGCGACCATATGCAATGCGGTATGTACTATTCGTGCCATCACAGCATTTGCCTACTGAAACAAACAAATAGTAGTAGCCTTGGCGATACACTATGGTAGGCGCTTCGATACCACCTGAGCGACTTGCTAATGAGTAGATTTGACCAAATGGTTTCATTGTCATTGGGTTAATACGGGTCAATTTAATACCCGTATTCCACGAGCCAAATGCGAGCCAAGGCGCACCATCTTTTGCCACCACCAGATCTGGGTCGATGGCATTGTAATTATTGCTATTGGTGGTGTTGATCACTAAGCCATCGTCACGCCAATTGCCTGTGGCAACACTGCTTGCTGAGGTAAGACCAATAGCACTGACACGAGATCCGAAGGTTGAAATAGCATAATACAGCCAGCTGCGACCATTGTAGCTTTTTAATTCAGGCGCCCAGACATCAATTCCGTCATGATCAGGCACATAGTTACTCCACCAACTTAAACCATTTGAAAAAATTGGCAGCGCATCATTCCAATCAACGCCATTGCTTGAGTATTTACCGTAAATGCCTGGGCCTGTTTGAAATATCCACCAAGTGCCATTCTCATAGCCAATAGTTGGATCGTGGGTAACTAAATTGCCAGTGAGTGGCCAATGATCAGCAGCACCATTGGTGGTGGAGGGATCAAAGGGAGTGGATTCAACATTGGCAAGTTTGGTGAGTTGCCATTGCTGTGCATCGCTGCCGTTGTAGCTCCACTGACTAATGTTCGCGCCATCGTTACCATCGAACCCATATAAGTCGAGAGCCTTACCACTGTTTAAGTTAATAAAGCTGACATAACCGCTGCCTTCATCATTAATTTGCCAGTGTTGGCTAGCAATGTTTGCATATTCATACTGCACCACATTACCGCCATCGGCAGTTGAGAAATCAAACACCTCGAGTGCCTTACCACTGTTTAAGTTAATAACCGAATAGTTGCTGCCACCTATGTTGGTGATTAACCAGCGCTGGGTGTCGTGATTAGTGTCAGCCCACTGACTAACATTCGCACCATCATTGGTTTGCGCGCTAGCGACTTCTACAAACTTAGCGCTGTACTTTGATTTAATCGTGTATACACCATTATCAATCGCGTAGGCACTGGGAAGTACCAGTGTTGTTGCAAAGCTGAGCGCAGCAAGCGCTTTTTTTGAAAGTATCATTGTGTCTCCAAATCATTGTTATTGAGCTTTCCTTGTGTGTTTAGCTCCTTGGATGAGTTCTGATCAACATCAATTGAATGCATTGATGTTAATGAAAACTATTTGTAATACTTTATTATATTATTACTTTTGTAAAGATGTTGAGTGAAAATAATTAACAAAAATTTTACTTTTGATTGTTTTGGAGGAGATAAAGGTTTTTTCAGAGATACAAAAAAGCCACTGAGTGAGTGGCCTTTCAGATATTATTGAGTAATAAACTGGCTGGGGATATCCCATTTGAGGGTATGCAGTTGGCCTTGCCAAGTTTGTATGGTGATCCACAGTTTATCATCTGCTGAGATGGTTTTAGGAGCTATCGCGTGGGCATGCTGACCGTGATTGGTGCCATGCATTATGCCTTCTTCATCTTTTGCAAATTCTGTCAGCGGTAAAGGTGATTGACCAATATTTAAATATGCCTGACGAACATTGCTTATGTCACCTTGATTAAAAGCAATAAAGAAATCTTTAACATATTCATTGTGGTGTGAGTAAGGTGCATCTTCATTCAGTGGCATTGGCGCGATTTTAAATTCGCCTGCTTGTTGCTCTTGCCAAAGTGCAGGAAACTGAGGGTTCAATGATTGATAAATAAACCACACAGGCAAAGCCAGTATCACAGCATGCAAAATATACTTTTTACGTTGCCACCAAGTCGCTTGTAAACGAGCCATTAGTTTGCCTCCTGAACGTTATTTACTGGCGCAGCTTGGCGCGCTTTTACTGGTTTATTATTAACTAATTTAGCGGCATACATCATAAAGCCAGTGATCGACATACCACTTAAAATCAAACCAAAGATAAACCAAATAATCTTTGTCCACAGGCCGCCAATATTACCGTAGTGAAGTGGATCAGTAATATGCGACAGGGTTTGTAGTCCCGACATAGTCTCAGGGCTCTTACTTGCTGCAATTTCACCAGTCCAAGGATTGATTGACGTTGAGTAAGCGTAATTATCGTAGAAAATAGTATCGCCACTGCCCATGATGTTAAACATGCCACGGTTATGCTCTGGTAGCATCACATAGCTAGGTTTGAAATCAGGGTATTTCTCTTTGGTAATTGCCAGTGCCGCTTTTAAGTCAGTAGGCGGTGTTTGTTTATTCGCAGGTAAAGTTGACACCGCCACCAAAGGTGCATGCTCTTCTATGTCTATTTCGTTATGCCACATGATGGCTTGCACTAAATACCACAGGCCTGTGAGTGCCATTATTGCCATAAACCAAATTGACCAAACGCCACTAAGGGTATGTAAGTCTTTAAGGAAGGTTTTTTTACCTTGGTTAAAACGTAGTTTTGGCTGACTAAATGCGCGCCAAAAGTTTTTATAAATCACTAAGCCTGTAATCAATGCACCTAAAATGACAAACGCCATGGCGCTGACTAAGTAGTAACCTATGCTGTAGCCTTCTTGCCAAGGAAAGAATAGCCAGCCGTGTAGGGTACGCATAAATTCGATGAAAGAAATACTGTCATTAACCGCTTGCACTTCGCCTGTATATTGATTGACGTAAGCCACTGCGTAAGGTTTGTCTGTATCAGTGAAAATAACCGCATTAACCAAGTAAGGCTCATAGGTGAGCACACTCATTATATCGGCGGTCGGGTAAGCTTTTTCTACGCTATTAATAACTTGATCAACCCCCAGTACTGGTAAGTCATTTGGGTTGTTTGCGCGTGCTTCACTGTTAGAGAGCCAAGTAAGCTCATGGCTTATTACAGATACAGTGCCTGTGACACAGATAAAGCAAAATAGCACCCATACTGGGAGCGAAAACCAACCGTGTAGTTGGAACCAAAGACGTTTACTCATGGTAAAAATAGCCCGACCTTAATTGATGATAGTAATTGTTATCATTTAAATTGTACTACAATCTTTTGAACAAACACAATCTCTGTCGACGAGCGGTAAAAAGGCGCCTTAAGCGCCTTTATCATTAGTTTGATTGAGGGTAACAATCCGTTGTGGGAAGGGGATTTCGATATCCGCCCCTTGGATTGCCTTAAATACATTGCGGTTCACTGCTAATTTGGTCTCAATAATTTTGGTGGTTGGCACCCAAAAGCGATAGCTTAAGGTGACACCACTTTCGGCAAATCGCTCAATACCGACTTGTGAGTGTGGTGTATCGGCAACCAGTTCATGATCGTTTAAAACGGTCTCGATAAGCTCAATAGCCAAGTCAGCATTTGCATCATAAGCTATATCAATTTCGCCTTTTACGAGTGAATAGCTAAACGAGTTATGCAGAATTTCACCAACAATATGTTTGTTAGGAATGGTGATTTCGACTTTTTCTTCGTTGACCAAAATAGTGTAGCCGAGCTCAATCGTTTTAACTTGCCCGCTCACCCCTTTTACTTCAATTGTATCACCTACTACAAAAGGCCGCGTTGCAATAATCGCAAGCCCTGCACCATAATTTGAAAGCATTCCTTGTAGTGCTAAACCTGCACCTAATGAAGCGGCACCTATTGCAGCCACAAAGGGAGTCACACTGATGCCTATTTTACCCAGTGCAATAATAAGAAACATGATGATCAGCAAGACTTTGATAACATTGCTGATAAAGTTTGTGAGGGTGATATCTATATTGTGGCGTTGCATTAAGGCTGCCACCATATTTGATACTTTTTGTGAAATCCACAAGCCAAATACCAAAATTAAGATCGCACCCACTATTTGCATGCTGTAGGTCACTAAATATTCGGTGATCAGGTTATAGTATTTTTCCACTTGTTGTAATTCTGCGTCAATCATGGCTTTTCCTAACAAGGTTTACTGCTGGTCATTACTATATCAGATGTTGAATGGCGGGGTAGAGTAAGGGGACGATTAAAGCGCTTAATAGCGCACTCAATGCCATAGCTACAGATGCAAAAGCGCCTGCCTTCGGTTGCTCTGTTATCAGAGAAGCAGTGCCAATAGCATGACAAGCAGTGCCAATTGCGACACCTTTAGCTTGTGCATTTTGTATATTTATTAGCGAGAAAATTAAATTACCGAAAATCGCCCCAAGTACCCCAATAAAAATCACCATTGCCGCTGCTAAAGAAGGAATACCGCCAAGTGCATTGGTGACCAGTAAAGTGATAGGAGTGGTTACTGACAAGCTAGCCAAGGATGCACTAAGTTCTGCAGGCGCGGCAAACAAAGCGCAAATAATCGACGCAACCAGCGTGGCATTGATTACCCCTAAACTGCAACTTATCAGAATTAACAGTAGATTCTTTTTAACATGTATAAATTGCTGATAAAGCGGTAGCGCTAAAGCCACAATCGCGGGTTCAAGTAACCAACTTAGCACTTTAGTGTGCTCAGCGAATGGCGCGTAGGGGAGTTTGAATATCATTAAACATGCCGCAATTAGCACAATTGCCCAGCAGACAGGGTTGGTGAGTGCTTTTGCAATAGCATGGTGTGTTTTAGCGTTTAAAAAACGCAGCGCTAGGAAAAGAGCAATAACTAATGGAACGCTTAACCACCAAAAGCTAGCTGTCATTTTCACGCCCCTTAAAGTAGGCGATAACAGAGCCGATCAATATAACGCTTGTCAGTGGCACAACAATAAAGATAGTCAGTAATAAAGGCCAGTGCTCAGCGATTAAACCTAAGTGTTCAATAATCCCGACCCCCGCAGGGATAAAAAATAATGGCATATAATTGAGTACAGGGCTGGCTGTGGGCTTTAAATGGTGCTCTTTAACTATACCTGTTAAAAGTAATACGAGTAACAAGACCATACCGAGTAATGGAGCTGGAAAACTGCTATCAAACAAAGCCGTTAAATACTTAGCAACGGCTAAACAAGCAAGAATAATGGCGCTACTGATTAGGTATTTCATGAGTCAGGATAATTGCGAATAAAGTACAACTACATCATACCCTTGTCTGCTGTACTATGCGACTTTAGCTTACCATGATTTAGCATTATTAAATTGAATATCTTCAGCGCCTTTGGCTTTCGCAATCGCCTTTTTGGTATTCGGATTCATTAGTAAGCGAATTTGGCTCCAGGTTTCTTTAGCAAGAATTTTACGTTGCTGTGAGCGATAGCTTTGCTGAGTAATGCGTTTAATTGCTGCTAGGGTATCCGGCGAGCGCGCCATCAATGTTTCAAGTACAGCATCGGTTTGTTTATCAACATCGTCAGTGAGTTGCGTAACCAAGCCATATTCTTTAGCGTCTGCAGCCGAAACAGGCCCTGCATGGCTTGCCAGCCAAAGTGCCTGGTCACGTTTCATTAAGCCAGCAAGCACAACGTTAGCCCCCATATCAGGGCACAAACCCCAGCGAGCCTCCATAATTGCTAACTTTGCGTTTTTATCGACAATACGATAATCAGCCCCGAGCGCGATTTGCATACCGCCGCCAAAGCAATGCCCGGTAATTTTAGCTATCACTGGAATACTTAAGTCTTGCCAACCCAACACCACTTTTTGCGCGAGGTTTTGGTTTCCTGGTAACCATTTGAATAATAGTTTGATGATATTGCTCGGCTTTTTCATTACCGCAGCAACATCAAGTCCAGAGCAAAAGTGCTCGCCTTCGCCAGAGATCACCACAGCACGCAAACTGCGATCGTTTTTAATTTTTTTGATCACGTTTGAAAGCTCCACAAACATAGCAAAACTGAGTGCATTTTGTTTTTCGGGACGGGCAAGGCTAACCCAAGCGACCTGTTGTTTTATTTCTAGTTTTATCATGGTAACTCCTCTGACCTGTTTGCTAGAGCTTACGAACTAATCACATGTATGTAAAGAAATGCTGATGTGTGACAAAGAATTAGGTAATTTATTAAAAAAGAGTAACTTCGTCATATATTTGGTTACAAATTGATGTATATTTTTAAAACAAAGAGGCTGGTTTACAGCTAGTTCGGTTTTGCGATTAATAAGATACTGCTGCAAATTTTCGCAAAATCCCATGACACGACTAGACTTAGCTTTAAGTCGCGCTACAAGGAGTAAAAATATGCTGATGCGCAATACACAACGCATGCAAAAGCTATCAACTGAATCTATAACAACAACAGTATATGCATTGGCATTAAGTGTGGTACTTACAGGTTGTTCAGATGACAAGTCTCAGCAGCAAGCAACACCCCCCCCTGCTGTCTCTGTATACAATGTGAATACACAAGAGGTCGGTAACTACCGTGAATTTGTAGCACGAACCGAGGCATTTCAAGAGGTTAAAATTAGAGCGCGAGTTGAAGGCGAGCTTATTGAGCGTCACTTTGACGAAGGTTCGTCTGTTGAAAAAGATCAGTTATTACTTCGTATTGACCCTTCAGAGTATCGTTCAACGGTCACTGAAGTTGAAGCTGATTTAAAAAGCCGTATCGCAGCGGCCAGTGCAGCTGAGCGAGATTTAAAGCGCGGCAAAGATGTTGCGTCACAAGGGTTTATTTCACAATCTGACCTCGACAAATTAACGACCAATTTTGAGCAAGCAACTGCGGCGGTTAAAGCGGCAGAAGCAGAGCTTGAAAAAGCGAAGTTAAATTTAAGCTATACCGAAATTAAAGCGCCATTCAGTGGGCGCATTGGCAAAGTAAATTATGATGTTGGCAATATTGTGGGGCCATCATCAAATGAACTTGCAGAGCTGACTGATGTTAACCCTATCTATGTGAGTTTTCAGGTAGAAGAAGCAGACTACATTAGTTATCGTCAACAGCACCAGACACCGTCAGATCGCGACCCGCGAGATGTACCGATAGATTTAACACTACGCTTACCCAATAATTCGACCTTTCCTGCAAAGGGGGTATTAGATTTTGCTGATACTAAAATTAACCGTAATACTGGTACGGTTGAACTTAGAGCCTCATTTGATAACCCCGATGGTATTGTGATGCCAGGGTTATTTGTCACTTTAATCGTAGAGAGTACCAATAAAAAAGAACTTGCACTGATCCCACAAGTCGCCGTACAAGAAAATCAACAGGGTAAATTTGTACTGGTTGTTGGTGATGATAACAAAGTCGCTATGCGTATTGTTGAACTTGGCCGCCGCATTAATGCCATGTGGGTGGTTGAATCAGGTCTTGAAGCTGGGGAAAAGGTGATTATTGAAGGCCTGCAAAAAGTACGGCAAGGTGCAGAAGTTAAGGCTGTGGAAAAGAAAGTAGATGCCACAACAGGCACTATTTCTAATAAAGCAAACTCTTAGGAGTATGAGATGATTAGTAAAACATTTATATCTCGCCCTAAGTTTGCACTGGTTATATCTATTGTTATTACGATTGCGGGCTTAATATCGATGGCTTTATTGCCGGTTAATATGTACCCGCAAATTACCCCGCCACAAGTACAAATCACGGCCAGTTACCCTGGTGCAAGTGCGCAAATAGTCGAAGAGTCTGTTATTAGGCCCATAGAAGAGCAGGTTAATGGTGTTGAAGATATGATGTATATCGAGTCAACTTCATCTAATAACGGCACGGCCAACATAACTGTTTACTTCAAGGTTGGCACTGATACGGACATAGCACAGGTCAATGTGCAAAACCGCGTTGCACTGGCTGAGTCAGGCTTGCCTGAAGAGGTGAAACGTCAAGGGGTGTCAGTAAAGAAAAAATCAAGCTCAATGCTTTTAGGTATTAACCTGTATTCAAGCAAAGATAATATTGATGCTATTTTTCTAAGTAACTACGCGACAAATTATTTAACTGAGCCTTTAGGGCGTATCAATGGTGTGGCCTCAGCGGAGGTGATGGGGGAGCAGACGTACTCGATGCGATTATGGCTGCGTCCAGATAGAATGGCTTCTTTAGAGTTAACGGTGGCGGAAGTACAGGCTGCGCTACAAGAGCAAAACACCATAGTGGCTGCGGGTAAGTTGGGGGCGGCACCAACAGGGCCTAGCCAGCAATTTGAATACTCAATTCAGGCGAAGGGGCGTTTAAAGACACCAGAAGAGTTTGGTCAAACCATTATTCGCGCAAATAAAGATGGTAATTTTGTGCGTTTAAATGATATCGCGCGCATTGAAATGGGTGCTGCAAGTTACAGTACGACCGCCAAATTAAACCAGCAAGATACTGCGTTTATTGTTATTTATCAGCTAACTGAGGCGAATGCGACACAAGTTGCCACCGATGTTAAAGCGCGTATGGAGGAACTAGCAAAGCAGCTACCTGATGGTATTGAGTACTCAATTCCCTATGATACGACTGAATTTATTAATCGTTCTATTGAAGAAGTGGTAATAACACTTGTACAAGCCGTTGGTTTGGTTATTTTAGTGGTGTTTTTGTTTTTACAAAATTGGCGCGCAACACTGATTCCTACCGTTGCGATTCCGGTGTCTTTGGTGGGTACCTTCGCATTTATGATGATGATGGGTTATTCCATCAACCTAATTACGCTATTTGGTTTGGTGCTGGCAATCGGGATTGTGGTTGATGATGCGATTATCGTTATCGAAAATGTTGAGCGGATCTTAAAAGAAGAGAAACTACCAATAAAAGAAGCCGTTACCAAAGCAATGGAGCAGGTATCAGGCCCCATTGTTGCAACCACCCTTGTGTTATTAGCGGTATTTGTGCCTGTTGGATTTATGCCTGGGATCACCGGAGAGCTTTATAAGCAATTCTCCGTAACGATTTCATTCGCTGTACTTATTTCATCTGTTAATGCACTTACTTTAAGTCCTGCGCTGTGTGCTTTGCTATTAAATGAAAAAGCCATGCAGCCAATAAAATGGCTAGCTCCTTTTGAAAATGTGATCACACGCTCAACCAGCGGATATAGCAAAGTAATTAATTTTATCTTAAAGCGTTCTGCGCGAATGGCACTTTTCGCTGTGGTAATTTTTGCTGCCGCAGGGTGGCTTGTAAAAACGGTTCCCACAGGGTTTGTACCCGCAGAAGATCAGGGCTTTTTGTTTGTTGATGTGCAGTTGCCAGATGCAGCAGCAAGTAATCGTACTCAAGAAGTGATGCATAAATTAGGGGATATTGTAAAAAATGAGCCCGCAGCGACTGATTTTATTGCTGTCTCTGGGTTTTCGTTGCTAGGGGGGGCAGGTTCAAATAATGCATTAGGCATTGTGATTTTGAAGGACTGGGAAGAGCGAACCAGCTCTGAGCTCGGCTTACGAGCTGTGTTGACTCGTTTAATGGGGCAATTTTGGGCGATGCCAGATGCGCAGATAATGGCATTTAATCCGCCATCAATTCCAGGTCTAGGTACTAGTGCAGGTTTTGAGTTTAGGTTACAAGATAGTGAAGGGCGTGAGCCTGTTGAGCTTGCTCAGGTATTAAATGGACTTATTTATGAGGCAAATCAGCGTCCGGAGCTTTCTAATGTTTACAGCACATTCAGAGCAAATGTACCGCAATACTTTTTAGAGGTTGACCGTAATAAGGCCAAGGCTCAAGGCGTGGCCCTTAGCGATATTTTCTTAACTTTACAGGCACAATTAGGATCATTGTATATTAATGACTTTAATCAATTTAGCCGCACATACAGAGTGATCATGCAGGCGGAAAGTCGTTTTCGTCAAAATCCAGCAGACTTACAATACTACTATGTGCGTAATGATGAAGGTGCGATGGTGCCGCTTACTACACTTGCTAAGCTTGAGCCAATCCTTGGCCCAACCAGCTTAACGCACTTTAACTTGTATCGCAGTGCGAGTATTAGCGGACAACCTGCAGCAGGTTACTCAAGTGGTGATGCGATAAAAGTCATGCAAGAATTAGCTGAGCAGTTGCCAACGGGTTATGTTTATGAATGGGCAGGGCAATCTAAACAAGAAATAGAAGCCGGTAATGTTGCACCGATTCTATTTGGTTTAGCGGTTGTTTTTGTTTACTTATTCTTAGTCGCACAATACGAAAGTTGGACGATTCCATTTTCGGTCATTGCCGCCGTACCACTGGCGTTATTTGGTGCAATGCTTGCGTTGTATATAATTGGTATGGAAAATAATATTTATGCACAAGTAGGCCTTGTGTTGTTAATTGGCCTATCAACTAAAACTGCGATTCTGATCGTTGAGTTTGCTATGGAAGAACGCTCAGCGGGTAAAGGGATCCTCGAAGCAGCATTAAATGCGGCTAAAATGCGTTTTAGAGCGGTGTTAATGACAGCCCTCTCGTTTGTGCTTGGCGTATTACCTTTGGTATTTGCAAGCGGCGCAGGCGCTGGAAGTCGAATATCACTGGGTGTAACAGTGCTGTTTGGTATGTTAGCTGCTACGATATTTGGTACATTGTTGGTGCCACTATTTTATACCCTTGTGCAAGGGATGCGTGAAAAAATAAAAGGGCAGGCATCTTCATAGCCTAATCAGTGAAAATAAAAAAAGTCAGGGTAACCTGGCTTTTTTTTTGGTAAAACTCAAAAGAGGTTTGTTATCATAGCTTAATTCAAATATCAGAGGGTTTTGGTCATGGCTGGTCCACGCTTATACAGTGAAGAAGAAGTAACACATCAGGCGTATGATATATTTTTAGAATTGGCACCTGACAACTTAAGCGAGCAAGATATTGCTGACTTTAACGAGCACCGCGAAGAGCTCGGTTTTATTGAAGAAGGTGAACCGGATAGTCAATGGCACGATTTTGTTGCATTAGAAATTGAACCTGAGCTGTTTGTGCAAGTCTTAGTAGGACTTGAATTTGATAATCAAGATATTCTGTTTGCCAAAATTTTAATTAGCCGAGATAAAGATGCGCCTTTTTGTCATATTCTTTGGAAAGATAGCGAATAAATTTTCCGCCGATGTTTGATTTAACCCCGAGTTGCTTTTATACACTAAAACGTGCACTTTTAGTCGCTTTTATGCTGGCTAGCTGGCAGGTTGCTGCCGTTGATCCATTTGAAGATTTTCATGAGTATGGTCAGCTATCCGAAGAAGAAATCCATAAAATTCATAAGGGCGAGATGCTTTATGGAGATATGGAATTTGGTTTTATGATTAGTAGTGGTAATACAGATTCAACTAGCTTTAAATATAAAGGTAATCTGTATCAGGATTTTGAGAAATGGCGTAATCAATTCAAAATAGACACCCTATATAAACGAGACCGTAATGACGAAACTGGCGATGATGAAGTCTCGGCTGATCGAATCTTTATATCAGCACAAGGTAACTACAAGCTAAACGTTAAAAATGAATCGTTCTTTATTTATGCGGATTATGAAGAAGATGAATTTAGTGGCTTAGAGTTTAAAAGCACTGTGGCTACAGGCTATGGCAATCGAATATACCAAGGCAGTAAGAACAAGGTTGATATTGATGTTGGGCCTGGCCTTTACCGCTCCGTTGCCGATGAAGATATGGCAACTGAAGAGGATGAAACTAAAACCGGCTACTTATTACGCTTAGCTTTGCAGTGGGAGCGCACGGTATCTGCACGCACACGTTTTAATCAAGATGTGAGTTATGAGCAATCCATGTCAGGGTTAAATTCGCGACTAAAATCAGAAACCTCGCTGATCAGCAAAATCATGGGTGATGTATCGCTTAAATTTACCTATATGTACCGTTACAATTCAAAACCAGAGGAAGACAAGCTTAAGTATGATTCAGAGCTCAGTGCCACCTTTGTTTATAGCTTTTAATTAGAGAGTTCTTTATGTATCAACATAAGCAATACGCACTATTTATCTTTATTGTTTTAGGCTGGATAGGTGGTTTTCTTGCCTTGGCATGGAACTTAATAGGTGCAGATGTGCCATTAATGGGATTTAGTGCGATTTTAGTGTTAGTGGCTTTTTTATTTCATAGCTTAACCATCAAAGTAACGGATAAAACAGTGAGCTGGGCATTTGGGCCAGGTGTGTTTGGTAAAACAGTGAGCTTTGACGACATTGAGTCAGTTAGAGCTGTTAGCAATTCATTTCGTCATGGAATTGGCTTACGTATAACTCACGATGGCTGGGTGTACAGTGTATCTGGTTTTAGTGCGGTAGAACTGGCAATGAAAGATGGTACACATTACCGTTTAGGCACCAATGATCAAGCTGGTTTACTTGCTGCGCTTAATGCGCATATAACTCAACCTGAAGCTATGCCAGAAGCAAAGGAAGAAGTGAGCGCAGAACCTGAGTAAGTGATACCCTTTTGTAGGGCATGCTATAGCTATAAAAAAAAGCGCCATTGGCGCTTTTTTAGTGTTTCGTTTAGTGGCTGTGACCGCAACCACCTTCACCGTGCACATGACCATGTGCTAATTCTTCTTCTGTGGCATCGCGTACTTCAAGTACTTCAACATCAAAGTGAAGTGTAATACCTGAAAGAGGATGATTACCATCTACAATCACGTCTTCATCTTGGATTTCAATGATCATGACTGATTGATCGCCTGCATCAGTTGTTGCTCTAAATTGCATACCGACTTCAATTTCCATGCCTTCGAACATTGACTTCGGCACTGCTTGCATTAGGTCGTCGTGACGTTCACCATAGCCTTGTTCTGGCTCTACAGTCACACTGAATGTATCACCGGCTTCTTTACCGAGTAGCGCGTTTTCAAGACCTGGGATTAAAAATCCTGTGCCCACGATAAACACCAGTGGTTCACCATCGAAAGAATTGTCGATGGTATTTTTGTTATTATCCAATACTGAATAATGCATTTTTACCACTTTGTTTGCTGCTACGATCATAGTCATTCCTATTTATTCATCTTCGAGAGAGTAAGGCAGAGCTTGAATTGATAGCTCAACCTGAGGGAGGTGTTTTGCACGTAATACGTGGCCTGTTTCATTGTCATTTGGTAAGACCACAAGGCCCATAAGGGTGTGCGTTTGTTGATTATAACTTTGGCTGATAAGCTTACCTGCACGGCGCCAGTTTTCGCCCATTTGTGTTTCAAGCTCTAGTTCATCGAGTAAACCATCGGCTTTACCTGCGACGATATACATGGCACGTTTATTTTTTCCGAGATACTTCATGCGGGCGACGGTTTCTTGCCCCGTATAACAGCCTTTTCTGAAGCTAATGCCCCCTATGGCCTGTAAATTAACCATTTGCGGTACATATTCGCCAATAGCATCTTTATTTAAAGAGGGTTCAGCGGCAGCGATTGCTGCTTCTTGCCACATGCTGTCATTATCAAGTGCGGTAATATCGTCAGGTAAGCTAAAGTCATTATTTACCACCAATAATACGCGGTTATCTGCAAGCTTCAGTGCTTTGCCTCCTGCAAAATCAACAGCAGTCTGCGTATCATTAAAGTGGATATTCAATAACGTGAGGGTTGAGGTAAGATCTTCACCGATTAAGCCAATAAGCGACTTATCAGATTGCTCAATCTCAACTTGAGAGAATACAGCATACTTTTTTAATTCGCCCAAAGATTGTGCTACCTCAGGTTTAGAGCCAACTAGGTAGTAGTTATCTTGGTATGTAAATAACTTGAACACACCCCAAAGTTTACCTTTGGCATTACAGTGACCTGCCCATAAGAAGTTATCGTTACTTAGCTTATTGATATCTTGAGTAACTTGCCCGTGAAGGTATGACAGCTTATCTTTACCAGAAAGGCTAATAAGCGTATGAGATAATGGGCATGCGTAAACAGTCGACATAAAAACCTTCTTTACGATATAAGTGAGCCCTAATGATAACTTAGTTAGGGTGGCAATTTAAATAGCTGTTTATTCGATTGCAATTTGTTAAACTGCAGACAAATAAGTACGAGGTTTAAAATGACTGAAATTCACAGTAAAGAACGCATTCGTTGGGCGTGCCGCCGTGGTATGCTCGAACTTGATGTTTTATTCATGCCATTCGTTGAGCAAGCGTTTGACTCACTATCTAAAGAGCAGCAAGCTGTATTTCAACGCTTACTTGAGTGCGATGATCCTGATTTATTTGCATGGTTCATGGGACATGAAGAATGCAAAGATGCAGAGCTCAAGGGCATGGTGACGCTTATTTTAGATCGAGTTCGTGTATAGGTTTACCGTCAAAAATAACTTCTCAGACCACAAACCCTTTGTGGTCTTCTTTTGTTTTCTAGCCCTATTATTATACTTTTCTTATAGTCATATCTTATCAGAGCTTTTAGCCTGTTTTGCTTGCCTTGTTATTGGTATTGCTTGTTTCAAAAAAGTACAACAAGCACAACCTAGTGATGGAGTGATAATTTTGCAGCAATCACAGCTAGGCTTTTTTAATGAACAGTTACAACTGCAAGGTGAGATAAGTCCCAAGAGCTATGTATTTGCGAATCATGTAGTTATAAGATTAATTGGCTTTTATCAATCACACTGGCTGATTATTTCGTCAGCCAGTGTTGATGCGCTAAGTTTTTCTCGTTTGCGACGAGCGGTTATTGCAGTGCAGCAACCAGCTTAGGAGTTAAAATAGTGGGGGTTGGGTTTTCAGTTTGATTTGGGTAGTCGATTGTATAATGAAGCCCGCGGCTCTCTTTTCGCTCAAGGGCGCTACGAATAATAAGCTCTGCAACTTGTACCAAGTTACGAAGTTCTAGTAAGTTATTTGTAACCCTGAAGTTTGCATAGTAATCATGGATTTCTTGTTGCAGTAATTCAACGCGATGCAGTGCGCGTTCTAAGCGCTTGGTAGAGCGCACAATGCCCACGTAATCCCACATAAATAACCTTAGCTCATGCCAGTTGTGGGTTATAACGATTTCTTCATCTGAGTTAGTGACACGACTTTCATCCCATAAAGGTAATGCTTCTGGCGCAGGAGAGGTGTCAATTTTGCTTAAAATGTCTTTTGCCGCAGCATGGGCAAACACAATACACTCAAGTAATGAGTTACTCGCCATTCTGTTTGCACCGTGAAGACCTGTATAAGCCACTTCACCCACGGCATATAAATTATCGAGATCTGTACGACCATTAAAGTCAGTCATAACACCACCGCACGTATAATGCGCGGCAGGGACGACTGGGATCGCCTCTTTCGTTATATCAAGGCCAACACTTAAGCACTTTGCGTAGATAGTTGGGAAGTGCTCAATAATAAAATCTTTATCTTTGTGGCTGATATCTAAATAGACACAATTTGCACCAAGGCGTTTCATTTCAAAGTCGATAGCGCGAGCGACAATATCACGAGGCGCAAGCTCTTCGCGCTCGTCAAAATCTTTCATAAAGCGTGTGCCATCAGGGCGCTTTAAATAAGCGCCTTCACCACGCATCGCTTCAGTAATTAAAAAGTTTTGTAATTCAGGGTGGTACAAACTTGTAGGGTGGAATTGGTTAAATTCCATATTCGCCACTCGACAACCAGAGCGCCACGCCATCGCAATACCATCACCGCTCGATACATCAGGGTTTGAGGTATATAAGTACACCTTGCTTGCACCGCCAGTTGCAAGCGCGACAAACTTAGCAGCAATCGTTTCTACTTTTTTATCTTCACAATTCCAGACATATAAGCCATGGATATGCTTTCCTTTTCTGCCAAGGCTCTTATCACCAATTAAATCAATCGCATTGTAGTTTTCTAGTAATGTGATGTTAGGGTGTGCTTGTACTTGGCTGATAAGTGTTGTTTGTACAGCACGACCCGTTGCATCAGCAGCGTGCAGAATACGGCGATGACTATGGCCGCCTTCACGGGTTAGGTGAAAACGTTCTTTGCCCTTTGAGTCAAACTCCATGTCAAAAGGCACACCTTGCTCAATAAGCCACTTTAAACACTTTTTAGCGTTGCTTGCAGTGTAGTGAACCGCATCACGGTCACACAGGCCACCACCTGCATCCAGTGTGTCTTCAACATGAGATTCAATGCTGTCATTTTTCTTATCAAAAACCGCCGCAATACCGCCTTGTGCATACAAAGTAGAGCCTTCTGTAAGTGCCCCTTTACTTAATACGGTTACTTTACAGTGATTAGCGAGTGATAAGGCAAGGGAAAGGCCTGCGGCGCCGCTGCCAATGATAGCGACATCAGTAATGTGATGTTTATTTTGGTTCATGTCTGTGGTCTTAGCGGTTACAATGCTCAGCTGATAGTGCAAAAGTTTGAGCAAAAAAGTTTTGATATGATATATGTATATGTACCATATTTGCTGTAGCACTATTAGTTATTTTAAATGTTATACCAATCTTATTAGATTTTTTGTCATATAAACAGTGTACTATCAACTGTTTTGCACAAATGTAGAATAGCTTTGAATTAGAATAGCTGTTGATTTTAAAGCTATTTTTGAAGTTTTACGCAAATAAGAACGGTATAACTCAATATATTTGCATGCTATCTTATAAAAAAAACATTTTAAACTGAACTTTTATATTCATCGTGCAGTCAGAGTTTGTGTAAACAATGGCGAGTATATGAATAGCAAGCAAGAATCAAACAGAGGAGTACCGGCTCGAATGAGCGAGCAGGATTTGGATTTAGCGCTAGTTAAAAGGGTCCAGCAAGGAGATAAAAACGCCTTCAACCTATTAGTTAGAAAATATCAGAATAAAATCGCAGGCTTGATCTCACGTTATGTGTCGAATCAAGGTGATGTTGCTGATGTCGCTCAGGAAGCTTTTATTAAAGCTTACCGTGCGTTACCTAACTTTAGAGGAGACAGCGCCTTTTATACTTGGTTATACCGTATCGCCGTAAATTGTGCTAAAAATTACTTAGTTGCTCAGGGCCGAAAGCCCCCAGCGAACGATGTTGATGCAGAAGAAGCTGAGTTTTATGACAGTGCAGATGCAATGCGTTCTAACGCATCGCCAGAAAATCTGTTACTCAGTGACGAAGTACGTGCTGTAATTTTTAATACAATTGATAGTTTGCCTGAAGATCTGAAAACTGCGATTACCCTTCGAGAGATAGAAGGGATGAGCTATGAAGAAATAGCCGTGGTTATGGATTGCCCCGTGGGGACTGTACGTTCACGTATATTCCGTGCCCGCGAAGCGATTGATAATAAATTAAATCCATTAATAGGTGAGTCTTAGTATGACAAAAGCAGACGTTAACAAGTTGGATAACGAACAGCTATCCGCATTACTTGACGGCGAACAGCAACTAACCGATGAAGCGATAACAAAAGATGATGTCGCGACATTTGGTCGTTATGCGATGATCGGTGATGCAATGCGTGCTGAGGCAAACAACAGCGCTTTTAACTTTGATATTGCCGACGCCGTTGCAGATGCACTTGAACACGAACCTGTCTATGCCGATTTCGCGAATAAAACAAATGCACCAAAAAGCGAAGAAATTGTGGCAGCAACAGGTACTGACAATGTTGTCGCATTTAACTGGCGCCGCCCATTTGCACAAGTTGCTATCGCAGCAAGCGTTGCAATGTTCGCGATAGTGGGCGTACAAACATTGCCGCAAAACAGTGAGTCACCTGAAAGTGACATTCCATTGCTACAAACAACCCCATTGACTGGCGTGGCATCACCGGTGAGCTACTCATCTGAACAGCCAGCGCTTGAAAATGCACAGCAAGGTTTGCGTGAGTTACAGCAGCAGCGAATTGGTGCACTTGTTCTAGAGCACCATAGACAAGCACGTGTTGCTTATTCATTAGAAAAGTCGCAAACTGAGGCCAAAGCCGAAGAGGAAAATCACTAATTTAATGAAAGTTATTACTTTTATTTTATCGCTGGTAATAAGTGCATCCGCTTTTGCCAGCGACGAAAACCCCGCCAAAGCATTATTATTAGATATGGCTAAAGCCGTTCATACCCGTAATTTTGATGCATCCTTTGTGGTCGTTAAAGGTCAAGCAATGGAGCCTTATCGCTGGTTACACGCAAAACAAGGTGATATTGAGCTTGAGCATTTAAGTTTATTGAATGGTGCTGGTCTTGAGATGGCGCGTGTGAACGATCACGTTACTTATTTTGAGCCACACTCAGAGCCTTACTCTGTCAAAACTGACTCAATTGCAGGACCAATTCCAGAGGTTTTGTTTAAAGATATTGAGCGTTTAAGTGCTCATTATGATTTCGTTCTTGGCGGAAAAGGCCGTATAGCTGGGCGTTCAGCGCAATTGGTTCGTATAGAATCAAAAGACGAGTTTAAGTTTAATTACTGGATTTGGCTTGATACTGAGTCATCATTATTACTTAAATCTGCTTATGTTAACCACAAAGGCGAAATGCTGGAACAATTACAGCTTACTCATATCAGTGTGACGGAGCAGCCAGCTCCCTTATTGCTTGAGATGCAGAACCGTGACTTTCCAACTCCCTTACCAGTGAGTGAAATTGACAATGAAAGTACAGGTACGGCAGTTAATAACTGGAAGATTGGCTGGTTACCTGATGGATTTAAACTGTTAAAATCTGATCGCCATAAGCTTGATTTAAACAATGAGCTAACAGATTATTACTTGTATTCAGATGGCTTTGTTGAAGTCTCTGTATTTGTTCAAAGACCATTGCCAGGCAAACGCCCCAGTGGTGCGCTTTCATCGGGCGCTACCACAATCTATGTGCATAACAGTGGTAGCTTTGATGTGTCAGTTGTTGGTAATATTCCCGCTATGACAGCTAAAGCCATTGCAGAGTCGGTAGCACGACCTCTTTAAACCATGATTGAACAAACACTTACTGTCGTGTCAGTAAAAGGCACGACAGCAAATTTAGAAGCAGAGCAAAAACAAGCCTGTGCAGGGTGCAATGGCCGTTGTGGCTCACAAGTCTTTGCCAAGTTATTTGGTACCGCTAAAAAAACATTCCCATACACATTCGATAATGAGCTAAAAGTAGGGCAAAAAGTAACCTTAGCGTTGGATGATAGTCATTTAGTAAAACACGCGATGGCTGTGTATATGTTGCCTCTCTTACTTAGTTTGGGGTTCGCTTTAGCTGCTTTTGCAGTATTTTCGCTTGCTGAAGGGTGGCAAATTTTAGCAGCCTTGTTGGGAGGCTTAATTGGCTATGCGATAGCTAAATCAAGGGTTAAGAGCCTAAAACATGATATAAAAGTAATAAAAATTCACCCAATTACTATTCCTTTCACTCAAATAGATGGTGATTAAAGCCAATTAAATGTAAAATTGTCGCTTTATACACTTAGTCCATTTTATATAGAAGTTTAGAATCCAGTTTATGAAGCATATCCGTAATTTTTCGATCATCGCCCATATCGACCATGGTAAATCGACTCTCTCTGACCGTCTTATCCAAGTTTGTGGTGGTTTAACAGACCGTGAAATGCAGCAGCAGGTGTTAGACTCAATGGACATTGAGCGTGAGCGTGGTATTACCATTAAAGCGCAAAGTGTAACGCTAAATTATACAGCCAAAGATGGCGAGACCTATCAATTAAACTTCATCGATACCCCAGGGCACGTTGACTTCACTTACGAAGTATCACGTTCGCTTGCAGCCTGTGAAGGTGCGCTTTTAGTTGTTGATGCGGGTCAAGGTGTAGAAGCACAAACTTTGGCTAACTGCTATACAGCGATTGAAATGGACTTAGAAGTTATTCCTGTTCTAAACAAAATCGACTTACCGCAAGCCGATCCACTTCGCGTTGCTGAAGAAATCGAAGACATCATTGGTATCGACGCCTTAGAGGCTGTTCGTTGTAGTGCAAAAACAGGTATCGGTATTGAAGAAGTGTTAGAGGTTATCGTTAAAGATATTCCGCCACCAGAAGGTGACAAAGACAAGCCTCTACAAGCATTAATTATCGATTCATGGTTTGACCCATACCAAGGCGTTGTATCCTTAGTACGTATCAAGCACGGTGAGCTACGCGCGGGCGATAAAATTAAGATCATGTCGAATGACCAAGTTCACATTGCTGATAAAGTGGGTATTTTCACACCAAAGCAAACTAACACGGGCATCTTAAAAACCGGTGAAGTGGGCTTTGTAATTGCGGGTATTAAAGAAATCCATGGTGCACCAGTAGGTGATACCATTACTTTACAACGTAATTCTGCTCCAGAACGCTTACCAGGTTTCCAACGCATTAAACCACAGGTTTATGCGGGTATGTTCCCAATTTCATCAGATGATTATGAATCATTCCGTGATGCGCTTGATAAACTGAGCTTGAACGATGCATCGTTATTCTTCGAGCCAGAAAATTCAACAGCACTAGGTTTTGGTTTCCGTTGTGGCTTCTTAGGTATGCTACACATGGAAATCATCCAAGAGCGTCTTGAACGTGAATACGATATTGATCTTATCACCACGGCTCCTACGGTAATCTATGAAGTTGAAACTAAAGACGGCGTTAAGCAGATTGATAATCCATCTGATCTTCCACCGGTCAATAATATTCTTGAGATCCGTGAGCCAATTGTTGAAGCTAACATATTAGTTCCACAAGAATTTTTAGGTAACGTAATTACGCTTTGTGTTGAAAAGCGCGGCGTACAAACTAAAATGAACTACCACGGTAAGCAAGTGGCGGTAACATACGAATTACCAATGGCTGAGGTCGTTATGGACTTCTTCGATAAGTTAAAATCAACAAGCCGTGGTTTTGCGTCACTTGATTATAACTTTAAGCACTTCCAAGCGTCAGATATGGTACGCGTGGACGTACTAATCAATGGTGAACGTGTCGATGCATTAGCCATCATTGTACACCGTGATATCGCGCAATCACGTGGTCGTCTATTAGCTGAGGCACTGAAAGATCTGATTCCACGTCAACAGTTTGATATTGCAATTCAAGCGGCAATTGGTCAGCATGTTATTGCGCGTACAACTGTCAAACAGTTACGTAAAAACGTAATTGCAAAGTGTTACGGTGGTGACGTAAGCCGTAAGAAAAAGCTTCTACAGAAGCAAAAAGAAGGTAAAAAGCGAATGAAGCAACTAGGTAACGTTGAAGTGCCGCAAGATGCGTTCTTAGCTATCCTTAAAGTTGGTAAATAATAGAAGTTAATAAAGGAATTAATGCATGGCGGGTTATTTTTCGATTTTTTTAGTGTTGTTAACGCTTGGCTCAGGGCTAATCTGGTTAATTGACCATTTTATGTTTGCACCAAAGCGTCAACAACGCATCGCCCTTGCTCAAAATGCGTCGGGCGGTGAGCTAGACGAAGAAACTGCCGCATTAATTGCGCCAGAACCAAGTATTACTGAAACGGCAAAATCAATCTTCCCGATGATCGCCGCAATTACAATTTTTCGTTCATTTATTTTTGAGCCGTTTCAGATACCATCAGGTTCGATGATGCCAACGCTATTGGTTGGTGACTTTATATTGGTTCAGAAGTACTCATATGGTATTAAAGATCCAGTATGGCGTACTCAACTTGTTGATGTTGATGAGCCAGAGCGTGGTGATATAGTTGTATTTAAATACCCTTTGGATGAGCGCGTGGATTACATTAAACGTGCTGTCGGTTTACCAGGGGATAAAATAGTTTATCGCAATAAGCATCTTTATATCCAACCTAAGTGTGAGGATGGAGCAACGCAGCAAGGTGAGTTGTTGTGTAATGAATACAATAAAATTGATATGGAAATTCTCAATAGTGACGAATTCAAGCAAGGGTCTATGAATTTAGTACGCTTAGATGAAAATCTAGGCACAGTGAATCATAACATCTTGATTAACCCTGAAGCGCTTGAAATGAAGGGCCGTTATTATCAACAACCAGGTACACGCTCAGATGAGTGGGTTGTTCCTGCTGATCATTATTTTATGATGGGTGATAATCGTGATAACAGCCAAGACAGTCGCTTTTGGGGCTTTGTGCCAAAAGAAAACCTGGTAGGTAAAGCCGTCTTTATATGGATGAGTTTTGAATTTGAAAATGGCCCAGATGACTTCTTACCAAGCTGGGTTCCAACTGGTGTTCGTTTTGAACGCCTAGGTAATATTCAGTAACGATGAAAAAAAACGTAACAGAGTTATACAAAAAAATAGGTTATACATTCACTGATCAAGCTTTGCTTGAACAGGCAATGACGCACCGCAGCCATAAAGGTCAACATAACGAGCGCTTAGAGTTTTTAGGTGATTCTATATTGAGCTTTGTGATTGCGAATGCGCTTTACAGCAAATTTCCTAAAGCGCGAGAAGGTGACTTAAGTCGCATGCGCTCAACCTTAGTGCGTGGTCAAACACTGGCTGAATTTGGTCTTGAGTTTGGCTTAGGCGATTACTTACGCTTGGGTCCTGGTGAGCTTAAAAGCGGCGGTTTTCGTCGTGAATCGACCTTAGCCGACGCAGTTGAAGCCATTATTGGTGCCGTATTCCTTGATTCAAACATTGAACAATGTGGTGAGTTAATTTTAAGCTGGTATGAATCGCGACTTGATGCAATTTCACCGGGTTTAAATCAGAAAGATCCAAAGACATTACTTCAAGAATACTTACAAGCGCGCAAGTTATCGTTACCAGGCTACACTGTTATTGATACAAAAGGTCAAGCGCACAATCAAACATTCACGGTTGAATGTATTGTTGAAGGGATGGATAGTATTATCTCAGTCGGTAGCTCGCGTCGTAAAGCGGAGCAAAAAGCTGCTGAAAAAGCCTTAAAGATACTTAAAAATGAATCTTGATGATTTAATTAGCAAAGAGCCAGCAGAGCTTGATACGCACTGCGGGATGATTGCCATTGTTGGCCGTCCAAATGTGGGTAAATCAACTTTACTTAACTACATTGTTGAGCAAAAGGTGAGTATTACCTCCCGTAAACCACAAACCACACGTCATCGTATTATGGGTATTCATACAGAAGGCAAATACCAAGCCGTGTACGTAGATACGCCAGGCTTACACGTTGACGAAAAACGTGCCATTAACCGCTTAATGAATCGTGCAGCATCAAGCTCAATTGGTGATGTGGAGCTGATCATTTTTGTGGTTGAAGGTACGCATTGGAATGACGACGATGAGATGGTACTTAATAAAGTACGTCAAAGCGGTCGCCCAGTGCTATTGGTTATGAATAAAATTGACCAAGTTAAAGACCGTGACTTAGTACTGCCGCACATGCAGTTTTTGGGCGGTAAATTTGATTTCGTTGGTATCATGCCTGTTTCGGCAAAGCAGGGAAAAAATATTGAACTCATTAAAGATGAAGTGAAAAAGCGCTTACCGCTTTGTGAATTTTATTTCCCTGAAGACTATGTGACAGACCGTTCAATGCGCTTTATGGCGGCAGAGGTTATCCGTGAAAAGCTAATGCGCTTTATGGGTGATGAATTACCGTATTCTGTTACCGTTGAAATCGAGCAATTTAAATGGCTTGATAACGGTGTATGGCAAATTAATGGTCTGATCCTCGTTGAGCGTGAAACGCAAAAGCGCATGGTCATTGGCAATAAAGGCGAAAAGCTGAAAGTGATTGGTCGTGAAGCTCGTAAGGACCTTGAAGACATGCTTGATAATAAAGTGTTCTTAGAGCTTTGGGTAAAAGTGAAATCAGGCTGGGCTGACGATGAGCGTGCACTACGTAGCCTTGGCTATGGTGAAGACTAAGTAAAGCCTACACGCCATGGATAGCGAATTCTACACAGCATACTTGCTGCATCGACGTCCCTTTAGTGACTCGCAAGTCATGCTAGATATGCTGGTAGAAGGCGTTGGTCAGCTCAGAATGCTGGCTCGTATTAGTGGCCGTCAGGCCACTAAACATAAAGCACAACTGCAACCCTTCCAATCACTGCTGGTCAAGTACAGCGGCAAATCAGATTTAAAATACATTAATCACTTTGAACCCCATGATGGCCAAACTATGCTTACTGGCACCGAGCTCTATTGCGGTTTCTATTTGAACGAATTAACTAATCGTATCGTACCAATCAATGAGCCGATGGAAAGTGTTTATCATCTTTATAAGCAGCATTTAGACGAGTTATCAACCACTAAAAACCTACAAGCTGTGCTGCGCTCGTACGAGTTTCAGTTACTTGAAATGCTTGGTTATGGCGTTGATTTTAGTGTGGATGCGCAAGGGGATGAAATTAACGATGCAGCAAATTACCAGTACTTTGCTGAGTACGGCTTTTTGTTGCATGACGACCCCCTCAGTGGCTTTTCTGGAAAGCAGTTAAATGCTATTGCTGCTCATGACTTTAGCGCACCAGATGTGTTATATATGGCAAAGCAATTAAGCCGATATCTACTTAAGCCTTTACTTGGCAAAAAGCCATTAAAAAGTCGTGAGTTATTTATTAAGTAGGCTGAAACTCAGCCATTAATCGTTGTTTTAAACAGGTAAAAAAATGAAAGATATTCTTCTTGGTGTAAACGTTGATCATATTGCCACTTTACGCCAAGCGCGTGGCACAAGTTACCCAGATCCAGCCCATGCGGCCGCGGTTGCTGAACATGCTGGTGCAGATGGTATTACTATTCATTTGCGTGAAGATCGGCGTCATATTCAAGACCGTGACGTGTATGTAATGGCAAAAACAATTCAAACACGTATGAATCTTGAAATTGCCGTAACTGATGAAATGATTGATATTGCCCTTGAAGTGAAACCGGCTTATGTGTGTTTGGTGCCGGAAAAGCGTGAGGAGCTAACTACCGAAGGCGGCCTTGACGTAGTGGGTAACTTTGAAAAAGTAAAAACAGCGACAGAAAAACTAACAGCAGCAGGTATTAAGGTGTCGTTATTCATCGATGCCGACAACGCGCAACTCGACGCTGCAAAAGCCTGTAATGCCCCATACGTTGAAATTCATACCGGCGCCTATGCTGATGCAGAAAATGACCAAGCGCTTCACACAGAGCTTGAGCGCATTCGCAGTGGCGTACAATATGCCGATAGCCTTGGCTTAATCGTCAATGCGGGTCATGGCCTTCATTACCACAACGTAAAACCGATTGCAGCAATGCCAGAAATCTACGAGTTGAACATTGGTCATGCGATTATTGCCCGTGCAGCAATTGATGGTTTAGAAAAAGCAGTGAGCGATATGAAGCGTTTAATGATCGAGGCGCGTTTATAATTGAGCTTTAGTCACTGAGTTTTAAAACTGCTCCGCGTTTTTATTTGCTCAAATAAATGATCAACTGTGCAAGCTCTGATGATAACAAGGGAGAAAGACATAGCAGGGCGATTAAATACTGGTGCTTTTTCTTATAGTTCTGCAATACTTCGTCACCCAGTGTCGATAGCTCTCCCTTTTTAATTGAATGAAAAATAACGGAGTTTGGTTTCTCCTTCATTAGCTTTGCTTTCTTGTTATAGTCTTGCCATTGCTGTGTGTAGTTAGTCTTTACGTAATTATTAGCGACTTTGCTTAGCTTAGTATAAAGATGAAAAAACCAAGCGAGCGAAATCGCACTAAAGACGATCAGTAAAACAAAATACACAACAGTTTCCTTATAAAATTCACATTTAGAGCATACAGTCGCATGCTGTTAGCCTTGCTGCTCAGTCATTCCCGCATCATTTAACAAGTTATTTAGCTCATCAATCAACTCAAATAACTCAGGCTCAATGTAATTTAGGTCACAATCACTTTTCAGTGAGGTTTCTAGCGTTTCAGCAAGTGATTTTAGCTTAGGTACACCGGTGTAGCAGCATGCACCATGGAACTTATGAACAATGCTAAGTACATGTTCACAGTCTTCTTTTTCAATTGCTTCATTAAGAAGGCGCAGAGTTTCCGGCACACTTAGTAGCAGCATATTAAGCATTTCAAGTGCGAGCTCTTCTTTGCCTCCAGCACGTTGTAGCGCGAGCTGCCAATCTAGGCGTATACTTTCAAAAGGAGGCTCCGATTGAGTTGTAACTGCTTTGCTCCGTTCTCTATTAATAGGCGACTGCGGACTGTGATCGCTGATTATTTGTTTTAACATGTCTTCATCAATTGGCTTAGTTAAATAACCTTTAAAGCCATCTTTGAGAAGTTGCTCTTTTTCACCGCTCAAAGCATGCGCTGTGACAGCAATGATTGGGGTATCTTCATTGAGTGAAGATTCACGAATAAGTTTGCATGCTGTAATGCCATCCATAATAGGCATTTGAATGTCCATAAATATTAAGTCGTACTTATGGCTTTTACTCAAGCTATAAGCTTGCGAACCGTTATGTGCTGTATCTATAAGTTCTATTTGCTCTTCAAGTAGGGTGCAAATAAGTTTTAAGTTAGCGTCGTTATCGTCAACAACCAGTACTTTTAGCGGCAATAACTTTTCATCGCCTTGCTCGATATTATGCACAGGGTGATCAAGCCGGTAAGGTGCAGCAAGCACTTCACATAGCTTACGGTGATTTAGCGGCTTACTTAAACAGGCGTCAGCACCGCTACCAACAAAAGCCTCACGCATATTGTGAGATACAGTGTTGAGCATAATGTATAAGTAGTCGGTTACAGGGCGTACAGCCTTTACATAACTCTTAAGTTGCTGCATATCGTCAATTGTTGCTGTGTGGCCGATGATACAAATGTCGTAGCTAAAGTCCTTGTTGATTTCATTGAGAAAGCTTTCTTCATCGGTACAAGGTGTGACCTGTGTTTGCCATTCATTTAACAATGATAATGTTGCTTGGTGAGTATGCTCATGAGGTTCTAAATAAAGAATACGCTTATTGATTAACGACTGTGTCGGTAAATCACTGGTAATTGAATTGCTCGGTGTTCTAAATACAGCATTAAAGGTAAAACAGGTACCATTTCCGGGTGCTGAGTTTAAGGTTATTCGACCATTCATGGCTTCAACAATGTGTTTAGTAATAATTAAACCAAGGCCTGTGCCGCCAAACTTACGCGTAATACTTGAATCAGCTTGGCCAAATGGGGTGAATAGGGCGTCTTGTTTATCCATTGGAATGCCCACCCCTGTATCGGTGACTGATACCAAGATAGATGCGCGTTCTTCATCTAATAAACGATGACCAACATCCACTTTTATAGACCCTTTTTCGGTGAATTTTATGGCGTTGCTTAAAAGATTAATCAAAACTTGTTTAAAGCGTGTTGGGTCGCCGGTGAGGTTATCAGGCACATGCGGATGGATAAATATTGATAACTCTAGCTGCTTTTCATGTGCACTAGGCGCAAGTAAGGTCAGCACCTCATTAATTGTATCGCGAAGTTGAAACTGCATTGACTCCAACTCCATCGCACCCGCTTCTAACTTAGAGAAATCTAAAATATCACTGATAATCGTCATTAAGCTATTTGCAGAAAGCTCTATGGTATCTAAGTAATCTTTTTGATGCTTATTAAGCGGTGTTTTATATAACTGGCGAGTAAAGCCAATTACCCCATTTAGAGGCGTTCTGAGTTCATGACTCATTTTTGCTAAGAAGTCAGACTTAACACGGTTAGCATCTTGTGCGTCTTTTTTAGCAATACTTAACTGAATATTTTGTGTTTCATATTGTTCAAGGGTTTCGCGGTAATCAGAGGTTGCTTGGTCAATATGCTTTTGCATTTCGTCTCGTTGCATCACCATGGTGTGCGAAATTGTATTGAGCCCTTCTCGAAGTAGTTCAAATTCGCCAAACATTTTCTTGTCGAGGCCGGTATCAACTTTACCTTCAATTAACTTATCGGTAGCGAGTACTAACTTATTAAGAGGCTGAACAAACATGCGAGTTAGCCTAAATGCTAAAATTGTGGCAAGTACCAAGGCTAAAATAATAACAATTCCACTTACAAGTAGTGCGCGTTGCTGGCCGATAATTGCTTGCTGCTTGTTAAGCATAATGACGACAGTGCCAAGTGATGCTTGGTAACTATGATGATTCCAAATCATGTCTTGGCGACTATGATTAATAATAGCCGTTGAAAAGGTTAAATAATGTTTAGAGTTTTTGACATTGATACCCTCAAGTGCTGCCGAGTTATTAGTAACGATATCTTTAAATTCACTTTGATACTTACTAAAAATGACCAGCTCGTTATTTTCATCGAATATGGCGATCGACTGTATAGCAGGGGCGTGTTTATTATGGGTATGGCTTACCAAACGTGTTAGTAAAGTTTTATTCCGCTTTAGCAGAGGTTGCTCTACAGCAATGGCAAGTGGCTCGATAATTGTTACGCCTTGTTGATATAAAATTTCATCGAGCTCAATGTAACGATTTATTGTAAAATAACCGCCCAGCAACAAGCCTATGATTACAGTCGGTATCAAAGTTAGGGTTAAGACTGAATCACGTAAGCCAAATTTCGTCATAAGATAGGTTGTTGTCATTATTATCGTTGTTTAAGAGTATATACTTACTCCCGCTTTATCAATAATTAAGGTGTTGTCCGATGGCACAGATTTTCAAAGCCAAGAAGAAATCCGTTTCACAAAAAATGATCACGTTATCGGTTACAGCAATGGATCATCAAGGGCGTGGGGTTGCAAAACATAATAATAAAGTGTGTTTTGTAAATGGTGCGCTGCCAGGTGAAGAAGTTAAAGCGCAACTTGTTGAAGACAAAGCTCGTTTTGCTAGCGCCGATTGTAAAAAAGTGCTTCATGGATCTGAATATCGAGTTAAGCCATTTTGTGAACATTATCAGGTGTGTGGAGGATGTCAGTTACAGCACCTAGATGCTTCTCAACAATTAGTTGAGAAGCAAGCTGCAGTGAGTCAGCTGTTTGCGAAGTTTGCTAAGGTCACTAGCTTAAACTGGGAAGAACCACTGACCAGTGGTATGCAGCATTACAGGCGTTCGGCTCGCATTGCTGTAATGCATGATAAAGCAGCTAAAAAAATGCGTGTTGGTTACCGTGCGCAAGGCTCGAAGCAACTGGTGAGTATTAATCAATGTGATGTGTTAACTAGCACATTCAGTGAACTTTTTACTCTTTTTGATTTACTTATTAATACACATAAAGGCTTACATAGTATAACCCATTTACAATTGTGTGAGGCTGATAATGCTGCGTTTGTGGTTATCCGACATACGAAACCAATAAGTGAAGAGCTTAAGTCATTCGTTGCTCAAGCTTGCCAAGAACAACAATGGTTAATTGTTTGGCAATCAGAAAGTGGGCAGATTGATCAGTCACACTATCCGATGCCGTACTACACTATACCTAAATATGATTTAACCTTTGAATTTGGCCTTGAAAATTTTATTCAAGTTAATCCGCAAGTGAATCAAGCTATGCTCAATCAAGCAAAAGAGTGGTTAGATTTACAAGGTCATGAACAAGTGTTGGATTTGTTTTGTGGAATTGGTAATTTTTCATTGCTGCTTGCAAAGTATGCAAAACACGTAATTGGTGTCGAAGGAGTGGATTCTGCGGTTGCATTAGCGAAACAAAATGCGCACACTAACTCATTATCGAATACTGATTTTTACTGCTTTGATTTAACTCAATCGATGCAATCCGCTGCGTGGTTTAGTGCTGAACTTGATGTGCTAGTACTTGACCCATCACGCACAGGTGCGATGGCTATTTTAGAGCAATTACCGCTTACCCAGTTTAAAACGATTTTATATGTCTCTTGTGATCCTGTTACTTTAGCCCGTGACAGTGCAATTATTTTACAAGCAGGCTTTAGCATTAAAAAAATTGGGCTTATGAATATGTTTCCACATACGGGGCATATCGAAACAATGGCGTTATTTCACAGGAGGTAAAGCGCACTATGGTAGCTACTAGACAATCACATCAGCTTACAAAGCAGAGTGATTTTGCCAGCCGTATCGAGCTGTTAGCGCTAACAGAAGACAAAACTACCTTATTAGAGCAGGCGCATGAGCTGTGCCTACATTGTGACGATACGAAACGTCAGAATACCGCCATTGAAATGGTGGAGATTTTAGCTGAACTGAATTTAGATGCGGACTCACTGGCTACGGCATTTTTAACGCCTTATTTCTTAGCTGAAAAAATTTCGCTTGAGACAGTCACAGAAAAGTTAGGTAATCACGTTGCGTTATTACTTACAGGCGTAAGCCAAATGGCGACGATCAGTACCTTGGCTCACCAAGGTAAGGGCACAGTGCAAATAGACAATATCCGCCGTATGTTGTTAGCCATGGTTGAAGATGTGCGTGCCGTGGTGATTAAATTAGCGGAACAAGTATGCCACTTACGTGATGTGAAAGACGCCAGTGAAGAAGAGCGTGTCATTGCCGCTAAGGAAACACGCGATATCTTTGCGCCCCTTGCTAACCGTTTAGGAATTGGTCAGCTTAAATGGGAGCTTGAAGATCTTTCGTTCCGTTACCTGCACCCAGACACCTATAAGAACATCGCAAAACAGCTTGATGATAAGCGCCTTGCTCGCGAAGCTTACATGGAAAACATGGTTGCTTTAGTAAAATCACGCTTGGCTGAAGCGGGTATTGAAGGTGAAGTATATGGCCGACCTAAACATATCTACAGTATTTACAAAAAAATGGCGCAAAAGAACTACGAGTTTGATCAGCTGTTTGATATTCGCGCTATGCGCATTGTGGTAGAGCGCCTGCAAGATTGTTACGCAGCATTAGGTATCGTGCATACTAATTGGCGCCATTTAAATAAAGAATTTGACGATTATATTGCAACGCCAAAACAAAATGGCTATCAGTCAATCCATACCGTGGTATTTGGCCCTGAAGGTAAAACCGTTGAAATTCAAATTCGCACAAGCGAAATGCACCAAGATGCCGAGTTGGGTGTGGCTGCACACTGGATGTATAAAGAAGGGGCATTGCCAGGGCGTGGTTCGGGCTATGAGCAAAAAATTAGTTGGTTACGTAAATTACTACAATGGCAAGAAGAGGTTGTTGATGGTAGTGATTTAGCTGAAGAGCTTAAAAACCAAGTAGTTGAAGACCGTGTTTATGTGTTCACGCCAAAAGGCGATATTTTCGATTTACCACTGGGTGCAACACCGCTTGATTTTGCTTATTACATTCATTCAAATGTCGGACATCGCTGCATAGGTGCGAAAATTTTCGGCAAAATAGTGCCGTTTACCCATCAACTTAGCACCGGCGATCAAGTTGAAATCTTAACGCAAAAACAAGCTAATCCAAGTCGAGACTGGTTAAATCCATCCCTAGGTTATATCAAGTCGTCACGCGCTCGCTCAAAAATACATCATTGGTTTAAACAACTTGATCGCGATAAAAACTTAAGTGCAGGTAAAGAGATTCTTGAAACTGAGCTGCAAAAACTAGAGCTGACAACAAAAGATTTAACCCCTGCAATTGAGCGTTTTAACTTACGTGGGTTAGAGGACTTAATGGTGGCTGTTGGCGCTGGGGATGTGCGTCTTAATCAACTTCTCAACTTTATCAGTGATCGTGATGACGATGAGCCACAAATAAAACTCAAAAAGCCAAAAAATGTCAATGGCGATAAAAACGGCATTGTAGTGGATGGCGTCGGTAGTTTAATGAGTCACGTTGCTAAGTGCTGCCGACCAGTGCCTGGCGATGAAATCATCGGTTACATTACCCAAGGCCGTGGTATTGCCGTGCACCGTGAAGACTGTGATTCATTTAATAAACTAAAAGAGAAACACCCAGAGCGAGTGATTTCTGTGAGTTGGTCTGATGATGTTAACGGCTCCTATGCGTTGACGATTAAAGTTGAAGCAACCGATAGATCAGGACTTATTAGAGACATTAGTTCCGTGCTTGCGAATGAAAAAGTGAATGTGCTCAATATGAATGTCAACACCGTTGAAGATAAGCAATTAGCGTTATTCTCAATGCAAGTTGAAGTGCACGACTTATCGAGCACAAACCGCTTATTGTCTAAATTACATCAAATAGAAGGTGTGCATGATGCAAAGCGTGGGCACGCATAATGTCAGATAAGCAGGTTATTGAACAGTCATTAGCGATTATGGCAAAACTACGGGACCCAGAATCTGGGTGCCCGTGGGATTTAAAACAAGACTTTAAATCAATTGTGCCGCACACCCTTGAAGAGGCTTACGAAGTAGCAGACTGCATTGAAAAAGGTGAACTTAGCGAGCTTAAAAGTGAGCTTGGTGATTTACTGTTTCAAGTCATTTTTTATGCGCAGCTTGCTAAAGAGCAGGGCTTATTTGATTTTGCCGATGTGGCAAATACGCTTAATGAGAAATTAGTTCGTCGTCATCCACATGTCTTTACAGAGCAAAGTGAGCTGACCGACGCTGAACTTTCGGCGCAGTGGCAGGCTATTAAAGCTCAGGAGCGAGCAGAAAAAACAGCTTCACCGCAAATGAGTCTTTGGCAAGATATTCCAGATGCCATACCTGGACTTTCTAAAGCAAAAAAAATTCAACAACGCGTGGCGAGCTTAGGATTTGATTGGCCAAGTTATCATGGTGCGTTAGATAAAGTGGCTGAAGAAATTGATGAGGTCAAAGAAGCCCTTCAACAGGATCCATATTCTGAGCACAGCGCAGAAGAGTTAGGTGATTTATTATTTGCAACGGTCAATGTTGCCCGTCATCTAAAACGCGATCCTGAGCAACTGCTTCGAAATGCCAATAGAAAGTTTACATCACGTTTTGAAAAAGTTGAGGCTTATTTAAGTACGCGAGGGCAAAGCCTAGAAACAGCAACACTAGAGCAAATGGATGAGGCGTGGGAAGCAATTAAACTGCCTACGAAGTAACATGCTTCGAAGCGGTTTTTCCCGCGCTCGTTTTTTGTGCACTAATTTGCTAATTTTATCTGGATTGATAGCAGTCCCTTTGCTATAATATCGCCCCGTCTTGATTCTATATTATTCCTTTTAATTCCTGATATTCTAGGGTTCGCATGAGTACAAAATTTATCTTCGTTACTGGCGGGGTTGTTTCTTCGTTGGGTAAAGGTATTGCAGCAGCGTCATTAGCCGCTATTTTAGAAGCACGTGGTCTAAACGTGACAATTTTAAAGCTGGATCCTTATATCAACGTTGACCCAGGCACTATGAGCCCAATTCAGCACGGTGAAGTATATGTTACTGAAGACGGTGCAGAAACTGACCTTGATTTAGGTCACTATGAGCGTTTCATCCGTACCAAGATGACTAGCCGCAACAACTTCACACAAGGTCGTGTTTATGAAGATGTGCTACGACGTGAGCGTCGTGGTGAGTACCTTGGTGCAACTATTCAGGTTATCCCACACATCACAAACGATATTAAGCAACGTGTATACGACGGTGCAGAAGGTAGCGATGTCGCTATCGTTGAAATCGGTGGTACAGTGGGTGACATTGAGTCACAACCGTTCTTAGAAGCAATTCGTCAGCTTGGCACTGAAATCGGCCGTGAGCGCGCATTGTTTATCCACCTGACGCTTGTGCCATTCTTAGGCCCTGCAGGTGAAGTGAAAACGAAACCAACGCAACATTCAGTTAAAGAGTTGCGTTCGATTGGTATTCAACCAGATATCTTAATCTGTCGTTCTGATCGTAAATTACCGAATAACGAGCGTGCAAAAATCGCACTTTTCACTAACGTTGAAGAGAAAGCGGTTATTTCATTACCTGACGTAGAAAGCATCTATAAGATCCCTGCGTTACTTAAGTCACAAGAACTTGATAACTTCGTATGTCGTCGTTTCTACCTTGAGTGCCCTGAAGCAGACTTATCTGAGTGGGAGCAAGTGTTATATCAAGAGTCTAACCCAACAGGTGAAGTGACAATTGGTATGGTAGGTAAATACATCGAACTACCAGATGCGTATAAATCAGTAAACGAAGCATTAAAGCATGCGGGTCTTAAAAATCGCCTAACGGTGAACATTGAGTACGTTGATTCACAAGACTTAGAAAGCAAAGGGACTGAGTTACTGTCTCACCTTGACGCTATCTTAGTACCAGGTGGCTTCGGCGGCCGTGGTGTTGAAGGTAAGATTTTAGCGGCTAAATATGCACGTGAAAACAAAGTTCCTTATTTAGGCATTTGTTTAGGTATGCAAGTGGCGCTTATTGAATATGCGCGTAACGTTGCTGGCCTTGAAGGTGCAAACTCAACCGAGTTCAATGCTAAATCAGCACACCCTGTGGTTGGTTTAATCACTGAGTGGCAAGATGCTGACGGTAACGTTGAAATTCGTGATGAGCAATCTGACTTAGGTGGCACTATGCGTTTAGGTGCACAGAAGTGTCATTTAATCGCTGGTTCTAAAGTAAGCGAAGTATATGGTAGTGACGAAATTGTAGAACGTCACCGTCACCGTTACGAAGTAAACAACCACTATGTAGAGCAGCTTGAGAAAGCTGGCTTGAGTTTCACTGGTTTATCTGAAGATAAGAAACTAGTCGAAATCATCGAGAATAAAGATCACCCTTGGTTTATTGCCGCGCAATTCCACCCGGAATTCACGTCAACACCACGTGATGGTCACCCGCTATTTGAAGGGTTTGTTGCAGCTGCACACACTCACCAAAAAGCGTCATCGTAATTTAAATAGGCCGTGCTATATGCACGGCTTATTTGTTTTAAAAAGCCAGCAAGAATAAGCTGGCACAAACTCACCATTTTCGGGAAAAGAGGAATCAAGATGTCAGAAATCGTAAAAGTGATTGGTCGCGAAATCATGGACTCGCGTGGTAACCCAACTGTTGAAGCTGATGTACATTTAGCTGATGGTTCATGGGGCCGTGCTGCAGCACCCTCTGGTGCATCAACAGGTACTCGCGAAGCGCTTGAATTACGTGATGGTGATAAAGCACGTTACCTAGGTAAAGGTGTTTTAAAAGCGGTAGGCTATATCAATAACGAAATCGCTGAAGCGCTTAAAGGTCAAAACGCAGTTGATCAACAAGCTGTTGACCAAGTAATGTTAGATTTAGATGGCACTGAAAACAAAGAAAAATTAGGTGCGAATGCTATCTTAGCAGTATCTTTAGCAACGGCTAAAGCAGCTGCAAACTCTAAAGGCGTAGAGCTTTATGAGCACATTGCAGACCTTAACGGCACACCAGGTGTTTACTCTATGCCATTACCTATGATGAACATCATCAACGGTGGTGAGCACGCAGATAACTCTGTTGATATTCAAGAGTTTATGATTCAGCCAGTGGGCGCGACAAACTTCCGCGAAGCGTTACGCATGGGCGCTGAAGTATTCCACAGCTTAGCTAAAGTGCTAAAAGCTGAAGGTCATTCTACATCAGTAGGTGATGAAGGTGGTTTTGCACCAAACCTTGAATCAAACGAAGCGGCACTTGCTGCAATCAAGGTGGCTGTTGCAAATGCAGGTTATGAGCTTGGTAAAGATATCACACTAGCGCTAGACTGCGCGGCATCTGAGTTCTACGACAAAGAAGCAAATATCTACGACCTTAAAGGCGAAGGTAAAAAATTCACGTCTGAAGAATTTAACCACTTCCTTAAAGGCCTTACTGAGCAATACCCAATTGTATCAATTGAAGACGGCTTAGATGAGTCTGATTGGGATGGTTTCGCACACCAAACACAACTAATTGGCGACAAAGTACAATTAGTAGGTGACGACCTTTTCGTAACTAACACGAAGATCTTAAAGCGTGGTATTGATAACGGTATTGCTAACTCAATCCTAATCAAGTTCAACCAAATCGGTTCATTAACTGAAACGCTTGCTGCTATCAAAATGGCTAAAGACGCAGGCTTTACAGCTGTTATCTCACACCGTTCAGGTGAAACAGAAGATGCAACAATTGCTGATTTAGCAGTAGGTACTGCGGCAGGTCAAATCAAAACGGGTTCATTAAGCCGTTCTGACCGTATTGCTAAGTACAACCAATTACTTCGCATTGAAGAAGTATTAGGTGAAAAAGCACCTTACAACGGTCTTAAAGAGGTTAAAGGTCAGTAATCTGGCTTAGCTTATCAAGACTTTAAAAACCTCCTTCGGAGGTTTTTTTATAGCTGAAATTGTTGTTTTAGGATCTCGCCGGTGAAGCTGGTTTTTAAGTAAAAACCACGGGGTAAGGTTTGTACTATCTGGCCATTTGGGCCAATTGCATCGGTCAGTGCTTTGCTATTAGCAGCTTTTGGTCTTATTTGCATAACATCGCCCAAATGACCCGAAATTTCTTCCACGCGACCCAAGGCGATTAGCTCCATTTGTTCTTCCCAATCACGTTGTAAAAGGGCATCTTGCTCTGCGCTTGGCTGCCATAAAAAGCCACTGCCAATAGTACGGTGAAAAGGCAGTATTTCGCGCTCGCCTAAAATCGGTAGCCACAAAACATGATTGAGCTTTTTACGTACCGTACTTTGCTGCCAAGTCATGCCTGTTACATTCAGTAGCGGTGTTACAGAAACAAAGGTTGTTTCGAGTGGCTTTCCTTTAAATGAGATTGGCAGAGTTTTAAGCTCAATGCCGAGATCTTCAAAATCAGGTGTTGGTTTAGAGCCCGCTGTTGCGCCAAGTACATATTCGATTAGTTGGCCGGTCCAGCCTTTTTCACGTAGTAAATCGTCAGGGGTTTTGAACTGGTACTGCTCAGCTAATTGCCCTAGTGTGAGGCCAGCTATGACATCAACTCGTTGCATTAATTCGTTTATAGAGGCAGGTTTTATTGGTCGCATAAGGCGTTTATTTGGTTGTTTAATTAACCATATCATGATAGCAAATGCGCGCCTTAGTGGATATCTTTGTGTTTGGGTGTTTTTTGCTCATGGTTGAAGTGAGCTAAAAACCAACACTAAGAAAAATACTTCTTAACTTTTAACCCATTGAAATTTATATGCTTTAGTTTGTTGAAGTCTCATGTGGGATTAAGAAATGAATAAGTTGTTTGTATAAATACAGATATATAAACACGTTTATCCACAGTTTCTGTGGAGAAACTGCATTTTAGAATGCCCTATTGTGGATTTGTTTGCAAAATAGCCATGTTTTATAAAAGTTATGCACAAGCTGTGGGTAAGGTGGTTGAAATGCTGTTGTAAATAGCTATTTTGTGTAAAAGACCTATTTTTATAAGAATAGAATTGTAAGGTATTGATTATGTGGATTTGTTAAAAACATTATTTTATATCTTGCAGGATGTTAGATGTAATAGTGTTTGCTGTATCGCAGGTTATGTGGAACAATCAATAAAAATCGACTTACAAATGAGGCACTAAGGTGATTGATGCCGAAGGTTTTCGTGCCAATGTCGGAATTGTGATTTGCAATAATCAGGGACAAGTATTTTGGGCTCGTCGCTACGGTCAGCACTCTTGGCAATTTCCCCAAGGTGGTGTGGACGATGGTGAAACGGCTGAGCAAACCATGTACAGAGAATTACACGAAGAAGTAGGCTTGCTTCCTGAAGATGTTGAAATCGTTGCAAGTTCAAAACATTGGTTACGTTATAAATTACCCAAACGTTTAATTCGCAGAGACTCAAGTCCTGTGTGTATTGGACAAAAGCAAAAATGGTTTTTACTCAAACTACGCTGTAAAGACGAAGATGTAGACTTACTTAAAACCCATCACCCCGAGTTTGATGATTGGCGTTGGGTGAGTTATTGGTATCCTGTGCGACAAGTTGTATCATTTAAGCGCGATGTTTATCGCCGTGTAATGAAAGAGTTTGCACCATTAGCTATGCCATTTAACAAACGAGAACAACATAAAGAGAATTGGCGACAGAGACGATAAAGGTCACTTTATTTAAATACAAGGAGCAGCATCATGTTAGCCACGCTCAGATCCATTGCTGAGGCTGTGTCGCAACAAGCGGACTTAGACAGTGCGCTGGCGTGTTTTGTGAAAATGGTAAAAGAAGCCATGCAAACACAGTGCTGCTCAATTTATTTTGCCGATTATAGCCAAGACAACTTTGTATTAATGGCCACGCAAGGTCTCAACCCTGATGCAGTCGGTAAGTTTCGTATCGGTTTTACAGAAGGGCTCGTTGGCCTTGTTGCTCAGCGTGAAGAGCCTATAAATATTGCTTTTGCAAAGTCTCACCCGCGTTTTAAACTCTCTCCAGAGGTCAATGAAGAAGGTTACAATGCTTTCTTGTCAGTGCCTGTTGTACATCAAAAAAAGGTCTTGGGTGTCATTGTTGTACAGCAAAAGCTTGCCCGTGTATTTAGTCCAGATGAAGAGTCCTTTTTAATTACTTTGTCTGCACAACTTGCCTCACAACTTGCTCATGCTGAAATTAAAGAAGTGCTTAGGCTCGATGAGTTTTCACATCAAACCTCGGTATTAAAAGGCGTTTCGAGCGCCCCAGGGATTGCTATAGGCCAAGCATTTGTTGTACTACCTAAGCTTGATTTTAGCTCAATAGAGTTACAAAAAGATGAGGATGTAAGCACACAACGTAAACTTTTCACGCAAGCTGTTGCAGCAACCCGCAATGAATTTAATACGCTGTCTATGACGTTAAGCGATTCAATTCCTAAAGAAGCGTTAGCAGTCTTTGATGTTTACCAACAATTACTTGATGCCAAAAGCTTAGGGCAGAATGTTGAAGCTCAGTTACAACAGGGCTGGAGCGCAAAAAGCGCGTTGAAAATTGTGATTGAAAAATTAGTTGCACAGTTTAATGCCATGCAAGACCCTTACATCAAAGAACGGGCCGTTGACGTAAAAGACATAGGTTTACGCGTGTTGCATCATCTAGTCAACACTGAATATGCAGCTAAACCATACCCCCAAGATACGATTTTAATTGCCAGTACGTTAACACCCGCTATGCTTGCCGAAGTACCCAAAGGGCATTTAGCAGGGGTTGTGAGTGTTAATGGGGCTGCAAATAGTCATGCCTCTATTTTGACTCGTGCAATGGGGATCCCTGCTATTTGGGGCATTGAAGATCTACCATTATTGCAGTTCGATGGAAAACCGATGATTTTAGATGCTTACGCAGGGCGTTTGTATATTTCTCCATCACAATCACTGCACGATAAATACAGTCAGCTTAAATACCAAGAAGCCCTTTTAAATGATCGCTTTTTAGCTGAGCAAGATCTTGAGGCCATTACCTTAGACGGTGAACATATCAGCTTGCTTTTAAACGCCGGCCTTGAGATGAATACCGAGCATGATAATAAACGCTTGTGTGACGGTGTTGGTTTATATCGAACTGAAGCTTGGTTTATGCAAAAAGGCCAATTCCCGTCTCAATCAGATCAAGAACATTGGTATCGAGAGGTGCTAACATGTTATCACCCCAATCCTGTGGTGATGCGCACGTTAGATATTGGTGGCGATAAAGTTTTAGACTACTTCAATATCAGTGAAGAAAACCCATTTTTAGGTTGGCGTGGTATTCGCGTGACGCTTGATCATCCTGAGCTCTTTTTAGATCAACTCAAAGCTATGCTTAAAGCGAATATAGGCTTGGGTAATTTAAAAATAATGTTGCCTATGATTAGCGGAACAGAAGAGGTTGAAGAGTCACTTAAGCTTTTAGAGCAGGCTTATTTTGAGCTTGAAGAGCAATTTCCAGAGCAAGCAATTGAGCGCCCAGAAATAGGCGTGATGTTAGAAGTACCCTCTAGCGTCTTTATGCTTGAAGAATGGTCGCAAAAAGTCGATTTTTGCTCTGTGGGCAGCAACGACTTAACGCAATATATGCTCGCAGTTGATCGTTCAAATGCACGTGTTGCAGAGTTATTTAACCCGTATCATCCAAGTGTGCTCAGAGTATTGCTTAAAGTAGCGCAAGAGTGTCAAAACCATGAATTGCCATTTAGTTTGTGTGGTGAGCTTGGGGGAGACCCCGAAGGCGCCTTATTACTTATAGCAATGGGCTATCGTCGTTTAAGTATGAACTATGCATCGATTAGTAAAATTAAGTTTGTATTACGGCGTCTTAAAGTCAGTGATATGGAACACTTACTTCAGCAGTGTCTTATTCAACCTACCGCCAAGCACGTATTACGCTTGACCCGAAATTTTATGATTGAACATCAACTCGGTGAGTTATTTTACACACCTAGCCAAGAGCATACATGATCGGAAATTGTGCTGTGAAGCACCTATACCCAAGCCACCTCAAGATGTAGAATTCAGCGTTTCACAGGTGCTTAATATCAAGGCGTTACTTTGCAACAATGGCAGTCCCTTTTAAGAAGTAACAACGATGAGAGTAGGTGCCTGTGAAATGCCCAAAGGGTTGGTTTAAAAGCGATTTATACTGCGTTATTGATTTTAACAATAGAACCACTATTACTTGCAATCAATGCCTTGCCTAAATCGCTTTTAATTCCAACTGAAACTCGCATCTTGAGGTGGTTTGGGTATATATATTAGTTTAATATATGTATATAACAAAGTGAATATATGAGTGTTTTATGCATGATGTAATACTTTTGATGGCTTACTGCGCAATTTTAGGCAGTGTCGTTGGCTTCTTAGCAGGACTGCTTGGTATCGGCGGTGGTTTAATTATTGTGCCTGCGCTGAGCGCATTACTAGTGGCTTTTAATGTGGCTGATTCTGAGCATGTATTAGTGATTGCCATTGCTACATCGCTTGCTTCTATTATTTTTACATCAACTTCTTCAGCGTTTGCTCATCATCGCAATGCTAACGTCCCTTGGGAAATAGCGCCTTGGGTTATGACTGGGGTGGGCATTGGTGCCCTTATCAGTGGGTTTGCAGCGAGTTTAATTCCCGAACAATTATTACGTTTTGTGTTTGCAGGAAGTGTTGTGTTTATTGCACTGCGTATGGTGTTATCAACACGAAAAAAAGCGGCAAGTGAAAAACCTTTACCACAGGGTCCTATTCTTGGTTTTTTATGTGCCATAATGGGCGCGCTATCGGGTTTAATCGGTATTGGTGGTGGCGCACTCATTGTGCCGTTACTGCATTATTTCTCTGTAGATATAAAAAAGGCCATCGGTTGTGCTGCGGCTTGTGGTATTGTCATTGCTTTATTTGGCTCAGTTGGTTATGTATCAGCAGGTTGGCAGGTGACTTCTTTGAGTGATGGTTTTGCGGGATTTGTATATCTGCCCGCGTTACTAGGCATCGTGGTTACTTCGTCGCTAATAGCGCCTATAGGTGCTAAAGCCACTCATTACCTGCCGGTGACAACAATAAAAAAAGTATTCGCGTTATTACTTGTAATAATTGCACTTAAAATGGTGTTTAGTTAAAGGTTTTTATTTTTATGGCTCTTCAATTTCCAGATATTGATCCGGTTATTTTTTCAGTAGGACCCCTCAGCGTGCGTTGGTACGGCTTAATGTACTTAATTGGTTTTGCGTTAGCGATGTGGCTTGCTAACCGTCAAGCTGCAAAACCAAACTCAGGGTGGACTAAAGAACAGGTTAGCGACTTACTTTTTTACGGGATGTTAGGGGTTATTCTTGGTGGCCGAATAGGCTATGTATTGTTTTATCAGTTTAGCTACTTCATTGAAAATCCTCTTTATTTATTCAGAATCGACCAAGGAGGCATGTCTTTTCACGGTGGAACCCTTGGTGTTATCACTGCAATAGCAATATTTGCATGGACGCGTAAAAAGTCACTTTTCGAGGTAGGTGATTTTGTCGTACCACTGGTACCGTTAGGCTTATTAGCAGGGCGCATTGGTAACTTTATAAATGGTGAGCTTTGGGGCCGAGTGACTGACGTACCTTGGGCATTTGTATTCCCAACGGGTGGGCCAGAGCCGCGTCATCCGTCACAACTTTACGAAGCATTTTTAGAAGGCTTGGTGTTATTTTTAATCCTGCAGTGGTTTATTAAAAAGCCACGTCCAGCGGGTAGTGTTGCTGGTGTTTTCTTATTGGGTTACGGCACGTTTAGGTTCATTGTTGAATATTTCCGTGAGCCAGACGCTCACTTAGGTTTATTTGCCGGTGTGATTTCGATGGGTCAAATACTCTCGCTACCAATGGTAATTGGTGGTCTAGGTTTGATAATATGGGCCTATAAAAAGCCGCAGCAACGCGTCCCTAGCAAAGCATAACAAGAGCATAGCAATGAAACAGTATTTAGATTTATGTCAACGCATTGTTGATGAAGGTGTGTGGGTAGAAAATAAGCGCACAGGCACTAAGTGTTTAACCGTAATTAATGCCGACCTTGAATATGATGTGGCAAATAATAAGTTTCCGCTCATCACAACGCGTAAAAGTTTTTATAAAGCGGCTATTGCTGAGCTTTTAGGTTATTTACGCGGTTATGACAGTGCTAAGCAGTTTCGTGACATTGGCTGCATGACATGGAACGCGAATGCGAACGAAAACAAAGCGTGGCTTGATAACCCACATCGTCGTGGCGAAGACGACATGGGGCGTGTTTACGGTGTTCAAGGCCGCAGTTGGCAACGCCCTGATGGTAGCCACCTTGATCAGCTTAAAAAGGTCATCGATAACTTATCAAAAGGCATTGACGACCGTGGTGAAATTATCACTTTTTATAACCCAGGTGAGTTTGAACTTGGTTGCTTACGTCCTTGCATGCATACCCACACCTTTTCTTTGTTAGGTGATACCCTATACTTAACCTCATACCAACGCAGCTGTGATGTGCCGCTTGGATTGAATTTTAATCAAATTCAATGCTTTGTATTGTTAGCTTTGGTTGCGCAAATTACCGGTCATAAAGCTGGTAAGGCGTATCATAAAATTGCCAATGCGCACATCTATGAGAACCAGTTAGAGTTGATGCGTGATGTACAGCTTAAGCGTGAGCCATTTGCATCGCCAGAACTGAAGATTAACCCAAAGATAAAATCGCTGGACGATATAGAAACATGGGTTACTAAAGATGATTTTGAAGTCGTTGGCTATCAATGCCATGATGCGATTAAATATCCGTTTTCAGTTTAAGAATAATAAATTTAAGGAGAAATCATGAAAGCAGTGATCCCAGTTGCTGGACTTGGTACGCGCATGTTACCGGCAACAAAAGCCATACCGAAAGAAATGTTGCCTATTGTTGATCGTCCTTTGATTCAATACGTTGTAAATGAAGCGATTTCAGCAGGGATTACAGAAATTGTTCTTGTTACGCATTCGAGTAAAAACTCGATCGAGAACCATTTTGACACTAGCTTTGAATTAGAGGCAACCCTTGAAAAACGTGTAAAACGTCAGCTACTTGCTGAGGTACAGTCTATTTGCCCAAAAGGCGTTACGATTATCCAAGTACGTCAAGGGGAAGCAAAGGGGTTGGGACACGCAATTAACTGTGCTGCACCGATTATTGGTGACGAGCCATTTGTTGTTATATTACCTGATGTCATTATTGACGATGTGGCGAGCGACCTTAAAAAAGACAACTTAGCTGAAATGATCGCCCGCTTTGAAAATACCGGTGAAAGCCAAATAATGGTTGAGCCAGTACCGCATAATGAAGTTGATAAATTTGGTGTTGTTGACTTAGGTGATACCAAAATTAAGCAAGGTGAAAGTGCTGCAATTTTAAATATGGTTGAAAAGCCGCCTGTCGATCAAGCACCATCAAATTTAGCTGTGGTTGGTCGTTATGTGTTAAGCAAGAATATTTGGCCATTGCTTGCTAAAACGCCAGCAGGGGCAGGCGATGAAATCCAGCTAACGGATGCCATTGCTATGCTTATGGAAAAAGAAACCGTGGATGCGTATTCAATGAAAGGCAAAAGCCATGATTGCGGCAGCAAAATTGGTTATTTGAAAGCGATTGTTGAATTTGCCTTACGCCGTGATGAATTTAAAGGCGAGTTGACAGAGTTTATAAAGTCGCTAGCTAAATAACTGTTTAGTATAAGTAATCAAAGTTAATAAAAAGTGCCTATATGGCACTTTTTTATTATTTACATAACAGATGTAATTGTTGATTATTACTCAATTGAGGACTTTTCTGATATATCTTTATCTTAACGTGTTGTTAATATGAAAGTTAAGTAAAGCACTTACCAAGCAGCCAAGGGTAGCTAAATTAAGCTATACTTTGTAAAAATACCTTTAACGAAATTAATTTTTATTGCTTTAGGTCATCTAATATGAAAACTTAAGCAATAAGTTTTTGTTATGGCTAATAAAGTACGGTACTAAAATATAACAAAAATAGTACGCGAGATTCTTTAAATTAAGTTTAACTTTTAGTGCACTTAAAGGTGAAAAACACATGCGCGCAGTCAGCCCTGTGAACAAGCAAATTGACAATGGTATATTTTAGAATCATGTTTATTAAACATTGCATAAAGCCTTTGCAACATAGTGTGTGTTTGTTGGTATTACTATTTGTGTCTGGTTGCAGCAGTGATTCTCTAGTATCTCTTCAAAATAATAAATCAGCCGCTTTGAGTGCCTCTATCAAGGTGGTTACTTTTGTGGGTGAGCAATTTGATTCGCCTTTTTTTCTAAACGCAAATATGCACACCAGCGGTTCAGCTCCGAGTGATCCCCCAACACATTTATCAGCAGTCAAGACGAGGGATGTTCAGAGCTCAGGGTCAATGAGCGCCCAGCATAACTACTTATTTGCTCTTCAACTTGCGTCAGTTAATAGTGAAAAAAGCTTAGCGATTGCACTTAGAAAAATGCAAAGACTTGCCCCCCATATTTTTCAGGGCTCCCCAATTTTGAATATGGAAGTTGCAGATATAGATCAGCATACCTACTATCGTTTGAAATTTGGCGGTTATAAATATTTGAAGAACGCGAAAGCTGACTGTGAGGCTATTAAGCGCCAAGGGATTGATTGCTGGGTAAGTAGCTATACAGATAACCGAGTGAACTTTTAGTTTTTATTCAAAGAATGGTTTTCTATCTGAAATTCGATAGGTACAAGTGCTATAATGGCACTTTTTTTGCTTTGAAGTAGAGTCGTTTTTTAGGGTGAGCTTTTTAATGAGTCGGTTTATTGTCTTTACACTTTTTATTTTACTACAGGCGTGTAGTTTCTCAGATTCAAACTCTTATGAAGAGTCAGATATTAATCGTGAGGAGCTTCAACAACTTTTAGTTGAGTGGGATACTAAAAAAGAACAAATAGATCATTTAAATACCATTGAAGCTGATTTGTTGATGCTGATACAAGCACTTGCGGTACAAGTTGACGTTGATAAATTACCTAAAAAGCTGCAAAGCGATCCTAAAGTTGTTAGCTATGGTAGCACTGAGCAGGTATCAACAACGGTAAATCAAAATTTGAATGAAGTCACAAACACAGCATCACCTACTCATGGTGTGAAAATTGGCAGTTACTTAGTTGAGCGGGGAGTGAGAGCCCAATTAGGCCAACTTAAGAATCGTTATCCTAATCTTTATAATATGCTTAGTTATAAAATGAGTACGCAATCATCAGCTTCTAAAACTCTTTATAGCCTTGTCGCTGGACCGCTACAAACAGAGCAAGAGGCGAACAAACTCTGCCAAGTTTTTGAACTTATTTATAGCCATTGTGAGACCACAGAATTTAAAGGCGTTGATTTGTAATTTATCGTTTTACTCTTTTTGATTTAAAACAATAAAAAAAGTACATTTTTTCCTAATAAAATAATGCATTTTGCCGATACTTAATTTAACCTGAATAAAAGGTTGAAACTTTTATCATATCTTAGGAATGCATATGAAAAACTCAATAAAGATAGCAGTACTCATGACCTCATCAGCACTTTTAACGTTTAACGTTGCTGCTGAGCAAACTACTTTTCAAGCCGGTGTAACGGTACAAAACGCATTTACACTGCAAAAAGACAGCGACCTAGATTTTGGTACAATTCGCGCCAAAGCAGATACAGCGTCGACAGAAACAGCAACGTTAGTGTTATCAGCTAACCCAGCAACATCTGCGACGACAGCAAGCACAAATGCTGCCTTAGCTGAAATTGCTATCCTAGTACCTGGTACACCAGCGTCATTCAGTGTTTCAGGTGTATCACCTTTTGCAACCTTAAACATCACAAACCCAACTGAGACGGCCATCGCACCTGATTCAGCACCAGCTGGCACTGCAGGCTTTGTGTTAGCTTCGCCTACCTATTATGTATTAACGGGTGCAAACCCTAACTCTGCAGCCACAACCACAATTCAAGTAGATGCCAATGGTGAGGCAACATTCAATGTGGGTGGAACATTAACAACAGATGCCACAACTCCGGCTCTCGATTATATTGATGGTACTTATAGCGGTACATTTACACTGCAATTAGATTACTAACATAGAGTGCCTGCTAAGTGTTAGCAGGCATAACTTATGCGTACGCATTTTTGTCTATTAAGTGCTCTTTTATTGAGCGCAGGCTCTGTTGCACAACAAACAATAACTGAGCTTGAACCACTTAGCTTTGGTCTACTGGCTATTACAGACAACTCAAGTGTTAGCTCTGTCACTGTTTTGCCAAGCAATACTAGCGCGAGCAGCAACAGTATTTATGTTGTTAAACAAGGGCGCGCTGCCGAGTTATTGTTTGAAGGCTATGGAGCAAGAATACAAGTTACCATTAGTGATAATGTGAATAACCAACCACTTAGTAATTTACACAATAACCAACGCTTTTATCTCAATCGATTGATTTATAACCCTACCTTGGTCACTGACTCATACGGCAGTGCTGTATTAACGGTGGGTGGGCAGATAAGCACAAGTGGTGATGGTAGCAGCTATAATGATGGTTATTATGATGCAACCGTCTCATTAACCGTAGACTTTTAATGGAATTTTATGAAGTACAGATACTTTCTATACTGCTTTATTGTTTTACTAACCTTTCATAGTGTTGCTGTATATGCAAACTTATTGATCTCGCCAACACGTATTGCATTTGATGACAGGCAACGAGTCGCTAAAGTTATTGTGGTAAATAACTCTAATGAGAGCAAAACTTACCGCCTTGAATGGCAAGAGAAAGTAGCGAAGCCGCAAGGTGGCTATATAACGCTGACCGACGATCAGGTTAACCCTAATTCACTGGCCAGTATGATGCGTTTGAGTCCTTCTCAGGTGAGATTAGCACCGGGAGAGAGGCAGGTTGTGAAAATAGCCCTTCGTAAAGCTAAAGGCTTGGCAGATAAAGAATATCGTTCTCACTTGGTCTTTAAGGCGTTACCCAATGAACATAAAAGTAATAGTAAAAGCTTTGGTATTCGTTTAGACATGGTTTTAAGTTATTCAATTCCTGTGATCTTAAGACAGGGAACTGCGCTACCTGAGGTTGATATTGCTTCAGTAAAATACTTAACAAATGATGCAAAACCATCACTTGGCATTAGCCTTAATCATTCTGGCGATTATAGTTCATTCGGAAAAGTGGAAGTTTTTCAAACTCTATCAGGAAGTAAAGAAGAGCAAAAAATTGCCATGGTAAATGACTTCAGCATTTATCCTGAGCTTGATAACGTTTCTTTAACTTTGCCCTTATTTGATAATATGAAGCTACAAGAAAATAGCCAAATACGCATCACTTACTCGGGGTTGAAAGAGTATCAAGGGCAAGTTTTTTCGACTAAAACGACGACCTTCACGTCTCAGCATTTTAATTCTTTGCAGTAAATGAAACGTCTCTTATTTTGTCTTTTAATGTTTGCCACTGGCGCCCCCGTCGCAGCTGAAAAAAATTATCAGGCTGTATTTGCTTCATTAAAAAAAATGCAGCAGCAGTTACAACAGTTAAAAGCTTCTGAAAGAGAAAGTGCTGATTCTCAGGCAACAGCAACAGATTTCAATAAAAAAATGAATGGGGAAGGGATCCCTGTAGGGGAGTTGTTGTTTTTTTCAGCTTACTTAAAGCATAACTACTTAGGAGAAGTATTAGCTGTTAAAAGTCAGCAAGGAGTATGGGTCGACTTGCTGAGCTTCTCTGAAACCGTAGAGTTCGTAATTGATGTAAATGGTCATACCGGTATTGCTAAGGGCTGGTTTATTAATCCAGAAAATACCTTTGTGCTTGATACAACAAAAATGACCATAACCGTTAAAGGTCGGACATTTTCAATAGCTCAAGAACAGTTACACGTTGATCAGCAAGATATTTTTGTTGCTTCAACATTACTTGAGCAAGTGTTTGATTTAACAATGGCTGTAGACTACTCAACACTTGAACTTTACATAAACTCTGACGCACGATTACCCATAGAAGCACGCTTAGCTCGGCAGAAAAGAGAGCTAAGCCAAACAGCACGTTACTCTGAGCCGACACTACCGTGGAAAGAAAGCCCATATCAAGCTGTGTCCTCTCCTATGGCAGATATCCAAATTAGCATGACAGCAGATGATCAACAAAGCTCTGCGGGATACTCTATTCTTGGTGCTAATGATCTTGCTTACTTAAATGCTGAATACTACTTTGCGGGTCGTGATGGTGACTTACTTACTGATTCAAGACTCACATTTAGCCGTGAAGACTTAAATTCAGAGCTACTTGGCCCTTTAGCTGCAAATAGAATTGAGTTTGGTGATGTACTGGCAACGCAAATAGGGAACCGTTTTAATAGCAATTATGCTCGCGGTGCAAAAGTAACTAACAAACCGCTATTTAAGCCCGTTAATACTAATCAGGTTAACATCATTGGCAATATCCAACCCGGCTGGGATGTCGAGTTGTATCAAAATGGTGTTTTAATTAATCAGCTACTTAGTCTTAATGACGGTAGGTATATATTTGAAAATGTAGACTTACTGTATGGCGCCAATAACTTTGAGCTTATTTTTTATGGACCGCAAGGTCAAGTGGAGCGAAAGACTGAACAATACTTGATTGATGGCACTAGCTTGTCTGCGGGAGAGTCGTTTTATGAATTCTCAATCACAGAGCAAGGGCACCAGCTATTTAACCAATCGAATTATTATGTTGAAAACCCAGGCTGGCTGTTTTCTGGTCGTTACGATACAGCATTAACAGATAATATCTCAGTGTATGGCGGTATAGCGGGTTTAAAAAGTGAGTATAAAGATGACACTCAAAACCTAGCGATCGGTAGTAATGTGAGCCTTTTTGACCGCCTGTTAATTAACCTAGATTACGAGCAAAACAATGAAGATGAAAGCGAGCTTGAGTTTACCGCAAGAGGGCAAATTGCCGAGCAAGCGTTAAGGTTTCGTGCATCAGAACGAGAGCGTTTAATTAATCGTCAAAGCAGCCAGCAAAGAATGAGTTCATCAAGCAATTATGAATTTAATATCTCTGGAGAGGTCTTTCAAAATCAATACGGTCGACTCAATTACCAAAACAACGCTTATTACACTGATATTGATAGCCGATATGACAGCCTAAAGCTCGAGAATATCATGAACTATGCTTACTCAGGCTTTTCCTTTAATCACCGCTTGAGTTGGCAAAAAGACAGCAGGCTCGATGACTCTATCTTGTTGGGTAACGTTCGACTCCAAGGGCGATTTGGCCAAGTTTTTAGCCGCTTTAGTCTGGATTACAGTATGAGTCCTCAGCACTCTATTCAGTCATATGAGGCCCAATTTAATCGTAGCTTAACATCACAGTTGCAAGGTGAATTGACACTTCGCAACTCGCTTATCGATGATGTAAAGTCAGCGGAGATTGGACTTAATTGGCAATCTGATAGATTTAGCCTAAATAGTAATCTTAACTACGACAGTGAAGATCGTTGGCGAGTAGGGTTATTTAGCCGCTTTAGCCTAGGTTATGCTAGCCAAGGCACTGGTATCTTTTCTAGCAAACGAAGTTTAGCACGCTCAGGTACTCTGATGGCTCACGTTTACTTAGATGCCAATAACAATGGTATCAAGGATGAAAGTGAGCATGGTATTGCAGGTGTTAAAGTCAAAGGTGTGCAAAATTATCGTCAAGCAGTCACTGATGAAAACGGCATCGCATTGCTAACCAGTATGCCTGCGAATAGAACGACCGATATTGTTATTGATCCCGATAGTTTTCCAGACCCATTTTTGGTCGCTGCTAATGATGGTTTTTCTGTTACTCCCAGAGCCGGATTTATAGAATATATTGATATAGCGCTCAACAACAGCAGTGAAGTTGAAGGGGTTGTGTATGTTGCGCAAGATGAAAATATGAAAGTGCAACCGTTTGCGAACATCTCACTCATTGATAAAACAGGGAAAAAGGTGTCGCAAACCCAAGCCGCGTATGATGGCTATTACTTGTTTACAGACCTTCGCCCAGGCGAATATAAAGCAGTGATAGATGATGAATATAAAGACAAAAAATCATTAAAAGATAACCAACATGTGACCCTTAACTTATCAGCTGGTGGCGAAGTTGTTGTTGGCGCTGATCTAGTATTAAAGCCTAAACAAGTAAAAGATGGTTACATTGCTAAGTTAGGGCAGTTTTCATCACTCGCTATCTTAAAAACATATCTTTATCTTGTGAAAAAACCATTATCAGAACTCGCTATTTTAGATCCTTTTTATATCAAAAAAAGTGATAAAGAGTTTGTTCTCTCAGCCGCGTTTTCTGAAACTCAAAGCGATGAACTTACACAAGTTTGCAGCGTATTAAAGAGCTATAAGCTTAACTGTGATGTTGAGCCATATACGGTTAGTTATTAATTTAGGGAAAATTATAATGTTAAAGCGTCATTTTAGTGTTGTTTTACTTTGTTTACTGGCATCTGCGTGTCAATCAACAAATAGCAAACACTCTTCCACACCGCAAAATAGTGTGCAAATTACTCAACAAGAACTCGATAGCTTAAAAGAAAGTGCAGCGCAGTGGCAACAAGCTAAACCTAGCATTGATCGCCTTATCGCAATTGAAAATGATCTAAATCTACTAATTACCCAACTAAATGATCTTGCCAAGTCGCAAACAGAAAACCAAGCTAAAAGCTCACCAGTTAGTGAACAAGTTGTTGAACCTGTTGATGTTAAGAGTAATGCTTATACCGAGCAGCCATTATTTGCCTTACAAGTTGCCTCTGTCACAGAAACAGCGCGATTAACGCGAAGTTTAGAAGAGTTAAAAAGTAAAGCCCCAAGTATGTTTACAGGTCAATTTGCGGTTAACGTTGAGGCTGTTGAAGTTAACAATGTGGTTTATCACCGATTGAAAATAGGCGCTTATAAAGAGAAGCAAATGGCTGAAAAGGATTGCCAGTTATTAAAGCAAAAAGAAGTCAATTGCCTTGTCACCCAATACACCAATAAACCCTTTTCAGGCATGTAAATATTATTAGGCATAATCCTTGCTTGTACATTGCTATGTTCATAGAGGGTGGCAATTATGCGACTTTTACATTGTTTTATATTTTTTATACTGACTGGTTGTAGTCTCACAGAAGAGACAAAACCAGTTGTATCAACCGATGCGCCTACAGCTCGCATGGCAGCATACACTGTTAATCAATATGTTGCAGATTTAAGCAGTCAATTAAGCCGCATTCAAGGCTCTTACAAAGGCAATGCTCGTATTGCTGTAACCAGTTTTTATATGGCTGATGGCTTAGGTACTCGCTTGGCAAGCAATCAAGGCAATGGTTTGAGCCAACAAATCCAAGAGAGTTTAATGACTCAGTTCACACAACTGGGTTTTCATACCATTGAATACCGTTTAGAAAACACTTTAAATTTACAGCCTACGGCCGATAGTATATTAAGTCGTGATGTGAGTAAGTTACGTCAACGTCAGAATATTGACTTTGTCATCACAGGCACATTAACACGGCAACAACATGCCTACATAGTTAATGCGCGCCTAGTTAATACAAAAGATCAGCGAATAGTGTCGGCTGCCAGTACTGAAATTCCTATTAATGTTATGTGGGGAAATGAGAAAGTGCAGCAGCGTGATGGTCAGCTATACCGTAGTGAATATTAAGAGGAATTATCAATGAAACGTTTATTTTTAAGTTTATGCCTTCCTTTAGGCTTTGGTTGTTCTTCGATGCTGACAGCGGATAACGAAAAAACATACAGTGATGAGCCTCAGCTTGTTAGCGCACAGCGTGAAGTTGCTGCGCCGCAAACAAGCACAAGCGTATTTCAAAGCAACCAAGTGGTAATGAACGACAGTACATTTACTGCTGCGCCAACACGAAAGAACATTAATCACTATGTTCGAGGCATCATGCAGGATATGGTTGAAAACCTGCAATACGTTAACGATAAAACACCACTTGCGGTGTCTAGCTTTATATACCTAGACGCTGATTACAATGCAGGTTCATTACTTGGTAATCAAATTGCCGAAAGCTTTATGCACGAATTACATACCTTTGGCGTGCCAGTTATCGACTTTAAAACAACAGATTATATGCGTGTTACCCCCACAGGTGACTTCGTGTTTAGTCGAGACTATTTAGAATTAAGCCAGCAGCAAAACTTTAATTATGTACTGGCAGGCACTTTAGTTAATCACCAAGGTGGTGTGCTTGTGAATGCGCGTATTGTTGGCATTACCAGTAAAGCGGTCGTTGGCTCTGCTCAAGGGTTTATTCCACAGTCGGTTGTTGATGCACTCGACAGTACTAACCGTAGTGACGGTATTATGCTAAAGCAGGCAAGTGAGTAAATTATGAAACGTTTTCTTTCAATCGCTTTATGCTTAGCACTAACAGGTTGTGAAATGCTTGCACAGCAGCCACAGCCAGAGCCAAAAGCGAATACTTCAACAACGCAAATAGATTATGCTGCTTTATTGCAAGAGCAACAAAATCAAGCGCAGCAAGTCAATACGAACGATAGACTATTCGTGCCGTATCAACATCATAAAACACTGGTTAACTATGTTGAGCAAATGGCGTTAGAGTTAGTTGATACAATGCAACAAGAGGCCGAGCTTGGTATCGCAATTACCACATTCGTTGAATTAGATGCCAGCCTTGATACAAGCTCTCAGCTTGGTAACCAGATTGCAGAATCAATGATGTATCAGTTACAAAAGTTCGGCTTTGGTGTGGTTGATTTCAAAGCGATGGATGTGATTAAAGTGACTCCTCGTGGCGATTTTGTCATGACACGTAAAGTGGAAGAGCTAGCAGAGCGTCAAATTGCCAGCCATGTACTTTCGGGCACCTTGATCTACCGTAACACCGGCGTAGAAGTGAATGCCAGAGTGATAAACTTAAATTCAAAACAAGTCACTGCAAGCGCACAAAAGGTCATCCCTTATTTTGTGCTACAAAATGAATCAATTCAAACCGCCAGTATCAAATAAAATTAGCCAAAACTAAAGGCTTGATTATAAAAGGGTTAGCCCGTTATAATTTTCTTAGCTAAGTGGCCTCTTAGTTAAATGGATATAACGGCCCCCTCCTAAGGGGCAGTTACAGGTTCGATTCCTGTAGGGGCTACCAATAAAATCAATGACTACATTCCAGCAGCCTTTCTTTGCAGGCTATTAGAGTAAAATTAAAGCTTAGAAAAAATGGCAATAAATAAGCCTAACACATACCTTCGAATAGTTTTTTATCAATACTTTTAAGCTTGATTGCTTCATATATAGTTAAAAGTATATCTTCATTAATTCGCTCTTCTTTTACACCAACAATAAAGTTTTGGTTCAATATCTTACACCCGTAAACAGGGCCAGAGTAACCTAAACCTGCAAAGTGCACAGCTCTTTTGTTGTCAGGGGTACTTTCTGATACTTCACTAATTGGTTTTCTATCGCCATTGGTACTCACAGAAAAAAACTGAATTTTATCACTTTCTATCCAACCTTCATTCGCATCCATCTGTGTCACAAGTACACCAGATGGGGGAATATCGTATACCCGAGAATCACCTTCATATTTAGGAGGTTCACCATTTGGTGCGTTGAATACAATATATAAAGATCCTATGTATCCTTCTGGTATAAGGTAAATTGTGGGCTCACTTTTTTGTACTTCTGTACAGGAAGATAAAAACGTGATCATGAACCCGATTATTAGGGTTTTAAAAAAGAGAGCACAAAAGGGGACTTTATTGATTTCATACTCTGCTAATTGAAGAGTCATGCGATAATTCCATTTATCAATAAGTTAAAATCCGTTTCGATTAGAGTAACACTGAGCTTGGTTAAAAACAAACCAAAAAAAACCGTGTAGCATCTCGGTAAAGAATGATCAAACTGAATGTAGGCAACTCGCTTAGTTTGTCGTTATATTTACTGAGAAACCTGATGGTGGTATGGCTTTAAACTATTCAAGCAGTATCAACAGCTTGAATAGCTTTAAAGTAACCGGCTTAGTTTGTTACTCTTTCTAATGCACCAGTACGCCTTGGTTCAATGATGATTTTGATATGATCATTGGGTTTGAACAAGGTATCAAACGCCCCTTGTACGCCGTCGGTCCCCGCTTTTCCTGCGCGCATTTTTTTAACGACAAAAACATGACAAATTACGACATGGTAATCTATAGGCGGATAAACCTGTAAGCGCGGCTGTGATTCGTTTTTAAGACAAGCCCTAGGCATATAGCCTAGGGCTTGGTTAACTTAGTTAAAGTAAGACGTGTTTAAATATAAATGGGTGAAAACCCCAGCAAAGTAGCCAAGTAATATTACCGGAGACCATTTTAAATGACTGTTAAAGGTGTAAATACCTCTTGCTTGGCCCATTAATGCAACGCCTGCAGCAGAGCCAATAGACAATAAACTACCGCCAATGCCTGCTGTGAGGGTAATTAAAAGCCATTGCCCATGAGACATGTCTGGCATCATTTGCAACACAGCAAACATAACAGGAATATTATCAACAACAGCAGACATTAACCCTAAGATGATATTTGCTCCTGTTGCTGACCAGTTTGTGTAAAGTAGGTCAGACAAGAGCGCTAAATAACCTATAAAGCCTAAACCACCTACACAGATAACGATGCCATAGAAGAATAATAAGGTATCCCACTCGGCACGAGATACGCGACTAAATACATCAAAAGGAACAACATTACCTAAGCGACTGAGGCGTTCTTTGTCGCCTTCTCGTTCAGCCATGGCACGCTTTCTGGCAAGGGAGCCTGGTAGAGTAACACGAAGAAAATAACCAAAAAATTGTAAGTAACCAAGGCCCATCATCATACCTACAACAGGCGGCAAACCAAAGGCTGTTTTTAGGACGACAGCAGTTAAAATAGTTAGTAAAAATAAGCATAAAATGCGGATAGCACCGCGCTTAAGTTCAACCTCATCATCCACTGTTTTAGGGTGTTTATTATTAATGAAGAAAGACATGACAAACGCGGGAATAATATAGCTAACTAATGCCGGTAAAAATAATACAAAAAATCCGGTGAATTCTATGACATCTGCCTGCCAAACCATCAAGGTGGTAATATCGCCAAAGGGACTAAACGCACCGCCAGCATTAGCAGCAATCACGATATTAATACACGACATAGCAATAAAGCGATTATCATCGGCGGCTACCTTCATAACCACGGCACATAAAAGCAAAGCGGTTGTTAAGTTATCTGCCACAGGAGAGATACAAAAGGCCATTACGCCACTTATCCAAAATAGTTGTTTATAGCTAAAACCTCGTACTACCAGCCAACTACGTAGGCTATCGAATAATCTTCGCTCTTCAAGTGCATTGATATAAGTCATCGCGACTAATAAAAATAGCATTAACTCAGAGAATTCGAGTAAAGCATGACGAAATGCATCGGTACTTAACTCAGACATATTTTGCGCGCTGTACTGCCACGCAATCAGTGTCCAAATAATCCCTGCCGCGACAAGCACGGGTTTTGATTTACGTAAATGGATTTTTTCTTCAAGAATAACTAATACATAGGCAAAGATAAAAATAACGACACAGATGATGCCGACAGGGTGGGTAAGTAGGTCAATGGCACCAACTGATTCAGCTTGTGCATAGCCGCTAAACCCCACTAAGGAAAGTAGAAATCCTAGCATTAGTTTATTCATTTATATGTTCCATTTAGTTCATTTTTAATTTCATCACAAAGACTGTGAATGTAGCTGGCGGCTATTTTAGATTTATTCTGGAATTAATGTAATAAACAAGTAATAAAAATGTAGGTATATTGAATATAAATGGGAGTAATGTTGAATATGCTTGGTGCTAAAGACGTTTTAAGGTTGTTTGTGGAGTACTAAGAGAGCCATATACTAGCCCTCTTAGTGTTAGTTTGTTTATGCGAAGTGTTTCTCTAAATCATCAGAGCCACCAATGTGCTCTCCACCAATAAATACTTGTGGTACCGTTTCGCGGCCAGACATTGCTTTTAAGCTGGTGAGCGATGCGTCTCTTCCTAAAATAATTTCTTCATACACATAACCTTTACTTTCTAACAATGCTTTTGCCTTTGTGCAATATGGGCAGTTAGGCTTGGTAAACAGGCTAACAGGTTTTGGTTTTACTTGCGCTGGGTTAATGTACTCAAGCATGGTATCAGCATCAGAGACTTCAAATGGGTCACCTGGCTTTTGTGGCTCAATAAACATTTTTTCGATAACGCCGTCTTTTACTAACATAGAATAACGCCAGCTACGTTTGCCAAAGCCTAAGTCATTTTTATCGACTAGCATGCCCATACCATCGGTGAATTCGCCGTTACCATCGGGTAGTAGCGTGATATTTTGCGCTTCTTGATTTTGTGCCCATGCGTTCATAACAAAAGTATCGTTAACCGAAATACAAACGATGTCATCGACACCATTTTGCTTAAATACCGGCGCAAGTTCGTTATAGCGTGGTAGGTGTGTTGATGAACAAGTTGGTGTAAATGCGCCAGGTAATGCAAACAGTACAACAGTTTTACCTTTGAAAATATCATCACTGGTTAGTGATTGCCATTGCTCATCAATGCGTGTTGCGAATGTAACGTTAGGGACTTTTTGACCTTCAATATTGTTTAACATAGTTTAATTCCTCTTGATTAGTTGAGTGTTATTATGGGGTTATATAGATAATAGTTCCAATCGTTTGTTTTTATTACTATGATAGTTAAAAGCTATTGATTGTTGGTAAGTACTATGAACTTAAAAGACTTGGAATATGTTAAAGCGGTGGCTCAGTTTAAGCACTTTCGAAAGGCTGCTGATGCCTGTTATGTGAGCCAACCAACCTTGAGTGGTCAAGTTAAAAAGCTTGAACAAGAGCTTGGGGTAACTATTTTTGATCGCTCCACTAAACAAGTGACAGTGACTGTACAAGGTCAACGGTTACTTGAACAAATTAACGTAATCCTTGAGCAAACCCAAGTATTAAAGGAAATTGCCGCAAGCTCGCATGATCCCCTTAAAGGTAAAATAAACGTAGGTATTATTCCCACTATTGCACCTTACTTATTGCCAACCTTGCTCACATCAATGAAGCAAGCCTTTAACGAAACTCATTTTTCATTTATTGAAATGCAAACCGCGCAAACACTTATCGCCCTTGATAACGGAGAAATCGATATTGCAATTGTCGCTGATGTGCCAGACCTCGCTAATTACCATGTATCAGCATTATACAAAGAAGACTTTTTAGTGGCTGTATCTGAGCAGCATGCATTAGCTAATAAAGAGAAAGTTGCACTTACTCAGCTAAGTGATTGTGACTTACTTATGTTAAACGAAGGGCATTGCTTTAAAGAACAAGCCGAGCAATTTTGCTTTTCGGCAGGGGTTGAAGTCTCAAACCAATACAAGGGCAATAGTATCGAAACCCTACTTGCTTTGGTCGCGATGGATGATGGTATTACATTTGTTCCCAAACTTGCTTGCACAACACGAGAGGGAATTAATTATGTGGCCATAACACCTAATCAACAACGGCAAGTTGTTATTGCAACCCGTAAGCATTACCCACATATTGCGGGAGTAGAGCAATTAGCCGCTTGGCTAAATGCTCATAAAGGGTTACAGCAACATTTACTCGCCAGCAGCTAATTCAACAATATCGTTTATTTGAATGTTAGGTAATGGCTGCTCATCAATACTCATGGCAACAGCCGACTGCTGATAGAGTTGGGTAATTTTCACTTGATTAAGGGTGGTGATCTTATGTGGCAGTTTATTACCTTGCGCATCTGTCATGTAGTTGTGATGAGCAATATTTAATAACTCCCCTTGCTGTAAACCATGCGCTTTACCTAGGTTGATTATTAATTTGCCATTTTCAATATGCAAAATTTTGCCTTGTGTAGGTAAACAAGCCATAGCCGCTTGCAAGTCATAGGTGAGGGTTTGGTTTACCTCACTGATGGCTTGACCATAATCGGTCTCCCAAAAGCGGTCGCTATACACATCAATGATGTCGGTTTTTTTGTATGGCCAAATTCCCTCAGTTTGGTAACTTTTCTGCCATAGCTTTTCGTAAGTGGTGCCATCAAATAAAACATAATCGGCTTTGTAAGCACGCTTAAAGCTATCATCTTGCCAAAATGCATAATCGTTATTGAGTTTACGGTTTACCGATAAATCGCGGATACGACTGAGTAATACATATTGTGAGTTACTACGACTGGTTATCTCTTCGAGTAATGCATCGCTGTAGTCATACTGTTGGGTGAAAAAATGATCCACGCGCAACGGCACATTGTAATAGGCTGTCGGTTTTGCGGCCATTTGCGTATTACTCAAGCGAGTATAAAGCTGTTCACTAATGGCTTTATTGACGTCAAAAATTTGGCCCATTCTCGCTTGCTCTCTGTTGGCCAACTGACTTTGTGTTATTGCGATGAATTTAGCATACTTATTTGCAGGGCATTCTTCAGCTTCTGGAAAAATATCTAAGCGAAGTGTAATTGCATAGGTATCGTTATGACGATCTTCGCTAATAAGCTCTATTTTTTGGATCTCACCATGGCTACTAATTTTAAGCTGATCTTGCGTCAAAACTCCGTCTACCAGGGTTTGTACAGAGCTAACACGCGCCCCAGAAAACACTAATGCTTGGGTTATCGCATCTTTCATTGCGGCAGATTTGGCCTGACTTGTATCACCATCTTTAATCGCTGCATGGCCTGTAGATTCAAACCATTGAGCTAAACTATTGTTAGAAAAAACAAGAGTAAAGGCCAGCCCCATGCTGTATAAACTCGTTTTTAATAGACACTTCATGCAAATACCTAGCGACACTGTTCATTGATACCAAGTACTCAGCAAGTAATGTACCAGATTGGCACTAAACGTGCATATTTGTAGAAAATGAGTTTTTAACGGAAACAAGTTATGCGAGCAATGTTAGTTTGTGGCCTAGCAGCCTGTATTGCACTAAGTGGTTGCAGTAGTATTTTTGATAAACACGTCGAGTACACTTATATCGAGCCTGATGACTACCCGATTTTAAAAGCTGTTGGTTATGCACCCATTAGTGCTCAACCAAGTGATAACAAATCACAACGAACTTTACTTGCGATTAAAGCCTCAAAACTTGAAGCATATCGTGAGTTAGCTGAACAGGTTTATGGGCAAAAGATTTCCGCAGGGACGACGGTACAAAACAGCATTGCACATAACGATCAGCTACAAAGCAAAGTGCAGGGTGTTATCAAAGGTGCTCAGGTCATTAAAACGTATGCGGTGGGCGACACTTACGCCACGGAGTTACAACTGGACATGAAACGAGTACATGACTTATATATTGGTGAAATTAAACCGCGTGAAGTAAAAAAAGTGACTTATTATTAAGTACTAAATTCTCATAGTTGCAGCTTGGGTGCTATGCTTTTAAGACTGTTAGTTTTAACAAAAGCATAATGGCATTAACATATCATTTTAACCAAGCTTTTCTCCTTTTAGGTATTGTCTATGCTGTTTAGAGCATATGCGATTGCCTTAAATCAAACTTGGCGAACTCATGCCTGCTGGTTAACCGTTGTCATTATTCTATGTTTAAGTCATTCTGCAATAGCTGATCGCTTAGTTATTGAATTTACCACTTTTATTCAACAGATGCAGCAGCGTTTCGGTGCCAATAGGGTCACTGTTGCAAGGCAGTGGCAAGGGATGTTGCAGCAGGCTTCTAATTTACCCGAACAACAACAGGTACTTGTTGTTAACGAGTTTTTTGCCCGTAGTCTGCGTTATCAAACTGATATTCAATTATGGAAGCAAGAAGACTATTGGGCGACCCCTCTTGAAACGCTTGGAAAAGGGCTAGGTGATTGTGAAGATTACGCAATTGCCAAGTATATAAGCCTAAGAGCACTTGGAGTGAGTGACGATAAATTACGGCTTATCTATGTAAAAGCTCAACTAGCTGGTACGCGAAAAACACAAGCGCACATGGTGCTTGGCTACTTTACACACCCGAATGCACAACCACTTATTTTAGACAGTTTAATTGTTAAGGTACTGCCTGCTGCTAAGCGGACCGATCTTAGCCCTGTTTTTAGCTTTAACAGCAAAGGCTTGTGGGCCAATAATTCAACAAAGAGTGTGGCCGATCCGACTGCTAGGCTATCACGGTGGCGTTATATATTAGAGCAATCACGCAAAGAAGGAGTGCGATGGTGAAGGTATTTAATTTATTCAGACTCAAACGAAATAAAACCATTACCTTAAAGCAAGAGCTATGGATTGCTATTTTGCTATTAATCATTATTGGTTTTGTGAGTAGTTTATTGATCAGTACTAATTCTGCAAAAGAGTACTTTACGACTGAGTTGCGAATGAAAAATATAGATAATGCTAACTCACTCGCCTTGATGTTGAGTCAAATGAGTAAAGACCCTGTTGAAATAGAGCTTTTAGTCTCTGCCTCATTTGATACTGGTTATTACCATCGAATTGAGCTACGAGACCCACATGGTAAAACAATAATTAAACGCCTTTATACGGGTGAGCTTACTTTAAACGCACCGAGTTGGTTTAGGCATTTTTATAAGTTAGAGGTTGCGCCGGGCGTTGCTCAAGTGAGTGATGGCTGGCAACAATTTGGTACTTTGTATGTTGAAAGCCATAGCCAGTATACGCAAGATGCACTGTGGCAAAGTGCTGTCCATTTATTCTTTAGCTTTTTAGTTGTTGCAGTGGCGGCTTGTATTGCAGGGGCTTATTTTCTATCTAAAATTCTGAGTCCACTCAATGATGTAATGAAACAAGCGGTGGCATTAAGTGAAAAACGCTTTATAAAGTCAAAAGTACCGCGCACCTACGAGTTTGCTAAGCTTGTGTCATCTATGAATTTGTTGTCGACACGTTTTAATCGCATTACCAAAGAAGATAATCGTCGCTTAGAAGAAATTCGTTTTAAAAGTCAACACGATGACTTAACAGGCCTTGCTAATCGAGAGTACTTTAATGCAACTCTTGATACCTTTTTAGAAAACTCACAAGGGCATGGGGGGCTCTTTTTATTCAGAGTGATAAATTTGGATGCATTAACAGAAGAAGTTGGCCGCGTTGAAATGGTGGACTTTTTACGTCGTTTTTCAGAATCATTAGTCTCTTTTTTAGAATCGAATGAAGATAGCTTTAGGCAAAGCCAAATTGCACGTATGTCCCATGTCGATTTTTTAGTGTTATTTAGCGATGTGAGTAATCTCGCAGCCTTGAGCGAGCAGATTTTAAAGTCTCATGAGCAACTTGTTGCAGAGCATAAATCAGTAGCGCTTGCGGTATCACACAGTTGTACACACATTGAAGTTGATGACACCCGTGCCACGCTTTTAAAACGAGTCGATCAGTGCTTGAAGGTTGCCGTAGCAAAACCGGGTTGCAGTGTTTATGTAGATGAAAAACAACAAACGCAAGACAATCATAATGATATTGATACTTGGCGAGAAAGATTAGAATTTGCGCTGAAAGAAAATCAATTAGAAATCGCGTTATTCCCCGTAACAACCTTTGATGAGCGCTTAATACAGCAGCAAATTTCTTTAAGTGTATTAATTGAAGGCGAAAAATATCGCTTTGGCTTTTACTTCCAATGGGCGCAGCGTTTGCATTTATTAGCTCGCCTTGATTGGAGTTTAATGAAACTAATGATTAACGAGTATGGCCAGATTCAAGGGGATACGCTTTTAGGAATGGAAGTTTCAGCTGAAACTTTACAAGATGATATGGCGGTGGCGTCCATTTTAACAGGGTTATCTGCGTATCCTGCACTTGCTAAGCGTATATGCTTTGAGGTGCGAGCAAATTTCGCAATTAAAGAGTTTGCCTTGTTTCGAAGCTTTTGTTCACAAGTTCATAGTATAGGCGCTAAAGTTGCGCTTAAGCGTGTGGGGGCTGAGTTTACTAAATTAAATAAAATCCAAGAGCTTGGCTTAGAGTTAATAAAAATAGACAGTGTTTATTGCCATAACATAAGCTTTAATGAAGATAACCAAAGTTTTCTTCGCGGTGTGTGTTCACTTGCGCACTCTTTAGGCATTAAAGTGGTGGCAGAAGGGGTTAAAAGCCCAAGTGATCAAACGATACTGAAGGGGTTAGGTTTTGATGGGCTTGTGGCGGTTGAAGGTAAAAAAGATTAGTGACCTTTAACCGCTAACATTAACTGCATGCGGTCCCGCACATGCAGTTTATTGAAAATAGAACTCATATGTTCTTTTACGGTGCGTTCTGTGATATTTAACTTTTGTGCGACCTGCTTATTTGTTGCACCCGTGACAACTTCATCAACGACTTGTTTTTCTCGATTTGTTAGGCATGTTAAATCGCAATTGTGTTGGTAGTGAATTTGCTGATTAGACAGCACCCCAACTAAGTTTGATAACAGTTGCCCAGGTAGCCAAATACCTCCTTTACTCACTGTTTCAGCAACTTGCTCAATAATTGCTTTACTGGCATAGGCTTCGATATAGCCACGAGCACCGCACTCTAAGGCTTTACACAGCTGAGAAATGTTAAGCTCTGTTGTCATCACAATCACAGGAATTCTTTGCTCAGTGAGTTTCGATAGAATATTGAGCCAATCAGGTGTCTCTGCAAGTAGCCAAATTAGGCTATCAGCCATTAACCGTTTAGGCACTGATGTTTGTACGCTACAGTCAGCAAATGCAGATTGCCAATGTGGAGATACAAGTTCATCTTGTGTGATAAAAACACTTCTGCGCATAGTTACTCCATTACACTGGCGTGAAGGGCATTCATAGTTTACCTCTCGGTCATGGCTAATGAGGTTGCTCTTAAAATGGGTTTAAACAAATACTCAAGCACGGTTTTTTTTCCGGTAATAATATCGACCTGAGTTGTCATGCCTGGGATAATCGTTAGGTTGTCGGCAAAGTGGTTTCGGTTCGTTTTCAATTGCACTAAATAAAAAGTGTTATCTCTTTCATCGGTAATAGTATCAGCACTGATGTGGGTTACCTGAGCTTCAAGGCCGCCATAAATTGCAAAGTCATAAGCACTGAACTTGATCATAGCCTCTTGTCCTGGCTGCAAAAACGCAATATCTTTTGGTAAGATTTTCGCTTCAACAACGAGCTGGTCATCTAAGGGAATAATTTCCACAGCATCACTACCAGGTTGTAAAATGCCGCCAACTGTATTTACTAATAAGCGTTGAACGGTCCCATTGACGGGGGAGCGGATCTCCGTTTGCGTAACCTTATCTGCCAGCCCTGACTCTGTTTCTTTAATGGCATCAAGGCGAAGAAGTGCTTCTGAAAGCTCATTACTCCAACGGTTGATCATCGCAAGCTCTACTTCAGTCACTTTATTTTTTGCTTCGTTGATGGCAGATAGGCTTCGGTTTATTGCTGCTTTTGTTCGGTTTATCTCACCTGTGTGCTCTACAACTTGGCGCTCCAAACGAATTATATCGATATCAGATACGGCACCTGAACGGAGTAATGGCCGTGTCACAGAAAGTTCTCTGTTCGCTAAACTGAGAGAGTTAGTGTGTTGTTGCAGTGCGGCTCTCGCTTCGGCATAGTCTTGGCGACGCTGCTCTAGTTGGCGCTTATGGATTGTAACTTGTTGTGTCAGCTCTTGATTACTGCTCTCAAACATAGCCTGTTCGTGTGCAACGGCATCCGGCGCTTTTTCGATTAAGTCGGGAGTAAACTCAAGTGGCTTTTTTTTAGTGAGCGCTTTAAGTCGCTCAACTTTCGCTGTTAGAGATAAAATTTTTGCTTGGTTTTCTCTAAATGAAGAGATAAAGCGAGTTGGATCTATCTTCACCAATACATCACCCGCATTGACGATTTGTCCTTCTCGAACAAAAATTTGCTCTATCATGCCACCGTCGTATGATTGTACAACTTGTAATTTATGAGAGGGGATCACTCTGCCTTCACCCCGTGCAACTTCATCTAAATGGGCAAATGCTGACCAAACAAGTAAGGCGACGATAGTTAAGCAAATTAAATACAATAATACTCTGGCACTGGCTGGCTGTTGTTGCATTTTCTCCCATTGCGCGTCAACAACCCAATCTTGAGTATTCGGCGGTGATAACCAACGAGAAAACAAATATGAAAATATAGATGGACGCTTTGCTTTTTGCTTATCCATCGCTTTATTCAAACGTTCGAATGAGCGTTGTTCAATTGGTAAGTCTTTTTTACTCATGATACTTTTCCAACCGTATGAGTCGACAAAGCAGATAAAACGTGGGATTTAGGTCCATCGGCTACAACTTTACCGTTATCTAATACGATGACCCGATCAACAAGCTCTAGTAGTGATGTTCTATGTGTAACAACAATGAGAGTCTTTTCTTGGCAGCTACGTTTTATGTTATTAATGATCTTAGATTCACTATTATGATCCAGTGCTGAGGTAGGCTCATCCATTAATAAAATGGGTGGATTATTTAGCAAGGCTCTTGCGATCCCCACCGCTTGGCGTTGACCACCAGAGAGTAGGCGACCCTGTTCACCTACTTGCATATCAAATCCGTCAGGGTGTGAATTAATTAACTCAAATAACTGGCTTTGCTGGCACGCAGATAAAATTTGCTCGTCTTTTGCATGCCATGCACTTAGCGTTATATTGTCTTTTAAGGTACCAAAGAATAGTGAAATTGTTTGGGGAACATACCCAATATTATGACGAAGCTCTGCAGGGTCAATTTGGTGAATGTCATTGTTATCAATTAAAATTGATCCAGAATTGGGTTCGTAAAGACCTAAAATAAGTTTTTCTACAGTGCTTTTTCCTGAGCCATTACGCCCTAAAATAGCGACTTTTTCACCTGCCTTTATTTTGAAACTTACACCGCATAACGCTTCATTGCTTTCATCTGAGTATTTGAATCGCACATCGTTAAACTCAATATCTCCGAGTAACACAGGGTGGCTTAGCCAGTGTTTACCAGGGGGGCGTTCGACTTCTTTTTCCATTATTTCATTTAATGAATGCATAGCAATTGCTGCATGATGGAACTGGGCAAGTACCGCCGCAGATTGGCTAATGGGTGCCATAGTTCGAGACGACAATAAATAGGCTGCAATTAGCCCGCCTTGAGTTAAGTCGCCTTCTATAATGAGATGCACACCGATCATCATGATCACCACACCGACACATTGCTGTACCCACGCGCCTGCATTGCTGATTGAAGATGAAATGAGGCGACTTTGAGCATTAACTCGAGCAATGTAAATTGTTGATTTTTCCCAATTAGATTGAGTTTTACATTCACTGTGAAAGCTTTTTACATCTTCAATGTTTGTTAAACTTTCTACTAAGACGGCATTTCGCATTGAACTGGCTTTCATTGTTTGCTCAGATAAGCTCTCAAGCTTTCTGTGTGCTGCTAATGCATAGCTCAGCAAAAGTACTGCGCCGATGATAATTGGCAGGCTAAGCTCTACCCCAATAATGGCAATAACAACAAGAAATAAAAGCACGAAGGGAAGATCAACGAGCGCAATTAAAGTGATCGAGCTAAAAAAGCTGCGAACGGCCTCGAAAGACTGAATATTACTCGCAAAGGAACCGGCTGATGCAGGGCGATTCTTTAGTTTCATACCCAAAACTCGCTCCATGATTACCGCCGACACTTTTACATCAATTCTACTTGCAGCAAGCTCGACAAAATAACTGCGCACTAATCTTAGTATGAAATCTGCGGTCAGAGCCAGCAGCACACCGATTGCTAACACCCACAGTGTTTCTGTCGCATGGTTTGGTACAACACGGTCGTAGACGTTCATCACAAACAGTGGCATAGCAATAGAAAGTACACCAAGTGCAATCGCGGAAACAATGACATCTTTATAAAGGGTTCGGCATTCTTTTATTACACCCCAAAACCAGCCATCTTTTGATAGCTTTTGCAGTACCGGTGAGCGTGCATCGAAGGCAAATTCAGGTTGTGCATAAATGACCATACCCGAACTTGTTTCATTCAATTCATCAAGGCTTATCGTGACGGCAGAATCACTTAATTCTGGGTAGATGACTTGTGCGGTATTATCTGTCAGGTTCAGCTTAGTGATAACACATGCTTGATTGTTCTGTAAGATTAATACAGCGGGTAATAAAGCCACATTGAGATCGCAAAGTGCTTTATGAACAACTTTGGTTTTAAAGCCTATCCGTTTCGCTGCCCGTGAAAACCCTGAGGGGTTTAGCAAACCATTTTCAAGAGGAAGGCCGCTCAATAGCGTTTCTCTCGAAAATTCGCGATCATGATAACGACATAAAATCTCTAGGCAATCAACAAGACTACCACCATGGTTGAGTGCGTCATTTTCTTGCATACACTATCCATACGTTAATTTACAACCTAGCTTAAGACCAGCCATTTTGTGCTGTAGCTGAGCGATTGCTAGAGTCGGTTATTACAGCTTCTATGCGACGGTTTGCAGCATTTGCGCGAACGGAAATTTCGTTAATTCTTGGCTGATCTGTTCCATAGCCTAAAGATGTGACGCGGTTAGGTGCAATACCGTATTGCTGGATAAGTAGCTCTGCGACTGAAAAGGCGCGCTTTTCTGATAGCTTGCGATTGTAAAGGGCAGGGCCTTCTAATGAGGCATGCCCTTGAATCTCCACCTGCTTAGTAGGATGCTCTTTTAAAAATTCAGCTAACCTAGCGATTTCTTGCATATATTCAGGGCGCACTACACTGGAGTCAGCTAGAAAAGGAATACCAATTTCGACATTACTGGTATTACTGCGGTATTTAGTGCACCCTCTGTCATCGACTTCTGTAAATGCGGGGGTCGATGGGCAGTCATCTTGCTCATTTGCAATACCATCATTGTCATCATCAGCAAAGGTTGTTATGGGGGCTTGTGGTGCTGGTGTGGCAGGAATGTTCAAATAACTAGGCATCGCAGTCACACTCATATACGCGTTATCTTGCTTCTTTTTTTCTTGCAAAAACGCTTGTCGTCCCAATGTTGCTGCAACATCGTATTTAGGGCAAACATACTCCGCATTATGAGCAATTGGATCATCGGTAAGTTCACTTATTGATGGGAACTTGTCAGATTTTACATTTAGTGTTTCTAGTAACTTACCCATCTCTGCAAGCATGGTTAAGATCGCAGTTTGACGGTCGTAAAGTGCCGCTGTATAGGCTCTATTTGACTGAAATGATTCGTTCTCTGCGTCAAGTACATCAAGTAAGGTGCGCTGACCAATATCAAACTGATCTTTATACGCAAATTTTACCTTATTAGAAGAATTTTTATGGTTTTCCAAAGAAGGAATTTTACTTTGCAGCACGAGTACATTGTTGTAAGCCACTTGAAGATTTTGTCGTATTTCGATACAGGTTTGGTCACGTTGGTATTTCGCAACATTGACCTCTTGGTACGCTTGATCTAAGTTAGCACTATCACGACCCCCACTGTAGAGGTTATAGCTAATATCAATGCCCACACGTGCTTCAGATTGCGTTTCATCTAACCCTAGCTCGTTTCGGTCTTGCATACCGTAACGTGCTGATAAATCGACATTTGGATGAAAAGCGGCGCGTTGTGAGTCGGCGTTAGCTTGTTGTGCTTCAATATTGTATAAAGAAGCATAAAAGTTAGGGCTGTTTTTATATGCCAAGTCCAGTGCTTGATTGATAGAAATAGGAATAGCATCGTCACTGAGTTTTGCTTTAACAACTCCTTTGGTCGGCAATTCGCCAACAATCCGTAAATAGCGAGCACTTACATCATGTAAGTTTGCATATTCGGTCATGACATTTGATTGAGCGAGTGATAAACGACCACTAATTTGTTCTAAGTCAGCGGCACGTGCCACACCGGCTCCAACGCTTTGTTCAATTTGTTGATAAACCGATTGATGTTCTTGTAGGTTATTTTCTGCAAGTTGTACCAGCTCGGTAAATTTTTGTACATCTAAGTATGCGACACTGGCTTCAAGTGCTGTTTGCTCAGCTTGAGTGAGGAGCTCAAAATAACGGATTAGCTGGATACGTTCAAAACGTCTTACTGTGTTTGAAGTTCGAAATCCATCATAAAGCATCTGTCCTAACGTTAATTCTGCTGTATTACGATTAAACTCTTCATCAATACCATAATTTCGCTTTTCATATCCTGCACTTGCAGATATATCTACCGTTGGTAAATAACCTGAACGCGCTGCATCAATGCCATGCATCGATGCTTTAAATGCATGCCACGCCTGCTGGACTTCAGGGTTATTTGCAATGGCTTTATCGGCGACATAATTAAGTGGCATAGATGAGGTTTGCTCTGCTTGAGCATTTAAAATACTCCCATTTGCAGCAAAAATTAGAGCGATAACACTGATGAATTTGTTTTTAGTGAACGGGTTTATTATAGCCATAATATCCTCTTTTTTGACTAAATTTTATTCACGCTAAGTTAAGGTTTAGCTAACATTTTAAAATACTGCAACTACTACAATTGTTTAAATGTGAACTTTTTCTTCTGGATTCATGTCCCTGTTTTAATAGTTAAATAGTATTAAATAAGTGGCTGACCTGTACCATAGTCCAGTAACTTAGTGTTGTTTCTTAACTAGGCTTTACTTATATAAAAGTATTACTGGTACGTTGAGGAGCGGCAAATGGATGCAAACCAATTATTAGTTATCGATGTTCAAGGTTCTGCTGGCATTATCCAAGCAGATGGCTCTATTAAGGCACTTGAGGTGGGTGATGTGATCACCGTGGGTGACACTGTTGTAACGGCTGAAAAGTCGACTTTAACAATAGATGTACAGGGCGAATCATTATCAATACCAGCCAGTAAAAGAATCACAATTACTCCCGATTTAGTTGCCAAAGGCAGTCAAGACAGTTCTGAAAATACGGTGTTTGATGAGTCTATAGATGATGCGATTGCAAGTTTAAATCAAGCAAACTCAACGCCACCTCAGCAACAAGCAACTGGCGATATCAGCGACTTTCTACAAGCTTTAGAAGGTGATGGAGACATTCTTGAGAATTTAGAAGCAACCGCAGCGGGCGGCACTGGTGGTGCTACATCAGGTGGTGGCACATCTTTTGTTGAGCTTGCTCGTATTGCAGAAGGGATTGATCCGTCAGGTTTATCATTTGATGATAGCCTAAATGCAGGTAGTGATGGCATTTTTACGCCAAGAGATACCACCGATGGTGTCGTCCCTAATGACGCTTTAGCAACATTAAGTGTCAATGAGCTTGGCAATTCGAACAATCCTCAACCGGTTATTTCAGGTACAACGCAGAACCTTGTAGGCGAGACATTAACTGTCACAGTCACCGATGTGAATGGAAATACACAGGTTGTTACAGTGATTGTCCAGCCTGATGGCACTTTCACGACGACACCGCTAGACCCCTTACCAGATGGACCGATTGTGATTGATGTGGATGTGATCGATCCTAACGGTAATCCACTGAATGATAATATCTTGGCAAATATAGATACAACGGGCCCTCAAGTGCAGCTTAATGCGCTTAATGACTCTGCTTCACCTAATGTAGAGATTTCGGGCACCGTGTCAGGAATTGAAGTGGGTGGAGATGTCACAATCACTGTGACTGACAGCCAAGGGCGAGTACAAACCATTGTGACTCAAGTTGATGAACAGGGTAATTGGAGCATAACAGCGCAAGATCTTTCTGAAGGGCTATACAATGTTGTCGCCTCAGCAATTGACGAAGTAGGTAATGAGGGGGTTGATACTGATAGTAGCCTCATTGATTTAACGCCGCCTGATATTACGCTTGTTGCGATTGCCGACACTAATGATACAACTCCCACATTTGTTGGGCGGGTTGATGATGTGCCAGAGGGAACTCAGGTACGTATTCAAGTTGTTGATAGTAACGGTCAGTCACAAATATTTACAGCCATTGTTGGCGCTGATGGCAGTTATACCGTAGATGCAACGGCGGGATTTCCTGAAGGGGCATTTACCGCTATCGCGACAGTGGTGGATCCTGTTGGTAATAGTGCATCGGCCAATGCCAATGGAGAAATCGCATTTTCTCCTATTTCAATAACAATCAACTCAATTGCTGATAGCAATGATCCAACGCCATTTCTTAGCGGTCAAACCGAAGGCGTTGCGGCGGGTACAACCATCATGCTGATGATCACTGCCAGTAATGGACAAGTCATTAACTTGCTTGCAGTTACTCAAGCTGATGGTAGCTGGTCACTGCAAATGACAGAACCGCTTCCTGAGGGGGACTTTACTATTGTAGCAACTGTTCTTGACCCTCAGGGCAATGAAGCACAGGCGACAGCGGTTGGCAATGTCGATTTAACGGTTAGCATTAACTTTATTATTGATACAAACGATACGACCCCTGTAGTGACAGGCTCAACCCAAGATGTTGATGCAGGTACAGTGGTCACCGTTACCTTCATTGGTAGTGACGGTGCTACAGAAACACTACAAGTGATTACCGATGCAAACGGGGATTGGTCAGTAGAAGCAACAACACCGCTGGTGGAAGGAACATTCACTGTTACAGCAACGGTAACGGATGCGGTTGGTAATACGGCAACCGCGACTGAAATAGGCGAAATAGACTTAACCGATCCTATTATTTTTATAGACACATTAAATGATACTAATGACACGACGCCGACTATCTCAGGCTCCGTTTTAGATGTTCCTGCAGGAACAACAGTGACATTACTGGTTACAGACAGCGGCGGTAATGCACAAACACTCACAACAACAACGGATGCAGATGGTAATTGGCAAGTTGATGTTATAAATGATTTAGCTGAAGGGGACTACACCGTTACGGCGAGTGTTAGCGATGAGGCTGGTAATAATAGTACGGCCACAGCAACGGATACAGTTGATTTAACACCGCCAATAATAACAATTAATACCATAGGTGATGTTAATGATTTAACGCCCACTATAGATGGCACAACACAAACCCTAGACGCCGGCACTGAAGTCACCATTACTGTGACCGATAGTAGCGGAGCGCAGCAGACTTTCATAACCACGACAAATGCTGATGGTAGTTGGTCAATAACCCTAACCGACCCCCTTGCTGAGGGAGAGTTTACTGTTGTAGCCCAAACGCAAGATGCAGCTGGTAATACTGCGCAGGATACCGAAGTCGGTGTGATTGATTTAACTGGACCAACTATAGAAATTAATGATTTTACCCCGTCAAATGACGTAACGCCTATTATTTCTGGGGTGGTGAGTGGTGTTGATGTTGGTACGCAAGTAACCGTGACTTTAGTGGATAGTAACGGCAATCAACAAACATTAACGGCCACCGTTAATGCTGATAATAGTTGGCAAGTTGGTGCCAACCAAGCCATTGTTGAAGGGCCGTTTACAATTACGGCTACGGTAAATGATCTGGCTGGTAATCAAGCAACAGATACTGCACAAGGCATTATAGATTTAACCGCACCGATAATTACATTAGACGATCCTGGCAGTAGCGCTGATACAACTCCGACTATTTCAGGTGTCGTTGAAGGTGTTGACGAAGGCACTGCGGTGACCATTGTTGTGGTTGATGCAAATGGTAATAGTCAAGAATTAAGCGCAGTGACAAACATCAATGGTGGTTTTTCAGTTGATGCTGCTACAGAGCTTAGTGAAGGTCAGTATACTGTCACCGCAACAGTTGCAGATGCAGCTGGAAACCAAGCTTCTGCAACTGCAAATGGGTTAATTGATTCATCATTACTCACCATTACTATTGATGCAATCGGTGAAACAAATGATACCACCCCAACCATTTCAGGGACGACAATTAATGCAGCTCCTGGGAACGTAATCACGGTTGTTGTTACGCCTGCCTCGGGACCTGTGCAGAGCTTTGTGACTCAAGTCGGCCCTGATGGATCATGGAGTATTGAGGTACCTACCGCGCTTGCTGAAGGTGAAGTTTCGATTGATGCGACTGTGACAAACTCTGTTGGAAATACGGCTAACGAAGTTATTAGCGGTATTATTGATATCACTGCGCCTGTAGTTTCTATCGATGAAATTGGTGTCACAAACGATAGTACGCCAATCATCACAGGCTCGGCAGAAGGTGCCTTAGCGGGAAGTACAGTGACAGTAACCGTGTTTGACTCTGTGAATAACAGCCAAACTTACACAACAACGCTGGATGCACAAGGTAATTGGGTTGTACAAGTTACAACACCTGTCAGCGAAGGTAATTTTTCAGTAACTGCAAGCGTGACTGATAACGCAGGTAATACAGGGCTCGATACTGAGATAGGCACATTAGATTCTACAGCACCACTGATAACCATTGATAACCTTGGCACAGTCAATGACCCTACACCAATTATCAGTGGTACAACAAATGAACCTGCTGGCAGTGTTGTACAACTGACGGTAAGTAACGGGGTTGATAGTTATGTTTTTACTGCCATTGTCAGTGGCGGTGGCACGTGGGCTGCTGAGGTACCTGAAGAATTACAAAATGGTACATTTGATATTGTAGCCTCGATTACTGATGCGCAGGGCAATGAAGCTGTAGCAACAAGTTCGTTTGTTTTAAATGCCAGTGCGCCCAGTCTTTCAATTGATACAATTAACGATACCAATGACACTACACCCACCATCAGTGGTACATCGGATGCGCCTAACGGTACCGTGGTGTCTATTATTGTCGAAGACAGTAACAGTAATTTGCAAGCCCTATCCGCCGTCGTTCAAAATGGAATTTGGGTAGCCAATGTCACATCGCCATTAAGTGAAGGGGCATTTTCTGTATCAGCTTCCGTTACTGTTAATGGTATAACTGGTGATGCAACAGCTCAAGGTCTTGTTGATATAACACCACCAACGGTCAGTATTGATGCACTGGCTGATACCACGGATATTACCCCTCTCATATCTGGACAAGCTTCAGGCTTGGCTATTGGCAGTGTTGTTACTTTACAAGTGACTGATAGCGCTGGAAATACTCAATCATTAGCAGCGGTTGTTGGTGCCAATGGTAATTGGTCTGTCGAGGTGGAGACAGGGTTAGCTGAAGGTACTTACACCGTTGAAGCCACTGTCGCAGACACGGCAGGCAATACAGCTTCAGACACTGCCACAGGCGTTGTCGACTTAACTGCACCTCTTGTCTCAGTTAATGGTCCTTTCCTAACAAATGATGATACGCCACTTGTAACTGGTACCTCTGATTTAGCGAATGCAAGTGTTGAAGTAACATTTACGGATGTGAATGGCGATAGTCATATTGTTGTCGTGCAAACGGACAGTAACGGAAACTGGAGTGCAGAGGCTTCGCAGTCACTCGCAGATGGTAGTTATAATGTTTCAGCAAGCGTAACGGATGCTGCCGGTAATACAGGTACTGATACTGATAGCGGTGTGATTGATACAATTCCTCCACAGCTTGCCTTTGAACCTACCTTATTATTAGGTCAATTGATTACTTTGAGTGGTACATCAGATTTACCGGCAGGAAGTGTGGTTACGGTTACTCAAAATTTAATTGGTGCACCAGCAGTCACAACAACCGTGACAACAGATGCTAATGGGAATTGGTCATTAACGGGGTTGAGTGTGCCTATTGTTAATTTGGCATCTATTACAGCAACCGCGTCAGATGCTGCAGGTAATGTCACAACAATTACTACAACTGACTTTGATGATACACCGCCGATTTTAACTGTCAGTGTAGATGCTTTAACTAATGATAATACTCCCCTTATTTCGGGCACCACTGATGCTGGCCAAGGCGCGCAAGTAACCGTTGTTGTTACCGATCAAGCAGGGAATAGTCAAACACTCAATGCGACTGTGAATGCAAATGGTGAATGGTCAATCAGTCCGAATGTGATACTGGCAGATGGCACATTTACTGTCAGTGCTAGTGTACAAAATAGTTTTGGTAATACCACAACAGAAACAGCCAGTGGCGTTATTGATACTGTAGCACCGAGTTTAACGCTTGATGGCGTTGGTAGTGGCAATGATGTAACACCTGTACTGAGTGGCACCAGTGACGAAATAGGTGCGACCATTAATATAGAAGTGACTGATAGCAATGGAACACAGCAAATTAGTGCAACAGTGGCAAGCGATGGCACATGGTCTGTAGAAGTGCCAAATGGCTTAGCTGAAGGAAGTTACACTGTTACTGCATCAGTCAGTGACGATGCAGGTAATACGACAACCCAAAACGCGACAGGTGATATTGATATTACCTTGCCTATAGTTACTGTGAATAATAACGGATTAGGAAACGATAGCACGCCATTATTAAGCGGCACATCCGGTGAGGCAGCAGGAACAGTTGTCAACCTTACAGTGACCGATATCAATGGTGATACGTATGATTTAACCGCAACGGTTGATGCAAATGGTGACTGGCAAGTAGAGGCGCCTTCACTCCCTGATGGTAATTACACCGTTTCAGCAAGCATAACCGATGATGCCGGCAATATTGGCACAGCATCCGGCACCGGTAATATAGACACTGTTGCCCCTGCTATTTCGATTAATAGTCTTGGCACTGTAAACACAAACACACCTACAATAAGTGGTACCTCAACAGAGCCGCAAGGCACACAAATATCTCTGATTGTGACTGATTCAAATAACGTTGATGTGTCTTTAACGGCTGTCGTTGATAGCAATGGAGATTGGTCGGTTACATCTATGGTATTAGCTGATGATGACTACACTGTTGTAGCCACAGTTGCAGATCCTGCAGGTAATACTGCCAGCGCCTCAAGTGACTTTACTGTTAACATCAGCGCGCCGAGTATGTCAGTTGATGCGATAGCCGATACGAATGACACAACCCCGACAATTACAGGCACTACTTCAGCGCCAAACGGCTCGACAGTGACCGTGGTGATTGATGATGGTACTAACCCGCCACAAACATTAACTGCGACTCTTCTTGATGGCATTTGGTCTGTGACACCACCTACAGCATTAGCAGAAGGTAACTTCACAGTGACGGCAACAGTTACCGTTGGAGGTGTTGATGGTGAGGCGTCAACGATAGGCGTTGTTGATTTAACAGCACCTACTATCAGTATTAACAACATAGGTAGTACAAATGACGATACACCAACAATTAGTGGGGTCACTGATGCAAGTGCTGGCAGTACCGTTACATTAGAAATTACGGATTCACTTGGCGGCATCCAAACGATCACCGCGACTGTACAGGCTAATGGCACATGGTCGGTATCGCCGAGCATAGCATTAGCAGAGGGCAGTTTTACAGTTAACGCCAGTGTATTTGATGTTGCAGGTAACGAAGGTACGGCAACTGAAACAGGCTTAATAGATACGACTGCGCCAACAATCGTGATTGATCCACTCTCTGATACAACAGACGTAACACCATTGATCAGTGGGCAAAGTAGCGGCGCTTCAGTCGGTACGCTTGTTACACTAACCATTACCGATGGCGCAGGGCAAGAGCAAGTCGTCACAACGCAAATACAACCAGGGGGGGCATGGTCAGTTGAGGTAACCACCCCATTGGCTGAGGGTGAATACACTGTTAATGCGACATTCGAGGATGCTGCTGGTAATCAAGGCTCGGATACAGAAACAGGCAATGTTGACCTTACTGCGCCCAATATCACCATTGATGCACCTGAATTAACTAATGATAATACACCGACGGTAACCGGTACGTCTGATTTAGCAAACACGCAGCTAGACGTGACCTTTTTAGATGCCGACAGTGTTAGTCATGTTGTTACCGTAACCACAGATGCTTTAGGTAACTGGAGTGCTGATGCAGGTCAAGCGCTTGCTGATGGTAGCTATACCGTATCAGCGACAGTTCAAGATAATGCGGGCAACACCGGCACAGCATCTGATAGTGGTATTGTTGATACTATTGCACCTGATATTCGCATTATACCTTCGTTCCTATTAGGTAATTTAGTCGGGCTATCTGGCACATCTGATTTACCTCAAGGCAGTGTCATTACCATTACTGAGCAGTTAGTCGGTGGCTTAGTGGGGGCAACTTATACGGCTACCACTGATGCGAATGGTGATTGGGAGGTTGCAAATATCACTGTACCGCTACTTAACTTAGCTTACGTAACGGCCACTGCCACGGATGAAGCAGGGAACACCGCTACGGTGAGTACATTAAATTTTGATAATGTTGCTCCTGTCTTAACACTCAATGTTGATTCTTTAACTAATGACACGACGCCGACTATCTCAGGAACAACTGATATGGGAGAAGGGACTGTTATTAACATTACCGTCACTGATAGTGCTGGTGGCTCGCAAAGCTTTACAGCGACAGTGTTAAATGATCAAACTTGGTCTGTTGATGTCCCCGCAGCGCTTGCAGAAGGTGGCTTTACGGTAACAGCGTCGGTTAGCGATGAAGTGGGTAATTTAACCACGGAGCAGGCATCGGGTGTGCTAGATAGTGTAACCCCAAGCCTAGTTATTAACGATATTGGTGCTACTGCAGATGTTCGACCAACGATTTCAGGCAGTAGTAATGAAATTGGCGGTACAGTCGTTGTCGAAGTAGCAGGGCAAACAATTACAACGACAGTGGCAAGTGATGGAACGTGGCAGTTTGTTGTTCCCCTTGATATTAGCGACGGCAGCTACACAGTTACCGCTACAATTACGGATGATGCTAATAATACGCAAACAGTAACAACACCCATCACTGTCGATACGGTTGATCCTGTTGTCACACTGGATGCGCTTGTATTAGGTAATTCAAGTACGCCAGTTATTTCTGGCACATCGACAGAACCACAAGGTACGCTTGTCGATGTTAGCGTTACAGATAGTAATGGCGATATTCAAACATTGACGGCAACAGTACAAATCGATGGTACTTGGCAAGTAACGCCCAGTGATTTGCCTGATGGTAACTATAGTGTGACCGCGAGTATTACCGACTCTGCGGGTAATTCAGGTAGCGCTTCAGATACCGGTGCAATTGATACCTTCGCGCCAATTCTTGTCATTAATGGTCTTGGCACAATAAACGACACCACACCAACCATTAGTGGGACAACGAGCGAACCACAGGGTAGCACGGTGAACATAAGCGTTGAAAATGACGGTAATACCTATCCGCTTACTGCAACAGTGCAAGCAGATGGTAGTTGGTCTGTCGATGTATCACCAGCTTTAACAGATGGTGCAGTCAGTATTACTGCAAGCATTACTGATGCAGCAAGTAATACGACAACGGCCACTGAAACAGCGACTCTTGATAGTAATGCACCTACCATCGCTGTTGACGCACTATCAGTGACGAACAATACAACACCGACTATCTCTGGCACCAGTGATGCCGCAGATACCACGCAGGTGACTGTGAATGTTGAAGATGCACTTGGCAACATTCAGACCGTCTTTGCAACCGTAACAGGGGGTGTATGGAGTGTGCAATTACCGACACCATTAAGCGAAGGTAGTTTTAGTATTACAGCGAGTGTGACCGAAGGCGGGTTAACAGGCACTGCCACACGCAGTGGTGAAATCGACCTAACGGCACCTCTATTCAGTGTTAATACACCAGATGTAACAAATGATACAACTCCTACAATCAGTGGCACCAGTGATGCTCCGCAAGGTACCCTAGTATCAATAACCGTAACAGATGCGCTCAATAATGAAGTCACAGCGAGTGCAATTGTTGGTGCAAGTGGTAATTGGTCTGTTGCACTTGCTTCTCCCCTTGCTGAGGGAGCTTATACAATTGATGCAAGTATTACAGATGCTGCGGGTAATACAGCAACAGATTCGGCATCGGGTAGCATAGACATAACACCTGCAGATGTAACGATTGATCCAATCGCCGTGACAAGTGATTTAACACCAAGCGTGACAGGTAGTGCAACAGGGGCTACAGCAGGGAGTTTGGTGATTGTTACATTTGTTGATTCTGTGGGAGTAAGTCACAGTGTTGAAACAACATTAGATGCAAACCTAGAATGGCAGGTTGAGGCAACACAAAATCTTGCTGAAGGAGCATACACAGTAACAGCAGTTGTCAGAGACAGTGCTGGTAACGATGGTTCTATCTCAACAACGGCGGTGATTGATACGATTGCACCTACTATTAGTATCAACGCGAGTAGTTTGATACTCACAAATGATTCAACACCCACAGTGAATGGTACGTCTGATCTCGCTAACAGCAATATTATTGTTACTTTCACCGCAGCTGGTGGCGTAACGCATAGTGTTGCGGCTGTGACAGATGTGAACGGCAACTGGCAAGCAACCGCGACTCAAGCTCTTGCTGATGGTACTTACTCTGTTGCTGTAAGTATCACTGATGAAGCTGGAAATACTGGAACAGACAGTAAAACCGGCGGAGAGGTTGATACGGTTGCACCAGAACTTTCAATCGTACCGTCATTCTTATTAGGTAACTTGGTTTCGCTCTCTGGTACCTCAGATTTACCTGAGGGCAGCGTTATCTCAATTACGAATCACTTAGTGGGAGGAGGCGTCAGCGCACCCTATACAGCCACTGTTGATGCAAATGGGGATTGGCAAGTCCTTAACTTATCTGTTTCGTTACTAACGCTTGCTTATGTTGAGGCATCAGCAACCGATGCCGCAGGCAATACCACAACCATATCTAGCATTGATTACAGTAACGACCCTAGTTTAGATGCGTTTAATGTAACTAATTATAATCCAGGCGTTTTAGGACTTCTTCTCCCATCAGCTTCAGGGGAGGCAGAACCAGGCACAGAAGTTTATGCCATTGGTTCTAACTTGGTTGGGCTTAATTTATTAAATATTGTTGATTTATCTTTACTTAATTCAGCGCAAACAGTAACCGCAGATAGTAATGGTGATTGGTTTATTAGCTTGTCAGTATTAGACTTAGGTAATGAATATTACTTTGCAATCGTCGACCCTGTAACAGGTGACTTCATTGTTAAAAATACCGAAAATGATTTAGTGGGCACTGGGGTACTCGATACTGAGCCTGATGATGGTCTTATTGGTTTAGGCAGTGAACCTTTGTTAGCTGATTTTGATGAGAGTGAAGAGCAAATGGCACAAGGAACTGAGCCTCAACCACTTGGCGAAAGTATTGATTTGAGTTTGGTTATGACTGACACAAACACAGATTCTACTATTGCTGAGGGGGCGGCACCACTTGAACTGAGTATTGATGATGTACTCACCGATAGTGAGCAAACGGATGTACTTGCTCTTGATACTGGCAATGAAAGTCAAAGTTTGGCATTCAATGGTGAGCCCGAAGTGACATCAGACGCAGCAAATGATATTCAAAATGGCTCTGAGGAGTTAATTAAGAAACTCATCGAAGGCGGCAATAACGCTATCGATATTTAAAACGAGTTACTAAATACAAATAAAGCGCGATTTATCGCGCTTTATTTTTGACTCTGAACAGCTTATTTTAGTAGATATGGTTTTAGGTTTTGCTTAGGAAACTCACGAGTAAATCTTACTTTGTAGTCGCGACTTTATGTCGCGTTATTTATAAGCAATAACTTGGAGCAATAATCAGGTTTACAGCGCCATCTTTTCGGCAAATAGCAAAGTGGCTTATCAGAGGGGGCTATCAATTTGTGAGGTTGTCGTAATAAAGGAGAGATAACCCAAACGCATTACGCTTTTAGGTTATGTACAATTTTATTCTCGCCCTGAATAACACTGCCACCTTGGTCATAGGTCATAGACGATGGTGCACCAATTAAAATATCTTTTAATTGTTTTACACTTAGTTGGGCTTGATGTGCGGCATGTGCATTGACATCGTTTTTCTTTTTGCAATTTGTAAGAAGCTCATTCACCTGCGTGATAAGTGAAGAAACGTCTTCATCTTGAGCATCATTTTTACTCACAAGCACCTGAACTTCTTTATCAAGCGTTTGAATTTTTTGTAATAAGGAGATTTTTTGTTGGGCAATCTCTTTTAAACCTTCACCTCGTTTTGAGGCAATGGCTGTTAGCTCATCATCTAAAAGCGCAGCAATAGACTCTAAATAAGAGACTTGCTGTGTTAATTTGCTGGCAATTAAATGGTTATGATCAGCCATAAACGTCAAACTCGAATGCTGCGATGTTCTTTGCTAGTTTTTCAGTATCAATTTGATACTTTCCTTCGCTGATTGCTTTTTTCAACTCAGCGACTTTTGTACTGTCAAAACCAGATGACTGCTCAGCCTTTTCTTGCAAAGATTTTAATTGCTTTGCTTGCGGCGTTAAGCTCACTGAATCTGCACTGGCTTTAGGCGCAGCTGATTTAGCCGTTTGCGTGTTAAGGTTATCTTTTTGTAAATCAAGCTGTTTTTGCTTGGTATTCGTCAACACAGATGTTTGCTGACTATTATTATTGACGTTGCTTACCATTATTTTGACCTATACATTACCCAACATATGCCTTGGTATCGGCAGGCACACAAGATACTTTAACATAAATATTAAAAATTAAATATTCACCTGTACAGACTCGACACCATCCACGCGTGCATTTAATACTTTACCTGATTTTTTGTTTTTTACACGTACTAATTCATCAAGCGTACCATCTTCTAAAGCAACACCTGTTGTTTTGATTCTAAGTCCACGTATCGCTGCAATGATGGTTACATTATCCCCTTTGCACACCATACAAATATGGCTCATGACAATCGGAAGACCGCTGCGGATATTACGTTTGCTCCGACTTCCTATTAGCACTGATTCATCTTGAATATATTGCGTACGAACAAATTGTTTAGGCTTCATTTCAAGACGCAGATGTTCAGCTTTAATAACCTCTCCACGAGTTAAATTGGTTGTTACTACTACCACAGGCTCAAGTTCAATAATTCTGACATGCACATACTGCGTCCAACTATTTAAGTCTTCGCATTTAAGTTGTACGGTTACCTGCCGATTAAAAGGAGGTTCAGTCGGTACGGTTTTACTCAGCGGTAACTGACAAGGCCTATCAGGGATTCGGCTATCAAGAGGCAGTGCGCTGACTTGTGGTGTTGAATCCAGATCAGTTATTTGTTCGCTGATAAAATCGATAGCGATTTGTTGAAGTTGCTGGTGATTATAGACTTCAGCGTGAAGTTGCGTACTAAGCAACAGGCTAGCAAGAAAATAAAAAACACTGTATCTTCGGCTTTTTTTTAACAAACTCATCATGTTTCGACTATGCTTATGGTTGAAAACAAGGTATAAATATTTTGCGTCAAAAAACAGACGCTTTGTAACCTTATGTAGCTTTAACACAAAGAAAGCAATTATTGTTCCGACTCTGGTTGTTTATCTTTAGGAGATTGAAATGGCAGGCATTTTAGACTCAGTTAACCAGCGTACTCAGTTGGTTGGGCAAAACCGCCTTGAATTACTATTATTCAAACTCAGAGGGCGTCAACGCTTTGGTATTAACGTGTTTAAAGTAAGAGAGGTTTTACAATGCCCACCGCTTACAAACATGCCAAAATCAAACGCCTATATCCGTGGTGTGGCCCATATTCGAGGTCAAACTATCTCAGTTATCGATTTATCTATGGCTGTTGGCGGTCCTGCGATTGAAAATATTAAAGATAGTTTTATTATCATTGCGGAATACAATCGCTCAGTTCAAGGCTTTTTAGTCGGTGGTGTTGAACGTATTGTAAATATGAATTGGGAAAAAATTATGCCTCCGCCATCAGGCGCTGGCCGTTATTCGTATTTGACAGCCGTTACCGAAATTGAAAACGAGCTGGTAGAGATCCTTGACGTTGAAAAGATTCTTAACGAGATTTGCCCGGTTAATACTGAGGTCAGCGCTGAGGTTGTGGGCGAAGGCGAAATTCAAAAAGATTTAGGCGAACGCATTGTCTTTATTGCTGATGATTCTGCGGTAGCAAGAAACCAAGTTAAGCGTGCACTTGAGCCATTAGGTGTGCAAACTGAACTTGCTAAAAATGGTAAAGAAGCGTTACTCAGGCTACGTGAAATTGCTGAACTTGACTGTCAAAACAACATCACTGAACGTGTTGGGTTGCTGATATCTGATGTTGAAATGCCTGAAATGGACGGTTATACCCTAACAGCAGAAATAAAAGCCGATCCAAAATTATCACCGCTACATGTTATTTTACATACATCGCTGAGTGGTGTATTTAATCAAGCAATGATTGAAAAAGTGGGTGCGGATGATTTTATTGCAAAGTTTAACCCTGATGAATTAGCGAGAGCTGTTAAAAAATGGGTTCACTGTGATTAATAATTTATAGGTGGTATTACTTTGGAAAATAAGCACTTACAACAAAGCGAATACGATCAATTTCGCTCTTTTTTAGAGCAACAATGTGGGATTGTGTTAGGTGATAATAAACTTTATTTAGTTAAGAGTCGCCTAGCCCCATTGATGGCTCGCTTTAGTGTGGAATCGTTATCACAGCTTGTGAGCAAAACATTAAGCCCTCATGAGAGGCAGTTACGTGCCGCAGTTGTTGATGCGATGACGACAAACGAAACACTTTGGTTTCGTGATCAATACCCCTTTGAGTTACTTAAAACTAAATTGTTTCCTGAATTTAAAGACTTGCGTAGACCGGTGAAAATTTGGTCTGCGGCAAGCTCTTCTGGTCAAGAGCCTTACTCGATAGCTATGTCGGTTGCTGAGTTTCAGTCTAAGCAACCTGGTGTTTTAAAAATGGGTGCGCAGATTATCGGTACTGATATTTCAAATACTATGCTTGATATGTGTAAGAATGCAGAATACGACTCACTTGCCCTCGCACGAGGCTTGTCGATGGAAAGGCGGCAAAAGTTCTTTAAGGATAGTGGCAATGGTATGGCGCAGGTGGTTGATCCAATAAGAAAAATGGTCAGTTTTAGGCATCTAAACTTATTAGATTCTTATGCCTTGATGGGCAAGTTTGATATTATTTTTTGCCGCAATGTACTGATTTACTTTTCACCAGAGGTTAAGGCAAAAATTATTGCGCAATTTGCGCAGGCACTTAACCCTAAAGGCTATTTATTTTTAGGTGCATCTGAGTCAATGGCAGGTTTAAGTGATAGTTTTGATATGGTACGTTGTAATCCAGGTATCATCTACCAGAAGAAATAATTCCCTCCTAGCAACCTAACGATTAGGTTGCTATATTTTATTTATTTTCAATTAGTTATAACCATATTTATAGCCCCCTTAATTTTTGGCTTATCTTTTGCATTATGCTACGCAGAGTCAAATTTTTGGAGATGGTTATGGCTATCAGTTTTGATAAAGCATTCGGTGTTCACCCCCATGCAATGTTGATCCGTTCACAACGTGCTGAGTTATTAGCGACGAATATCGCTAATGCTGATACGCCGGGCTACAAGGCAAAAGATGTGGATTTTGCATCTGCATTAAAAGCGGCAAAAAGCAACCAACAAAGCGGCAACACTATGGTACGTACAAACGAGAAACACCTTGCGGGTGGTAGTCGTTTTGTTGGTAACTCAGAAATGTTTCGCACGCCAAATCAAGCAGATACAGGTGATGGTAACTCTGTTGATATACAAGTGGAACGAAACTTGTATGTACAAAACTCATTAGAGTATCAGGCAAGCCTGCAATTTATGAGTAGTAAAATTAAAGGCCTTAAAAAAGCCCTCGGTAGTCAAGGAGCTTAATCATGAGTTTATATAATGTTTTTGATATTTCAGGTACGGGGATGAGTGCACAAAATGTGCGTTTAAATACCACGGCGAGTAATATCTCAAATGCAAATACGATTAGCTCAAGTCAAAATGAGACTTACCGAGCGCGCCATCCTGTGTTTGCCGCTGAACTAACAAAAGCGTCAGCATCACAAAGCAATCCTCAGGGCTCTTCTGTTGGCGTTAAAGTACTGGGTATTGTAGAGAGCGACAAGCCCCTGCAAATTGAATATAACCCGAATCATCCAAGTGCAGATGAAAACGGTTATATCTACAAGCCTAATGTTAACGTCGTAGAAGAAATGGCTAATATGATTTCTGCCTCTCGCTCTTATCAAACAAATGTGCAAGTTGCTGATGCAGCAAAGCAAATGTTAAGTAAAACACTGTTGCTTGGGCAGCGGTAACCGAGGATAAGTTATGAGTAACGACATCAGCAGTGCGTCATCCACGTATTTAGATAACTTACGTTGGCAAGACAATCAAACGAAAACAGAAGAGAAAGATGACACATTAACACAAGAAGATTTCTTCTCGTTATTAACTCAGCAGTTATCGTTTCAAGATCCGAGTAAGCCCGCTGACAATGATCAAATGATTGCTCAGATGACAAACTTTACCATGGCAGAAGGTATTTCAAATCTTAATAGTAAATTTGAATCCCTTACGGCTTCGATGACATCTAACTCGGCACTACAAGCATCTACTTTAGTGGGTAAACAAGCGTTGCTTGAGTCAAATATGTTGGATTTAAATGAAACGGGTGTTTCTAAAGGATCTGTTGTTGCAGAAAAACCGGTAGATAAGTTAACACTGCGTATTGAAGACGAATCGGGCCAACTTGTCAGAACCATTGAGTTAGGTGCGCAATCTGCTGGTGCAATTCGTTTTGAATGGGATGGCGAAAATGAAGATGGTGAACGTTTGCCTCCTGGCGAGTACAAAATCAAAGCCGAGGGAAGTGTTAATGGTGACTATACTAGCTTACCGATAGCGACTTTCAAGAATATTGAGAGTGTCAACATTAATGGTTCGAACGGCATTATTATAAATACTAAAGAAGGCGCGGTTAGGCTAACTGATGTAGCAGAAATCGCTTAATTATACAGATTAATTAGTTAGCCAAGTGCTACAGATTGACACTTTAGAGGTGAATTATGAGCTTCAATATTGCATTAACCGGACTTGCTGCCGCGCAAAAAGATTTAGATGTAACAGCAAATAATATTGCGAACGTTAATACGACAGGCTTTAAAGAATCACGAGCTGAATTTGCGGATGTATATGCATCTTCAGTGTTTAGCTCAGGTCGAACTAAAAATGGTGACGGTGTGCAAACAACCATGGTGGCTCAACAGTTCCATCAGGGGTCACTACAGTTTACTAATAACTCGCTTGATTTAGCCATCACTGGCGAAGGTTATTTCGCGATGAGCCAAGAGCTAGGTGCTCAAGATTTTACTTATACGCGCGCTGGTGCCTTTAAGCTAAATAAAGATAACTTTGTTGTTGATGCTAAAGGAAACTACTTACAAGGTTTCCCTGTGGACCCTGCAACAGGCGATACAACGTCAGTGAGCTTAAGTACCTCTTCAGCTATTCAAATCCCAGACTCATCAGGCTCGCCGCGTTCAACAAATAACGTGTATTCATCGTTCAATCTAGATTCACGTTCTACTACGCCAACAGTGACGCCTTTTGATCCTGAGACAAGTGCGTCGTATAACAGTTCGACATCGACAACGATATATGATTCACTGGGTGAGCCGCACGTATTACAGCTTTATTTTGTTAAAACAGATGCGACTGTAACGGGGAATGACAATGAGTGGCAAGTGTATGCTACGCTTGATGAGAAATCATTTAGCCCAGCAGGTGTTGAAGAAACAGCAGCACCTTACACACCATTATCGACATTTCAATTTGATTCAAGTGGTTTACCATTAAACACAAATGGTGCACCAAACACAGATGCTACCTTCAACCCACTTTCTATCCCAAATGGTGCGGGTGCTGGGGTTGGTTTATCTGACTTATTATCAAATGGTGCGAGTTTCCCTGAAGACGTTAATATTAACTGGCGTGATGAAGCAGGTACTACGAATAAAATACCAACCCAGTATGCCAGCCGCTTTGAAGTGAAAGCACTTGAACAAGATGGCGCAACAGTGGGCCGCCTAGCAGGTATTGATATTGGCACAGATGGTAAGGTTGTTGCTTCGTACAGTAATGGTGATACCTCATTCCTAGGGCAAGTTGCCATGGTTCGTTTTTCTAATTCACAAGGCTTACAACAAGTGGGCGATACATCGTGGAAGAAAAGCTTAACCTCTGGTGAGCCTATTGCTGGGGAGCCAGGTTCAGGTACACTTGGTACTGTGAATTCTTCTGCTCTTGAGCAGTCAAACGTGAACTTAACAACTGAGTTAGTTGATTTGATTAGTGCACAGCGTAACTTCCAAGCAAACTCGCGTGCGCTTGAAGTGAACTCAACACTACAACAAAATATCTTACAGATCCGTTAATAATAGCGGATCTTCAACTCAATCCGACACAAGGGCTGCTCTTTAATAGGCAGCCTTTTTCATTTTAGTCATATAGGCCCACACCGCTACAACAGAGAGCTTTACATTCCATAGGCGTTTAAATAAGGCGTCAATTTTACTTTGGCACTGTTATTGCATTTATCAAATATCGTATTTTTAATGAGTCAATGTTATGGACAAAATGGTCTACATTGCCATGTCGGGTGCTAAGCAAAGTATGCGAGGTCTAGCCCTAAAGGCTAATAACCTAGCGAATGCTAACACCACTGGCTTTAAAGCTGATTTTGCACAAGCCCGCTCTATGCAAGCATTTGGTGAAGGCATGCCTACACGCGTGTTTTCTATGCAAGAGCGACCTGGCTCAAATATGGAGTCGGGTGGGTATGTTGAGACTGGGCGCGATCTTGATGTTGCATTGAGCGATAGAGGTTGGCTAAGTGTTCAAGATGCCTCAGGTAACGAAGCTTATACAAAAGCCGGCACATTAAACATTACTCCCGATGGCGCATTAATGACCAGCCATGGACGTCAAGTTATTGGCGAAGGTGGTCCGATTATTTTGCCACTGCCGATTGAAAAAGTTGAATTTAGTTCTGATGGTTCTATTCAAGTTCGACCTCAAGGTGCGCCAGCAAACTTTTTAGAAGTCGTTGACAGACTTAAGGTTATTGAGGCTGACAACACGCAACTTGAAAAAGGTAATGATGGCTTATTTCGGCCAAAACCAGAGACCTTAGTGAATGGCCAATGTACCTTTTGTGATGTGTCAGAAAATGTAGAGGTGTTATCAGGCACACTTGAAATGTCCAATGTGAATCCTGTACATGAAATGGTCGATATGATCAGCCATCAACGCCAATTTGAATTACAAGTTAAATTGATGAAAACAGCGGAAGAGATTGATGAACGTCAAGATCAGCTGTTACGCATCGTTTAATAGCACTGAGAGGGTAGAATTATGAATCCTGCATTGTGGATCAGTAAAACAGGGCTTGATGCCCAACAAACCGATATTTCGGTGATTTCAAATAATCTTGCGAATGCCAGTACGGTAGGCTATAAAAAAAGCCGTGCAGTATTCGAAGATTTACTATATCAAAATATCAATCAGCCTGGTGGTCGCTCATCACAAGATACTGAGATGCCATCAGGTTTAATGCTTGGTGCGGGTGCAAAAGTAGTTGCAAACCAAAAGAACTTTTCGCAAGGTAACATGCTTACTACCGAAAACTCACTCGATTGGATGATTTCAGGCCCCGGCTTTTTTGAAGTACAACTGCCTGATGGAAATATTGCTTACTCACGTAATGGTCAATTTACAACCGATGAAGATGGCCGAATTGTAACCTCAGGTGCGGGTTTCCCTATTCAGCCTGAAATGAATGTTCCTGACGATGCGCAATCAATCACTGTTTCACAAGACGGTGAAGTATCTGTGCGGGTGGCAGGACAAGCAGAAAATGTCGTGATTGGTCAGCTTACAATCAGTGATTTTATTAATCCGTCGGGTTTAGAGCCGATGGGGCAAAACCTGTATACAGAAACCGCTGTAAGTGGTGCGCCTGTGCAAGGTAATCCAGGTATTGATGGCTTAGGCACTGTGGTTCAAGGATCACTTGAAACGTCGAACGTTAATGTAACCGAAGAGCTTGTTAATCTGATTGAAACGCAACGAATTTATGAAATGAATTCAAAAGTGATTTCAGCGGTTGATGAAATGCTTAGCTATATTAATCAGCAGCTTTAATGGGTAGGAGGTCGCATGCGTAATATTATCTTAGTCACATCGGCAGCATTTATGTTAGGTGGTTGTATGTCAACACAGAACCACCATGTGGTTCAGGATGACCCTTACTATGCACCTATGTATCCAGAGCCTTCTGCTGAACAAATGGTACCAACAGGTTCATTGTTTGATAGTTATCTGTCAAATGATCTGTATTCAGATAAAAAAGCACTCAGAACAGGCGATATTATTACTGTTAAGTTGCAAGAGTCTACGCAAGCATCGAAAGCGGCAAAAACTGAAACAGATAAAGAAACGGATGCCAGCTTAGATCCGGTTATCGGCTTAGGTGGAAACCCAGTTAATATAGGCGGAGATAGCATCCAGTTTGGCATTGGCTCAGGTTCATCGTTTAAAGGCGATTCAAAGTCAAACCAGTCTAATAGCTTATTTGGTGATATATCCGTCAATGTAATGCGCGTTTTGCCTAATGGCAATTTAGTGATCCGCGGTGAAAAGTGGCTAACCTTAAATACAGGCGAAGAATTTATTCGTTTAGAAGGCTTAGTTCGCCCTGAAGATGTGACCGCCGATAATACAGTCACATCAAATCGCATTGCGAATGCACGAATTCAATATTCAGGAAAAGGGCAAATGCAAGAGTCGCAAAGTGCTGGATGGCTTTCACGATTCTTCAGCAGTTCACTTTTTCCTTTTTAGAGGTAACACATCATGAATGGGGTTAAATACATCATCGCGCTTTGCTTACTTAGTTTGCAGTTTAGTGTGCAGGCTGAGCGGGTTAAAGATGTCTCTATGGTTGAAGGTGTTCGCTCTAACCAATTAGTTGGCTATGGTCTGGTTGTTGGTTTGCCAGGAACTGGTGAGCAAAGCCGTTTTACTGAACAAAGCTTTAAAGCCATGCTCAATGGTTTTGGCATAACTTTGCCGGCGAGTTTAAAGCCAAAAATTAAAAATGTTGCCGCCGTTGCTGTGCATGCAGAACTGCCTGCATTTAGAAAGCCTGGCCAAACAATTGACATCACTGTTTCTTCAATTGGTAGTGCAGGTAGTTTACGTGGCGGTACATTACTGCAAACCTTCTTAAAAGGGGTGGATGGCAACACCTATGCGATTGCCCAAGGTAGCCTTGTCGTCGGTGGGTTAGGGGCAGAAGGTGCTGACGGTAGCCGTGTTATTATCAATACACCCACTGTTGGGCGTATTCCAAATGGCGCAACGGTTGAGAGAGCAGTTAAAAGCCCGTTTATGCAAGGTGACTACATTACCTTTAATTTGAATCGCCCAGATTTCACAACAGCAAAAAGATTAGAGCAAACAATTAATGACTTAGTTGGTCCAAATAGCGCGCAAGCAATTGATGCGGCGTCAGTGAGAGTGCTTGCACCTCGTGATGCATCGCAGCGTGTTGCTTATTTATCAACGCTTGAAAATTTGGAGTTCAAGCCTGCTGACACTGCAGCAAAAATTATTGTTAATTCACGTACAGGCACAATAGTGATTGGTAAGAATGTTAAGTTGCAACCGGCGGCGATAACGCATGGTGGATTAACCGTTACCATTGCTGAGCAGCAAAATGTTTCGCAGCCAAACGCATTTAGCGAGGGTGAAACAGTTGTGACTAATCAAAGTATTATCGATGTTAACCAAGATGATTCTCGTGCATTTGTATTTAATCCAGGAATTAGTCTTGATGATCTGGTGCGTGCTATTAACGAAGTAGGGGCAGCCCCAGGTGACTTAATGGCCATTCTTGAAGCTCTTAAGCAAGCAGGGGCCATAAATGGGCAACTTGTGATTATTTAATTAACTAAAAACGCGCGAAAGCGCGTTTTTAGTCTCTGCGTTATTATTCTACATTCTTTTCTCTTATTTGTTGGCTCATTTTTTGCATTTGATTGGGTATTAATAATTATTGTGTCAAAAAGCTGATGGATACTAATCATCTCGACAAGCAAAACTTTTTTGATTTAGGTAACTTAGACTCATTACGTCAAAGTGCCCTAAAAAATGATGCCTCTAGCGATGCGTCAAAAGAAGCGCTAAAAAAGGCGGCGGCACAATTTGAATCTATCTTCACACAAATGCTCTTGAAGAGCATGCGTAAAGCGAATGAAGCGTTCGAAGATAAAGACAGTCCTTTTAACACCAGTGGCGTAAAGTTTTTTGAAGAAATGCATGATCAGCAGCTATCAGTCGAGCTGTCTTCAAATGGCTCATTGGGTTTAGCAGATCTTATTGTTCAGCAGTTATCGCCTGATGGCAAAAAATTTATGCCAGGCTCTGTGCTTAGGACTACAACTGAGTTTAACAGTGATAGACGTGCAAGTGGTGTTGAACAGCCAGATACGACGACTAAAGCTGTCGAGACTACGTCAGCCAATGAACAAACTGAAAATCGCTTTGATGATGCTGAATCATTTATCAGCACGGTGTGGGAACATGCTAAAAATGCAGCTGAGAAAATTGGTTTAAACCCTGCTGTCATGGTTGCGCAAGCAGCCCTTGAGACAGGTTGGGGAAAACACATTATTAGTAAAGCAGACGGCACCAGTAGTAACAACTTATTCAATATTAAATCTGATAAAAGCTGGCAAGGTGACAAAGCAAGCAAACTTACTTTGGAGTTTGAGCAAGGTGTGCCTGTTAAGAAACAAGCCAGTTTTCGTTCTTATCAATCGATTAAAGAAAGTGTTCATGATTTTGTGGATTTCCTCAATGAGAATCCTCGTTATCAAGAAGCACTTGAAAACACCGCAGAGCCTGCAGCATTTTTAGATTCTTTACAAAAAGCAGGTTATGCAACAGACCCAAATTATGCCGATAAAATAAAGCAGGTACTAAAGCGTGTTGAGCTTCAAAGTGTTGCTGCTTCATTGGTACGTTAAGGAGTAAGCCCTCATGTCATTTAATATTTATGACATTGCAAATGCTGGTATAAGAGCAAACTCACAGTTGCTGCAAACCACCAGTAAAAATATAGCCAATGTTAATACAGAAGGCTACGTACGTGAGCGAACAGAATTTACTACCATGATCGACAATCAAGTTGGTCGTGGTGAAACTTATCGTTTACTCAATGAGTTTGCGCAAAAACAGCTCAATCGTGACACGTCAAGTAAAGCATTTTTTGACCAATTTGTAACTGAAGCAAGCCGCATGGATAGCTTATTCTCAGAAGAGTCAAATAGTGTATCAACCAGTGTTAATTCGTTTTTTAATAATATTCAAGAAAGCCTAAATCAGCCATCGTCAAATGTTGCGCGTTCTTTAGTGATGACAGATGCACAGAATCTAATTGATCAAATGGATAGACTATCGGGGATTGTTTCAGAGCAAAAAGCGGTTGTGAATGAGCAGCTAGAAATCTTTTCCGAAGAAGCGAATAATTTAATTCAAAGTATAAGTGAACTGAATTCACAAATTGTTGCTGTTGATGGCACTGACCGTGAGTCACTTTCAAGTAGCCTTTATAATGAACGTGATAAAGCGATTCGTGATTTATCAGAATTAATTGATATTGAAACGTTGGATGGAAGTAACGGTGAAAAACAAGTTTATTTAGGCACAGGCGAAGCCTTAGTTATGGAAAATGGTACATTTAATTTATTTTCTTTAACAGGCGATCCTGATCCGAGTTTTCAAGAACTTAAGTTAGATGTCAATGGTGGCAAAGCTGTGCCGCTTGAGGTAGATACGGGTAAATTAAAAGGCAAAATTGGTGGTCTTTTATCATTTCGTGATGACATCCTCGTGCCGGCACACAATCAGCTTGGTCAAATGGGGTTGGCGCTTGCTGATGCATTTAACCAACAGAATCACTTAGGTATGACTGCAAATGGTGAAATGGGCGGAGATATTTTTGCTATCCCTTCAACCAATGGCCTTGCGTATCAGGCAAATACGGGTAACGCATCAATGACGGCAACTGTTGAAGCTGGGTTTGGTAGTTCACTACCAGCCAGTGATTTTGTGATTAGTTATACCAGCCCTACGACAGTGGAAATCCAAGCGGTTGATAATAAAGGTGAGCCAATTGGTGCAGTAACAACCGCAGATGTTGTGGGTGGGGTTATTGACTCTTCAACTATTACACCTGCCGGTGGTGAGTCATTTGGTTTAGAGCTCAATGTTTCTGGCACGGCGAATGTCGGTGATAAGTTTATGGTTAAATTAAACTCTCACGCTTCTGGCAATTTAGAGCTGGCTACAAACAGACCCGAAGACTTAGCGCTTGCATCGCCTATTCGCACTGCTAATGATATCAACAACACCAGTGATGCCAGTATTTCTGCCGGAACAGTAACCGATGCAGGCTATTTTGGTTCTCCAGTCAGTTTACCTAATGGCAGTATTACAATTTCTAAAACTGCAGAGCCAGATGAATATACAGTGTCTGATGGGGTTAATACTGAAACATTCAACGGAACACCGCCATTAAAAAATGTACTTTCAGCTGCAGGCGGTAATTTTGTAAATTACGGTTTTGATTTCGATATAGAAGGTACACCTGCTTTAGGTGATACATTTACTGTGGAAGCAAATGAAGGCGGAATTGACGATAACCGTAATGGTTTATTGCTTGCTGATATTCAGAATTCAAATATCGTGAGACGAAATGTTGACGGCTCAGCAGATAATAATCATCAGACCGTTAATCAAGCCTATACTGGTTTAGTGTCTGATATTGGTGTTGTTACAGGGCAAGCTCAAACGAATGGCGCGGCTTTTACAGCGTTGGCTGAGCAATCTGAAGCATGGTATGAGTCTTTGTCGGGTGTAAACCTAGATGAAGAAGCTGCTAACTTGCTTCGTTTTCAACAATCTTATGCGGCGTCTGCACAAGTGCTTGCGACTGCCCGTTCAGTTTTTGATACCTTATTAAGTGCGGCGAGGTAATTATGCGTTTATCTAATAATTTAATGTACCAAAGCAGTATCAACAAAATTCTTGAAGGGCAGCAAGGTGTTGCTAATGCACAAGAGCGCGTGAATACTGGGCAAAAATATTTATCGACTTCAGAAAGCCCGTCTGCCTACTCGCAAGCATCTTTATTTACAAATAAAATTCAGACAAACGAGCAGTATACTAAAAATATTAATCAACTGAATGGCAGATTAGAAACAGAAGAAAGTGTACTACAAAATATCAATACCACCATTCAGGCTGCGCAAGAGCTAACAATTCGTGCCGGTAATGGAGCAATGAGCCAAACAGACTTACAAACCATTGCCAGCGAGCTGGAGGAGCTGCAAAAGTCTTTGCTCAGCTCAATGAATAGCCAATCTGAAGATGGCAAGTATATTTTTTCTGGTTATCAAGATAGCACGCAAACATACAGCCTGAATACGCTAACTGGCTTATATGAATATCAAGGCGATCAGGGACAGCATAAAGTAACAATAGCTAAAGGTGTTGATGTTCGCTCAAGTGATAATGGTTTTACTGCGTTCGAAAAAGTGAATGCCCGCCTTGATGTGGTATCAAATGAGGGAACAGCGGCAGGTGGTGTTACATCGGGTACAGTGTATGTCAAAAAACAAGCTGATTTTGATAAGTTCCATCAAGCGAATTACGACTTGAACCCGACGGCATTGCCTGCAGATAATACATTTCAAGTCGAACTTGTTCCGGGTGTTAACCCTGGTGACCCTGACACCTATGTTATTAATGATGGCTATGGTAATCCAATCACCCCAGCAGTGACTGGTGAATACACAGGCGAGCCAATTGAATATGCCGGTATGGAGTTTAAGCTAGAGGGCGCAGCCCCTGGTACGTTTGATTTTTCGTTGCAACAACCGCAAAAAGAAAATGTACTCAATACCATGCAAAACCTGATCACTAGCCTTAATAGTGGTCTTGAAGGCGATGAGCTGCACGATGCACTCGCTGATGGCTTAGTACAATTACAAAATGCCAGTGATCAAGTTGTGTTTACCCAAGCAAGTTTAGGTGCCCGCATGAACTTGGTTGAACAAGTGACGGATTCAAATAGCGCGTTAGATATTAATAATAAAGAGAGTAAAGCAAATCTAGTTGAAGTCGATATGGCCGAAGCGATTAGCGACTTAACGAAACATGAAACAGCGTTGCAGGCATCACAAGCAACTTTTGGGCGCTTAGCCAACTTAACATTGTTTGATTATTTATAGTGACAAAACATCGGAAATAGTTTGCCTATTTCTAAAAAAGCCAGTGGCAATAAATTGTCACTGGCTTTTTTATTATGAGCTTTATCATAAGGAGTGAATTAAAAACGCTTATAAAACATGGTTTTAAAATTTATTTTTGAGCTGGCACGCTTCCTGCTTTATGTGTTTTACAAAGCGCGTGGTTCCTCACATTATCATTGGACCACAGCCTAATTAAAACTAGGAGATGGTAAAATGGCATTAACAGTCAATACTAATGTGTCGTCACTAAACGCACAGCGTAATCTGAATAAATCAAGTCAAGGTTTAACAACCTCAATGGAACGCTTAGCGTCAGGTATGCGTATTAATAGCGCCAAAGACGATGCAGCGGGCCTACAAATTTCAAACCGTTTAACATCACAAATAAACGGTCTTGCAGTCGCACAGCGTAACGCAAATGATGGTATCTCAATGGCGCAAACAGCTGAAGGTGCGATGCAAGAGTCTACCAGTATCTTACAACGTATGCGTGAGCTTGCGCTTCAAGCTGCAAATGGTTCAAACTCAGCAGAAGATAGAGACGCGCTACAGCAAGAAGTTACAGCATTACAAACAGAATTAACTCGTATCTCTGATACAACAACGTTCGGTGGTGTACAGCTACTCGATGGAACCTTTGGCACTAAGCAATTCCAAGTGGGCTCAGATGCGAACCAAACGATTGATGTAACACTTGAGAGCACAGCTGCGGGTGATATCGGCTCACATGAAGTGAAAGGTGGTGGGTCAGTTTTTGGTGAGTTTAATAACTCAACACTTGCAACAGAGTTTGCTAATGGTACTGGTGGCAGCGTAACTTTCTCTGGTTATAAGGGTGCTTATACACATACCTATGCAAATACACAATCAGCAGTGGATGTGGCTGAGGCAATTAATGCAGAAAATACAGGTATTGAAGCAAAAGCCTATGTGAATGTAACAATCGACAATTTAGGTGTTGATGATGATGGTACTTTAAACGTAGGTACTAAATCTTATGATTTAGCAACGTTTGCGGGTAACGCGGAACGTTTATCTGAAGAGCTTGCTAAAGATGGCTTTAATGTAAAATTTGATGCAGATACAGGCTCTATTGATCTAACTGCTGAAGGTGTGAATGGGGTTGAAATCACAGGTTCAACGCTACCAGGTGCTACGGTGCAGTTAGATGGTAATGCAACAGCAGCTGATGTGAGTAAAACGTCTGAACTAAGACTTACCTCAACTCAACAGTTTACAGTGGGTGATGATGGTACGGCAGACGCGGCAGAACTTGTTGCAGGAACTGCCTCTACGTTATCTACTGTTAAAGATATTGATATTGCATCGTCTCAAGATGGTGCGCAAAGTGCTATTGATGTTATTGACTCGGCAATTGCACAAATTGACAGTATTCGAGCTGGACTTGGTGCGGTACAGAACCGTTTTGGTCACACAATTAGTAACTTAGCGAATGTTGCTGAAAACGTATCGGCTTCACGTAGCCGTATTCAAGATACTGATTTTGCAACAGAAACAGCGCACATGACGAAAAACCAAATCTTGCAACAAGCGGGTACGTCAATTTTGTCGCAAGCGAATCAAATACCACAAGCAGCAATCAGCCTATTGGGTGGCTAACATTAGTTGTTATTCTAAAAACGCACTCACTGAGTGCGTTTTTTGTTTTAAGCGTCAGATCTTTTACTATCCTAGGTGGATATCGATAATTAGATTTTGCCAAAGAGCTTACGGGCAACTTTATCTTGAAATAGCTATTAATAAGTACGATGAGTAATAGTTGTGACTCTTGGTCGCACGGTTTTATTAAGCATCACTGCATTAGTAGAAAACGTAATAATGGCTCTTTTAAGCGATAAATGTAGGGATTGAATGCAAAACATCTTCTTTAAATAGACGGTTTAATGAATAATAAAATTCAATAATTTTAAACAGTTAAATTATTTTCTAATAAAAATATCATTTTTTTTGAAAAAAAGTCTAAAGATAAATCTTCACCTGCCGTTAACTTAACCAGTACAGAGCTTGAACATACAATTGTGAAAGTTCTTGGTTAAATCAATACAGATATATTACGAAAGTAATCAGGAGTTTTATCATGGCTTTATCAGTAAATACAAATGTATCTTCATTAAATGCTCAACGTAACTTGTCTCGTTCAAGTGAAGGCTTAGCAACTTCAATGGAACGTTTAGCATCAGGTATGCGTATCAACAGCGCAAAAGATGATGCGGCTGGCCTACAAATTTCAAACCGTTTAACTTCACAGGTAAATGGTCTAGCAGTAGCACAACGTAATGCTAACGACGGTATCTCAATGGCACAAACTGCTGAAGGTGCGATGAATGAGTCAACAAGTATCCTTCAACGTATGCGTGAGCTAGCACTACAATCAGCTAACGGTTCAAACTCTGCTGAAGACCGTGATGCACTTCAAGAAGAAGTTGTAGCACTACAAACAGAATTAACACGTATCGCTGATACAACGACATTCGGTGGTGTAAAACTACTAGATGGTAGCTTTGGTACAAAACAGTTCCAAGTTGGTTCAAATGCAAACCAAACAATTGACATCACATTAGATGGTACAAGCTCAACGGATCTTGGTGCAAATGAAATCAAAGGTGCAGGTACTACTTTTGGTGTAGTAGCAGCAGATACACTTGCAGCCGGTAATGTTCCAACAGCGGGTGATGTAACATTCTCTGGTTATAAAGGTGCAGCAACAATCGCTGTAGGTGGAACTGACTCTGCGAAAGACGTTGCAGATGCTTTAAATGCTGAAAACACAGGTATTGAAGCTGAAGCATATGTTGAAGTACAGATTGCTGCGCTTAGTGTAGACGACGACGGTACACTGAATATTGGTGATGAGTCTTATGACCTAGCTGATTACGCAGGTAACACAGAGCGTTTATCTGAAGACCTTGCTAAAGCTGGTTTTGATGTAACTTACGACGCAGACGCAAATACAATTGACCTAAAAGCAACTGATGTTGATGGTGTTGAGATTGTTGGTTCAACTGCGGGTACTGTTACTTTAGGTGGTACTGCAGCGGGTACGGGTGATGTATCTAAAACATCAGAGCTTCGCCTAACATCAACTCAGTCGTTCACAGTGGGTGATGACGGTACTGCGGATACAGCTGAGCTACTATCTGGTGCAACTTCAACGTTGAATGATGTTAACAGCATCGATATTTCAACAAGCCAAACATCTGCTCAAGAAGCAATTGATGTTATTGACTCGGCAATTGCACAGATTGATAGCCAACGTGCGAGCCTAGGTGCGGTTCAAAACCGTTTTGGTCACACAATCAGCAACCTTGCAAACATCTCTGAAAACGTATCTGCTTCACGTAGCCGTATTCAAGATACTGACTTTGCAACAGAAACTGCGCACATGACTAAAAACCAAATCTTGCAACAAGCAGGTACATCAATCTTGTCGCAAGCGAACCAATTACCACAAGCAGCGCTTAGCTTAATTGGTTAATAGTGTGATTAGTTACAACAACTAATGGTTAAGTCAGCATTAGTTAACTAAAATAAAAAGGAGATTGGCTTAGCTAATCTCCTTTTGTTGTATTAGCCATAGGGTAAAATGTTTAAGGAGGCGTTATGAGTGCAATAACCCAAAGCCCTGATTTTGCAGTGGCTCCGCAAAAAGCTGATGATAAGTTAGCTGCGAGTCCACAACTGACAGCAACGGCGGTTGATGAATCAAATAAAACGGAAAATACACTTCAACAACAAACAGAGCAAAATAATCAACAAGTGCAACAAAGCGGTGAAAAAGATGAGTTGGGCCGCGAGCAGCTTGAGAAAATGGCGCAACAATTGCAAGACTTCATGGGCGAAATGAATCGCAGTTTGCAGTTTCAAGTTGATGAAGAGTCGGGCCGTGATGTTATTAAAGTGGTTGATAAAAACAGTGGTGAGCTAATTAAGCAATACCCATCTGAAGAAGTGTTGAGCCTAGTGGCTAAACTTTCAGAAACCGCTGGTTTTTTAATTGATCAAACAGCTTAGCTTTTTGCTACTTTGATTTAAATAGGTAATTAAGAGGATGTGTTATGGCTATTTCATTTAATGGTTTAGGTTCAGGTTTAGCAGTATCAGATATTGTTGATGCGTTAGTTAATGCTGAGCGCACCCCTTTTACTTCACGTTTAAATAAAAGAGAAGCAACGTTAACAACGGATATTTCAGCAGCTGGTGCACTCAAATCAGCACTTGAAAAACTACAAACCTCAATGGAAGCATTGGGCGATGTTGAAAACTACCAAAGAAGAAGTATTTCTGGTGGTGATGACTTTCTTTCCGTTGAATCAGATAAAGATGCTCAGCCTGGTGGTTATAATGTAAAGGTTGATGCGCTCGCACAAGCACATAAGCTGTCATCACCAGCTTTTGCTGCGGATGAGCCGATTGGTAGTGGCGTTATTACCATTAGCTCAGGCGAGAATAGTTTTTCTACTGTATTGTCACCAACAAATACATTAGAGGATTTACGAGACCAAATAAATAATGGTCCATTCACGGGCACTGATAGTAATGACTCTGTGACAGCAACAATAGTAACAACGGACGCTGGACAGCATTTAGTATTAACAAGTAAAGAAACCGGTGAAGAAAATGCCATCAGCATTACAGTGCAAGATGGTGATGGTAACAACTCTGATACAGGTGGTCTTTCTCGCTTAGCATATGATGTATCAGATGCCGACCCTGCTAATCACGTCACTAACTTAACCGAAGTTGATGCCGCACAGAATGCACAAATTACCATTGATGGCACACTCACCGTGACGAGTAACACAAATGAGTTTAAGAATGTTATCGATGGCGTAGATATTACAGCTAAAAAAGCACATGGCACAGATGATGACAGCTCATTAAAAGTTACAGAGAATAATAGCAACATCAAGGCTGGCTTAAACAGTTTTATTGAAAGCTACAATGAGTTACTTGAGCTAAGCAAAAATCTTGGCCGCTCAGGCGAAGACGGAGCTGGTGTTATGGCTGGTGATTCTATGCTTCGTGGTGTGATGTCAAAACTTCGTCAACAGCTAACCAATGAAGTTGGCTTGAGTGATGGCAGTAGCTTGTCATTATCTAAGCTTGGGGTTGAAGCAGACCGTTACGGTAAACTGACCTTAGATGCAGAACGTTTAGATGAGCAAGTAAAAGCAGATGTGGATTTAGTTCAAGAATTCTTTTTAGGTGACGATGAAGACGAGGGCGGCTTTGCGCAGTCTTTTGATGAACTTATGAGCTTTTATACTGACTCTGATGGTATTGTTCAAAACAGAATTGACAGTAAACAAACTCAGTTAGATGGTTTAGATGATGAGCGCATTGATTTTGCAAGAAAAATGGAATCTTTAGAGTCTCGTTTATATGCACAATATAACAGCATGGATTTACTTGTTGCACAGCTAAACTCAACCAGCAGTTATGTTCAAGCACAGCTTGATAATATGCCTGGGGTTGTCAAAAAGAGTAATTAGTAAACTTAGCACCTTTCCTTATTTAAGCGCCAACTTCTTTGGCGCTTTTTAGTTTTTGGCGTACAAACTATTTTTTATCAAGTATTACGCTTTGCTTGAAAACCCTCACAAACATAATCAGTTTACCCACGTTGCACCCTTATGATGCTTCGAAAATGAATAACAAAAGTGGTATTAACCTAGGGTGTAGTTGCGACTTTATGTCGCGCAATTGATACAGCAAGAGTGATATTAATCAGTATCGTAGTTGCACCTTTATGTCGCGTAATTGAATAGCAAAAGTGATATTAACCCGTGATGTAGTCGCGCAATTGAGGTAATAAAAACAACTAAACGCTTGATTAGCGCTTAGTTGCTTTATATTTAGAGATAGCCTTGTTTGATTTTCGTTGGCTGAGAAGCTCTGCTTGTGTTTTGTCTCTTGCGCTTTTTAGTCTGGCCATGGCGGAAGAAATACGGGTTTGTATTGCTGAGAGCTCTTGTTCGGTTGGAGGTGTGCTACTTTCACACCAAGCCCTTAGCTTTTTATCGATAGCCACTAACGATTGGCTGGCAAGCTCAATCTCAGTTTTATCTATATGCTCTGAAAGGGCAGTGAGTTGCTCGTCCAGAGTCAGATTATCAGGCATTTTATTGATCAGCTTTAGGTGTGCGCTCATCTGCTGGAATGGCATCCCAGCCTTCTTTTATTTCTTTTACGATTCGAATAACGTCATCAATTGCATCAATATCATTATTGATATTTGCTTCTGTTAGACGGCGTTGGCAAAAGTCGTAAAGTGATAAAAGGTTATTAGAAATTTCTCCGCCTTTCTCAAAGTTTAAAGCGTCTTGTAAAGCGCCAAACAATAAAATGCTACTAGAGATATTCTCACCCTTTTTTTCCAGTTCTTTACGTTCAATAAAGCCCTTTGTTGCCGCTAATCTGCCAATGATATTATTGAAGATAAGGTTTATCTGCTCGTACGGTGTCATTTCGTTGATGTTGCTAACGCTAACCTGACTGTACTTTTTTACTGAGATGTGTGCCATGAGAAAATCCTATAATTAAAACACCAATTAATAAAACAAATCTAAGCAATATTAGTGCCATAGATAGTATCGGCAGAATTAACTTTTTCTTTATCTTAGTCTAGATGAATTATACAAATGTGCGTAGCTGCACTAAAGCAAAAACTTCTCTATTGAGTTAAGTTAGTAGTTTAGTATTGCTTTTTCTACTAAGTGACTATTTTTTGGCGTTGATGTCAATAAATTGCCGCTTTGCGCTTGCATCCCGTTCAAACTCGCTTACAATTTAAAAATTAACTAACCGAGTGGTAACTGTGGTTCGCCAATAATGATCTTAATTTTAGACAATAATAATAATCGTGCGATAGGTTTACATGCAGCACTTACCTTTATAGGTGAAGCTGTTCAATTGGTTGATGAGTCAACACTACAAACATTTTGTGAGAAGCATCAACAGCAAGAATGTATGGTGATTCTTGGGGCTTTACAGCAACTAAGCCATGAAACCGTTATAAAGCAGTTTCCTGCTATCCCATTCTTATTGATAGGTGAAACACTCAAGCCGTTATTGAGTATTGCTAACGTGGTGGGGTTAATTTGTGAACCCTTTAACCATGATGTAACTACTCAGCTTTTGCATGATTGTCAGCAATATCAACGTATGTTGCCAGGCGAGCATAAACAGTCTAAATCGCATAAATCATTTGATGGTTTAGTGGGTGAAACTGATGCAGTCAAAGACGTTCGCTTTTTAATTGAACAAGTCGCAAAAACAGATGCCAATGTGCTCATTTTAGGTGAATCTGGCACTGGTAAAGAAGTTGTTGCCCGTAATGTTCACTTATTGTCTAAGCGTAACACAGGACCATTTGTTCCAGTAAACTGCGGAGCAATCCCAGGGGAGTTACTTGAAAGTGAGTTATTTGGTCATGAAAAAGGCGCTTTTACAGGTGCGATTTCTGCACGTAAAGGTCGCTTCGAATTGGCCCAAGGTGGTACGCTCTTTTTAGATGAAATTGGTGACATGCCATTGCAAATGCAGGTGAAGTTACTACGTGTTTTACAAGAGAGAAGCTATGAGCGGGTAGGGGGGACTAAGCCTATTCAGGCTGATGTGCGCATCATTGCTGCAACCCACAGAAATCTTGAGGATATGATCGAAAAAGGGGATTTTCGTGAAGATCTTTTTTATCGCTTAAATGTATTTCCGATTGAAAACCCATCACTAAGTGAACGCGCAGACGATATTCCACTGTTATTAAAAGAGTTAATGCGCCGTGTAAACGAGCAAAGTGGCACCACAGCCAAGTTCACTGAGCGCGCGATTCAAAGTTTAAAAGAGCATGCGTGGCCTGGCAATATTCGAGAGCTGGCGAACCTCGTTGAGCGTATGGTGATCATGTTCCCTGATAAGGTCGTTGATGTACCAGACTTACCAAGCAAATACCGCTATATTGAAGTCGATGCCTATGAACCTGAATACCCTGAAGAGTTGATGGAGCGAGATGCCTTTAACGATATTTTCAGCAGTGGTTTTAGCGATTACGAGGACGAAGAGCCTGAACTTTCAGCCGCGTCAGCTGATTCAGGTTTATTACCTGAAGAAGGTATTGAGCTAAAAGAGTATTTAGCAGATTTAGAAATAAGCCTGATTAGCCAAGCCCTTGAGCGTTATGACTATGTCGTGGCACGTGCCGCTGAAATTTTAGGTGTACGCCGTACAACCCTAGTCGAAAAAATGAAAAAGTATAATCTGTCACGAGATTAACCTGCTTTAGCTTTTCAGTATTACCCCAAAAAATGTGTAGGTCATTTTAGCAACACGCTATGATAGATGACCTACTTGTTTTTATTCGCTTCAAATTAACACTAATCGTGCAATCAATACTGTGCAATTATTTCAGCTTTTCTAAAACAATCATTACTGTGATCATTAACCATACCGCATGCTTGCATATGCGCATACACGGTTGTTGGCCCTAAAAATTTAAAGCCGCGCTTTTTTAGATCTTTAGCAAAAGTGGTCGAGGCTTCTGTAATTGCAGGGTAATCCTCTCGCTTTTCAAGGTTATTCACTAGTGGTTTACCACCTACAAACTGCCATTGATAGTTTGAGAAACTACCAAACTCTCGTTGAATCTCTAAAAAGCAGTTAGCATTGTTGATTGTTGCAGCAATTTTCAAACGATTACGGATAATGCTGTCATCTTGCATTAAACGTTCTATATCGCTTTCATTCATTTTGGCGATGTCATCGACGACAAAGTTTTTAAATGCTCTGCGATAACCTTCACGCTTTTTCAAAATAGTGTACCAACTGAGTCCTGCTTGTGCAGACTCAAGAGTGATGAACTCAAAAAGGCGATGGTCATCGTAGACGGGTACACCCCATTCTTCATCATGGTAGGCCACATAATCTTCTTTACTGGTGTCGAGCCATGGGCAGCGACAAAGGTGTTCTTTTTGCATCGTTCCCTCGCAGTTGTCATTTTTTTGTCGTTGTTAAATTAACCTTTAATTTATTGAATTTAAACAATAATAAAGTTGGTATGGTTTGTGCATTTACACTGTCAGACAGGATTTTTGAGTAGTTAATTATGGCCTTGGCAAATGTACTAAAACCACAATTTATCACAGCTAATCAATATAACCCATGTTTACAGCAAGAAGAGTATGTGGGGGAATTAAGTGAGCTTCGCCAGCAAGCGAGTTGGCTTAGTCATTTGGTTGATACTATGCCTGCAGGTGTGGTGGTGCTAGATGGGCGCGGCATGATTGCAAAAGCAAATCAAATCGCGATAGACATGCTGGGTGAGCCATTAGAAGGTGAAAAGTGGTTTAGCGTTATTCAGCGCTCGTTTCGCCCTAAGCAAGATGATGGTCATGAGGTGTCACTAAAAGATGGTCGTTTAATTAAGCTCGATATTACAGCCCTAGCCCCTGAGCCTGGGCAACTCATCCTAATGACAGATTTGACCGAAACGCGCAGATTGCAAAAGCGTGTAGCGCATATGCAACGTTTAAGTGCCCTTGGCAAAATGGTTGCTTCTCTTGCTCATCAAGTCAGGACGCCGCTTTCAGCAGCTATGCTATATGCTGCAAACTTAGGCTCGAAGCGATTACCTGAAGCATCGCGTGGTAATTTCCATACTAAGTTAATGTCGCGTTTAAAAGATTTAGAAACCCAAGTGAATGACATGCTTTTATTTGCTAAAAGCGGTGAGCAGCAAGTTGTTGAAAGTGTCTCGATGCAACAGCTTTTAAGCGAAGTTAAAGCGGGTGCCGATGCAATGGTTGCTCAAAATCACAGCGAGCTTGTCGTTAGTTTACCTGAGCCAGATATCGAAATTGTCGGAAATAAAACCGCACTGGCAAGTGCCGTTCAAAACCTTATTCATAATAGTATTCAAATAATTGGCAGTCAGGCACGTGTTGAGCTGAGTGCTGAGCGAGATGACAAAGATGAAAATTGCGTGCGCATAAGTGTCAGCGACAATGGCCCAGGTATTGATACTCGTTTAGCAGATAAATTATTTGAACCGTTTTTTACCACTAAAAGCCAAGGTACAGGGCTTGGACTGGCTGTAGTCAGCTCAGTCGCCAATGCCCATCAAGGGCGGGTTGAAGTATATAACAACGCACATGGTGGTGCCTGTTTTAGTTTGATCTTGCCTATTAGTGCAGAACCTATGTTAGCGGAGGCAAAATGAGTACTCATCCTATTTTAGTCGTTGAAGATGACGCAGGCCTACGAGAAGCGCTGATTGATACACTAGAAATGTCAGGTATTGATTGTATTGCTGCCGATAGTGCCGAGCAGGCAATGGTCTTGTTAAAACAAAATACCTATGCATTGGTAGTCAGTGATGTGCAAATGGGCACTATGAGTGGTCTCGACCTATTGCGCAGCATTAAATTGAATTACCCAGAGTTGCCCGTTTTGATGATGACAGCGTATGCCACCATTGATGATGCGGTTGAAGCAATGCGCCTTGGTGCTATTGACTATATGGCCAAGCCGTTTGCGCCAGAAGTGCTCCTTAATATGGTCAGTCGTTATTTACCAGAGAAAGAAAAAGAGACCGAAGGCCCGATTGTCGCAGATCCATCAAGCATAAAGCTACTTGAGCTGGCCAGTAAAGTGGCTCGCTCTGACGCCAGTGTTATGGTGCTTGGCCCAAGTGGGTCAGGTAAAGAAGTCTTAGCGCGTTACATTCATGATAAGTCTAGCCGTGCTGATGCGCCTTTTGTTGCAATTAACTGCGCAGCCATCCCCGAAAACATGCTCGAGGCAACATTATTTGGTTACGAAAAAGGTGCTTTTACAGGTGCTATTCAAGCTTGTCCAGGTAAATTTGAACAGGCGCAAGGCGGCACTATTTTACTTGATGAAATCACTGAGATGGACTTAGGGCTGCAAGCAAAATTACTGCGTGTATTACAAGAGCGTGAAGTGGAGCGACTGGGTAGCCGTAAAACGATTGAACTTGATGTTCGTGTTTTGGCAACCAGCAACCGTGATCTAAAAGACGCTGTTAGTAACAATTTATTCAGAGAAGACTTATACTATCGTTTAAATGTATTCCCACTGATGTGGCGGCCACTTGCTGAGCGTCCAGGTGACATTATTATTCTGGCTGAGCATTTGATTGAACGACACTGCTTGAAAAGCAAAGAGCCAATTGCACTGATTACAGAAGGCGCAAAGCAGAAGTTACTAGCGCATGCGTGGCCTGGTAACGTACGTGAGCTTGATAATGTCATTCAACGGGCACTCATTTTATGTGATGGCAACAGTATTCATGAGAATGATATTTTCATCGAAGAGTTGTTATCACCAAGTTCAGAGCCAACCCAATCGGCTCCATCACATAATGCCCCGATTTACCAAGAGCAGCCTGTAGAGCCTCAGCTTGCGAGTATTCCTCAAGTGAACGAGCAAGGTAATTATAAAGACGAACTCAAAGATAAAGAGCATCGTATTATCTTAGAGACGCTAGCCAAATGCCAAGGCAAACGCAAAGAGGTTGCTGAGACTTTAGGAATTAGTCCTCGTACACTTAGGTATAAGTTGGCGCAAATGCGTGACCTTGGGATCGCATTACCAGCCTAATCCATATTTTTTCTTACACAAACAAGCTCACATTATCGTGAGCTTGTTTGCTGTCAAAACTCTGACAACAACAAATTAAATAATAACCAATTGTTTTTATTGGTTTTTATTTGTGGCACGCTTTGTGCATTTTACTTATTAAGTGAACTGCATCGTCAGAGAGTATTATGAAAATTCAAAACAGCGCATTATTTCAAGAAATGCAATCTATGGCTCTAGAAGCGGGCCGTAGCCAGTCAGTTAATAACTTACCAACACAAGCTCAGCCGACTTCATCAGCACAGTTTGGTGATTTACTTAGTAATGCGCTTGATAACGTTAATGGCCTACAACAAGACGCTAAGCAAAAAGTCACCGCATTAGAGATGGGAGATCGCAGTGTTTCTTTGGCAGAAGTGATGATAGCTTCGCAAAAGTCTTCAGTGGCTTTTGAGGCGACGGTACAAGTAAGAAACAAACTTGTTGAAGCATATAAAGACATTATGAACATGCCTGTTTAACTAGGTAGTGGAGAATTATTGTGGCGCAATCTAATCAATCAACTGATCTAGCCTTAGCAGGTGGTGGAGTCGATTCACCTGATACTGAGGAACAACAAGAGCAAAAGTCTGGATACTTAAGTGCCCTGAACGGTGTGGATGTACTTCGTCAGGTTACGTTAGTTATTGCATTGGCTATCTGTTTGGCAATCGCTATTTTTATCATTATTTGGGCTCGTCAGCCTGATATGCGACCGCTTGGTAAAATGCCAACGGAAGAGCTTATTCAAACTCTCGACTTTTTAGATGCTCAAAAGATTGATTATGAATTAGATGGTAATGTCATTTCGGTTGAAGAAGGCGAATACCAAAATATTAAGCTATTGATGGCTCGTGAAGGCCTTGAGCAAGCGCCAAGCTCAGGTACTGATATCATCATGCAAGATATGGGATTTGGTGTAAGCCAACGCCTTGAACGAGAACGTTTAAAACATGGCCGTGAGCAGCAGCTTGCGCGCACCATTGAAGAGCTAAAAAATGTAACTCGCGCCAAAGTACTTTTAGCTATTCCAAAAGAAAACGTATTTGCTCGTCGTGAAAAACAGCCTTCTGCTACGGTGGTGCTAACGCTTAAGCGTGGCCGCACACTTGATGGTGAAGAAGTTGACTCAGTGGTTGATATTATTGCGTCAGCTGTACAAGGGCTGTCACCTGAGCGCGTTACAGTTACCGATCAAAATGGCCGTTTACTTAACTCAGGCTCACAAAATTCACTGGCAGCTCGCTCACGTAAAGAGTATGAAATTGAGCGCAAACGTGAAGAAGAATATCTTAATAAAATCGATAGTATCCTTATCCCTGTCGTGGGGTTAGGCAACTACACAGCGCAAGTAGATTTGAATATGGACTTTAGTGCCGTTGAAGAAACTCAAAAGCGCTTTAACCCAGATTTACCTGCCGTGCGCAGTGAAACAACGTTTGAAGAAAATAACATTGGTGGTTTAGCGGTTGGTATTCCTGGTGCCTTAACAAACCAGCCGCCTGTTAACTCTGATATCCCTGAGGTAGCGGGTCAAGGTGCTGCTGGCACAGCAACTAACCCAAGTCGCTCTCACAAAGAAGCAACCCGTAATTATGAGTTAGATACAACGATTTCACATAAACGTCAGCAAACAGGGGTTATCCGTCGTATTAGTGTATCTGTTGCCGTTGACTACGTGCCTCAAGTCGGTGAAAACGGTGAAACAACAATGGTACCGCGCTCGGTTGAGGCATTGTCAAATATCCGTCGCTTATTACAAGGTGGTGTTGGCTTTGATATGCAGCGTGGTGATGCGCTAGAAGTTGTAACCGTGCCTTTTGTTCGCCAAGACACAGGAGAAGCAATCGAAATACCACTGTGGGAACAAGAGTGGTTCATGAAAATGCTACGTTTAGCGCTGGGCGCCTTGGTAATCATTGTACTAATAATTGCTGTTGTTAAACCGATGCTGAAACGCTTAATTTACCCAGATGATACACTGGAAGAATATGATGAAGATGCGCTAAGCTCAGGTATAGATATTGGTGATAGTACGCTAGATATGCTAAATAAAGACTTTGACTCGGCTGCTGTAGGATTCTCAAGTGATGGTACACTACAGCTACCAGATTTACATGGCGATGAAGATTTACTTAAAGCAGTGCGAGCACTGGTAGCAAATGAGCCTGAATTGTCTTCACAAGTAGTGAAAGCGTGGTTAACAGAAGATGACTGATCAAGAAAAACAACTACCTGCGGCGTTTGATGTCGACAAATTAGACGGCGTAGATAAAGCCGCGATACTTTTGCTGAGTTTATCAGAAGAGGATGCAGCACAAATCCTAAAACACTTAGAGCCAAAACAGGTTCAAAAAGTCGGGATGGCAATGGCTGCGCTGGATGATTTATCGCAAGCAAAAATTAGCGCTGTACATAACTTGTTTATTGAACAAATTCAAAGCTTTAGTACTATTGGTTTCCAATCTGAAGACTTTATTAAGAAAGCACTAACCGCAGCCCTAGGTGAAGATAAAGCAGCAAGCTTAATCGATCAGATTGTAATGGGCTCAGGTGCGAAAGGCCTCGATTCGTTAAAATGGATGGACTCTAAACAGGTTGCTAATATTATTCGTAATGAGCACCCGCAGATCCAGACCATTGTGTTATCTTATTTAGAGCCAGAGCAGTCTGCGGAGATCTTGTCGCAGTTCCCAGAAAAAGTGCGCCTCGATTTAACCATGCGTATTGCTAACCTTGAAGAAGTTCAACCTGCTGCACTCCAAGAATTAAACGAAATCATGGAGAAACAGTTTGCTGGTCAAGCAGGTGCACAAGCAGCTAAAATGGGTGGCTTGAAAGCCGCGGCAGATATCATGAACTACCTAGATACGAATGTTGAAGGTCAGTTGATGGATTCAATCCGTGAGCATGACGAAGAAATGTCGCAACAAATCCAAGACTTAATGTTTGTCTTCGAAAACTTAATGGATGTAGAAGATAGAGGCATTCAAGCGATTCTTCGTGAAGTGCAACAAGATGTACTGATGAAAGCAATCAAAGGTACCGACGAAGCACTGAAAGAAAAGATCCTAAGCAATATGTCAAAACGTGCCGCAGAACTGCTTGCTGATGACTTAGAAGCAATGGGGCCTGTGCGTATTAGTGAAGTAGAAACGGCACAAAAAGAAATTCTGTCAACAGCACGTCGCTTAGCAGATTCAGGTGAAATTATGCTTGGTGGCGGTGGTGGAGAGGAGTTCCTGTAAATTATGGATAAACCATCACTTCACCGAGGTAAACCTGTTCACGCCAGTGAAGCGGTTGATGAACTTTTAGAAAATTGGCCAATTCCTGATGTTGAACAAGATACTCGCAAGTATGCGGGACGCTCTACTGCATTTGGCACGCCTTTAGCTGATTTATATCGTAAAGAGCAAGAAAAAGCACCCGCAAAGGAAGAGCCTGAAGAGCCAGAAATACCCGCATTAACAATGGCTGAGCTTGAAAAAATTCGTCAAGATGCGTTTGAGGAAGGTTTAAAGCAAGGCCATGAGCAAGGCTATATTGATGGCTTCGAAAAAGGTGTAGGTGAAGGAAAAGAAGCCGGCTACAAAGAAGGTGTAGAGTTAGGTAAAACCCAAGGCCAAGAAGAAGTTAAGCCTATAATTGAAGAGCAACTCACGATATTACGTGGCTTACTTGATAGCCTATCAAATCCTTTATCACAAGTGGATGAAAGCGCTGAAAAACAGCTCGTGCAACTGGCTGTGATGTTAAGTGAGTCACTGATTTATCAAGAAATTAAAACCTCGCCAGATATTGTTTTACATGCCTTAAAACAGGCGATAGATGCGCTAGGTGACGAACAAACAAAAGTACGTATTCACTTACACCCTGATGATATTAAACTCGTCACAGAAGGTTATGGTGAACAAACTGTTGCAGACAATCACTGGCAGTTAGTGGCAGAACCGACCCTTGAACGCGGCGGATGTGAAGTTAAAACACCTCAGTCATCGATAGATATGACCGTAAAAACCCGCGTCAAAGAAACATTGGAAAACTTTTTGCATAACAGTGGTATCTAACCACTTTTTAGGCTCAGTATGAGTAGTCAAACACCCCTTGGCGAACGTTTAAAGCGTTATGAAAAGCACATAAAAGTCAGTAAGCCTGCTGTCGCAGGCATTTTGACGCGCGTTGTCGGTTTAACTCTCGAAGCGAAAGGTCTTCGCGCACCGGTTGGTAGCCAGTGCAAAATTGAAACAATCAATGGTTATGTTGACGCTGAGGTTGTTGGTTTTAATGATCAAACCTTATATTTAATGCCAAATGATCATATTTCCGGCGTGTTACCTGGCGCACGGGTTATTCCCCAAGTTAACGAAACAGGCTTGCCTGTGGGTATGAGTCTACTCGGTCGTGTTATTGATGGTCTTGGTCGTCCACTTGACGGCTTAGGTGCAATTAAGGCTGAGCATTACCTGAAGTTTGCACAAAACGCGATTAACCCTCTTGCCAGACGTCCAATTAGCCAGCCAATGGATGTTGGGGTGCGGGCGATCAATTCCGTTATCACTGTTGGACAAGGTCAGCGTATGGGCTTATTTGCAGGCTCAGGTGTGGGTAAGTCAGTGTTACTGGGTATGATGACCAGAGGCTCAGAAGCCGATGTCATCGTAGTTGGTTTAGTGGGAGAACGTGGCCGTGAGGTAAAAGAATTTATTGAAGAAATTCTTGGTGTTGAAGGGCGTAAACGTTCTGTTGTTGTTGCTGCACCTGCTGATGCATCACCGCTTATGCGTTTAAAAGGCTGTGAAAGTGCCGTCACAATTGCCGAATATTTTCGTGATCAAGGTCTCAATGTGTTACTGCTGCTTGATTCAGTGACTCGTTACGCGATGGCGCAGCGTGAAATCGCGCTCGCTGTAGGTGAGCCTCCGGCAACAAAAGGTTATCCGCCTTCCGTATTTGCAAAATTACCCGCATTAGTTGAGCGTGCTGGTAACGGTGGTGAAGGGCAAGGTTCTATTACTGCATTTTTTACTGTGCTGAGCGAGGGGGATGACATGCAAGACCCTATTGCCGATTCTGCCCGTGCTATTTTGGATGGTCACATCGTGTTATCGCGAGACTTAGCTGATAGTGGTCATTATCCTGCCATCGATATTGAAAAGTCTATTTCACGGGTTATGCCTCAAGTTGTCTCAGAGCCGCATATGCAACAAGCAAGAGTGCTTAAACAAGTCTATTCTATGTACCAGCAGAATAAAGACATGATTACGCTGGGAGCTTATCAAAAAGGAACAGATCCTATGCTTGATCAAGCAATTAATATGATGCCAGCAGTGAATCAGTTTTTACAACAAGGCATGAAAGATGTGATCAGCTATGACGATGGCTTACAAGGCCTAGCACAACTGTTAGGACAAGCATAATGGCTAAAAATAAACTTGATTTATTACTAAAGCTTGAGAACGATAAAGAAGAATCACTGCGTATGGATTACTTAAAAGCACAGCAGCACTTGCAAAGTAACCAACAAAAGCTACAAGGCTTAAATAACTTTCGTCTTGAATACTCACAGCAGTTGCATACTAAAGGGCGCTCAGGGTTATCAAGCGCAGGTTTTAGCCAGTACCACTCGTTTATTGCCAAAATAGAAGAAGCGATTCGTCAACAGGCAAGCACCGTGAATACTGCAAAGCAAGTTGTTGCGCAGCGTAAAACTCTGTGGTTAAAACAGCAAGTTAAAGCAAAAGCGGTTGCTAAGCTTATCGAAAAACAGGCAATTAAGCAGGCCGCGGCAGTCGCTAAAAGTGAGCAAAAAATGCTGGACGAGTTCGCTTCAAATCAATTCTATCAACGCCAGTTGAAAAATCCGACACTGTAATTTTTTAGGCATATAATTTGCATTTGTACTTGCTAGTAACATTTATTTTGGCACTTACGGCGGCAAATTGCCCCTTTATACTCAGGTGAATTATGGCGATCAGTGAAATTAATTTGCAAGTAAAAACAGAGCAAGGTACTGGTTTTTCAAGTAAAGAAACAGATTCTTCAGAGCAATCATCAGATGTAAGCTTTTTATCAACGCTTACACAAGCTCATGATGCGGCAAATGAAACCACCAGTAAGGATCGTCAAAGTGAACCTGTCAAACAAGTGGATGATTCAAAGCCGTCAGAAACAGCCGAAGATGAGCCAAAAAGCGAAAACAACACATTATTATCGCAAATTAATGCATCGCAAGCGATGAGTACCCACGTTAACGTCATCAATAACGCAGAAGCTGAGCAGCCAGCGAGTGCTGCTAATACACAAATTGCTAAACCTGATGGAACGCCAGTAAAAGACACGACTTCTGTTGCCAGCTTAATCGAAAAATCAAAAGTCGCGACAGCTGTTAATAACGAATTGAACGCCGCTAATTTACCGCCAAAAGATAAAGTTGAACCGGTGGTGGGTAAAGTTGCAGCTCAAAGTGATACGGTAATAGATAAGCAACTTAACACTGATGAGTTAAAAGTTGCTATGCAAAGTGAGCCAAAAGTGGCAGCAGAATTAACGAAAGCTGCGAACATTAGTGATGAACAAACAGTCCGTTTACTCGCTCAGCTACAAAAAGGAGATGGTCAAGCCGTCAGTCAATTAGCTAAAGAGCTTGCTTTATCACCAGAACAACAAGCCAAGTTGGAGCAGCAAGTAGCTGAATTAAAAGCGAGCGGCGAACTCAAAAACAGTGATATCAAAGCGATTAAATCACTGCTTAGTGAAGTATTGAACACTCACTCTAGTAATAACCCAGTTAAGCGTGACAATGCTTTACAAAACAATGAGCAAGTACTTGCAAATGAAAGTAAAGATACGACTAGTAAATTACCTCAATCAATAGAAAAACAAATAAGCGCACTGACTAAAAGTGAGCAACAAGTTTTATTGAATAAAGTGAATGAGCAGTTACACACATTGCCTGAAGATTCTGAGCAATATAACAAGTTATCCGCAGTGCAAGCACGTTTAACTGAGGCTGTAAATCATTCAGATAAGAGCGCCGCCACCACAAGCTATGCGGCGGTGCAGTCAAATAAAGACAGCACTTCGCGTTCAGAACTGGCATCAGCTAAGCCATCTTTTGATATGACTGCAGAGGCTGAACCACTAAGTGAAGCTGAGATCTTAGCTGTGAAGGAAGCAGCTAAAGAGCCTGCATCTGCACGTGTTGTGCAATTATTCAATCAATTAGCAACACAGACAACGACAGCACAAACCAGTGCCTATGAACTTGCAGCGCAGCAGCACGAACAAGCACTTGAGCTACAAAATATACAAACACAATCGGTACAACAGACGAACAGTAAAACGGTGAGTGTTGACCCAGGCGTCATGCAAGCGATAAATATTGTAAAAAGTGACGCTGCTAAAATGTTGCAAGAGCGAGTCAGTGCACTATTAAATATCAATAATAAAGAAGCAGAAATTCGCCTCGACCCACCGGAAATGGGCAGTATGCACATTCGTATTCGCAGTGATGCAGAGCAAGCACAAATTAACTTTGTGGTTCAAAACCAGCAAGCGAAAGAAGCGCTTGAGCAATCAATGCCACGCCTGCGCGAAATGTTGGCGCAGCAAGGTATTGAGCTTGGTGAAAGTAGTATTCAACAAGGTGAATCTGGAGCGCAGCAAGACCCACAACAAGGGCAAGGGAATCTAGCGGGTAATCAACATGAAGAAGAAAGTCAGACTAACACTACTGCAACAAATGTCGAAACTTCTCGACAACAATCTTCATCATCAATAGATTACTATGCTTAAGTCCTGCTATTATAAGAAATAAATTAGTTACAGTATGTACTGCTTAAATAATATGCTGTAATCGTGAAGGAAGTGATAATGGCTGAAGATGTAAATTTAGAAATAGAAGATACCGGTAAAAGTAAAAAAAAGTTGATCATCATTATAGCCGTCGTTGCTATTGTGGTGGCAGCTGGCGCAGGTTATTTTCTATTTTCGGGTGATGATGCGCCCGCTGAGTCACTTGCCGATGAAACAACCGTAGCAAATAATGCTGCAGCACCTTCAAGCTCTGCAGAAGTGGGCTCTGCGCTCTATGTCGCGATGCCACGTCCATTTGTGTTCAATGTACCTGGTGCTAGTCGAGATCGTATAGTGCAAATAAAAGTACAGCTTTTAGTGCGCGGCGAAGTCAATGAAGAAACAGCTAAAAAGCACATTCCTTTGATTGAGAGCACTTTATTAAGTGTACTTTCTACCACAACCGCCGACGAGTTGGGTACTAGCGAAGGGAAAGAAACGGTGCGAGTAGCTGCACTTGAAAAAGTTCAATCTGCATTAAACGATGTTGAGGGCAGTAAAGTGATTGAGCGGGTATTATTTACCGGCTTTGTGATGCAATAAGGGGTCAGCGTGAGCGATTTACTATCCCAAGACGAAATTGATGCGCTATTACATGGTGTCGATGAAGTCGAAGAGGAAGATATTGGCGAAAGTGGTGATTCGGACAGTAGTACGCTTCAGTATGACTTTTCATCACAAGATCGTATTGTCCGTGGTCGTATGCCGACCTTGGAAATCGTCAACGAGCGCTTTGCAAGGCATATGCGGATCAGCTTATTTAACATGATGCGCCGTACCGCCGAAGTGTCTATCAACGGCGTGCAAATGATCAAGTTTGGCGAATACATCCATACTTTGTTTGTACCGACAAGTTTGAATATGGTGCGTTTTCGTCCCCTCAAGGGAACGGGGTTAATTACCATGGAAGCACGCTTAGTGTTTATTTTGGTAGATAACTTTTTTGGTGGAGATGGGCGTTATCATGCCAAAATAGAGGGCCGTGAATTTACCCCTACTGAACGTCGTATCGTACAAATGCTACTTAAAATAATCTTCGAAGATTATAAAGAAGCATGGGCACCTGTTATGGATGTGTCATTTGAATACCTTGACTCTGAAGTTAATCCCGCAATGGCAAACATCGTGAGCCCAACAGAGGTTGTGGTAATTAGCTCATTTCATATTGAGCTAGACGGTGGTGGCGGTGATTTTCATATTGCACTGCCTTACTCAATGCTTGAGCCGATTCGTGAGCTACTTGATGCCGGTGTACAATCTGATACTGAAGATACAGATTTACGTTGGAGTAAAGCATTACGTGATGAAATTATGGATGTTGAAGTTGATTTATCGACCCAACTACTTGAAGTCGATTTATCACTTGAACAAATAATGGAGCTTAAAGCAGGCGATATTATACCGGTTGAAATGCCGGAACATATCACAGTGTTTATTGAAGAGTTGCCAACCTTTAGGGCGAAAATGGGTCGCTCAAGGGATAATGTGGCACTTCAAATCAGCGAAAAAATTAAACGTCCTGAATCAGTTAAGTCGGAACTACATGTGTTTACAAAAGGTGGTAAAAAACTTGATTCAGATGCAGAATTAGCAGAACTAGAAGATGATTTGCACCTATCTGAAGGTGTTGATTTAGACTGGTAGTCGATTTATAAGGTTAAATATAATGAGTGATGATCAAGATACAATGGACGAATGGGCTGCGGCATTAGCCGAAGCTGAGGAAGCCGAAAATGGCACAGGTGAAGCTGCTGTCGCGGAACTTGATGAGCTTAAAGATGAAAAGCATGAACTGTCTGGCGAAGAAAAACGCAAGCTTGATACTATTTTAGATATTCCGGTTACTATTTCTATGGAAGTAGGGCGCTCTAAAATAAATATCCGTAACTTACTACAACTCAACCAAGGTTCAGTTGTTGAGTTAGACCGTGTTGCCGGTGAACCTCTTGATGTGTTAGTGAATGGCACCTTGATAGCGCACGGTGAGGTGGTCGTTGTTAATGATAAATTTGGTATTCGTCTTACAGATGTAATTAGCCAAGTTGAGCGAATTAAAAAACTACGATGATTACTTTAGCAGCACTAACAAGTGTAACCAGCACTGCAATGCCTACAGCATCACCGACGGCAGATATTCTGTCTATGGTGATGTCGCTATTTTTAGTACTTGTGGTTATTGTTGTACTTGCCTTTTTTGTCAAAAAACTTAACCCTAATCTAACCAACAGTGATGAGTTTAAGGTGATTCGTAGTTTACCGCTTGGTTCGCGAGAGCGTCTAATGGTGGTAGAGATAGATAACAGCCAGCACTTAATTGGTGTGACGCCTCATAGTATAAATTACCTACATAAGCTTGAAACACCGCTCAAAGAAAAGGAATTGCCTGAACTAGCAAAACGATTTGGCAGTTTACTTAACACTCAATCATCTCTAAATAAAAAGAACTAACGCTATGATCAAGTGGCTACTTATTTTAGCAAGTGTACTGTTTTTACCTTCTGTTCATGCTGAGGGTATCGAAGCACTCACCATTACAACGAATCCAGATGGCTCGCAAGATTACTCTGTAACCTTACAAGTCCTTGCAATTATGACTGCGCTGAGCTTCATTCCTGCCGCAGTTATTATGATGACCTCATTTACTCGTATTATTGTTGTGCTCGCTATTTTGCGTCAAGCAATTGGTTTACAACAAACGCCCTCTAATCAAATATTACTTGGTATGTCGCTATTTTTGAGCATTTTCATCATGGCACCGATTTATCAGCAGGTAAATGAGCGGGCAATCGAGCCATATTTGAATGAGCAAGTGACGTCAGTACAGGCATTAGAGCTTGCAAAAGAGCCTATGAAAGCGTTTATGCTTTCTCAAGTACGTATTAAAGATCTTGAGACTTTTGCAAAGATAGCAGGTCACGATAAGCTTGACTCTCCAGAAGACACCCCGCTAATCGTGCTTATTCCTGCGTTTGTAACAAGTGAACTACAAACCGCATTTATTATCGGTTTTATGTTCTTTATACCGTTTCTCATCGTCGATTTGGTGGTTGCATCAGTACTCATGGCAATGGGTATGATGATGTTGTCGCCAATGATTGTATCTTTACCCTTTAAAATTATGCTGTTTGTTTTAGTCGATGGTTGGAGTCTTGTGATGGGGACCCTTGCAAAGAGCTTTGGTCTAGGGGTCTAGCGATGCTTAATGTGACCAATAGCAACTAGGAGCGATACGATGGAACCAGAAATCTTTGTTGATATTCTCAGTGGCGCACTTTTCTTAGTGATTAAATTAGTCTCGGCAATCGTTGTACCTGGTTTATTAGTGGGACTGGTTGTGGCTGTTTTCCAAGCGGCTACATCAATTAATGAGCAAACGTTAAGCTTTTTACCGCGTTTATTGATAACAATTAGCGCATTAATAATTGGTGGACATTGGTTTACTCAAGAGTTGATGGATTACTTTAATGGTTTAGTGTTATCAATTCCAGAGATTGCAGGGTAAATGGAATTTCCATTTGCAGTGGTCATTCAGTGGTTAAGTGACTTTTTACTACCACTGGTGCGCATTAGCTCCATGATTATGATAATGGCGGGCTTGGGCGCAAAAAACGTTCCTGCACGTATAAAATTAGGTTTGGCGGTAGTTATAACCTTAGTAGCCGTGCCTGTATTACCTCCGGCGAGTTTTACTAACTTGTTTTCGTTTGAAATGATATTGGTCGTTATTCAACAAATGTTGATTGGTGTTGCTATTGGCTTTGCATCTGTTTTGCTGCTCAATACCTTTGTGCTGGCAGGGCAAATATTGGCAATGCAAACCGGTCTTGGTTTTGCGTCAGTCGTTGACCCTTCAAATGGTTTAAGCGTACCTGCTGTGGGTCAATTTTATCTCATATTAGCAACGTTATTGTTTTTTGTGTTCAATGGGCATTTGATGATGATTCAAATGGTCATCCACAGTTTTCAAGTTTTACCAATTGATGGTAGCTGGTGGTCAGTGGACCATTACTGGGATATCGTCACTTGGGGTGGCTGGATGTTCACCACAGCCCTCGTTTTAGCCTTGGCGCCATTGACTGCTATGCTAGTCATTAACATGTCGTTTGGGGTGATGACACGTGCAGCACCACAGCTTAATATTTTCTCAATTGGTTTTCCGTTCACCTTAGTGGCCGGTCTTGTGATCATTTGGGCGACGCTGGGTAACTTTATGACCCAGTTCGAGTTCCAGTGGCTGAAAATGGTTGAGTTGATGTGTAGCCTTGTTGGTTGTACCCCTTAGGAGCGCACTATGGCTGAAGATTCAGGTCAAGAAAAAACCGAAGAACCCACCAGTAAAAAAATAGAAGACGCGAAGAAAAAAGGTCAAGTAGCTCGTTCGAAAGAGCTTGGTACAATGTTTGTTCTCATGTTTTCTGCTATTTCGCTGCTTTTGTACGGGCCAGAAATTGGTAAAGGCTTGTATAACGTGATGGGGCGATTGCTTAGCTTAAATCGTAATGAAACCTATGACACCACAAAAATGTTCTCGGTTTGGGGGGTTGTGGGTGATGCCTTGCTCTTTCCTATGGCGATGTTTGTTTTTATCATCGTTATTGCTGCTTTTATTGGTAATACCTTATTGGGGGGCTTTAATTTTAGTTGGAAAGCCGCTGCGCCTAAAGCCAACAAAATGTCTCCAGCTAAAGGCATAAAACGTATGCTAGGCCCACAAGCGGGGGTTGAATTGGTGAAGTCGCTGTTAAAATTTGCGGTTGTGGCTGGTTTTGCAGTGTTTTTAATTAATACCTTTTTCGATGAGATACTGCATCTGAGTATAGAAAGTGCGCCTGGTAATATTATCCACTCCCTTGAGATTTTATCGTGGATGTTTTTAGGACTGACATGTACTTTAATTGTTATTGCAGCTATCGATGCGCCTTACCAAAGTCATAAGCATCATAAAGAGCTAAAAATGACGCTTCAAGAAGTCAAAGATGAGTATAAAAACTCAGAAGGTGACCCACAAATAAAAGCACGTATTCGTCGTACGCAACGAGAAATGTCGCAACGACGGATGATGCAAGATGTGCCTGATGCGGATGTTATTGTAACCAACCCGACTCACTACTCTGTTGCCATTAAATATGACACAGCAAAAGCAGGGGCGCCTATCGTACTTGCTAAAGGCCTTGATGAACTTGCTATGCAGATTCGTAAAGTGGGTAAGGGTAATGATGTCCCTATCGTTGAGTCGCCAGTACTGACGCGTGCGCTTTATCATACGACAGAAGTTGGGCAGCAGATACCCGATCAACTGTTCACCGCGGTTGCCCAAGTACTTGCCTATGTATTTCAGCTAAAACGCTTCAAAAAAGGCCGTGGTAAACGCCCAATCCCTCTGAATAAAAAACTGCCAATACCTGATGATTATAAATATTAGCGAGTCGCTTTATAACTTGGAATAGTTATTGCAAATTCCGTGTAGTGTCAATTTTTTGAAATTGTTGAATTATGGAATTTAAAGCGGTATTACAACAACTTAATAAAGATAAAAAAGAGTATGCTAAAGGTGTGGGTACACCATTACTAGTGTTAGCTGCGCTAGGTATGGTGATTTTACCACTGCCACCTTTTCTTTTAGATATTCTTTTTTCGTTTAATATCGCGCTCGCACTTGTGGTACTTCTGGTCACGGTTTATACCATGAAGCCACTTGAGTTTGGTATGTTTCCAGCCGTATTGTTAATCGCCACGATTATGCGCCTTGCACTCAATGTTGCCAGTACCCGTGTTGTGCTACTTGAAGGTCACAACGGTGGTGACGCAGCAGGTAAGGTTATCGAAGCATTTGGCTCGGTGGTGATAGGTGGTAACTATGCCGTAGGTTTAGTGGTCTTCCTTATCCTTATTATCATTAACTTTGTTGTTATCACCAAAGGGGCAGGCCGTATTTCTGAAGTGTCAGCACGTTTCACCCTAGATGCAATGCCAGGTAAACAAATGGCGATTGACGCCGATTTAAATGCCGGTTTTATCAGTGCAGAACAAGCGCGTGAGCGCCGTGATGAAGTAACCCGTGAAGCTGATTTTTACGGTTCAATGGACGGTGCAAGTAAGTTCGTTAAAGGCGATGCCATCGCCGGTATCGTGATACTTGTAATCAATATTGTTGGTGGTTTATTTGTTGGTATGATCCAGCACGACTTAAGCTTTAGTCGAGCGATGGAGGTTTATACTCTGCTAACGATTGGTGATGGCCTAGTAGCGCAATTACCATCACTGTTACTTTCAATTGGTACGGCGATTGTTGTGACGCGTCAAAATGAGTCGCACAACATGGGGGAGCAGTTTAAAACTCAGTTAGGTAACGAAAAATCTTTATATATTGCATCGGGCATTCTAATCACCATGGGTTTAGTGCCAGGTATGCCGCATATCGCATTCTTAAGCTTAGGTGCATTGCTTGGCTATCTTGCATATTTCACGCAAAAACAAAAAGCAAAAGCCGAAGCCGAGCAAGCAGAAATCGAAGCAAATGGCGGAGCACCAGGCACCGGTGTTGCTAATAAACAAGAGCAAAAAGAGCTGGGCTGGGATGATGTTCAGCAAGTAGATGTTATTGGTCTAGAGGTTGGTTATCGTTTAATTCCACTTGTGGACCAATCACAAGGTGGAGAACTACTTAATCGCATTAAAGGCGTGCGTAAAAAGCTATCTCAAGAACTTGGTTTCTTAGTACCTCCTGTGCATATTCGCGATAACTTAGAGCTCGATCCAAATGCCTATCGCATCACGATGATGGGTGTATCAAGTGGTGAAGGTGAATTAAAGCACGGTGATGAGCTGGCAATTAACCCAGGTCAAGTATTTGGCCCAATCAAAGGTGTTGAGACAAAAGATCCTGCATTTGGCCTTGATGCAGTATGGATCAAGCCAGATCAAAAAGACGAAGCCCAATCTCTTGGTTATACGGTTGTTGATTCTGCGACTGTGGTTGCTACACACATCAGTCAGTTGCTAACGAACAGCGCAGCCTTGCTACTTGGTCACGAAGAAGTGCAAAACTTATTAGACATGCTAGCGAAGAGCCACCCACGTCTTGTTGAAGGTTTGGTGCCTGACGTTCTACCACTCACAACCGTTGTAAAAGTACTACAAAATTTACTTAATGAAGGGGTGGCAATTCGCGATATGCGCTCGATTGTTCAAACCCTTGTTGAATATGGCCCACGTAGCCAAGACCCTGATGTACTAACAGCTGCAGTACGAATTTCACTGCGTAGACTTATCGTTCAAGACGCTGTTGGTATGTCTTCTGAGATCCCTGTCATAACCTTGGCGCCTGAGTTGGAACAGATGTTGCATCAGTCACTTCAAAATGCAGGTGACGAAGGTGCCGGAATAGAACCAAGCCTTGCAGAGCGACTTCAGCAATCATTGAATGAAGCGCATCAAAACCAAGAAATGGCCGGTGAACCTTCAATACTGTTAACGTCAGGAATGTTACGTACTGTGTTATCTCGTTTTGTTAAGTACACGATTCCAGGTTTAAGGGTCATGTCTTATCAAGAGGTACCAGACGAAAGACAGATTAAGATTGTCAGCTCAGTAGGCCAACAATAGGATAGTAAAGGGGTTGAACCATGAAAATTAAACGTTTTTTTGCTAAAGATATGCGCACTGCACTTAAAGAAGTGAAAGATGAATTAGGTGTTGATGCGGTTATTATGTCAAATAAAAAGCTCGCTAACGGTGTTGAAATTGTTGCAGCTGTAGATTATGACAAGGCAGCCCCTAAAGCTGAAGCAGCGCCCGTAGCAGTGCAATCAAAACCTGCGCCACAGCCTAATTTTGTTAAGCCTGAGCCAATGCGTGCTAAACCTGAGCCGCAAGCACAAGTTGCCGATAGCCTACAAGCGTTACTTGAGCGCCAAGCCCCACGCCCTCGTTCGCCTGAGCTTGCATCTATGTTTAGCCAATCTGGTATCGATACGAGCGAACACTATCAACCTAAAGAGCCTAGTTTTCAACAGCAACAACCTGAGTATGCTCAAAAGCCACGCTACCAAGAACAAGCTGCACCTCGCATGCAAACGCAAGCCCATAGCCTAGGTTTTGATGATGACTTAGATGCAGGCTTTGATGATTTAGATTCACCGGTAGAACAGAAAAACTCTGCGCCTGCTAACCAATCAGAAATGGCGACAATGCGTGAAGAAATGAATGCGATTCGTCAATTACTCGAACATCAAGTATCGGGCTTAATGCAGCAAGATATGGCACGTCGTGATCCAACTCGTGCGTGTATGATTGACCGTTTAGCGGGGATGGGAATTGAGCGTGATGTTGCTGAGCAAATGGCGTGTTTTATTCCAGACGATGTTTCACGTCAACAAGCTTGGCAAGCACTCCTGCAAATGGTTGAAAACCAAATGCACACCACCAATAACGAAATCTTACGTCAAGGCGGCGTGTTTGCACTTGTTGGGCCTACAGGGGTTGGTAAAACAACCACCGTTGCTAAGCTTGCTGCGTTAGGAGCCCAAAAATACGGTGCCGACAAAGTTGCATTAATTACGACGGATACATACCGGATTGGTGCCTACGAACAACTTGCTACCTATGGCCGTATTATTGGCTGTGGTGTTAAACAAGTAAAAGATGCAAATGAATTGGCTGAAGTGCTATACCATTTACGTAATAAGCGACTAGTATTAATAGACACAGCGGGAATGAGCCAACGTGATTTACGCTTGACTGAGCAGCTTAATACACTAATGCGTAATCAGCGAGTTGATATTCGTAGTTACTTAGTATTAAGTGCTACAGCACAAATAAATGTGTTGCAAGAAACCGTAAGACACTTTAAAAAGGTGCAACTAAGTGGTTGTATATTCACTAAGTTGGATGAATCGCTAAGTTTAGGTGAGATTATCAGCATAGCGATTCAAAATCGTCTTCCGATAGGGTATCTTACTAATGGTCAGCGAGTTCCAGAGGATATTCGTGTTGCAAATGCCGAAAAACTAGTGAAAAAGGCTGAACAATTGTATTTAAAACGAGCAAAAGCACAACATTCACGACGTCAAGCAGTAGCGTCGAGCACAGTAGGGATGTATGATTAACACAGTATTAGATCAAGCAAGCGGCCTGCGCAAAATGAATCAAAATAATAATAGTGGCGTTAAAGTTATCGCTGTGACTGGTGGCAAAGGTGGTGTGGGTAAAACCAATGTTTCACTAAATACCGCTATTGCACTCGGTCAGCAAGGAAATCGAGTATTAGTACTTGATGCCGATTTGGGATTGGCAAATTGTGATGTCATGCTTGGCCTTCGTGTTGAACGTAACTTATCTCATGTTTTATCTGGCGAATGTGAGCTGGATGAAATCCTTGTTGAAGGCCCTGCGGGGATTAAAATAGTCCCTGCAACCTCTGGTTCGCAGAGCATGGTGGAACTAAGCCCTTCTGAGCATGCCGGCCTTATCCGCGCTTTTAGCGAGTTAAATACAGAGTTTGATATCTTAATTGTTGATACCGCCGCGGGTATTTCCGACATGGTATTAAGCTTTTCACGTGCAGCACAAGATGTCGTTGTGGTTGTATGTGATGAACCTACCTCCATAACCGACGCCTATGCACTTATTAAAGTACTGAGCCGTGAACATGGTGTATATAAATTTAAAATTGTTGCCAATATGGTCCGCAGTATGCGTGAAGGCCAAGAATTGTTTGCTAAACTATCAAAAGTAACCGATCGTTTCTTGGATGTATCTATGGAATTAGTTGCAACAATACCGTATGACGAAAATATGCGTAAATCGACTCGACGCCAAAAAGTGATTGTTGAGTTGTTTCCTAGTTCGCCAGCAGCAGTCGCATTTAAAACATTAGCAACAAAAGCAGTTAAGTGGCCAATACCGAATCAACCATCCGGTCATTTAGAATTTTTTATTGAAAAACTAGTAAACGGCTAACTATGACAACATCGGTGAATAAAGCGATGGGATATCAATCAGCAAACAATTTGAATGCGATTGTCGAAAAGCACGCCTCTTTAGTCAAAAAAGTGGCATGCCATTTAATTGCTCGTTTACCCGCCAGTGTTCAATTAGACGATTTAATTCAATCAGGCATGATTGGCCTTATAGAAGCATCAAAAAACTTTGATGCAGGCAAAGGAGCGAGCTTTGAAACCTTCGCTGGTATACGCATTCGCGGTGCGATGCTTGATGAAATTCGTCGCGGCGATTGGGCGCCTCGCTCTGTTCACCGAAATGCACGTCTCGTTGCTGAAACCATAGCCGCACTAGAAAGTACTTTAAATCGAGAACCAAAAGATACAGAAGTTGCTGAAAAACTTGATATTACGCTCGATGAGTACCATCATATCTTACATGATGTAAATTCTAGTAAAGTTCTGGGTATTGAGGATTTAGGTGTTGATGAAGACGTTATTACACCTATGGGGCAAGATTTAGCACTAGACAAACCGTTTAATAACGTTAAAAATGAACGGTTTAACCAATCTCTATTAACGGCTATTCAATCGTTACCGGAAAGAGATGCACTTGTTTTATCTTTGTATTACAACGATGAAATGAATTTAAAAGAAATAGGGCACATACTCGACGTAAGTGAATCGCGTGTGAGTCAAATACATGGTCAGGCGATGATTAAGCTCAAAGCAAAAATCAATGACTGGATTAATTAGTAGTAAGTAAATATAGGTTCAAACCTCACCGGAGGATGTTTTGGATAAAAACATGAAAATTCTTGTTGTTGATGATTTTTCTACAATGAGACGTATCATTAAAAACCTGTTAAGGGATTTAGGTTTCACCAATGTGCAGGAAGCTGATGATGGTTCAACAGCATTACCAATGCTACAAAATCAAGAATTTGATTTTGTTGTCACCGATTGGAACATGCCAGGTATGCAAGGTATTGATTTATTGAGAGCTATTCGTGCCGACGACAGCCTAAAGCATATTCCAGTGCTCATGGTGACAGCTGAAGCGAAAAAAGAACAAATTGTTGCTGCTGCTCAAGCGGGTGTAAATGGTTATATCGTTAAACCATTTACTGCTGCGACACTGAAAACCAAATTGGAAAAAGTGTTTGAACGTTTAGGTTAATCTAAGGGGAGAGGCTTATGTCAGCACTTGCTGCGCCTCAAATAAGTTTAGAGCAAGCTCGTCAACTTGTTGAGTATCTTGAAAATGGTGAACAAGAAAAAGCGGATAAGCTAATACTTGACACAGCATCAAAAGAACAATCAGAGCTGTTTGCAGAAATTGGTAAATTAACGCGACAACTTCATGAAGCGCTAAAAAACTTTGATCTCGATACGCGTTTAACTGGCTTAACAACGGAAGCAATACCCGATGCTAAACAGCGCTTAAATTATGTCATGGAAATGACAGAAAGCGCCGCTAATAAGACCATGGATGCAGTGGAAGCAAGTTTGCCAATTGCTCAGCAACTTGCAGACGATATAGCGACGATAAAACCTACGTGGGATCGTTTGATGAATCGAGAAATTGAGCTCGGTGAATTTAAATCGCTATGTCATAGCTTAGATAAGTTTATGAACAGCTCGCAAACTAAAACAGATGAGTTACAAGGCTTGATGACGAATGTGCTGATGGCACAAGATTATCAAGACTTAACAGGGCAAGTTATACGCCGAGTCATCGAATTAGTACGCGAAGTAGAAGACAGTTTAATCAATCTTTTAACTGTGTTTGGCAGTCAAGAAGATGGTCATCAAAAACAAGAAAAACAGGCCATAGAACAAGCACCTGCACAAAGCGATACGCTTGCAGGTCCTGAAGGGCCAATTATTGATAAAGAGTCTCGCGATGATGTTGTCTCAGGACAAGATGAAGTTGATGATCTATTATCAAGTCTGGGCTTCTAAGAGGAGAGTAGCTGCATGAGCTTTGAAGTCGATGAAGATATTTTACAGGATTTCCTAGTTGAAGCTGGAGAAATCTTAGAGCTTTTGTCAGAGCAATTAGTCGAACTGGAAAATAACCCAGAAGATAAAGATTTATTAAATGCCATTTTCAGGGGCTTCCATACCGTAAAAGGTGGGGCTGGCTTCTTAAGCATGACAGAACTTGTTGATGCATGTCATGGCGCCGAAAATGTCTTTGATTTATTACGTCAAGGCGGGCGTACTGTTACATCTGAATTAATGGATGTTATTTTACAGGCACTCGATACAATAAATGAGATGTTTACGACCATCCAGAACCGTGAGCAACCAGAGCCTGCGGATCCTGCCCTCCTTGAAGCCCTTCACAAATTAAGTCATCCACCGAGCGCAGAAGAACTTGCTGGTGAAGACACATCAATTACAGAGGGTGTCAGTGCGGCACCAGAAGAGCCCGTTGTTGAAGAGCCTATCATTGATAGCCCAGAAGTAACTGCTGATGTGGCAACGGATAACGTTGATGAAGACGACCCGTTTGCATTTGATATGTTGTTTGATGGTGGTTTGGCTGATACCCAGCATGAAGCACAAAATATTGATGAAATTACTGAAGACGAATTTGAAAGCTTACTTGATGAACTCCATGGTAAAGGGCAAAGCCCAGCAGCCGTAGAGGCAGAAAAAGTAAGTAATAATAGTGATGATATCACTGATGATGAATTTGATAGCTTATTAGATGAACTGCACGGAGTAGGTAGCTTTGGTGAAGTAAAATCAACTAGCACACCAGAACAAGTGTCGATTGAAAAGCCTGTCAGTACAGTATCAGCGCCTGCTGGCAGTGAGAGTGACGATGAAATTAGTGATGATGAATTTGAAGCATTGCTGGATGAGTTACATGGTAAAGGAACAGCGCCTAAGTCATTAGAGTCTTCATCACCAGCACAGCCTACAGAGCCAAAAGCGCCAGAAGTAGCTAAAGCTGAGCCTAGTAAACCAGTGCCGCAAGCAAAACCAGCAACCCCTGCGCCTGCAAAAGCGGCTCAACCAGCCCCTGTTGCAGCTAAAGCTGAGCCTAAGCCAAGTGCCGCTGCGAAAAAAGCACCTGCACCACAGGCGGAAACGACGGTACGTGTTGATACTAAACGTCTTGACGAGATTATGAACATGGTTGGTGAACTGGTGCTTGTTCGTAACCGTTTAGTTAGTCTTGCTAATAATACCAATAGTGAGTCTATGGGTAAGGCTATCTCGAATTTAGATGTTGTCACAGCAGACTTACAAGGTGCAGTGATGAAGACACGCATGCAGCCAATCAAGAAAGTATTCGGCCGCTTCCCTCGCGTTGTTCGTGACTTAGCTCGTAGCTTGAAAAAAGATATTAATCTGCTGTTGGTGGGTGAAGATACCGATTTAGATAAAAACTTAGTTGAAGCCCTTGCTGATCCACTTGTGCATTTGGTTCGTAACTCAGTTGACCATGGTATTGAAATGCCTGATGTGCGTGAGGCCGCAGGTAAACCTCGTACAGGGACTGTGACGCTATCAGCATCACAAGAAGGCGATCATATCTTACTTACCATCCGTGATGATGGTGCCGGTATGGACGCCGAGAAATTGAAAAAGATAGCAATCAGTAAAGGTGTTATTGACCATGACCAAGCTAGCAGACTCTCTGATACAGAGGCCTACAATTTAATTTTTGCTCCTGGCTTCTCAACGAAAGAAGAGATTTCTGATATTTCGGGCCGTGGTGTGGGTATGGATGTGGTGAAAACCAAGATCACCCAACTAAATGGCTCAGTTAATATTCAGTCAGAACTCGGAGTCGGTACTGTACTTGAAATTAAAGTACCGCTTACATTGGCTATTCTTCCAACATTAATGGTTATTGTTGGAGAACAAACATTTGCGTTACCACTTGCAGGTGTTAGTGAAATTTTTCACCTTGACCTAACTAAGACGAATGTGGTCGATGGGCAGCTGACGATTATTGTTCGCCAGAAAGCCATTCCACTCTTTTACCTCGAACATTGGTTAGTGAAAGGTGCAAATAGCCAAGAACGCAAAGCCGAAGGACATGTTGTTATTGTTCAAATAGGTACGAAACAGGTAGGCTTTGTTGTTGACTCGTTGATAGGTCAAGAAGAAGTCGTTATTAAGCCGCTTGATGCTTTATTACAAGGTACACCAGGCATGGCGGGTGCGACGATTACCTCTGATGGTGGGATTGCACTTATTTTAGATGTGCCAAGCATGCTAAAACATTACGTTGGCTAGCATTATTTAAACTCACTATTTTAAGTGCGCGTGGATACAGCGCACTTACACTGAACACATAACAAGAGAGTGCCAATGGCAGTCAAAGTATTAGTTGTCGATGATTCGAGCTTTTTTCGCCGCCGTGTCAGCGAAATTTTAGAGCAAGATAGTAATATCCAAGTTGTAGGCTTTGCCGTGAATGGCCGAGAAGCTGTTGATAAGGCAAAAGAGCTTAGACCTGATGTCATTACTATGGATGTTGAAATGCCCGTTCTTGATGGTATTAGTGCCGTTAAAGAGATCATGGCTGCTACACCAACACCTATTTTAATGTTTTCTTCATTAACTCGTGATGGTGCAACAGCAACACTTGATGCGCTTGATGCGGGGGCTTTGGACTTTTTACCGAAAAAGTTTGAAGATATTGCCCGAAATAACGAAGATGCAATCGCACTTTTACAAAATAAAGTAAAAGAAATTGGTCGCCGTCGCATTTCACGTTTTACACGTCCTGCTCCGCCACCTCGCACAGCATCTACAACATCTACAAGCACCAGAAGCGGTGGTATTGTTCAGCCTGATCGTAGTTTCAGCCGCCCAGCACCAGCGCCGGCTTCATCGGCGAACAATGTGCGAGCTTCAGGCAAACAGTACCAAGTTGTTGCAATTGGTACATCAACAGGCGGCCCTGTTGCTTTACAAACCATATTAACTCAACTGCCAGCTAATTTTCCGCACCCTATTTTACTTATTCAGCATATGCCTGCTGCATTTACACCTGCTTTTGCTGCGCGACTAAATGGTCTGTGTAAAATTAAAGTGAAAGAAGCGCAACAAGGCGACAGGTTAATGCCAGGTACCGCTTATTTAGCACCTGGTGGTCAGCAAATGCTGGTAGAAGGACGTGGAAGTTCTCGAACGTTACGCGTTTTTGAAGATGATAGTCCTCGCATTACATACAAACCGAGTGTGGATGTAACATTTGCAAGCACTGCTAAAGCATTTGGTGGTGATGTATTGGCGGTTGTGCTTACTGGTATGGGGGCTGATGGTCGAGATGGTGCCCGCATGCTAAAACAAGCTGGTGCGACGATATGGGCGCAAGATGAAAAAACCAGTGTTGTTTATGGTATGCCGCAAGCCGTTGCTAATGCAGGCCTTGCAAGTGAGAGCTTAGCGCTTAATGAAGTTGCTGCACGGTTAACACGAGAGACTGGGTGTGGATAAACTGTCGTTTCTTGGTTTAATCGTCGCTGTTAGCGCTATTGCTTTTGGTTATGCACTTGAAGGTGGGGTGGTAAGCGCTCTATTTAATGGCCCAGCGCTGATTATCGTGCTAGGTGGTACCTTAGGCGCTGTAATGTTACAAACACCAAGCAGTGTATTTTCTAAAACAGTAAAAATTAGCCATTGGGTATTTTTCCCCCCTTACCACGATATTGATGCTGCGATTGAGCAGGTGAAGCGTTGGTCTCAAAAGGCACGCCAAGAGGGGTACCTTTCGCTTGAGAATGAGGCCTTAGCGCATGATGATCCCTATGCGGTAAAGGGGCTAAGCATGTTAGTTGATGGAGCTGGTGAAACGAAGCTTAGGGATACACTTGAAATTGACTTAATGCTCGAGCGTGAAAGATTAATGGAAGTGAGCCGTGTATATGAAGCCATGGGGGGATACAGTCCAACCATTGGTATCTTAGGTGCGGTACTTGGGCTTATTCAAGCAATGCAATTTATAACCGATCCTGAAAAGCTTGGAGCAGGGGTCGCGACAGCGTTTATTGCGACAATTTATGGTGTTGGTTTAGCAAACTTACTCTTTTTACCAATGGCAAACAAACTAAAGCAACAAATTGAACAAAAAATGCTGTACCACGAGTTACTTGCAGAGGGAATTATTGCTATTGCCCAAGGTGAGAGCCCATTAAATATTGAACTCAAACTTGAGGCGTATCGTGTAGAGCGTCCAAGCTTAGCTGGCGAGTAACTCTTATGATGCGCCGTCGCATGCGTCATAAAATTCAAAAAAGCCAACATACAGAGCGTTGGCTTGTTTCTTATGCCGATTACATGACCATTATGTTTGCGTTTTTTGTGGTGATGTATGCAATCGCTATTAGCAAGAATGAAGATTTCCAAGTTTTATCTGATTCACTAGAGCAAGTGTTTGATAAATCAGCACGTACTCATCAGCAGGCTGGAACTGGGGTACAGGGTACGGGGATTTTAACAGACCGTGTCACGCCTGAAAGCGAGGTTTTATATGGTGAAAGTATCCTCAAAGAAGAGCAAGGGCCTAAGTTAATTGATGGGCAAGCCGATACCAGTAATATCGAAAAAAAGCATTTAGGAAAACCGCTAGATAGTCTACTTAGCAAACTGCAATCTGCTTTAATTGATGAGATCCGTAATGGTGAGGCTAGCCTTGAGCTTAATCAAGACTGGCTGATAATTGAATTGAGTTCAGGCATGTTGTTTTCGTCGGGCAGTGCTGTTGCTCAACAACGTGCTAAACAAGTTGTTGCATTAGTTAAAGATATTATTGCTCCTGTAGATAATTATATTCGCGTAAGAGGTTATACCGATAACGAAGGTATTCGTAATGAAATGTTTCGATCTAACTGGGAACTGTCAGTCGCACGCGCAACATCAGTATTGGTTGAGCTTGAAGAGTTGGGGATAAACCCTGCTCGCATGGCCATTGAGGGCTATGGTCAGTATTCACCCTTTTCCAGTAATGACACAGAACAAGGGCGTGCAGAAAATCGTAAAGTCGTTGTGGCACTTTCTAAATATGGTTTACCAGAACAAGCACAGCAGGCTACCAATGAACAAGCTAAACCCAGTGTAAACGAGAGTACAGAAATTGAGTTGCCAAGCAATGACAACACGATTAAAGTGATTCAATTACCTCACGGTGGCATTCGAATTACCACGCGCAATGAACAATAACAAGGTGTGATGTGAAAATTTGGACAGTAGCGAATCAGAAAGGCGGAGTAGGGAAAACCACAACCGCTGTTAGTCTTGCTGGCACGCTTGCATTACAAGGGAAACGGGTATTATTGATAGATACCGATCCACATGCTTCATTAACTTATTATTTTGGTATCGATTCAGAAGAGTTAGAGATTAGCGTCTACGATATTTTTGCCCGTGGCAACAGTATGGCCAGCGAAGAAATCTTACAAGCACTTTGCCCGTCAACACTTGAAAACCTTGATATTTTACCTGCAACCATGGCTATTGCGACCCTCGATAGAAGTATGGGCAATAAGAATGGTATGGGTCTTATACTAAAAAAAGCGCTGGCAAAAATTAGCGAACATTATGACTATGCAATTATCGACTGTCCGCCTGTATTAGGTGTATTAATGGTTAATGCCTTAGCTGCCAGCGAACGTATTTTAGTGCCAGTACAAACAGAGTTTTTGGCTCTCAAAGGTCTTGATCGTATGATGCGCACTATGGAGTTGATGCAAACATCGCAATCTAAACAATATCAGTATACGATTATACCAACAATGTACGACAAACGGACTAAAGCATCCCTTGAAGCCTATAAAAATCTTCAGGATAATTACAAAGATAAAGTGTGGTCGGGAGTCATCCCCGTTGATACCAAGTTTAGAGATGCAAGTTTGGCACAGCAAGTACCTATTCAGTTTTGTCCTCGATCACGAGGGGTATTTGCGTATCGCGCATTACTCGATTATTTAGTTGCACAAGGTTAAAGATGAGTAGCAAACACTTATTTGCCAACGAAAAAGTGATGACCCAATACTTGGGGGCATTACTGTGTGAGGAAGAACCAGAACAGCAAAACCTTGAACCTGTGGCTAAGTTACTCGAACAAGTAAATGAGTCAAAAGGTGACCCATTACCTCTAGAAGTAGAGCAAAAAGTAGAAACACCTGTTGTTGAACCTATTAAAGAGCTTGAGAAAACCGAGAACCAAGCTAATATCAAAGATATAGTCGAACAAAAACAGACTGAGATTGTTGCTAAAACCTCGTCTGAGCGACAAGAAGACTATTTTGATGGTGAATTTCAAGCATTGTTTTTTGAGGTCGCAGGCTTAACTTTAGCCGTTCCTTTGAAAGCATTAGGGGGCATTCATCAACTAACAGAGGTTAATCAGTTATTTGGCAAACCTAAGTGGTTTAAAGGTGTGATGCTAAATCGTGATGAAAAACTGAATGTAGTGGATACAGCACGTTGGGTGATGCCTGAAAAGTATGATGAAAAATTAGAACAGTCACTCGATTATCAATATTTAATCACCTTAGGTGACAGCCAATGGGGATTATTGGCTGAGAAGCTCGTAAATAATATTACACTTCGCGAAGAAGATGTAAAATGGCGAGCAAAATCAGGCAAGCGGCCTTGGCTTGCTGGCGTTATCAAAGAGAAAATGTGCGCCTTGATTGACGTTGAAAATTTATACCAATTGCTAGAGCAGGGCTTAGACAGCCGTGAGCAGTAACTATTTTTACGGAGTAATAGCATGAGTGAAGAAAGACTACTGTCAGCGAATAAAAATGCTGATAGCAACGATGAAGTGTTACAGTGGGTAACCTTTAAACTTGAAGAAGAAACGTACGGCATTAACGTAATGCAAGTACAAGAAGTACTTCGCTATACCGAGATTGCTCCTGTTCCAGGTGCGCCTTCTTATGTGCTTGGAATTATTAACCTGCGTGGTAATGTTGTGACTGTAATCGACACCCGTGCACGTTTTGGTTTAATGGGCGCTGAGGTAACGGATAATTCTCGAATTGTCATTATTGAAGCGGAGAAGCAAGTTATCGGTATCTTGGTTGATAGCGTTGCTGAAGTTGTGTATCTACGTAGCTCTGAAATTGACAGTGCGCCGAATATTGGCACAGAAGAAAGTGCTAAGTTTATTCAAGGTGTATCAAACCGTGATGGTGAGTTACTGATCTTGGTTGATCTTAATAAACTTTTAAATGACGAAGAGTGGGATGAGCTGAGCGCATTATAAACGCTCAGAATTTATATGCTGTTATACTCTTTGTTTGGAGCCTCAATCTTACTATTTTTGGTATGTTTGGGGCTTATTTTTGTTAATAACAACAAGCACGCTACGGCGTTAAAAGCAAAGCAACAACAAGTGCAAGATGCTCAGCAACAGTTGAGTATTTTACGCAGTGAAGTGGCTGAAATGCGAGCTGGCATGCTAAGTATTGGCAAAAGATTGGTTGCTGTTGAAGATAAAAATCAAGAACTTGAACAACTTCAAGATGCACAAAAATATGATGACCCCAATGCGAAAATTTACTCGCGTGCGGTAAAAATGGTAGAACTTGGTGCCGACTTGGAGGAGATTATTCGCGAGTGTGAATTACCCAGAGCTGAGGCTGAGTTACTCATGTCATTACATAAACAAAAGGGCGCTTAATTAGCGCCTTTTCTCTTTATTTAAGCCTGAATGTTCAGCTTTCCTTGAAAGTCCTGCCAGCCAGGGGGAAATTTTCCTCTTAACACATATGAAAAAGCAATAAGCTCAGCGATTACGTAGTAAAGTTCCTTAGGTATTTCTTCACCTAACTCAAGATGTGCAAGTGTTTTTGCTAAATCAGCATCTTGATGAATTAAAATACCTTTTTCTTCAGCCAGTTTTACTATTTCATCAGCAAGCTCGCCAAATCCTTTCGTTGTTACTTTTGGTGAATTGCCTACCTCATACAGTAGCCCTATGGCGGATTTATGTTTGCGGTCATCTTTCATATTAAACCTTTACATTAATGATTGCATGAGACTGGTAAAATGCATGGTGTGTGGGCACACCTTGTTTTAAGTTTAGTTCAGCGATATTTAAACCGTGACTGGCGAGTTTGTGGCGTAACGTTTCTAAATGTGGGTGAGCTAATGCAGTTACATCTTGTGATGATGCTAATAATTGACATTCAACGGCTTTATCCATTATTTCAGCAGTGACTTGTAGCTGACCAAGCTCAGCATAGTCAAAGTTAAGCCTCACGAACCATACATCCTTATTTTCTAATTTATTTTTGCTTGGTTTTTTATAATGACCTAGGCTAATTTCAGTTTGCCCAATTTCTGGCGGTAATTTCATTGGTAAAAAGAATTGCGCTAAAGGGTTAGCGTCTTGCTGCTGGTTTATCGGGGTTGTTTGTACCTGTGATAAGCTCGATTTCAATTGGCCAATTTCATTAGCAAGAGTTTGGAGATTAGTTTGCTGTAACTGCTCAAGCATTTTGTTACTGTCGATGGCTTTAAAGTTTGGTACTAATACTTGCAATAGCGCATCAAGCCCATGTTGGTTGTTAAAACCTATTGCTGTGGGGGACTGACTAATTATAGGCGCGGCGAGGGTTGTAACTGCGAGCTGCTCAAGTCCTTGATTAAAGCTAGCCTGTAGGTTCTGTGGCGATAATGATGCAGGCCTTAAAATGCTCAACAGCTCACGCTCGATAGTTACTGGAAGTGTATTTTGAGCAGATATCATTCTGTTGAATGCTTGATTCACCAATCGGTTTAAGTCTATTGATGGCGTGTTATTACTTTGGCTAAGCTGATTTAGTTTTTCACTTAATTGAACAGGCACAGTGGTACTAATAAGTTGCTTACTCTCACCTTGAGGTATTAATGTTGCGACGAGCTTAGCCTCAAGTGGCTGCATTAATTGTAAGGGCCGCGCTAAATTTGGCTCTTTAGATGCTAAAAACGCTGCATTAGCATTGCTGTTATTCGTTGCAGTTTTGCTGTGTTGTAATAGTTCGGTATTTGTAGTGAGTGCTGCTAAACCTGCTTTTACCTGTTGAAAAAGCTGAACCATCGGCGGCGAATTATTATAGTGCGTGGGTAGCATGACTTGCGCTGCGGTCATCGGTACTTTTGAAGATGTATTTGCCCACGGAGCTTGTAGTTCAGCCAATTTAATAATATCTATTTTTTTTGTATTAAAGCCAAGCTCTGCCACAGATAAAGTGCTTTTCAATAAAGTTGAGTTTAAATTTGCTGTATGTTTTTGAGTTGCTGTATGTTTTTGAGTTGCTGGCAGTTTTTCAAAATACCGTACTGCATCGCTTATACGTGTTTTTAAATCAGCAAAACTGTCTTTTAACCAAGAGCGTATTGGAGAATTAGTTGAGCTTAAAGGCTGTGCCAATGACAGAACAGTACTTTTATTTGGTTGCTCTTTAAGTAATTGATGAAATGTGTCGGTTAAAGAGTTTTTTAAAATGAACTGCTCATTGATAGGTTTACTTACCAGCTTTAATCCATTACGTATTACCTGTGGGGTTAGTTTAATGTCTTGAGCGTTTTGCTGTAGCTGAGTTAGTAACTGTTTACTTTCATTCGTGGGAAGATCTTTTAATTGCAGTTTCATCGATGCCATTGCTTTGTTTGCAATGGTAACCTGTAGCTGCTTCGCAGATAAATTGAGTGCGAGTTCAGGTGCTAATTTAGCTAAGATTTCTGCCACTTTTTGCTGGCTAACAGTTTGTTGATGTAGCGAGTCACCATAACGGTTCAAAATATTTAATGTAAACTCAGCGTGTTTAGTCGTTGCAGGTAAAATAACTGCTTGTAGAGGTGCTTCTGATTTCAAAAGTGTGCTGAGTGTGTTGTTTAACATAAACTCGGCTTTTAAAGTCGGTATGCTTAAAGTCGGTTTATTGCTCGGAATTGTCGCAGGAAGTATTGCTGTTGTTTGACTGTCGCCTTGCGCTAAAAGGTTTAAAAGAGCTTGCAACTGAGGAGCTTTACTTAATGTCAGACTAACCGGTGTCGGTGTGATGCTAAGCTGCTTACCATCATGATTCAACGAAACGTTAGCTGATGCATACTTAGCTAATTGGTAATTCGTTTGCTGGGTAGATAAACGTAACGTTTGCCACGAATCATCGAGTAATACATCCATTTGCACCGAGTGTTTGCTAATAACAATATTACGGGCACTTAGAGTTTGTTCACCAAGTGCTTGTATCGCTTCGTTTGATGAATTTTGCGCAACGCGACTGACTCCTGTGCTCTCAAGGTTTAGTTGTGTAGTTAGCGTTAACGGGCTCTGTTTATTCATTATTTTAGATCAAATATAAGTTAATCGTTGTAAAGCAATATTCGTATTACCCTATCATTATGGTAGACTATCGCCTAATTTTGGGTATAGAGAATCGTCATCTTGTTACACATTAAGTCCGTCACCTGCATCAAACAAGATCGTTGTTTGTTTGCGGATCTTAATTTCAGCTTGAAATCGGGACAAATTATGCAGTTAGCTGGTCCAAACGGGGCTGGTAAAACATCATTATTGCGCATTATCGCAGGTTTCGCTACGGCGGATGAAGGTGATGTTTTGTTCCAAGAGCGATCGATTGCCAAATACTATGACGAGTATGCACAAGAGCTGTTATTTATTGGCCACAAAACCGGTGTAAATACGCAGCTTACTGCACTTGAGAATGTCGCTTTTTGGCTAAAAATAAATGGTTACGATACGCACCAAGATTTATACCCTATTTTAGCTAAAATAGGTTTGGTTGGCCTAGAAGATGTACCAGTACGTATGCTCTCAGCAGGACAACAACGTCGGGTTGCTTTGGTAAGGCTTTGGTTAAATAACGCTAAACTTTGGATTCTTGATGAACCATTTACAGCCCTTGATAAAAGCGGTGTTGCATTTTTACAAGAGCGCTTTGTTGAGCACCTAAATGCAGGTGGGGCGATTTTACTAACCACCCACCAAGACTTAACCACCCATTTTAGTGATCTAAAAACAGTGACCTTGGAGTATCGCCACTGATGGTAAAGCAGCATTCTTATTGGCAACTATTCTCTGCGGTTTTTTTTAAAGATCTTAAATTAGCGTTTCGTCAGCGAGCTGAAATCGTTAATCCTATTTTATTTTTTCTTATCGTTATTACACTTTTCCCGTTAGCTATCGGGCCTGAACCGGGTCTACTAGCACGCATGGCTCCTGGCATTATTTGGGTTGCTGCCTTGCTTTCAACTATGTTGGGCTTAGATAAATTATTTCGTGATGATTATCACGACGGCACACTAGAACAGCTGATTGCATCGTCATATCCGTTACCATTAACGGTGCTTGCTAAAGTGGCGGCACACTGGGTGATCACTGGATTACCGTTGGTGCTGATGACACCTGTATTTGCTTTATTATTGAATTTAGAAAGTTCAGCGCTTTTGGCAACGGTGCTTACTCTTTTATTGGGTACACCTTTGCTTAGCTTTATAGGTGCAATTGGCGCTGGACTGACTGTGGGGTTACAAAAAGGCGGCATTTTGATGAGTTTGCTTGTTTTGCCTTTGTATATCCCCGTACTAATTTTTGCAACCTCGGCTATTGATACCAGCTCTATGGAGCTTGCCTATAGCGGACAGCTTGCAATCCTTGGTGCCATGCTAATCGTAGCGATTATAGCGGCACCAATTGCCATATCGTCAGCATTGAAAGTGAGTGTAAGTTAATATGTGGAAGTGGTTACATCCCTACGCAAAAGCAGATCGTGCTTACCAATTGTGTAACACCTTACTGCCTTATTTCGCCGTTCTTACGGTGGTTTGTATGATTGTTGGATGGGTCTGGGGGCTTGCTTATGCGCCAGCAGATTATCAACAAAAAGACAGCTATCGAATTATTTTTATCCATGTGCCTTCAGCTATTTTGTCTATGGGTGCGTATTCTTCTATGGCGATCGCAGCTGTGATCGCACTAGTATGGCAGCTACGTAATGCAGAACTTGCAGTGATTGCAATTGCACCTGTTGGGGCGTGTGTGACAGCAATTGCCTTGATCACCGGTGCTGCATGGGGGAAACCTATGTGGGGTGCTTGGTGGGTGTGGGATGCGCGTTTAACATCAGAGCTTATCCTATTATTTTTATATTTGGGGGTATTATCGCTTTATCATGCCTTCGAAGATAAAAAATCGGCAGGGCGTGCCGCGTGTATTCTAGCAATTGTTGGTGTGATTAATCTGCCAATTATTCATTTTTCGGTAGAGTGGTGGAATACACTTCACCAAGGCGCGACAATCACTAAGTTTGATACTAAAGCCATCGATCCTAGTATGTTTTGGCCGCTTATGGTGAACATAGTTGCCTTTGCTGGTTTTGTAGGTACAGTGACATTAATTCGTCTTAAAAACGAAATATTACAACGTGAAAAGCACCGCCCATGGGTGCGTCAGATGCTTGAGCGAGGTTAATCATGCAGTTTGATTCTTTTGCAGATTTTATTGCCATGGGAGGCTATGGCTTTTATGTATGGTTGTCTTTTGGCACCTGTGCATTAATTTTACTTGGTATTTTATTTAGTTCGTTAAACGATACGAAACGTATTTTCTCTTCAGTTAAGCAACAAGTGCAACGTGAAGAGCGCATTAAAAAAGCGAAACAAGGGGCAGATCAATGAATCCAAGGCGTAAAAAACGTTTATTAGCTGTTGTAGCCATTATTTTTGGTGTGGGTGCAACCATAGGTTTAGTGCTCTATGCGCTGCAAGAAAACATCAATTTATTTTATACCCCTAGTGAATTAGTTGACGGTAAAGGTCCGAATAAAGAGAAGCCACACGTTGGACAAAAACTACGTATTGGTGGCATGGTTGTGCCAGGTTCTGTAGTACGCGATGAATCAAGTTTAAAGGTGAGTTTTAAGCTAATTGATACCGGTCCAATGGTGACTATAAATTACCAAGGCATCTTGCCGGATTTATTCCGTGAGGGGCAAGGGATTGTTGCGCAGGGCGTACTTGTTAAAGCGAATGAAATTGATGCCTTTGAGGTACTTGCCAAACATGATGAAGAGTACATGCCAGCGGAAGTTGCAGAAGCAGTGAAAGGTATTAAGCATGAAAAACCGACCTATAACTTAGATAACGGCAATTAATATGATCCCAGAACTCGGTTATTTTTCTTTAACACTGGCCATGGTGCTCAGTGTTTTATTATGTATTTTTCCTATTTGGGGAGCACATACTGGTAATTTACGCTTGATGCGTGCTGCTCCTTCGCTAGCAATTGGTCAATTTGTGTTTGTACTTTTGTCTTTTGCAGCGCTTATTTATGCCAGTTTAACCGATGATTTTACCGTTTCGTATGTCGCTTATCACTCAAGTAGTACTTTACCTTGGTACTATAAAATCACCTCAACCTGGGGTGGTCATGAAGGCGCTATTTTACTTTGGCTTGTAATGCAAGCAGGTTGGACAGCGGTTGTTGCTATGCGCTCTAAGTCACTACCATGGGTTTTGCGTGCTCGTGTACTGGGTGTGCTAGGCTTTTTGGGTGTTGGCTTTATGCTTTACACCTTGCTGATGTCGAGCCCATTTGAGCGCTTGTTACCTTACTTCCCCGTAGAAGGTCGTGATTTAAATCCATTACTGCAAGACCCTGGTATGATTATTCACCCGCCATTGCTTTATATGGGCTACGTGGGTCTGTCTGTGTCGTTTTCATTCGCCATCGCTGCGCTGCTAACAGGTAAACTTGATAATACTTGGGCTAAGTGGTCTCGTCCTTGGACTATGACGGCATGGGGTTTTTTAACATTAGGTATTACTATTGGTAGCTGGTGGGCTTACTCTGAGCTTGGCTGGGGTGGCTGGTGGTTCTGGGATCCAGTTGAAAACGCATCATTAATGCCATGGCTGGTGGCAACTGCGTTGTTGCACTCACTATCAACCACAGAAAAGCGGGGTGTATTTAAGTCATGGACCGTATTACTCGCTATTGCTGCATTCTCTTTAAGCTTACTCGGTACGTTTATTGTTCGTTCAGGCATTATTGTCTCTGTGCATGCGTTTGCGTCAGATCCTAACCGCGGTATGTTTATTTTAGCTTTCTTAGCTATTGTCGTCGGTGGTGGTTTATCGCTTTACGCATTACGCGTTTCACAGGTTAAAAGTGAAGGCCGTTATAAGTTCGCTTCCCGTGAAGTGGCACTTTGGTTAAATAATATTTTCTTAGTGGTCGCTACGTTAATTGTATTATTAGGTACGTTATTACCAATGATTCATAAAGAGCTTGGCTTGGGTAGTATCTCGATTGGTGAACCGTTTTTCAACAAGATGTTTGCTATCTTACTCGTGCCATTTGCTATCCTAATGGGCATCGGGCCTTTGCTTCGCTGGAAGCAAAATAAATGGTCGATGCTACAAAATAAATTAGCCTTATCAGCCATTGTGAGTATTGTCGCAACAGCTGCGTGGTTGTATTCGAGCTACGACGTAATTGCGCCTCTGACTTTTATCGCTACGGCACTTGCTGTTTGGATTTTTGTGACAACTTTAGTTGATTTAGCAGCTAAAGTGACCATTCATAAAACATTAGCTGAGGGCTTCAAACGTTTAGGTTTAAGTTATTGGGCTATGGTACTCGGTCATGTCGGTTTAGCGTTCGTGATTGCAGGTGTTACATTAACGTCTGCTTATTCAGTTGAACGTGATGTCTCAATGAAGCCTGGTGATAAAGTGGCACTTAATGAGTATCAATATCGTTTTGATGGCGTTAAAAGCATTCGTGGTGCTAACTATAGCGGTCACGCAGGTGTCGTTACGGTACTTAAAAATGACAAGCAAGTAACTGTGTTACATGCTGAAAAACGCCGTTATGACATAGGCATGCAGTTTATGACAGAAGCCGCGGTCGATGCAGGTTTTACCCGTGACTTGTATTTAGCACTTGGTGAGCAATTAAGCCAAGGAGCATGGTCACTGCGTATTTATCATAAACCGTATGTCCGTTGGATGTGGCTCGGTGGTATTTTAATCTCCATTGCAGGTTTCCTTGTACTAGGTGATAAACGTTATCGTCAAAAATCAACAAAAGAGGAGGCTATGGCATGAACCGCAAGCTATTAGCGTTAGCCCCTTTACTGGTGTTTGTTTTACTGTGTGTGTTCTTGTATCAGGGGTTGTTTGCCAACCCTCGTGAACTACAAACTGGGCGTATTGGTCACACAATGCCGACTTTTAACCTTCCAGACTTAATGGATGAATCTAAGCGTTGGACTGATGCCGATTTAAAAGGTGAAGTTTACCTGCTTAATGTGTGGGGCACGTGGTGCCCAACTTGTTTAGCTGAGTTAGGTTACCTAACAGAACTCAGAGAGCAAGGTGTGAAAATTATTGGCTTGTATTATGAGCAAGGGTATGACCCTGACTTTGATGGGCAGTTTGATATCAACGCATTGCGCGAAGATGTAACAAGCATGCTTAATCGCGCTGGTGACCCGTATCAGTTTAATATTTTAGATTTAAAACGCACCTTGGCACTAGATTTAGGTGTGTCGGGGGCACCAGAAACCTTCTTAGTCGATAAGCAAGGCACTATTTTGCTACATCATACCGGTGATATAAACCCGCGAGTATGGCGTTCGAAGTTTGCCCCGTTGATGCAGGAGTTACAGCAATGAGATTAATTATTTTTTTAGCAAGCTTGTTAATGACTTTCAGCGTATTCGCACAGCAGGATAAGTATCAGTTTGACAATGACGAGCAAGCAGTGCGCTTCAGTGAGTTAACAAAAGAGCTACGCTGCCCAAAATGCCAAAACCAAAATATTGCCGATTCTGATGCTGTCGTCGCTAAAGATCTACGAGACAAAGTATTAGCACTTGTGAAGGATGGCAAAACCAAGGATGAAGTTATTGAATATATGATTGATCGTTATGGTTACTTTGTTCATTACGAACCGCCTGTTACACCTGCAACTTTAGTGCTTTGGGTGTTGCCAGTTTTGATAGTTGTGCTTGGTTTTGGCTTTATTGTGATTCGACAAAGAAAAGCCTCGGTGAAGCAAACATGGACTCATGAAGACGAAGCGTTACTTGCTAAGTTAATTAAACAAAATCAACGTCAGGAGCAAAGCTAAATGGCATTAATGTGGGCTTTATTTGTTTTACTCACACTGATTGCATTGCTATTTGTTGTGGTACCCTTTTTTAAACGCGAAAAAATTCAACGTCTTGATCACAATGCAAACTCGGAATTGATCCGTATCTATCATCAACGTTTAGAAGAGTTAAACGCTGACCTTGAAAATCAGCGGATAGATGCGCAAATGCATGAGGAATCTGTTGTTGAGCAAAAGCGACGCTTATTAAACGAGTTATCGCCTGAAAAAGCGTTAAATAGCTCAGGTAACAATCGCATATTTGCCTTGACGGGGGCTGGTTTTTTAATTGCATTAACTGTTATTTTTTATAGCTTCACAGGCAGCCAGCAACAAATAAAAGGCTGGCATGATGCCATGGCAAACTTAAAGTCATATGGTGAACGTGCTGTAATGCAGGATAAAGAGCCATTGACTCCAAATGAGCTACAAGCATTTGCACTTGCGCTGCGTACTAAGTTAGACAGAAGCGGCGATGATGAAGTTGCGTGGATGTTGCTAGGGCGTGTGGCTATGTCGCTGAATGAATATGACATGGCAATGCAATCATTTGATAAAGTGCTAAAGATGAACCCAGATAACAAGCAGGTGCTAATAAGCTATGCACAAGTTTTGTTAATTGAGGGGAGTGATGCAAATATGTCGCGTGCTGCGACAATGCTGTCGAAGGTTCTTAAATCAGAACCAACTAATGTTGATGCGATCTCGTTATTGGCATTAATTGCTTATGAGCGTAAAGATTGGCTACAAGCTAAAACGGCATTTGAAGTATTACTGGCTAGTATGCAAAAAAATGATCCTCGTTATAGCATGATAGCGCAGCGAATTGCTGAAATAGATGCGAAAATGGGCAGTGAAGAGGTTACTGATAACACACAAGCTGAAATAGCAAACAGTGAAATAAAAGTCACCGTTGATTTAGCCAGTGAGTTAAAAACACAGCTTCCGGATGATGGCACATTATTTGTTTTTGCAAAAGCAGCGAGTGGCCCACCTATGCCATTAGCGGTTGTTAAAATGACAGAGTATAGCTTTCCACTAGAGGTAACACTCAGTGACAGCAATGCCATGGTTGAAGGATTAACGCTTTCTAGCACAGATAAAATTATCTTAACGGCGCGTTTATCAAAAGATGCAACTGTGGTACCTTCTAGCGGCGAATTAGAAGGTAAGTCAGATATTTTAGAGCGTGCTGAAGTTAAAGAGTACGCATTGCTGATTAATGAATTGATACCGTAAGGACAGTCGATGTTTAAGCACAGTTTATTTTTTATTTTTTTTGCGGTGCTCGCAGGATGCGCACAAGTACCTGATGAAAAACTGGATGACCGTGACCCTTTGCAGTCATTTAACCGCCCCATGTATGACTTTAATATGGACGTATTAGATGCTTATATCCTTCGTCCTGCGGCTGTTGGTTATGTCACTGTGACCCCCGTGCCAGTTAGGCGCAGCATCGTGAATTTTACAGATAATATAACCGCGCCGACGGATATGGTGAATGCTGGCTTACAAGGCAAGCCGGGTAACATGAGTATCAGCCTAGCGCGTTTTTTAGTAAACTCGACGGTAGGCTTATTTGGTTTTTTTGATGTCGCATCATCGCTTGGCTTAGAAATTGTTGATGAGGATTTTGGGCAGACCCTAGGTGTATGGGGAGTCGGTGACGGTGCTTATCTTATGTTGCCCGGTATGGGACCAACTACAGCAAGAAACCTAACCGGTGATGTAGTCGATAATATTGTTTTACCTGAGATTGCACTCACCACCCCACAAACAATACTTGTTTTTGCATTAAAGGCTGTAGAGGCGAGGGCATCATTAATACCTCAAGAAAGTTTATTAAATGAGTCGCTAGATCCCTATATCTTTATGAAAGATATTTATTTTCAGCGTCAACTTTATGAGCTATATGATGGTAATCCGCCAATTGAAGAAGAGCCTGATGATTTTGATGAGGACTTCTTAGAAAATCTTTAACACTCCCTCAGAATAAAAAATGCCAGCGTTTGCTGGCATTTTTTATTCGCTACATGTTTTTCTAATCACCAAACACTGACATTTGTTCATTGGCCCAGTTAACAGCGTCATGATAAGCATCGGGCACCTCTTCAGGGGCTAGACCCAGCTCGTGTTGAATATCTTTAGCGCCCTGCCAGTTTGCCTGCTCATATTGCTTTACAAGGCGTAAGTAAACGGCAAGTTGCCCTTCTTCATCGAGCAATGCGGCTTTTATGTCATTACTTAATGGGAGCTTTTTCATCACGCTCGGCATATCTTCATCTAAGATAGCATCCATTAATGACATCATGCCCGTTAAAAATGCCATGCCAGTATCACGTAGCTGACCGTGACTAATGGCAAGTAATTCGGTAAAGCGAGCTCGCGTTAATGATAGTCGAATTAGCTCAGCAGGTTTATCTGCGGCAACTTGTGCAGCAAATAACAGCGATAAGAATCGTTTTATCTCTTCGTTGCCTAATACAATAAGGGCTTGCTTAATGGTGCTAATTTCAGCACGGCGCTTAAATGCCGCAGAGTTTGAGTAGCGTAGTAGCTTGTATGATAGGTTAACGTCTCGCTCGAAAACTTCAGTGATTTTTTTCAGGTTTACATCAACGCTTGAGGTTTCATACAGAAGCTCTGCAAGTGCCATTTCTGAGGGGGGAAGAGTTTTACTTTGTACCATCTCTGGCTTTGAAAAGAAAAAGCCTTGAAAGTAGCTAAAGCCCATATCAACAGCAAGTTGATATTTCTCATATGTTTCAACCTTTTCCGCTAAAAGTTGGATCTGAGGGAAAGGTTTGATTGCTTCTATGACTTCTTGTATAGATTCCTTTGTACAGGTTAAAAAGTCGATTTTAATAATATCAATAAAAGGGTAAAAATGACGCCAAACAGGTTGATGAATATAATCATCAAGCGCAAGGGTATAGCCTTTTTCTTTTAAGTCTTTGACTACGGCTAAAAGGCGTTTTCCAGGTTGGATTGTTTCGAGAATTTCTACAACAATCTGGTCTTTACCAAGTAGTAGTGGGTAGCCTTTTTGTAACGTTTCTAGCGTAAAGTTGATATAGGCAGGTTTATTGTCGGTTAAATCATCAAGGCCAAAGTTAAATTGGCTGCCTTCTATGAGCCGAGAAGTCGCTTCATCACCATCAATCTCAGGAAACACGTTATCTACACCATCTCTAAAGAGAAGCTCATAGCCTACAAGTTTCTTTTCTTTATCTAGAATTGGTTGGCGCGCAGCGTAAAAGTACATATTTGAAGCAAATCCACATCAGTTAAATCATTTTTCCCCGCAATATATTGCATTGCGTTTGAAATAGCATTAGTTAAAAGAGCTGAAACGGGGAAAGTTGTTTTATTATTTCATTTTAGATCCTAAGACTAGGATAAATCGTAATAGAATTCTATTACTTGCGTCTAAATAATAGAAAAATTGTTAGCAAAGTGTTTATTGCATCAAAGCCGTTACCCATCGGCTAGATTGGAGTTGGAGGGTAGAAGCATGATATAGTCGTGAGTGATATCGGTTTTTACCCCAATAATGTCTTAAAATTAAATGGCTTGCGAGTCATTATTCGGATTAAAAGCCAACATTAATCAATAATTGGAGGCTAATTTGGAAACAGGAATGATAATTTCGTTAGCATTGTACTTCATCGTAATGTTGGGGATTGGGCTTTATGCTTACAAACAATCAACAGATGATGTATCGGGATACATGCTAGGTGGTCGTAATCTATCACCAAGTGTCGCTGCGCTATCAGCAGGTGCATCAGATATGAGTGGTTGGTTACTGATGGGTCTGCCAGGTGCAATGTACTTGTTTGGTTTAAGTAAGGTATGGATCGCAATAGGTTTGGTACTTGGTGCTTGGGCAAACTATTTTCTCGTCGCACCACGTTTGCGCGTGTATACAGAGAAAGCGAATGATTCAATCACCATTCCAGACTATTTTGCAAATCGCTTCGATGATAATAAAAATGTTTTGCGCGTAATTTCAGCTATTGTTATTATCGTATTCTTCACTTTATACACCTCATCAGGAGTTGTTGCGGGTGGCAAGCTGTTCGAAAATTCATTCAATATGAGTTACGAGATGGGCTTGTATATCACAACGGGTGTGGTTGTTCTTTATACATTATTCGGTGGTTTTTTAGCAGTTAGTTTAACTGACTTCGTGCAAGGTTGTATCATGTTCGTGTCGCTGCTTGCAGTACCGATAGCGACCTATACTATGCTTGACCAGCCGTTTATGGATACGTTAGCAAATGCTCGCTATGACTTATTATTAAGCTCACCGAAAGAATCAGAAATTCATGCACTTAATATGATGGACTGGTTTGCAGGTGGCTCAACAATTGCCATCATCTCGGCAATGGCGTGGGGACTCGGTTATTTTGGTCAGCCACATATCATTGTACGCTTTATGTCTGTTCGCTCAGTGAAAGATATGCCTACTATGCGCCGTGTGGGTATGTCGTGGATGACATTATCGGCAATTGGTGCTGTGCTAACAGGTTTATTTGGTGCCGCTTATATGCTGGAAAACCAAATGCCGATTGATGACAAAGAAACGATTTTCTTAGTGCTGTCTGAGCTTATTTTCCATCCACTGATTGCTGGCTTCTTACTTGCTGCTATTCTTGCGGCGATTATGAGTACTATTTCGTCGCAGCTATTGGTGTGTTCAAGCTCACTGACAGAAGATTTCTATAAAATATATCTTAATCGCAGTGCGTCTCAGAAAGAGCTTGTTTTAGTCGGCCGAATTAGTGTTATTTTGGTTGCGTTGTTTGCTATCTACTTAGCTTATGACCGCGACAGTTCAATTCTTGACCTAGTTAGTAATGCATGGGCAGGTTTTGGTGCTGCATTTGGGCCACTTGTTTTATTCAGCCTTTACTGGAAACGTATGAACCTTCAGGGAGCTATAGCGGGTATGGTTGTGGGTGCTGCGACAGTTCTATTTTGGATTTATGCACCCGTTACGATTGATGGGCAAAAATTAAGTGCAATTATCTATGAGATAGTGCCTGGGTTTATTCTATCAAGTATTGCGATAGTCGCTGTGAGTTTAAGTACAGCAGAACCTAAAGAAGAAATTACTAAATTATTTGATGACGTTGAGGCATCACTGTAGTTTTTAATTAAACACTTTTAATTAAATACAAAAAGGGCAACATAGAGTTGCCCTTTTTATTGGATTTTTATTTTTAACCGGCTGCTTTTTCTTTTATATCTGCCACATTGTCGGTGGCTGATTTTGCTTTTTTAGGTTTTACAGGGGCCTCTTTAGCACCTTTCAAAACAGCCATAAATTGGTCTTTTTCTTTTGCCATCTCAAGTGCAAGAGATTCAATTTGTTGCTCACTAAGTGGTACGTCAACTTTCTCAAGCATCATTTCTAGTGATTCAGCAATGTCGAGCATTTTGTCATATGCGTCAGCTTCTTTTTTAGTAGTAAACGTCATTCGCTCGACTCCGTTTCTTTCTACAACATATTTAACAACAACAGCCATGATTTCTCCTGCATTTAAGCGTGGCATTTGTAGCGTAGCAACGCCACTTTGATTACTGTTTTTATATACAGTAATCGTTTGTGGCGGAATTTGCAAGTTTGATAAGTCTATTTTTTGTGGTGATTATTTGACATTGCGGTTGGTTTTAGGTTTATTTAATGATGTCACCATTATAGAAACGGTAGGGATGCAATAAGCGTTAGGTGACAATTAACTTAACTATCCATAATGGATATCACGGAGGAAAATATGAAACTATTATCAAGTCTCTTTCTATCAATAGGCTTAACTTTATTGCCCACTTTACCTATTAGCGCAGCTGAAGATAAAGGAGCTGAGCAAGTTAAACAGCAAAAGGTGAATATAAATAAAGCCAGTGTTGAGCAACTCACTTTGCTTCCTGGCGTGGGTGAGTCAAAAGCCAAAGCGATTATAGAACACCGAACTCAGCAGGGGCCTTTTAAATCATTAGAACAACTCAAAGATGTAAAAGGGATCGGTGAAAAGGTGTTCTCGCAGTTAGAAGGAAAAATTATTCTTTAAATAAGTAAGCAGGGCGGTTATTCGCCCTGTTTAAACTCTTTAATTGCTACTTGTAAATGAGGGAGCGCAAACATGTTTTCTATCGGTGTTGTTATGAGTGGATAGCTCAGACCAGCTAGTAGCAGCCAAGGCACAAGCGACCAGCCCTGAAAATAAGCTAAACCTAAAAACAGGGGCGCTAAAAAAACAAGTTTACATACCGATAAAATGATCTTCTGTATAGGACTTAAATGCGCAAGTGCAAGAGCAATAATTTGCTGACGTTGTCTTACTTTAAACTCTTTTAAAGCAGGAATTTGACTAGAAAAAAAATACAACATTACAACGACTTTTTAATTACTAAACGACTCGCTACAACAGCGATAAAAACAAGCGAATAGGCTGCAAAAATAACTTCCATCCACGCAGGCATACTCATTGACGCAAATTGCCAATCTATGTTTCCACAATCACCTGTTGCAGCAAAGAAGCTTGGGATCCATTCGTGTAGAGGCATGAAGCTTGGAAAGTTTGGTTCAAATGCACAGCTAAATGCAAACGGGTCTGTATTGTTTTGCATCGCGATGTGTTCTTTGGCAATAAAGTAGCCCCAAATTGAAGATATTCCCCAAGTGACAAATGCGATAAGTCTACATAGGGTACTTTGTGGGTTGATTGCGCCGACAATACCTGCGCCAAGAAGGCCAAGCATAGCAAAACGTTGGTAAATACACATTATGCAGGGCTCAAGTCCCATATTATATTGAAAGAACAGCGCTGTTATTTCAAACACAAATGCGGTTAAAGCGAGTAAAACCCAAGGTGTTCTTTTGCTTGCTAATTCAGCTAACCAATTCATGAAAAATCCAATTTTGAAGTGTTTTCAAGATTATGCTTAGGGAGTGCCTTGGGTGCAAGTGTCTGCGGTGAATATTCGTAACAAAAAAGGAGCTTGCTAGCTCCTTTTGGTGTTACGATTAGTTTTTACGTTAAACGCTGACAGCTTGTAAAGACTCGCTTTGGTAGCAGCCTAGAATACGAATATATTGGGTGTGCTCTTTCAGCTCTTCGAGTGCTTGCTTGACATGTAAATCATCTAGGTTAGCCTCTAAGTCTACATAAAAAACCTCTTCCCACGGGTTACCGGGTACAGGACGAGATTCAAGTTTTACAAGGTTTATTTGATGATGCTTAAATACCATTAACGCATCAGCTAATGAACCAGCTTGTTGCTTGGTTGCCATGATCAAGCTTGTTTTTGTTGGTATTTGTTTAGAAACCTGTAGTGGTTTACGTGCAACAACGATAAAACGGCTATGGTTTTCACTTTGATTAGCCAGGCCTGTTTTTACAACCTCTAGACCAACATTTTTCCCTGCTTGAGCTGAGCCGATTGCTGCGCTGTTGGGCGTATCTAATGCTGATTGCAGTGCATGGAAAGTTGAATCACATGTTTCATGTTGAATATCACCGAGCCCTTGTACAAAGCGGCTACATTGGGCGAAAGGTTGCGGGTGAGCATAGATTTTATTTATGTGAGACAGTTCTGTGTCCGGTAAGGCAAGCAAACAATGCTCAACACTGTGGGTCACTTCACCCACAATAGATACTTGCGCATGTTGTAAGAGATCAAATACCTCATTAATACTACCAGAGCTAGTATTTTCAATGGGGAGTAAGCCGAAGTCAGCTTGTCCATTTTCAACGTTCCCTGTAATTTGTTCAAAGCTTGAACAGCCAATTTCTATTACCTTTCCTGGACGTCGGCTAAAGTATTTATGGCAAGCCAATTGACTATATGAACCTTGACCACCCAAGTAAGCGACGCGGTGTGTTTCGCTCATTGCATCGGGGTTGAGGCTTTTTTGTAGCATCGCTTGTTGGTTAAGTACAGAGTCCTCAAGAATGGTTTGAAATACATTGTTAATGTAATAGGCATCTAAACCAAGCGACTTTCCGTAACCAATTAGCTTTTCAAGCAACGCTTGTTCACGTGCTTCATCGCGGATTGGTTTATTGTTGGCAATTTTATATTCAACCACGCTGTGGCTAATACGGCGTCGTTTTGCTAGTAAGACAAGTAAGTCAGAATCTATTTCATTTATATCATGTCTTAATGCATTCAATGTATCAATGCTCATATTGGTTTCCTCATTCCAAAACAGTGCACAAACAAAAAAGCCTCCCAAGTGGGAGGCTTTAGCTATTCGGTGAAATTATCTCGCAAACAGTTAAGCCTCCTCTATCTAAAGAAGCTAAAAAAAGAAAAGTAAGTGCGAGCGTTAATTTGTTTCATTCAGTTAATGTAAGAAGTGTGGTTTATAAAGTCAACCGCATATTGTACGTAATTTGCAAATCATCGACTAAGTAAGGAAAATTCATTAATCTTCATAAAAAATTTATAAATCTAAAAATGAATCTGGTATATTTGCCTTTGGAGAACAAATAATAACAATTATTAATAAGGTAGCCTAGTGGTGTATCGACGCCCGCCATCTCGTTTTGGTGTGAATTCGTTAAGTATGAAGTTATCGCTGCTGATTTCTGCAATTTGTTTGATTGCAGGTATATGTGCAGCCGCTTTGATGCTTAAGTCAGAAGAAAAACAGCTTGTTTTTGAAGAACATGAGCTTTTAAAGCATTCGAGTGAACGCTTAAGTCGTCAATTCGACCGTTTAATAAAAACAAAAATCAACATTGCAGAGCAAGCAAATAATGTCGTTAGCAGCCAGCTGTTAAATAGTGAGTCTCATATACTCAGTAAACACAGTGCTGATATTAACTATGCTGTTGATGGTAGTGTTCGCAGCACCTCAGAAGATGGCTTATCCGCTGCCTTTATCCCAGAAGAAAACTATTCAGAATTCTACAAGCAATTGATCAATGACTCAGAGTCGTTATGGAAAATTGTTTCACCCACGCTTATTCAAGATTTTTTTAACTTTTATTTAGTTACAAAAGATAACTTTATTCGTATTGCACCACCTAACTGGGCACTTAATGTGCCTAGCGATTTTGATTTCACAAAAGGTGAAACTTTTAATTACGCTCAGAATGTGCTCAACCCGAGTAGAGAAGCGGTGTGGTCAAAAGTGTATTACGACACTATTTGGCATAAATGGGTGGTGAGTGTACTTGTTCCCGTTTATCGAGATAATGAATTTTTTGGTGTTACAGGCAGTGATATTGCGCTCGAAACCTTATTGGCTCAACTGCCGATAGGAGATCGTGAGCAACACCTATTAGTATTCGATGCAAAAGGGCAGTTACTCGCCCACCCTGATCTAGAAAAATCAATGCTAGAGCAATATGGTCGAGAAGGTAAAGTGTTACGAACTGAGGATTTTGTTAACCCTGACTTACAAAAACTCATCGCAGAAACAATTCGCCTAAAATTACCTGAGTCAGCTAATTCATTTGTTCAAAATGACGAAACACACATTATTAATATTCGTAAAGTTGAGCATTTAAACTGGTATATCGGAATTTACAAAAAACGTTCTTCCGCATTATCTGCGTTAGAAGAGTTAAAAGTGAAGTTCTTTGGTTTGTTTATTCTATACGCTATTTTAGTTGCGTTATTGTTGCATCAAGCATTGTATCAACTGGTACTTCGCCGTATCCATTCATTAGTAAATGCGGTCGTAAGTTTTGGCAAAGGTCAGCTACAAACTGAGTTTCCAAAAGCAAACAAAGATGAAATTGGTACGCTAAATGGCTCTTTTAGAGACATGGCTATTGAAATTAGAAAGCTGATTGATGGATTAAACCAGCGCATAAGTGAAAAAGAGATAGCAGAGAAAGCTGCAAATAGACTGTCAAAAGCGGTGGCATTCTCTGGAACCGGTGTGGTTATTACCAATCAAAACTTTGAGATTGAATATGTTAACCCCAAGATGGTTGAAATGACTGGATTTGAAGAACGTCATTTTATGGGGTCATCACTTTTAAGTATTATTTCGCAGGAAATGGCCATTTTAGTCGATGATATTGATGTTGATCTTCGAAGTCGTAATTATTGGCGTGGTGACACATTACTGCAAGGAAATGAACGTCAGTCAGTGTGGGTGTCGCTAAGTATTTCGCCTATTCGTGAAGATGCAGGAGAAATCACCAGCTATGTTGCCTCAGCACAAGATATATCGTTTGTAAAAGAGAGTCAGCGAAAAATGGAGCAGCTGGCATATTTTGATACGCTCACCGGCCTTGCTAATCGTACATTTTTTAGAATGCAGTTACGCAAGTCGATGGCACTTGCAGAGCGTGGTCATTATGCGTTTGCCTTATTCTATTTTGACTTAGATGAATTTAAACGTATTAACGATACACTTGGCCATGATGCGGGCGATCAATTATTAGTAGAAGTAGCAAACCGTTTGAAAAAACGTTTGCGCACCGAAGATACCATTGCTCGCCTTGGTGGTGATGAATTCGCGGTCCTATTAAGTGGTATAGAACACCAAACTCATGCTATGGAAGTGGCTAATACGATTCAAAAGACACTGAATGAGCCAATTAAACTCGGCAATAATGAAGTGATCATTAGTGGTAGTATAGGCATCACGATGGCGCCTTTTGACAGCCAAGAGGAAGATCAGCTGTTAAAGCATGCAGACCTTGCAATGTATGAAGCAAAAGCCAAAGGCAGAAACACCTATCACTTTTATAGCCAAGAGCTAAATGCCGCTGCCAATGAACGTTTATTCATCGAAAATGAGCTACGCACAGGCATTCGCGACAAGCAATTTGTTATTTATTATCAGCCACAAGTCGATAGTCGAAATCAACATGTTGTTGGTTACGAAGCGTTGATTAGATGGTTCCACCCAACTGAGGGAATGATCCCTCCAACAAAGTTTATTCCGATTGCTGAAGCAACAGGGCTTATTGTTGAACTAGGGGCGTGGGTATTACAAGAAGCGTGTGAATTTGCTGCACGGCTAGAAAGAAAAAATTTAAAGAATAACATTTCAATAAATCTCTCGGCGCGCCAATTTAAAGACGCTAACCTAGTACTTACCTTAGATAAAATCATCAAACAAACAGGTGTTGAACCCAAACGCTTACATTTAGAGTTAACTGAGAGCATGTTAATGGGGCATGTTGAAGCCGCCATATTACAATTACATCAGTTAAAGGCATTGGGTGTATCAATCTCTATTGATGATTTTGGGACAGGCTACTCCTCACTCAGCTATTTGAAACGCTTCCCTGTTGATATTTTGAAAGTGGATCGCTCGTTTGTAAAAGATATTCCTGATGACTCAAATGATATGGAAATTACAGCAGCGATTATTGCAATGGCACAAAAGCTTAAACTCAATGTGGTAGCAGAGGGTGTTGAGACGATTGAACAGATTGAGTTTCTACAAAACAATAACTGTTATATTGTACAAGGTTACTACTACAGCCCACCAGTTAGCGAGGCTGATTTACCTGCGTTGTTTGAGCGTTTAGAACAAACAGATAAAATATAGTAGCTCATATTTTATCTGCTCTTTTGGTAAATTTAGTTAGGACTTCATCTGGCTGGCGGCTATCTGTGAAGAGCAGTGTTAAAACTTATCAGGTAAAGCGATTTTGTTATACTCAGTTTTTAGTAACTTTATCTGATATTCAGGAAAATGGGTAAGTTACGCACTGTTAAATTGCTAGATATTCAAGGAAAATTTGAGATTTGATTAATCTTTTAAAATTCATAAGCGTTATTTTACAGTGTTTTTTGTTTTTATCGATTTTTAACCTTTTATCTAGTTACTATTTAGCTTATGTAGAGCTACCTACAAACGATCCCAAATTAATAGCTAGTCACATTTCATCAGGTGTCGTTATTTCTCTGATTCAAGTTGTCCCAGCTCTAATTGGCTTATTGCTTAGTATTTGGCTTTTAGATAAAGCTAATACATCTAAGTCATTTAGAAAGTGTTGCAAATATTTGGCCTTCTTATGGTTACTGTTTTTCCCAATTGGTACATTCTTAGGTGTTAAACAGTTAAAAAGATTTAAGAATACCTAGCAAGGCGTTTTAAAAAGTTGGGCACTGTAATGCTTTCTCTTTAAAATCTTACTAATTTACTCGGGAATGCTTTAATGCTCTTAATGGCACATTTGCGATGCTAGATTTGATTTGAGCCTGACTAATCTCGTTAAAGCCTATTCAGATAAAATAAAAAGGGGCATTTTTAGCCCCCTGCAATTTTCACCTTGAACTTAAGGCCTTCAAGAATCGCTTTGAGCTTTTCTCTATCATCGCCTTGCACCTCAATAATGCCATCTTTCACAGCACCGCCTTGGCCCATCTTACTTTTAATTGTCTTAGCAAGCCTTTTCAGGTCATGCTCTTGGCTATCAATGCCAACCACTAACATGACACCTTTGCCTTTACGGCCTTTTGTTTGACGTTCAATTCGTAAAAAACCATCTTTAAAGATTTTACCTTGGATTGATTTTTCCTCTTTAGGCTGTTCAATACGGCCTGTAGCGGTTGAATATACTAGATTATTATCACTCATTTTAGATCTCACTTTAAATGAAGCTTGTATGCTGTAAATCATAACAAATTTCCCTCTAAGTGTTTTAATTTTTGGCTTATTTCTCCTAAGCAGTTATATTTAGATTAGTCTTCGGAGAGATTTGATTAATAGGAGTTTATTATGAGTTTGACGCGCAGCACCTCTGCTGATGGCGCTATCTTAACCGTACAAATCAAAGGAAAATTTGATTTTAATCTGGTTCAATCTTTTCGTCAGGCTTACGCTGACCTAAATGATAATATCAATAAAGTGGTTATTGATCTGAGAGAAACAGATTATATGGATAGCTCGGCACTTGGTATGCTTCTTAATATGAAGAAAAACCTTACCGGTAAAGTGGATAATATCCAAATTAGTAATTGCCAACCACAGCTAAAGAAAATCCTGCAAATCTCTCGTTTTGATAAAAAGTTTGATATTGATTGATGCTTAATATTCTAGTGGTAGATGATCTTGCTTTAAATCGTCGACTCTTAACCGTTATGTTGGAGCATCAAGGTTATCAAGTTCATACTGCTGAGAACGGCCTTGTTGCGCTGCAAATACTCGAAAAGCACACTATTGATATTGTGCTCCTAGACGTTGTTATGCCTGTTATGGATGGTTTTGAAACCGCAGCTATTATTAAAGAGCGTTTTAGCCAAGTTTACCTACCCATTATTTTTATCACCTCGCTTGAAAATGAAGAAAGCTTTGAGAGGTGCCTTGCTGTAGGTGGAGACGACTTTCTCCATAAGCCATTTCAAGAGGTTATTCTTAACGCTAAAATTAAAGCCCACTGCCGTATAAGAAATTTAAGTCAAAAAGCACGAGAGCAAAACCTACAGTTAGAATATCATCAGAATCAAGTTGAACGTGAGCATGAGATAGTCGAGCATATCTTCAATAACGCGTTAGAAAATCAATATACATTTACGCAGCATTTAGATTTTCATTTATCTCCAGCGGCTATGTTTAATGGCGACATGTTCCTTGTTGCGCAAAGCCCTATTGGTAGTCTGTATTGTATGTTGGGTGATTTTACGGGGCATGGCCTAGCGGCTGCTGTGGGGGCGTTACCTGTTTCTCGGGTGTTTTATACCATGGTTAACAAAGGCATGTCGGTTAGCGACATTGCAGCGGAAATAAATGCCGTATTGAGTAACTTATTACCTGGTCACATGTTTTGTGCGGCTACTATTATTGAGTTAAGTAATTCAGGAAAAAGCTTGTCAGCATGGTTAGGCGGGCTACCTGATACCTATGTAATTGATCAGCAAGGTCAAATATTACGCACATTAGAGTCCCAACACATGGCATTAGGAATTTTAGAAGAAGATGAATTTGAGCGGGGTCTCATCCATATAGAAGTCAACGAAACAATGCGGCTTGTAATGGCAACCGATGGCATAATAGAGACCGTTAACTTACATGATGAGTTTTTTGGTGAGCATCAGTTCATTGAAGCATTAAGTTCAAAAGAAAATATTAATACTCAGGAGCTAATAGAAATTGTAAACCAGTTTTCCCAAGGTCATGAACAGCAAGATGATTTAAGTTTAGTGCTATTAAACTGTTTACCGGCGCCAGAGCCTGAGCAAGAGATTGAGCCTTTTTCACCTTTACCCTTTAATTTTTCACTGAGTTTAAATTCAAAACAAATAAAAAGTACAGATCCCGTTCTAGAAGTGGTCGATGTAATATCTAAAGTAGCGGGTTTGAATGCGCACCGTGCGAATATCTTTTTAATCCTCTCCGAGGCTTACAATAATGCGCTTGATCACGGCGTATTAGGGCTCGATTCTGAGATAAAAAATCAAGATGACGGCTTTTTAATTTATTACCAAGAACGTGAGCAGGCATTAGAAAAACTGACTGATGCACTTATTATTATTGATATTCGTTATTGCCCAGATACCCTGGCTCTTTATTTCACTATTTGCGACTCTGGCAATGGTTTTGCGAATAAAAGTGACGGCCAGCATAACCTGCAACGAGAGCATGGCCGTGGGTTGTCTTTACTGAGTGAAGTAGCGTCAAATGTAGCTTTTAATGCGTCTGGAAACCAAGTTGAAATTTGTTACCAATTATCCATAAACAGTGCTGGCTCTGATTGAAAGCCCATGTTATCCTCTCTAGCATTATAGATGTTTGGATGGCTAAATGATTTCTACATACTTATCTGTCGCTCAGCTTGATTTATCAGAGACTTTAGTGGCAGAGCAATTATCAAACCTAGAGCAATATCTTGCACAGTCACAGTTACCTGAAGTACGTTGGCAGTACCAAATTCCTGAGCTTGGGGAGGGTGGGGCGTGTAGTTTGTTTGGTTACTTGCAAGATGAACCGTTTAAATTAAACGACTATATTGCTGATGATGCTACAAATACTGAAAAGTTAGCAAGGCTTCAGCAAATCATCGATTATGTTGTCCAACAAACGCAAGTGGATTGGTTTGGTATTTATCAATCAACCGACACTGACGAAGGTGCTCAGCTATTAAAACTCGTTTACCACGGCGCACCAAGTCGCCCATTGTTTCCGCTCACTGAAGATTTTGCAAAAGGCAGTAACAATGTTCAAGTTGCTTTATCTAAAAAAGGTCGTGTGATTAATAATGTTGCAGATTATTTAGCGCAAGGTGGTGAATATTATACGTGCGATCCTAAAGTAAAAGCCGAAACGTGTTTACCAATTTTATCTAGTGAAAATACCTGTTTAGGCATTATTGATGCAGAAGCATTTAGTAATGATTTCTTTGATCAGCAAACCCTTGCTTTACTTGCAGCTTGTTGTATTAAAATTCCTCAACTATTGGTCTAATTTTACTAGTAATCAGGCTCGGTTTTTATGTTAAGCTAGTGGCAACGCTAACCCCCTATATAAAAGAGATAGTCAATGTTCTCAGAATTAAAACCATTACCAACAGATCCTATTCTTGGCCTAATGGCGGCCTTTAAACAAGATACAAACCCAAAGAAAATTGATTTGGGTGTAGGTGTTTATAAGGATGAGCAAGGCAATACGCCAGTTCTTAAAGCGGTTAAAAAAGCGGAAGCGTTTCGTTTAGAAAACGAAACCAGTAAATCGTACATTGGCTTGGCGGGTAACTTAGATTACTGCCAAAAAATGGAAAACTTATTACTGGGTGAGCATCCTGCGTTATTAGCAAACCGTGTTCGCACAGCACAAGCACCAGGTGGTACAGGTGCACTTCGTGTTGCAGCCGAATTTATTAAGCGTTGCAACAAAGATGCAACTGTATGGGTTACAACACCAACGTGGGCAAACCACATCAGCTTATTTGAAGCGGCTGGTTTAACAGTAAAAGAATACCCTTACTACGATTACGAAAATAAAGATCTTTTATTTGATGACATGCTAAGCGCGCTTAAGCAAGTGCCTAAAGGTGATGTTGTGTTGTTCCACGCATGTTGTCATAACCCGAGTGGTATGGATTTAAATGCTGAGCAATGGAGCACAGTGGCAGATCTTGCAGTTGAAGTTGGTTTTACACCACTGGTTGATATTGCATACCAAGGTTTTGGTTCAAGCTTAGAAGAAGACGCTGCGGGTCTTCGTAAATTAGCAGCAGCGGTTGATGAGCTGATCATTTGTTCTTCTTGTTCGAAAAACTTTGGTTTATACCGTGAGCGTATCGGCGCATGTTCAATCATTGCTAAAGACGCCGCAACTGCAGATATCTCTAACTCTGTATTGTTAAGTGTTGTACGTAGTATCTATTCAATGCCGCCAGCACACGGCGCTGATATAGTTAGCACTATTTTAGGTAGCGCTGAGCTTACGCAAATGTGGCATGACGAGCTTGATGAAATGCGTAGTCGTATTAATGGCTTACGTACTCTAATCAAAGAAAGCTTAGCAGCGAAAGGCATTGAGCAAGACTTCTCATTTATTGACCGTCAAAATGGTATGTTCTCATTCCTAGGTATTAATAAAGAGCAAATCGAGCGCTTACAAAAAGACTACTCTATCTACATTGTTGGCTCTAGTCGTGTAAACGTTGCTGGTATCAGCGATGCAAACATTGACTACTTTGCAAATGCAGTAGCAGACGTTTGTAAGTAACCAGCTGTATAGTAATAAAAAAACCGCATCATTTTGATATGATGCGGTTTTTTTGTATCTGCTATTTTAACTCACCTAATGAAGCCAGCGTATAGCACTGGTCACCATATTATTGTAACGCTCTAATGGTGCACCTATGCTAGCGATTAAAATTGTATCGGCTTTTTCTCCACGACTTATGTGGCCTGCAAAACGCTCATCGCTAAAGTCATCAGAACCAGAGCCAAAAGGCTGCTCCTCTGAAGGTACAATAAATACGGTCATTGGGCCAAAGTCAGACTCAAATACCAAGTGCAATCCTTTTTGACCTTTAAAATCACAAAACATCAAGTACGTGACTTTGCCTGGAAGCTCATCTAAGTGGCCGCCAATGGTGGCAAATTTTTCATTAACGTACTCTAAGTCAATTGCTTTATGTTTATCTAAAGATCCAATTTCATAGTATAAGTGTGCTAAAGCATGCTCTCCAACACTATATAATGAATGCTGTTTTGTAGTAACAAAAAACACGCTTATAGCAACTAAGAATGATGCTGCAGCCGCTAAATAAAAGCGATTAAATGCAAAGCGTGATTTAGCTTCAACAACATTATCATTTTGTTGCTGTTCAACATGCTCTTCAGATACATAGGTCTGTTCAATAATGCGCGCAGCTAAATCGTCTGGCACAGGTACATTTAAAGCAGCGTTTAGTTCGTCGTCAAATGCACGAACATCGTCAATAAATGCTTGTTTATCATCGTCCTGCTCGGCAAACGCTTCAAGTTCCTTATCAATAGTGCTTGGCTCGGCGAGGATGCGGCGGCGAAACTCGAGTTCATCCATTATTTTGATGCTCCTCTAAGTTGGTCATCATCACTGCTTAAAGCCTCTTTAAGCTGGTTTCTGGCACGAAATAATCGTGTCATAACGGTATTTTTGTTTAAATCGAGAATCTTAGCGATTTCATCACCAGAACAGCCCATTACTACTTGCAAAAGCAGAGGCTCTCGATATTCGTCTGCTAACTTTCCAATTTGTCGTTGAATCACTGTTTGTTCCATTTCAGCATCAAGGGATGTGCTTTTATCATCCACTAAGGTATCGTTTTCAACGTCAGCGTAATCAAATTGCTTTCTTTCAAAACGTCGCGCATTTTCGCGACGTAATATCGTTAGTAGCCAAGGTTTAGCAGCCTGTTGATCTTGGAGTGAATCCAAGGCACGCCAAGCCCTCAGGAAGGTTTCCTGCACTAAATCTTCAGCAATAGTTTGATCACGGCATAACCAATATGCAAAGCGATAAAGCTCACTGTGGTAGATATGAACGAGCTCTTCATATCGCTTTTGTTTTTCCGTCATAGTTATCTAGACCCGCCCTTAAGGAAAAAACTTTCTGGATTTATTATTTTTTTCAATGCGGCTAATCGCTGCTAGCCGCATGATGTGTATTGTTTAGTTATTATTAATCGTAAAGTTTTTTTAGCCCCTGATCTTTATCAAATGATTGAGCGCTTTTTGTTTGGGCTAAACCATTAATGATGATTGCTAAATCAGGCTGCTCATCACTTGAACTATAGAGTTTTGCACGCAATTTAGCAATTTCTTCGTTTAGTTTAGAGCTTGATCTTGTGCCCATGAGCGTATCAATCGCGTTATGTGTTTGCCCTGTTTCATGTTTGGCGTAACGTGAAAGGGCTAAATAAAATGCTGAATAGTCTTTCGTCTTTGCATATTTCTTTAGCTCAGATAAAGAAACCGAAGACACTTCACTGTTAACTTCATTTTTATTGGAATAGTCGCTAACAGGTCGTTTTCTTAAGAAGAACACGAGTGTTGCAATCCATAAAAGGTATCCGCCTGCCGCAACAATTATAAGCCAAATAGGCTGAGTTACTTCAGTAATAGTACGAACAGCGGGAATTTCACCTGTTAGCTCTTGGCTGGTGTTTGCTGTTGCATTATTGGTATTAGGTGTAAGTGCATTAGTGCTAGGTATCACTGTGATAGTACGTGCAGGGATCGTTGCGTAACTTATTCGATTAATTTTTGTATTAAACCATGGCAGCTTGACTTCTGGTAATGTAAACGTACCTGGTGTCTGGGGTAGCAGCGCATACGAGGCTGTTTGTTGAGAGATAACACGTCCATCTCTAACTAAATGATTTGTCTCTTTTTCATCAGGATAGCTTCTAAAACCTTGTACTTGCGGCATCTCAATATCTGGCAATTGCTCTTTGGTTACACCGAGCGCTGTTAAAGTGATTGTACGTGTGATTGGTGTGCCCACTTCAACAGTATCGTCTTTTGGTTGCCACTGCTCATCTAAGTTTACTAGTTCACTTGGTAACCATGCACCTTGGTAATTTTCTGGAATAGGTTTAATGTCAAGCTCAAGGTCTTCACCCATTGCCGATATTTCCATCTGACGATAGTTCTGCCTAATACGGCCATTAAATACTGGCGCAGTAATTGTGTGTTGACCACTTTTTTGTGGTTGTAGTAAATATTCTCGGGTAATAACGAGATAACGCTTACCATCGATTAATTCATAGCTTTCTGACTGTTTACCAATAGCATTGAGTTGAGCATCATCCATTTGAGGAGTACTTAGGTTTCCATCAAGTAGCTCTTTATTGTTATCTAAGTAAAGTTTAACGGTATATACACCGGCCTCTTGGACATACAAGCTATCTGATTTTACACTCGTTTTTATAAATGCATCTTTATTTTGCTCAGCGTTTTGACTGCGCTTAGACACTTCTAACTCAATTGGTTTTGAACTTACGCCTGCAACTGTAAAGGCGGGGATAGTGTAAGTACCTTCTTTACGCGTCATTAGTTTTACAGACCAATTAGTTTGTTTACTGATCTCACCATTTACGATATTGGTTCGAGAGCTTACGCTGGTGGGGCCTACAACAAAGTCTTTTAATAGTACAGAGGTATCAGGCTGCTCGCTTTTGACACTATCATCTACGGAGATCGTTAAAATAAAAAACTCGCCAGCAAGTACTGGGTTTTTATCAACACTTGCCTGCAGTTGGCTGGCGGCCCATAGCGGCGCTGCCGCGATTAACAATAAACAACATAATAATCGCATTACCATGATTTTTCGGCTCCTCGTGGACGACGTTGATAGGTTCGTTTTTGTGCTTCTAGCTGCATTTTATTTCTTAATAAGATTGCAGGATCATCGGGGACTTTGCGCAACAGCTGATTCAGTTGTTGTGCTTTCTCTTTTTCTTCATTGGTTAGTTCGGCTGCTTGTGCTTGCATCGCTTGCTGCTCAGCTTGCTGCTTGGCTTGTTCATCACTTTGCATAGGCTCAGGTTGAGCCTCTTTTTGCTCATTAGATTGCTCAGGCTTTTGTTCATCAGATTGTGATGATTGCTCTGATTCAGACTCCATTTCTGGCTGATTTTGCTGATCTTTATTAGACTCGCTCTGTTCACCCTTTTGATCTGACTGCTCACCTTGCTCTGATGGCTGTTGGTCATCTTGTTGCTCAGTTTGTTCAGAGTTTTCGCCTTGCTCTGAATTATCGCCTTGTTGCTTTTGCTGGTTGTCTTGTTGACTATCTTCGTTTTGTTGATCGTTATTTTGCTGCTGATCTTCTTGTTGCTGTTGCTGTTGCTGATTCAACAACTTTTCAACCAGAGCTTGGTTTTCTTTTGCTTCAGTGAAGTTATCTCTAAGCTGTTGTGCTTGCTCGTAAGCATTTATAGCTTGTTCAAGCTCACCCGCTTTTGCAAGGGCATTGCCGTAGTTATATAAGCCCGTAGCAGATTTATCTTCACTAAACGCATCCATTGCAGCTTGGTAATTACCTTGTTGGTAAAGTGCAGCACCTTTTAGTTGAGAGTTCTCAGCTTGGGCGGCTTGTTCAAATTGCTTTTGCTGATAAGCATCGAGTGCGCGTTGATCTTGGTTCTTGAACACTGCTGGTAGCTCAGCGGCATACACCTGTTGCTGCGGTAATAGCATAACGAACATAAAGCCAAGCACTAGGCTGCTACGACGAATTAAAAAGAGTGCCAGTGGCATTAAGATCAGGAGTCCATAAATACCCGCATCTACACGCCAGAGTGTTTGACTTTGTTTTTCATCTTTAAGTATTTCAGCATTTGCACTGGGTGCAAAGGTTTGAATATCTTGATTGTTGGTCTGATAAAGTGCAAATTTGCCACCACTATTACGTGCAAGCGCGCTTAAACGACTGATATTCAGCGTTGGAATCACAATCTGCCCCTGCATATCTTTCAAAAAGCCACCTTCAGGTAACTTAATAGGTGCACCTTGTTCAGTGCCAACCCCGTAAACATTTAAGCGATAATGTGACTGATCCGTAAAACGACTAATATCTTCTTGATCTAGGCTATCAATACCGTCGGTGACTAGAATGATATCACCTTCTAAGTAACCCGCCTGACTGAGCAACTCGTTCGCTTTTTCAAGTCCTTCGATTACATTAGAGCCTTTACTAGGCATGATTTCAGGGCTGAGGCTTGGAATGAGATTCGCTAATGTGCTGGCATCGTTTGTTAATGGTGAAATGGTAAAGGCCGAACCTGCATAGGCGACTAATGCTGTATCACCTTCTTTAAATAGCTCAATCATATCAAGGGCTTTAAAACGTGCTTGTACTAAACGACTTGGCGCAATATCTGTACTGAACATGGAATACGACATATCCATAACAATAACGCGGGCGTTTTTTGCTTGAAACACAGGGACTTGTTTCTTCTCAAAGCTTGGTCCTGCACTAAACACGATAGCGAGAATCGTAAATAGAGCAACTAACCAAAGTGGCTGACTTTGTTTTTTATGATTGTCGCTCATAACAAATTGCGCTAAATGTGGGGCAATTAACGCTGCCGGTGTGTTCTTTTTATTACGCACCAATAACACACTAAAAATAATGACCGCAGGTATTAATAACCAAAGTAGGGCAGGGCGAATAAATTCGAAATCCATATTACTTCTCCTGCTTAAGTTGGCGAGTAAAGCTAATGAATACAGCAAGAACAATTAAACCAAGTGCTGCCAATAGCGGAATATAAAACAATGAAATTTGAGGGCGAAAAGTCTGCTCATCACTACTAACAGGTTCGAGCTTATCGAGTTCTTGATAAATCTGCTGCAAACCAGCCACATCTTTTGCTCTAAAGTATAAGCCACCGGTTTGTTCAGCGATGCGTTTTAGCAAGCTTTCATCAAGGTTGCCACCACTCATACCGCCCATATTAAATAGACTAAAACCACGTGGGTTATCTGAGCCTACACCAATGGTATATACTTTTATGCCTTCCTCGCGAGCTAACAGTAGTGCATCTTCAGGATTGAGGTTACCTGCAGTGTTTTGTCCATCAGTTAAAAGCACGACGATTCGATTGCTTTCATCTTTGTTAGCAAAACGCTTTACAGATAAACCTAAGGCATCACCGATGGCTGTTGCGCGGCCTACAAGGCCAATTTGTGCTTCACCAAGCATTTGGCTTACGGTTTTAACATCACGCGTAAGCGGTGTTTGTAAAAATGCGGTATCACCAAATAAAATCAGACCAAGGCGATCGCCTTGACGTTGTTCAATAAAGTCACCTAATACGGCTTTAACCATGGTTAGTCTGTCGACATATTGGCCTTGATAAGCCATATCTTGCTCAGTCATTGAGCCTGATAAGTCCACTGCCAGCATAATGTCACGGCCTTCATTGGGTAAAGTAATTGGTTCATCAAGCCATGTTGGGTTTGCAACCGCAATCACCAATGCTACCCATACCGCCCATTCAAGCAATGACACTTTGCGACTATGTTGTTGCACGGCTTGGTTGTTAAGCCCAAGCTTAGCAAAGCTTGGAATACGTAGACGTAACTGACCTTGCTGTTTTGAAGGCATGAAGCGACTGACTAACCAAGGCAAAGGTAAAAGCACAAAGAACCAAGGCCAACTAAACTCAAACATTGATAGGCTCCTTGAGTTTAAAATTGTGAATGGCGTTGCGTAATTTAGCCGCAAGCTCTGCATTATTATTTTGCTGTTGGTAAAGTGGCATGAGCTCATCGTAGCTAAAAGTGTCACCACAAAGCTTAGATAAACTCTCTGACCATTGTGCCAAAGGCTGCGAAGCAAGCTGACTATTATAGTAATGACGTGTTAAGCGCTTAAGAATAATATGCAACGCTTGTGCATCATCTTTAGCCACATTTTGACTCATTTTAATCGCTTGCTTTTTGGCTTTCTTGAATTGCAGGTTTTTATATAGCAGCACTAAACCAACTACTAGTAGTGCAACTAAAAATACAATAATTAGCCACCAAATAGGAGCCAGTGGCCACCATGCGACCTCTGAAGGTGCAATGACATCATGTAAGCCATCGAGCGGATTTGTTTGCATTATTACTTTCTCACTAATTGCAGCTCAAGCGGGGTGGCTGCACTGAATGAAATTAAACTAAGTCCAGATTTTTGTAAGCGTTTTAGCCTAACAGCGAATGACTCTTGTGCTGACTTAGCAAAACGTTCCCGAAATTGCTTATCCATTAACGGCAGAGCAAGATCTTGCCCATTAGCAGATACAGTCACTGTTTGCTTAAATGCAGGAAGTTGATGTTCGAATGGGTCGCTAACGTGGCAACCAATTAACTCGCAGTGACGGCTTAGTATTTCAAGTTGTTTAAAGCTAGCTTCGTCTAGTGCGCTAAAATCTGAAACGATATAAACTAAGCTACCGGGTTTAGCTAAATGGTTAAGACGCTTGAGGTTCTCACTAAATAAACTGGTCGTGCTTTTATCAACATTAGCTAACGCCTGACTATGAATGTCACATAAGTTATGGCAAAGCTTTAATACAGCTTTTTCCCGCGATGTAGGTTTTAGTTCATGATGACTGTGTTGGTTAAACACCAAACCACCAATTCGGTCACCACGCTGACAAGCTGACCATGCAACCAAGGCGCTGATATGTGCTGCTTGCACTGACTTTAACAATAACTTTGAGCCAAACAACATGGAGTTTGAAAAGTCGGTGAACACAAAAACGGGGCGCTCTTTCTCTTCTTGAAACAGTTTTGTGTGAGTTTCGCCTGTGCGAGCGGTGACTCGCCAATCGATTGAGCGAATGTCATCACCAGTTTGGTAATGGCGTACCTCAGCAAACTCCATGCCTCGCCCTTTATGCGGCGCAAGGTATTGCCCAGCTAAGCTGTTTTTGATTTTTACTTTAGGTGCTAGTTCAAGTAAGCGCGCTTTGGCTTTGTAATACATCAACTCTTTGAGTGATAAATTAACACCTTGGCTATGGCTTTCATGCAACCAAGTAGCTATATCTAATTGACCTGACATAACTTATGGTACTGCAACCAGTTCTAAAATACGCGTGATCACATCATCCTTGCTGATGCCGTCTGCTTGGGCTTCATAGCTTAAAATAATACGATGGCGTAATACATTATGCAGTACCGCTTGAATATCGTCAGGGGCAACAAAGTCACGACCTTCAAGCCAAGCATGAGCTCTAGCACATTTGTCAAGGGCAATGGTTGCACGCGGGCTGGCACCGTATTCAATCCAGCGACCAAGCTGCTCATCCAGTTCTGAAGCTTCGCGGGTCGCAATGATTAGCTGCACTAAATATTTTTCAAGTGGCTCAGCAAGGTACAAACCCAAAATTGACTTTCGTGCCGCGAAAAGATCACTTTGACTAATTTGCTGTGTTTCAGCTTGTTTATCAGATATTGCTTCACCACGGGTCAGGCGAAGAATATCAAGCTCGTGTTCTGCCCCTGGGTAATCAATACTTAGATGCAATAAGAAGCGGTCAAGCTGTGCTTCAGGAAGGGGGTAGGTCCCTTCTTGTTCTAGCGGATTTTGGGTTGCCATAACCATAAATAGCTCAGACAGTGGATAAGTGTTTTTACCAACCGTTACTTGGCGCTCAGCCATAGCCTCTAATAAAGCAGATTGTACTTTTGCAGGGGCACGGTTAATTTCGTCAGCCAAAATTAGGTTATGAAATAACGGGCCTTTTTCAAATACAAATTCACTGGTTTGCTGACGGTAAATGTCGGTGCCAGTGACATCCGCAGGGAGTAAGTCAGGAGTAAATTGTACTCGTTGGAAGCTACCTTCTACGCCTTTTGCTAACGCATTCACTGCACGTGTCTTTGCAAGACCAGGAGGACCTTCAACAAGTAAATGGCCATCTGCCAAAATAGCGATTAACAGTGCTTGAGTTAATTGAGGTTGGCCGATAATTTGCGTGTCTAAGTATGATTTTAATTGTGAAAATGCGTTAACTGCCATAATAAAAAGACTGTCCTAAATAGCGTGAGTCAAAATTGTTTTTGTTATGCGCCGATATAAGCCTATTCAGTGCTGATAAATTAGCTAAGCGTTATTATGAACTAGGCGCTTTTTACAAGTTATAAGGATTCAAAGCTTACAACACAAGTGTTAGACATAAAATCCTAAAATAGTTCGTTATTTTTTAAGGATTTTTAGCCTACCATATAAATACACGTTATTTTTGTAAATAAGCTAAAAAAAGCCTATGGTTGGTAACTAATTTCGTTTCTCTATTGGCATTCGTATTCGGGTTGTTTTAGAATCAGGAAAAACAAACAGGTCAGACCTGTCAGCGGGAGAGCATAAATGTCTGAGCAAAATATACTTAAAACAGCAAAGGGCGATCGTATCGCCATCGTTAGCGGCTTACGAACGCCGTTTGCAAAACAAGCGACTGCATTCCACCATGTGCCAGCACTTGATATGGGTAAACTGGTTGTAAACGAGATGCTTGAGCGTCTTAATTTTGATAAGTCTGAAATCGATCAGCTTGTATTTGGTCAAGTAGTGCAAATGCCAGAAGCGCCTAATATTGCTCGTGAGATTGTGTTAGGCACAGGTATGCCTGTTTCAGTAGATGCATACTCTGTATCACGTGCGTGTGCGACAAGCTTCCAAGCAATTGCTAATGTTGCTGAGTCAATTATGGCAGGTTCAGTGCAAGTGGGTATCGCCGGTGGCGCTGATTCATCATCTGTATTACCAATCGGTGTGAGCAAAAAATTAGCCGGCAGCTTGGTTGATTTAAACAAAGCGCGAACACTTGGCCAGCGTTTGAAGATTTTCTCAAAACTGCGCCTAAAAGATTTACTCCCTGTACCACCTGCAGTAGCTGAGTACTCTACTGGCTTATCTATGGGTCAAACGGCAGAGCAAATGGCGAAAACGCATAGTATTAGCCGTGAAGATCAAGATGCCTTAGCTCATCGTTCTCACACTCTTGCAAGCCAAGCATGGGCTGATGGTAAACTTAAAGATGAAGTAATGACTGCCCATGTTGCACCCTACAAGAGCTTTATTGAGCAAGACAATAACATTCGTCATAACTCAACGGTTGAAGGCTACGCGAAATTAAAACCAGTATTCGACCGTCAGCATGGTTCAGTTACTGCAGCTAACGCAACACCATTAACAGATGGTGCCGCTGCGGTATTAATGATGAGCGAGAGTAAAGCCAAAGCACTGGGTTACAACATTCTAGGTTATGTACGTAGCTTTGCGTTTTCTGCAATCGGTGTTCATGAAGACATGCTAATGGGTCCGGCGCACTCAACGCCAATCGCTTTAGATAGAGCAGGTATTACATTAGCTGATTTAGATTTAATTGAAATGCACGAAGCATTTGCAGCGCAAACACTTGCCAATATGAAGATGTTTGCGTCAGATAAATTTGCACAAGAAAAGCTAGGTCGTAGTAAAGCGATCGGCGAAATTAACATGGACAAGTTCAATGTCTTAGGTGGCTCACTAGCATACGGCCACCCATTTGCCGCAACAGGTGCGCGCCTGATCACGCAAAGCTTGAATGAACTTAATCGTCGCGGTGGCGGCCTAGCACTAACGACTGCGTGTGCAGCGGGTGGCTTAGGTGCAGCCTTTGTATTGGAGAGTGCGTAATGACAGATTCAGTATTTAGTTTATCAGTGGCTGATGACGGCGTAGCCGTTGTAACTATTGATGTGCCGGGTGAGAAAATGAACACCCTGCGTAGCAGTTTTGCAGAAGATTTAAAAACCTTACTTAAAGACGCACAAGCACAAGCGGTCAAAGGCATGGTGTTTATTAGCGGTAAAAGCGATAACTTTATCGCCGGTGCTGATATTAAAATGCTTGATAGCGCAACTAGCCGTGAAGACGCATTAGCGCTGAGCGAAATGTGCCAAGAAGCGTTTTTTGATATGAAAAAACTGCCTTTTCCAACAGTGAGTGCCATTCATGGTGCAGCATTGGGTGGCGGCTTAGAGTTTGCTCTAGCCTGTGATTACCGTGTTTGTTCTGACAGTGATATCACTAAGCTTGGCTTACCTGAAGTACAGTTAGGCTTATTACCAGGTGGTGGCGGTACTCAACGTTTACCTAAATTAGTCGGCCTGCAAAAAGCACTTGAATGGATGCTTACAGGTAAACAAGTGCGTGCTAAGCAAGCGAAGAAAACAGGCTTAGTAAACGACTGTGTGCCGTACAGTGTATTACTTGACGTTGCTAAAGAATTTGCATTAAAAGGTAAGGCTAAGGCTACTAAACCAAAACTTGACCGTTTAAGCCAATTACTTGAGTCGAACCCATTTGGCCGCAATATTATTTTCAAAAAAGCACAAGAAAATGTGCTGAAGAAAACCGGTGGCCATTACCCAGCGCCTTTGGCCATTATTAAAGCAGTTCGTGCAAGTGTTGAGCTTGATCAGTTAAAAGCATATAAAACTGAAGCTGAAGGCTTTGCCACGCTAGTTATGAGCGATGAGTCAAAAGCATTGCGCGGTATTTTCTTTGCAACCACTGAAATGAAAAAAGAATGGCGCAACGATGATGCACCAGCAATTGCTAAAGCGGCAGTATTAGGCGGTGGCTTGATGGGCGCGGGTATCGCTCATGTCAGTGCTGTGAAAGCGGGTGTTCCGGTGCGCATCAAAGATGTAGCTGAAAAGGGCATCAGCAATGCGATGAATTACAGCTATAAAATTTTAGATAAAAAGCAAAAGCGCCGTATTTTATCTAAAGCTGAGCTGCAACAAACCATGAACCGTATTACCGGCACCACCGATTACAGTGGTTTTAAACACATTGATATCGTGATAGAGGCAGTGTTTGAAGACTTAGCTCTTAAGCAAGGCATGGTCGCTGATGTTGAACGTGAATGCCAAGACAACACGATTTTTGCAAGTAATACCTCGTCATTACCGATTGCACAAATCGCTGCGGATGCAGCGCGCCCAGAAAATGTAATTGGTCTGCATTACTTCTCACCTGTTGAGAAAATGCCACTTGTTGAGATTATTCCACATGCCGGTACGTCTGAAGAAACCATAGCCCGTGTTGTTAACTTTGCCCGTAAACAAGGCAAAACGCCGATTGTGGTTAAAGATATGGCTGGTTTCTATGTAAACCGTATCTTAGCGCCTTATGTCAATGAAGCGGCTAATTTACTGCTTGCAGGTGAGCCAATTGAAAAGATTGACCAAGCCTTAGTTGAGTTTGGTTTTCCTGTTGGCCCATTAGCATTACTTGATGAAGTAGGGATTGATATTGGCTCTAAAATTGCTCCCATCCTTGAAAAAGAATTGGGCGAGCGTTTTAAAGCCCCCGATGCCTTTAACCGCTTAATCGATTCTAAGCGTTTAGGCCGTAAAACAGGTCGTGGCTTTTATCTTTATGACAAAAAAGATAAAAAAGTGGATGAGTCAGTATACGAGTTACTGGGAGTTACGCCATCACCTCGCTTAAACAAGAGCGAAATTGCTAAACGCTGTGTGGCACAAATGCTGAACGAAGCGGTACGTTGTTTAGATGATGGCATTATTGCAAGTCCTCGTGACGGTGATATTGGTGCTATTTTTGGTATAGGTTTCCCTCCTTTCTTAGGCGGTCCATTTAGTTATATGGATAAACTTGGCGCAGCACAGGTTACTTCTGAAATGGCCACATTCGCTAATTACAACCCAATTTTTACTCCTTGCGATACATTAAAAGCAATGGCTGAAAAGGGTGGTCGTTTTTACCAAGCAGAAAGTGAAGAGTCGGCAGTTGCCGAAGCTGCACAAGTCGATCCGGTTGAAGTAACCAAGGAAGTGGTTGAAGACGAGCAAGCTTCAGTAGAAGTGGATACAGAAACGACGAAAAGCTAATGCTTTAAATTAATTAGTTAATTTAAAAGCCCTGCTCATTTTGAGCGGGGCTTTTTGCTTTAAAGGAGTATTGCTTTAAAGAAATATAAAAATTTTATGGCATCACTGTGATTTTATATTTAATATAAACAAATAAATTCAATGACTTAATTTAAACAAGGATGTCAGAGTGTCTACTTCATGGAAGCCTAAAGGTTTTATCGCTATTCTTCTTGGCGTGTTATTTCAGCCATTTGTATTTTTGTACGTTAACAAATTCAGGTTGTTTTTTACTTACCTTGCTTTAACGGCCTTATGCTACTTGTTTGACATTAAAATCCAAGCGAGTGCGGGAGAGGCCGATTGGTATCAAGGCATTTATCTAACAAGTGTGTTTATAATTATATGTCCACTCCATGCTTTTTGGATAACGAAGCACTATAACGCAGATAAGAATCGGCCTTGGTTCGCAAGTTGGTGGGCTGTAACTTTAATTTATCTTACCGTCTCTGCTGCTCTTATTTTAATGAGAATTTTTTCATTTGAGCCTTTCACTTTACCTGCTTCATCTATGGCACCTCAGTTAGATAAAGGGAGCCAAGTTTTGGTTAGTAAAATAGGTTTTGGTAATTATCGGTACTTAGGCTATCAAATTTCAAGATCGCCCATGTCAGCTAAAGTGAGTCGAGGTGATGTTGTTGCTTTTCAGTATCCGAAAAACCCTGATTATACTTGGCTGAAACGCGTAATAGGGGTAGCTGGCGATAGAATTGTTTATCGAAATAAAACCGTTTACGTGAAAAAAGCATGTGATGAGAGAGCCGATATTTGCACTGACTTCATCCCTTTAGAGCAATCACTTGTTTCTCAAACTGAAGGTGGACTTAAAGTTCTGCAAGAGGTAAATGATGGTAAACGTTATCAAATTTTACTAAATGAGAATCACCCTGAACAGATAAGTCATTATTTCAACCAAGCTGGCAGCGAAAAGGCGGAATGGATCATCCCTGAAGATCATTACTTTGTTATGGGTGATTCTAGAGATAATAGCTCAGATAGCCGCTTTTGGGGCTTCGTTCCTAAAGATAACGTGATAGGAAAAGTGATTTATACTTGGTAGCTGTAAAGCAGCTTACGCTGCAGTATTGGCCATAAGTGGTATTTAATTAGCTAAGTAGGTTTGTTATAACTAGACTTATTTACTTAGCGATTGATCACCATGACTCTCACCACTGCGCGATTAACTTTACGGTTGTTAAATGCTGATGACTGGCCACTGTTTTACACTTTGCACAATGATGCAGAGGTTATTGAGAAATGCTTTGATAAGCCCTCAGAGGCGCAGCTACGTGCGAAGTTTAACGAACGTTTAAAGCCTTGGCAGCCAGATGCAAACTCGCCATTGTGTTTAGTTATTATTGAAACGACTACAGGTAAAGAGGTGGGTGTGACAGGTTTTACCTCATCAACCGTTCCTGATATTCAAGAAGTTGGCTACTTATTGCTGCCTAATTTTCATGGTCGTGGCTATGCCACCGAGTCTTTAAAGGCGGTGCTTGATTTTGCTCAGGCTGAGTATTCTGTGAAGGAGTTTAAAGCTGTCGTCACTGAAGGCAACATAGGTTCAGAAAAAGTACTCGAGAAGTGTGGCTTTCAGCTAGTTGATAAGCAGTTAGATGCCTATGCTATTGGTGGGGTTTTGTATACCGATCACCATTTTCATTTAAATTGCACTGATCACAGGGTGTGATCAGTGCGGTCGAATTATAGGTGAAGCTCAATCGCTTTTCTGTCTTTTTCAGGCATATTCGCAACCACCAAATCAAACGAGTTATCAATCATTCGTTCAATTTCTCCTTGTGGGATAGTGCCATCTAAAATCACTGTATTCCACAACCGTTTATTCATATGGTAACCAGGAATTACAGAAGGAAAAATATCACGTAATGCTTGAGCTTCGTCCGGATCGCATTTTAAGTTAAGCCACCAAACAGGTTCACCATCTTCATTTGTTTGGCCTTCTTTTCCCTCTGCGAGAGTCGCAAACATTTTATGATTTACTTTATAAACATCGACGTCTTGACCAAATGGCTGAGTGAGGATTACCACTGGCTTTTTCATTAAGTATTCATGTACAGCATGTTGATTCATGATCCAGTCCTTGAAGTCATTTTTCGTTGCTATAAAGATAGCATCTTTTTATTCGGTTTGAGACATTTATTACGATAATTCGCTGAAAAATAGACCAATTACATCAGCAAAAGTAAAACTGCAAATTTTTGTTGAACAATAGTAATTACGTGGTAAATTCCTGTCATTAAAAAACGATAGGAATACACCCATGCCTAAGGCTAGTGAAGTCAAAAAAGGTGCCGCTATTGAGCATAACGGCCAAGTTTTAGTAGTAAAAGATATTCAACGTTCAGTACCGCAAGGTCGTGCTGGTGGTAGTTTATACCGCATGCGTTTATATGATGTTGTTACTGGTGGCAAAGTAGACGAAACATTTAAAGATAGCGATATGCTTAAACTTGCTGATTTAACTCGTCGTGAAGCGATGTTCTCTTACATTGATGGTGAGGAGTATGTTTTCATGGATAATGAAGACTACACGCCTTATAACTTAAACAAAGAAGCAATTAGCGAAGAGATTTTATTTGTTAATGAAGAGACGCAAGGTCTACATGTTATAGTGATCGATGGCTCACCAGTGGGGATTGACTTACCTTCAAGTGTAGAACTTGTTGTTGAAGAAACAGACCCTTCAATTAAGGGCGCTTCAGCAAGTGCTCGCTCAAAACCAGCACGTTTGAGTACAGGTCTTACTATTCAAGTGCCAGAGCATATTTCAACAGGCGATCGTATTCGTATTAATACCGCAGAACACAAGTTTATGGGTCGCGCTGAAAAGTAGTCCTAACTGGTTATGTTTGATAAAACCGATTGCAGATCGGTTTTATCATTTTATTTACCTATAAAGTAGTATTTTCATTAATCATTTAATATTACTTTGTTTAAAGATTGAAAAAGGGACAGAAAAAGCGCATTATTAAGCGCTCAAATTATTGCTATGTGGCTGTTTCTATCATGTATACGGGTTAGGTAGCAAAAACAATAATAACAAGCAGTAGTAGATTAAATGTTAAACCACGGATTGGAAAACAGAGAATACGTTAAATTACCTGAAGGGGTTGATATTGCAATCACACCCGCAGGTGTTGTCTCCCGTAGCTATGCCTACATCATCGATTTCTTATTTCGCAGTCTTATTATGTTCGTTGTATCACTTGTATTTAGCCTTTTAGGTGATGCAGGACAGGGCATTATTCTGATTATTTATTTTATAACATCTTGGGGATACAACATTTTTTTTGAAATGAAAAATGGTCAAACTCCTGGGAAAAAGCGTCTTAAGATCCGCGTAGTACAAGATAATGGCCTACCAGCCAGTTTTTCACAAATTGTTGTACGAAACCTATTACGACCAGCAGATATGTTACCTATTGGCTATTTTTTAGGGCTTGTTGTAATGATGTTCAACTCTCGATTTAAGCGCATTGGTGATTGGGCTGCAGGCACCATGGTTATTTATGATGATGAAGTAGAGGCACGCCCTGAATTACCGAAAGGCAATATTGAAATCCCAGTATTGAGCTTAAGCACGGAAGAACAATTAGCAGTGCTTGCTTTTGCAGAGCGCAGTGATGAGCTTTCTGATGCGAGGCGCAGTGAACTCGCTGCTATTTTAGCGGAACCATTTAAGTTAGAGACCAGTGAAGCGCAAAGTATGTTAGTCGGTTATGCGCGTTTTTACTCAGGTCAGTTAAGTAACTCTAATGAACAGGCGCAGAGTGAGACAGTGCAATGAAGCAAACGCAATTTGTAAAATCGAATAGCCAGAGTTGGAATGAATTTAAGGCGCTTTGCGAGCTTGCAGAATCAGAAAGTTTGCCGGTTTATTTTCCTAATATGTACCGTAAGGTGTGTAATGATTTAGCCATTGCCCGCAGTCGCCAATACAGCCCCGTGCTTATTGAGCAAATTAATCGTTTAGTTCAGTATGGTCAAAAGCGCTTGTACTTATCTCGCAGCAATCAGTTTTCTGAGATATGGCATGTTGCCCGCACTGCATTTCCTCGGGCCCTCTATGAGAACCGTATAATGCTGGGCATTAACTTATTAGCATTTTGGGGCTTAGCACTTATCGCTTTTATTTGGGTGATGCTTGACCCTGATGCGGTATATACATTTTTGGGGCAAAGCACCGTACTGCAAATTGAAGAAATGTATAACCCCGGGGGCAGTGTACAAACAGCTGAGCGTGGCGCAGCTCAAGATCTCATGATGTTTGGTGTTTATATTTACAATAACATTGGCATTGCATTTCAAATGTTTGCTGGTGGGGTATTGTTTTGTGTTGGCGCTGCATTTTTCTTACTATTTAACAGCTTTTACTTTGGTGCGATTGCCGCTCACATCGTTAATATTGGCTTTGAAGGGCCATTTTTCTCATTCGTTATAACCCATGGTTCATTTGAATTAACCGCCATTATTATTGCCTCTGCTGCAGGGTGTCAGATAGGTTATGCATTATTAAATCCTGGTCATTTTACCCGCGGCTATGCAATTAAACAGGCCGCCCAAAAAGCATTGCCTCTTATTGTTGGTGCGTTTTTAATGCTTGTGCTTGCGGCATTTATTGAGGCCTTTTGGTCGCCACGTGATATAGCCAATGAAATTAAATATAGTGTAGGGAGTGCTTGTTGGGCGTTTGTTTTGTATAGGCTATACAAGGGGATGCGTTATGGAGCTTAATAGGCTAAGTTTTAACCCGCGTAAACGTAGCGCCTATGAAAACTTTGATTTAACTGTATTATTAACTAAGCAGCACTTTTTACCTTTGTTTAGCCTTTATATCTGCTTAGCTTTACCAACATTTTTGATATTAGGGTTTTTACTTGGCTGGTCAATCGCTGCATTTGCTGTATGGCTATTAAAACCATTATTTGAACGCCCTTTACTTGATTACATGTCGAAGGCTGTGTTTAGTCAACCAACCTCTATTAAGTCAAGCATACTGGTTATAAAGCAGCTTAAATTCAAGGATATGCTAGCGCATCTAACCGTATTCAGGCTCAGCCCTAATCGTGCATTTTTGGCTCCGGTGGAGCAATTAGAGCGCTTATCAGCAGAGCGAAAGCAAAAACGTAAGCAAGTTCTTTTTGCAACATCAAAGCCAAAGCAAACCTTATGGATGCTTTTTTGCGTACATTTCGAGTTTATTGTTTTAATGGGACTTTCGGCTTTTTCAATTGCATTGATCCCAAATTCATTTTCTCTTGAAGAATCTATCTATCAATTTCAAGACTCTCCTGCTTGGCTAGAAATTGCCTTTAATTTACTTTATTTATTAAGTATTTCTCTAGTAGCTCCACTGTTTGTCACAGGGGGGTTTTTAGCCTATTTACATCGCAGGGTTGAGCTCGAAGGTTGGGACATTGAGCTTGCTTTTAAGAATATAAAAACACGTTTTGCACAGCCTTTGCCGTTGATATGCGCTTGCTTACTTAGCTTTTTGGCAGCGATGCCACAAACCAGTTTTGCTGAGGAGCTTGATAAAGATGCTGTTAAAGAACAAGTGATTACACTTTACAATCAAGATGATGTTATTGAAAAGAAAACGACTTGGGTTCCTGACTTTAATTTTGAACAAGACAACGCAAGTCCATCATCGTTTGATTTTTCATGGCTGAGTAACTTTTTTGAGTTAATTGGATTTACGCTTAGCTATTTAGTGTGGGGCTTTGTGGGATTACTTGCACTGTGGCTTGTTTATTATCTTGTTAAGAATAAAGGTTTTTTCACAGGGTTGAAATTGCCTGAAAAGTCACAAAAAAAGTCAGACCATGTTATTCCGTCTTTATTTACTGACATTAAACAAGACGAACTTCCTGCTGATTTAATTAGTGCTGCACTTGAGAGTTATCGTTCAGGAAACTTACGGTTAGCGCTTGGTTACTTATTACATCACTCACTTCGCTGGGCACAGGTTCAGTATGAGATAAAACTTCATCGTTCAATGACTGAACGTGAGTGTAAACAAGCAATTGATGCAAGCGTGCCCGAGCAATGGCAAGCTGTATTTGGCACATTATTTTCAGCATGGGTCAGTGTTGCTTGGGGACATCGAAAACCTAATATCGACTTTGAACAACTTGCAGAGCAAATTAAGCAAATGTCGTTGCCTGTGGAGTTAAACCATGAAACTTAAGTATTTTATGATTGGTTTACTGGTTTTAACCGTTGCTTTACTCGGGTCAATGTTGGCATCAGTAAAATGGGAAAAACAGGAAGTAGAGATAGGTTTTCAACCAGAGGTAGCAAAAGACAGCTTCACTCTGGCTCAACGGTTATTGGCTTCATATGATGTGAAATGGCACAAAGATAAACGTTTAGCCAGCCAAACTAACCCCAATCAATTAACAATAGACCCAAATACTATGCTGGTTGTTGATGAGGCTGTACTTGCTAACTCATATGAGCTTGATCAACAGCTAGTGCAGTGGGTCGCTGACGGTGGGCGTTTAGTGTATGTACTTAACCGACAGCGCGATGAGCTAGGGATTGATAACGCAATTTTTTTCCAAGAGTTAGGGATTGATGTTACAACCGTCGATGATGTGTTTGAATTCAATTTTGTGCTATTAGAAGAAGGCAGCTCAAATACAACACTGACAATTGATGAGACAACGCAATTAGAACTCGAACTTAGCCAAGCTTTTAAAATTGATAGTTGCCAAGGCGTGCAAACAGAAAATCAAGCGGGTGATACTGTAATGTGCGATCTGCCATTTGGTGCGGGCCGTGTTATCGTTTTACCATCACTGGCCCCTTTTACTAATTATAAGTTACGACATCTAGATCATGGCAGCCTATTAGTTTGGCTTACTCAAGGTGCCAGTAAAGTGACGTATGTGCCGTATTTAAGTTACCCAAATTGGTTATCTAAGTTGTGGCATTGGAGCTGGCAGTTTGTGGTTAGCTTATTACTGACAGTGGTATTTGCTGTGTGGCATATTACTAGCCGTATTGGCCGCGCATATGCGCCAGATGTCGATAGCAAAACAAGCTTTAATCAGCATATTCGAGCTATTGCAAATTTTTACACAGAACATGGTCATGAAGCGCGTTTATTCGAGGCGCTAAAAAAAGATTTTAATGCAAAAGTAGAGACGCGAGTCCCTAACTTCAAAATGCTTAGTGCACACAAACAGGCTGAGATTATTGCCAGTTTAACTCAGTTTGATAAACAGCAAGTCGAGACCTTGCTTTCAAGTGAACTTCCCGAGTCTCGTGAACAACGAACAGATTATATAAAACGATATAAACAATTAAGGAATGCCTTATGAGCACGGAACTAGATACTCACTCATTGAGCCTGGTAGATGCGGCAAACGCAGTAAAAAAAGTGAAAGAAAATATTGCGCGTGTTCTTGTTGGCCAAGATGCCATTGTAGAAGACGTATTAACAGTATTGTTTGCCGGCGGACATGTGTTACTTGAAGGTGTACCAGGGCTTGGTAAAACCTTGTTGGTACGAGCACTTGCTAAAAGCTTGAGTGTTGATTTTTCACGGGTTCAGTTTACACCCGATTTAATGCCATCGGATGTCGTTGGTCACAGTTTATATGATATGAAATCGGGTGAATTTAATATTAAAAAGGGACCTGCTTTCACCAACATATTATTGGCCGATGAAATAAACCGTGCACCTGCAAAAACTCAGTCAGCGTTACTTGAAGTGATGCAAGAACAACAAATAACCATTGATGGTGACACGCTGTCAATCGACTCGCCATTTATGGTTCTTGCCACGCAAAACCCGCTTGACCAAGAAGGTACGTATCCGCTACCTGAAGCAGAACTTGACCGTTTCATGATGAAGATTGAGCTAGGGTTTCCTTCGTTCGAATCTGAAGTGGAGTTACTAAAACTAAACACCAAGGTGGTTTCGAATGAATCAACCGTTGATGAATTGCCAGCTGTATTAAATGCTGCCCAAATTGCTCAAATTAAACAGCTTTGTGCAGATATATTAGTGGACGAACAGATTTTAAATTATGCGGTTGATATTACGCGTAGTTCAAGAACGTGGCAGGGAGTTTTACATGGAGCAGGGTTGCGAGCATCAATTAATATTATTAAAGCGGCAAAAGTGATGGCGCTAATGAATGGTCGTGACTTTGTAACCCCTGATGATGTTAAATCAGTGTCAGTTAATATACTTCGCCATCGTTTGATTTTATCTGCTGATCTTGAGCTTGAAGGTGTGTCATTTGATGAAGTGATTAGTGCCATTCTTGCTAGTGTTGAAGCACCACGATCATGAAACGTATAAAGCTAAGACCATCAAAACGCCTAGTACAGATACTGAGTGTTATTGTCCTCTTAGTGGTGGTATCTGCTTTGATTGAGCTTAGCAGCTTATTTATTACGCTACTGCTTTGTATTCCTTTGCTGATTGCTTGTGTTGATTGTTACTTTTCGCGATTTGCGCACAATGTATCTGTAGAGCTTTCAACAAATCAAAATATGGCGTTATATCGCTGGCAGCCAATAAAGTTGCGACTAAAAAATAAAGCAAAACAGGTTCTACGTGCTGACATTAGTATTCATTTAACAAATGCACTGGAGCTTGCTGAAGCGGTAAAAAGTATTGAACTTGAGACAAACCAACAAGCTGAGCTTAGCTATTCAATGCGTGCTCATAAGCGAGGAGATGCAGATATTTCGGCGGTTGAATTGCGTATAACTTCTGCGTTTGGGTTATGGCAATCAAATTGGTTAGCAACACACAAGACGCAGTTGAAAGTATACCCAGACTTCAGCCGCGTCACGTCTAAGCAACATCTTAACGGCGTGACAAATAAACCAATTAATGGCCTTAAGCTAACAAAAAAGCGTGGTGATGGAATTGAGTTTCATCAACTAAGAGAGTATCGCCAAGGTGATAGCGTTAGGCAGATAGATTGGCAAGCAACCAGTAAACGCCGTAAATTAATATCCCGAGAATACCAAGAAGAGCAAAACCAGCATGTCATTGTTATGCTGGATGCTTCAAAGAAAATGGCTATAGAGGCTAAAGAGGGAAGTCACTTTGACCACGCGCTAAATGCATTATTGTTACTATCACACACGGTATTAAAGCAAGGCGATTGGTTTAGTATGCAAAGCTTTAATCAGAACGTGCGTTGGTTACCTGGTGTAAAAGGAGCACAAAATGTGTCGCGGGTAATGAACCACTTTTATGATCTTTACCCAGACCAAAGTAGCAGTGATTATGTGGTTGCTGTAAATCAGCTAATTGCCAAGCGTAGTAAGCGTTCTTTAGTTTTACTCGTTACAACACTCGACGAACAAAGTATTGATGAATTACTGCCAGCGATAAAACTATTACAGAAGCATCATTTAGTTGCTTTAATCAACATAAATAACCGCTCTGTGAGTGAAGTGCTTAAAGAACCAATTCAAAAGTACGAAGATGCAACAAGTTATTGCGCAGCACTCAGTTTATTAAATACACATAAGAAAAATATGGCGAAACTGAGAAAAGAAGGGGTGATTGCGATTGATTGTAACCCTGAGCAGTTATTGCCTCATGTGCTCAATACATATTTGAATGTGAAACATTCAGGTGCTTTATAATGATGCAGTTAAGTAACTAATACATACTTGGATGTTAAACGGGATACATAGTAAAAAGGCATTAAAAATTAATGCCTTTTTCATTATGAAATCATAGTAGCTTATTGCTGTCTATCAATTGCTTCATTAATCTTGTATTGGAAATAAATAACGTTGAAAAAGAACGTTAAAATACCATTTAATTTTACAGGCTCAGCGCTACCTTCATTAATTAATTCTGTGAGTGAAGTACGCAGTGAGAAAATTAAAATAATAGCTACGACAAATGAGGCTAGCGACACAATGAAGCCGAGCTCAGGTAAAATACCGGCTATTGATAAAACAAGGTTAACCACATACAGCGCCACATAGCCATAAATTAGTCCTTGAGCTATTTGGTTTTTCGCCAGTGAGTTTGCTTTGTTTGTTCTATTTACAAGCCAGTACACACTGTAGATACCTAATGTAATGATACTTAAAAAGAACACGCCCCACGCCGAGAAGCGGTCAAAGTTCAAAATGGGTTTGTTGCTACCATCGTTATTTTCTGTAAGGTTTGCTTCCGGTGCCTCGTAGACGTTTGCAGTATTGTCAGACATGATGTCTCCTAATCATTTTTGTTTATTCCTTATGTGCATCAATGCACGTTCCTATTTTAACAATTTTGACCGCTTTGTATATAAATAATACAATTTTTTATTAGGTTTATGTTTGATATTTAAGAATATAATCTGCCTTTATAGTGGCTATTTATATCCTGACGTTTTCACCGGTGCTTAAGTTATGTACACTGCGCGCTTATAACTGTGGGGGCTACTGTGTTTTTTGTTTGTGTAAGTTGTGTATTTATTTTTGTAATGTATTTAGAGTCAGTTTCAAAAGGCATGCCTGTTAAACGTTGGGTATTTTTAGGTGGGGCGCTAGGCCCTATTGCTTGGTGCTTGTTTAATATACATTATCGACGTGCATTGATACGTCATATCGGTTTACAAGCGTGCAGTTGGCGACCTTAAACTTCAACGCTTCTTAATAAACTGGGCGCTGATTTATTACGCTGTTTTTTCAAAAAGGCTGTGAACTCAGGTTGTGACAAGGGTTTTGAGTAGTAATAACCTTGTACTGTTTGGCAATTTAATTGCTCTAACATGGCTATTTGCTCTGCTTTTTCAACGCCTTCAGCAACAACATGTAAGTCAAGGTTGTGTGCAATGGTAACGATGGAATCGACCATGTTACGACCTCGTTCTGATTGCATGTCGTCTATAAAAGCTTTATCAACTTTTAAAGTATTGAGTGGGAACTGCTTTAAGTAAGCCAACGATGAGTAACCCGTACCAAAGTCATCCATCGCTAAGTGTATACCCCGAGCACTAAGAGAACGCATCACTGAAATTGCTTCATTAGGATCGTCCATTACCGTTCCTTCGGTTATTTCGAGCTCTAAAAAGTAAGAGGGTAGTTCATTCTTTTGTAAAATCACATCAATGCGAGTTGTTAAATCAGGTAAGCTAAATTGCTTTGCTGATAGGTTTACAGCGACACGACCATTAAATAATCCTTGGTCGATCCATGCCTTCACATCACGACAGGCTTTATTAAGCACTACTTCACCGATTTCAATAATTTGCCCCGTTTCTTCTGCGATAGGAATAAACATTCCTGGGCTGATAATCCCTTTTTTAGGTGTGATAAAACGCACAAGTGCTTCCATACCATCCAATTTGCCGGTGCGAATATTCATTTTGGGTTGATAATAAACTTCAAAATGATCTTCTTTTAAGCCGTAACGCATTAGGTTTTCTATTTGCAGGCGTTTAACGGCTTGGCGATTCATTGTGTCGTTAAAAAATAAGTAACTATTGCCTTTTTTCTTAGCGTGGTACATCGCTGTATCGGCATTTTTTAATAAAAGCTCAGGTGTATTACCATCTTCAGGAAAGAGCACAATACCAACACTTGAGGTGATTACTAGTTCATGGCCTGCCATGTTAAAAGGTGTGGCAATCGCTGCTAAAAACAGCTTTGCCATTCGCGTAATCGTATGAATGTCGTTGGTGCCTGACATAACAAGTGCAAACTCATCACCACCAAGGCGATAAAATACGTCTTTTTCACGGGTGAGCTTATTTAATCTCATAGCCAATTTGGCGAGCAGGCTGTCACCAAGTTGGTGGCCTAAGGAATCATTGATCTTTTTAAAGTTATCCAAGTCAAATACTAATAGAGCATGATGATTATCTTGTTTGGCGAGCTTTTTAAGATTAGTAAAAAACAAATTACGGTTAGGCAAGCCGGTAGTCCGGTCTCGGTTTGATAAATTATGTAACTGTGACTCAGCTTTTTTGCGCTCTGTTTGGTCAGAATAAACCACAACGTAATTGCATATTTGATTATGCTCGTTTTTGATTTCGTCGATAGAAATCTCTATGGGGAGTAACTGTCGTTGTGCATTTCTAAGCTTAACTTCTTGCTGCCAGTGATCTGTGGCTCTAACCGTAGCTTTTATTTCATCTACGTAGCTTTGATCATAGCCAAAAAGAGCAAAATCTTTCTTCAGGTATTGCTCGCGGGTACCACCAAACAGGGTTAAAAAGCTGGGGTTTAAATCAACTAATTTAAAGTTTTTATCGTAAATTGCGATGGCATCAGTCAGTGACTCAACACATTTTGCAAATAGGTTTAAACGTGCTTCTGTGGATTTGAGCTGTGATATGTCACGTACGGTGCCAGTCATGCGTAATGGGTTAAGATTGACATCTTTTTCAATAATCTTTCCGCGGTCGAGTACCCAATGCCAACGCTCTAAGCTGTCTTTTATACGATAGCTTGCTTCAAAAAAAGCAGTGTGTTCGGCAAAATGTTTTTTAAGGGCTTTTTCAACATGTTGTAGATCATGAGGGTGTATTAAATCACGGTTAGGCGGGAAGCCTGCTGCGTTATTCGTATCGGCGGTATATTTATCGTTTATACGAATAACTTCACCTGTTTTTATATTCCAGTCCCACAACGTATCTCCGCTGCCTTCTACGGTACTTTTTAATCTATGTTCTGAAATACGAAGTTGATGGCGTGAGCGTTTGAGCTTATAAATAACGAATAGCAAATACGGTAATAACAGCAGCATTATAGAGCTAGGTATAAGCAATAGGGTGCTTTGCTCTAGCTCTATAGGGCTTGCGGCGGCTGAAAATATACCAGCCATACTGAGTGTTAGAAATACTGAAATCATTGTTATTATTTTTGTCATTAATGCAATACCTTAATTCGCACCAGATAATTTAATCTAAGCTCGCAAGCGAGTCAAAGAGAATGCGAAGAAAGGGTTGTTTTTGACTGTTTTTTGATTGCTTTGTCACTTAACAGCTCTATTCGAGGTCGCGATTCGGCAAATGTCTCTTTTATGTATTGTTGCATTTGCTTTAAGCTCAGTTTATCAAGCTCAGCAAGAAGTTGTTGCTGCATATTAAATTTACTATCTCGATTACCAATTGCTAACCAGAGCCTTTGTGAGCGAAGACGAAGATTTTTATCTTTTTCTGCTATATGTGTAATTAACCCTGCCTTTGTATCTTGCCATTGTTGCTCATCTAAAGAATCAATGTGCTGTAGATAGTTACTTATAAAATGCTGATGACGGATGAGTATTTCGTCAGCGGTGTGTTTTGGAGACTGTACATAAAATGCAATACCGGCACGCGTATTAAAAGGTGCGTAGCCAGCTCCCACTAAATAACCAAGTTGTTGCTTGGTTCTAAGCTCATTAAAATAGTCTTGATTGATAAGGTGATTTAACACCATCATCTTTACTTTTTCAGCTGTGTCATCAGTCAGCGCTTGGTAATAAAGAACCATGGCGTGGTCATTACAATTTAGCTCAACGCGTTGCTGCTCGACATCTGTTATATCGTTAAGAGGGCGTGTTAGGTCGATAATTTTAGTGCAACCTGCTAAATGATGCGCCACTTGTTTTTGAAAAGCCAGTGCATCACTACGCTGCCAATTACCATGTAAAAACGACTCTACATGTAACGCTTTAAAGAATTCATGTCTGAAACAATTAAACTGATGAAAACTTGTATCTTTTAAAGCTTGTGCAAGTGCATTCGGTTCTGGGTTCCATGGCATCATTTTAGCACCTAAGATACTGAATAACTCGCTTACTGGCTTGTTTTGATTACTATTACGCCAATGCCTCACAAGTTGCTTTTTATATTCAGCAAAACGTTTTGCGCATATTTCTACACTAAATAAGGCTTCGAGTAGTTCATCAACTAGCTCAAGCTGACTTGATGATAAGCCTGCAGTATGAAGCGTGAGGCCACCCTGGTGAGAGGTTAAATGATAACTTAAGCCTGCCAGCTCGGCAGGGTAAAATTGCTCAGCGACACTATCCATAAATAAATCAGCAAACAGCCGAGTTAAAGCCATATGCTTGACATCTTTAATGGCATAGTGCGAGTCCATCGCTAAGTAAAAATGTCCCTTAGCAACGCGAAAAGTCGCATCCTGCTTAAACCAAAAATCAAAGCCTTCTTGTTTTATCAGTAACTCAGGCGTTTTTTTAGGTTTATCCAGTGCTAAAAGTTCAACATTCTTCGTTAGATACGGGTTGGCAACAGGCAAACTCATTTCAGGTAATGGGGTGTTAATTTCACTTAATGCATCAAGCCAGCAAGGTGATATATTTTCGATTTTATAAGGCGTATTGTACCAAGCCGTGGTGTTTTCCGGCTCTACATCTGGATGTATGAGTACAAGACGCATATTATCAGGCGTTAACCACTGCATTGCAATTTCATGCGCACAGTGATTAAAGCCTTCCATGAGGTAATCACCTTGCACGTAGTTGGCTTCATCATAGTGTTGCATATTAATGCTTAAACCACTTACCCAATCTATAAGTCGGGCTTTTTCTTGATTATCAAAGGCAATTTGCAGCAAATTCTTTTTATCTTGATAAAGCCTTGGTAACTTGTCACAGTTTTGGTTTATCAGACAAATGTATTCGAATACCATTTCAACAATATCTTCGTAGTATTCAATACCTTCATCGGTCAGTGCCATACTGATATTGAAGTCTTTGAAGTTACTGCCGTTTATACCACCGCCTGCTGAGAGTGCGTTGATCCAACCTTGCTCTTTTAAAATTGAGTAAAGTGAGCCTTTTCCCTCATAACCTAACAAGTGAGCAATAAAGCTCACCGTTTTATGGCGATAAAAATCATCAATATTTGGCATAGCAAAGCTAATGATGAGCTTTTGCATGTGCTTATGCGGCTCAATGTGTAGCACTTTACCTAAGTCTTGTTTGCGATAAAGTGGCTGTTCAATAATTTCTTTGCTTTTGGGCTGACCTTTAATCTCGCTGAAATAGCGCTTTACCCAAGTTGTCATGGTCGCAATATCTTCATTACTACAGATCACCAGTGTCATCCACTGTGCTTGGTAATGGCTGTTGAAAAAAGCGCGTAGCTCGTCACTTATGCAGCCTTCGCGATCAGCCAAAGTTTGCTGGTTACCAACCGAAAATTTAGCGAAGGGGTGTGCAGGGTTTACCGTTTCTTTATGTGCTTGGTAGATGCGTCTGCCATCATCTTTGATCTTTAATTTAAATTCAGCATCAATCGCGTTACGCTCTTTGGCTGTCTCTTTTGGGTTTAATAGTGGGGCAATAAAAAAGCGGCTAAATTGAGCGAGGGCTTCAGAAAACTGATGATTATTAATATCAAAAAAGTAACAAGAGTGCTCAGTGCCTGTCCATGCGTTAGTGTTTCCACCAGATTGTGATACAAAATTAGAAAACCCGCCAGACTCAGGGTATAGGTCAGTGCCTAAAAAAAGCATATGCTCTAAAAAGTGTGCAAGGCCCTGCCTATCAAGGGGATCGTCAAAGTGACCCGCATTAATTGCCATTGATGCCGCTGATTTAGTTGATTCTAAGTCTTGCACTAAAAGTACTTTTAGACCATTGTCCAGTGTGAGGGGTTGGTATGTTCTGTTATCATTGCGGCTGATATTCAAAAGGTGCTCCTGAAGAATGCGTTAATGTCCTAACAACAGATGATAAATCAGGAACGCTAAAGGCACTGCAACGAAAATCTACCTGAATATCATAAGAGGATGTTTAATGTGTTTTGTGATGATATTCTAATATAGCGGACAATCAAGCAAACTGGCTACTGTTTTATATTCTTTAATCGGTTGATTTTTTATGAAAACAATCTTAATCATGCGCCATGGCGAAGCAACGCCAATGCAAGCAGATGATGCAGCAAGACAACTGACAAATACAGGGCGACAGGAAGCCAGTAAAATGGGGCAGTGGTTAGCAATAAATTATAAACCAGATGCGTTATTGGTAAGTCCTTACATACGTGCCCAGCAAACAGCGAAAGCGGCAACGCAAAATAATCCATTACAATTTAGTGAAACCTGTAACGACATAATTCCAGATGGCACTCCTCAAGTTGCTGCTGACTACCTTGAAACCTTAATCGCCATGCACCCAGAATGCTCAACTTGGTTGGTTGTTGCACACATGCCAATTGTTAGTTATCTGGTTGACCAATTGAGCCCTGGTAACATGCCGATTTTTAACACAGGCGCTATTGCTGTTATTGAATATGACGATACCAAGCAGCGCAGTCATTACTTAAGTATTCACTCACCTAATAACGTCGAAATATAAGTATGAATTTGCTAGATTTATGTTTCTGTTAACTATTGAATTAAAACTATGACAATCGAACGTTTACAAACTGGTGCGCGCATGAGCCGTATCGTTAAGCATAACGGTACGGTGTACCTGTGTGGCCAAGTGTGTGCAGATGCAGAAAAAGATATCAGCGAACAAACGCAAACCATGCTAGATAAGGTAGAAGCGTTACTTATTGAAGCGGGGAGTAGCAAAGAGCATATGCTAAGCGCCACAATCTACCTGAAAAGCATGGAATACTTTGCAGCGATGAACGCGGTTTGGGATGCATGGGTACCACAAGGTCATGCGCCAGCACGTGCCTGTGTAGAGGCAAAAATGGCGCGCGATGCACTGCTTGTAGAGATTTCGGTTGTTGCAGCCGTTAAGTAACGAGCAGCGTAAGGCGCAGTTGATTGCTCGCTTTAATGAGCAATCAGGGTGCGCCGTTGATGAACTACCAAGTTGGCATTTTTGTGATAATGAGCAAGATGCCAATGACTGCGCATTACTTGTTTTAAAAGGTATAAAACAAGCAACAACCTCTTCACTGTATTGGTTTAAAGCTAATGACGAAGCTTTACCTCAAGTTGGCGACCTAGCTATTTTTACTAATTGGCAAGAACAGCCCCTAGGCATTATTGAAACCATCGCGGTTACTATTACGGCATTTAATCAAATCACAGACGAATATGCTGCATTAGAGGGGGAGGGTGACAAAAGCCTTGCTTATTGGCAGCGTGTGCACTGGAATTATTATCAGCGAGAGCTAGCAGGTACAGGTTATCAATGTCATCCTGAAATGCTTTTAGTATGCGAGCAGTTTAAATTGGTATTTAAGGAGTGAGAATGAGTTTGAACCCTGTGGTTCTTATCACTGGAGGCGGCCGTGGTATTGGGGCTGCAACGGCTAAGTTATTTGCCGAGCAAGGCTATGACGTGTGTATTAACTATAAGTCAGATCAAGTAAGTGCACAGCAGGTCGCTGAAGAGCTAGAAGCCTTTGGCGTGAATTCATATTTGTTCCAAGCCGATATTGCTGATGAGCAGCAAGTACTCGCCATGTTCGCTAAATTAGATGAGCAAGTTGCGCGCTTAGACGTTTTAGTTAATAACGCGGCGATGATGAAACCACAAATGCCGCTATTAGAGATGGATGCCAAGCGCATTAACGCCATTTTAAGTTGCAACGTCACAGGCGCATTTTTGTGCGCGCGAGAAGCTATTAAACGAATGGATAAAGGCAGTATTGTGAATGTTTCCTCGGGTGCGTCGCGAACAGGTTCGCCAAATGAATATTTAGATTATGCCGCATCGAAAGGTGCACTTGATACGTTTACTATTGGCCTTGCTAAAGAAGTAGCCAGTAAAGGTATACGGGTGAATGCGGTAAGGCCTGGCCTTATTTATACCGATATGCACCGTGATGGCGGTGAAATGAACCGAGTTGATCGTTTAAAATCAAAGTTACCCCTTGGGCGTGGTGGTGAGGCTGATGAGGTTGCCTCAGCAATTTACTTTCTGGCAAGTGAACAAGCTTCATTCACAACAGGCAGTTTTATCGATGTGTCGGGTGGTTTATAAAACTAAAGTAAAATACTTAACCAAACACTAAAGCTGACTACACTTAATACCGTTGAGAGCACCACAGTACTTGCGAGCGTCGCTTGATGCTGCTTAATTTGATTGGCGATTAGGTAAGCGTTGACTCCTAAAGGAGAGGCGCTTAAAAGTACTAAAACGTTCAGTAACGATTGTTCTAGATGAAATACGTAGCCTGCAAAAAAGTAGACTCCGTACGGTAACACGGCAAGCTTGATGATGGTTGCGATAAGTGATGCTTGTAAGTTGTCGGCCACTTTATAAAACGCAAGGTTCGCTCCTAATACGAATAACGCACAGGCAATGGCAGGTTTAGCAAGTAAGCTGAGGCCATTTACTAAATCATCAAAAAGTGTAAAGCCAAGTAGGTTTACAGCAAGGCCGCTACTGATGCTTAATACCACAGGGTTCAGTAGCATGTTTTTAGCAAATGCTCGCCAAGAAAACGTTTGCTGCGATTTAGCACTGAGCAAAAAGGTGAGGGTAAACAAAAGTGCGCTATGAAAAGTAATGATCATAAACACAATGCCGACCATTTGCTCGCCAAGTGCAGCAATAATAATAGGCAAACCTACCAGTACCGTATTTGAGTAACTACTGCCAAGGGCAAAAACTGCGTGATGTGATGCTGCAGATTGTTTCTTAATGCAATAGCGGTCAATAACATAGCCAAGGGTGTAAATAGCCAACACCGGAATGTAAAAGCTCAAAAACCCCGCAACAGACACACTACTTTGTAAATCAGCTTGGGCCATATTTAAAAATAAAAAAGCAGGCACACTAATGTAAAAAGTAAACTTACTTAACCCTGCTATATGCTCTTTCGATAAAAACGTGCTTCGCGAGCTGATGTAGCCACTTAACACGATAAAAATCAGTGGAAAGATAATCGAAAAAATATGCACATTAGGCCTTATGATAAGAAGACGTTAGCGTCTGAACTCGTCACTTTGTGGAAGGTTAATTAAAATAAGTACTGCACCCTTACCACCAAATTCAAGCGGTGCTTGGTGCATGGCAATCACATCAGGGTGTTGTACTAAATATTGCGGTACCTTGTGTTTAAGTATGCGCTCACCAATACCGTGCACAACACAGGCGCAATAGTAATGTTGTTTTTTACACTCATGAATCAAACCCGCTAGCTCGTCTTTGGCTAATTCTTTATTTAAGCCATGTAAATCAAGGGTTAAGTCAGGTGGGTAATCTCCACGGCGAAGTTGTTTTGCCAAATAGCTATCGTGACCAGGCTTGACATAACTGACGGTGCCGTGAGTGTCGATATCTGGTACATATTCATCAGAAAAGAAAAATTCTGCCTGATGTTGCTTTTTTTGCTGGGAAAATTGCTTCGCTTGTGACACTTTAGGCTTATTGGTGAATCGAATAGTGTCTTGTTTAAATGCTTTGGCACCACTGATACTCTGACGAAATAAGTCAATATCGTCAGTGCTAATGTGGTTGTTGTCGTGGGGATCTTTTTTCATGGCGGCAGTCTAAACAAAAAAACGCTAAAAATCGAGTAAAAACCAACTGAAAAGACGGTACAATACGCGTCAGAACAGACTTTGAAAGTTAAGGAACATACATGAACCATTTCCAGATAGAAGACGCAATTTTAGACGAGGCAATTGCAGAACTTTCAACGTTGCACGATTGGTTACGTTGGACAACCAGTCAATTTGCCAGCAGTGGTATTTTCTTTGGGCACGGTACAGACAACGCGTGGGATGAAGCTGTTAGCCTGTTATTGCCAGCGCTAAGCTTGCCAATCGACGCGCCAAAAGAGCTAATGCATGCGCGTTTAACCAGCACCGAGAAAAACCGTTTAGCTGAACTAATTGCAGAGCGTATTAATGATTGTACGCCAGTACCTTACCTGACCAACACCGCGTGGTTCGCAGGTATGCCGTTTTATGTTGATGAGCGCGTGTTAATTCCACGTTCGCCATTTGCAGAGTTAATTAACAATCGCTTTGCACCATGGGTAGAAGAGCCAAGCTCAGTTACGCGCATTCTTGATTTATGTACAGGCTCTGCATGTATTGCTATTGCACTTGCGCAAGCATTTGAAGATGCACAGGTTGATGCGGTTGATATTTCTTATGAAGCGCTCGAAGTTGCCGATATTAATATCAGCGATTACATGCTAAATGACCGTGTACTGCCAATTCAGTCAGACGTGTTTAGTGGTGTTCCGGGTCAAAAATATGACCTGATCGTCGCTAACCCACCGTATGTTGATGCTGAAGATATGGCTGATTTACCACGTGAATTCCATCACGAGCCAGAGCTTGGTTTAGCATCGGGTCATGATGGTCTTGATGTTACTCGCACCATCCTAGCGGAAGCTGCTGAGCATCTAACTGATAACGGTTTGTTATTTGTCGAAGTTGGTAACTCTATGGTACATATGGAAGAGCTGTACCCAGGTGCGCCGTTTGAGTGGGTTGAATTCGAACAAGGTGGTCTTGGCGTGTTTGTAATCAGCAAACAGCAGCTTGTTAACTATTTCGCAGATTAAAAGCAGATTTTAAAAGCCGAGCCTGAGGGCTCGGTCTCAGTAGTCATTAGGAATGAGGAAAATTAATGGCAGGTAATAGCATCGGACAACTATTTAAAGTGTCCACCTTTGGTGAGAGCCACGGCGTTGCATTAGGCGGCGTTGTTGATGGCACACCAGCAGGTCTTGAAATTAGCGAGGCCGATTTACAAATTGATTTAGACCGTCGCAAGCCGGGGCAAAGTCGTTATACAACACAGCGCCGCGAAAGTGACGAAGTAAAAATTCTTTCAGGTGTGTTCGAAGGTAAAACCACAGGTACTAGCATTGGTTTACTGATTGAAAACACCGATCAACGTTCAAAAGATTACGGCAAAATTGCCGATGTATTTCGCCCTGGTCACGGCGATTATACCTATTGGCATAAATACGGTATCCGTGATTACCGAGGTGGTGGTCGCTCTTCAGCCCGTGAAACAGCAATTCGTGTAGCGGCAGGTGCAATTGCAAAAAAATACCTAAAACAGTTTCATGGTATTGAAGTGCGTGCTTGTTTGAGCCAGCTTGGGCCAATTAAAGCTGAAGATTACAACTGGGATGAAGTGGAAAACAATGCATTTTTCTTCCCTGATCCAAGCAAGTTAGACGCGCTTGATGAATATATGCGCGACCTAAAAAAGCAAGGTGATTCGGTAGGCGCTAAAGTTAAAGTGGTTGCTAAAAATGTGCCTGTTGGTCTTGGTGAGCCTGTATTTGATCGCCTTGATGCAGAACTTGCACATTCACTAATGAGCATTAATGCAGTAAAAGGCGTTGAGATTGGTGATGGCTTTGATGTGGTTGAGCAAAAAGGCTCTGAGCACCGTGATGAATTGACCCCAGATGGTTTCACATCAAATCACGCGGGCGGTGTACTTGCAGGCATCTCGACAGGACAAGATATCATTGCCTCTATCGCACTTAAGCCAACCTCAAGCATTACCATACCGGGCAACAGCATTAATACCAGCAACGAAGCGGTAGAGATGATCACCAAAGGACGTCATGACCCATGTGTAGGTATTCGCGCAATTCCAATTGCTGAGGCGATGATGGCGATTACCTTAATGGATCACTTATTGCGCCAACGTGGTCAAAACCCACATGTAAGCCACGAACATGGACCAATCAAAGGTTCGATTGATTAACTTGGTTTGATTAGCAAAGAACTATAAACTTAAAACGCGGCTTGATTTGCCGCGTTTTTGATTGGGGAAGGGTATTTTTAATCGTGTTTTTATTTGGTTATTTAGGCATGCAGCAGACTAAAATGCTCATAGAGCTAATAATTACACGAGTCAAATAACTACAGACTGCTTTATTATATAAGTTCAAATATGAGTTTCTTTTAATGGAAGTGAAAGGTGTTTTTGAAGTTTTAAATGTAATTTTTGTATTGAGTTTTTTAATTTCTGGATTGTGTTTTACGCGCTTAACCATTCGTCACTTAGATAAAAAAATCAAAGAGGAAGGTGAGGGAACCCCTTCGTGGGATAGGGGCGGGATGGGTCTTAGAGTTGGTATGTATGCAGGAATATTAGTTCGAGGTAAAAAAGGAAAAACCCCTCTAGCAAATGAAGATATCATTTTACGCCATGCAAGACCAATAGACCGTTTTCTGGCATTTTTTATGGATATCAGCCTAATTGGTATGATTCTTCTAGGTATAACGGGATTATGTTTGGGATACTTTGACTAGCAATAACTTAAAGTGGCTTAGTGTTTAGAAATTAATGCAATTTAATGAGCGCGATGATTAATAAAAATCATCACGCTTTTTTTATGCCTGTTAGAATTTTAATAAGGGGAGTAGGCTGTGTTTGCTATCAGTCCACATTGCCAGCTCGCTATGTGGGTAGCGTTTAATGGGCGACAAATCACTGATAGATACACGATTTAAAAAAGCCTGATTGTCAGTTAGCACCACCCAGTCTGAGCCTATGTCTGATGGGTTATGGCCTTGATAGCTAAACTTTAACAAAGCCTTATTAAAGTGTTGGCTATGTGCCTGTAATACAGGCAGTAAGTCGATATGATTATTTGAAATATGCACAATCAATACGCCATTTTCATTGAGCCTCTGCCAATAAAGTGACATTGCTTCTTGGGTTAGCAAATGCGCAGGAATTACATCACTGGTAAATGCATCAATAATTAAGACATCAAATACTTCGTTCGCATTATTTTTTAGCGCAATACGACCATCCCCTAAGCTGACTGTGAGCTTGGCTTCACTGTTTTCTAAATATGAGAAATAACGCTTTGCCATCTCGACCACAGCAGGGTTTAACTCAAAAAAGTGAATACTATCCTGCTGGTCTGCAAACCGAGCTAAAACGCCTGCACCCAAACCAATCACGCCAATGTTTAGTGCGCTGTGTTGTTTTAGTATGGCAAGTGATTTAGCGACACCAGTATGCTGGTGGTAATAACTTTGCTCAAACTGTTGGTTTGGATTTAGTGGCTCTGAGCCATGAATCGTGGTGCCGTCAATTAAGCGCCTTTCTTTTATTGATTGAGTGTTTATATCTTTAACCGCTAAATAGCCATAAAAGTTGCGGCTAGTCGCAACGTTATATTGGTTAAAGTTTACCGCTAAAAAACAATAACACGATAGCCAAGCAACGGAGCTGGTTGCGAGAGTGAATTTGAGCTGTTTTGTCTTTGTTCTAGCTTTTAATTGGTAGTAACACACAAAACTAAAAATAACCGCTAATGTAAGTAAATACTCGTCAATTTGGACGAATAGCAATGGGGCAATGAGCGTACTGAAAAGCGAACCTAACACACCGCCAAGGGCGATATAGAAATAAAAAATCGTAAATTGCTCATTTTCAGGGGCCTTGCTTCTAAGCTCACCGTGGCAAATCATGCAGGCGGTAAATAGAATCAGGCTGTAAATTATAAGCTGGGCTAGGGCATTGAATAAGCTGCCAAAATAAAACATTAGCAGGCCTGCAAAAGCCGAAAATATAAACGCATATGCCCACTTATGACGCTGATAATTTGCTTTGTTGGCAAACGTATAACTAAAGGTGAGCAAGTAAATTACAAGGGGCAGTGACCAAAGTAATGGCATGGGTGGAATATTAGTGCTGATCATATGCGTGGTAGATACCAACATGGCTGAGCTTAAGGCACTGAGTAACAGCCATTGACCTTTACCTTTTAATACCGTGATATGCCTAGTTTGAATAGGCGCTCTTGATATATCGGGTGCTTTTTTTAGTAAAAATATTACAAGAAGTGTTAATAACAAGCAGTAGCTGATAAGTCCAAATAGCCAGTAGGTAGTTTGCTGCTCTAAAGAAAATAGTAATTCATAAACGAGCGGGTAGCTCATTAACGCCAGTAAAGAACCCAAGTTTGAGATGGAATACCAATGGTAAGGCACTTGTGCTGAAGCAGTTTGCACGTACCACCTTTGTAAAAGCACGCTGGTGGCGCTCAGTAGAATAAATATTGGACCAATTTCAATAAATAGATTAACAAACACCGCAAGCGTAGGCGGCCACTTTGTGAGATTTGGGGCTGCAAATTTTGTCACAACAATGAGTGTGGCAAAGGTGACTAAAACTATATGGGTGACTACCTGCAACTTAATATGAAAGCGACCCATGTTATGCGCATAGAAATAGCCAATAAGTAACATGACTTGATAAAACACTAAACTCGCTGACCAAATAGATGCACCACCACCAAATTGGGGTAGAAGTTGTTTTGAAAGCATCGGCTGAATTTGAAAAATTAAAAAAGCACTGATGAAAATAGTGAGCGTTGATAAATATTTATACATTGTTTTTATTACCTATTTTGAGATAACAAAAACAATCTAATAGCCAGAGCAAAGTGACAATGGAGTAACCCTTGAGTTTCTCTTAAGAAAACCTTAATCTTTGATTCGTAAATATTTATTGGAGAAGTAAGTGGCGCGTTATCGAATCGGCAAATTTGCAATTGATAAGAGTAGATGTTTAATTTCATCGCAAGATTATGAGCAAATAGTCGAGCCAAAGGTCATGGATGTATTACATACTCTTTATTTAAATAAGGGTGAAGTGGTAAGCCAAGAAGTAATCTTTGCAAAAGTGTGGCCTAATGCTACCTATAACCCAAGTTCGGTACAGCGTTGTATCGCATTGCTGAGAAAAGCACTCCAAGAAGATGCCAAAAATCCGCAGTTTATAATTACACACCCTAAGCGCGGTTATAGCCTTGAAAAAGTAACAGACGGGCAAGCAAAAACACTAAAAGCGCAATTTTTGATATTGTTAGTTGTTCTGCTAATTAGTTTTGTTGTTATTGCTTGGCAGCTAATACCTCAAAAGAAAGTAAATACTCACTTTAACCAGTTAATGCCACTCACTTCGAGTGAACTAAATGAAGCTAACTTATCACTTTCACATAGTGGTAAGTACCTCGCTTTTGTGCGAGGCGATAAAGAGAGCCAACATATTTGGATTAAAGAGCTCTTAACAGAGCGAGAGGTGAGGCTGACTGAAGATGCCGCAAGCTACTACGCGTTGGGGTGGTCTACCTCCGATAATGCGCTCGCGTTTGTAAAAACCGTAGACCAAACACAATCACTCAACACCTTAAGCATAGATTTATCAAAATTTCTGCCATTAGAGCAAACGACAGTGAGTGTTTTTAATGACAGCATATTAACCAGTCATCACATAGATTGGGGAGCTGATAAGCTACTCTATTACATAGAAAAAGAGAAACAAAACAACGATACTCGACTTGTCTCACTGGATTTAAACACTAAACAAAAGACACGCTTAGTGACAGCAGCACAACAAGATTGGTTACTTGTGAGTGCGTTATCTAAAGATGGTAGTAAAATCGCATTAGGCATTGAAGCAGGGCAAAACAAATACCGTATTGATGTACTTGACCTTACCAATAGAAAATCACAAACCATTACTGTCATAGAAGATGGTATTCAAGGCTTAAGCTGGCACCCAAATAATCAAGCGTTATTAATTAGTCAACGCAATCAGCTTATTCACTTAGACCTTGATGGTGAGCTACAGCTAATTCCATTTAATAATTATCAAATAATTCGTGATGCACAGTACACATCAAACGCTGAAGCTATTTTGATGGAGTTAGTAAATGTTGATGTGGATATTGTCAGCCAAACACGCGCTAAACCAGACACTCTGACCAAACTCGTTGATACCTCATCAATCGACTTTCTTCCCGTGTTTTCGCCAGATTCTACTCAATTTGTATTTGAGTCACATCGTTTTGGATTAAAACAATTATTTTTATACGACAATGGTAAGCAAACACGTATTTTTTCAAACCCTGATAACCATGAGTTATTTGGCATAGTTTGGAGCCAAGATGCTCAACAGGTTTACACTGCAAGTAAAGATACATTATTTAAAATTGATTTAAGCAGTGGCACTTATGAATCAATTCCTCATGGTAATCACTCTTTTTATTTAAGAGAAATGTATCATAATGAAAACGCAATTCTGGTTTCTTATCGCGCAGAGGATGGACAGACATTTCACCCGGCTAAATTTGATTTAACAAGTCTAACTTTGACACCATTTACAGGCTCAGGGAAACGCTTAAGTTGCTATGGTATGGATTTAGATGAGCAAGATCAGATTTACTTTTCGAACAGTAACGAAGTGTTTCGAGTTAATAGCCGTGGCGATATAGAGACTGTTTGGCAAGCAGCTAACAATGACATCATTGGTATATCTGTAAGTAACCAGCAATTAGCCGTTACCATGGAGTATGCTGATAAAGTCAGCTTTCAGCGTATTGATTTAGCAACTGCCAAAACTGAACGTTGGCAATTAGCACAACCTAAGCAACATATGCTGATCAACAGTGCTCATAATTTAAGTGAGTTTTTATATCTTACAGAACCAATTAGAACTCGCAAATTGGTTAAACTCCAGTAGTTTATTATGCTTATTTATTCCCTAATCAACTCCACAATCCGCTTTAATTGCTCATGGCGAACAGGGTTGTGGGCATGATTACCATACAGTAGAACAATATCAATCATAGGAAGAGTTGGCAGCGAGCCATCGCTGATTTCTTCCACACTCGCTTGCATGCTTATTCGCGCCATACTCCCAATGGCTAGGCCTTGTTCAATTAAGCCATGTAACGCACCCACAGAGCCACAGCAGGCAACAATATTAAAACGACGCTCGGCTTTTAATAGACCCTCAATACTAGCTTGGTGAAACTTACAGTCTCGTTGAAACAAGGCGATAGAAAGAGGGGTTGAATCGTTAATCTCAAGGGCAGAGCTTTTCACCCACACGCCTTGGCTTGATCGTAATAAGTAACCTTCTTCGCTGTCAGGTGAGCGAGTGGCAATTACTAAATCCAGCATACCTTGGTCTAGTTTGGCTCTAAGCTCAGTGCTTGGAGCGCAGCTTATCTGTAAATCAAGCGCATTAAATTGCTGGTGCAGAGCATCAACAAGCTCTGGTAGTAAAGAATGGGCATAGTCATCAGGACAGCCAATGCGCACACGTAAATTACCTGTGCCTGCTTTTAATTGCTTAAACGCCTCATCATGAAGTGTGATCAGTTGCTTTGCATAACTTGCAAGCTGGTGGCCTTGCTGGGTTAGCACCAGTTGGCGTCCTTGTTTTTCAAAGAGTGGACTTGCTAAATCTTGTTCAAGCTTTTTCATCTGCATGCTTACCGCAGATTGAGTTCTACAAATTTGTGCTGCGGCGCGGGTAAAACTTCCCGTATCAACAAAGGCACAAAAAGTTCTGAGGGCATCAATATCCATCATGTATCAGCTTTTCTTATAGGTTGTATAAAAACTATTGGCGAGTAATTAACCGCTCGCTACTTTATAGTGAACTTAATCTACTCGTTAAAGAACGTATAATGCAATTATTTATTGGCAATAAAAATTACTCAACTTGGTCACTGAGAGCGTGGTATTTACTGAGTAAATTCAATGTCTCGTTTGTAGAAAAGCAACTAGTCTTAGATACCCCTGAATTTTATGAAGCGCTAAAAAGGAAGTTTCCAGTGCAAAAAGTACCGGCTCTTATAGATAGCAGTTTAATCGTGTGGGATTCGTTCGCAATTTGTGAATACATCAATGATGCTTATCTAAATGGTGCTGCTTGGCCTAGTGACATAGCCCAAAGAGCAAAAGCGCGGAGCTTAGCTGCCGAGATGCACTCTGGCTTTGCTGCACTTCGTAATGAAATGCCTATGAATATTCGTGCTAAAAGGCATGTTGAGTTATCAGAACAAGCTAGAAAAGACATTACGCGCATGGATGAGATATTTTCGGCTCAGCAGCAAAGTTACCCTAATGCGTGGTTATTTGGTGATTTTTCTATTGTTGATGCGATGTTTGCACCTGTGGTGCTGCGCTTTAAAACGTACCAGACCGAGCTTTCGAGTGCAGCACAAGCTTATTGCCAGCATGTACTTGCGTGCCCAATCTTGCAAACATGGATTGCTAAGGCATTGGCAGAAACAGATATTGTTGAATGTGATGAAGCTGGCGAGGAGCTTATTTAATTAAAGTGAAAAGTAGTTACCTATATTTTGTTATTGCCCTGCTATTTAAATGAACTAATTAATAGCCTTATTGAAAGACTGCATTGTTTTTTTGCTGTGAGCATAAATTTTGTAGCTTTCTATTTGTAATACTTAATCATTGGTGTATAAAAGATATACAAGTTAATAATTACGAATTTAGCATAGCAGGGAGTTGCATAGGTGCTGGTAGCTGCTTTTTATAAATTAAAAGAAAAAATCCGTTTCTCTATTCGTTTAACTGTTGTGGCTGTATTTGTGCTTGCAACCTCACTAACAGCAATTATTGCAATCAGCTTGCAATACTATTTTAGCGAAAAAATGGCATTAGAGGCGAGTGTAAAACACTTCAATTTAACCACAGACTCAGTGGCAGGTTATCTCACAAGGATTAATGAAAAGTCCGAAAACACGTTAAGTGTAATGATTCAAAATAGTACCCTTGTTACATCGAATAAAATCGACAAAAGTGAATTACGAAATGTAATGAGCGAGATAATGCAGCTAAATCCTCAACTTTATGCCATGTATGTTGGTTATGAGAATGGAGATTTTTATGAGCTTATTAATTTAGAAAGTAGCAATATCGTTCGTCAGCAGCTTCAGGCGATAGAAGCAGATCGTTGGGTAGTGATACACATTAAAGGGGAGGGAGAGGCCCGAACCCACCAAACTCATTACCTTGATGAACAATTTAATTTGCGTATTTCACAAAGTAAAGCAACTAATTATGACCCTCGTGAGCGGATCTGGTTTAAAAACGCGAATTCAACCCATGTCAGTAAAACGAAGCCTTATTTTTTCACACATTTGCAAGCGCCTGGGCAAACCTATTCTATAAAATCAGCGGATCAAAAAAGTGTATTAGCACTAGATGTGAGTTTGTCGAGTATTTCGGAATACTTGGCTCGTCAGCAAAAAAATATTAGCAGCAAGTACTTAACCGAGTTGTATATTTACAATAAAGAAGGGGAGATTGTAGCCTCTAACCAGCAAAAAAATAATCTTCAGTTACCCACATTAACACAGCTTACTTTGAGCGAATACCAACAAGCTGTGTTGAATAAATACCCCTACCTAACGGTATCAAATGAGACGAATTGGCCACCACTTGATTTTAGTGTTGGCGGGACACCCAAAGGCTATAGCATTGATTATATTAATGGGATTGCTGAGATGCTGGGCTTAAAAGTGACATATATCAATGGTTACGCATGGTCAGAGTTTTTACAGCAATTTGCCAATAATGAGATTGATATTGTTCAGCCTATCTTCAAAACACCAACTAATGAAGCGCTAGGGTTGATGAGTGAGCCCATAACAACCTTGCCATTTAGTATCATAACTAAAGAGGGGGAGCTGCCTATTTTAAGTATGAAACAGTTAGCAGGTATGAAGCTAGCTATAGGGGAAGGGTGGTCGGTGATAGAGGTCATAAAAAAACACTTTCCAGATATCGAAATTATTGAACTTGCAAGTACCAAAGCCGTGTTAGATGCCGTTAGTCAAGGGAAAGTTTTTGCAGGGCTCGATAACGAAGCCGTGTTTAAATACACGCAAAAGCAATTTTTTATTAAAGGCATTCAATACAACTATTTGGATGCTTTTAGCCATGATTTATTACCTGACACATTACACCTATTATTTCACCCTGAAGATGCCGAGCTTAAAGGTTTAATCGATTTGGCAATTAAGCGTTTACCTAGTGAGTACTTAACAGCCTTACATAATAAGTGGTTGTCAAATGAGTTGCATGTTACTTCAAAGGTCGTAGGAACAGTACCTTACCCAGAGCTTTTGACGCTACTTGAGCAGAGTGATCAGTTTTCCAAACTTAGGCTTATGACATTAAATGGCATTGAAAAATATGTTTATATAACCCCTTTATCTGCCAATATCAAAAATGGTGACTTTTTGGCAATTGCGGTACCCAAAGAGGGAGTGCTTAGTTCTACACATGAGAAAATTAAGCTTTCTACTTTCATTACAGCCGCTTGTTTAATTATGGTGCTACCTGTTTCGTGGTTTTTTGCTTCACCGATTGTCGGACCAATTAAAACACTGGAAGGTGAGAACTTAAAAATAAAAAAACGCCAGTTTGATCAAGTCTCTACTTTAAAAAGTAACATTAAAGAAATTCATAACTTGGCGTCTTCCATGGTCGAAATGAGCCAATCAATTCAACAACATGAACAAAATCAAAAAGCGTTAATGGAATCATTTATCGAGTTAATAGCGCAAGCTATCGACGATAAGTCCCCGTATACCGCCGGTCACTGTGAGCGGGTTCCTGAACTTGGAATCATGCTTGCAAAGGCTGCGTCAAGCTCAAATGAGCAAGCATTTAAAGACTTTGAATTTAAAAACGATGATGAGTTTAGAGAATTTAGTCTAGCAGCTTGGCTTCATGACTGCGGAAAAATTACCACGCCAGAGCATATTGTCGATAAAGGGACAAAGCTCGAAACTATCTATAACCGAATTCATGAAATAAGAACCCGCTTTGAAGTGTTATGGCGAGATGCTGAAATTGACTATTTACAAGCTGCACGCCGAGCGCCAGAAAAAGAAGGGCAATTAAAGTCACAGCTCAAAGAAAAACAGTCTCAGTTACAAAAAGATTTTTCATTCATAGCATCCTGTAATGTAGGTGGTGAGTTTATGGATGAAGCGAGCCTTGAGCGGCTAGAGAAGTTAAGCAATATCACGTGGCTGCGGTATTTTGATGACAAATTAGGGTTGTCACCGGTGGAGGAAATTCGTCATAGTAATACTGATGAACAACTCCCTGCAACAGAGAAACTATTAAGTGATAAAGCAGAGCACCTAATACCCCATGATAAGCCAATAGAATACGATGAGCGCTTAGGTATTAAAGTGACGATTCCTGAATACAAATACAACCTAGGTGAATTGTATAATTTAAAAATTACACGTGGCACGCTAACAACAGAAGATCGCTTTAAAATTAATGAACATATTATAAGTACTATTCGTATGCTTGATAATGTGCCGTTTCCCGATGAGCTTGCTAGAGTACCCCGTTACGCATCAACTCACCATGAGACATTAATTGGCACAGGGTATCCGCGTAAATTAACTGCTGATAACTTATCTATTCCAGAGCGTGTGTTGGTTCTTGCGGATATTTTTGAAGCACTTACAGCCGCAGACCGGCCTTATAAAAAAGCCAAACCCTTGAGTGTTGCAATCGATATATTGGCGAATATGGTGGATGAGCAACATGTAGACCGTGATGTTTTCACACTGTTTTTACGCTCCGGAATTTACTTGAACTATGCAAAACGGTACTTGAACCCTGCACAAATTGATCAGGTCGATCTAACAAAGTACCTATAGCTTTTACTTTGACCCTAAAAGTCCGTACAATTCGGCTCGTTTTTAGCGTGTTATTTTAACCCTTTTGACGAGACGAATTCAGCCTGTATGCACCATATTGCCGATTTAATCGCTATTTTTGAAAGCACCTTTTATCAAAGCCATAACACGCGTTTGATAAAGGGCGAAGATGAACCTATTTACCTGCCTGCTGATCAGCAAACACCTTATCACCAAATCGTGTTTGCCCATGGTTTTTATGCCAGTGCCTTACACGAAATAGCCCATTGGCTGGTGGCCGGTGAAGCACGACGATTAAAAGAAGATTATGGTTATTGGTATTGCCCTGACGGTCGTGATAAACAGCAGCAAGCTGAATTTGAAGCGGTTGAAGTAAAGCCTCAAGCTATTGAATGGGCGCTAAGTGTGGCTGCGGGGTTTGCTTTTAATGTCTCGGTTGATAATTTAAATGGTGAACAGACCTGCCGATTTGATTTTCAAGCGCGGGTTCACCAGCAAGTGTTGAGCTTTTTAGCATCTGGCTTTAATCAGCGCACGACAGCGCTACTCAAAGCATTGAGTGATTTTTATAAAACCCCATGGCCATTAACGGCTGCACAGTTTACGTGGCAGCGTGATTTTCATGGCAACCAAGGAGCTTTATCTAATGCAGTTTAAATTAGGTCTGATTGTTAACCCTGTTGCTGGCTTAGGAGGCAGTGTGGCACTGAAGGGCAGTGATGGGGCAGATACGGCAGCAAAAGCGATACAACTCGGTGCAGAGCCCAAAGCTAATTTACGAACCCGTGCAGCCCTTGAAGTTCTTCTAACTCATCAAGATGCACTCACTATTTACACTGTAAACGGTGAAATGGGCGAGCAAACGGCAAGTCAGCTAGGCTTTAATACTCAAGTGGTTTATCAAACAAAAGATATCACAACACCCGATGATACTGAGCAGGCTGCCAAGTTATTAGTTGAGCAAGGTGTCGACCTTATTTTATTCGCAGGGGGCGATGGTACGGCCCGCAATATTTGTCATGCGGTTGGCGATAGCACCCCTGTGTTAGGTATTCCAGCAGGCTGTAAAATACATTCTGGCGTTTATGCTATTACCCCTAAAGCTGCGGGGCGCGTTGTTGAAATGCTCGTTAAAGGTGAGCTTGTTAGCCTTGGCGATGCTGATGTAATGGATATTGATGAAGACGCATTTCGTGAAGGCATGGTAAAAGCTAAGCGCTATGGTGAAATGCAAGTACCTAGTGAAGTGCGTTATGTACAAGCGGTTAAAAATGGCGGCAAAGAAACTGATGAGTTAGTGCTTGCGGATATTGCTGCTTATGTTGTCAGTGAAATGGATGAAGACTGCTTATATGTGATGGGCAGTGGTTCAACCGTGGCTGCAATAATGGAAGAGATGGGTCTTGAAAATACCTTATTAGGTGTTGACTTAGTGGCAGACCAAGAACTTGTCGCTAAGGATTTAACAGCGCAGCAATTACTTGAGCTCACAGAAGGTAAAGAAACCAAGTTGGTGATCACCTTAATTGGTGGACAAGGGCATATTTTTGGCCGTGGCAACCAACAACTAAGCCCTGCACTTATTCGTGCGATTGGTCGCGATAATATTATTGTAGTGGCGACTAAAACCAAATTACAGGCTTTAAATGGCCGACCACTGATTGCCGATACAGGTGATAGTGAATTAGACGATGAATTAAGTGGTTATATTCGTGTAACCACAGGGTTCAATGACCATATTATGTATGCAGTGGGTCATCAAGAAGGGCTGCACCCAGAGGAGAAATAACAATGAGTTTAGTAAGTTATATTGATGCAGCGCAGCAATATTTTGATGATTTGGTTGATAAAGCAACCGACGACGAGCTTTTTGCTGGTGGTTATTTACGTGGCCACTTTGATTTAGCCGTTGGTTATGCCCAAGTTGAAGAGCTTAACCTGACGACTGAAGAACTAAATAGCCAAGTAGAGTCAAGCCTCGTAAAGGCGTATCGCAATGGTGAGCTTAATGAAGATGATAAAGCATTAGTGGTTCGTCTTTGGGATGAAGTGAAGTCACTGGCTTAATAAGTGTCTATCAAAAGAATATGAGCGGCTTTTTTGCCGCTTTTTCATACAATCCGTTTACCTAATAAAGGTAATTTTATTAACTTAAAATTTACCTTGTTGTAGAGATACGATAAGGTTAGCAAGACGTTTTTCTAGGGAATAAAAAAATGAATAACAATAATAATGTGCAGGCACAAAGTGGTGCAATCGCACGTTTTTTAAATACAATAGAAAGGGTTGGGAACAAACTTCCTGATCCAGCCATAATCTTCTTAGTAGCTATGCTACTTATTTGGTTATTGTCATGGCTGTTTTCAGGCATGACATTTGACGCTATTGACCCACGTACAGGCGAGGCTATCGTTGTACATAACCTTTTAGCGGGTGACTCCTTAGCTACTTTTTTATCATCAATGGTAAAAACCTTCACAGGTTTCGCCCCTTTAGGTGTAGTGCTTGTTGCTATGTTAGGTGTCGGGGTCGCTGAACATTCAGGCTTTATCAATACGGGTTTAAAGTTAATGCTAAAGGTAACCCCTAAGCAGCTTTTAACCCCGTCGATTATCTTAGTAGCGATAGTCAGCCATACTGCTACGGACGCTGGCTATGTGTTAGTTATTCCGCTTGCTGGGGTTATTTTTTATGCCATGGGGCGTCACCCGCTAGCTGGTATTGCTGCCGCGTTTGCTGGGGTTAGTGGCGGCTTTAGCGCAAACTTTATTCCATCAGGCATTGACCCGTTACTGCAAAGCTTTACGCAAAGCGCGGCGCAAATTATTAACCCTGATATGGCGATTAACCCACTTAATAACTGGTTTTTCACCTCAGCTTCAAGCTTATTTATTATCTTATTAGGTTGGTACATCACAGATAAAATCATTGAACCGCGTTTGCAAAATACCCCACTTGATGGTGACACTGAAGACTTACCAGCGTTTGATGAAGCGCGTAGCGACGAAAAACGTGCGTTTTATATTGCCAGTTCTGTAATGATTGCAGGTCTGGCTTTACTATGGTTTGTATCTGCCCCTGCTGATTCTGCTCTACGTAGCCCAGATGGTTCATTAACTAACTTCCGCTCGCCTTTAATGCAATCTATTGTGCCGCTCATCTTCTTATTGTTCTGGATCCCAGGTGCAGTATATGGCTTTGTGGTTGGTACGTTTAAAAGCTCAAAAGATATGATAGATGCAATGAGTAAGGCTATGGGTGGCATGGCTTACTATATTGTTATGGCATTTTTCTGTGCGCTATTTATTGCGGCATTTAGTAAATCAAACCTAGGGGCATTACTTGCTATTGAAGGGGCGCAATTACTTAAAGCGATGGCATTACCTAGCTCTGTCACAGTGATTGGTATTATCTTTTTAACAGCATTTGTAAACTTGTTCGTAGGTTCAAGTTCTGCAAAGTGGGCGTTATTAGGGCCAATTTTTGTACCCATGCTGATGCAGTTAGGAATTTCCCCTGACCTTTCACAAGCGGCTTATAGGGTAGGTGACTCAAGCTCTAATATCATCACCCCACTGATGCCTTACTTCCCGCTGGTGGTGGTTTACTGCCAAAAGTATGTTAAGGATACTGGTATCGGCACACTTATTGCGATGATGCTGCCTTATTCAATTGCATTCTTAATCGGTTGGAGCATCTTCTTACTGGCGTATTGGGGCTTAGGCATCCCACTTGGCTTACAGTCGAGTTATGTATACCCAGCTGTAGTGCCATAGTAACTAAGATGTGATTTTTTAAAAGAGAGGCCTCATCATGAAAATGGTGAGGCCTTTATTATTTAAATTAAATTTATTTTTCATAGCTAATTATTATTTTTTCGATAGATGTAGATAAAACAGCGCCATTTTTATCGAGAATATTTGTTATACGTATGTCTGGCAGACCGTCCCCAGTAGTATCTTTAATAATTATTTCTGATTCATCATTCAAACTGGTAAAAGTAGAGAAAACAAGGTTATCTTGTTTATTGATCACAAATGGAGAGGGTGTAACGCTCGTTTCTTGTATTTCATAGCTAGTGTCAGTAAAAGCTAAATTAATTTTAAAGTTATCAGTCCATACGCTAGAGTTTAAGTTATCATTTATAGCTGATATCACCGCTGGGTTAGCCTTAAAAGCTAAAGTGATTAAAATAAGTATTAGAGCAGTTAATAGCTTCATGTTCTCTCCTTAACTACCTGTTTGTCTGGATAAATCTAAGATCATCAAAGCATAGTACTTTGATGATCTTAGATGTGATATTTATAGACTGATAGTTGAATTATTATTTGAAGTAGGCAGGTTTTGCTGGTTTTGATCTTGTGCGCCAACATCTGTCGAAGGGCTTGTTGATGAAGCAATACTATATGTGGCACCTGATGAGCTTTGAATCTGTAGCACCAGAATATATGCTGTTGCACTTACTTCAAAGCCAGGGATCAAACCAGTGACCATAAGGTCAACATCCACGGAGCCATCGACTTTTTGCTGTTGACTAAGCTCTTGCATTGCTTCTTTGATTTCCTCTTTGTGTGTTTCGGCATTTGCACCGAAACCAAGCCATCCCCAAAAGCCACTAACGCCACCTGATATATTGTATTCAGAAACCATTTTTTGATATGTACGAGAGCTTTCTAGGTTTACTATCGAAAAATCAAAAGAACCAGACATTTTAGCCCAAGCACCAGCTCCAGATACTGTTACACCGACACCTGAAATAGTCCCTTTCTTTTCCGAGATCTGCCACGTCTCCGCTTCAGTTGATGCAAGCGCAGTTGTATTCGCAGGAGTAGTGTTAGCAACTAGGATTGTTTTTGGATTCGGTAGTATAGTAAGTGTATTTGACATGATAAATCTCCATTTAAGTTTGCTGAGTATTAGTTTGAATAAAGATGTATTCCTTATTCCACAAACTTTATAGCTGAGAAACTCATCATTAAACATTACACACTATTACGAGCAATAAATGAGGGATGGTGTATGGCTGATATTTACTGCTGTAACGCTATGGATCTAAAAAATTTACAGCGCTAAAAACAAAAAAACCTTGTCACTTTCATGACAAGGTTTTTACTTAAAGCTTACTGCTCTATTAGTTCGATGTGAAGCTCACTGGACGGCGCTCTTTACGTGGGCCGCCACGTTTTTCACCACGATCTTTGTCTTTGAAGCTGCGCTTTTTGTCACCACGATCACCGCTTGGGCGTTCAGAGCGAGGAGCCGCAGGACCTTGGTCTTGCGTTAGCGTCATATTCATAGGACGTTTACAGATAAATACCTTTTGGAAGTGATCAAGCACATCTTTTGGCATGTTCTGTGGTAATTGCACAGTACTGTGACTGTCGTGTAAGCGGATATCACCAATGAACTTGCTTGAAATATCAGCTTCGTTAGCAATCGCGCCTACAATGTTCTTAACTTGTACACCGTGCTCACGACCGACTTCGATACGGTAAGTGTCCATAGGACCCATACTACGGCTGTTGCGTTCACGCGGCTCACGAGGTTTACGCTCACGTCCAGCACGGTCGCCACGATCACCACGTTCGTTACGACGACGATCGCTACGTTCGCTACGCTCACCACGCGGTTGAACTTTAACTTCTTCAACTTTGATCGGTGATTGTTGCTGTGCCAAACAAAGTAGCGCACCAGCTAAATCTTCAAAGCTTAGTTCAAGTTTTTCAGCCATGTTAGCGGCCACTTGATTAAAGAAGGTGATATCTTTGTTTTCAAGTGCAATAGTGAGTTTATCTTGAAGCGCTTTAATACGTTTTTCTTCAACTACTTTTGCTGTTGGTAAATCAACTTGTGCGATCTCTGACTTCGTATGACGAATGATATTTTTAAGTAAATAACGCTCGTTATGTTTTACGAAAAGAATCGCTTTACCTGTACGACCCGCACGACCAGTACGCCCAATACGGTGAACGTAGGCTTCTGAGTCTTGTGGAATATCGTAGTTGATTACTAAGCTTAAACGGTCTACATCAAGACCACGTGCAGCAACGTCTGTTGCAATAACGATATCAACTAGGCCGTTTTTCAAACGGTCTACTGTGCGCTCACGTGCTTGTTGGTTCATGTCACCATTAAGTGGTGCCGCAGAGAAACCTTCGCGCTCAAGTAATTCAGCTAACTGTACAGTGTCGTTACGTGTACGTACGAAAACAATTGCACCATCGTATTGTTCAGCTTCTAAGAAGCGAACGATAGCTTTGTTTTTATGTACATGTGCATTCCAAAATACTTGCTCAACAGTAGATACAGTTGAGTTACGAGCAGAGATATGAACTTGCTCAGGCTCATTCATGTATTTGCTACTGATATTTTGGATTTGCTTAGGCATGGTCGCAGAGAAAAGGCATGTTTGCTTTTCACGCGGTGTTTTTTCCATGATGCTTTCAACATCATCGATAAAGCCCATGCGTAACATTTCGTCTGCTTCATCAAGAACAAGCGCTTGTAAGCTCTCAAACTTGATGGTACCACGGTTAATGTGGTCGATTAAGCGACCTGGCGTTGCAACAATAATTTGCGCGCCACGACGAAGTGCACTTAATTGGATGCTGTAGCTTTGGCCGCCATATAGGGCTAAAACTTCAACTCCACGAGTATGCTTAGCATATTGTTCGAATGCCTCAGCTACTTGGATCGCAAGTTCACGCGTAGGCGTTAAAACAAGGATCTGTGGCTGTTTTACAGACGGGTCAATATTATTTAGTAACGGCAGTGCAAATGCTGCTGTTTTACCTGTACCCGTTTGCGCTAGTCCCAGTACGTCCTTTCTTTCTAGCAATAACGGTATACATTGAGCTTGGATTTCAGATGGAGTCTTGTAACCCAACTCTTCAACTGCTTTAAGGATTGCAGGAGAAAGATTTAGAGATTCAAACGTGACTGGTTCTGACATTAATACGCCTCAACGAATTTAAAGAGGCGCGCATTGTATAGGAAATACAAGGCAATTGCTTGTATAAATTACAACTAATTTGTATGTGGTTGATGTTGGTCATAATTTAATCAGTCCAAAAGTGCCAAAATCAACCATGTTTACAATTTATTGATATAACCCTAAATTTTCTTTTGCGTATGCCTCAAATTCAGTGAAGCCACCAATGTGGGCTTGGTCAATAAAAATCTGTGGTACGGTTGGGCAGGGTTTGCCTGCAGACTGCTCTAAATCAGCTTTACTGATACCTTCTTTGATAATGTCGATGTAACGGTATTTAAAATCGTCACGCTCATTTGCTAGTTTCTCAGCAACGTCTTTAGCACGAACGCAAAAAGGGCAGCCTTCACGGCCAAAAATTACAGTTAACATATCGCTCTCCTCGATGTGAATGTGTTTATCATCTTAACGGATTAAATGAATAAAAACAGTGCATAAAATCGATTGTACTGTTCTGTTTTTTCTCTTTATGAATAATTTAACTACTCAAGTGTTCGCAAGCGTAAGCCTAGTTCAGTTGAGTAACCCATAGAACGTGCTGTAATGGTCAGTTGCTCATCAATCACATAATAGGTGGGGTAAGCAGACACTTTATAATCTTTACCTGTGTTTCGACTGCCCAATAGTACCGGCATGGTTAACTGTAATGAGTCAGTAAACTGTTTTATTTCATCAATATTTTGATAATCAAGAGCGATCGCAATCGCATTTAGCTTACCTTGTTGATGGGCTGTTTCTAAATTTGGCATGCTGTAGCGACAAATTGAACACCAAGGGGCAAAAAAGTACACCACGGTTTGTTTACCTTGTAACTGTGCAATACTGACGCGCTGATTTGGGTCTTCGAGTGTGGCTAAATTAAAATAAGGTGCGGGCGTTTTATCTGTTGAGAGTAAGTTACGTTGCTGAAATGTCGTTACAGCATAAAAAACCACAACTATCAACACGGCAGTTTTTATCACACTGAAAAATTTTTTTAAAAAAGTAGGATTTTTTTTCATTCTCACCTTGTACGTGCTTAGCCTTTTAAAATCAACCTATTCGGACCAGTTTTAGGCTTTTTGAATTTCACTTTTTAGAAAAAACCCCCATTTTTTTTACTAAAAAATCTTGAAAAGAATTTACCCGCCCATAAATAGTTTAGTGAGGACGCCTGATGGGTCCCAAACCAACTAAAGTAATTGAAATTTATAATGTTAATTTAACTTTGTTAGCGTTTGTTCAAACGAAGAACACTAACAAAATATCGCTTAAATATGAGGATATAATTATGCGTACAGTAGACTTATCACCACTTTATCGTTCATTCATCGGCTTCGATCATTTAGCATCATTAATGGATGCGGCAGCACGTACCGACAAGCAGCCAAGTTTTCCTCCGTATAACATCGAAGCACTCGATAAAGACAAATATCGTATCACTATGGCTGTAGCCGGTTTTAGTGACAGTGAATTGACTATTGAGTCAGAAAACAACACCTTAAAAGTCAGCGGTACTAAAGCTGATAAAGAAGATAATGCAGAGCGTAAATTCATTCATCAAGGCATAGCAGAGCGCAACTTTGAGCGTAAATTCCAATTAGGTGACCACGTCAAAGTGCTGGGTGCAGATCTTGAAAATGGTTTACTTAGTATCGATTTACAACGTGAAATCCCTGAAGCTTTAAAACCACGTAAAATTGAAATCGGTAATGGTAACTTACTCGAAAATAAGTAATACCGACCAGCATTGTTCCCTGAATTAGTTTTGCCGCCTCAATTGAGGCGGCTTTTTTTGTTACAGTTTTTCTAAATTATCTAAGCACCACTTGGCACGTTTTAACGTTGCTTGCTTAAGTGACTCATCTTGTTTATACCAATTGTTGTAAATCATTCCAATACGTGGGTTTTGCGATAGCTGTTGTTCGTGCTCTAACATAAAGTGCCAATATAAACTGTTAAACGGACATGCGTCATCAGTTTCTTTTTCTTTAACGTTGTAGCTACAATGCTTGCAGTAATCACTCATTTTATTGATGTAATTACCACTGGCGGCATAGGGTTTAGTTGCTATTAACCCTCCATCTGCGAACTGACTCATGCCACGCGTGTTCGGCATTTCTACCCATTCGATAGCATCGATATAGATACCTAAATACCAAGCATCAACTTCATTTGGATCAATAGCAGTTAACAAGCAGAAGTTACCGGTGATCATTAAGCGTTGAATGTGGTGTGCATAGGCCGTTTGCAAACTTTGTGTAATGGCATGGTGCATACAATTCATGTTCGTTTTGCCGTGCCAAAAATAGTCGGGTAGGGTACGTTCAGCATTCAAGGTATTTTTACTCGCATAATCAGGCATATTTTGCCAATAAATACCGCGAACATATTCACGCCAACCAAGGATCTGCCTAATAAAACCCTCTACTTGTGCAATGTCGATGTGCTGTTTCTTAAAGCTACTTAATACTTGCTCAATGACCTGCATCGGGTGCAGCATTTTGGTATTAAGCGCGAATGATAAGCGACTATGATACAAAGACCATTGATAGTCTGATTGACATGTCATGGCGTCTTGAAACTGGCCAAAGTGAACAAGTAAGTGTTTACAGAAAAAGTCGAGTAATTGTTTTGCTTCCGAGCGCGTAGTTGGCCAGATTAAGGTTTCGTTACACTCTCCAAAAGTATTTATTTTATGTTTTTCTATACGCTTTAGAATATCACTCACATCATGGCTAAAGCACAAAGGTTCAGGGATATTTTTAAGATCGCTTTGTTTTAACTTATTTCTGTTTTGCTGATCAAAATTCCATTGCCCATCAAGCGGTTCATTATTCTTATCCATTAAAATATTAAAGCGCTTACGCATGGCTCGATAGAAAAACTCCATTTTTACATGTTTATCTTTTTTGAAATATTGAGGTATTTCATTAAACGGTAGCAAAAAGTGTTCTGTATCGTACGCATTTACCTTAAGTGAGGTTTGTTTTGTATAATCGAGTAGTTGCTGTTTAAGTCGATATTCATCAGGAGATTGATACTCAATAGTTTGGCAATGGTATTGTTTAGCTAAATTTGTCAAAAGGGTAGCTAGCGAAGAACTGCCAGAGGTTTCATTAAGGGTAAGATGCAGTACATTAAATCCTGCTTTTTTTAATGCACATGCAAAATTTTCCATAGCAGCAAAAAAAGCGGCAATCTTTTGTAGGTGATGTTTTACATAGTCGGTTTCTTGTTTTAGTTCGGCCAATACATACAACACATCTTGCTGATCGTCTTCTTTAAACCAACTATGACTGGCGTTAAGTTGGTCGCCAAAAATAAACCGTAAAGTTGAGTATTGCACTATAGTAAACCTAATTGACTTGTGACTAAATAAATCGATACGAAGTAAATGCAGATATAGATCGTGAAATTAATTAGTGTGTTAATATAAGGAACTAAACTCTAAAAGGGTGATGGCATGCAAATTCAGTTTAAAACAGTGATATTTTTGAGTTGTGCGTATTTAATGTTTACGAATGTAGTAAACGCGGCGGTTTACCAGTGTGAAAAAAACGGCGTGGTTGAGTTTAGCCAGCAACCATGTGGAAAGGACGCTAGATTAGTAATCATTCAAGAGCAAAATCCGCATGTTTCTAATCTATTTGAATCAGCACCTGTAAAGCCTGATTCTGGTGTAGATAGCTATATCCGAGTAAAGCAAATTGATGCCGAAATTCAACAGCACCACAACAAAATAGACACTTTAACCCAACGCTTAGATAATGATATTGCCAGCTTAAGTAAACAAGCTGACACACAATTGAATAATGTAGTGGGGAATAAAAAAGTAGCTGCAATTGCAAAACAAATGACTGCTACATCTCAGCGCTACAAATTACTTATCGATAATGAACAACGAGGTATCGATAGACTAAATACTGAAAAAGCGACGCTTTTAGCGCAAAGTGATCAAACTGTAGATACAGAGGTTGATAGTTTTATTCGAACACAGCAAATAAAACGAGAAATCACTGAGCATCAAAATAAGATTGACACACTCTATGCACAGCTAAATAGTCAACTGAGTCAACTTGAACAACAAACCCGCCCCCGTGCTGTAAATTTGACAGATGTGAGTGCTGACGAAGCATTGTCTGAGAAAATGAGCGCTGTAACGAGTCAATTTGATACTCTAATTGCGGTTGAGCAACGCCAGATTGATAGGCTAAACACTGAATTAGGGCAATTATGAACTTAGCTGTGTTGCTTGCCTTTGCGCTAAAGACACAACATTACTATATGAAAAAAGATAGCTTTTAACGATATTCTTAAATATTAATATTGCTTGTAACCATGCCTGACTTAGGTGACTATTCAATTTAATTGATTGTTTTTGAAGGGTGTCCCAAAAAGCATCACAAAGTAAGTCAATGTCAGTACAATTAACGTTTAAAAAGCTGAGATTGTTTGCCATATAGTGAATAAATGGGATCACAAGGGGTAAATCATCTAAATGATTTATTACCTTATTAAGTGCACAATATAAAATGTAGCTTTGCTGATTAATGCTTTCTTGACTTGGAATTGTCATTTGCAGCGGCTTTTCACTCATTAACGAATGAAATGTCTTTGTAAATTGATGAAAATCCGGTTTTATCAGCTCAACATTTTGTTGTAAAAGCTTTTTTTGAAAAATAGATAGACTCATTAATTATCGCTTAATAGCACTCGCTATAGTTTTTCTTATTATAATACCAACTATAGACCACTTTTCTCGAAAATAGGAAATTAATGACAGGGCTGTCATAATGTTTTTATCTACAAAATAGTCTAACTAATTCACCCAATGAGGTTGCTAATTGAGCGCTACGTGCTTATAATAGCCGCCATTGATTTGAGGTACTTGTCACTCAAACTGCGATATTTAGCAATTAGCTTTAATATCCATTGGCGCGGGATGGAGCAGCCTGGTAGCTCGTCGGGCTCATAACCCGAAGGTCGTCGGTTCAAATCCGGCTCCCGCAACCAACTCAGTGTTTACACAGTAATGTGATAAACATACACAGTAAGTTAGCTTACTGTATTGAAGTCGCGCATTCTGGGTAATGCGCGTTTTGCGTTTAGGCTATCTAGTTTAATTTAGTCAGATAAATGACTCGCAACCAAGCTTGGCCCTAGGCCACACAGTTTTATGCTTTAGGTGTGACGCCCCGCTTGGTTCGGGGCGTTGTTGTATCTGGTCTAGCATGATTTACTTAATACCCCAGTGGTATAAATCATTATTAAACTCAGTATTCAGGGCTATATGCCCTTTTTTTGTTTGTATGGAGGATTTTCGTGACAAAACTTGAGCAAGATTTAGTAACCATGCTCTCACCAGCCGTAGAAATGTTAGGTTTTGAGTTACATGGTCTTGAGTTTGTGCAAGCTGGTCGCCACTCTACATTACGTGTTTACATTGATCACGATGCAGGGATTACGGTTGATAATTGTGCCGATGTAAGTCGTCAAGTTAGCGCGATTTTAGACGTAGAAGACCCGATTACAAACGAATATGATTTGGAAGTTTCGTCTCCTGGTGTTGATCGTCCATTATTCAAACAAGATCACTACGAGAAGGCGCAAGGAGAAGAGGTACGCGTGCGTACTAAGCTTCCGCAAGATGGTCGCCGTAATTTTAAAGGCGATTTAGTATCAGTTAGCAGTGATATGATCACACTTTCGGCAGATGGCACTGAGCATATGATTATGCTAAGTAACATTGAACGTGCGAACATCATCGCAAAGTTTTAATTCGAGTGCGAAGGAATAGGGCAAGCGAGGCATAACCCATGGCAAAAGAAATATTATTGGTTGCTGAAGCCGTCTCCAATGAGAAAGCGGTTCCAAAAGAAAAGATTTTTGAAGCGTTAGAGTTCGCATTAGCGACTGCGACAAAGAAAAAACACGATGGCGAAATCGATGTTCGCGTATCAATCGATCGTAAAACAGGTAATTACGACACGTTCCGTCGCTGGAAAATTGCAGAAGTTCAAGAAGACGGTTCGTTAGAACACCCTTACAGCGAAATTACGTTGGAAGCAGCGCAAGTTGAAGACCCTGAGTTACAACTAGGTGATTACGTAGAAGAGCAAATTGAGTCAATCAAGTTCGACCGCATTACAACGCAAATGGCAAAGCAAGTTATCGTGCAAAAAGTACGTGAAGCTGAACGTGCGTTAGTTGTTGAAGAATATAAAGATCAACAAGGTGAGTTGGTGACAGGTGTTGTTAAAAAAGCAACGCGTGACGCTATTGTACTTGACCTAGGTAACAATGCTGAAGCGGTTATCTACCGTGATGACATGTTACCGCGTGAAAACTTCCGTCCAGGTGACCGTATCCGTGGTTTGCTTTACGAAGTTAAACCAGAAGCACGTGGCGCACAGCTATTCGTAACGCGTTCTAAGCCTGAAATGCTGATGGAACTTTTCCGCATTGAGGTGCCAGAGATTGGCGAGGAAATGATTGAATTACGTGCCGCAGCACGTGATCCAGGTTCGCGTGCAAAGATTGCAGTAAAATCTAACGACAAACGTATCGACCCTGTAGGTGCGTGTGTTGGTATGCGTGGCGCACGTGTTCAAGCTGTGTCAACTGAGCTTGGCGGTGAGCGTGTTGATATCGTTCTTTATGATGATAACCCTGCGCAATTTGTTATCAATGCAATGGCGCCAGCTGAAGTGGCATCTATCGTGATGGACGAAGATACACATTCAATGGATATCGCTGTAGAAGCCGATAACCTAGCACAAGCGATTGGTCGTAACGGTCAAAACGTGCGTCTTGCTAGTCAATTGACTGGTTGGGAATTAAACGTCATGACTGTTGATGACATGCGTGCGAAGAACGAAGCTGAATCAGACAAATTAATCAACTTATTCACTGAGTACCTAGACATCGATGATGAGTTTGCAACATTGCTTATCAACGAAGGTTTCTCAACACTTGAAGAAGTTGCTTATGTTCCTGCATCTGAATTCTTAGAAATTGACGGTTTAGATGAAGAAACAGTTGATATTTTACGTTCTCGTGCAAAAGACGCATTAACAACAAAAGCGCTTAAGACAGAAGAAAGCCTTGATGGTGCAGAGCCTGCAGAGGATTTACTAGCACTTGAAGGTCTAGAACGTCACCTTGCATTTGTAATGGCAAGTAAAGGTGTAATAACACTTGAAGACTTAGCTGAGCAAGGTATTGATGAGTTAGTGGATATCACTGACCTTTCAGAAGAAGAAGCTGGCAAGCTTATTATGGCTGCGCGTAACATTTGTTGGTTCGCAGACGAGTAATTTATTAACGGAGGTATTACACACTATGGCAGAAGTAAATGTTGAAAAACTAGCCGGAGATATTGGTACAACTGTTGATAAATTATTACAGCAGCTTGAGCAAGCCGGTATCAAAAAACAAGCAGGTGATATGGTAACAGAAACTGAGAAGTCAACGTTACTTGATCACCTGAGTAAGCAGCATGGTGGCACGGGCTCGGAAGGCCCTGCTCGCATGACTTTGCAACGTAAGAGCAAAAGCACGTTAAGTGTAACTGGCTCTACAGGTAAAGCGAAGTCAGTCCAAGTAGAAGTACGTAAAACGCGTACCTACGTAAAGAAAAGCGCCGTTGAGCAACAGCAAGAAGAAGAGCGTTTAGCTGCAGAAGAAGCTGCTCGTAAGGCAGCAGAGCTTAAAGCCCAGCAAGAAGCTGAAGAGCTTAAAGCGAAACAAGAGGCAGAACGTAAAGCTAAAGAAGAAGCTGAGCGTAAAGCCAAAGAAGAGGCTAAACGCAAAGCTGAAGCTGAGCGTAAAGCGAAACAAAAGCAGATGACCCCAGAGCAAAGTGCTAAGTCTGAAAAAGATCGTGCCGAAGCTGAGCGTCTGCAAAAAGAAGCAGAAGAGGCCGCATTGAGAAAAGCTGAAGAAGAAGCGAAACGTCAAGCAGAAGAGGCAAGAAAGCTAGCTGAAGAAAATGAAGCTCGCTGGAAGAAAGAAGAAGAAGAGCGTAAGCAGCGTGAAGAAAACGCTGATCACCATCTTACGACTTCAACTTACGCGCGTGAAGCAGAAGATGAATCTGATGCACGTGAAGAGCAAAGTGCTCGCCGTAAGAAAAAGAAAAAAGGACCTCAAAAAGAGAAGGCTCCTTTACCTAAGGGTAAAAAAGGCAAATTAAAAGCACCAACTTCACTACAGCATGGTTTCCAAAAGCCAACTGCAGATGTTAAAAACGAAGTACGCATTAGTGAAACAATCACAGTTGCTGAACTTGCATCTCGTATGGCTGTTAAAGGTGCTGAAGTTGTTAAAACAATGATGAAGATGGGTGACATGGTTACCATCAACCAAGTGATTGACCAAGAAACAGCACAACTTGTTGCTGAAGAAATGGGCCACAAGGTTATTATCGTTAAAGAAAACGAATTAGAAGAGAAAGTACTCAACGACCGTAGCGAAGAAGGTACAGCTGTACCTCGTGCTCCAGTTGTAACCGTAATGGGTCACGTTGACCACGGTAAAACGTCAACACTTGACTACATTCGTTCAGCAAAAGTTGCATCTGGTGAGGCGGGCGGTATTACCCAGCATATTGGTGCATACCACGTTGAAACTAACGGTAACATGATTACCTTCTTAGATACGCCAGGTCACGCCGCGTTTACATCAATGCGTGCACGTGGTGCAAAAGCAACGGATATCGTAATCCTTGTTGTTGCTGCGGATGATGGTGTAATGCCACAAACTAAAGAAGCGGTTCAGCACGCCCGTGCTGCTGGCGTTCCTTTAATTATCGCAGTAAATAAGATGGATAAAGAAGGTATCGACCCAGATCGCGTTAAGAATGAGCTAGCTCAACTTGATGTAATCCCTGAAGAGTGGGGCGGTGATACGCAGTTTGTACATATCTCTGCAAAAACAGGTTTAGGTATTGATGACCTACTTGAAGCAGTCCTAATGCAAGCAGAGCTTCTTGAGCTTACTGCGCCTGCAGAAGGTATGGCGGCGGGCGTTGTAATCGAATCACGTCTTGATAAAGGTCGTGGTCCAGTTGCATCAGTTCTTGTACAATCAGGTACACTGAATCAAGGTGATATCGTACTGTGTGGTCTTGAATATGGCCGTGTACGTGCGATGAAAGATGAGAACGGTAAAGACATCAAGTCTGCGGGTCCATCTATCCCAGTTGAGATTTTAGGTCTCTCTGGTATCCCTGCTGCGGGTGACGAAGCAACAGTAGTTAAAGATGAGCGTAAAGCGCGTGAAGTCGCACTTTACCGTCAAGGCAAGTTCCGTGAAGTGAAGCTTGCTCGTCAACAAAAAGCGAAGCTTGAAAACATGTTTACGAACATGGCTGAAGGCGATGTATCTGAAGTTAATATCGTTCTTAAAGCTGACGTACAAGGTTCAATCGAAGCAATCGCTGATTCATTAACTAAGCTTTCTACTGATGAAGTTAAAGTGAAGATTGTTGGTTCAGGTGTAGGTGGTATCACTGAAACTGATGCAACGCTTGCAGCGGCGTCAAACGCGATTGTTGTTGGCTTTAACGTACGTGCTGATGCATCAGCTCGTAAAGTAATTGAGTCAGAAAACTTAGACTTACGTTACTACAGCGTAATCTACAGCCTGATTGAAGAAGTTAAACAAGCGATGTCAGGTATGCTTGCACCAGAATTCAAGCAAGAGATCATTGGTCTTGCTGAAGTTCGTGACGTGTTCAAGTCACCTAAGATTGGTGCAATCGCAGGTTGTATGGTTACTGAAGGTATCGTTAAGCGTAGCGCGCCTATCCGTGTACTTCGTGATAACGTGGTTATCTATGAAGGTGAACTTGAGTCACTGCGTCGCTTTAAAGACGACGTTGCTGAGGTTCGTAACGGTATGGAATGTGGTATCGGCGTTAAGAACTACAACGATGTTAAAGTTGGCGACCAAATCGAGGTATTCGAGACGGTTGAAGTACAACGTTCACTTTAATTTCGTTTAAGTTATTGCTTTAAATGGGGGCCTAGCCCCCATTTGTGTATTCGTAATTAAATTAACTTATTCTTTAACATCAATAAGTTATTATTTTAGAGTGAAATGAAATGAGAGAATTTTCTCGCACAGATCGTGTTGCTCAGCAAATTCAAAAAGAGATTGCTGTTATTCTTCAACGCGAAATCAAAGATCCTCGCCTAGGCATGGTGACAGTGTCTGCGGTTGAGGTATCTCGCGACTTATCTTACGCAAAAGTATTTATCACAGTGTTTAATACTGATGATGAAGATAAAGCCAAGCAAAGTGCTAAAATCTTAAATGAAGCAACGGGTTATATTCGTTCTTTATTAGGTAAACGCATTCGTGCGCGCATCATGCCTGAGTTACGGTTTGTAATCGATAACTCGCTTATGGAAGGTATGCGTATTTCAAACTTGGTTGATTCTGTTATTCGTGAAGACAATGCCAAGCATGTAGACGAAGATGACAGCGAAGAAGGCACTAAAGACTAATGGCTAGACGCACTAAAGGTCGTGCTATTGACGGCATTTTATTACTTAATAAGCCGCAAGGTATTTCATCAAACAAAGCGTTGCAGCAAGCAAAGGGAATTTACTTTGCTCAAAAAGCGGGCCATACCGGTGCGCTTGATCCGCTCGCGACGGGGATGCTGCCTATTTGTTTTGGTGAAGCGACTAAGTTTACCCAGTTTTTGCTAGATACCGATAAAACTTATGTCGTTCGTGCCAAGCTAGGTGAGCGAACTACAACGTCTGATTCAGATGGGGAAGTGGTTGAAACGCGTGAAGTCTCGGTAACACCTGAGCAATTAGCTGAGCAAATTGCCAGTTTCTTAGGTGAGTCGGATCAATATCCTTCGATGTACTCTGCGCTTAAATACCAAGGTCAGCCTTTGTATAAATATGCCCGCGAAGGCATTGAAGTGCCGCGAAAGTGTCGAAAAATTAATGTATTTAGTTTAACGCTTGATGAGTTCGATGAAGCGAATAACGAAGTACAAATGACGGCACATGTGTCTAAAGGCACCTATATTCGTACTATTGTTGACGACTTAGGTGAAAAGCTTGGCTGTGGTGCGCATGTGATCATGTTACATCGCAGTGCAGTTGGCCATTATCCAAGTGAGAAAATGGTCACTCTTGAACAACTTGAAGAAAAGTTACAACAAGCAAAAGCAGATGATGTTGCGCCTTCAAGCTACCTCGATGAACTCCTACTGCCAATGGATACTGCTTTGGTTGACCTACCTGTGATTGAAATTACACACGAGCAGGGCGTGGCATTTAGTCATGGTCAAACTGTAGTGATTGGTAAGCCTGTACCAGATGGTGCGGTAAAAGTAATGGCTGATGGGGTATTCATTGGTACCGGTGAGCGCCATAAAGATGGTCACTTAAAATCAAAGCGCGGTTTATCAAATCAACTGCCTGAGTAAAGATTACCTTGTAGTTATTAGCAAAGCTGGGTAGAATACGCCCGCTCAATCGTTTTGGCTGAATTAGTGATCGGCTAAAACACAATTTAAATTAATTTTTGGAGTTACTATGTCACTAAGCAATCAAGAAAAAGTTGAAATCATCGCTAAATTTGCACGCGCTGAAGGCGACACTGGTTCACCTGAAGTACAAGTTGCACTTCTTACTTTCGATATCAACAAGCTTCAAGGTCACTTTGCTAGCCACAAGCACGACTTCCACTCACGTCGTGGTCTTCTTCGCAAAGTAAGCCAACGCCGTAAACTGCTTGATTACCTTAAAGGTAAAGACATTGCACGTTACACTGCGTTAATCCAAGAGCTTGGCCTACGTCGCTAAGAACTAGATTACGAGAAAAGGGGCTATTTAGCCCCTTTTTTTGTGCGCGTATGAAAGGTATACTAGCGCACACCTAGGGAGTGGATGCTTCCTAGATATCAAAAACATCATTGCCAATTGTAGTACTTAATTGATTTTGCACAAGTTCAATTAAGTACTGTAATTGGTACTTTGATGGACTATTTTTACCAATTCGGAGCGCTGCTCTGAGTTGCTTTTACATTTAAAGGATATTTTTAAGTGCAAGCAATTATTAAAGAATTTCAACTAGGTCAACATACTGTGACTCTAGAAACAGGTGCTATCGCACGTCAAGCTGACGGCGCAGTACTAGCAAGCATTGGCGATACTTCAGTATTGGTTACTGTAGTTGGTAAGCGTGATGCACAACCAGGTCAAGACTTCTTCCCACTAACAGTTAACTACCAAGAGCGTATGTACGCTGCGGGTCGTATCCCTGGTGGTTTCCTTAAGCGTGAAGGTCGTCCTAACGATGGCGAAACGCTTATTGCTCGTCTAATCGACCGTCCAATCCGTCCTCTTTTCCCTGACGGTTTTGTAAACGAAGTACAAGTAATCGCGACAGTTGTTTCTGTTAACCCAGAAATCCAACCTGATATGGTTGCTATGATTGGTACGTCAGCAGCACTTGCTATCTCTGGTATTCCATTCAATGGTCCTATCGGTGCATCACGTGTTGGTTTTATCAACGGTGAATACGTACTTAACCCAACACTTGCTGAACTTGAAGAAAGCCAATTAGACCTAGTTGTTGCTGGTACTGATAACGCAGTACTTATGGTTGAATCAGAAGCTGAAACACTATCTGAAGACGTCATGCTAGGTGCGGTTGTTTATGGTCATGAGCAATCTCAAGCTATCATCAACGCAATCAACGAATTCAAAGCAGAAGCAGGTAAACCTGCTTGGGATTGGACAGCACCAGAGAAAAACATCACTCTTGCTGAGAAAATCTCTGCAATCGCTGCTGACAAAGTAGGTGAAGCATACCGCATCACTGACAAAGTAGCGCGTAAAGAAGCATTAGGTGTAGCGAAAGAAGAAGTAGTTGCTACATTAACTGCTAACCTTGCTGAAGGCGAAGAGCTAGATACGCAAGAAGTTGGCAAGCTATTCGGTTCTTTAGAGAAAGAAATCGTTCGTGGCCGTATCATCGCTGGTGAAAAACGTATCGATGGTCGTGAACCAGATATGGTTCGTGCACTAGACGTAATGACAGGTGTGTTACCGCGTACTCACGGTTCAGCAATCTTCACCCGTGGTGAGACACAAGCACTTGTGACTGCAACATTGGGTACAGAGCGTGATTCACAGTTAATCGACGATTTAACTGGTACTAACAAAAATCACTTCATGCTTCACTACAACTTTCCTCCGTTCTGCGTAGGTGAAACTGGTTTTGTAGGCTCACCTAAGCGTCGTGAAATTGGTCACGGTAACCTAGCTAAGCGTGGTATCTCAGCGGTACTACCTACGCTTACTGACTTCCCATACTCAATCCGTGTTGTTTCAGAAATCACTGAATCAAATGGTTCATCGTCTATGGCATCAGTATGTGGTACGTCATTAGCGCTTATGAATGCCGGTGTACCAATTAAAGCATCTGTTGCTGGTATTGCGATGGGTCTAGTTAAAGAAGGCGAAGATTTCGTTGTTCTTTCTGATATCTTAGGTGATGAAGATCACTTAGGTGACATGGACTTTAAAGTAGCGGGTACTTCAAACGGTATCACAGCACTACAAATGGATATCAAAATTGAAGGTATCACTAAAGAAATCATGCAAATCGCGCTTAAACAAGCGAAAGCAGCACGTCTACACATATTAGGTGTTATGGACGAAGCGATTTCAGCTCCTTCTGAAGAGTTATCTCAGTTCGCACCACGCATCTACACAATGCAAATTCCTGCGAAGAAAATTGCTGAAGTTATTGGTAAGGGTGGCGCAACTATTCGTCAACTTACTGAAGAAACTGGCACGACGATTGAAATCGAAGATGACGGTACAATCAAAATCGCTGCAACTGACGGCATAAGCGCAAACGATGCTATCAAGCGTATCGAGCAATTAACTGCAGAGCTAGAAGTAGGGACCATCTACACAGGTAAAGTGGTACGTATTGTTGATTTTGGTGCGTTCGTTAATATCCTTCCGGGTAAAGACGGTCTAGTGCACATTTCACAAATCAGCACAGAGCGTGTTAACAACGTAACTGATCACCTAAGCGAAGGCCAAGAAGTACAAGTAAAAGTTCTTGAAGTTGATCGCCAAGGTCGTGTACGTTTAAGCATTAAAGAAGCGATGGAACCAGCTGCTGAAGAAAAAGCAGAAGAGCCAAAAGACGCTGAATAATGATTGATTGACCAGTAATTTACTGGATATCAGAAAAAGGGGCTGTTTAGCCCCTTTTTTTATGCTTTAATGAAACCTATTAGCTTCGACTTTGTCTACAGAGCATTCTTCAGGTATTAAGGATTTTAATGAATTTTAAACACTTAGCATTGACCGCCGTGGCTCTTTTTTCTTTAAGTGCATGTCAAACAACGTCACAACCTGAGTCTTTGCCTATTGTTAATGTGCCATTCACAGCGCCGTTGGCTTCTGATTTTCGCAATGAAATTACGATTGCACGCTATTCAGAGTTATTAAATAGAACGGATCTAAGCCCAGAGCAGCAAGCAAAACTATATTACGATCGCGGTGTGCTATTTGATAGCTTAGGGATGTCAACATTGGCACGAATAGACTTTAATCGTGCTATAAAGCTTAAACCAGATCTTGCTGAAGTCTATAATTTTTTAGGTATTCATCACACACTTATGCAGCAATACGAACAAGCGTATGAGTTTTTCGATTCAGCCTTAGAGTTAGATGAGCAGCATGAATATGCCTATTTAAACCGCGGTATTGCGCTTTATTATGGCGAACGTCCATTACTGGCTGCGGATGATTTACAACAGTTTCTAAATCGAGCGCCGAGTGATCCTTATCGTGTGCTTTGGTTGTACCTCGCTCAAGCAGAAGCAAATAAAGAGCAAGCGTTGCTTGATCTTAAAGCGAATGCACAAGGGGTTGATGAATCACAATGGGGTTATCAACTTCTAGCACTTTATTTGGGCGATATTAGCGAATTTGAGTTTTTATCTGGCATTATCGAAGGCGTAACGTCAGAACAAGAGTATGCTCATCGTTTATGTGAAGCCTACTTTTATTTAGCTAAATTACATCAAGCTGCTGGTGATAGCTACCTCGCTGCTGATTACTTTAGATTAGCCCTTTCTACAAATGTGCATGAGTTTGTTGAATATAAATACGCACGTTTAGAGCTTGAGTTAATGGCTGGTGAAGACGCGAGCTAATCAGTACCTGTTAGTAGGGTTATTACTGAGTTTGTCTGGACTCTCAAGCTCAGTATCCTACTTTTCACCGTCTTATCTTTATTATATTGGCAAAACACCTTCCCAAACTGCTGCTATTTACTATTTAGCACCTCATGTTGTTAATACGCAATTAGCTAGACTCAGTACTTCACAACTTCGTCATTTGGCTGAGCTTGATAATACCGATGCCAAATATCAGCTAGCTTTGCGTTTTTTACAGCAAGGTAATGTTTCTGCGGCGCAATTGTGGTGGCAAACCCAGTTTGACTTCTTTGACTTGCAACAGCAGCAAAACCTCGCTAAGCAATTAGTAATAAACGAGCAGTGGAATGCTCTGGAGTCATTATGGAAGACAAATCGATTACCCGATGGTGACGCTAAGCAAACATGGCTTTTACAACAAAGCATGCCTACTATTAAAATAACAAGCGAGTATGCCAATTTACATAATTTTGCCTTGTCGTTAGACGCTATTACAACAAATCCAACATGCCATTTTAATGTGTTAATGATGGCGGATCATAAAAGTGGTATTGCTGCTTTACAATCTTTTAAAGGCCAATATCAGTCTAATCCAGAGCCTGCCATGAATAGCTTTTGTTTTAGCGATGTTGTTTATGTAGGCAACCAATATCGCTGCGAGGAAAATAATAACGCATTGCAATGTGACTGGAGAGAAGCAAAGAACCACACATGGCCAGCTGGTTTTGACTTTATTGTCATGATGTCGAAAGAGGGGAGTGCAAACGTACAAGGTGGTATTATGCATATTAATTCATCCCAATCATATGCAGTATTTCTACATGAGCTAATGCACTTTAATGGTTTTGAGGATGAATACCCATTGCCAGAACAAAAACAGCAATGGTTGTGCCAGCAAGAAGGGCTAGTGGCGCCTAATTTATTTATTGCAAGTAACAGTTTGCCGCCAAAAGGATGGCAGAAAAGTGTGGCTTGCAAAAACCAAATGGCTTATAAACCCAGTCTTCATTGGTCAATAATGCAATACCAAAAGGTGGGATTATCTGAACAATATCGCCAACTTTGGTTAAAACAAATTAACTCCCCCTTAACAAAGCCAGTAAGGTACACTGATTATTTTGCCTTTATTGGTGTAAAGCCTGTAATAACAACAGCTTTAAGCTCTAAAGAATTTTCTGACTAATCGCTTATTTATTGCTATTTTAATACGTAAAGTGGTTAAAAGTTGGCCGAATAGGTGTGTCTCCTATAGACAAAATAGCACCCAATCAGTATAACTATACGCATTGTAAGCTTTTTTTGAAGCCAACTTTTAACCATCCAAATGAACAGTACGCAACTAATTATAACTAGCAGCGGTATTGATATTCTTATGACACTAAAAGGCTCCTTATTATGACTTTGCTCTGGATACCCCTGTTATCCTTGATTGGCAGTGTTATTTCATCCTGCACTTCAAAACTAACACGTAATCAAAGCACTGCTTTGACCATGTTAGCGCCTTTGATTGCTCTTGGAATCGTATTTTCCTATACACCAGCCGTTTTTTCTGGTGAAACTATCCGCTATACAGCAGATTGGATCCCACTGTTGAATATGCAAGTCTCATTTCGACTTGACGGGTTAAGTTTATTATTCCTTTATATGATTTTGGGTATTGGTACTCTAGTCATTTTCTATGCACGCTATTACTTAAGTAATAACGACTCACTGCCCAAGTTATATTGTTACCTTATGCTATTTATGACGGCCATGGTTGGCATTGTGATGTCTAACAATGTCATTCAACTATGGCTATTTTGGGAATTAACAAGTATTAGCTCGTTTTTATTAATTAGTTATTGGTGGCATAAGTCAGAAGCACGAAAAGGTGCAAGAATGGCGCTAGCAATTACGGGGGCGGGCGGTCTTGCGTTATTAGCGGGTTTACTTTTAATTGGTGATATTGTTGGTAGCTATAACCTTGATGTCATTCTTGCTAGTAAAGCATTAATTCAATCACACGACTTATATGAAGTGGGTCTGGTACTTATACTATTAGGTGCATTTACTAAGTCTGCGCAGTTTCCTTTTCATTTCTGGCTACCTCATGCTATGGCTGCACCGACACCCGTTAGTGCATACTTACACTCAGCAACCATGGTTAAAGCCGGTATATTTTTACTTGCGCGATTCTATCCTGCACTATCAGGTACTGATACGTGGTTTATTTTAGTCGCGATGACAGGTTTATCGACTTTACTTGTTGGTGCTTACATTGCGTTATTTAAACATGACTTAAAGGGACTGCTTGCTTACTCTACTATCAGTCACTTAGGTCTAATCACATTGCTGTTAGGTTTAGATACCGAACTTGCAACTGTGGCAGCTATTTTCCACATTATTAATCACGCGATATTTAAAGCGTCATTGTTTATGGCGACGGGTATTATTGACCATGAAACTGGCACCCGTGATATGCGTAAGTTAAATGGTATGTGGCGTTTTATGCCATATACAGCAACACTTGCTATGGTGGCCGCCGCTTCTATGGCAGGGGTGCCTCTGTTAAATGGTTTCTTATCAAAAGAAATGTTTTTTGCTGAAACCTTGCACCAGCAGGTACTGGGTTCTATGTCTTGGCTTATTCCTGTATTAGCGACTTTAGCGGGTGCCTTGTCTGTAGCGTACTCAGCACGATTTATACATGATGTTTTCTTCAATGGTGACCCGATTGATTTACCAAAAGAGCCCCATGAACCGCCGCGCTACATGCGCGTACCTATCGAAATTTTAGTGGTATTGTGTTTATTGGTCGGTATGTTCCCTCACTTTGCCGTCAGTGATATTTTGGCCTCAGCATCCTACGCTGTGCTGGGGGATGCTGCACCCGATTATAAATTATCTGTTTGGCATGGATTTAACTTACCTCTATTAATGAGCTTTATTGCAACCTGCTGCGGAATACTGATTTATGTACAGCGTAAGTATTTGTTCCAGTTCCAAGCATCATTGCCAACAATCAGTGCGAAAAAAGGTTTTGAGGGGGGGTTATACCGTGTGATCAAGTGGTCACAAGAGAAGATAAATCATATCGAAAATGGCTCGTTGCAACGCTACGCTTTTGTCATGATTACGGTTGTTTTACTGTGCGCTGGATGGCCTTTGTTTGAAATGCGTCAACTTGCTGGTGCCAGTGAGCTAACGCCTATTGATTTTCATAATGCCATTGGTGCTGGTTTGTTGATTATTGGTGCATTAGCAACCGTATTTTGGCATCGTTCACGGATGATATCTTTAATCATGATTTCAATCGTAGGCCTGATGGTGTCCGTTGCCTTTACTCGCTTTTCTGCGCCAGATTTAGCACTGACACAGCTTACGGTTGAAGTAGTCACTGTGATGCTACTGATGCTAGCACTATTCTTCTTACCACAGCGTACTCCAAAAGAGTCAAGCTCATTACGTATTTTACGTGATCTGGGGATTTCGTCGGCTATAGGTGTGGTTGTGGCGAGTATTTGTTATGCGCTATTAACAAGACCACTTGAGTCAATTTCTGACTTCTTTGTTGCCAATGCTAAAACTGGCGGTGGTGGTACAAACGTGGTGAACGTTATTCTAGTCGACTTTAGGGGCTTTGATACCTTAGGTGAAATCACCGTTTTAGGTATAGCCGCGTTAGGTATTTATAAATTGCTTATCAATTTACCTTTATTTATGCCTGCAAGTGATAGTGAAGGGCGTCCGTGGGCGCGGGAGCGTTATCCAATTCTTCTTGCAAGTATTTCACAAAGCTTATTACCTTTGGCATTGTTAGTTTCTGCATATATCTTTTTACGAGGCCACAATTTACCAGGCGGTGGATTTATCGCAGGCTTAGTCACAGCCATTGCATTTATACTACAGTACATGGCGAATGGCTCTAATTGGATAGCAGAGCGGTTTGATGTGAATTACCGTAAGATTATCGCATCGGGCATTGCTATCGCTTTATTCACAGGTGTTGGAAGCTGGGCATTTGGTCGTCCATTCTTAACAACGTGGTTTGATTATTTTGATATACCGTTAGTTGGCAAAACAGAACTTGCCAGTGCTATCGTATTTGATTTAGGTGTGTATTTAACTGTTGTAGGTGCAACGCTGATGATTTTAGCTAGTTTAGGAAAACTAACGGCTAATACACCCAAGCAAGAGGTAAATATTTAATGGAAGTATTGTACGCATCATGCGTGGGCGTGCTGGTTGCATGCGGCATTTATTTAATTTTAAGAGCGCGAACCTTTCCGGTCGTGTTAGGTTTAACCATGCTGTCTTATGCGGTAAACCTATTCTTGTTTTCATCAGGGCGATTAACAATTAATAAAGCAGCGGTTTTGGGCAGTGCCAGTGAGTATGCAGATCCACTCCCTCAAGCTTTAGTGTTAACGGCTATTGTAATCGGTTTTGCAATGACCGCTTTTGTCGTTATTTTGTCAATTCGTGGTCGTGCCGATTTGGGTAATGATCATGTTGATGGACATTTAGTTAAGTCTTCAAAGGAGCGAAAATGATTCAGCATTTGGCTTCTTTACCTATCTTAATTCCCATGCTGACAGGCATTATTTTACTCATGCCTCCATGCGGTAAGAATCTTCATATTCGCCGTGTGATGTCGGTGTTAATGTCGATTATAACCCTTGCTGTTAGTGCATTTTTACTACTTCATGTAAATAGTACGGCACCCATGGTATACGCCATCGGTGACTGGTCGGCTCCTTTTGGTATTGTATTGGTTGCAGATAGACTAGCGACTTTGCTGGTAGTGCTGACCAGCTTACTAGGTGCGGTTGTCGTGCTATATAGCTGCGCAGGTGATGATAAAAAAGGAAGCTTCTTTCATCCTCTTGTTCATTTCTTAATTTTAGGTGTGAACGGTGCATTTTTAACTGGGGATGTATTTAACCTATTCGTATTTTTTGAAGTGCTGCTAATCGCATCTTATTCATTATTGATGCATGGCGGGGACAAGCACAGCACCCGTGCAGCTCTACAGTATGTGATTCTTAACCTGATTGGCTCGAGTGTATTTCTTATTGCGCTTGGTGTTTTATATGGCGTAGTGGGTACCTTAAATATTGCTGATTTAGCCCAGAAAGTACCTCAGTTAACAGGTGATGATGTTTATTTAGCTAAAATCGGTGGTTTACTACTCATTGTAGTTTTCGCCCTTAAAGGAGCGTTGTTACCGCTACATTTGTGGTTGCCTAATACCTACGCAAGTGCCACCCCAGTTGTAGCCGCTTTATTTGCGATCATGACTAAGGTGGGTGTGTATGCCATGCTTCGTGTGTACACCGTCATCTTTGGTGATAACGCGGGTGAGCTTGCACACATGGCACAACCTTGGTTATGGGGGCTTGCATTAGCGACCATCATTCTGGGGTCGATAGGCGTTCTTGCAAGCCAAGATTTTAGAAAGCTCATTGCAAACTTAGTGATCGTATCAGTGGGTACATTGGTTGCGTTAGTCGCTATTCAGAATGTAGCGGCGACTGCGGCGTTACTTTACTACTTAGTTCATTCAACGATTGTTTGTGCTGTGCTCTTTTTACTGGCTGATTTGATTGCGCATCAGCGTGGAAAAGTGGCCGATCGCCTTGTTGCAGGGCGTGCTGTTGCACAACCTTTTTTATTAGGAATTAGCTTTGTAATTGCTGCCTTAACAGTAGTAGGCATGCCTCCACTGTCTGGTTTTGTAGGTAAAATTTGGATTCTAAAAAGTACCTTAGATAGTGAGAAGGGCATGGTGTTTTGGCCAATTTACTTACTTTCAAGTTTAGCCTTATTGGTTGCTATTTCTCGTGCTGGCACAAGCCTTTTTTGGGACCGAAAGTTCAAAGAAAGTGAAGCTGTCGAAGGTATAAAGGCACACCCATTAAAAGTCACGGCGATGTTACTATTGTTAGTTTGCTCTCCTTTGATGGTTATTTTTGCCGGTCCAATTTCAGATTTTATGCTTGCGACATCTGAGCAATTGTTCGATATCAACACCAGTATTAATAATGTACTACAGGGAGGCCGCTAAATGCGTTTAGAAGCTCGTTTTCGTTGGCTACCCACTCCGTTTCGCAGTGTTTTACTCTTCGTCGTGTGGTTGTTGCTCAACAATAGTGTGTCGCCTGGGCATCTACTGCTTGCAGCCCTTTTTGCGATCACAATTCCATGGATCACCTTTCCATTTCGGGATCCACAGCCGTTAATTGTTCGACCTGGCCTTGCATTTAGGCATTTACTGTTAGTCTTGTACGATATTGTAACGGCTAACTTGCAGGTTGCCTTACTGATCCTTGGGCCAACTAAAAGGCTACGCCCTGGCTTTGTTAAGGTGCCACTTGATTTAAGTCATGATATGCCAATTACGATATTAGCAAGTACAGTATCTTTAACGCCGGGTACGGTCAGTGCTGAGGTGTATCCCATTCCAGAGTCGCTTGCAGAAGGTGAAGAAATTGAGCAACGTTATTTGCTAATTCATGTGCTGGATTTAGCAGATGAAGCTGAACTTATTAATAAGATTAAACAGCGTTACGAAGCCCCGCTTAAGGAGATTTTCCGATGTTAGATACGGTATTCCTCATTGTGTATGGGATGATTGCCATTTCACTTTTATTGAATTTATGGCGTCTTATTATTGGGCCTTCAGTGCCAGATCGCATTTTAGCGCTTGATACCATGTTTATAAATACCATTGCATTAATCATTCTTTACGGTATGAGCATGGATACAGATTTATATTTTGAAGCGGCTTTATTAATTGCGATGCTTGGCTTTGTGAGTACGGTAGCAGTATGTAAATACTTGCTACGCGGCGATATTATTGAATAAGGTAACAAATGATGAGTGAATGGGTTGTTTCAATCTTATTGTTAATTGGTGGTTGCTTTATTCTGATAGGCTCAATCGGTTTGGTTAAAATGCCTGATTTTTTTATGCGCCTGCATGGGCCCACCAAAGCGACGACACTGGGTATGGCTTCACTGTTAATAGCGGCGATGGTTTATTTTACTTTCACACACGATGGTGTAAGTGTAAAAGAAATTCTTATTTCTATCTTTTTGCTCATTACAGCACCTATCAGTGGTTACATGCTGATTAAATCGGCTATTCACCATAAATTGCGTGCAAAAGAGGGCACCAAGGGCCAAGACAACATCGAAGAAGATTAGTCTGTAGTATTTATCAATATGTGATCTGCGCTCTTGGCTTTTATTGCACGGGCAGATCGCATAGAATGCCCCGTCATTTAGCACACTAGGTAAATAGATCATTATGCGAGTAGCACTTGGAGTAGAATACAACGGCGCCCGTTACAGTGGTTGGCAACGTCAATCACACGTCAACAGCGTACAGCAAGAAGTAGAAACAGCGTTGTCGCGTATTTGTAATCATCCTGTTGAGATTGTTTGTGCGGGTCGCACGGACGCAGGCGTTCATGGTACAGGCCAAGTTGTGCACTTTGATACTCATGCTGAACGCGAAATGGTGGCGTTTACGATGGGAATGAATACCCTATTACCAAAAGATATTTCTATTCGTTTTGCTAAGCCTGTGTCTGAAGATTTTCACGCACGTTTTAGTGCGACAGCACGCCGTTATCGTTATGTAATCTATAATTATACCTATCGCGGTGCCATTATGAGTGAAGGCGTTACTCATTTTCATCACCCATTAGACGAAACTAAAATGCAACAAGCCTGTCAGTACTTAATAGGTGAACACGACTTTACATCGTTCAGAGCACTGCATTGCCAAGCAAATACAGCAAATCGTACTATTCACCATTTGTCGGTAAAACGCCAAGGTGATTATGTGATCATTGATATTAAAGCCAATGCGTTTTTACATCACATGGTACGTAATATTACTGGTTGCTTGATGGACATTGGTTTACATAAGCATGAACCTGTTTGGTTAAAAGAGTTACTTGATTTAAAAGAGAGAGCCAAAGCCAGTGCGACAGCTAAAGCTGCGGGTCTTTATCTAGTGGATGTGGATTACCCTGAGCAGTTTGAGATCCCTAAAACACCATTAGGGCCTTTGTTTTTACCTGATTTAGACAGTTAACACTTGGTAGTACACTACTAAGACCAGTTTTTTATATCGTCTGCGGGTAATTCATGTTTTAATTGAAAAAATCTGTCTGTTTATTGGTTGTCAGAAATATCAATCAGTATTCCCAATTAAGCAGACTGCGACACAGAACAGTATTAAGAGAGTTGCAAATGAGTTGGTTAGAAAAAATCTTACCTAAAACGACTAAATCGTCAGGCCGAAAAGAAATCCCAGAAGGGGTTTGGGCAAAGTGTACAGACTGTGATTCAATTTTATATAAAGCAGAATTAGAAAAGTCACTTAACGTATGTCCAAAATGTGATCACCATATGCGTTTAAGTGGTCGTAAACGTCTTGAAAACTTTTTAGATGACGCTGATCGTCAAGAAATTGGTGCAGAGCACGAACCAAAAGACGTATTAAAGTTTAAAGATTCTAAAAAATACTCTGACCGTATTACCCAAGCACAAAAAGCAAGCGGCGAAAAAGACGCACTTGTGGCAATGAAAGGTCGCCTAAAAGGTATTCCTGTTGCTGCTGTTGCTTTTGAGTTCTCGTTTATGGGTGGCTCTATGGCGTCAGTAGTCGGTGCTCGTTTTGTTGAAGCTGTAGATCAATGTTTAGAGCATAATATGCCACTTATTTGTTTTTCAGCATCAGGCGGTGCCCGTATGCAAGAAGCACTTATGTCATTGATGCAAATGGCAAAAACAAGTGCTGCACTGGCGAAAATGAGCGAAAAAGGCTTACCGTTTATCTCAGTATTAACCGACCCAACAATGGGTGGTGTATCTGCGTCACTGGCAATGCTTGGTGATGTAAACGTTGCTGAACCAAAGGCACTTATTGGCTTTGCCGGCCCTCGTGTAATCGAGCAAACAGTCCGTGAAACTCTGCCTGAAGGTTTCCAACGCAGTGAGTTTTTGCTAGAGCACGGTGCAATCGACATGATTGTGGACCGTCGTGAAATGCGTGACACCCTTGCGCGTATCTTAGCGAAATTTATGAACTTGCCTTCTACTGAACAAGAGCATAGAGTAGCGTAAATTTCAGCTTAACTGATTAATCGCTATGACAGAAATCCTTCCTAGCCAATCATCAAGCCTTGATGATTGGCTTTGTTATTTAGAAAGTGTTCACCCTGCCAATATCGAGATGGGTCTAGAGCGCGTTGCTCGCGTTGCAAACCAAATTGGCTTACTCGATACACCGAGCAAAATAATCTTAATTGCAGGTACCAATGGTAAAGGCACCACAGCGCGTTGCCTAGAAAGCCTATTACTAGCGCAAGGTTTTAGTGTGGGTACATATGCTTCTCCACACCTTATTCGTTACAACGAACGCGTACGCATTAATGGCCAAGAGCTTGACGATCAATTCCATGTTGATGCTTTCGATATGCTGGAAAAGGGCCGTGGTGAGACACCACTGACGTATTTTGAGTACGGCACGTTAGGTGCACTGGCAATTTTTAAACGTCACGCCGTTGATTATGTGCTGCTAGAAGTGGGGCTGGGTGGCCGTTATGATGCGACTAATATCGTGAACCCGCATGCTTGTGTGATCACCACCATAGATTTAGACCATAAAGAATACCTAGGTGATACACGCGAGCTTGTTGGTTACGATAAAGCAGGTATTTTCCGACCTCATATACCCGCAATTGTGGGTGATTTAAATATTCCGCATACAGTAACTGATTACGGTAATGAAATTGATGCTGATATGGTTTTATCTGGCCGTGATTTTAAATTCACTGAAGACAGTGAAGGTTTCAATTGGCAGTACAAAGGTAAAGATTGGCGCTTAGCTAAACCCGCGATCCCTTGTCAAAATGCTGCCACTGCGTTGACCTTATTGGCTAAACTTGACTTACTACCTAGTGAGCTACAAGTACGCGATTGTTTAGCTAATTTAACAGTTGAAGGACGTTTTCAGCAGCTAAATGAACAGCCTCTTATTTTTACCGATGTGGCACATAACCCTGAATCGGCCCGTTATTTGGCGCGTAAATTAAGCGTGTATAAAGATCAAGGGTTTAAAATTCATGCATTAGTCGCTATGCTTGCAGATAAAGATAAAGTGGCAGCAATGTCAGCTGTGGCGGATGTTGTTCACGAGTGGTCGTTAGCCAGTTTAGATTGTTTTCGCGGCGATAAGGTTGAAAACCTTGCAAAGGCATTGGCTGAAACGACATCAACAGCGCCTAGTACGCAATATGACAGTGTTGAAACTGCGCTAGACACACTATTACCAAATGTAGACAATAACACCTTAGTAATTGTGTTTGGCTCATTTATAACCGTGGCTGCAGCAATCAGCTATTTTAAAAAATAGAGAGGAATTCGGTGAACGCAGGGTTTATTAATCGCTTAGTAGGGACCACCATTGTGGTTGTGGCGGCTATTGTCTTTATTCCAAATATTTTGGATGGAGAGAAAGTTCACTATACAGAAGGTTTTAAAGCAATTCCTGAACGCCCTGAGTTCACAACGATTGACTTACAAGATGAAATTGATAGTAAAGTTGCCTCTGCAGAGCAGCCTGCTGAAATACCTGTCGAAAATGCACAAGCGAATGATGCTGAGCTTACAGCAGAGCAAACTGAGCAATTTGATGATGCACCTAAAATGGTTGAAGCATCAACTCAAGATCCTGTTGAAGTTGTTAAAGTAGCCAAGCCAGTAGTAAAAACATCGGAGCCTGCTCGTAAGCCAGAAGAAAACCTCACGCAAATGGCTTATGTAATCCAATTAGGTAGTTTCTCACATGCGCCTAATGTAAAGTCGTTACTTGAAAAGCTCAAAGCGAATGGCTTTAAAACCTTTACTCGTCCAATCAAAACCCCGAACGGAACACTGACAAAAGTCTTTGTAGGTCCTTCACTTAGCAAGAAAGAGTTAGAAAGTAAGCTTGTTGAGTTAAAGCAGTTAACCAAGTTAAACGGCAAAGTTACTCAGTTTGAAATTACAAAATGATCTGGCAATTCCTCCGCTTGTCTTATAGAATGCGCCCCAAATTAACGACTAGTTGGTTCTTATGATCTGGGTTGATTACGCCATACTTGGCATTATTGCACTATCCACTATCATCGGCTTAATACGTGGCTTCGTAAAAGAAGCAATGTCATTAGCTGTATGGGCTGGCGCATTTATCATCTCTAGTTTGTTTTACCAATATTTAGCTTCCTTCCTAACAAGTATTTCAGAACCCCTTTTAAGAAATGCAGCCGCAATAGCCATATTATTCTTTGCGACACTCCTGTTGGGTGGATTACTAAACTATATTTTAGGTGAGCTTGTACAACGTACTGGTTTATCTGGCACCGACCGTGTATTCGGCATAGTGTTTGGTGCTCTTCGTGGCGTGTTGGTCGTAAGCGCGTTACTCTTCTTTCTTGATGCTTTTACCGGTGCACCTAATACGCACTGGTGGGGTAACTCTATTTTGATTCCAGAATTTGGCTTTGTTGTTGAGTGGTTCTTTTCGTACCTCGAAAACAACTCGAGCTTTTTAAATTCGGTAAACCGTTAATCGGCGAGGATAAATTTAATGTGTGGTATCGTTGGCATAGTCGGAACTTCTCCTGTTAATCAGGCGCTGTATGATGGCTTAACTGTTTTGCAACACCGCGGTCAAGATGCAGCTGGCATCATTACCATTGAAAATAATACGTTTAGCTTACGTAAAGCCAACGGCCTTGTGAAAGATGTGTTTCATACCCGTCACATGAAACGCCTTCAAGGTACGATTGGTATTGGTCATGTTCGCTATCCGACAGCTGGATCTTCTAGCTCGTCGGAAGCGCAACCTTTCTATGTTAACTCACCGTTTGGTATTGCACTTGCACACAATGGTAATTTAACAAACGCTGAAGCATTAAAAGAGCAATTATTTTCAGAAGCTCGCCGTCATGTTAATACAACATCTGACTCTGAAATATTACTTAATATCATGGCGCATGAGTTAAGTAAGTCTAATAAACTTAAACTCGATGCTGAAGATATCTTCACAGCAGTAACACAAGTAAATAACAAAGTAACGGGTGGTTACGCAACAATAGCAATGATTATCGGCCACGGTATTGTTGCCTTTCGTGACCCGAACGGTATTCGTCCGCTTGTATTTGGTAAGCGTGAAACAGCGAACGGTACTGAGTACATGTTTGCATCAGAAAGCGTTGCATTAAAAACAGATGGCTTTGAGTTTGTCCGCGATGTAGCGCCAGGTGAAGCTATTTACGTAACTGAAGAAGGTCAGCTTTTCTCACAAGCGTGTGCAGAAAAAGCAACGTATTCGCCGTGTATTTTTGAGTTCGTTTATTTTGCGCGACCAGATTCAACCATTGATCGTATGTCTGTTTATGCAACGCGTGTAAACATGGGGACTAAGTTAGGTGAAAAAATAGCACGTGAATGGGCTGATAAAGACATCGACGTGGTTATTCCAATCCCTGAAACATCATGTGATGTGGCGCTTGAGATTGCATCAGCGCTTAACCTGCCATACCGTCAAGGTTTCGTTAAAAACCGCTACATTGGCCGTACCTTCATCATGCCAGGTCAAGAAATGCGTAAGAAGTCAGTTCGTCAAAAACTGAATGCCATTGACCGTGAGTTCAAGGGCAAAAACGTATTGCTTGTCGATGACTCAATTGTTCGTGGTACTACGTCAGCGCAAATCGTTGAGATGGCTCGTGAGTCGGGTGCAAAGAATGTTTATTTTGCATCAGCTGCACCAGAAATTCGTTTCCCGAATGTCTATGGAATTGACATGCCTTCGGCTGCTGAGTTAATTGCTCATGGTCGTGAAGTGGAAGATATTAATGCAAGCATTGGTGCTGATGGTCTCATTTTCCAGTCTCTTGATGATTTAATCTCAGCGGTGAGCCAAGAAAACCCTGAAATCACGCGTTTTGAAACCTCGGTATTCGATGGACAATATATAACGGGTGATATCGATCAAGAATATCTTAACCATATCGATCGTCTACGTAATGATTCTGCAAAATCAACGCGTGAAAACGCAATGTCTTCAGGTTTAGAATTACATAACCAAGAAGAAAACAGTGCAGACTAATTAGTTTTTAAACTAATACATGAAAAAGGAGCTAGATAGCTCCTTTTTTGCTTGTGGAAAGAAAGGAAATAATTTAGGTAAACATCGGGTGGACAATACCGTTTGTCCACAGAATTGCTGTCGCAGCAAGGATTATGACCAGTAGAATTAATCCGCAAGTGACCACTGAACTGGCATAAATAAAGCCTCGTTCTTCAGGAATGTGCATTAAAATTGGCACCCCAGTGTAGAGCAGGTAAACAGAGTAGGCGAGGGCTACGAGGCCTACACACACCACAAACCAAAGCTCTGGTAGAAACGCCGCAAATGAAGACATAAACACCGGCGTTGCTGTGTAAGCAGCAAGTTCTAGGGTTTGAGTAAAGGTAGGTTTTGCACCAAAGGTCACGGCCATCCAATGCGCCAAGTAAGCCAGTGCAAATACGCCAACTATAAGCGCAAAGTACATGGCTATCGCAATCAGAAGCGCGCTATCATGCGTTAAAAATACTGCCTCGCCAGAGCCAATGCTCCAACCTAGATGGACTGATGAATAATAGCCCATGATGGATGGAATACATGCAATGAGTAAGATGTGCGATAAGCTATAACGCAAGCTTTCATGGCGGTTATCAATTGTTTGCCATTCTTCGAGTGGGTGGGCGTATAAGCCCCATAAGTGGTTCAAAATCATAATTGTTGCCCCTGTAAATAGGAATATGAGCTGTTTTATTTTTGTACAGCTTTGATTAAGTTATGGTCCACTTATTAAATATTGTCAAGAACCTGAAATACTGGAAGTGACGGGCCATGTATAAGTCTTTAGTACATATAGAAATTAGTTTTGCACTGATATGGGTCATAGAATGGCGGTGTATTTATATGGTAAAATCTAACCACGTTTATTGATGAGAATTTATTTAGTGCCTTACTCTGCTTTACTCGCTCCTATCCATTCTTTTTTAAAGTGTGAAACGCCAGATGAGTGGATTGCTGCGGCAATCAAACAAGAAAACTTAGATGTGGTATTAATTGATCACCTTATTTGTGAATTGAAAGCTGCTCAGTCAGCGATGTTTTTAATTCGTAAGTATGCAGTTGATAAAGAAAGTGGTGATGCATTACTTGCATGGCTAAAACCTTTTGAAACACTTATTTATAAACGAGAAGGGGATTGGCGAGAGCTTGCAGATAAAAACAAGCTAACTAAATCAATGATTCCAAAATCGAACTCGCCTTACGGGCAAGATCTGATTGATAAAATGGTCATGCTTATAAAAGAAGAGCTGCATCACTTTTATCAAGTGCTTGAGATCATGGATGAGTATGGTATTGAATATAAAAGCATTACGCCATGTCGCTACGCAAAGGGTATGCTGCGCCATGTAAAAACCTATGAGCCAGATGCGCTAGTCGATAAACTCATTATCGGTGCTTACATCGAAGCCCGCTCGTGTGAACGGTTTGCTAAGCTCGCTCCTCATGTTGATAAGCGGTTAGGGGATTTTTATATTTCATTACTGCGCTCAGAAGCCCGTCATTACCAAGATTACTTGACCCTTGCACAGGAAATCAGTGAATTTGATATTACCGAGCGTGTTGATTTTTTTGGTCAAATTGAGGCTGAGCTGATTGCAACGCCTGATGACGATTTTAAGTTTCACAGTGGCGTGCCAGTTTAAAAAGCGATGTAATCCAACAGCAAGGAGCGATTATTAATAAGCTCTTTGCTATCATTTTACTTTCTTATTTTATAAACCCTACCCCCAGCTATTTTCAAGAGCCTTATTCTTTATAAAAAAATAAATATTGACAATGCTGTAAATCTAAAGTACCCATAAATGGTCCAAAGTATTGACGTATGTATTTTATAACCTTGATTAAAACAAAATGGATGACCCCTTGATATTGAGGGTAAGGAAATAAGATGAAATATAAGTTGATATTAATGTTGGCTGTAAGCGCTTTGTTTATTGCAAATGATGCTGCAGCAGCACTTACAGAAGCAAAAGCGTGTGATACATGTGACTATAGAGAGGCACTGCGTATTGCAAAATTATATTATGAGAGGCCTAACTGTGAAGTTAGGAATTTAAATGATGGTAAGCCAGAGTTTGGGGTAACGACCTATCTTTGTAATATAACTTCAAAAGAGGTTATTGTTGCTAATGCACTGCAGCGCGTGGCGTTTAAATTTATAATTACTACAGAGCAACAAACCCAGTATAGTAAAGCGGTAAAAGTCAAAGCAATAGATACTACACTCAATAGCGCTGAAGCCGCTGCACTTGATGACTTTTATGAGATAGATAGTGAATTTAGGCGGGCTGTGAATGAAGCCGGTACTGTTACAACTAACTCAACAGTGACTGTACATGCAGGAAACTGGGGGGATGATTCAACACGTTCCACGCTTGCTAGTTCTGATGAAAGTTGTGCCAATCACCCATCTTTTTATTTAACGAGCATTGATGCACGTAGAAGTATTAAAAAAGAAATGCATGCTCAAATAGCCACTCGCCTTGGTAAAGGTAGCTGGAATGAGTTTATTACTGATACTCAAGTGAAAGTTTCGGGGATTCATATTGGTAAAAATAGTGCAGGGATTTCACTTTCATTAAGCCACGATAAAGTCGGTGTGTATGCAACGCGTTCTTATGGTAATTCAAGTAATAAATTAGTGTTTAAAGTCAGTTATGGTGGTGAATCAATAACAAATGGGAAAAGAGACTTGAATCTAAAATTTACAATGGATAGAGGCTTTTCACTCGTTGATGGCATTGAAATTGGCACTTTTATGAGTGGCATCAATGTTACTTTAACAGATACACTTGTTTCTAATTGTTTAATCGAAAATTTAGAAAGTATTGAAGGTGCAACAACGCAAATGAGTTCGCCTGGAGGTGGTGGAATTGGCGGGATTGTTACAGGCCCAGGAGGGGGGACGCTTATTAGAGGGGGTGGCTGTACTCGAGAAATAAATTATACAACCTGTTCGACCTCGGGTGGGGTGACAACTTGCACAAATAATTCCGTGAGCACTGGCTGTTAGGTTATTTTAGTATAGAGGCGTTATAGCCTCTATACTAAGCAAAATAAATGACTTACGAACTTGGCTAATTAAAATTTTTGCTAAGCAACGCTAAAACTTTGTCAGTTTGATTCGTGTCAAAATCATAACGTTTTAATATTTTTTCGGCGTCTCCATTTGCCACAATAGTTTGTAACCCTGTATATAAATCTTGCTGAAAATAGTCAGATTGAGGGTGATCTTTGGCCGTAATAACGTGTAACATTTGAGTTGATAGGAAAGGGGTGATGACCTGTATGTCTGAGTGTTTGAAATTTTGCAAGGTTTCGTTATTTTCTAACCAGTATAATGCGACTTCTTTTGTGCCGGCAACGAGGTCTACACGGCCATGTATTAAAAGGGTTAAGCTTTCTATTAGACTATGTGTTGTCGTAACCGCAAGTTGAGGATGGTGTTCAAACTCCTCACTTATAACATAGTCTTCTCCTTTGCTGATTGTGTAAGGAGTCAGAGAGTATAAGGAACCTGAATAGGTAATCTCACTATCAGCACGTTTCAAAAGCACAATATCAGCTGTCGCAAGAGGTAGAGAATAGGTAAATATTTTCGCCCTTTTTAGGGTATAAAAAGCACCAATAACCGCGACACGTTTATGTCGCTGCGCAAGCTTTAATGCGCGAGCCCAATGAGTATACTCAATCTCTACATTTTTATTTTGACTTTTTAGTGCGCTAACAACGAGTTCATGAACCCAGCCCGGCTTTTCGTTGTTGTCGATAAGGAAAGGTGGGAATGGTTCTGTGACTAATCGCCAAGTTTGGCTATAAGGAGAAAAACTTAGCATTAAACAACAAAACAAACAGGTTAACCGAACAATCATGACACACGCTTTTTAGTAAAAACTCTATTCAAGCATAGTCAAAGTTTCTATTATTTAAAGTGGCGAGCTGATTAGCTCTTGATTAGCAGGTGTAACCCTTAGGTACGACCCTTGCTCATACCAATCACCGAGTACAGTGCGAGTCAATGTCTTATTATTTACCCTGTAGTGATGTACGTTGGGTCTGTGTGTATGACCGTGGATCATATTAACAACCTGATGCTTTTCAAACATCGCTAATACCGCATCTTCAGTCACATCTAGAATTTCTAATGCTTTGCCAGCTTGGCTTTGTTTTGATTTTTCGCGTGCGTTACGGGCAATTTTCTTACGATACCAAAGCGGCATAGCAAGCATTAATTTTGGCCACCACCAACCACGACTTTTTTTACGGAATTTTTGATATTCAACATCTTGGGTGCACATTTCATCACCATGCAAGATAACTGTTGGAGTACCATATAAATCAATAACAACTTGTTCAGGTAATAAAGTCATACTCGCGCTTTTTGCATAGTCTTCTCGCATAATAAAATCGCGATTGCCATGAATAAAAAACACCTGTGTACCACTTTCACTTACTTGGCTTAAACGTGCGGCAACATTGATTGAAAGATCAGTTTGATAGTCATCACCGACCCATACTTCAAAAAAGTCGCCCAAAATGTACAATGCATCAACGTCATCATTAATAATCTTGTTATCAAGAAAATCAAAAAATGCTACTGTGATATCAGGGCGGTTTTCTGTTAAATGGAGATCGGCAATAAAATAACTTTGTTTCATGGTTACTCGCAAAAAAGCGGGCAAAGGCCCGCTTAAAAAGACTAAACGATTAAATTAGCTAACCGTTACTTTTTCGATGATTACATCTTCAAGAGGTACGTCTTGGTGGAAACCAGCACTGCCAGTTGCAACACCTTTGATTTTGTTAACCACATCCATACCCTCAACAACTTCTGCGAACACGCAGTAGCCCCAGCCTTGTGATGTTTCACTGCTGAAGTTTAAGAAGTCATTGTCGTTAACGTTAATGAAGAACTGCGCAGTCGCTGAGTGTGGATCCGGCGTACGTGCCATTGCCAATGTACCTACTTTATTCGCAAGGCCATTATTAGCTTCGTTTTCGATAGGGTTGTTTACTTCTTTTTGAACCATACCTGGCTCAAAACCACCGCCTTGTACCATAAAACCATCAATTACACGGTGAAAAATAGTACCGTTGTAAAAGCCAGAGTGTGCATACTCTAAAAAGTTTTTAACTGTGTTTGGTGCATCGCTTTCGTGCATCTTGATAGTGATGTCACCAAAGTTTGTGTGTAGTACAACCATGAGGTTTCCTATATCTGGTTTAATAATGGGGCTATTTTATAGTAGTTGCCTTGGATTAACAAAGTGCTTATTGAGACAGATTAACAAAGTGCTTATTCAATTGATAAAGCGCTAGAGCAGCGGCTTTGCAAGTGTTACCATAAAGAATCTCAAAACACCGTTAAGGACATTTTATAAATGGTACAAATTTACAACACACTTACGCGACAAAAAGAGCAGTTTAAACCCCTTGTTGATGGCAAAATCGACATGTACGTGTGTGGTATCACCATTTATGATTACTGTCACATCGGTCATGCCCGTACATTCGTCGGTTTTGACGTCATTGTTCGTTACCTTCGCCACATTGGTTATGACTTAAAATATGTTCGTAACATTACTGATGTTGACGATAAAATTATCAAGCGTGCTAATGAAAATGATGAATCAATTAATGATTTAACCTTGCGTATGACCAAGGCGATGCATGAAGACTTTGATAGCTTAAATATGCTGCGTCCTGATGTTGAGCCAACAGTGACAAACCATATGGATGAAATCATCGCGATGGTTGAGCGTTTAATTACTAAAGGCCATGCGTATGTTGCAGCAGATGGCGACGTATTGTTTGATGTATCAACCTTTGAGCAATACGGTGCTTTATCGCAACAAGACCTAACCATGCTACAGGCTGGTTCTCGCGTTGAAGTTGCACAAGATAAGCAAGATCCACTTGATTTCGTACTTTGGAAAAAAGCCAAGCCTGGCGAGCCATCATGGTCATCACCATGGGGGGAAGGGCGTCCTGGTTGGCACATCGAATGTTCGGCAATGAGCTCTAAACACCTAGGTGAGCACTTTGATATTCACGGTGGTGGTTCAGATCTACAGTTCCCGCACCATGAAAACGAAATTGCTCAGTCATGCTGTGCAAATAACGGTAAATACGTGAATACGTGGATCCACACAGGTATGGTACAGGTTAATAAAGAGAAGATGTCTAAGTCATTAAACAACTTCTTTACCGTGCGTGATGTATTAAAAGAGTACGATGCTGAATCAGTTCGATACTTCTTAATTTCAGGTCATTACCGTAGCCAGCTTAACTATTCGCAAGAAAACCTTGAGCAAGCGCGCTCCTCCCTTGAGCGAATTTACACTGCACTGCGCGGCGTAACGCCAATTGAATGTGATTTAACAGGCAATGACTATGTGGCTAAATTCAGAAAGGCGATGGATGATGACTTTAACACCCCAGAAGCGCTACCAGTGTTATTTGAGTTAGCAAAAGAGCTAAACCGTGTTAAAGACAGTGATGCAGAGCAAGCAGGTAAACTTGCTTATGTACTGCGCAGTGTTGCAGAAGTATTAGGTGTTGCACAGCAAGATCCAGAAGCTTTTTTACAAGGTGGTCAAGCTGATGACGAAGTTGCACATATCGAAGCGTTAATCGCAAAACGTAATGAGGCCCGTGCTAGTAAAGATTGGGCGGCAGCTGATGAAGCCCGTGATGCATTGAATGCACTTGGTGTGGTACTGGAAGATTCTGCTGGCAAAACAACATGGCGTAAAGCATAAGTATCAATCTAAAATTGCACATCAAAAGGTTGCCAATGTCGGCAACCTTTTTTGTTTTAAAAATTTATTTTTAATATTGACCTCAACTAAAGTTGAGGTTTTACCTTGGCGTTACTTTGCTTTAACAAGGACTGACTTTGAATATCTTACTTGCCATGATCCCTGCCTTTTTATGGGGTACCACTTACGCAGTAACTAAATATGCCACACCAGATTGGCCACCATTGTTATTAGGCGCAGTGCGTGCATTACCTGCAGGGTTATTACTTTTATTGCTTAAACCTAGTTTACCGACCCGCTCTCAGTGGCCAAGTTTATTGACCTTAGGCGCTGTGAATATTGCGCTGTTTTTTGCGTTTATTTTTATTATGGCGGTGAATCTTCCTGCTGCCATTGCTGGGGTAGGGATGGTGTCTGTGCCTGTTGTGGCTTTGTTATATGCTTGGCTTACGAAAGGGCAGCGCCCTGCAAAAATTCAAGCATTCTGCGCTATGACGCTGGTGGTATTGGCGTGGTTGTTGTTTGACCCAGCACACGTAGCATTGAATGTATTGGGAGTGGCTGCTTTATTTGGGGCCTTACTTACTATTGTGATTGGTAGCACCTTAGTACAAAGTTTGTCGGTGCATATACATTGGTGGGTTGTACTTACCTGGCAGTTAATCATTGGCGGCACTATTTTATTATTGGCTGCGTTTATTGATGGCAGTTTACTTCACTCAGAGCAATACCAAGTGGTATTTGAGCCTATCTCAACGCTGCAATATTCTGCATTCTTTTGGTTAATCGTGCCCAATACCGCCATCGCCTATATACTGTATGTGTGGTTATTAGGGCGTATGACTGTTGCTGAGTTTTCATTCGGGACTATTGCAAACCCAATTGCGGGTATCGTATGTGCTGTTATTTTACTTAGCGAGCAATACCAAGATTGGCAATACTTGATTATGGCCATGATGATCGTATTTTCAGTACTGCCACAGATGTTGAAGGTTATTCGTTCTAGTAGACAAAAAGCATAAACAAAAAGGGCTGCCAATTGGCAGCCCTTTTACAAAACTTAGCGTTTAGCTGTGATATTTTTCACAAGCTTCAAGCGTATTTTCGATTAAGCTTGCCACAGTCATCGGGCCAACACCACCAGGTACAGGCGTGATAAAATGTGCTTTTTGTTCTGCTACATCGTATTCAACGTCACCAACAAGCTTACCCGAATCAAGACGATTAATGCCCACATCAATCACAATGGCACCCTCTTTAACCCAGTCACCCGGAATAAACTCAGGCTTTCCAACCGCAACAACTAATAAATCAGCGCGGCGAACATGCGTTTCTAAATCTTGAGTAAACTTGTGACACACCGTTGTTGTACAGCCTGCAAGTAAAAGTTCAAGTGACATAGGGCGACCAACAATGTTTGATGCGCCAACAACCACAGCATGCATGCCTTTGTAACGAACACCTGTAGAGTCGAGTAGGGTGATGATCCCCTTTGGCGTACAAGGACGAAGTGCAGGCATACGCTGCGCTAAGCGACCAATATTATACGGGTGGAAACCATCAACGTCTTTGTGAGGAGTGATACGCTCAAGAATTTTTTCAGCATCAAGGCCTTGCGGTAAAGGTAATTGAACTAAAATACCGTCTACTTCTTTGTCTTCGTTTAGTTGATCTATTAATGCAAGTAAATCTTGTTCAGTGGTGTCGCCAGGTAAATCATAAGACTTAGATACAAAGCCGACTTCTTCACATGCTTTACGTTTAGAACCAACATACACTTGGCTTGCTGGATCTTGACCTACTAACACGACTGCGAGTCCTGGAGCACGTAATCCGTTCGCTACACGCTCTGCAACGCGTTCTGCTACATTGCTGCGTACTTGTTTAGCTATTGCCTTACCATCGATGATGTTTGCCGTCATGGGTGACCTTTCATTGGGGTTAGTTAACTTGATACTGATACATTTAAATATGATTATCCGATAAAGGGGTGTGGATAAATAAATCATATTTATTTTATGTTGCGTATTTTCGCAGAAAAGCATCATAGCGCCAAGATGCAATCTTATATAAAGCGTCGATTTATAAAAAAGAGTCCAAATTTTAGCTTATATTTGCAATATTTAACCATTATGAACTAAAAGTGACCGATTGAATTATTTTCTTAAAAAAATGTTTGACCTAACCCAGCCAAATCACTATTATGCACCCCGTTGTTAACGAGGTCACTCGCAAACAATAGTAAGCATCGGCGATTAGCGCAGTTTGGTAGCGCACTTGGTTTGGGTCCAAGGGGTCGCAGGTTCAAATCCTGCATCGCCGACCACTTCTTCTTTAAGAAGCGGTGCTTACAGGCAAACTTTTGAAGTTTTCGATGCGCCCGTAGCTCAGCTGGATAGAGCAACGCCCTTCTAAGGCGTTGGTCGAAGGTTCGAATCCTTCCGGGTGCGCCATTTGAAAATATGTAAATGCCGTGGTGATTGTAGCTCAGTTGGTAGAGCCCCGGATTGTGATTCCGGTTGTCGTGGGTTCGAGCCCCATCAGTCACCCCAATTTACTCTAAGATATCGGCGATTAGCGCAGTTTGGTAGCGCACTTGGTTTGGGTCCAAGGGGTCGCAGGTTCAAATCCTGCATCGCCGACCACTTTTAGAAAGTTAAAGGTCGAAGAACGATTGGTTTGGGTATGTCCAATTCAGTCGAAGGTGCAAATTTTGTATCGCCGACCATTTTTCATAGTGGTCTTTATTTTCAAAACTTCTCTCAGTATCGGCGATTAGCGCAGTTTGGTAGCGCACTTGGTTTGGGTCCAAGGGGTCGCAGGTTCAAATCCTGCATCGCCGACCACTTTTAGAAAGTTCAAGGTCAAAGAACGATTGGTTTGGGTATATCCAATTCAGTCGCAGGTGCAAATTTTGCATCGCCGACCACTTTTAAGCTTTAATTCCTCACTAAAAGCTTCTTAAATTCATATTACATACCTTCAAACCAGCTTAATTCATCGTTGTTATTTTACTGCGTTCGTTTTTTACGCACTTGAACGCTGATTGCTGCTATATACGCCAAATAATTGCCCCCTAGACTCGACTATCATAAATATTAGGTTATAATGCCGCGTCTATTGTTTAACATAGTGCCCATAGAGGCAAAGCAGCAATGGTATCTCATGGTTACAATGCGCCGTTTTAAGTTGAAATTTTCAGCGTTAAAACTTGCTATCACTCATAGAGATCACCTTGTTTGTAAGGAAGGCGAACAGTCGCCAAAATTGAAGATTGAGGTAAATCATGCAAGTTTCTGTTGAGACGACTCAAGGCCTTGAGCGCCGTCTGACCATCACCGTTCCTGCAGAGAACGTTGAGACTGAAGTAAAAAAACGCTTACAACAACTGTCTAAAACCCAGCGTATCGATGGTTTCCGTCCTGGTAAAGTACCAGCGTCTATCATCAACAAGCGTTACGGTGCAGCAGTACGTCAAGAAGTTGCTGGCGAATTAATGCAACGCAACTACATTGAAGCAATCGTTTCAGAGAAAATTAACCCAGCAGGTGCGCCTACTTTCGCGCCAAAAGCGTTAGAAGCTGGTAAAGATTTAGAATTCGATGCAACTTTCGAAGTTTACCCAGAAGTTGAAATCCAAGGTTTAGATAAAATCGCTGTTGAAAAACCAGCTGTTTCTGTCACTGATGAAGACTTAGCTAACATGCTAGAAACGTTACGTAAGCAACATGCTTCGTGGACTGAAGTTGACGCAGCTGCAGGTGAAAATGACCGTGTAACTATCGATTTCGTTGGTTCTATCGACGGTGAAGAGTTTGAAGGTGGTAAAGCTGAAGACTTCCCTCTAGAACTTGGTCAAGGTCGTATGATCCCAGGTTTTGAAGACAACATCGTTGGCAAAAAAGCGGGCGAAGAAGTTGTTGCTGAAGTAACTTTCCCTGAAGAGTACCACGCTGAAAACTTGAAAGGTAAAGCGGCTTCTTTCACAATTACTGTGAAAAAAGTTGAAACTCAAGAGCTTCCTGAGCTTAATGATGAGTTCGCAACTAAATTCGGTGTAGCTGAAGGCGGTGTTGACGCTCTTAAAGAAGAAGTTAAAAAGAACATGACGCGTGAGCTTGACCAAGCGGTTAAAGCTAACGTTAAAGATCAAGCAATCAAAGGTCTTTTAGAAAATAACGAAATCGAAGTGCCAAAAGCGCTAGTAGATCAAGAAATTGATGCTCTACGTCAGCAAGCTGCACAACGTTTCGGTGGCGATGCTAAAAACATGCCTGAGCTTCCAGCTGAGCTTTTCCACGAGCAAGCTATTACTCGCGTTAAAACTGGCCTATTATTAGGTGAAGTTATCAAGGCGAACGAGCTTAAAGTTGATGATGCTAAAGTTGAAGAGCTAATCGCAACGGTTGCATCTGCATATGAAGATCCAACTGAAGTTGTAGAATACTACAAAGCAAACGATCAGCTTATGCAACAAATGCGCAACGTTGCTATGGAAGAGCAAGCAGTTGAAGCAATCCTAGCTAAAGCAAACGTGACTGACGTTGAAAAAGCATTCGACGACATCATGAATCCACAGCAAGGTGCTTAATAAGTCATTGACTTAAGCTCTCGCTAGCGATTAAATGGCTCGTGTTACTCTGTATTTATACAGCGTACCCGGGCCATTTTAGTTTGTGGATATTAGTTTCACAAAAACCAACAATGCTGATGTTATTGCAGAACTTTGTTCGACGAGGATTGAATTTGTTCTGATAAGTTCCTATATAGTTTAAAAGATTAAATAGATAGCTTTATTAATATTAGTATAAATGTGCTTTCCTTATTGTAAGGATGAGTCGCAGCGGATAAGGAATTAAACAAGAATGAACAGCGGTATGATAGACCCTCTAAACGCATTAGTCCCTATGGTTGTTGAGCAAACAGCGAAAGGTGAGCGCTCATATGATATATACTCTCGTCTTTTAAAAGAGCGCATTATTTTCTTAACTGGCCAAGTTGAAGATAACATGGCAAACCTGATTCTTGCGCAAATGCTATTTTTAGAATCAGAAAACCCAGAAAAAGATATTTATCTTTACATTAATTCGCCTGGTGGTTCAGTTACTGCTGGTATGGCAATTTACGACACAATGAATTTTATCAAACCGGATGTAAGCACAATTTGTGTCGGTCAAGCGGCAAGCATGGGTGCATTTTTGCTATCAGGTGGTGCTAAAGGTAAGCGTTTCTGTTTACCAAATTCACGTGTCATGATCCACCAACCATTAGGTGGTTTCCAAGGTCAGGCATCTGATTTTGAAATCCATGCGCGTGAAATTCTGTCAATTAAAGATAAGCTAAACCGTTTAATGGCTGAGCATACGGGTCAACCGTTAGATGTTGTATCGCGCGATACTGACCGCGATAACTTCATGACTGCTAGTGAAGCAGTTGAATATGGCTTAGTCGACTCGGTATTCACGAATCGTGAAACTAAGTAACCTGAATAGCTAGTAATTACGTATTATTAGCTATCACCTTTACTATGCGAAAACTAAAAATCTTTGATATAGTTACACATAGTGAATTAGCAGCAGATAGATGCTGCTACCAACGTAATAAAAGAGGTAGCTGAATGTCTGACACTCCTACAGACGGCGACAAAAGTAATAAATTGTTATACTGCTCTTTTTGTGGCAAAAGCCAGCATGAAGTACGTAAGTTAATTGCCGGTCCTTCAGTATACATTTGTGATGAATGTGTTGAGCTGTGTAACGATATTATCAGGGAAGAAATCAAAGACATTGCGCCTAAGCACAACGCGTCTGATAAACTGCCTGTACCAAAAGAGATTCGTAATCACTTAGATGACTATGTAATTGGCCAAGATCACGCGAAGAAAGTGTTATCTGTTGCAGTTTACAATCATTACAAGCGTCTACGTAATCAAACTATCAACCCAGACATCGAATTGGGTAAAAGTAATATCTTGCTAATTGGTCCTACGGGCAGTGGTAAAACACTTCTAGCTGAGACAATGGCACGTTTACTTGATGTACCATTTACTATGGCTGATGCGACTACGCTAACTGAAGCCGGTTATGTAGGTGAAGACGTTGAAAATATCATTCAAAAGCTACTGCAAAAGTGTGATTACGACGTAGAAAAAGCACAACGTGGTATCGTTTATATTGATGAAATTGATAAAATTTCACGTAAATCAGATAACCCGTCAATCACCCGAGATGTGTCTGGTGAAGGTGTTCAACAAGCTTTACTTAAATTAATCGAAGGTACGGTTGCATCAGTACCACCACAAGGTGGTCGTAAGCATCCGCAGCAAGAGTTTTTACAAGTTGACACATCTAAGATCTTATTTATCTGTGGCGGTGCATTTGCAGGCTTAGATAAAGTGATTGAACAGCGTAGTCATAAGAACACAGGTATTGGTTTTGGTGCTGAGGTTAAAAACTCATCAGGAAGCCGCAGCTTAAGTGAGACATTTAAAGATGTTGAGCCAGAAGATCTTGTAAAATATGGTTTAATCCCAGAGTTTATTGGTCGTCTACCTGTTGTTGCAACATTGACTGAACTTGATGAAGCCGCGCTTATTCAAATCCTTAGCGAGCCTAAAAATGCGTTAACAAAACAGTTTTCAGCACTTTTCGCGATGGAAGATGTTGAGCTTGAGTTCCGCGAAGATGCTTTATCAGCGATTGCACATAAAGCAATGGAGCGTAAAACAGGTGCACGTGGCTTACGCTCGATAGTTGAAGGTGTGTTACTCGATACTATGTATGAGCTGCCATCAATGGATGAAGTAAGCAAAGTTGTTATCGATGAAACAGTGATAAAAGGTGAGTCTGATCCAATTTTGATTTACCAAAGTGGTAATCAAGATAAAGCAGCATCAGAGTAATCTCCTGGTAGTTCAAATATTAAGCAGTTAAGCATTAAAAAGGAGCCAAAGGCTCCTTTTTTTATAAATTTGTTGAACTTTCCCTTACATATCCCCATATACTTGAGTAATCTTTAAAATAAATGAAGTGCGAAGAGAATATAATGACGCTTGAGAGAACAGATCGAGTCGAAATCCCCGTGTTGGCACTGCGCGATGTCGTGGTTTATCCACACATGGTGATCCCGCTTTTTGTTGGTCGTGAAAAATCAATAAAATGCCTAGAAGCGGCGATGGACAAGGACAAACAAATTTTCCTAGTGGCGCAAAAAGACGCCTCAGTTGATGATCCGCAGCAAGATGATATTTACCGTGTGGGTACTATTGCCACAGTACTTCAGTTATTAAAGCTACCTGATGGCACCGTTAAAGTGCTTGTCGAAGGAACACAACGCGCAAGTGTAGAGAAGTTTCTAGATAATGATGATTTCTTTGTTGCAGAAGCGCAGTTCATTGAATCAAGCCATATCGACGAGCAAGAACAAGATATCTTCATCCGCAGCGCAATTAGCCAGTTTGAAGGCTATGTAAAGCTAAATAAGAAAATTCCACCAGAAGTACTTACTTCTGTGTCAGGTATCGATGAAGCTGCACGTCTGGCTGATACTATGGCGGCACATATGCCACTTAAGGTACCTGAAAAGCAAAAAGTGCTTGAGATTGCCGATGTAACAGAGCGTCTTGAGTACTTAATGGCGTTGATGGAAGGCGAGATAGATTTATTGCAAGTTGAGAAGAAAATTCGTACCCGCGTGAAAAAGCAGATGGAAAAATCGCAGCGCGAGTATTACCTCAACGAGCAAATGAAAGCCATCCAAAAAGAACTCGGTGAGCTTGATGATGTACCGGATGAATTCGAAGCGCTGAAAAAGCGTATTGAAGAGTCGGGCATGCCAAAAGAAGCACAAGAAAAAGCGAACGCTGAGCTTGCTAAGTTAAAAATGATGTCGCCAATGTCGGCAGAAGCGACTGTTGTGCGCTCGTACATTGATACATTAATCAATGTGCCTTGGAAAAAACGCTCAAAAGTGAAAAAAGACTTAGCGGGTGCGCAAAAGATTCTAGATACCGACCATTACGGCTTAGATAAAGTGAAAGAACGCATTATTGAGTATCTTGCTGTGCAGCAACGTACCAATAAGTTAAAAGGCCCTATTTTATGTTTAGTAGGACCTCCAGGTGTGGGTAAAACCTCATTGGGTCAGTCAATCGCCCGCTCTACAGGCCGTAAATATGTGCGTATGGCATTAGGCGGCGTACGTGATGAAGCTGAAATCCGTGGTCACCGCCGTACTTACATTGGCTCTATGCCTGGCAAGTTAATCCAGAATATGACCAAAGTGGGTGTGAAGAATCCATTATTCTTATTAGATGAAATTGATAAGATGTCATCGGATATGCGCGGAGACCCTGCTTCAGCATTACTTGAGGTGCTCGATCCAGAGCAAAATAGCCATTTTGCTGATCATTACCTTGAAGTGGATTATGACTTATCAGATGTCATGTTTGTTGCCACCTCAAACAGCTTTAATATCCCAGGTCCATTACTGGATCGTATGGAAGTGATTCGTTTATCGGGTTATACCGAAGATGAAAAGCTGAATATCGCAAAACAACACTTAATTCCAAAACAAGTGAAGCGTAACGGTTTAAAAGAGTCTGAGGTTGAGATAGCAGACAGTGCGATTATTGGTATTATTCGTTATTACACACGCGAAGCGGGCGTTCGTAACTTAGAACGTGAAGTATCAAAACTATGCCGTAAAGCGGTTAAGAATATCTTGCTTGATAAAGGCACCAAAAAGGTACTTATCGACGATAACAACCTTGAAGAATTCTTAGGTGTACAACGCTTTGACTATGGTAAAGCAGAAGATGGTGACCGCATTGGCCAAGTAACGGGCCTTGCGTGGACTGAGGTAGGTGGTGATTTACTGACTATCGAATCTGCTGCCGTACCGGGTAAAGGCAAACTAACTTATACCGGTTCTTTGGGCGATGTAATGCAAGAGTCAATTCAGGCAGCGATGACGGTCGTTCGTAATCGTGCTGAGAAACTACGCATTAATAGCGACTTTTACGAAAAGCGTGATATTCATGTGCATGTACCTGAAGGCGCAACACCAAAAGATGGCCCAAGTGCGGGTATTGCCATGGTGACAGGCTTAGTATCGAGCTTAACTGGGAACCCTGTACGCTCTGATGTCGCCATGACTGGTGAAATTACACTTCGCGGTGAAGTATTACCAATTGGCGGCCTTAAAGAAAAGCTACTTGCAGCACATCGTGGTGGAATTAAAACTGTTATTATTCCAAAAATTAACGAACGTGACTTAAAAGAGATCCCTGATAACGTATTAGAGGGCCTTGAAATTCACCCAGTTACTTGGATTGATGACGTTTTAAAACTGGCTTTAAAGCACCCAGTTGAGAGTTTTTCTGTCGAAACTGAAAAAAACCAGTAAAAAACCGCAAAAAAGTGCATTTAGGGGCTTTTCAAATACCAAAGGTATGATAAGTTAAGCACTAGTTTTCAAGCCTAGGCCTTATGTGGCCTAGGGTTGAGAAAAATATAATAAACTGAGCATAAACTTAATTTGCTCATAAATTTTCAAAACAGTGATGTTAATTTAAAAACAATCGCTCTTGATAATAACAATGAAAGAGGATGATATTGTGAATAAATCTCAATTAATCGATCAAATCGCAGCTGATGCTGACATTTCTAAAGCGGCTGCTGGTCGTGCACTAGATTCATTCATCGAGGCTGTTTCAGGCGCTCTTAAAGATGGCGATTCAGTAGCGCTAGTTGGCTTTGGTACTTTCTCTGTACGTGAGCGCGCAGCACGTTCAGGCCGTAACCCGCAAACTGGTGAAACTATCCAGATTGCTGCAGCAAATATTCCTTCTTTCAAAGCAGGTAAAGCGCTGAAAGACGCAGTAAACTAATCAACACACGATTAGTTAGGTGAAAGATACTTAATTGCACTTAGATCAAATTAAGTATCTTAGCGCCAGTTACTTCAAGTGGAAAAGCGTATCTGGTAAGATACGCTTTTTTTACATGAGCAGGGTTGATACCAAGCCGCAATGATACTTCATTAAGCTAATTGGTATAATTTTTACCTGATCAGAATAGAGATAAATAAATGCTTGAGAAAATCAGAGAAGGTTCGCAGGGACCTGCAGCCAAAATTATTTTAGGCGCGGTGATTTTATCTTTTGCTTTAGCTGGGATTGGTGGTTATTTAGGACAAACCACAGAGCAGCCCGTTGCAGAAGTAAATGGAGTTAAAATTAGCCAAACCGAGTTCAGCCGTGCGTACCAAAACGAACGCAGCCGTTTAGAGCAACAATTTGGTGAATACTTCGCACAAATCGCTGCCGATCCAAATTACATGGCGCAAATTCGTCAAGGTGTCATCGACCGTTTAGTACAACAAGAATTGCAAACTCAACTAGCGGCAGAATTGGGTCTTCGCGTCAGTGATGAAAGTATTCGTAAAGCTATTTTAGAAATGCCTTACTTCCAAGTTGGCGGCCAATTTAGCAATGACCGTTACTTACAAGTTATTCGTCAAATGAACTTCCAACCAGACGCTTTTCGTGAGTATTTACGTGAAGATATGACACGCAGCCAATTGGTTGGTGCAGTGGCGGGCAGTGATTTTGTTTTAGAAAACGAATTAAATAATACTGTAGCGCTGCAACAACAAACACGTAGCATTGATTATGTGGTTGTTGATAAAGAGTCTTTGCAAGAGGGTATTGAAGTCACTGAGCAAGAGATTGCGGATTACTACGACTTAAACCAACCGCAGTTTTTGTCACCAGAGCAAGTATCGGTAAGCTATATTGACCTAAATGCAGCAAATCTTGAATTAGATTCAAGTGTCTCTGAAGATGACGTAAAAGCATACTATGACCAAAACAGCGCACAATACGTTGAGCCTGAAAAACGTCGTGTTTCGCATATCTTAATTGATAACAGTGAAGATGATGATGCCGCAAAAGCGAAAGCTGAAGAGCTATTAACACAGCTTAATAACGGTGCCGATTTTGCTGAATTAGCTGAATCATCATCTGATGATGTTGTTAGCGCTGAAATGGGCGGTGACTTAGATTGGATTGAACGCGACATGATGGACCCCGCGTTTGAAGACGCAACTTATGCTCTTGAAAATAAAGGTGACATATCAGGCGTTGTAGAATCAGAATTTGGTTATCACATCATTAAGCTTACTGACATCCAAACACAGCAAGTAAAACCGTATGCAGACGTAAAAGATGAACTTCGCGCTGAACTTGAACGCTCTAAGAAAGTTAATGCGTTTTATGAGAAGCAAACTCAAATGGGTGAACTTGCGTTTGAAATTTCAGATACTTTAACAGATGCTGCAGATGTAGCTGGCGTAGAAGTACAAAAAACGGAACTTGTTACACGTAATGCGTTACCTGAACCGCTAAACAACCCTCAAGTAGTTGCTGCCATTTTCTCACCTGAAGTGTTAGAAGATCGCATGAACTCAGAAGTGATTGAAGTCGGTGATGAGCATGCTATCGTTGTGCGTGTAAATGATCATAAAGCGGCTACAACTAAACCGCTAGAAGACGTTTCTGAGCAAATCAAAGCAACATTAGTAGCACAAAAAGCATCGGAACTTGCTAAAGAAAAAGCACGTACTCTGTATGCTGATATTGAAGCTGGAAAGAGCTTAAATGATGTAGCAACGGCTGAAGGACTAACTGTTCGTCAAGAAGCTGCGCTTGCTCGTCAAGCTTATACGGTGTCGCCTGCAATTGTTCAACAAGCATTTAAAATGGCACACCCTGAAGATAAGCCAGTTGTTGATGTTGTTGACCTAAGCAATGGTGATACAGCAATCGTTGCATTAAAAGCTGTTAATGAAGCACCTAAAGCTGAAATTAATGAGCAACAAAAGCAAAATATCACCATGGCTCAAGTGAATAAAAACTACATGGTATTTATTGCTGCACTTAAAGCGCAAGCTGATATTCAGGTACCAAAAGTGGTTCAAGCTGCTGAATAAGTAGCAAAACGACTTAAGTAAAAGGCGCCTCTGGCGCCTTTTTTGTTACCACAGAGAAGGAGTAATTATGCAATATAGTTTTATTGAGCAACTGCCGAGTGCCGAAGAATACTGTGAAATGCGCCGCAAAGCGGGTTTGTCGGCTCGTTCACTCGCGGCGGCTAGAGCAGGTTTACCAAATTCTCTTTATGCTATTTGTATCCGCAAAGACGAAGAGCTGATTGGTATGGGGCGTGTAATTGGCGATGGTGGTTGTAATTTTGAAGTGGTTGATATTGCTGTGGCACCTGACTACCAAGGGCAAGGCTTAGGCAGAGTGATTATGAAACATGTTGATCGTTACATTGAATCGGCAGCCTTTGAGGGCAGCTATGTCACAATGGTGGCTGATAAACCAGGTTTTTACGAAAAGCTTGGCTACAAGTTTGTCGCGCCACAAAGCCAAGGGATGTATAAAAAGTTTTGAGTATCGTAGACAAACACAGCGCAGAGCATTACACATGGGGCAACAATTGCGACGGTTGGCATTTGGTAAAGTCTAATGCACTGAGTGTAATTCAAGAACATGTTCCTGTGGGTGGAGCTGAAGTAAAGCACTACCACAAGCATGCAGAGCAATTTTTCTTCGTGCTTAGTGGTTGTGCCACTATCGAGCTTGATGGGCAAATACACCAACTGACTGCGCAACAAGGTTTGCATGTAACTGCTGGCCGAGTTCATCAGCTAACTAATCAAGGTACTGAACCATTACATTTTATCGTTACATCAACACCACCAAGCCATGGTGACAGAATTGATGTGTAAAAGCCGAGGGGAAAGAGTAAGGTTAATTGAGTGATCAAATCACCCGCATAGGAGGCGTTTTAACGCCGAACCAAACTGATAGCTGACAGCTCACTATCAGCAATTCAACAGCTTCTGTGTTACTTTTGATTGTGGATCTTGGAAGATTGCCTCAGTTTGCCCGTACTCAACAATTTCACCATGATCGAGTACCACGAGTTGGTCGCTAATATGGCGGACTAAACTTAAATGATGCGTAATCAGTACATAGCTCAAGCCCGTATCTTTTTGTAAACGTAGTAATAAGTTTACCGTTTGTGCGCGTACAGATGGGTCTAGAGACGACAAAGCCTCATCGAGCACCACAACCTTAGGATCTAGAATTAAAGCGCGTGCAAGCGCTATGCGTTGCAACTGGCCACTACTAAACATGTGTGGGTAATAATGCTGATGATCTAATAGCAAACCCACTTTTGCGAGAGTCTGCTTTATTTTATCTTCACGTTCATCTTTGTTTAAATCGGTGTTGTACTGTAAGCAGTCATTGAGCATATCGCCAATAGTCAAACCAGGATTGAGTGAAGCTTCAGAGTCTTGGAATATCAATCTTATATGACGACAGTCGTTATCACGTAAGCCATCATTTTCAATAATATTACCGTCCAGTAAAATTTGCCCTTTGTCGGCATTGTCGGCTCCAGCAAGTAGCTTAGCAAGGGTGCTTTTGCCTGAACCTGTTTCACCAATAATCGCAATGGTTTCGCCTTGACTTAAGCAGAACGAAATATTTTTTAGTACTGAAAAACGTTTACGTGAGAATAACCCTGCACGTAAATTAAAACTCTTTGATAACGCTTGAACTTTTAACAGAGGTTGCATTATTTCATCGCCTTAATGAGGGGGAAATGGCAAGCATAACTGTGGCTATGATGTTTAGTCAGCTTAGGTGTTACAACACATGCTTTTTGTGCTTGTGGACAACGTGGCCCCAAACGGCAACCTATAGGTAAGTGCTGCAAGGTCGGAATAGTGCCTTTTAATGCATAAAACGGCTCTTTGTGGGCAAGGCCTTGCTCATAATCAGGTAAGCTCTTCAAAAGTGCTTGAGTATACGGGTGGTGAGGCTGACTAAAAATACGATTAGTCGGGCCTGCTTCAACCATCTGTCCGCAATATAGAACGTGCATACCATGCGACCACTCGAAGATTTCTTCCAGTTCATGAGAGATCATTAGTATCGACATGTTTTTTAGCTGGTTTAAGCTCTTTAGTAACCGAAATACCTGTGCACGGGTGGTGCTTTCAAGCGCAGTTGTAGGCTCATCAGCAATAAGTAATTTAGGAGTACGGGCAATTGCCATGGCAATCATTACTTTTTGACAGATCCCTTCAGAGAGCTCATGAGGGTAGCTGTCGAGTACCTTTTTATGATCTTTGATACCCACTTTGTGGATTAATGCTTTTACTCTGTCTTTACGTTGTCTATTACGCTTTAAAAAAAAGCCACTCGTCGCTTGCGCGGGCAGGGTTTCAGCTATTTGATCAAAAATTTTGGCTGTAGGGTCAAGGCAGCGGCTTGGATCTTGATAGATCATTGCAATATCTTGGCCGACTAGCTTTCTACGTTGTTCCGTCGACAAGCGCATTAAATCAACACCGCGCCAATGCATTCTATCTGCTGTAATGTGCCAACGTTTATTTAAAACACCGACAATTGCTTTTGCTATTAAGCTTTTGCCTGAGCCTGACTCACCGACAAGAGCATGAACCTCACCTTCTTTAAGGGTTAAGCTAACTCTATCAACTGCACGAATTACTGTGTCAGAGGTGCGTAACTCTATCGTGAGATTGCGAATATCGAGTAATTGCATAGTTAATCAGCCTTACGTTCTTTAAGCACTTGTCGCAGACCATCACCCACTAAATTGGTGGACAGGACTGCTAAAAATAATAATACGCCTGGCAGGCCAACAGTCCAAGGGGCAAGATAAATTAAACCTAGGTTTTCAGCTAATATTGCTCCCCATTCCGTAGTGGGGGGTTGTGCACCTAACTTTAAAAAGCCTAGCGCTGAAATATCGAGTATTGCTGTTGACAGAGCCATGGTAAAAATAACCACGATATGCTCGTAAATATTTGGAAAAATACCACGTGCTAAAATATGCCAATTAGATGCGCCATCGAGTTTAAAAGCGGTAATGTAGTCTTTGCTTAGCTCTTCAACAATTAAATTCCTTACTGAATGAATAAATTGTGGTAATAAGGCTAAGATAATCGCCCAAACTGTATTCATTAAACCAGGGCCAAGAATTGCGATGATAATTATCGCCAGTAACAGTGATGGGATAGATAACGTGATATCGAGTAAGTGATTCAAAAAGCTTGAGCGAATACCATGACTAATACCAGCAAATGTACCGACTAATACACCTATAACAGTGGTAATTAGTGCAGCAACAACAGATAGGCCAAAGGTATAAGTTGCCCCGTTCATTAAACGTGACAATACATCTCGGCCTAAATCGTCAGTACCTAACAAAAACCTAACATCGCCAGCATCATGCCAAGAAGGAGGTAGTAATAAAGCATCGCTATGCTGCTGATTCACGCCGTAAGGCGCAAGGAGTGGAGCGGATGCAGCAAGTAATGCAAGTGCTATAAACAGCCACAAACCAACTAGTGCAGGGTGATTTGTTTTAAACTTTCGCCAAAACCGCGCTAGTGGCGATTTATTCGACTCTTCAGAGAATAAATTAAACTTTGCCATGTGCTTGGTTCCGCGATAATGGATCGAATAACGTATATGTTAGTTCGGCGACTATGGTAGCCAAAATAACAAACATAGACACAGCGAGTAAGCCACCTTGAATAGCTGGGTAGTCACGTTGATAAATACTGTCGATTAGCCAGCGACCAATACCTGGCCAAGAGAAAATAACTTCCGTTATCATTGCCAGCGTTATCAAGGTACTAAACTGTAGACCAATTTGCTTGATTACAGGCAGTAATGCATTACGTAGTGCATGGTGAATAATTAATTGCGCACGGTTTAAGCCTTTTGCACGGGCTGTTTTAATATAGCTTTGATCGAGCACTTTGAGCATTGAATCACGGGTAAAGCGAACCAATACTGTTGTTGGATACATGGCTAACACGATGGTTGGTAAGGTCAAGTGATGCAGCGCATCTAAAAATGCCATGCCATGATAAGGGAAATCATCGGCAATAATGTCAATGAGGATAAAGCCCGTAACGGGCTCTACTTCGTAGAGTAACCCCATTCGGCCTGACATTGGAAACCAGCCTAACTGCAGTGAAAACACCATAATTAGTAATAAAGCTAACCAAAATACAGGCATTGAATAGCCAACTAAGGTTCCTGAGTTAATTAATTTATCGGGCCAACGTTTATAATAAGCCGCCGCTAATATTCCGCCAGGTACACCCACTAACACAGACACAATAAGTGCGTAGGTGCTTAGTTCAAGAGTAGCAGGAAACAAATCTATAATATGCGCAAAGACACTTTCTCCCGATGCAAAAGAGATGCCCCAGTCACCCTGCATAATCCGTTCTAAAAATGCAAAATATTGTATTACATAATTTTCGCTAAAATGAAACTTCGCTTCAAGTGCATTTGTTTGAGAAAAAGTACTATTAGTAACGCCACTCAAGTTGGTCAGTGCATCACCTGGGAATAAAAAGCTTAACGAAAAAGTGAAGACACTCAATGTTAACATCATGAATAATAATAGCGCTAAACGGCGAAGAATATAGTCCAGAATCATTACTCTTTCCTCGCGTTAGCCAGTGAGATGCCTCCAAAGGGGCTTAGGCTAATACCTTTAACGTCACTACTTGCCGCTTGAAAGCGCATTCCATGTGCAATCGGCAATATCGGCATTTCTTGAACAATTATTCGCTGTGCTTGGTTATAAAACTGTTTTCGTTTTTCTAAGTCAGTGGTATCAAGAGCCTGAGTAAGTAGTAAATCGAATTCAGGATTACACCAGTTAGCGGGGTTTTTACCACTAAAAGTAGCAGTACAACTTAGTAACGGGCTCATAAAGTTATCAGGGTCAGGCGTATCGGCTGCCCATCCCAGTAGTACACTGTCGTGACGATGCTCACCAATGCGTTGTAAAAAAGTGTTCCACTCGTATTCTACAATGCTGACATTAACGCCAATTTTACGTAAATCACTTTGCATTAATTCAGCCATTTTACGTGCATTTGGGTTGTAAATTCGGCTTACTGGCATGGCCCAAATATTCATATCAAAGCCATCTTTATAGCCCGCTTCGGCAAGTAAAGTTTTAGCAAGCTCAGGGTTAAACTCGGGCATCGCTTTTTGTGCTTCAAAGGCCCAAGATGCTGGAGGCAATAATGATTGTGCTTTTATGCCGTTACCGTAATACACAGCTTGCATAATTTTGTCGACATCAATGGCGCTTGCGAGGGCTTGTCGAACACGCACATCATCAAACGGCGGACGTTCCGTATTGAAGGCCCAATAACCAATGTTGAGGTTTTGCTCTTTTTGAACTTTGATATCTTCACGTTGTGACAAAATACTGAGTTGTGCACTACTTGGGTGCGCAGTCACATCGCATTCTTTAGTGAGCATTTTCGCAACCCTTGTTGTCCCATTGGGTGTAATGTCATACACCAATTGCTCAAGCACAACGGGATGTTTCCAATAATCAGGGTTACGATAGTAACGAATTAAGCGGTCACGACGGTATTCTTTATATACATAGGGACCTGTACCAACAGGGTATTGATCAAACAGGTTCTCTTGTTTGCGATCTTTGAGCTGCATAGCATATTCTTTCGATAGCACAACAGCAAAATCCGTGGCCAAATTTGCTAAAAAGCTACTTTCAGCGTTGTATAATTCAAACCGAACTTGGTAATCAGAAACGCGTACAATACGGCGAATTAATTGATCAATACCGACACTTTGAAAATATGGGTAGTTAGCATCACCAACAAAATGGTAAGGATTGTAAACATCGAATAGGCGACTGAAGGTAAAAATAACATCATCAGCATTAAAGTCTCGGGTCGGTGTAAAGTACCGAGTAGTATGAAATTTTACCCCTTTACGGAGCATAAATGTGATGGCTTTACCATCAGGACTTATTTTCCAATCAGTGGCAAGCTCTGCCTGAAACTCAGCAGAGACAGGGTCGATGCTGAGCAAGCGGTCGTATAGCTGATTAGCAATAATATCGATAGTCGAACCAGTGGTTGTCACTTGCGGATTAAACGACACGGGGTTAGCTTCAGCGCAATACACTAAGCCTTGGTTTTTTTGTTCTGTGGTTTTTTCTTCGCTATCTAGGCAGCCTACTAAGCACACCAAAGACAAAGCAAGTAACGGTTTAAACACCTGATTAGCCTCTAACTATTGCTGCTGATCTAATAAATTGTATTTTTTCAAATAGCCACGTAATTGATGATACGTCAATTCTAAGTGTTCTGCAGTTTTCTTTTGATTAAATTGACTATATTCCAGTGCCTTTTTTATCACATCAATTTCAAAGTCATTTGATAGCTGTTTTAAATTACAAGGAAATTGAATGTCGGGCTTATTGAGTGTCACAGCATCTTGATTTTGTGATGTGGCAATAGGCGCTGCTTCAACGTTTGTAACGGGGGCACCACTCACTGCTGCTTTGACACGTTGCTTGGGTCTAAATTTACTTGCAAATGGATCTAAAATAATCTGGTGAACGGGAATATGCTCATTGCCATGACGGTATAAGCTTCGTTCAACTACATTTTTTAATTCGCGAATGTTACCTGGCCATTCATAGGATTGCAGCGTTTCGATGGCGCTACGCGTAAAGCCACTGAATAATTCCCACTCGAGGTCGCGGGCCATATTTATTGCAAATTGCTCTGCAAGCAGCATGATATCCTCTTGGCGTTCGCGCAGTGGGGGCAGGGTAATAACATCAAAAGCAAGACGGTCGAGTAAATCGCTTCTGAATTCGCCTTGTTCAGCAAGGGTCGGCAAGTCTTCATTGGTTGCGCAAACTAGGCGAGTATCGACTTTAACAGTTTGCTTACCACCAACGCGTTCAAATTCGCCATATTCAATTACGCGCAGGAGTTTTTCTTGTACCATGGCTGAGGTATTGGCTAATTCATCAAGGAATAATGTGCCGCTATTGGCGCGTTCAAATCGGCCTTCATGACGTTTGCTGGCACCGGTGAATGCGCCGCTTTCATGACCAAACAGTTCACTTTCAAGCAGGTTTTCATTCAGTGCTGCACAATTAAGCTTTATATAGTTTTGTTCCCAACGTTTAGATAAGAAATGTAAACGCGCAGCAATCAGTTCTTTACCTGTACCGCGCTCACCAATAATAAGTACAGGCTTATCAAGACTTGCCAATTGTGAAACTTGATCAAGTACGCTTAAAAAGCTGTCAGATTGGCCGAGTAAATTATCCTGTTGGCGAAATTGGCTCATATTCCCTAACTCTTAGTCATTTTTACTAAGATCTAGTGTATTTCATTATTTGTGAGAACTAAAGGAATTTATAAATTTAGTTTAACTGTTTGAATGTATTGAGTTATTCTACATCTATAAAAGTTGGCAAGCATATTGATACTAGAGATACCAACTGATTAAGTTAAAACACCAAAGAGGTAAATGTTATGGGAATTTTTTCACGTTTTGCAGACATCGTTAATTCTAATATCAATGCCATCTTAGATAAAGCAGAAGATCCAGAAAAAATGGTTCGCCTGATCATCCAAGAGATGGAAGATACATTAGTAGAAGTTCGCTCTACGTCAGCAAAAACACTTGCTGAGAAAAAGGAGCTAGTACGTCGCGTTGAAACTTTGAAAGTTCAAGTTGCAGACTGGCAAGAAAAAGCTGAATTAGCGCTCAGTAAAGACCGTGATGATTTAGCACGTGCAGCACTGATTGAAAAGCAAAAATCAGCAGATGCAGTGGCAGCAGTTGAAACAGAGCTTGAGCATGTAGAGTCTCACATCGAAAAACTACAGCAAGAAGTAAGTACGTTACAAGAGAAGCTAGCAGATGCGAAAGCGCGTCAAAAAGCAATCATCTTACGTCAACGTTCTGCTGAGTCACGTCTTGAAGTGAAAAAAGCACTCGACAGCTCAAAAGTTGAAGATGCTTTAAACCGCTTTGAGCGTTACGAAAACAAGATCGATGGTCTAGAATCACAAATAGAGTCTTATGATCTTGGTAAAAAATCATTATCAGACGAAATTGCTGGCCTTCAGCAAGACGAAAAGATTGATGATGAGCTAGCTGAGCTTAAGAAAAAATTAGCAGATAAAAAATAATAAAATGGGGGCGTGTCCCCCAATGCTTAAACACATAACGGATTGACAGGAGAGAATCATGTTCGATGCAGAAGTTTTGATGGCACCCATTATTGTATTTATGGTGGTTGTTGCCCCACTTTGGCTTATTTTACATTACCGTAGTAAAAAACAAGTGAGCCAAGGTTTAAGTGAACACGAACATCGCCAGCTGTTAGAGCTTGCACAAAAAGCAGATAAAATGGCCGAGCGTGTTGAAACATTAGAAGCCTTACTTGATCAAGAGGCTCCACAGTGGAGACGTAAAGTATGAGTACTAAACGCGAATTATTCAGAGACGCAGAGCGTGGTAAAATAGCCGGCGTGTGCGCGGGTATCAGCGACTACTTTAACATGGAGCTTTGGCTGGTACGTATTTTAGTTGTGACGGCAGTATTATTATCTGGCGGTCCATTTATTGTGGTTGCTTACATTGCTGCGTGGTTTATTTTAGATAAAAAACCAGCCGAAAAAACAGTTAAAAACGCAGATAGCATTCACCAGGACCCGCTTGAAGTAAAATTTAAGGTATGGCAAAAAGGGGAGCCACCTCGCCGTGCATTACAAGACTTAAAAGATCGTCTTGCTCGAGTTGATGGTCGTTTACAAGAGATGGAACGCTATGTCACATCAACAGAGTTTACGGTTAGCCGTGAAATCAACAAACTTTAAAGGATATAAACGCACCTTGTTTGCATCGTGAAATCAAGTGCAAATGAGGTGCCAGACATTGTATGAGCCAATCATTTGCAAAGAACACCTTCAATTCGTTAAAAAATAAAGCACAAAAAGCGCTTCATCGTAGTTTAGATCAACACGTGAAGTTAGCCGTCACAGGGTTAAGTGGCAGCGGCAAAACTGCATTTATTACCGCCTTGGTTAAACATTTAACCAGCCAAGCTGACGATAAAAACTTACCCTTTTTTGATGTGATGCGCGAAAAGCGCCATATCGCTACAAAAATAGTGCCACAGCAAGCACTGACAATTCCGACATTTGAGTACACGAATGCATTATCGGCGTTGTTACCTGTTGAAGGTGAGCCATCATGGCCTGCATCCACAGAGCGTATAAATACCTTACGTTTGGCAATTAAATACCAAAGTAACTCAGGGCTGCGTGGTCATTTTGCACCGCAATCAACACTTTATTTAGACATTATTGATTACCCCGGTGAGTGGTTACTTGATTTGCCAATGCTGGAGCAATCATTTGCTGATTGGTGTGAGTCACAATACTCTCTCTTGCAGCAAACAGCCCGTAACGAGAAGGCTAAGCCATTTTTAACCGCCCTTGCTGAACTTGATTTATCAGCCAGTGTTGATGAAAGCAAGCTGGCTGATATCGCAGCGCTTTATCAAAAGCTATTGGTTGGCCTTAAAAAAGACACCAAACTTGCCATGTTGCAACCTGGTCGCATGCTGATGCCCGGTGAGCTAAAAGGAGCGCCGTTACTGCAGTTTTTCCCAGTTGCGAATGTACCTGACGACATAACCGAAGGGTCAAACTTAGCGCATCTTAAAAAGCGCTATAAAGCCTATATAAAAGAGGTTGTAAAACCTTTTTACGAGCAGCATTTCCGTCATTTTGACCGACAAATTGTGCTGGTGGATGTGCTCAGCGCATTGAATGAAGGCAGCGAAACGCTGCATGAGCAAAGCCGCGTTATTAACCAGTTGCTGGCGCATTTTAATTATGGTGAAGCCAGCTTCTTTAAACGTTTGTTTAAACCAAACATCGATAAGTTACTGTTTGCAGCGAATAAGTCGGACCATATTAGCGCTCAATATCATAAAGATTTAGCACTATTGCTCGATTCAATCGTGCATGACCAAACGAATCATTTGAAGTTCGAAGGCGTGCAAATTGAAACCATGGCTATGTCATCTATCTGCGCTACAGAGCCGCGCCAAGTAGCAGAAAAAGGCCAGCAGTTAGCCTGTATTTATGGCAAGCCTTTAGGCGAGCAAGAATGGCTGACGTATTTACCACCACAGCCACCATCACGCCTTCTCAACAAACAAGAGTGGCCAAAACAGGGATTTGAGTTCTTATCGTTCTCGCCACTTCCATGCCCTGATAAACGGTTAAGGCATATTCGTTTAGATCATGTCATGCAGTACCTGATAGGAGACAAACTAACATGAGCGAGCATACAAAAGAGATGAACTTTCAGGCAGGTCGCCGTATTTCAAGCTCTGCGAGCAATGAAGAGCCTAAAAATGAGCTAACCATTGCGAAAGTAATAGAGAATGCTGAGTTCGTCGAAGATGCCGAAGTATTGCAAGACGACATTGAGTTAGAACCCGTGTATAAAAAGTCGAAATGGCAAACCCTAAAAGGGGTATTTGTTGTTAGCTTTTTAGTTTTAGTGTTACTTGAGTTTGCAATGTCGCTGTTTGTGACGTTTCAGCAATCAATTATTCTTGGTTCGGTGTATTTAACGGCTGTTCTCAGTGGTGTGCTATTAATTGCCCGTGTTATCTGGCGTGAGTACCGCATGCTGAGAAGCCTGAAGCGCAACCAATTACACCGCAGCGAGGCCGACCGCTTACTTAATAGCGAGCAAGTAGGTGAAGCACTGCCGTGGCTTGAAAAGCTTAATAAACATCAAGCGTTAACAGGCTTTGAAAACTTCAAGCAGCAAATTGCGAGTCATCATACCGATAAAGAAATCATGACCTTATACGCCGATAGTTTATTGGTGAGCCAAGATCAGCAAGCAAAAAAACTGATTAACCGTTTTGCGACTGAGTCAGCTTTGTTAGTTGCCCTCAGTCCACTGGCTCTAGTGGATATGATGGCCGTGTTATGGCGTGGAACTAAGCTCATTGAGCAAATTGGCCGTATTTACGGTATTGGTTTTGGTTACGCAAGCCGTATTAAATTGTATCGCTTATTGGTGAAGCAAGTGTTGTTTGTTGGCAGTGCAGAGTTGGTATCTGATCTAGCTGCCACGGCACTAAGTGCTGAATTGCTGGGGAAATTGTCGGGCCGTGCAGCACAAGGGTTAAGTGCAGGTATTTTTACTGCGCGCATAGGCTATAAAGCGATGGAACTAAGCCGTCCGTTACCTCGCTTGGAACATAAACGCAGCTTGCTAAAAGAAACCGCCAATAGTATTGCCCGTAAAATTGCTTCACGCACCAGTGATAAAGAGACCGAAAACACAAAATGACAACTTTTGTGTACAGTTAATAAAAATGGCTGAGTGATATTTAGCCATCTGAGCATCCGGCATGCTTGTGCATTGTGGGTATCTACGTTTTATTTATGAGTATGAAGTACTGATAATAAAAACGAGAACACACAATGACTAAGCATCACTTACATACACAATGTATTCATGGTCCAGAAAAACCAAATGACCCACATGGCGCACTCAGTGCGCCGCTTTACCAAACCTCTACCTTCGCATTTGCTAATGCCGCTCAAGGTGCAGCCCGATTTGCTGGCGAAGAGCAGGGCTTTATTTATACCCGTTTAGGTAATCCGACAACGCAAGAGCTTGAGCAAAAAGTAGCTCAGTTAGAAAACTGTGAAGCAGCGGCTGCAACAGCGACAGGTATGGGAGCCGTCTCTGCGTCTGTACTTAGCTTTTTACAACAAGGTGACCATCTAGTGGCATCTAGCGCGCTATACGGTTGTACCTTTGCATTTTTTGCTCACATGTTGCCGCGCTTTGGGATCGAAGTCACTTTTGTTGATATGACTAACGAAGCTGAACTACGTGGCGCGGTTAAAGCAAATTCAAAAATGATTTTTGCAGAAACACCAATCAATCCGACCATGGCAGTGCTTGATTTAAGTTTAATTGCCGACGTTGCTAAGCAGCATCAACTGATAAGCGTTATCGACAATACCTTCTTAACACCTTTGCTACAGCAACCTACTTCGTTTGGGATTGATATTGTGGTGCACAGTGCAACTAAATATCTTAATGGCCACGGTGATGTGGTGGCAGGGCTTGTGTGTGGCACAGAGGAACATATCAACCTGATAAAAATGACGGTATTAAAAGATATTGGTGCAACGATTAGCCCTCATGATGCATGGTTAATTAATCGCGGTTTAAAAACTCTCGCTGTACGAATGGAGCGCCACTGCGCGAGCGCCCAAGTCGTCGCTGAATATTTAGAGCAACACCCGTTAGTGAGCCAAGTATATTACCCAGGGCTTAAATCACACCCGGGTCATAAATTTATTGGCTCACAGATGAAAGCGCCTGGTGGTGTAATTGCCTTTGAAATAAAGGGCAGTCTAGAAGATGGTGAAACATTTATAAATAACACGCAACTTTGCACCCTTGCGGTCAGTTTAGGGGATGCTGAAACCCTCATTCAACACCCTGCATCAATGACCCATTCGCCTTATACACCTGAAGAAAGAGCAGCCGCAGGTATTAGTGATGGCCTAATTCGCTTATCAGTTGGTTTAGAAGATGTTAACGATGTAATTAACGATCTTAAAACTGCATTTACATTCATTGGGTAGGGTGTAATTTAAAGTTTACAGAGATTTAGCTCTAAACCACTTTGTTTTCTGGTTGTGTAAACTTATTGATCTTTTAGTGTATTTTTAAGTTTACAAATGGGTTGTTTTTGAAAGTCTCGAAAACAACCCTAGCTATTAAACTTTTGCTTACTTTTAAATAGTATCAACCAACAAGTTAATGAAACTCTGATCGATGCTGATCACGATTTAACGAAGAAGGTTATTATGGCTAAAGCAAGTAATTACACCTCCAAGCAACCTGATGAAAATGGGGTTATCCATTGGAGCGAAGAAGAAAATAAAATATGGTCTGAGCTCGTTGCTCGCCAACTCGCTTGCATCGAAGGTAAAGCCTGTGATGAATATTTAGCAGGTCTCAAGAAAATCAATTTACCAACAGATCGTATTCCACAACTTAGCGAACTCAACGAAGTGCTACTCGAAACTACGGGCTGGCAAGTTGCGCCTGTTCCGGCACTGATTGATTTTGATGAGTTCTTTCGTTTATTAGCAAACAAGCAGTTCCCAGTTGCGACGTTTATTCGTAGTCGTGAAGAGTTTGACTACTTACAAGAGCCAGATATCTTCCATGAGATTTTTGGTCACTGCGCCATGCTAACTAACCCTGCATTTGCTGAGTTTACTCACAAATACGGCCAGTTAGGCTATGCCGCTGAAAAGAAAGATCGTGTTTATTTAGCGCGTCTTTACTGGTTTACTGTTGAGTTTGGTTTGATGCAAACTGAGCAAGGCCTGCGTATCTATGGTGGCGGTATTTTATCGAGCCCTGGCGAAACACAGTATGTATATTCAGATAAGCCAGAAATCAATGCAATGGATGTATTAGATGTGCTTCGTACACCTTATCGTATTGATATAATGCAACCTGTGTACTACACCATAAGCTCAATCAATGACTTATTCGATATTTCACAAATGGATATCATGTCGCTGGTGAGTAAAGCAAAAGAATTAGGGCTACATGAGCCAAAGTTTCCACCTAAAGAAAAATTAGCAAGTTAAGGATTTACAATGTCTTCATTAAGCACACAAAAGTGTGAAGCGTGTCGTGCGGATGCGCCGAAAGTATCTGATGCTGAATTAGCAGAATTGATTAAAATGATCCCTGATTGGGTTCCTGAAGTGCGCGACGGCATTATGCAATTAGAGCGTGTTTACAAGTTTAAAAACTTCAAGCAAGCACTTGAGTTCACAAATAAAGTGGGTGATATGGCCGAAGAGGAAGGTCACCACCCAGGTCTTTTAACCGAGTGGGGTAAAGTAACCGTTACTTGGTGGAGTCATTCAATTAAAGGCTTACACAAAAACGATTTTATTTGTGCTGCTAAAACAGATGACGTATTTGCTGCATTATAAAAAGTATCTCTAAAACTTTTAAAGGCGTAATCGCAAGATTACGCCTTTTTGCTTTTGCAAAGGGGAAAAAGTAACATGATGAGAGTTTTAAGGAATACGATGAAAAATAAAAATTTATTAATTTCTACTCTGTTTATTTTTTTACCGCTTATCGATAGTTTGTTTGTTCCTCAAGTGTTTGGTATTCAATGGCATAGCCCCAAAATGATGTATCAGATAGGGGTTTATCTGATGTTTATAAAATTACTTATGGTGATAGTGGGTATTTTTACCCTTCTTAAACATGAAAGATTACTCTATCAAGATACAAAACCTATTCGTTTGATTCGGCTGTTATCTTTTATCTTCGCAGGGTTGCAAGTGGTGATAATGGCATCTGTTTGTTTTTGGTATTTAGTGGCAGGCACTCAGGCAAAGCATTTTAAGCAGCAACAACATATTAATGTTTTTACCGCAGATTATGGTGTTTTTGCTGATGTTTACCATCACTTTACTTATCTTTGTTATGACAAACAGGGTTTTTATCATCAAGAACCAATAGCTTCTTTACAATGGCTAGGGGAATTTAGTTTTACTGTGAATCAAGATGAATTAATTATTCATCATGAAGATAGCTTGGGTGAGCACAGCAAACATATTTCACTGCAAGGTTTTAATTGCTCTTAATACAATTAACACCTTTGCTCTTATCAGATATTTCGTAAATTAATCTTTTTTCGTATTAAACATTTCATTTACATACATTGTTTCTATACTTTGTTTAAGCATCCTATCAAGGACTCTTAATGCAGTGGACGCAACGTTAAACAGAGAGAACGTTATGTTTACTAAGTTAAAGTTAAATACCCAGCTGTACCTAGCCTTTGGTGCAATGGTCCTTCTTCTTGGTGTTGTTAGTGTTGTTGCACTTATCGCACTTAATTCTGGATACGAAAATTTTGTAGATTATCGTGCAAATGCACGTGATAGTAATATTTCAGGTCGAATCCAATCAAATGTTTTAAGTCTTCGCTTAAGTGCTCTTAAGTACTTAAAGGATCAGAACCAAGCGAGTATTAATGAATTTACTAATCGCTATCAATTACTAAATGATCTCATCCAATCTGGAAAGCGGCAGTTTAATGATGCAAACAAAGTTAAAGCGATCACAACCATAGAGCAAGAGGCGTTAACTTATAAATCAGCCTTTGAAAAAATTGTTAACCTCATTAATAAGCGAAATGAAATTGTATCCAACATGCTTGATGCCAATGGTAAATATATGCGAGAGGGGATCAGTGAAATAATTCAATTAAGTATGCAAAAAAATGATGTTTCAGCTTTGTTTTACAGCTCACAAGTACAAGAGTCACTCTTATTAGGTCGTTTATATGCCGCTAAGTTTCTTGTCAATAACACGCAAGAAGAACTTAATAGGGCGAAACAAGAGTTTACAGTTTTATTGGACAAACTAGAGAGTTTGGCAAAAACAGTGAATGGCAATAAAGAGCAAACGTTACTCGCAGATATAAAACTCAGAAACAATGAATACATTGAAGGCTTAGTGCTCGTTAACGAAGCAATTAGCGAACGTAATAAAGTGATATCAGGTACCTTAGATAAAATAGGCCCTGCAATTGCCGAGCAAATAGAGCAAATAAAATTAGCAAGTCAAAATCGTCAAGATGAAATCGGTCCGATGCTACAAGCTAGCAGCAAAAATGCGATTAATACGATTTTAGTGTTTTCGCTAATTATTATTGCTGTAGGGATTTTCTTAAGTATTTTTATATCTCGGCTCATAAAAGCACCTATTGGTGGCGAGCCAAGCGAAATAGCTCGTATTGTTCAATCAATAGCACAAGGAGATTTAACCTATCGTTTTAGTCAGCAGGGTAATGAAACGGGTATCTATTTAGCGATGCGGGACATGGTGGCTAAACTTAATGAAATGGTCACTCAAATCAGTGACTCAACGACTCAAGTTTCGCAAACTTCGCAGGAGTTAACTACCATCACAACAAATTCTAAGACAGGTGCTGAACACCAATCAGACCAACTGACGCAAACAGCCACAGCAATGCATGAAATGTCTGCAACAATCAATGAAATAACCCAAAGTGCGCAATTAGCGGCAGAGGCAGCTACAAAAGCAGATAACGAGGTTTTAACAGGCACACAAGTGGTCTCGCAAACGCATGCTGCGATGGGAGAACTTGTAGAAACCATGCTTCATGTTAGTAAAACTATTGCTAATTTAGAGGCTGAGACAGAGTCTGTTGGCTCAATACTGGATGTGATCAGAGGGATAGCGGATCAAACTAATCTACTTGCTTTGAATGCAGCAATTGAAGCTGCAAGAGCAGGAGAGCAAGGGCGCGGGTTCGCAGTTGTTGCTGATGAGGTTAGATCATTAGCTAGTCGTACTCAACAGAGCACCGAAGAAATACAAGTAATGATTTCAAACTTACAAAATGAAGCGAAGAAATCAGTAGACTCAATGAAAGAAAATATGGTCAGTGTTGAGCAAACAGCAGAAAAAACAGAGCAAACAGGCAGCGTGCTTGAACAAATATCGCAATCAGTAGGGACCATTAAAGATATGAATGTACAAATAGCGAGTGCTTCTGAAGAGCAAAATGTTGTCAGTCAGCAAATTAGTGAAAGTGTACAGCATGTGAATGAGAAAGCTCATGAAACAATGGATGGAGCAGAGCAAGCTGCTGCTATTGCTGATGGACTGGCGCAAACAGCGCTGGAACTTGATCAGATTGTGAAGCAATTTAAAGTTGCTTAAAAGCACTTATTCAAGCCAGCTATTGCTGGCTTGAATAATGCTACATCGATTAAATCACAGAGATACAAGCTAGCTTTACTTGTTAATCTTTACGTGTGTCTAACATATCATCATGTTTTTCTAAATCCCAAGGAAGATCGCCTGGACTGTTATCTAAAAAGTGTAAATAGTTTTCAAATTGGTCGAGAATATCTTTCACAACATCATTTTCTTCAAAGCCATAAATATCGTATGACAACCCACCGCGACGTAAAAACACTTCCGCACGATAATACAGTTGCGATTCACCATCTGCAGCGGCGGGCTCGGCATATGCGAAGCCCGGTTTAACATGTTCGGTAAGCCTAATATCATATACAAAGTCGACATGGTGATGACGTGTTACTGTTAGATATGCCCGGCCAATATCACTGTCAATATCAACAGTGGCTTGCCAATTACGGTTAATTAGCTCGCTTTGCACTTCTTTCATAGCAGTTACAACAATCTCGTTTATAAATGCATGCACCTCTTGCTTATTAGGGTAATCAATCATTGCTTTTAAGCGATGTTTCCACAGAGAAAGGTCTAAATTTTTATTAATGAGCGTATGAGCTTGTAAACTCATATCTCGGTGGCCCTCAATACGAAGAGCACGCCATAGCCCCGCACAGGCAAGTAGCATAATAATAGCAAAGGGCAGGGCACTGGCTATGGTCATTGTTTGAAGTGCTTTAAGTCCACCTGCTAAAAGTAATACCGCAGCAACAGCACCTTCGAGTACAGCCCAAAAAACTCGCTGCCAAGCAGGGGTATGAATACTGCCGCCAGATGCTAATGAATCAATAACTAATGAACCCGAATCAGATGACGTCACGAAGAACGTGATAATCAAAATAACAGTTAAGAAAGAGGCAAATGATGAAAGCGGTAACGCATTGAATAATTGAAATAAAGCAACAGCGTGATTTGCTTCAACATCAGTAATAAGTGAATTTAACCCTTCGTTCATTATCAAGTTTAATGCTGTGTCACCAAAAATGGAAAACCATAAAAAAGTAAATAAACTAGGCACTAACATGACACCCACAACAAATTGCCTGATTGTTCTACCACGGCTTATTTTTGCTATAAACATGCCAACAAAAGGGGCCCAAGCGATAGTCCAGCCAAAGATAAATAGTGTCCAATTTCCTATCCAGTCACTGCGGGTATATGCTTGTAAGTTAAAGGTTCTTTCTACAATTCCACTTAAGTAGCTACCTGTATTTTGTAAAAATGATTCTAAGATATGGATACTTGAACCAACAAAAAATACAAACAACATTAACGTTATAGCGATAGCCATATTGAGTATAGATAGGCGTTTTACTCCCTTATCTAACCCCGCTACTACCGATAAAGTTGCAGCACCGGTTATGACGGCTATGGTGACAATTTGCACTGTAGTACTAATGGGAATACCTTCCCACAAATAATGTAAGCCAGCATTAATTTGCGTAACAGATAAGCCTAATGTGGTTGCAATCCCGAACAAGGTTCCCAAAATTGCAAATATATCGACGCAATGACCAATAGGGCCATGGATCTTATCACCAATTAGCGGGTATAAGGCTGAGCGAATGGATAATGGAAGACCATGGCGAAATGCAAAGTAGGCAAGAACAAGACCGACGACGCCATAAATTGCCCAAATGTGAAAGCCCCAGTGAAAAAATGCGATTTGCATCGCTTGCTTTGCTGCATCAATAGTTTCTGCTGCGCCACTAGGCGGTGAGGAATAGTGAAGCACAGGCTCAGCAACACCGAAGTAAAGAAGTGCCACACCATAGCCTGCCGAGAAGAGCATAGCAAACCACTCTAAAGAGCTATATTCGGGTTCTGCGTGAGCGGGGCCTAACTTTATATTACCCCAGCTAGAGGCTGCTATGGACACTATAAATACTAAGAATACCGCAACAGATAACATATAAAACCAGCCGAAGGTTTCTGTTATCCAAGATAGCGTTACTGAGAATGCTTTGCCTGCTTGTTCAGGATCACTGATTGTACCAAGCACAAGTAAAAAGATAATAGAGACTGCCGGTAAAAATACGGGTAGTAAAATAGTTGAGCGTAAGGTTTTTCTTGCCATAAATAAATCCTTTATTTTAAAGCTAACTTTAAGCGTACTTACCAACTACCTTATTGGATCAAACCATTAATAGCTAGTTATAAAGGATTGTTTTTAAATATATTGATTGCTTTTCCAATATTAAGGGGGAGTTAATAAAGATGTACTAAGCGCATCAAAAATAAGTGCATTAACGTTAACTGGTAGACTCTAATTTAGGAGTACACAACTCGTACTAGATAGTATGAATAAAGTAGCTCCTAATTTACTATTTTAAGCCTTCTTTTAAGGGGAGAATTTAAAGTTTACCTTGCACCTCAACTTCTTAACCTGTTTGTAATTGTTCGGCACCTCGGATAATAACTATATCGCCAGCACTAAAAATCACTTCAGTGAGGTAAACAGTGGGTCAGAAGTAACGCCAAATAATAGCAAAGCAGATACACGATGAAACATATATGTGAAATAAGGTGTCACAATTTAAGCAAAAACTTAAATAGACGAGTATAAAAAAGCGCCAACCATTATGGCTAGCGCTGTTATGAAAACCTGCTATTGCAAGCAGTTACTCGTCAATTGAACGAAGGAGGGCATTAATACCCACTTTTTCGCGAGTTTGTTGATCTACTTTTTTTACGATGATGGCAGCGTAAAGGCTGTGTGAACCATCTTTTGAAGGCAATGAGCCTGGCACAACAACTGCACCGGCAGGTACGCGACCGTAATGGATCTCACCTGTTTCACGGTCATAAATGCGCGTACTTTGGCTGATATATACACCCATTGAGATAACGGCGCCTTCTTCAACAACAACACCTTCAACAATCTCAGAGCGTGCGCCAATAAAGCAGTTGTCTTCGATAATCGTAGGGTTTGCTTGCAGTGGTTCAAGTACGCCACCTATGCCTACACCACCAGATAAGTGTACGTTTTTACCAATTTGAGCACACGAGCCAACGGTTGCCCATGTATCAACCATGGTGCCTTCATCAACGTAAGCGCCGATGTTTACATAAGATGGCATGAGTACCACGTTTTTGCCTACGAAACTCCCTTTACGAGCAACCGCATTTGGCACAACACGCATGCCACCTTGTTGGAATTGCTCTGGTGTGTAGTCGCTAAATTTAAGTGGTACTTTGTCGTAGAATTGATTAACACCATCGTTCATTGGCTGGTTATCACGAATACGAAAAGATAATAGCACCGCTTTTTTCAACCATTGATGTACAACCCACTCACCACTGATTTTTTCAGCAACACGCGCAGCGCCGCTATCAAGTAGTTCAAGTGCGTCGACAATAGCTTGTTTCACGTCGCTTGATACCGTGCTTGGGCTGATGCTATCGCGGTTGTCCCAAGCGTTTTCGATCATGGTTTTTAAATCTGACATAAGGTCCTCTTATTCGGTTTCTGCGTTGAGTTTTTTACGCAATGCTTGATGAATTTTTGCTTGTTCTTCGTCTGTTAATGCTTGGTATTCGTTATTTGATACCACGAAGAAATCTTCTGCACGTTCACCGACAGTGGTGATCCGTGCGGCATGAATATGTAATAAGTGTGCTTGAAACACTTCGGCAATTTTCGTGAGTAACCCAGGAATATCCACTGCCTGAATTTCGATTAAACTGCGATCTTTTCGGGCATGCGGTCTAAGCACAATTTTGGGTTTAATATTAAAGTCTTTAAAACGCTGTGAGCGGTTCTTTTTAAAACGAATTTTCTTTTTAGGATCACTAATTGCGGCATCAAGTGCGCGTTTAATACCTTGCGCACGATTACTGGCAATTGGGTCGCCATTCACTTCCAGAATAACAAAACTAAATAGCACATAACCGTCTTTTGTCGTGAGGACTTGTGCATGTTGAATTTGTGCTTTTTTAGAGCCGATGACACTGACTAAACGAGCGAACAGCCCGCCTGAGTATGGACTATAAGCAAATACTTGCGTTCCCCCATGCATGGCGGTATCAGACACCATCACACTGGGCTGGCTTAAGTCCTCACAATTGAGTAAATGTTCGGTGTGCCATGAAATTTGTTGTTCACTAAAGGCAGTAAAGTAATTGGCTTTAAAGCGACTCCAAATTAAATCAATTTGGTCTTCGTTACAGCCGTGATTCAATAGACGTTGTTTAGCTTGTTGTTTTTTATCACGAATCTGATCACGTTGATCCATCGGGTTTTCTAGCCCTAGACGAAGTGCGCGCTGGGTGTGTAAATAAAGCTCTCGTAGTAGTGTGTTCTTCCAATCATTCCACAAGTTATCATTGGTGGCACGGATATCAGCCAGTGTTAAGCAATATAAGTAATCGAGCTGACGCTCAGTTTTTACTTTGCTGGCAAAGTCTTTAATGACATCAGGGTCGTTAATGTCTTTGCGTTGCGCTGTGACCGACATCAGTAAATGATTAGCAACAAGCCACGAAATGAGTTTTCCATCGGATGCTGGAAAGCGATGAAGCTTGGCAAAAGCAAGGGCGTCTACAGAGCCAAGCTCTGAGTGATCGCCACCACGACCTTTGGCAATATCATGGAAAATACCTGCTAAATAAAGTAACTCAGGCTTATCCATGCGCGTGACTATTTCACTACAGAGCGGAAACTCGCTGACTTTTGACTTATCAAAATATTTGTAAATATTGTTGATTAATTTATGCGTGTGCTCATCCACGGTGTAAGCGTGAAATAGGTCAAACTGCATTTGTCCAAAAATATTTCGCCATTGCGGTAAATAGGCAGCAATCATGCCGTGCTTATGCATGAGCGTGAATGCACGACCCATGCCGTTTGGATGCTTTACAAGTCGTAAAAATGCTTCGCGGCAGGCGGCGTAATCTTGTAAATCACCGAGTAAACGGCGTCGTACTTGGCGCATTGTACGAATGGTACTTGGGTAAATATGGGTGATTTCAGGGTTATCAGCTATGTGCTCGAACAACACAAATAGCTGATCACGGCGGAAAAACACTGAGGGGTTTTTTACCCTAATTTGATGACCAATACGCTCAAAGTTACGGTCGAGCTCAACGACAGGTAACTCTCCGGCACCCGGTAAAATGCTTTGCTCAAAGTATGAAAGCAACATTTGATTAAGCTCTCGTACGCGGCTCATAATTCGGAATAAGCGTTTCATCATACGCTCGACAGAGGCTTTACCATCACTACCAAAGCCAAGTATTTCAGCGGCGTTAGGTTGATGATCGAACAATAAGCGATTTTCGGAACGTCCTGCAGCTATATGCAATGCAAATCGAATATTCCACAAGTTCTCTAAGCATTCAGAGAGTTCTTGATATTCCTCGTGAGTCAGATAGCCGTGATTGATAAGCTCTTGTAATGTCTCCGCTCTAAAGTGTTTTTTAGCCACCCATATAATAGTTTGTAAATCACGTAAACCACCAGGGTTTTCTTTAATATTAGGCTCAAGGTTATAGGCTGTGCCATGGCACTTTTTATGACGTAAATTCTGTTCTTGTACTTTTGCCAAAAAGAATTCATCAGAGCGCCAAATGGGCGTATCGATTAAATGCCTTTTGAGTTTTTCAAACTCAATATGATTACCGAAAATGAGTCGGCTCTCGAGTAAGCTGGTGGCAAATGTCACGTCTTCGCGCTTTTGTTCTAATGCTTGTTCTATGGTGCGAACGCTGTGACCAATTTCTAAGTTGAGATCCCAAAGCATAGTGACGAACTGACCAATCTTTTCACACACCGCATCACTTGGTTGCTCACTAACTAGCAACATAAAGTCGATGTCGGAGTAGGGGTGTAATTCGCCACGGCCATAACCACCTACCGCGATAAGGGCTAAATCACTTTCGTGTGCAAGGTCGTAATCATGGAACAGTTTAATCAATAAGCGATCGATAAACTCAGCGCGGGCATTGATTAAGTTGCTGACGGGTTGTTTAGAAAATTCGTTCTGAAGCCATTTGTAAAAATAACTTGAACAGTCGCGATAGTCGCTAAGTTGCTCAGCTTGGCTAAGCAACTTCTTTACTTTATTGGGTAATGCCACAGGGGCTGGCTCCTAGTGTTCGATGATCCTGTCAATAGTATCATCTGATCGGAGCGTTAAAATTTCAACACCATTTTCAGTCACTAACAGCGTATGTTCCCACTGCGCAGACAATGAACGGTCTTTTGTTACTACGGTCCAGTCATCTTTAAGCAACTTACATTGGCGTTTACCCGCATTAACCATAGGTTCGATTGTTAAGCACATGCCCGCTTTTAATACTTCACCAGTACCTGCTTTGCCGTAGTGCATAACTTGTGGCTCTTCGTGGAACTCTGCACCAATACCGTGACCACAGTATTCACGTACAATCGAATAGCTAAAGCTTTCAGCGTATTTTTGAATCGCAGCACCAATGTCACCTAAGCGAACACCAGGTTTCACCATTTTAATGGCAAGATACAGGCTCTCTTGTGTTACTTCAGCAAGGCGCTTACCTTGGATATTTGGTGTACCAACATGGAACATTTTAGATGTATCGCCATGGTAACCGTCTTTGATTACAGTTACATCAATATTGACGCTGTCACCTTCTTTAAGTGGTTTGTCATTTGGGATACCGTGACAAATTACATGGTTCACTGAGGTGCAAATTGATTTTGGGAAACCGTGATAGTTAAGCGGTGCTGGAATAGCATCTTGAACGTTAACAATATAATCGTGACAAATTGTATTTAGTTCATCTGTGGTTACACCTGGCACCACATGCGGTTCAATCATTTCAAGTACCTCGGCGGCTAAGCGCCCGGCAACACGCATTTTTTCGATTTCTTCAGGGGTCTTGATCACAGCACTCATTGAGGCTCCAAAGTTGTTTTTCAGGTCATTTTTCAGTGCACAAATTTTGCACTGAATGTTGAGTTTTCAATTTTAATATGGTATAAAGCGCGCCGTCTTTTTACAAATAAATTCTTAACTGATTTTTTGTATTTAAGGCAAACACAATTTTATTTTAACACACACACGTATCGTCACATACACTTGGGTGCACATAAGTTACAAATTAACTTAGGTGTTGGTGCTATGGGATATGTGGAGGCCTAACCCTAAACTATTAGAGGAATTTACAAATGGCAAACGTTTCAATGCGCGATATGCTTCAAGCTGGTGTTCACTTTGGTCACCAAGCACGTTACTGGAATCCTAAGATGAAGCCTTTCATCTTCGGCGCTCGTAACCGTGTTCATATCATCAACCTAGAGCAAACTGTACCAATGTTCAACGAAGCACTTAAGTTCTTATCGAACGCAGCTTCTAACAAAGGTAAAGTACTTTTCGTTGGTACTAAGCGCGCAGCAAGCGAAGCAGTTAAAGAAGCAGCTCTTCAAAGCGAGCAGTTCTACGTAAACCACCGTTGGTTAGGTGGTATGTTGACTAACTGGAAAACAGTTCGTCAATCAATCAAGCGTCTTAAAGATCTTGAAGCGCAAAGCCAAGACGGTACTTTCGAGAAGTTAACTAAGAAAGAAGCGTTAATGCTAACTCGTGAAATGGAAAAGCTTGAAAAGAGCCTTGGTGGTATCAAAGACATGGGTGGTCTTCCTGACGCACTTTTCGTTATCGATGCAGACCACGAGCACATCGCTATCCGTGAAGCTAACAACCTAGGTATTCCAGTTGTTGCTATCGTTGATACTAACTCTAACCCAGACGGCGTTGATTACGTTGTTCCTGGTAACGATGATGCGATCCGTGCTATCCAACTTTACACTGGCGCTGTATCAGCTGCGATCACTGAAGGTCGTGAGAACAACATCGTTGCTCAAGCTGAGAAAGACGATTTCGTAGAAGCTGAGTAATTAGCTGTCATCAAGTCTTCATCTTAATTAAGGTGAAGACTTGTTATTCTTGTTAAGCGGCCCATACCGCTTCCCTAATAACAGAATTCAATTGAGGATATTCTAATGGCTGTAACTGCTGCCCTAGTTAAAGAATTACGCGAGCGTACTGGCGCTGGCATGATGGATTGTAAAAAAGCGTTAACTGAAACGAACGGTGACATCGAGTTAGCGATCGAAAACATGCGTAAGAGCGGTGCTGCAAAGGCTGCTAAAAAAGCAGGTAATATCGCTGCTGAAGGTACAATCTTAATCAAAGAAGGTAACGGTTTCGCTGCGCTTCTTGAAGTTAACTGTCAAACTGACTTCGTTGCTAAAGATGCTAACTTCCTTGGTTTCGCTAACCAAGTTCTTGACGCTGCTGCAGAATCTAAAGCAGACATCGATGCGCTTAAAGCACAGTTCGAAGAAACGCGTGTTGCACTAGTTGCTAAAATTGGTGAAAACATCAATGTTCGTCGCGTTGAGTACATCGATGGTGACAAACTTTCTTCATACCGTCACGGCGACCGTATCGGTGTTGTTGTAGTTGGTGAAGCTGACGAAGAAACACTTAAGCAAGTTGCTATGCACGTAGCTGCGTCTAAGCCTGAGTTCGTTAACCCAGAAGACGTACCAGCTGACGTTGTTGAGAAAGAAAAAGCAGTTCAAATCGATATCGCGATGAACGAAGGCAAGCCTGCTGAAATCGCTGAGAAGATGGTTGTTGGCCGTATGAAGAAATTCACTGGTGAGATCTCGCTTACTGGTCAAGCTTTCATCATGGAGCCTAAGAAGACTGTTGGCGAAATTCTTAAAGAGAAAGGCGCAACTGTTTCTAACTTCATCCGTTTAGAAGTTGGTGAAGGTATCGAGCGTAAAGAAGAAGATTTCGCTGCTGAAGTAGCTGCACAAATTGCTGCTGCAAAAGGCGAGTAATTTTCTGCTTGAGTGATGTGGGCGAAATTAGATGAAATTAATCTGCTATTAGCTTTTGCGTCACTGATGAAAATTCTTTAAAATAACCGCGTTTTATGTGTAACCATAGCGCGGTTATTTTTTATCTCATTACTAAGGCTGGCCCAAATATTATGACTATCAATCGTAAACCTATTTTTAGACGTGTTCTTCTTAAACTTAGCGGTGAAGCATTAATGGGAGACGAAGGCTTCGGCATCGACCCGAAAGTACTTGACCGTATGGCTCAAGAAATTAAAGAACTTGTAGAGCTCGACGTAGAAGTAGGTTTGGTTATCGGTGGCGGTAACTTCTTACGTGGTGGTTCATTAGCAGAAGCTGGCATGAACCGCGTAGTGGGTGACCACATGGGAATGCTAGCAACAGTAATGAATGGCTTGGCAATGCGCGATGCACTACACCGTGCATTTGTAAATTGCCGCTTAATGTCAGCTATCCCACTAAATGGCGTGTGTGATGCTTATAACTGGGCTGAAGCAATCAGCTTATTAAAATCTGGCCGTGTAGTGATTTTCTCAGCGGGTACGGGTAATCCGTTCTTTACTACAGATTCTGCCGCGTGTTTACGTGGTATCGAAATTGAAGCTGACACAGTTATCAAAGCGACAAAAGTGGACGGTGTTTATTCTGATGACCCAGTTAAAAATCCAGAAGCTACACTATATCGCCACTTGAGCTACAATGAAATCATTGAAAAAGAATTAAAGGTTATGGACTTAGCTGCATTCACTCTTGCACGAGATCATAAAATGCCTTTAAGCGTATTTAATATGAACAAATCTGGCGCGCTGAAACGTGTTATTATGGGTGAAGATGAAGGAACACTTATTTCTTCACAAGCCTCAGATGAAATAAATAAATAGATTATTAGGATTGAACCGTGATTAACGATATCAAAAAAGATGCGTCAGAGCGCATGCAAAAAAGTGTTGCGGCACTAGGCAGCCAATTATCTAAAATTCGCACAGGCCGTGCTCACCCTGCGTTACTTGATGGTATTCAAGTATCTTACTATGGTGCTGATACGCCGTTAAACCAAGTTGCAAACGTCACAATTGAAGACTCGCGTACACTGGCTATTAGCGTGTTTGACAAGTCATTAGCACAAGCTGTAGAAAAAGCGATCATGGCTTCAGACTTAGGTTTAAACCCTATGTCTGCAGGTACGGTTATTCGTGTTCCACTTCCTCCACTTACTGAAGAGCGTCGTAAAGACCTTATTAAAATTGTACGTGGTGAAGTTGAAAGTGGTCGTGTTGCGGTACGTAACATCCGTCGTGATGCGAATGGCGACATTAAGAGCTTATTGAAAGATAAAGACATTTCGGAAGATGAAGCACGTCAAGCTGAAGATGAAATTCAAAAGCTTACTGATAAGTTCATTAAAGAAATGGATACACAATTAACAGCGAAAGAAGCTGAATTGATGGAAATCTAATACGTCCTGTTTATCTTTCAGGCATTCATCCTGAATAGGTAATTGGCATAACTAAATTTATTAGTTTTGAAACGCCGTCTAGGGTATACTAGACGGCGTTTTTTTATGGAATACTCGATATTTATGGTTCTTAACGCTGATAAAATTTCCCAGCAAAGTTTGCCTAAGCATGTCGCTATAATCATGGATGGTAACGGTCGATGGGCGCAAGCTAAAAATCGCCCACGTGTTTACGGGCACAAAAAGGGCGTTGATGCGGTGCGTCAATCAGTGCAATTTTGTACTCGCTTAGGTATTCAGTCATTAACACTATTTGCGTTTAGTAGTGAAAATTGGCGCCGCCCAGAGGACGAAGTAAATACACTTATGGAGTTGTTTTTATTCGTACTGGGCAAAGAAGTAAAAAAACTTCATAAAAATAATGTAAAACTAAATATCATTGGTGATTTATCACGTTTTTCTGAAGGTTTACGACACAAAGTAGATGCTGCGCACGAACTTACTCGCAACAACACTGGGTTAGAATTAAATGTCGCGGCTAATTATGGTGGTCGTTGGGATATTACCAATGCCGCAACACAGCTTGCCAAGAAAGTCGCTGCGGGTGAGTTAGACGCAGATGAAATCACTGAGCAGCATATGAACGACCACATGAGTATGGCAGGACAGGTGGAACTTGATTTGATGATCCGTACCGGTGGTGATTTACGCATTAGTAACTTTCTTTTGTGGCAAGCTGCTTATGCTGAGCTTTACTTTACAGATACGCTTTGGCCAGATTTTAATGAAGCTGCTTTTGCTGACGCTATCGCTTGTTACGTTGCCAGAGAGCGACGATTTGGTTGTACCGGTGAACAAATAAAACAATTACTCGCCGAAACCTAATTACTAGTTGAAGGTACACACATTGCTTAAACAACGAATTTTAACCTCACTTGTACTTGCGCCACTTGCACTTGTATTGGTTTTTTATACCCCACTTACTTTATTTAGTTATATCGCTGCCGGTATTGTTTTACTCGGTGCGTGGGAATGGTCTGCTTTTATGGGCCTATGCGATAAATTCAAACGGCTAGGCTTTGTCGCTGCGACCGCTGTCATTCTTGCTCTTCTAAATTGGCATTGGCCGATAGAGTCGCTTTGGCAAAATGGTAAGCTGGTGGGCGATGCTAATTATTTGTTTACCTTGTCATTCGCGTGGTGGATTGTTGCCACTTATTTAGTATGGCGCTACCCCGCCATGGCGAAAGCTTGGAATGAAGGCCTTGTGATGCGAGCGATAGCAGGCTTTCTAACCCTCGTGCCATTATGGTTGGCGTTAAATACCTTAAGAAGTGCGGGCTATAACGAATCGACTCACTTTGGTTCAATGCTGATTTTAGTGGTTTTAGGTATTGTTTGGAGTGCAGACATCGGCGCTTATTTCACAGGTAAGAACTTAGGTAAACGTAAATTAATGCCTAAAGTCAGCCCTAATAAAACCATTGAAGGGTTACTTGGTGGGGTCGTCGCATCGGTTATCTTCGTGTTGGCTTTTTGTCACTTTAGCGACGTTGATATGGCTGTTTGGCCTGTTTATGCCATTATGACTGCATTTATAGCACTGTTTTCTGCGGTGGGTGACTTACTTGAAAGTATGTTTAAACGTGAAGCGGGTTTAAAAGACAGCGGTTCATGTTTACCAGGTCATGGCGGTATCTTAGACCGTATTGACAGTCTCACTGCAGCAGCACCTATTTTCGTGCTTTGTTATGCATGGACATTAAGTTTATGAGCAAGACTGAACAACTGGTAGTGCTTGGTGCAACGGGGTCAATCGGCCTAAGTACGTTAGATGTTGTCGCTCGAAATACGGATCGCTTCGCTATTTTTGCGTTAACCGCAGGGCAGAACGCTGAAAAAATGGCTGAACTTTGTTTAGCGCATCAACCGAAATTTGCTGTTATGGCTAATAGTGCGGCAGCAAAGGCGTTATCAAGCTTACTTGCAAATACACCCTGTACGACCGAAGTGCTTGCAGGCGTAGAAGCAATGAGCGAGCTTGCGGCTCACCCCGACGTTAATACAGTGATGTCGGCTATTGTGGGAGCAGCAGGCTTACTACCCACCTTGAGTGCCGTTGAAGCCGGTAAGAAAGTACTGCTTGCTAATAAAGAATCGTTGGTGATGTCAGGTCAGTTGTTTATTGACAAAGTAAAGCAACATGGCGCAACACTACTGCCAATTGATAGCGAACATAATGCTATTTTTCAATGCATGCCTGCATCATTACAGAACACATCAGGGTTACTTGGTGATAACGGCGTGAGCAAAATCTTGTTAACAGGCTCTGGTGGGCCATTTTTAACCCGTGATTTAGCCACATTATCATCTGTTACAGTCGCTGAGGCGGTGGCTCACCCTAACTGGTCTATGGGACAAAAGATTTCTGTTGATTCAGCGACCATGATGAACAAAGGCCTCGAATTCATTGAAGCGAAATGGTTATTTAACTGTCACGCCAGTGATATTGAAGTGGTCATTCATCCGCAAAGTATTATTCACTCAATGGTACAGTATCAAGATGGCTCTGTGCTTGCGCAAATGGGAAATCCAGATATGCGCACACCTATCGCACATGCACTTGCTTTTCCAGATCGTGTTGATGCAGGTGTGAAGCCCCTCGACTTTTCAGAGCTAGCTGATTTTACGTTTACTAAACCTGATTATGCACGTTATCCAAATTTAAAATTAGCAATCGACGCCAGTGAAATGGGGCAAGGTGCAACAACGACAGTCAACGCTGCCAATGAAGTCGCTGTTGCGGCATTTTTAAATGGGCAAATTGGCTTTACAGATATTTTCCGTGTTAATGCGCAGACATTAGAGTCAACCTTGAATGTTAATGTACAAACACTTGAAGAAATATTAGCGTGCGATAAAGCTGCACGTATTAAAGCGCTTGAACTTGTTAAAAAGGGCATGAATTAAGATGTTTGATTTTTTCTGGAATTTAGGCTCATTCATTCTTGCACTGGGAATTTTAGTGACCGTGCATGAATATGGCCATTTTTGGGTGGCGCGTAAAGCCGGTGTAAAGGTTTTACGCTTTTCAATTGGCTTTGGCAAACCACTTATAAAATGGTACGACAAGCATAAAACAGAATACGTCATTGCAGCTATCCCATTGGGTGGCTATGTTAAAATGCTGGATGAACGAGTTGACGAAGTCCCGCCGGAGCAGCGCCATCTATCATTTAATGCCAAGTCTGTAAAAGCCCGTATTGCCATTGTTGCAGCGGGTCCCATGGCGAACTTCTTATTTGCTATTTTTGCCCTTGCGGTAATGTATATGGTGGGCGTTCAGTCATTAAAACCTGTCGTTGGTGAGGTCACGCAAGGTAGCCGTGCAGAGTCAGCAAATATCGAAGCAAACCAACAAATTATCAAAATAGGTGAAGATGATATTAGCACTTGGCAAGATGCTACTTTCTCATTAATGAGTCGTTTAGGTGAGCAAAGTGTTGTGGTGACATTACGCGACCAAAATTACCAAAAGCATGTTCGTACATTGAACCTAGATGGGTGGAAGTTAGATCAACAAGATGTGCCTCCGTTAACGTCGATTGGTATTGTTCCATTTAGACCTCAAGCGACATTAACGGTCGCGCAAATCAATAAAGGTTCTGCAGCTGAGCGGGCTGGCCTTCAGGTAAATGATACAATCGCAGCAGTAAATGGCGAAAATATCAGCGATTGGACCCAGTTAGTCTCTATAATTCAACAATCACCTAACAAATCCTTACAATTTAGTGTAAAAAGACAAGGTAACATTGAGTCACTTACTGTCACACCCGATGGCCGTGATAACGATGCTGGCGTGTTGCAAGGGTTTTTAGGAGTTGCACCAAAGGTCGAGCCTTGGCCAGAAAACTACATTGAAACTAGACATTATGGCCCTGTCGATAGTATTGTGCTGGGCATAAAAGAAACATGGCGTTTAATAACCTTAAGTTTTGATATGATTGGCAACCTCATTACGGGTCAAGTGTCAGTTAAAAACTTAAGTGGGCCCGTAGGCATTGCAGTGGGGGCGGGGACTAGCGTAAGCTATGGCTTGGTTGCATTTTTAAGCTTTTTAGCATTAATCAGTGTTAACCTTGGCGTATTTAACTTATTGCCGTTGCCAGTGCTTGATGGTGGGCACTTAATGTATTACATAATTGAACTTTTTCGTAAGAAGCCTGTCTCTGAAAAGACACAAGAGTTTGGTTTTAAATTGGGCGCCTTACTGCTCATATTTTTAACATGTTTCGCTTTGTTCAATGATGTATCACGTTTATAACAAGTAAGCGGAAAATTCCAATTTGAACACGATTGTAAAACACTGCAAAAAGTTAAATTTACAAGGTGTTGAGCGGTAATACAGTTGTAAAGGATAAAGATAACAAAATGGCTATAAAAAAACATTTGGCAGTTTCAAGTTTATTAGGTGCAAGCTTTGCAGCCCTAGGCCAAAACTCCTTTATTGTAGAAGATTTAAAAGTTGAAGGTTTACAACGTGTTGCATTAGGTGCTGCACTGACGCATATTCCGATCAACGTGGGCGATAATATTGATGAGTACACAATTTCAAGAACCATAAAGTCACTCTATCGTTCAGGTCACTTTGATAATATTAAAGCGTTGCGTGACGGTAATAATGTTATTTTCCGTGTCACTGAGCGCCCAACAATCAGCTTGATTGAGTTCGACGGCAATAAAGATATTAAAGATGAGCAGCTAAACGAATCACTTGATCAACAAGATATTCGTACCGGTGAGCCTCTTGATAAAACCGTCCTTGATAATATTGAAAAAGGGCTTGTTGAGTTCTTCCATAGTATTGGTAAATACAATGCTAAAGTTGAAGTAAGCATCACCAAGCTACCTCGTAACCGTGTAAAGTTATTATTTAAGTTTGATGAAGGTGACGCTGCGTCAATTCGTCAAATAAACCTTGTTGGTAATGAACTTTTCTCAGATGAAGAGCTGCTCAAATTGGCTGAATCTCAACAAGATTTGCCATGGTGGAAGTTCATGTCAAGTGACCGCTATCAGAAACAAACGATTGAAGGCGATCTTGAAAAAATCCGCAGTTACTATCTAGACCGTGGTTACTTACGCTTTAATATTGATTCCACACAAGTGTCTGTGAGCCCTGAGCGAGATTCAGTATATGTGACTGCAAACATGACTGAGGGTGTTAAATACACTGTAAAAGGGTTTGACTTTATCGGTGACTTACTTGGCCGCGAAGAGCTTATTAAAAGTGTTATTCCACTTAAAGCGGGTGAATTGTATAACGGTTCTGTGGTTACCTCATCAGAAGAGTTTATTAAGAGCTACCTAGCCCGATTTGGCTATGCGAATGCTGAAGTACGCACGATTCCTGAAATCGATGATGAAAATAAAGAAGTGCAGTTAACGCTGTCGGTAGACCCTGGCAAGCGTGTATATGTGCGTCGTATTATCGTTGGCGGTAACCAAAATACTTCAGACGAAGTTGTTCGTCGTGAAATGACCCAGCTTGAAGGTGCGTGGCTTTCTAATCAAAACCTTGAACGCTCTAAATTGCAAATCCAACGTTTGCCGTATATGGAAAGCGTTGACTTCAATGTTGTTCCTGTCCCTGGTGTTGATGACCAAGTAGACGTCGATTTTACCGTGAAAGAACAGTCAGCAGGTAGCTTTAATGCAGGTCTTGCCTATGGTTCTTACTTAGGTCTGCAATTTAACATTGGTGTCAGTGAGTCGAACTTCTTAGGTACTGGTAACCAAATTGGTTTTAATATCAATACGTCACGCGGTTCAGAGCGTATTAGCTTATCGTATACTGACCCGTACTTCACCCCAGATGGTGTTTCGCAGGGCAGTAGCATTTTCTATAGTAACTATGATGCAAGTAAATTTAGCCTCATCGACTATAAATCGAAAAGCTATGGTATCGGTACCAATATTGGTTTCCCAATTGATGCTGTAAACCGTATAAATTTCGGTATCCGTTGGATTGAAGAAGAGTTATCGGATATCGCAGAATACGAGCAAACACGCGTAATGCGAGAAACCTTCTTAGACCCTGAAAACCCAGATGCTGGCTTTAACTTTACTAAATACGAGTTGAGCACAGGTTGGTCGCGAGTGACAGTAAACCGTGGTTTATTCCCATCAGCGGGTTCGCGTCAATCACTTAATCTAACGGCAACAACACCGAACTCAGATTTAACTTACTTTAAGTTAAATTATGACTCACGTTTTTACTGGCCGATTAGTAATGACCATCGTTGGGTATTCTCAACACGTGCAGCGCTTGCTTATGGTAATGGTTACGGTTCAACCAATGGGTTTGATCAAACATTACCGTTCCAAGAGTACTTCCGTATTACTGAGATGGAATTACGTGGTTTTGATAGAAATACCATTTTACCACGTGCTGTATCACGTACACCGCAAACAATCCCAGGTACGCCACAAGACGATGGTACAACAACCGGCAGTATTGGTGGGGCGTCAGAATTTGACGTATTAAGATTGCAAGGCCGAATTGGTGGTAACGCTAAAGCGGTTGCAGGGATGGAGCTGATTGTACCAACTCCATTCTTGGATGAAGAAAACACGAGTTCTGTACGTACAAGCTTCTTCGTAGATGCTGCGAACGTATGGGACACAGAGTTTAACGTTGACCGTTACCAAAACTTAGCCCCTGATCAACGCGCAAAACTAGAGGATTATTCAGATCCGATGCGCTTTAGGGTATCAACCGGTCTTTCACTACAATGGATCTCTCCAATGGGTCCGATGCTGATCAGTTTTGCGTATCCATTGCAAAAAGAAGAAGATGACGATACGAAGACCATCAGCTTTAATATTAGTAATACATTCTAAAGGAGTTTTTTGTGAAAAAATCAATTAAATCAACAGCGTTTGCACTACTTGCTACTTTATCAATGGGTCTGTCTACCAGTGCATTTGCACATAAAGTCGCTATTGTTGACATGCAAGAAATCTATAAACAAATCCCTCAAATGGCAAAAGTAGAGCAAACACTTGAAGCTGAGTTTGCTGAACGCCGTCAAGAGCTTGAAAAATTGCAGGGTGATATCCGTTTTGAAGCTGAAAAGTTCAAGCGTGAAGCAACAACAATGAGTGACAAGCAAAAAGAAGAATTACGTACTAAGATTCAAGGTATGCAACAACAGCTGGCTGAAAAGGGTCGTCCGTTAGAGCAAGAAATCAAAATGCGTCAAAACCAAGAGTTAGCAAAAGTTCAAAAGCTAATTCTCGATGCGATTGAAGAAGTGGCTAAAGCTGGTAAGTACGACGAAGTAAAAGTTAAAGAAACAACAATCTACGTTAACCCGAAAACAGTGTCTGACTTATCAGATAAAGTTGTTGAAAAAGTAAGTAAGCAATAGAAATTACATATGCAAAACTACACGCTTTCGCAGATTGCGGATCTTTTGGGTGCTGAGCTACACGGCGATGGCACTCAAGAGATTAAAAAAATATCAACACTTGCAAATGCCCAATCTGGGCATATTGCATTTTTGGCGAACAAAAAATATCGTTCTCAGTTAGAGAGCACCAATGCCAGTGCGGTGATTTTATCACCGGCAGACGCCGACTATTTTAGTGGCAATAAGCTCATTATTGCTAATCCTTATGTATGCTACGCCAAGCTTGCCCAGTTAATGGATACAACACCCCGCAGCGCATCAGTAGGGATACACCCTAGTGCAGTCATCCATGATTCAGCATCAATTGGAGATAATGTCTCGATCGCTGCCAATGTGGTGATAGAAGCTAATGCGGTCATTGCAAACGATGTGCAGATTGGTCCAGGTTGCTTTATTGGTGAGCAGGTAAAAATAGGCCAAGGAACAAAGCTTTGGGCTAATGTCAGTATTTACCATGAAGTTGAAATTGGCAGTGACTGTCTGTTTCAAGCAAATACAGTCGTAGGAAGCGATGGGTTTGGTTACGCCAATGAGCGTGGTGAATGGATTAAAATACCGCAATTAGGGCGTGTAATTATTGGTGATAAAGTTGAAGTCGGTGCCTCAACAACGATTGATCGTGGCGCACTCGATGACACACTCATCCATAGTAACGTAATTATCGATAATCAATGTCAAATAGCGCATAATGTCGAGATCGGTTCGGGAACAGCTGTGGCTGGTTGCACTGTTTTTGCCGGCAGTGTTGTTGTTGGTAAACATTGTCAAATTGGCGGCATGGTTGCAATTAATGGTCACATCAGTGTCTGTGATGGTGCTATAATCACGGGCATGAGTATGGTGACAAAAGCAATCACTGAACCTGGGATTTACTCATCAGGTTTGCCTCATCAAAACAACAAAGAATGGCGTCGTAGTATTGCCCATATCCGAAACCTTGGTGATATGAAAGACCGCTTAAAAGCACTTGAGTCACTGACTAAGTCACTCAATATTGAAGACAAATAAGGATGCTATTTTGGCAAATGAATTAAATAGTCTTGATATTCAAGATATCTTGAATTTACTTCCGCATCGTTATCCGATGTTACTTGTTGACCGTGTTTTAGATTACACGCCAGGCAAGTCGTTACATGCTATTAAAAATGTAACAGTGAATGAACCTATTTTTACAGGCCACTTTCCAAATCAACCAATTTTTCCAGGTGTGTTGATATTAGAAGCAATGGCTCAAGCAACTGGCTTATTAGGTTTTAAAACAGTTGAAAATCGTAGCGATAATGAGCTTTACTTATTTGCTGCCATTGACAATGCACGATTTAAGCAACCAGTATTACCTGGCGATACGATGCATTTGCATGTAGAGTTTGTTAAAGAGCGCCGCAATATATGGAAGTTTGCAGCAGAAGCAAAAGTTGACGGCAAAGTTGTGTGTACTGCCGAAATCATGTGTGCGAGAAGAGAGTTTTAATAGTGATCCATCCTACGGCAATAATCGAACCAGGTGCGAAGCTTGGAAAAAATGTCTCAGTTGGCCCTTATAGCTATATTGGCAACGATGTAACGATTGGTGATAACTGTATCATTGAGTCTCATGTGGTTGTCAAAGGCCCATCGACAATTGGTTCTGGTAACCATATTTTTCAGTTTGCATCGGTTGGTGAAGCTTGCCAAGACAAAAAATACGCGAATGAGCCAACTACTTTGATTATGGGTGACAACAATGTCATTCGTGAATGTGCAACAATTCACCGTGGCACTATTCAAGATCAAGGTGTGACTAAAATTGGTAGTAACAACTTGTTTATGGCTTACACGCACGTTGCTCATGATGCAGTCGTGGGTGATAACGTGATTTTTGCTAACAACGCCTCTGTTGCTGGTCATGTACACGTCGGTGACTGGGTGATCCTTGCGGGTAACTCGGGTGTTCACCAGTTCTGTAAGATTGGTGCACATGCTTTTGTTGGTATGTACTCAGGTGTTAATAAAGACGTACCGCCGTTTGTTACAACCATTGGTACGCCAGCAGGCCCAGTCGCAATCAACACCGAGGGCATGAAACGTCGTGGCTTTGAAAGTGATGAAGTAATGGCGACTCGACGCGCTTACAAAACACTTTATCGTAAGAGCTTAGGTGTTGAGGAAGCAATTGCTGAGCTGAGCGAAGACGCAGCGAAATACCCAGCTGTTCAGCTGATGATCGACTTTGTGAAAAGCTCTGAGCGCGGAATTATTCGCTAATCATAAGCGAACTCCTACAAAAGCCACCGTAAGGTGGCTTTGTTGTTTTTATAGTTCAGGTTTTGCTAAGTCAGCGCTTGCTATCTTCACAGCAAAAAAGGATCTAGTAATATGAACAAACTCATCGTCTTTGCATTGTTAAGCTTAATTTTAAGTGGCTGCAGTAGCTCGCCTACAATAAACTCAAGTGCCGAGGTACAAAGAGGTAAAGCCAGCTTTTATGCGGACAAATACCATGGTCGTACAACGGCCAGCGGTACAGTGTTTAATCAACAAGCATTGAGTGCAGCTCACCTAGATCTCGCTTTTGGTACCCGCGTAAAAGTGACGAATATCGCAAATAATAAAAGTGTGATTGTTAGCATTAACGACCGTGGTCCGTTTGTTCACGGTCGAATTATTGATTTGTCTAAAAAGGCATTTTCACAAATAGCTTCTTTGCAGCAAGGCGTTATTGACGTTACCGTTGAGCAACTTGATTAAAAACGAGTGATGAGCTCGACATAATCTGGCTGATTCTCAACCAGCTCAGCATGGCTTGCCATTGCTCTTATTTGCCCTTGTTCTAACCAAATGACTTTATCAACACGATTCAACATAACAGGATCATGACTGATTGTTAGCACGGTTTTATCAGCCCAGACCTTTTCGAGTGTATTAAGTAAACTGTGCTTAGTGTGATTATCTAAGCTTTCCGTTGGTTCATCAAGAACCACAAAATGACCTTGTCTTAATAATGCTTGCGCAATAGCAATACGACGTGACTGACCATGGGAGAGTTTTCTTCCTGCGGTGCCTAAACGGGTATTGAGGCCGTTTTTTAAGTTATTCAGCCATGAGCCAAGTTCTGCCTGTTTGCAAGCTTGTAATAGCATTTCATCCGTTGCATCCGGTGCCGCATAGCGTAGGTTTTCCCTTAGTGTGCCATCAAAAATATGATGCTGTTGGGCGACAATCGTGAGCTGCATAAAGCGTTCGTTAGCGTCTAGGCTACTAAGTTCAATACTGTGTTCTGCCGCTAACAGTTTTAATGAGCCAGACTGTAAAGGCCAAAGTCCGGTGAGTAAATTTACTAATGTTGTTTTACCGCTGCCACTTGCACCAACCAGTGCTACTTTGTTGCCAGCTGCAATGGATAGATTAATATCCCTCAAAGCGTAATTATGCGCCCCAGAGTATTGATAACTCACATTAGTTAATTCTAAGCCGAGCGCGTGTTGATTATTTACTTGGTCGTGCTTTTTGTAAGGCGCTGGTGTTTGTTTGTCCGCTAGCGAAAATAACCGCTCTGCTGCACTTAAAGCGACAGGGAGCTCGATAAAAGCTGCGGGCAGGGTAAGTACAGTTTCAAAACTAGCCAAGACGAATAGTGCGAGCATTGCCAATTCAACATTTTTCGTAGCGCCCGTTGCAACCAAAGGAATAATCACAAAAACGCTTGCGAGCATGGTTAATTGTATAACAAAAATGCTTAAACCATTGCTGTTCGCGATGGCTTTATGGCGAGTATAAAGTTGCGAATTATATTGCTGACTAAGTGTATCGCAGCGTGTTAACTGAGCATCATGCGCTTGATAAATTGCAAGTTCACGGTTTCCTTTTAACGTATCGGCAAGCTCAGCTCTTAGCTCAGCTGAAAGTCTGGTCTCGGTATCTGCTTGTTTGTGTAGTTTATGACTTAATAAGACTGGTAGCAGTACACCAATTATCATCAACGATATAAAACAAATCAAAGCTACCTTCGCGTTGTATGCGCTCATAAATGCCATGACAATTGGAATAGTGAATAAGGCTATTATGATGGGAAGTAAGATATTTAAGTAAAATTTATCAAGGGCATCCACATCATTTTGCAAACGATTCACAAGGTCGGCACTGCGACTCATTGCCAAATCAACGTTGTTGAGTCGGCTCAGTGTTGCAAACATTTTTACACGAACTTCGCTTAACAATAAAAATGTAGCATTGTGAGTGATCATTCGTTCGCCGTACCGTGATGCAGTTCTTACAATGGCTAAAAAGCGAATAACTCCTGCAGGTGTAAAATAATTCATATGTACACCTGCAATGCCAGCGGCTGCCATTGCGGCTAAAAACCAGCCAGATATTGCAAGCAAACCAACATTAGCAAGCACAGTCAAGCTTGCTAAAAAAGCGCCCAGTAGCAACATGCCAGCATGAGGTTTGCACAGTTTTAATAAGCGAATGAAGTTATACATGCGCTTCACCTCGACTCACAAGTTTAGCAAACAGACCCGCTTGTTCAGTGAGTTGCTGATAATGACCCGACTCGATAATTTTACCTTGCTGCATAACGTAAATATTGTCTGCGTGTTTTACCGTATTAAGCCTATGAGCAATAACCAGCACTAAATGATCGTTTGCATAATCTCGGATTGCTTGATTGATTAGCTGCTCTGTTTGGCTGTCTAAGTGTGCTGTTGGCTCATCAAGCATTAGAATTGGTGCATTCTTTAAAAATGCACGAGCAAGAGCAATACGCTGCTTTTGGCCGCCAGAGAGGCCTTCCCCTTGTTCACCCAGCATAGTATCAAAGCCATTTGGTAAGGCGTTAATAAACTCAAGTGCGCCTGCTTTTCGAGTGGCCGCAATAAGTTCATCATGGCTTGCATCTGGTTTGGCAAGGCGTAGATTGTCGGCAACACTTCGATAAAATAGTGTGGCTTGTTGTGGGATCCACGCAAGTTGCGCCTGCCAATTATGTAGTGCGATATCACTGAGTGCTTGTCCGTTAATATTGATGGCACTGTTAGCTTGATGGTGAAAACCTAAAAGGCAATCAAAGAGGGTACTTTTACCTGAGCCACTCTCTCCAACAAATGCAATTAACCCTTTATTCGGCAGACTTAAACTAATGTCGGTGACCCCTTCGTTTGTGTCAGGGTAATGATAAGTGAGTCTATGCACATGTATGTCTTTTAGCGGTGTTGATAATTGTGATGAACCCGTATGCTCATGTGCTTCGCTGTGATTAATTATATCAACCATATCAGCAGCGGCGCTGATCCCTTCTAACTTTGCATGATAGTGAGTGCCCATTTGTCGAAGTGGTAAGTAAAACTCAGGGGCCAGTAGTAACACCACAAATCCAGTGGCAAAATCGAGGGTACCAAAAAACAGTCTAAAGCCGATAATTACTGCAACAAGCGCAACACTAATGGTAGCTAAAAACTCCAAGGCGAAAGAGGATAAAAAGGCGACTTTCAGCACCCCCATGGTTGCACCACGGTAGTCATCAGAAATCTGGCTAATATTATTTAGCTCGCGTTTGGTCGCATTAAACAGCTTAAGCTGAGTCAGTCCTTGCAAACGATCAAAAAAGTAATTGCCAAGTACCGCGAGCTGTTGCCAGCGTTCTTGGTTGAGTTGCTCCGCTTTGTGACCAACTAAAATCATAAAAAATGGAATAAGCGGGGCAGTTAATAGGAAAATTAGCCCTGCTTTGTAATCGGTTGGAAAAATGACCACTAAAATAGCGAGTGGAATAAGTGCGCTGTACGCCACGCTTGGAATGTAGTTTGCGTAATATTGATGAAGTGCTTCAACACCATTATGTAAGGTATTAAGCGTTGCGCCGTACCCTTTGTGTTCACTGTAACCAGGGCCTAGTTTAGTTAACTTCGCAAGTAATGTATTGCGCATCACCGTTTTTATTTTTAATGCGGCAAGGCTACTCACTCGCTCACTCAATGCAACTAATAGGGCGCGAAGCACAATAAGGCCTGCAAGGGGCCATAGTAAAGGAGTGACAGCTTGCAAACTTGCTTGTTCAAACATAACTTGATGAACTGTGTTTGCCAGTAAATAGCAAGAGGCAATCATTAACAGGGCATTGAGTGTGCCCAGACTAATGCTTAGTTTCAGAAGCCCTGAAGCGGACTGGCTATACTGCTTTAAGAACGCGCGCAGCGTTTGCTGCTGCGCGCGATTTGGTCGGGGTTTAGTTGTCATCGTTGTTTTTGAGTCTCGCGTACAGCTCTAGCTCATCATCAGCGATGGAATCTTTATGTTGGTGAAATTCGTACCACATGACGTTGATAACACCAAGTGTACAGGCTAATAGAACACCTAATATCCAGGCGAAATACCACATAATTAAACCTCCTTAATAGCTACCGTGCGTGTTGTTTTCAATTTCACTAATCGTTACTTTGCGCCACATCTTCACATAACACCAGGTCGTGTAAGTTAAAATTAAAGGAACAAAAATAATGGCAACAACAAACATCACATTTAATGTCATATGGCTCGAAACCGCATCCCACATCGTTAAACTAATATTAGGGTTATTGCTCGATGGCATCACAAACGGGAACATTGACATACCTGCTGTAAGAATAACCCCTGCAAGCATTAGACTTGAGGACACAAGTGCTAGTGCAGGCTTGTGTAATTTTGAAAACACCAGCGCCAGAATAGCCATTACAAATGCAAGAGCAGGGAACAACATGGTTAGTGGCATTTTGCTGTAATTATCAAGCCATGCTCCAGGCGCTTGAGTTACGGTTTTTGCAAGTGGGTTTGCATAACCTTGCGTATCACCCATGCTAACAATTCGATAGCCTTCAATTTGTGATATCCACACACCAGCAATAGCGAATAACACAATAAATGCCATGAGTGCGTATCGTCCATACTGTGCTGAGCGTTTCGCAACCTCAGCATCTGTTCGAAGTTGTAACCACATACCAGCATGTCCAACTAACATCAATACACTGATCAAGCCTGCAACAATCGCAAAAGGATTGAGTAAGGCAAAGAATGAGCCTTGATAGCTTACACGCAATAGCTCATCAATATGGTAAGGCACACCTAGTAATAAGTTACCAAATGCGACCCCAAAAACGAGCGCAGGAATAAAGCTGCCAGCAAAAAGCCCCCAATCCCAATTGTTACGCCAACGGGTTGACTCAATTTTAGAGCGGTAATCGAAACCTAGCGGTCTAAAAAAGAGTGCGAATAACACCAGCATCATGGCAAAGTAAAAGCCTGAGAAGGCCGCAGCATAGACCATTGGCCATGCTGCAAATAGTGCGCCGCCAGCGGTGATAAACCACACTTGGTTACCATCCCAGTGAGCACCAATGGTGTTAATAACTGTTCTGCGTTCTACATCTGTTTTACCTACTAGGCGAAGCAAAATTGCTACACCCATATCCATGCCGTCGGTCACGGCAAAACCAATCAGTAATACACCGATTAGTAGCCACCAGATAAATTTAAGTGTTTCGTAATCAAAAATCATGACTGAGCTCCTTGGCTATCTACTTTAGCAAGTTCATGATGATATTTACCTGTATGAAGCGAGCTTGGGCCTTGCTTAATAAAGCGCAGCATTAACCAGCCTTCTACCGCAGCAAGCCCAGTATAAAATACGATAAAGCCTGTGATACTAATTAAAAGATCATTAACGGTCAGTGACGATGTTGCTAAAAAGGTTGGTAAAATTTCTGATATAGCCCAAGGTTGACGGCCGTATTCAGCGACAATCCAACCAAACTCAATGGCAATCCAAGGAAGTGGAATACTCCATACCGCAGCCCATAGTAACCAGCGTTTTTGTTCAATCACACGGTGTGCATTGTAATAAAATGCCAGAACAAATACCCCAAGCATAAGTACACCGCAGCCCACCATGATTCTAAATGACCAAAACATTGGGCCTACTTTAGGGAAGGAGTCTTTAACTGCTTTTTGAATATGTTCTTCTGTAGCATCAACGACATTTGGCGTATAACGCTTCAGAAGTAAACCGTAGCCTAAATCATCTTTTAGCGTGTCAAACTTGGCAATATTTTCAGCTGTATCATTACCGCTACGAAGCTTTTCAAGGTATTCATAGGCAAGCATACCATTGCGAATACGTACTTCATGTTGTTCTTCAAGCTCTTTGATACCGGTTACTTGCTCATCTATTGAGCGTGTTGCAATAATACCCATAACATAAGGGATTTTAACCGCAGCATGCGTGACTTGTTCTTCCGAGTCAGGAATACCGACTAAGGTGAATGCCGCAGGCGCTTCTTCGGTATGCCACTCAGCTTCAATGGTGGCGAGTTTTACCTTTTGAACTTCACCCACTTCATAGCCAGATTCATCCCCAAGTAAAATAACACACAAAATAGAGGCAAGACCAAAACCGGAAGCCACCGAGAATGAGCGCTTAGCAAAAGCGAGGTCACGACCTTTTAAGATGTACCAGCTACTAATGCCTAATACAAACATCGAGGCAGCAACATAACCTGCAGATACCGTATGAATAAATTTAACCTGTGCAACAGGGTTGAACACAAGCTCAGCAAAGCTGGTCATTTCCATACGCATGGTTTGATAGTTAAATTCTGCGCCCACAGGGTTTTGCATCCAACCGTTAGCAATTAAAATCCACAGTGCAGATAGGTTTGTTCCCAGTGCCATTAAAAAGGTTGCAGCAAGGTGCTGGCGCTTTGTTAGTCGTTCCCAGCCTAAAAAGAACATACCTACGAACGTCGATTCGAGGAAAAAGGCCATCAGACCTTCAATGGCAAGAGGTGCGCCGAAAATATCGCCCACATAGTGAGAGTAATAAGACCAATTGGTACCAAACTCAAACTCCATGGTTAGACCTGTAGCCACACCAATAGCAAAGTTTATACCAAACAACTTACCCCAAAACTTAGTCATATCACGATAAATTTCGCGACCAGTCATCACATAAACGGACTCCATGATCACTAAAATCCACGTCATACCTAAGGTAAGAGGAACAAATAGGAAGTGAAATAGGGCAGTGATTGCAAATTGCAATCGCGATAGATCCACAAACGTTTCATCTATCATTGGTTAGCTCCTTGTAAACGGTGCGGTAGACACGACAAATTTAAATTATCAAAGTTTCAGTATTTATTGAAACTTCGTAAATAGTAACCTTGTATTCATTTTAGTCAATAGTTAAATAAGAAAATAAGGTGAAATCACTGCTCACCATTTCTACAGGTTAGAGATAAAGCTCTAAAGTTTCAAATGATTAATTACTTTAAAGAATAAGATATTCAGTTATTACTTAATGGGTAGCGATTACTTCATTTGAGGTATCAGCCTTTAGTATGCTGAACTTTGAAGTGATGTAGAGTGACCTAAATGATTAACCTTTGAGCGTTATTTCAATTTCTAGTATTTATTCAGCGCGTGACATTTATCCTGTTGCTAAAACACGGTAAACTAATTTTTATATGTGCCTTTGAGTTGCGAATTATCAACGAATGAAAGAACAAAAAACGCCGTTACGTATTGCCTTGGTGGCAGGGGAGTTATCGGGTGATATTTTAGGTGAAGGGCTGGTAAAAGCACTTAAAGTCCGTTTTCCAGATGCCATATTTGAAGGCATTGCAGGCCCACGTATGCAAGCGGCTGGCTGCAAAACACTATTTGATATGGATGAATTATCGGTTATGGGGCTCGTCGAAGTTTTAGGCCGCTTACCGCGTTTACTTAAAATTCGTAAACAGCTTGTACAGCATTTTATCGAGAACCCGCCTGATGTATTTATTGGTATTGATGCACCAGACTTTAACTTGCGTGTTGAAAAACCTTTAAAAGAGGCAGGTATTAAAACGGTTCAATATGTTAGTCCGTCGGTGTGGGCATGGCGTGAAAAACGTATTCACAAAATTAGTGCTGCAACTAACTTAGTGTTAGCACTGTTACCGTTCGAAAAAGCATTTTATGATAAGCATAATGTCCCTTGTACATTTGTTGGGCATACGCTTGCAGATGATATTGCGCTTGAACATGACCAAAATGATGCACGCCATCAGTTAGGTTTAGCTCAAATGGATAAGGTGCTTGCGTTATTACCAGGCAGTCGTGGCTCAGAGGTTGGCCTGTTAAGCGAAACTTATATTCAAACTGCTGCAAAGCTACAAGCTGCGAACCCTGAGCTGAAAATTGTGGTGCCGTTAGTTAATGAAAAACGAAAAGCTCAATTTTGCGATGTGTTGGAAAAAACAGCACCCACGTTAAAGTTAAAGTTACTAGACGGTAAATCAAACCTCGCTATGCAAGCGGCGGATGCTATTTTACTGGCATCAGGTACGGCAACACTTGAAGGCATGCTTTACAAAAAGCCCATGGTTGTTGGATATAAAATAAAGCCAATGAGTTATTGGATTTTCAAAACATTATTCACTTTCAATATTAAATATTTTTCATTGCCAAATTTATTGGCAGATGAAGAACTGGTACCTGAATATTTGCAAACAGAGTGTAATGTTGAGAACTTAGTTGCTGCATTAACCCCCATGTTAAATTCCGATAATGCAAAACTCAAAGCACGCTTTTTAGCTATTCACAAAGAAATTAGATTAAATGCCAATGAACAAGCTGCGGCTGCAGTTGCGGAGTTACTAAATGCAGATTGAACGACCCAATGTTAACTTTATTGCGGGTGTCGACGAAGTTGGCCGTGGTCCATTAGTCGGTGATGTAGTCACAGCCGCGGTTATTTTAGACCCTGCAAAACCTATTGCAGGCTTAACCGACTCAAAAAAGCTTTCCGATAAAAAGCGTCAATTGCTTGCAACCGAAATAAAAGAAAAAGCACTTTGCTATGCTGTTGGCCGTTGTAGCCCAAGTGAAATTGACGAATTAAATATTTTACATGCCACTATGCTGGCAATGAGTCGTGCTGTTGAAGGCTTGAGTGTAAAGCCTGAGTTTGTATTTATTGATGGTAATCGTGTGCCAACTCAATTAACGGTCCCCGCTCAAGCTGTTGTAAAAGGTGATAGTTTAGTTGCTGAAATTTCAGCAGCGTCCATTTTGGCTAAAGTTGCCCGCGATGATGAAATGATCGAGCTTGATAAACGTTATCCAGATTATGGTTTTGCAGGCCATAAGGGGTACCCGACGAAAGCACATTTTGCGGCACTTGAACAATACGGTGCAATTGCAGAACATCGTAAAAGCTTTAAACCTGTACAGCGCATTTTGGCGTTAAAAGGAGAGCAACGCTAATGCCAACGCCGCAATTTGTCCACTTACGTGTTCACTCCGACTTCTCAATGGTGGATGGTCTTGCTAAAACTAAACCAATAGTTGCAAAGGCTGAAGAGTTACAAATGCCTGCGCTGGCAATCACCGATCAAATGAACTTATGTGGTTTGGTGCGTTTTTATGGTGCTGCCCATGGCGCGGGTATTAAACCTATTGTTGGCGCTGATTTTTGGCTAAGAAGCCCTGAGTTTGAAGATGAACCATGTCGTATAACCATATTAGCGAAAGATAATGACGGCTATAAAAATCTCACATTATTGATTTCTAAGGCGTATCAACGCGGGCATTTATTTCATCGCCCAGTTATTGATCGTGAATGGTTAGTTGAACTAAAAGACGGCTTGATTATTCTCTCTGGCGCGAAAGACGGCGATTTAGGTAAAGCACTGCTTAAAGGTAATGCAGGGCTTATTGAGTCAGTAGTAAGCTTTTATAAACAGCATTTCAGCGATCATTACTACCTTGAATTAATTCGAACAGAGCGCCCATTAGAAGAAGATTATTTACACCTAGCCGTAGAGCTTGCCGCACAAGAGCAGTTACCTGTGGTGGCAACGAACGAAGTGGTGTTTTTAAAACCAGAAAACTTTGAAGCTCACGAAATTCGCGTAGCAATTCATGATGGTTACACGCTTGAAGATAAGCGCAGACCTAAACGCTTTTCAGATCAGCAATATCTAAAAACAGCGGAGCAAATGGCTGAGCTATTTAGTGATATTCCTGAAGCGTTGGAAAACACTGTGGAAATTGCCAAACGCTGTAATGTAACCGTGCAGCTCGGGACTTACTTCTTACCAGATTACCCAACCGGTTCGCTGAAAATTGAAGACTTCTTGGTTAAGGTCTCTGAAGATGGCCTTGAAGAGCGTTTACAGTTTTTATTCCCAGATGAGCAAGAGCGAAAAGAAAAACGTGGTGAGTATGACGAGCGTCTGAAAATAGAGCTCGACGTAATCAACCAAATGGGTTTCCCTGGTTACTTCTTGATCGTAATGGAGTTCATTCAGTGGAGTAAAGATAACAATATTCCGGTAGGTCCTGGGCGTGGTTCAGGTGCCGGCTCATTGGTGGCTTACGCGCTGAAAATTACCGACCTTGATCCGCTCGAATTTGACTTACTATTCGAACGTTTCTTGAACCCTGAACGTATTTCAATGCCCGATTTCGACGTTGATTTCTGTATGGATAGGCGCGATGAGGTAATAGATCACGTAGCGGCGCTTTATGGTCGTGACGCGGTATCTCAGATTATTACCTTTGGTACCATGGCTGCAAAAGCGGTTATCCGTGACGTAGGCCGTGTACTTGGTCACCCTTACGGCTTTGTTGATCGTATTTCGAAATTAGTACCGGGCGATCCGGGTATGACCTTGGCTAAAGCCTTTGATGTTGAGCCGCGGTTACAAGAAGCCTACGACGGTGATGAGGAAGTAAAAGAACTTATTGATATGTGTCGCATCCTTGAAGGGTGTACACGTAATGCCGGTAAGCACGCTGGTGGTGTTGTAATATCGCCAACAACGATTACTGATTTTGCCGCCCTTTATTGTGATGATGAGGGTAAATTCCCAGTCACTCAATTTGATAAAAACGACGTTGAGACGGCGGGTTTAGTTAAGTTTGACTTCTTAGGTCTAAGAACACTTACTATCTTGCAGTGGGCACTTGATATGACTAACGAGCGCCTCGCTCGTGAGGGTAAAGAGCCGGTTGATATCAACGCCATTCCACTTGATGATAAGCCAAGTATTGAGTTACTGCTACGCGCCGAAACGACCGCGGTATTCCAGTTAGAATCTCGTGGTATGAAAGATCTTATTCGTCGTCTAAAGCCCGACTGCTTCGAAGATATGATCGCACTGGTAGCACTGTTTCGCCCAGGTCCATTGCAATCAGGCATGGTAGATAACTTTATCGACCGTAAGCATGGTCGCGAAGAGTTATCTTATCCAGATGTGCAGTGGCAACACGATAGCTTGATACCGATTCTAGAACCGACCTACGGTATCATTCTTTATCAAGAGCAGGTAATGCAGATTGCGCAGGTACTGGCTGGCTATACACTAGGTGGCGCTGACATGCTGCGTCGTGCGATGGGTAAGAAAAAGCCAGAGGAGATGGCAAAGCAACGTTCAACCTTCGAAGAAGGAGCTGTTAATAACGGAGTTGACGGCGAACTTGCAATGAAAATCTTCGACTTGGTAGAGAAGTTCGCAGGTTACGGTTTCAACAAATCTCACTCTGCTGCATATGCTTTAGTGTCGTATCAAACGCTGTGGATGAAAACTCATTACCCAGCAGAGTTTATGGCTGCGGTAATGTCGGCGGATATGGATAACACCGATAAAATCGTTACCTTGGTTGATGAATGTGAAAACATGAAACTAACCTTGTTACCGCCTGATGTGAATGCGGGTGAGTACAAGTTTACGGTTAACCGACAAGGTGAGATTGTATACGGTATTGGCGCCATTAAAGGAGTAGGTGAAGCGCCTGTTGAAGCCATTTTAGAAGCGCGAAGTGAAGGTGGGGCTTTCAAAGACTTATTTGATTTTTGTGCGCGAGTAGATTTAAAACGCTTAAATAAACGCGTGGTTGAAAAACTTATTTATGCCGGTGCACTTGACCAATTAGGACCAGATAAAACCCAGCCAGGTCGTGCGACTTTATTAGCCAGCTTAAAAGATGCCATGCGAGCAGCGGATCAGCATCATAAGGCTGAGTCACTAGGGCAGGCCGATTTATTTGGGTTATTAGCCACAGAGCCTGATGAAGTTGAACAAGCATTTATAAAAGCAACAGGTTTAACTGATAACGAATGGCTTGATGGCGAAAAAGAAACATTGGGCCTTTATTTAACTGGTCATCCTATAAATCAGTATAGAAAAGAGCTAAGACACTACACATCGGGCCGTCTGGTTGACTTACAACCAACAAACCGCGATGTGCAGTCAACGGCTGCTGGCCTTGTTATTAATGCACGAACCCTTATTAATAAAAAAGGAAATCGGTGGGGTCTTGTAACTTTAGATGACAAGAGTGCCCGTATTGATGTACGCTTATTCCCAGAACAGTTTGAAATGTACCAAGATATGCTACAAGTTAATAATATCTTGGTGATATCTGGACAGGTCAGCTTTGATAACTTCTCCGGTGGCATTACAATGACCGCTAGAGACATATGCACCATTGCTCAAGCGCGAGAAAAACGTATTAAAGCGATTAAAATGACGTTGAATATGGTGCAAATCGAGGCGAACTTCTTCGATAATTTACAAAAAGTACTGGAACCTTATAAGTTTGGTACTTGTCCTATAAAAGTATTCTATCAACGTCCGGATGCGTTGGCTGAGATTACCTTAGGAACCGAATGGTGTGTTACGCCTAGTGATGACTTAATTCATAAGTTATCACTGATGGCGGCGCAAGATGTAGAACTAGAATTTAATTAATTAGGTAGTTTAGAGCATGAGCCTCAATTATCTTGATTTTGAGCTTCCAATCGCAGAATTAGAAGCAAAAATTGAAGAATTACAAAATGTAAGCCGCGCTGGCGAATTAGACCTTGGATTAGAAGAGGAAGTCAGTCGATTAAAAGAGAAAAGCGCTGAAATGAAAGAGAAAATTTTCTCTGAATTAGGTGCTTGGCAGGTTTCTCAGTTAGCCCGTCATCCGTTGCGTCCTTATACTCGTGATTACATCGAGCGCATTTTCACGGAATTTGACGAACTAGCAGGCGACCGTACTTTTGCTAACGACCCTGCTATTTTAGGTGGTGTTGCACGCTTTGAAGGTCAACCAGTCATGGTTATTGGCCAGCAAAAAGGGCGTGACACGGCTGAAAAAATCAAACGCAACTTTGGTATGCCAAAGCCTGAAGGTTACCGTAAAGCATTGCGCTTAATGGAAATGGCTGAGCGTTTCAAAATGCCAATCATGACTTTTATCGACACCCCTGGTGCGTACCCAGGAGTTGGTGCTGAAGAGCGTGGTCAAAGTGAAGCGATTGCACGTAACCTAAAAGTAATGGCGGCGTTAAAAGTACCAACCATCTGTACCGTAATCGGTGAAGGTGGTTCAGGTGGCGCATTAGCCATTGGTGTGGGCGACCGTGTAAACATGCTGCAATACAGTACTTACTCTGTAATTTCACCAGAAGGTTGTGCATCAATCCTTTGGAAAAGCGCAGATAAAGCACCATTAGCTGCAGAAGCAATGGGCGTAACTGCTGCACGTGTTAAAGAGCTTGATTTAATCAACAACGTTATTGATGAGCCACTAGGTGGCGCACACCGTAATTACGATGCGATGGCACGTAACCTTAAAAACCAACTTAAGCGTGACCTTGCTGACCTACAAGGCCTTTCACTTGATGAAATGCTTGATCAGCGTTACAAACGTTTAATGTCGTTTGGTTATTGCTAAACACAGCTTATAATCGAAAAAGCCGCTTTTTGCGGCTTTTTTTGTTTTATAATGCCTGTAACTACTAAGCTTGTATATTGATTGGTTTTTAATGCAAACATCAGATTTATATCATCATTTTTTAGCTCAATTACAGCCTTTACTGAATAATCAGCAAAGGCGCTTTAGTGTGGCTTTATCAGGTGGTGTTGATTCGGTTGTGTTATTACATTTAATGACGACTATGCGAAAACAGTATCCTGAACTTGAAATCGAAGCGGTGTATGTCAATCATGGTTTGAGTCAACATGCTGGTGAGTGGCAAAGGTTTTGCCAATCGCTATGTGAAGAGCTTGATGTAGCATTTAAAGCAGTGCACGTTGAAATTGTTGAGCGTTCGCGCACCTCACTTGAAGCACAAGCCCGAGAGGCAAGATACCAAGCACTTGATGAAAACTGTTTAGCAGGCAGTGTGTTACTGCTTGGTCAGCATTTAAATGATCAGCTTGAAACCTTTTTGTTGCGACTCAAACGTGGCTCAGGCTTGCAAGGCTTGGCATCAATGCAACAGCAGCGATTACTCGCGTCAGAACGGGTATGTTTTAGACCACTCATTAATATTACTCGTGAGCAAATTGAACAGTTTGCCGATGAATTTGCCATTACTCATATCACCGATGATTCAAATAGCGATGAGCGTTTTGATCGTAACTTTTTACGTCATCAAGTGATGCCGTTATTAACGATGCGCTTTCAAGGCTTTGAAAAAAGTGCAGCGCGTAGTATTCGGTTGCTACAGAAGCAACAGTCGCTACTCGATGAATACACTCAAAGAGACTTAGAACAGTGTCAAAATCTGCGCGGGGGCTTAAGTTGTGAGTCTGTTGCAAAGTTTAGTGAAGCTCGTCAAGCCAACCTTGTGCGTGCGTGGCTTAATCAATTTACTCACCAATTGCCTTCTGAAAATCAGCTACATCAAATTATTGAACAAGGCTTAACAGCAAAAGCCGATGCGCAGTTAAAAATTTGTTTGCAAAGCGGCGATGTTCGTCGACATCAGCAGCATTGGTACTTTGTGAAGGAGCAGGCAATACCTGAGGCGATGGAAATTGCTTTGCAGAGTATTGAACTGACAGATGGCCGAAAGCTAACAGTGAAACCGGGCAAGGGTATTAGAAAACCAAAGCCGAATGAGCAAGTAAGGATTGAATTTAATAAGCCACAAGCGCAAATAAAGCCTTTGCATAAACCAGGTTCAAATACCTTAAAGCATTGGTTTAAAGATGCCAAAGTAGCTCCTTGGTTACGTGCGCAAGTGCCGCTTATCTATTATAACGATGAGCTAGTTCAGGTGGTTGGCTATTTTGTTAGTGCTCAGCACAGTGCTGATGATGGAATTTTTTGGGAGATAGATGTATGAGTGAACAACCACATGCTGGTTTATCACTAGTTAATAAGGCACCGCTTGGATTTGTGTTGTCGGTGTTAGTTGCAGTAATTACGAGTTTAGTTTTCACACAGTTGACTTTAAATACGCTCTTTTATGCGCTAGTGGGCGGAGTCGTGTGCTCGTTATTGCTATTGGCTTATTGGTCAGGTAAAGGCGGTATTTTCTTTATTTTAGGCGTGCTTACACCACTGGTGTTAGTTGTGATATCGCCCCTTACTACGATGGCTGCATTACTTTATTTATTGAGTGGTTTCTTCTCTGGCTTTTGGTTGCTATTACTGGGCTATAAGCTGATGGTTAAAAAAGCCTAACGGGGGATGTTAGGCTTTCTTTTTAATTAGTAGGCTCTGGCACAATTTCTGCCTGCTGCTTTCGCCTTATAAAGACCTTTGTCAGCACGGGCAAATACTTCATTTTCGCAATCTTGGTTATTAGCAAGTGTAAAACCTATGCTAGATGTTACCTTGTATTGTGCCATTAAATCAGACTGAGCAACTAAGTGCATAATGCGATCGGCAATGACTTTGTTGGTTGTAAACTCAGGGTCATCGATAAGCAAAGCAAACTCATCACCACCAAAACGAAAGATTGAATCAGTGCCGCGTACACTTTTGCCCAGCACTTTAGAAAACTCTTGCAGTACATCATCGCCAATTTTGTGACCAAAATTATCGTTAACTTGTTTGAAGTTATCTAAATCCAGCAACATCAAGCTAAATGGGCGGTGCTGCCTGCGACAGCGCTCAAGCCTTTGTGCCAAGCTGTCATTAAATTGACTGCGATTATTGAGACCGGTTAAGGCATCTTTAGTTGCAAGTCGTAATACACGGTTATACATAACCGCATTACGTAATGGGTAAATAAGTGCGCCGTGCAGTTGTTGTAGTTTGCTTTTTATAGCTTGTCCCATAGGAAACTTACTAAAGTATATTAGCTGGCCAAGGCGCTCATTTTCGATATCTAAATCAAATGAATAAGGCGTCTGACTGGTATCGCTTTCTGCACTTTGGCAAACACCAAGGGAAGACTGAAATTGCAAACCTGATAAATTGATTAACTGTTTAGCATGCTCAGCAAAAATTGTAAGAATTTCCTCAATTGATAACGTTGTCTGTAATTTCGCTACAAGGCTATGCGCATTGTTTAATTCATTATTTCGGTAATATTCTGCCGAAAATGGCATGAATTCGCCACGTGCAGACACTCGCTGCGTCAAAATATGGACATTTTCCACGATAATTCTCCCCCCGGAGTGTTTAGATACTGTGAGTAAGCGAGATTTGTGCCATTTTTTTAAACTGGCTGAAAAACAAATGGTTGCTATATTTAAAGAAAGATATAGCTGGTCATCAAGTTGAAAGGAGTTTATTGCTTGCAAAACGTACTGATTCAAGTGTTTGGCTTGCTTGTTGCTGCCGTTGTGTTCGTTTGGTTCTTCAAACGAATTGGTTTACCTCCTATTCTTGCCTACTTGGCAACGGGCGTGTTGGCGGGCAGTCACGGTATTGGCTGGATGGCACAAAGTCATGAAATGCACTTTGTCGCAGAACTCGGTATTGTATTTTTGCTCTTTAGCCTTGGGCTTGAGTTTTCGATTCCACGCTTGATGGCAATGCGCAATATCGTATTTGGACTGGGATCATTGCAAGTCGTTGTCACTAGCGTTGTCTTTATCATTATTTTGCTATTGCTTGAGCATAGCCTGTTAAACAGCTTTACGATTGCAACACTTATGGCGCTATCTTCTACAGCCGTTGTGGTTAAGCTGTTAAAGGAGTCTGGTGAGCTGAATCAACGGCGCGGTCAGCTGGCTGTGGGTGTATTACTGTTTCAAGATATTGCCGTTGTGCCGTTGTTAATTGTTTACCCGCTTTTAGCGCAAAGTGGCTCAGATGCCATTGCCGGCGCACTGGCTTTTGCATTAACTAAGGGGGCATTTGTATGCGCTTTATTGTGGGCAATTGGGAAATGGATCTTACCTAAGGTATTCAGTGAGATAGCACTGGTTCGTACCGATGAGTTATTTGTTTTAACAACCTTATTGGTCGCGCTATTTGCAGCTGGCCTTACGTATTTATTTGGCCTTTCTATGGCACTGGGTGCATTTTTAGCAGGGATGATGCTAGGCGAGAGCCAGTATCGTCATCAATTAGAAGCTGATATTAGACCGTTTCGCGATATTTTAATGGGGCTATTTTTTGTTACGGTCGGCATGCAGCTTGATGTGTTATATGTGCTAAATAGTTGGTATTGGATTTTAGCCGTATTAGTTGGGCTGCTCTTTTTCAAAATTGCCGTATTAGCAATTTCAGCGCAAGTGATTGGTGAGCGTAAACAAGATGCCGTGGCTGCTGGTATTATGCTATGGCAAATGGGGGAGTTTGGTTTTGTATTAATCGCACTGGCATCGCAGCATTTGCTGATCAGCACAGAGCAAGCATCATTTCTTATTGCCGTGGGCGTCTTATCAATGGCACTCACTCCTTATTTGATAGAGAAAACTCCCGTACTTTTAAAGCGCTTTGGTTTACTTTCCCATGCAGGTCAGTACTGGCAACAGCCTGCAACAAGTAGTCCCCTTTATCATAATCATGTGGTGATTTGTGGTTTTTCGCGTGTAGGGCAAACTGTTGCTCGTTTTCTTAAGCCTGAGGCCATTGAGTACGTGGCTATTGAAAGTAACCCTATTTTATTGCAAGAAGCAAAAGCTGCGGGTGAACCGATTATTTTTGGTCATGTAAAACAAAAAGATATTTTAAAATCAGCAGGGGTAGAGCGAGCACGGCTTGTTATTATTACATTCGCAGACTTTGAACAAACGCAAGTCGTTGTTGATGCTATAAAACAAATAGCGCCCAAAGTAAAAATTTTAGTCCGAATGCGAGATGATTCTGAGCTGGAAACACTCAAAGAGTTAGGCGTTACAGAAGTTGTGCCAGAGACCCTAGAAGCGAGTTTAATGCTAGTCTCGCATGTGCTTTATATGTCTGGTGTACCCATGACACGAATTATTCGCAGAGTGAGTAAAGAGCGCCGTAACCGCTATCAATTTTTAAATGGCTTTTTTACAGGGGATAAGCTTGATAGCGAAGAAACCAGTTCTGATCGATTAGAATATTTACATGTTATTGCATTGCCTGAATATGCGTTTGCTGTGAATCAAAAAATCAGTGAGCTAAAGCTTGAACAGCGCCGAGTATCGGTTAGAGCGCTGCGCCGACAAGACAGGGAAATAGAAGCCCCATCATCGCAAACAGTATTAATGGCTGGCGATATTCTTGTTTTACAAGGTAAACCGCGTCGAGTAGAGCGTGTAGAGCATTACTTACTCGACGGAACAGAGTAATCAGTCAAGCTCTAGGAATTTACGAATTTCGGGTAGTTTATTGAGCCCGTCTTGGTAACCTATTTCAATCAGCTTTTGGGTATAGCGTTTTTCGAACAGTAAGTAACTGGTTAAACTCGATTGTGAGCGTTTTTTTACACCTATCATACGCAGTAGCACTTTAATCGCGATTGGCATATCGTCATAAAATTGTGCTGCAATCATATTAAAATTTTGTGAGGGGTTAATTATACAGGTATCAATCTGTTTAAGTTCTTGATGTTTGTCACGCGCAGGTAACAAGCCAAGTGTTCTGTTTATGCGTTCTAATCGCTCTAAATCAGATTGCAGCGTGTCGGTAAAAACACTATCAAGCAGGTGACCTGCAATATTTGAAAGCCCAGGGTAATGGGGTTGATACCCAGGTGGATGCATTTCTTTAGGTTCATCAACACCAATAATAAAGATTTTTTCAGCGCCTAAATGCACAGAAGGGCTCAATGGTGACAACTGATGTATAGACCCATCGCCAAAATAATGGTTATGTACATTAACACTTGGAAACACCATGGGAATAGCACTTGATGCCATTAAATGTTCTACATTAATACGCGCTGCTTGACCTTCGCGTTTCGCCCGTTGCCATGGTTTTTGCGTAAGCGATTGAAAAAAAGCCACAGAATCACCGGTTGTGTAACTTGACGCAGTAATAGACACAGCATCTAGGTAGTTTTTATGTAGGTTACGTTCTATGCGTGATAAATCTAAAATCTCGTTGAGGAGTTTTCTCAGCGGTTTATTATTTAGCAAGCTTGCTGGTGGGTGATTAATGTGTTCAGACTGGAAGCTCGTTAAAATATTGCGTGTTAGATGTAAAAACACGCTTAAAAAATCACTTTTGTACACTTGAGAGGTGGAAAAGTTTTTCCAGACCCATTCGAGCTTTTTACTCGCCAAATGGGCGCACGACGCATAACATGCAAGTGCGGCGGAATTAATTGCCCCCGCTGATGTCCCATTAATAATAGTAAAAGGTAATGGGGCAGTGCGAGGCATACTTTGTGTTATTGCTTTCAACACGCCGACTTGATAAGCGGCACGCGCGCCACCACCTGTTAATAATAAGGCGATTTTAGAGTGCTGTGTTTTTTTTAACTTACTGCTCATAGTTGCATTTAAATTGTTGTGCGTCTTTACTTTATTTATCAACTGTAAGTCTTTAAGCTAGAAGAAGCAAAGTTTACCTAATTGCTCACGTTATTTTGTCGAGTTTTATGTCTGTTTTTTAAAGGAGTCTGTATGTCAGAGCATTCGTCAGAGACCGAAGTACAAAAGCGTCCAGTTAATAACAACCTTATTTTTGGTGTTGTTATTTTAATTATTGTTGCCTGTGTTGCCGCGTATATTTTACTCCAACCAGACGATAAGCCGACGCAAACCGTAGAGGATATTGTAACTGAAGAAGTACCTATGGCGGAGTTTCAAGAGCCCGAACCAGAGCCTGAACCCGAACCAGTTGCAGAGCCAGAACCAGAGCCCGTTGTTGTTGAGCAGCCTGTAGCACGTGAAGAAGAGCCAGTGCCAGAGGTAGAACCATTACCTACATTAAACGAAAGCGATGAGGTGGTTGTTGCTCGCATGGACGAAGTACTGAGCGATCAGGTTATGAGTTTAATGGTGACCGATGACCTTATTCGTCGTGGTGTAGTGTATGTAGATAACATTGCAAAAGGCAAAGTAGCAGCTAGCCATGCACCTGTTGAACGTCCAAAAGAGTCATTTAAAGTTATTGAAGGTGATATTTTAACGATTGATCCGAACAGTTACGAGCGTTATACCCCTTATGTGAAACTATTTACTAGTTTAAGTGCTGCTCAGGCTATTCGCATTTATGATGAATATAAACCACTGATAAACGAAGCATACGCTGAGATTGGCTACGAAGGCGATGCCTTTAATCAAACTCTTGAAGAAGCGATTGACGTTTTACTTGATACACCAGAACCAAAAGGTGACATGCCATTAGTGCGCAACTCAGTGACTTATCAATATGCTTATTCAGAGTGGGAAAACCTCCCACAAGCACAAAAGCAGGTTTTACGTATGGGTCCTGAGAATATGAAAAAGGTAAAAGCGGCATTACGTAACATAAAAGCTGAACTAGAAAAGTAAGCTTTTAAACCATTAAATACAGTGCGATTGTACAGCAAGTATGCAATCGCACTTTCTTTTTCGAATACCCCTTGAATAACAGGCCAAAACTAGAGATAATCCCTCCCGCGCCAAACAAGGCCCTCAATGGTAGTCTTATTGGTCCTCTCGCAACACTAGCAGGTGAACCTGGTCAGGCCCGGAAGGGAGCAGCCACAGCGTGTGACGTGTGTGCCGAGATGTGGCTGGTAAGACTGCCACCCAAATTCTTTTTGGGTTGTCGTTTGAAGTATAAATTGACATATTTGTACTAAAAGATGGCATAAATTGGAAGTATATGATGGCATAGTCTATTATTTAACCAAACGGTTAGGTGGTTGACTCGCATGTACGAAAAAAAAATCAAAAACTCTCCGATTAATCATAATCATAAATTTGCTAGTCAAAAAAATAAATCGACCTGTTTAGTTCAATCCTCTTTAGAATTTGATGCGTGTTTCCATTTTGAATTTTCACCATCAATAGCCGCATTTGAAGCACAACCACTAGGCTACGAATATGAGTTTAATAACCGTATTTGCCCATACACGCCTGACTTCTTACTTACCCACACAGACGGCACGCAAAAATTTATAGAAGTAAAACCGCAAAGCAAAATTGCAGACGAAGACTTTCGTGCACGTTTTTTTGAAAAACAAGCTGTCGCTAAGCAGTGTGGGCGCGATTTAATACTGGTTACTGATAAGCAAATCCGTGTATACCCAACACTCAATAACTTAAAACTTTTGCATCGTTATTCTGGTTTTCAGTCCTTAACAGAGTTGCAAGTATCGGTGTTAGAACTTGTTCAGCAATACGAGTCTGTTAAGGTGGGTCAGTTAGTCAGCTTGTTAAAAGTAACTGCCGGTGAGCTGCTTGCTACAGTGCTACGCTTATTATCTTTAGGTCAGTTATTTGCTGACATAACTACAAATGAAATTTCAATAGAAACAGCAATTTGGTCTAACAATGTTTAATGATGGGCTGTTTGATGATGAATTTAACCAGCCATTGCCAAAAGTAGAGATCAAACTACCTCCAAAATACGCTAAAGATCTACAAGCTTTTCCTGAAAAAATAAAAATAGCTACTTTTGCTAAGTATAAATATATTCAATGGCTTGAGACTAATATTCAAGGTGGTTGGACACAAAAAAATCTTGAGACTTTATTGAAAGAAATGCCTGAAGTTGAGGGAGAAAAAAAGCCCAGTTGGAGAACTGCAGCACGTTGGTATAGCGCTTACATTAATGCGGATAAAAATATTATGTCGCTAATACCAAACCATCAAAAAAAAGGTAACAGGGAACGCAATACAGCCACCGATAAGTTTTTTGAAAAAGCACTTGAGCGTTACTTAGTAAAAGAAAAACCATCAGTGGCTTCGGCTTACAAGTTCTATAAGGACTTAGTTATTATTGAAAACGACAGTGTTGTTGGCTGTGATTTAAAGCCTTTAACATACAAAGCTTTTAAAAATAGAATAGATAACTTACCGCAGTACGATGTGATGGTTGCTCGTTATGGTAAGCGCCTTGCTGATATTGCTTTTAATAAAGTAGAAGGGCACAGACGGCCTACCAGAGTACTCGAAAAAGTTGAGATTGATCATACACCGCTCGATCTTATTTTATTAGATGATGAGCTACATATCCCACTTGGCCGACCAACACTCACTATGTTAGTAGATGTGTATAGTCATTGTATTGTTGGCTACTACTTTAGTTTCAGCGAACCCAGCTATGAAGCAGTAAGGCGAGCTATGATGAATGCCATGAAACCTAAAAGTGAAGTGGCAAAATTATACCCTGATACGGTAAATGAATGGAAGTGTGCTGGTAAAATTGAAACACTCGTTACTGATAATGGAAGAGAGTTTTGGGGTAACAATCTTGAGCTTGCCGTTTGCGAAATTGGAGTAAACATTCAATACAATCCAACAAAAAAACCTTGGCTTAAACCTTTTGTAGAACGTATGTTTGGCACTATTAACACTGAGTTATTAGATCCGATTCCAGGTAAAACTTTTTCTAATATTTTACAAAAACATGAATACAACCCTAAAAAAGATGCAATCATGCGTTTTACAACCTTTATGAAGTTATTTCATAAATGGGTAGTAGACGTTTACCATCAAGATGCTGACAGCCGCTTTAATTACGTACCGAGTCAGTTGTGGGAGCAAGGCTTTAAAACGTTACCACCAACAGTGCTTAGTAATAATGATATTCAGCACTTAGATGTTGTACTAAGTTTTTCATATCAACGCAAACTAAGTAAAGGTGGAATACAGTTAGAGAATTTAGACTACGACAGTACTGAACTTGCCAACTATAGAAAGCAATTTAGCCACAAGGTATCTCAAGAAGTTTTAATTAAATTAAACCCTGATGATATCTCTTATATATACGTTTACCTTGATAAATTAGAACACTACATCAAAGTGCCATGTAAAGATCAAGGCTATACTCAAGGCCTGAGTTTGCATCAACATAAAATAAATATACGTATTCATCGCGACTTTATTTCGAGCTCTATTGATAATGTTGGCTTAGCAAAAGCCCGTATGTTTATTCATAATAAAATACAAGAAGAAATTGCAGAGTTAAAGGCTGGACCAAAACACTCAAAAGTAAAAGGGGGTAAAGCGTTAGCTAAGCATCAAAATGTAAATAGTGAATCGCAGAAATCAATTGCTCAGAGCGAGCCAGTAGAACCCAAAAAGATTACACCTACAGAGCAAGCAACTGACAGCTGGGATGACTTTATCTCAGACCTTGATGGATTTTAATTATGCTGACCGACAAACAAAAAGAAAAGCTTAATGAATTTCGCGATGTATTTATTGAATACCCAATAATAACCACTGTATTTAACGACTTCGACAGATTAAGACTAGGTAATGGATTAGTGGGTGAAAAGCCCTGCATGCTTTTAAATGGCGATACAGGCACAGGTAAAACAGCACTAATAAAACAATATAAAGAACGTCATTTACCGCAATTTATTAATGGAGTGATGAATCACCCTGTATTAGTCAGTCGCATACCTAGCAATCCGACACTAGAATCTACTTTAGCCGAGCTTCTCAAAGACTTAGGGCAAGTAGGCAGCACTGAGCGTAAACTGCGAGTAAACGGTACGCGTTTAACGACATCATTAATAAAATGCCTAAAAACGTGTGGTACAGAGCTTATAATTATTGATGAGTTTCAAGAGCTAATTGAGCACAACCAAGGTATAAAGCGCCGTGAGATTGCTAATCGTTTAAAATACATTAACGACGAAGCGGGTGTATCAATTGTCTTGGTAGGTATGCCGTGGGTAGAAAAAATAGCAGACGAACCCCAGTGGTCATCGCGTTTATTAGTAAGGAGGCAGCTGCCTTATTTTAAATTATCAGAAAACCCAAAGCATTTTGTACAGTTAATAATTGGCCTAGCCAAACGTATGCCATTCACCGAAAAGCCAAATTTAAGTGAGCAAGCAACAGTGTTTGCTTTGTTCTCACTTTCAAAAGGCTGTTTTAGAACGTTAAAATACTTTTTAGATGATGCGGTACTTTATGCATTAATGGATAACGCGAAAACTCTCACAACCAAGCATTTGGTCAAAGCATTTGAAGTACTCTTTCCTGATGTACCAAACCTATTTACTTTGCCCGTTGCAGAAATTACAGCCAGTGAAGTTGAGCGCTATTCACTCTATAAACCTGACAGCGCCCAAGATGAAGATCCGTTTATAGCAACCAAGTTTACTGAGGGGATGCCTATTAGTCAGTTGTTGAGGAAGTGAGTGGATTCTAGTTTTGATATTAAATGTCAATGAGAAAGCGGCTGTTCGACCCTAGCTCGTTTCTGCCCCAAAACGTGTTTAGGCGAGTGACTCAAAAGAGCGAAAACCGGACATTTATCTTTTAAATAACCCCTGTATTTGTATACATACGTAATCAAGTTGCTCGCATAGTCAGGAAAACGACCAAATCGCGCATTTTTGTTCTTAGATAAAAACGAGCGATTGTAATTTTTAATAATACTGGTAATAAGTTAACGAGTTTGTTAAAGATATGTCATTCAGAAAAGTGAGCGACAGCGTGGTAGAAAAACGCGCGATTCGCTCGCTATAAACATGTTAGCATTCTCCGTAACTGTCAAGGATTGAGCCAAATTGGACGAATTAGAAAATATCATTGAAAAATACACGGATGATTATATTCAGGAGCACATTTACTCATTAGATAAACTCAATATTTTTGCTGCTGTATTTTACAAAGATGTGGCTGAAATATATGACTGTATAACAAGAGTAAGAAATGTTGAATTAAATCCATCAGGATACTCGCTAGATGACGCACCAATTATTGGCTTATTAATTAAAGTTTGGAAGTTACTTAAAGAAATAGTCGCTTACTATGAAAAAGATAATGCAGAAATAATAAGCATCCTAGAGCGTCCTTTGGTTGAGTCAGCTATTACTGCTAGTTATTTAATAAAATCAGACTCTAAAGTTATTGAAGACTATAGAAAGATTTCTTACAAAGGTCGTTTACGTATTCTACGCGAATTGAAAAGCGGAGATGTGTTTTTTGAAACAAAAGCAGGTAAAAGGCTACTTAAATCGGTTGAAGAAAAGCTTGAATTAGAAAACTTTGATGAGAATTCTTTCAAAGAGCAGAAAAAGAATGGCTGGAAACTCCAAGGGAAAAATTTCTTCGAAATTTTTAAACAAGTAGAAGACGAGAAATTATACACATCAACTTTCGGCATGATGTCAGAGTCTATTCATGCATCTTGGAACGATAGTCTCGATTGGTGCTTATACAGAAATGATGATAATACGTTTGATCCGTTTCCATTTTACCATCCACCTGATATACGTTTTTTAACAACAACTTTAATATTCTGCAACCGCCCATATAAATTGTGGTTAAACCATATAGGTATTACAGATAAGTATTTAATGGACATTCTCCAATGGGTAGAGAACATCAACTCTATACTCTATGTTCATTTTGATAAATTATATGGCAATGATCATGGCTAAAAGGGCGTTAACATTCACTGAGGTATCAAGCATTGTTTGAGCACGAAAAATTTAATCAATATTCATTTGAAGAAATTCCATTAGACCGAGATATTTATCTTATGGACGAAAAATTCCTTACTGAATATGAACAAATGATGACTAACTATTTGGATGATCCACAAAACAATGAATATGTACCTGTTGGGTACGTGAGTTTTGTAGCGGCAAGAAAGGTTCTAGCTAATTCAGTTGAGTTATCTTGGTATGCGAATGTTTCCGATCGTTTTCACGAAATCTCTATTATCTTAACTAAAGAAAACTTTGTATTCTGCGTCGGGTGTTGGGAATATGACGAAAAACCAATCGTCTTTGTCAACGGAGACTGGTTAAATAGCCTTTATGCTCGTTCTTTTTCTGTATTTGCTATGGTTGACGCCATTGGCGTAAAGCAGTATTTGGATGAAGATAAACTTACAACTGAAATGCTCAAATCTCTGAGAGATCGTATTGATGCACTAGCTAGCGATTACCCATCAATTTCATTTATTTCTTTTGCAGATAGTTTACTTTTAAAAAGTAATTGGTCAGTAGGTGCTCATGATAATGAAGTCTCATACAGTTATGCCCCAGAGCTCTTTATTAAACTATCCGCACAAATATCTACTATTTACCAAGAGTGCCTAGGCTTACCAACCTATTCAGTAATTACACAAGGGCAAAACTCTTACTATGATGACAATTTGCTTCATATTTCAGAGTCAAAAAATCATATATCTCTTAATAGCTTAGGTATTCCATTTGCTCAGTTAATGGATATAGAACATACTGCTCGCGCTAATATTCGTTCAAAAGAACACCTTCCAGCAGAAGTTTATATGGACTCTCAGTATTATAATTCTTTAAGTTTCAACTTCGAATTTGATAAGCGCAAGCAACCTAAAGCTTCTTATGCTACAAAAATGGTTAGCAAGGATTGTGAATATTACTTCAATTCTGCTGACGTAATTATGAAAAACTTGCGAATTGAATGCTAACAAGTTACTCAATAGGACACAAAACGCTTGGCTTGCGCTCATTCTTCGCTAATTTTAGCCAAGCATTTTTACGCCTATTATTGAGGCGTTAGGCAAGCTATGAATCCAGCAAAAGTTGATCGCAGCAAAACCACAAAGTTGACTGACCTCCCTAATATTGGCAAGGCCGGTGCTTCTGACTTGCAATTACTTGGCATTGTGAATCCAGAAGATCTTGTGGGTCGTGACCCATACCAAATGTACGAAAAACTCTGCAGTACGACAGGGCACAAGCATGACCCTTGTGTAATTGATGTGTTTATATCAATTACTCGTTTCATGAGCGGCGAGGAGGCTAAGCCTTGGTGGGCGTATACATCGGAGCGTAAAAATACTCTCGACCGAAAGTGAAGTCTGCATGCCTAACAAGTCAATGTTGTATGGCGCTGTCGCGCCCGGACTCGCTAACGCTCGCCGCAAATTGAGGCGTTACTGATTAAATACTCTAACGTGTTTTTGTCCAGAAATGCGCTAGAGTGATCTGCCTTTTTGGGGGGCGTTAAAGACAATTTTTGATTCTTACGCACATGCACTTTAATCTTGGATAAAAGTGATGGGAGGGACACTCAAACCAGATTACAGAGAAACAGGTTATTTACATAACCTCTCTTATTTATGAACTAACATAAAGATCCAATTGCTCACTAACTTCGTACTGAAGGCCAGTTGAAGTGATAATATGAGTCCTTAATCTGCCATATCTTTACTTTTAGTATCTACTGTCTAAACTATTGATTCTTAAAACTCAAATTTTGAGTTGACTCTTAAGGGAAACACCCCAAATGTGGTTTACAAATAAAAAATTGTTATCTGAAATTGCTTATCTGAAAGAGCAAACTGCCGAGTATGAAAATATTAAGCAGGAACTGAAAGAAGAGATGCTGTATTTTTTATTAAGTAAAAGTGGGCATATCTTAGAAGCAAATCATCGTTTTGCTGCGGCAATCGAAATTGAAGTTGAGGATCTAAAAGGGGCAAGCATTGAAAGCTTGATCTTAAAAAAGTCATTAAATAAACCTCATACACAAAAATTCTTGTCAGCACTTAAGAAAACTAACCATTGGCATGGTGCTTTACAGTTAAAAACGAAAACTGATAGAGAATTGTGGCTTAGAAGCATTGTTCAACCTGTAAATGAAGATATAGCTATTTTCTCATCTGAGCTCACTCGCACTATCTCTCATTCGAGAGAGAAAGAAGATATGCTTGCTGCTCTTAGTCGTTCATCTGCTGTAATCGAGTTTACTCTAGATGGAATAATTCTGAGTGCTAACGATAATTTTTTAAATGCAATGGGGTACTCTAAAAGCCAAATACTAGGTAAGCACCATAGTATCTTTTGCGATCCAGAAGAAGCAAATTCAAATTCTTACAAAGAGTTTTGGTCAGAGTTAAAGGGGGGGCGCTTTATCTCTGACCGCTTTAAAAGAATAGATAGTTATGGCAATGAAGTATGGCTTGAAGCTTCTTATAACCCTATTCATGATGAAAATGGAGATTTATATAAAGTTGCTAAGTTCGCGACTGTCATTACAGAACAAATGAGAAGAGAGCAAGCTATTTCAGAAACAGCTGGCATTGCTTACGATATCTCAAAACAAACTGACTCTGATGCAGAAAATGGTTTAGGTGTTGTAAAGCAAACTATCTCAACTATGAATGCGCTTTCTAAGAAACTTGAAACTGCGAGCGAAGGCATTAATAAACTTGATGTACAATCAGCAAAAGTCTCTCAATTGGTTGAAAGTATTAAAGGAATAGCAGATCAAACAAACTTATTAGCACTTAATGCTGCAATAGAGGCTGCAAGAGCGGGTGAGCAAGGACGTGGTTTTTCAGTTGTCGCAGACGAAGTAAGACAATTAGCATCAAGAACGAGTTTAGCTACAGAGCAAATAATTAGTGTGGTTGCAGAAAACAAAGTACTTACTCAGGACGCTGTAACCCAAATTGAATCTAGCCTAGTAGAAGCCAAAGATGCTTTGGATTTATCTAATAGTGCAGGTAATGTAATCGATGACATTCAAAAAGGCGCAAAAGAAGTCGTTGAGGCTGTAGGCCAATTTAAAACAAACCTTTAATTTAGCTATCACAACTTGAGAGAGACTGAACAATGTAACTAAATCAAGTCAGTCTCTCAGTTATAAATTTCTCTATCGAGTATGGCAAAGCGAGCAACAATGCTTACAACCATCAACATTTGAATATTTGGTTTTTGCTTTCTCTACTGCATCTTTGCAACTATGGAAGAAACCTAAATAAGTGCGGTCTGTTATCAAGTTGAAGTACGGGCATGACTCTGTATGTACCTCATGTTCACCTGTGTTTTGGGCGTTATCGTTAATGTAATAATGTTTCAAAATTCCTCCCTAAAATATCCATTTTGTTTTATTACATAGTTAATATGTATTACTTACACATTAATTAAAAACTAGCTAATGCTTTCAAAAATACCAGTTTAATATACAAAAAATAATATTTTAAGACTAATAAAAAAGTGTGTCGCAAATTTACTGTTTTAGCGTTATTGTAAGTAGGTACAAAGTATTGCGGGAAACTTAAATGGACAATTGCAGCGTTCTAATCATTGATGATGAAGAAATTAATACCTTACAGTTAGAGCATGCCCTAGAGGATGTTGGTAAGATTACAACTTCTAACAATAGCTCCGAGGCTATACAACTTATAGAAAAAATTAAGCCTGATATCTTAGTTCTTGACTTAGAAATGCCTACAGTCAGTGGTTTTGATATTTTAGAAGTCATACAGAAAAAGTCTACTCTGGCACATATTAGAACTGTTGTTATTACGTCTCACAGTGATCCTGCGATAGAAGAAAAAGCATTGTCTCTTGGCGCGATAGACTTTATTTCAAAACCCTTAAACCTCAGACTATGTCGAATTCGTATTGAAAATCATATAAAAATCAGGTCACAAGAAAAGATATTGCAACAGACTCAAGCAGAACTTTTTGCTGAAAAGGAACAGTTGAGAATCACTCTTGACTCGATTGCTGATGCTGTTATTTCTACTGATAAAAAGGCAAATATTGTGTATATGAACCCTGTAGCGCAAAGACTTACAGGGTGGTCACAAACAGCAGCGAAAGGTCGCCATATTGAAGAGGTGATGAAGTTAATCGATGCTACGACCAAAGCTTCATCAATTAACCCATTAGTCGTTGCATTAAATGAAAATAGACCTGTTGCTATGGCTTTAAATACGCAACTAATAAGTAAGCAAGGAATTGAACATCGAGTTGAAGACAGCGCAGCTCCTATCCTTGATAAAAACCATAATCAATGCGGCGCTGTTATGGTGTTTCAAGATGTAAGCGAAGCTTTAGCTATGTCTATGCAGATGACTTATTTATCTCATCATGATCAATTGACCTCACTACCAAATCGAGTGCTACTGCATGATAGACTCACGCAAGGCATAGCCAGAGCAGAATTTAATGACTCTAAATTAAGTTTAATGTTACTTGATTTAGATAAGTTCAAGTTTATTAATGATGCATTAGGCCATCACGTTGGTGATGAGATAATTGCCCATATTGGTCATAGTTTAGATTTATTTGCATGTAACGATATTACTGTCGCACGTGTTGGTGGGGATGAGTTTGCACTCGTTGTTCCTCATTCAGCTAACTCATTAAGCCTAGAGCCTCTTGTTAATCAAGTTCTCAATGTTATTAGCAAACCTTTCAGGTCTGGTGGTGAACAACATGTGCTTACAGCAAGTTTAGGTATAAGTGTGTATCCTGACGATGCTTCAAGCGTTGAAGAGATGCTTCGTCATGCAGACTCTGCAATGTATAAAGCAAAGAATGAATCTGCAAATAGTTACTTTTACTTTAGTGACGATTTACAGATTGAAATGAATAGGCGCCTTGAGGTTGGAAATAAGCTAAGAAAGGCATTAGAAGAAAATGATCTCGAAGTTCATTATCAACCTAAATATGATTTAAACACTGACACACTGATTGGTGTAGAAAGCTTAGTTCGTTTAAAAGATGGGCAAGGTGGCTTTATTTCTCCTGTTCACTTTATTGAATATGCAGAAGAAACGGGGCTTATTTTTCGCTTAGGAGAACAAGTTCTTGAAAAGAGCTGTATTGCAGCGAAAACTTGGCTTGATAAAGGTCTGCCTATTAAAGTAGCAGTAAATATATCTGCTAAACAATTCACAGATACTAAACTTGTAGATACTGTTGCCGAAATTCTTGAAAGAACCCAATTACCAAGTCGTTATTTAGAGTTAGAAGTGACAGAATCGGCCTTGATTGAAAACTTTGATTATACTGTAAGTCAATTAAAGCTTATATCTGGAATGGGAGTGAGTATTGCTCTTGACGACTTTGGTACTGGATACTCAAGCCTTTCATATTTAAGATTATTCCCATTAGATGTGCTGAAAATAGATCAGTCTTTTGTTCGTGATATGCTTGATGATGCTCAAGCATTTAATATTGTTACTACTATAATTGAATTAGCTCATTCACTAGGACTGCAAATTGTGGCTGAAGGGATTGAAACTTTAGAGCAAAAAGATCGACTGCAAGAGCTTGGTTGTCAAATTGGTCAAGGTTATTTACTAAGTAAGCCTTTGAATATCGACAAGGCTAACAAACTAATACAAAGTAGTAAGGTTGAAGGAATATTATGCCCTTAAGTTTAAAGCCCTTATCACAATGTAAAGTATTCATCGTTGACGATGATGAGATGGTAAGGCTAAGTTTAGGAGTTATTTTAGAAGATCATTTTTCCGTGGATGCATACTCTTCTGGTCAGGCTGTTTTAGAAGCCTGTGAGGATTTACTTCCAGATTTGATTTTACTAGATATTAATTTACCGGATATAAGTGGTCTGGATATTTGTAGGCGACTTAAGGCTAAAGCTACATTCGAAAATATCCCAATAATTTTCATCACTTCGACTTACGACACGGAATACCAAAATGCATGCTGGGAAGCTGGTGCTTCTGATTTTATTGGTAAACCCATCACAGCATCCACGTTGATACATCGTACAAAAAATCACTTAGAGAATAAGCTTCGATTAGAAAAACTAATAGAGCTTACCTATAAAGATCCATTGACAGGCTTATTTAATCGGCACTATTTAGACCTTGAAGTTGCTAATGTTTTTAAACAAACTTCAAGAGAGAAGAAACCGTTCAGTTTGCTAATGCTTGATCTAGATTTCTTTAAGTTATACAACGATCAATACGGGCACCCGCAAGGAGATGCTTGCCTGAAACTAATTGCTGATGTTATTGAGCGTTCTATTCAACGACCTCAAGATATAGCAATACGATATGGTGGGGAGGAGTTTCTTATCATACTACCATACACTGACTTCGAAGGTGTTAAATTCATATGTGATCGTATTACAGCAGAGCTTGAGGCGATTAATATCCCGCATGTTAAGTCTTTATGGGGCCGCGCGACAGTCAGTATCGGTGGGGTTATCTACGAGCACCAAAATAAGGTGAGCTTTGATGAGCTAATTAATTGCGCAGATAAAGCGCTTTATGCGGCTAAAAGTGATGGGCGAAACTGTTTTAGGCTTAGTTTTTGTGATTGATTTAGGCTTTTCTTACCGCTTTTTGTAGAAACCTCAGGAACATAGCCTATACTTTGGAGATTGTTAACTTACCAAGAAATACAATGGAACATTCCCAAAAGCGTCGAGATTTTCTAAAAACACTCGGTGTTGGTGCTGCGGCATCATCACTTGCGTTTAAAGCCCCCTATGTTTTTGCAAAGAACAAAGTAACCCTTCGTGTAATGGGAACACATGTTACGTTGCAAGAAGAGCTTAGACAGAGAGCAATGCGCGAGCTAGGTATAAACATCGAGTTTACGCCTATGGGGAGTGCCGCCGTTTTACAAAAAGCAGCAGCAGACCCTAGTTCTTTTGATTTGTTTGAGCAATGGTCTGACTCTATTAATATTTTGTGGCAAGCAGATGCAATTCAGCCAATCGAGGTTGATAGACTCGTTTATTGGGATGAAATAAACCCACTTACCAAGACTGGCAAAATTGTACCGGATGCAAAGTTAGGCGCAGGCGATTCACCAAACAAGCTGCTTTATGCACAGGCAGATGGTTCGTTAGGAGCAACACCATCCAAATTAATTAGCTTCATGCCATATGTACATAATGTCGATTCATTTGGCTATAACACGAATGTTATTGAAAAAGGTATCCCTTACGAAACAGAATCCTGGGCATGGTTATTAGATGAAAAGAATAAAGGGAAAGTAGCCTTAGTTAATGCACCAACAATAGGTATTTTTGACGCTGCTCTAGCTGCTCAAGCTAAAGGATTAATGAAATTTAATGATTTCGGCAATATGACTATTGCCGAGATTGACCAATTATTTACTATTTTATTTGAAAAGAAACGGCAAGGTCATTTTTCAGGTTTTTGGACGTCAGTACCGCAATCTGTTGATTTTATGAAAATGAACCGAGTGACCATTCAAAGTATGTTCTCACCAGGTGTCAGTGCGCTAAATGGGCAAGGCATTCCAGTAACTTATGCATCGCCAAAAGAAGGATACAGAGCATGGCATGGAGTTATGTGTTTATCAAAAAATACCCATGGGCATGTTAAAGATGCAGCGTATGAGTATATGAACTGGTGGTTATCCGGCTACCCAGGCGCATTTATAGCAAGGCAAGGATATTACATTTCTAACCCTAGCCGAAGCCAACCGCTTATGTCGAAACCTGAGTGGAACTATTGGTATGAAGGACAAGAAGCATCAACTGACTTGAAGGGAACAGATGGTAAAGTATCTGTTAAAGCTGGCGAAGTAAGGGATGGTGGCAGCTATATTAAACGCTTTTCAAACATCGCTGTTTGGAATACCGTGATGCCAAATTATGACTACAGTTTAGATAAGTGGTATGAACTACTTAATGCATAAGGAAGTAATTTGTTGAGCTTTTTTTCAAAATCTCTTGCTGCCAAAATGTCACTAGCGATGGCACTTGTCTTAATCGCCATGAGTGTTAGTTATTTGATTATGAATCAAAGGCTGAAAACCATCGAAGACTCTTTCAATGATATCGCTAGCATTAGTAATTATTCGGTAGATATTTTAAAAATCAATAAAGATATTGTTGAGATGCAAAGGGATATCTCAGTTTACGGAGCATCAGGTAGTGCCCCCGTTTTTAAAAAAATAATGGTAAATTTTGAAAGTATTGAAAGTCGATTAGCTGAAATTACTTTAAAAAATACTGTAGGAAGAACGAAAGCTCACATAAATGGAATGACGCAGCTAGTAAGTCGTTATGGTGATAATTTAAAAGTATTGAAACTTCGCTTTACACAACGAAATAACTTAATTGAAAAAGAGTTACCCCAAATTTATCTGAATGCAGTTTTACTTCTAGACGATTTGAAAACAAAGACGATTAATACAAATGATAAGTTGCTAATTGCCGAATACCTTAATCTTTGGCATGTGCTGCATCATGATGCAATTCAATTTTTAACAAAAAAAGAGTATGCCAAAAGAGCATCCGTTGAAAAAATACTGGATACGTTATCTGAAAATGGAGCTGATAATACTAAATTTGAAAAAATGCTCAATTTCGTAAGCCATTATCGGGTGGTTTTTTCAAAAAGTGTTCAAGCTAATCGAAACTATTTGAGCTTAGTTAATGTTGTTATGGCAGGCGATGCAATTGAATTTAGTACGCTTGCAAATAGCTTAAGGGAAGATTCGTTAACTCAACTAAAACAAATAAAACGGAATGCACAACAAGCGGTTACAATGACAGAGAGCATTTTAAATGTACTTGCTTTAATGGTTGTTATATACATTGTCGTTCTATCTTTATTTTTTCACCTGCAAATTACACGTGGGATAAAACGCTTAACAAATAGCTTCACACATTTCTTAGATGGAGATTTGGAAGCACCGATTTATGATTTAAAACGAAAGGATGAAATTGGTATTTTAGCCAAGGCGGCTAATAAGTTTAGAGAACTAAGTAAAGATCTATCTGAAGCGAAGCAAAGTGCTGAGCATACAACAAAAGTTAAGTCAGAGTTTCTAGCAAACATGAGCCATGAAATTAGAACACCTATGAATGGTATTTTAGGAATGGCTCGCCAGCTAAGCCGCACGACTCTCACACCAGAACAAAGCAAAATGCTACACCTCATACAGTCTTCTGGCGCTAGCTTATTAGTTATTATCAACGATATTCTTGATTTGAGTAAAATTGAGGCTTCAAAAATTGAGCTTGAGTCTGAACCAGTAGATTTAAGCTATCTTTTAGAGGAGCTTAAACACCTATTTCAGGAGCAAGCAGATAGTAAGAATATTCAGCTTTATATCTCTACAACTCCGGAAGTTGAAAAACTGGCTTTTTTGGCCGATGAAACGCGCTTAAAGCAGGTATTGATAAATTTACTGGGTAACGCTGTTAAGTTCACAGAGAGAGGAAGCGTTTCGTTAACTGTAAACATACAAGAGATTGGGCTTGATGAAGTAAAGCTTACGTTTAATGTATCAGACACAGGGATCGGGATTGCAAGTGAACACTTGAATACACTATTTGAAGCATTTTCTCAGGCAGATACTTCTATCACAAGGCGTTTTGGTGGTACAGGGTTGGGCCTCACTATATCAAACAAATTATTAGATTTGATGGAAGCACCTCTACAAGTCGAAAGTACACTAGGAGAAGGATCTCATTTTTATTTTTCTCTGTTAGCAAAGCGCACACTATCTTCAATGGACTTAGATCATAAAGATGCTTCATTAACTACACCTAAAGAAGATATAGATTTATCGAATATTAATGCGCTTGTTGTTGAAGATAATGACATTAATCAGATAGTGATTGAAGCGATGCTCAATGAATTTAATATTACCTCTATAAATATGGCAAACAATGGTCAGGAAGCTGTTGAACAATGTGAACTAGGTGTATTTGATATTATCTTTATGGATATGCAAATGCCAGTATTAGATGGTCCGCAAGCCACTGTAAAAATTAGAGAGTTTTCTGCTTTCAAACATACACCAATTATTGCTTTAACTGCTAATGTATTAAGTGCAGATAAGCAGCGCTGTTTTGATGCCGGAATGGATGATTATATCGCAAAGCCACTCGAGTATGACGCTTTGAGGTCTATCTTGCTAAAGTGGTGTAGAACAAATATTAAGCGGACATAGTATGGATATTTATAATAAAGGTGGTGCAAGTTTAGTTGGTTCGAAGGTATTTTTAACAATAGTTTCCTTTGTGTTTTTTATTTTTGCCTTATTTGCAGTTTATTTTTTTGAAGGACACGTTAAAAGTGATGTTTTAGGGTCAATTGATCAAGAGTTTACTGAGACACAAGAGCGCTTAAAAGAAATAGTAACTAGTTCAATTGCTGAGTCAAAATCAGATCTCCGCTTTTTATACTCAACTCCCCCTATATCGGGATTACCAAGAGCTGAATTTAATGATGGAATTGATCCATACGATGGTACTACATACAACCAGTGGAAAGAACGTCTAGAAACCATATTTATTGGCTTTATGGAAAATAACCTTGCAGTTGAGCAACTTCGTGTTATTGCTGTTACTGCCGAGGGTAGAGAGTTAATACGCGTGCAAAGAGTAGGCGCATCTGTAGAGGCTGTGCCTGACTACTCATTGCAGGCTAAAAGTGGTGAGCCATATTTTTTACCAAGCTCTCAACTTGAAACGAATCAAATTTACATGTCACCACTCACTTTAAATAAAGAATTTGGTGAAGTGGTTTTTCCTTACCAGCCAATGTTACGTTTTTCTATTCCCGTCTTTAGTGATAAAGGAAAGCGGTATGCATTTTTAATTATGAATGTAAATGCTAATGCACTCATTGATAATCTTAAACGAACCGTTTTTAACTACTCTGATTTAATTATTAGTAGCTCTGAAGGTGACTTTATTTACCATCCTGTAGAAGACTATCAATTTTCACGAGATTTAAACCCAGACCTAACGTGGGAAAAAGTTTATAGTCAGAAAGTTCAATATCAAGGGCTCTACACGGTAACATCAAAACTTAACCCTAACTTGCAGTTTTATGTACATTCTACAAAAGTGAAAACAAGACCTAGGAATAAATATGGATATATTAACTTTAATCTTTTAGTACCTGAAAAATACGTAGAAATGTTAGTTAATGAGAAACGTGAAATCACTTATGGCTTCCTAGCGGCTATTGGTGTTTTCACTTCCATATTACTTATAATGTTTTATAGAAATGCAACGAGGAGTCAGTTATTAGCGGAAGCTCGCAGAGAAGCATCTGCAATAGTTGATGGGTCAATCGATGCAATCGTTGGGTTAAATCTAGAGGGTGAGTTAACAAGTATAAATAATACAGCGGAGCGTTTGTTATCAATTTCTAAAGTGACAGCATTAGGGAAACCAGCAATAGACATTGAGTTTCTCTCAAAATTACCCACCCAGACCTACATTAATGATATACAAAGCTCAAAATCACAAATTAAAGATGAATTCTCCGAACAATTTGGCGAAACAACGTTTCATTTTGCGATATCTGTTAGTCCCGTATTTTCTGAACAAAGTACTTTAATTGGACTTGCTTTAATTATTAGAGATATAACAAAAGAAAAAGAAGCTGAAATAAAAGTAAAACGATTAAATACAGAGCTAGAAGCGAAAGTTAGAAAGCGTACTCAGGCACTTGCAGAGGCTAAAGATGATGCGATCAAGCATAGCGATATTAAAAGCGCATTTATATCGAACATAAGTCATGAGCTTCGAACTCCATTGAATGGGGTCATTGGCACTTTAAATATTTTAAAACGAGAAGAGTTGTCTGATAAATCACGAAACCTTGTTGAAATGATGGATCTAAGTGCATCAAATTTAAATCTATTAATTAATGACATACTTGATTTATCTAAGATTGAAGCAGGTAAACTGGATCTAAATCTTAAAACAATCAATCTACAACTACTAATTGAAAGACTAGTTGAATCAAGTGCTATTCGAGCCTTTGATAAAGGGTTAAATGTATATTTAGATACCAGTGACTTAAACTGTGAGAATATTAAAACAGATCCGCTCAGACTCAGCCAAATTTTAAATAACTTAATCAGTAACGCGATAAAATTTACTGACAAAGGCTATATAAAAGTCACTGTTAGTTCTGAGCGCATATCGGAAAAGTTATATGATTTAAAAGTGAATGTCCAAGATACGGGAATAGGGATAGCGCCTAGTACGCAAGGACAATTATTTGATGCGTTTCAGCAGGCAAGTACGGCAATATCAGAAAAGTTTGGGGGGAGCGGACTTGGCTTGTCTATTTGTAAACAATTATGTCAATTAATGGATGGAGACATTTCTGTCAGTTCAACTTTAAATCAGGGCAGTACTTTCACCTTCAATATTAAAGTTCGCTGCAATGGAGAGAACTTTCAAGTTACTGAAAAATGCTACGAGAATAAAGCTATTTTGGTGGCGAGCAGTAATCAGAATATTTGGGAAGTCTTGGATAAGACAATTAGTTTGCTAGGCGGTATTGTCAGCACATGCTCTATGGCAGAGCTTGGTGCACATAAAAACAAAGCTTTTGATTACGTGTTCTTAGACTATGAAGATGATACAACGAATAACATAGGTTCAATCATTGAAGTTTTAAGCGATTATAACCAAAGTGCTCAGTTTATAACACTTCATCAACCAGGAAATCCACTCCCTAAAGGTATTGCATCAAAAGTATCTCAAATCACCAAACCTATAACCCAAACAGAGCTGGTGCAAGTAGCTGGCTACGAAGTGCCAAAAAGTGAGCCATTATATCTACTTTCTGAAACCAATAGCTTTGAAGTTACAGATGATGTCACTGAGCAATTAAAAGATTGTACAATATTGATTGTCGACGATAACGAAATCAACATTGAAGTTGCTAAAGGCGCATTAGATGAGCTGCCTATAAATATTTTAACAGCAAGTAATGGACAAGATGCAATTGAACTTTTAAATCATTTCAACACAAATGAGAAGCAAATAAACTGCATACTGATGGATTGCCAAATGCCAATTTTAGATGGTTATCAAGTATGTGAAAAAATACGCACAGGAAAAGCAGGAGAGTCGTTTATTGATATTCCTATCATTGCAATGACCGCAAGCGCTATGGCTGGTGAAAAGGAAAAATGCTTAGCTGTGGGGATGAGTGATTATGTGAGTAAGCCAATTGAGGCAGTTAAAGTATTAGAAAAGGTCGTCAAATGGTCGTTATCAAGCTACGAGGGGCAATCTAAAGCAATTCCTCTTGCCGGAAATGAACTCAAAGAAGAAAAACTGTGGGACCGCGAACAAGCCCTTGTACGATTATTAAATAAAGAAGTCTTACTAAACAAAATTTGTGAAGTGTTTGTTGTAAAAGCACCTATTAAAGTGCAGCAACTAATAGAGCAACACAAACAGGGGAATAGTGAAGAAGTCCGTCAAATAGCGCATGCGTTAAAAGGGATGTGTGGTGAAATAAGCGCTAACAAATTAAGAGAGTTATTCTCTGATATTGAGGTGATAGCAGAGAAAGGTAGTTTGGATATAGGCACTCAGCTAGCCTCTGTTGAACAAATGATACCTAGGTTAGTAGAGGATGTTAAAAAAAGTACAACTTCTAACAAGTAAACTCAGCTTAAGCCTAAAAGAGGCGAGGTCTAATATCTAATAAGAGCGTTACCACCTTATGAAATTGTATTGAGCCGCCCGTTGGCTCTAACTCATTTTTGTCCAAAAAAGTGTTGAGCAAACACCTGATTTTCATCAATTGGTGACCTACCAGTATCTGCACATTAAGGCACAACTGATGTCGAGTTAATTTTTAAAACTCCAACACTAGTATGAAAATAACTATTTAAACTTACATGTTCTAGTAGTTGAAGTGGGAAAGTAAGTACGGACATTTTTGTATCTGTTTCAAAACTAAAATATCCTTAGTACACTTATGAGTTAGATACTAAGAGAATCTTAGCAAGATATAATTTATAGCTAAGGTTCACATGGAAACTCCAACACCTTCACGCCTAAAATCTGCAAGAAAGGCAGCAGGCCTTACTCAGCAACAGCTAGGTATGGCTTTAGGAATGGAGCCAAACACGGCTAGTGCTCGCATGAACCAATACGAAAAAGGCAAACATGCCCCTGATTTTTTAACTATGAAACGCATAGCTAAAGAGCTAGATGTGCCAGTAGCTTTCTTTTATTGTGAGGAAGACATCTTATCTGAGCTAATTTGTGCTTTGGGTAAGTTAAAAAAAGAAGAACAAATCAGAATTTTAAACTCACTTAATTCTGATAAAACTTAAGGTTTATTTGGACATGGAAGTAAAAGCTAATCTCATTTCAAAAATTGGAAAAAGTACAGAAGAGTCTTGGGTTTTAGAAGGTGTTAGGCAAATGACATTTTTTATCGGCCCAAATAACTCTGGTAAAAGTAGAGAGCTACGAAGCTTATTTAAAGATAATTACAGCAATTGGGTTTTCGATTTAGAGATACTTCCTGTTTCAGAATTATCAAAACAAATATCACAATATTTGCGTAGTAATAACTCGACAGGTTTTGACCTTTTTGGATTTATGAACAAAGGGAAACTATCTGATTTTTTAAAAGAAAACTTAAGTAAAGTTAATGATATTAATGGACTTATAGCTGATTCTTATAAAGGTAGTCTTTATAATCCTACTCGCTCGAGCTCTGTTGATGAAAGTGGCTTTTATAAAGCCATGTTGAACTTGATCCAAAATATAAGCAATGCAGAACAAATTGAAGACTTAATATCTTTGTACAAGCCCTCAAATTGGTCAAAAATTTATATTCCAACCCTCAGAGGCCTTCGACATGTTGCTGAGTTAGATATTTTTGAACAGAGGACCAAATTAGATTATTTCTCGAATATGAATCAGAATGAGTGTGAGGTTTTTACAGGTCATAACCTTTACAAAGACTTGACGGAACACTTACTTGGCTCTTTTGATAAAAGACAAAAAGTTCGAGACTATGAAAACTACCTTTCGGAAAACTTTTTTTTTGGCAGGGATATATCTTTGGTTCCGATGCTTGATAAGCATGTCGTATATGTCAAAGAAGGTGATGATGAAGACAGGCCAATTTATGATTTGGGTGACGGTATTCAATCAATAATATTATTGACCTATAAAGTTTTCATGGCTGAAAAACCAACAATATTTTTTATAGAAGAGCCAGAACATTTTCTGCATGCAGGTCTTCAAAGAACTCTGATTGAGACATTTGCAAAGCATAAAGAACACTTGTTTTTTATGACTACCCATTCAAATCACTTTCTAGACTTAGTTCAAGAACGTGATGATATTTCTATTCAACAAGTTTCAAGGGTAAACGGTGAGAGTATAGTACAAGCTTCATTAGATTATGGTGAGTTACTTAATGAGCTTGGTGTACGTGCATCGTCGGTACTCCTTGCTAATTGTTCAATATGGGTGGAGGGCGTTACTGATAAATTATACTTGCGAGCCTATCTAAATAAATACATCGAAGAGCTCGAAGATGAAGATAAGAAAAGTAAGCTGAAAAGTTATCATGAAAATCTTCATTTTGTTTTTACAGAGTACCAAGGCAGTAATATCACTCACTGGGATTTCAGTGATGATGTTGAAAACGATGGTAATGAAACTCCTGCTAAAAGACTCAACAGAAATATCTTATTAATTGCTGATGCAGATATCGAAGGAAAGGGTGAACGTGTTGAAAGCTTACGAAAAGCTTTGAGTGAGGCATTTTACTTACTCGAATATAAGGAAATTGAAAACTACATACCTTTTGATATTTTGATTGATACAGCTAAGGCTAGATGGGATACTTTTAAACTGAGAACTGGCAGTAATATCGACAGATTTGAAAATATGAAGGAAGAGTTATTCAAATCTAATAAGTATGGTATTGGTGAAGTACTAGAGCGCTATGTCGACAAAGCTGATGGACTTGAACGGAAATTCTATTCTGACAAATCAGGTACAATTAAAGACAAAGTTAAATTCTGTCATACTGCAATTTCACTAATGAATGAGTCTGATGATTGGAAGTTAACGCCAGAACTTACTTCGCTTTGTGAAACGGTTTGGGATTTTATCGAATCACACAATCAATAACTGCTTATGTGATTCGACCTTTTAGGTGTGAATGGGCAGATTCTGAAATATCACATCCGATAGCTTGTCGATTTAAGTTATTGGCTGCTACTAAAGTAGCTCCTGAGCCAAAAAAAGGATCGACGACGAGTTCATTTTCATTACTGCTTTGAGAGATAAGCGTTTCAATTAACTTAACTGGTTTTTCAGTAGGGTAGCCCCTATATACTCTTTTACAAGTGAGGATGTCTGGCACGCTTAGATCATTTAACTTACGCTTACCTTTCTCGAAAAAAAGAATATATTCGTGTCTAGCTCTGTAATGATAACCCATTCCAATAGTCACTTTATCCCAAATTATTGGCTTCCAAAACTTGAAACCTACGTTTTCAGCTATTGGCTTAATATAAAACATTGTTTCTTGATCGCAGAATAGATAAAAATGAGAACCTTTTTTAAGCACTCTGTAAATTTCAATTAGTAGTTCTTCAAAGCGACTATTTGGAAATATGTCGAACCATTGATTACTTGACGATTTACTTACTTTTAAGCGAGTGGTCGTTCCTATTTTTCGATGTTTTTCTAATGATTCGTAGGGTGGGTCGGTAATTAAAAGATCAACACTTTCGGTTGAAAGTGTTGATAACCAATTTACCGCATCATCTTTATGTACTTGCATTAAATCTCTTTAGCTAAAGTGTGCTACACAAACGGCCATTGTGAAAAGCTTTCGAAGCAACGCCCTTTTTTAATCTTCGACAATCACTGCAATAGCTTTGATATCCATCAGGGTTGCGAGCTGTTTTACGAGCAGGAGTAATTCCAAAAGAAGCCGGATATGGGTGGAATATATGTTCAGAACCATTAGCGTCAGAACAATGAGGGCATGATTTAAACTTTTGACCGGTTGATGAGTCTTTCTTTTGAACCATACCGCTATTTAAAGCTTTGCCACAGCAGTTACAAGCCATAAGAATCTCCTTATAAGTTAGCTTTGTATTTTTAAATTTGAGTTTTTATTATGTTACTGGCTATTAATACATCCTTTAGAAATGCCGTAACGCTCTCTACAGTATCAGATATTGTACTTTTGTGAAGTACGAATGATTTAACGATAATTATTTTTGACTATCTAATTTATTTAGCCTAAACCTAAACTAAGATTTTCTTAGTTTAGGTTGGCGATGCATTTTTTAGTTCAAACAAAACCTTACCCAGATGAGGCGCTTGAAAGCTATTTGCTAAGGCTTGCAAGGGATAACTCATACGATGGCTATAGTGAGCTTGCTGATATTTTGTGGCAATGGCTTGCAGAGCAAGATCATGATCTTGAAGGTGCGTTGCCGTTAGAGCTGAGTAAAGTTGATGTTTATCATGCTAGGCAAGCGAGCAGCTTTAGAATAAGAGCGCTCAGGTTAGTAGCCCAATTAGCAGATGTTAATGCTGGTGACATTCTTGAGCTTGCATGTCGGCGCAGCAACTTTAAATTTGGCAACCTAGCAGCAGTAAGCCGTAATGAACTGACTATTCCCCTTGAACTACTTCGCACTGATAACATACCTGTTTGTATTGAATGCTTGTATGAGTCTTCATATATTCCTTTTTATTGGCATTTAAAGCCCTATAAAGCGTGCCATAAGCATAAGACACAATTAGCCACACATTGTGGTGAATGCCATAACTTAATTTATTACAGAGCTTCTGAGGCGTTTCTAGAATGTAATTGCGGTTGTAAACTAACCAATAGTGAACAGTTAAACGATGCAGACTTTAAAATTGCAATTGCTCTTGCAGGTAATCACAGCCAAAAAATAGTCGGGTTAATATCGTGGTTTGCGAAAGTTAAACAACTTGATATAAGCGACGCTGACTTTAGTTGTACCTTTGTGGGGTATTTTAGTGCTTGGCCTGATGGGTTTACCACTGAATTAGATATACTTACAAACAATGCGCGGCTCAAACAACTTAACCCTTTTAATAAAACTAAGTTTAACTCTGTATATGGCGATTTACTTCGTGATTGTCAAATTGCAGCAACAAGTAACCGTAAAAACAAAGTACTTGATGAGATTATTAAATACTTTGTTGAATTAGTTGATAGTAACCCTAAAGCTAAACATCCAAATATTGCTGACTTACTGCTATGCACTTTTGATGCCGCAGTATTGTTAAACACCACAACAGAGCAAGTTTATAGGCTTCATCAAGAAGGCTTTTTAAGCTGTGCTTATCCACAAAAAAAGAACGAACAGCTCAGAGCTGATAGCTATGTATTTTATTTACGCCAAGTTATAGAGCTACAGCAAGCATTCGCAGCTGAAAAGCCTCAAACAAAAAAACAATTTATAGCGCCGTGGTAACTTATGAACTTACAAGATGCATTTGCAATTGAATCACTAAAAGAAAAAACCACAGCACTTAGAAAGTTATTTGCGCCATACACGCCTTGCATTGCGGTAGATGGCTTTGAAGAACAAGCGCTGACTGTGCTCATTAACCTAGTTTATAAACAAAGTGAAATTGATGATTTAACAAGTTTAAGAGCCGCTAAAAGTGTATTACGCGATGAAGTGTTACTGAGTAAGTGCATAAACGAAGTTAAATGGTTTCATACTCATAATTTAAAATATCCTGATATACGAGTAAGCCATCAACGTTTAATTAGTATGGTAGTAAGTGAAGATATTGCAGGTATTTGCAGTCGGTCATTACCGTTGAGTTTTGGTTGGTCGCACAACAGTGCTGAAATTAATCATGCAAAGCTATTTTTAACCTTATTTATTTGGCAAGGTAAAGTGACTTGTTTAGCAAAGTTATTAATTACTGAAGAGCCTGTCTGGATTGATTTTATCAGAGCATACGGTTTCACAAAAAAGGCGGTTTTAGACATAGCTGGTAAAATAAAACACCAATTGCCAGTAGCAGAGCTCCCGTTAGAAGTGAGCTCTTTTTCACTACAATTACAAATGCCATACCTGCAAAGCTACCTTGCGGTTACGCCTGTAGTAAGCCACGCAATGCTAGCTAAAATTCAGCAATTAACAACAGAGCGTAAATTAAACTCTGGTTTAGTTGAGCACTCAAGACCTGCCAATGTTGGCGACTTAGCAAGCTCAGTAGGTGGTAATTTAAGAGTGTTGCGCTACTTCCCTAAAACATATTCTAAGGCTATTAACCGCTCTAAAGTAGCCAATAATGATATTGAGAAAGCATTTAAAGTTCGTGCGCTATTAAGTAGTCAATTTCAACAGGCGCTTTTGGTATTGGTAGACATTAAGCAGTTTAATACATTGAGGCAAAAACGATTAGCGCGAGTAGCGGCTATTAGGCAAGTCCGTGTTAGTTTGCAGTTATGGCTTGATAACATTCTTGAAGCTAAAAATAACGCTCGAGAGCAATCTTACCCTGATTGGGCAAAGCATTATTTAGATCAGAGTATTACTAACTGTATTAGCCAATTTAGTAACATACTAAATGAAAGCCTTGGTAATTTAAGTAAGCTCAAACGCTTTGCATATCACCCTAATTTAATGGGGCTGTTTAAAACGCAGTTAAACTATGTGTTTACTCAGTGTGCAACTGAAGAAACATTAAATGATGAGCAAATAGTGTATGTACATTGCCAAGATATGCGAGTGTTTGATGCCGAGGCAATGGCTAACTCGTATATTCAAGGTATGCCGTCACTTACTGCTTTAAATGGGCTTGCTCATAACTTTGAGCGTAAGCTAAAAAATTTTATAGACCCTTCAATTAAGTGTATTGGTAGTGCCATTTACATTGAAAACTATCAATTACATACAGGTAAACCATTACCTGAGCCAAGCAAGTTAAAACAAGTTGCAGGGCGTAGTCATGTAATAAGATCAGGAATTATCGATAAACCTAAATGCGATATAACACTCGATTTAGTCTTTAGACTTTTTGTACCAAATATTGAGATGCTTAATAAATTAAACAGTCAACTTTTAAAGCCCGCACTACCATCTTCATTTGCAGGTGGAATTATGCATCCACCTTCGTTATACCAAAATATAGATTGGTGTCATGTGCATACTAAACCGAGTGAGCTGTTTAAAAAACTTAAAGCAAAATCGTCAAATGGCAGTTGGTTATATCCTTCAAAAAAAGTAGTTAAAAGTTTTGAACAATTAATTGATGCCCTTAACGATAACTTTAATCTAAGACCCGCTGCAATTGGCTTTGCTGCGCTTGAAGAACCCGTAAAGCGAGGTGGAGCATTACATGAGAACCATTGTTATGCTGAGCCCGTAATTGGGTTGTTAGAGTGTGTTAGCAATACGTCAGTTAAGTATGCAGGGGCTAAGCAGTTCTTTCATGACGCATTTTGGGTTATGGATGTTCAAAAAGAGTCTATGCTTATGAAAAAGTCTAAGTTTGAGTATGAATAATGCAATTACCTCGGCACTTAAGTTACTCGCGTTCGCTTTCACCCAGCAAAGCAGTGTTTTTTTATAAAACACCAGAGTCTGATTTTGAACCGCTACAAATAGAACAAAATAAATTAGTTGGGCAAAAATCAGGATTTGGCGATGCCTATCAAAAGCAAAATGTGGCTAAAAATTTAGCGCCACAAGATCTTGCTTTTGGAAACCCTCAAACAATTGATGTGTGCTACGTGCCTCCAACAGTAAAAGAGCTATTTTGTCGTTTTTCACTCAGGGTTGAGGCCAATAGTATTGAGCCTCATGTTTGTGATGATCCTAAAGTTATTTATTGGTTAAAACGTTTTTTTGAAACCTATAAAAAGCACAATGGCCTTAATGAAGTTGCTACCCGTTACGCTAAAAATATACTGATGGGAAACTGGCTTTGGCGTAACCGTCAATCACCGAATGTTGATATAGAAGTGCTTACTGAACATGCAGCCCCGATTGTTGTTGAAGGTATACAAAAGCTAAAGTGGCAGGGCAATTGGCAAAATAATCAAACAGCGCTAATAACATTATCAGAAGCTATTCAAGAAGGGCTTAGTAACCCTCAAAGCTACTGTTATTTAGATATAACCGCAAAAATTAAAAATGCATTTAGCCAAGAGGTTCACCCAAGTCAAAAGTTTGTAGATACTGTTGAACAGGGCATGTCATCTAAACAACTTGCATACACTCAAGTAGGCGATAAAAAAGCAGCAAGTTTAAACTCACAAAAAGTAGGGGCTGCGATTCAAACTATTGATGATTGGTATGAGGGAGGCTACAAACCTATACGCACTCATGAGTATGGCGCAGATAAGCAAATATTAGTTGCACACAGGACACCTAAGACCCATTCAGACTTTTATTCATTACTCCCGCGTATTGCTTTGCATATTAAGCACATGGAAAAGCATGGTTTAGGGCAAAGTGATGAATCAGACGCAATCCATTTTATTGCGGCAGTGCTGATTAAAGGTGGCTTGTTCCAAAGGAGTAAAGCTTGAAGCGCTATTATTTTACCATTACTTATTTACCCAAAAATTGTGATGTAAGTCTTCTTGCTGGGCGTTGTATTGGCATGTTGCATGGGTTTATGAGTTCACGTGAAATAAGTAATATTGGTGTGTGTTTTCCTAAATGGAATGAGCAAACGATAGGCAATCAAATAGCGTTTGTATCAACAGATAAAAAGCAATTAACTAATCTATCTCAGCAAAGCTATTTTGAGATGATGGCTCATGACAAGTTGTTTTATTTATCAAAAATACTTGATGTACCAACAGAGCAAAATGAGGTTATGTTTATTCGCAACCAATCAGTAGCTAAAGCTTTTGTTGGCGAAAAGCAAAGGCGGTTAAAACGCGCTAAAAAAAGAGCTGAAGCCAGAGGTGAGGTTTATAATCCTGAATATAAATTTGAGGCAAAAGACATAGGCCACTTTCATTCAATACCCGTATCAAGCAAAGGCAACGGGGAAAATTTTATACTTCACATACAAAAAATTGAAAAAGCTGAATCCTTAAAAAATCAGTTTAACAATTATGGTTTTGCTACAAATCAAACATTTCAAGGTACAGTTCCCTCTTTGAATACCCTTTTTTAATAGTTTTAAAACACCCTGTAATTTTCAATGAGTTATCAGGTTTATTAAGGTAAGGGTAAATAATTTAAATTCATTTAACGGTTTGGTATTTATAGAAATTTAAACTATTTTTAATAGTGAACTGCCGAATAGGTAGCTGGAAATTGACCTGACTTTACTTCTCTTCGGGTTACTGTGTGAACTGCCGAGTAGGTAGCTGAAAATGTAAAGCTATGGGTATAAGTCCTAAGCGAATTGTGAACTGCCGAGTAGGCAGCTGAAGTTAGGCCAGGAAGTAAACAACCACATCTTGTGACTTTTAACTGCCGAAAAGGCAGAGGCTAAATAAAAAGACCTCCAGCAAACGCTGGGGTCTTTTGTTCTAAAGCCGAATAATAATTTTAATCTTATTCACCCTTTTTGTGATCGTGTTTTTTAAGGCTAGGATGTTTACTTTTATTCTCTGGGGTAACACGTCTTCGCTTATCAGTTTTACCTGTAGAGTCAGCTTTAGGTTTTGGACCTGGTTTAATACTCATATTATTTCCCTAAGAGTGGTTTATTTTTAGTTTAGCTCATGGTTTAGACTTGTCTATCCAACGCTAATGCTTGCTACTGTAAGTTTTAAGGGATAGATTACTGAGAGTGAATATTTTAAATGGAATTAATAAGTTAGTTTATGTCTACAGTCTCTAAAGTTTTTTTACCTGTCGAGGGTAAAAGTTATTCCTCTAATGAAATTCTATCTATAGATGAAGCAGGTCTATTTAAGCTTAGACGCTTTCTAAGAGAGCCAGAAGGGCTTGGAAGTATACTATGTGCTACATGTTTTCAGCCTTTAATACTTGCCGGTACTTCATCGCAAAAACATCATTTTAAACACCCTATCGGTTCAGAAGATTGTCCTGTGAAAAGCACAACAAGCCTCACCGATAGTGAACTAAAGGCAATTAGTTACAATGGAATAAAAGAAAGTAAAAAACATAAAGACTATAAAGCGACTATATCAAATTTGCTTAAAAGCGAATTTGAGTATGAAAATATTCAAGTAGAACAAACTTATCGAGAGCAGTTTCAGACGGGACTAGCTAAAGCATGGCGAAGACCAGATATAAGTTTTTACTCTAACACGCACAACATGGATATAGCTATTGAGTTAGTGTTAGACCAAGTACCACTAGATGTTATTGTTGCGAGAGATCGATTTTTTAAAGAACAAGGTGCTACAGTCCTTTGGCTATTTCTACAAGACAAAAACAACTTCACCCGAAAAGACATATTTTATAACTCTAACGAAAACCTTTACGTATTTGACCTTGAATCAAAAATCACTAGCCGAGATCAAAGCAAGCTGTTTTTTAAGTGTTTTTATACACAATACGGAATCGATGATTTAGGCTTTCAGGTACAAGTTGTCAGTTCAGAGCAATCAAAATTAGTGAGTTTGAACGACTTACACTTTAACGAGAACAACCTTACCTATTTCGATGTTCAGCAGTCAGAAACTGATGCAAAAAACGAAGCAGATCAGATATATAAACTGCGCCAGCAAGAGAACGCAGATTACAGAAAAAGGTTAAATGAAAAAAGGAAAAGTAGATTAAGCGGTAACTCTTCTTATGCATCTGTTGCAGATAAATATATACAGCCAAGAATTATTCAACCTGGCTTGATGTCAAAGTTAAAGGCTAAAGGCATACAAATAAAATGCGCATGCGGAAATGATGATTTGACTAAATTTAGAAGTAAGGCATGTTTTGTTTACTGTAATTCATGTGGTTCAGAGGTAGGATATGATTAAACATATTTTAACGAATGGAATTGCTTCATGATTATTGAGTTGAAGCAGAAATTTTCTCAATATAAATTATTTTGGAAAATTCAAAGGCTGTATAAATTAATAAAATTCGAAGTTGCGAAGGGATATTATCTATTAAAGGAGTTTGCAGTAAAGTTTTCCAGCATGCTTGCTTTTATTTTTAACATGTTTAAAAACTCCTTACCTTATTTCGTTTTACCAATATCAATTGCACTCTTAACACAAAGTTTAGAAGCACCTTTAAGACCATTGTTTGTCAATAACGGATGGATAGTTTTAAAAGATACTGATTACTCAACTTTAGTGGCAACAGTTACAAGTATTAGTGGCCTTTTTATTGGTTTGTATTACACCGCTATTACTAGTATTAGTGGTGCAATCTACACAAAGCTACCTCAGAGCTTGCGTCAATTATTATTCAATGAAAGTATAGGCAAAAACTATCTAAGATATTTAGTATTTTTTACATTCTTAGGGATTCTTTTCCTAACCCAATATGTTTTAGGGTATAGAGTAAATCCTATCAATGTTCCTATTATCACCGTTTTAGCAGGTTTTGCTGTATTTGCTTTCTACCAACTTGGAGTGCGAGTTTTATCTTTATTCGAGCCAACCGAGCTTTCAACTGAAATCTTTAAAAACATTCACAAGTCTGTAAAAAATGTAATACCTGGAAACAATAACTGGAAAGTACCTGAGTTTCAAAAGCATGAACAAAGCAAAGTACAATCTTGGTTAGAGTCCATAGACGCATTAGCTACATTGTCATCTTCAGAAAGGCATCTATCAGGTAAGGTTTTTTTAAAGTTTGTTGATCAAATAACACGGTTTTTATGTTGGTATGAGTTTAATAAAGATAAAGTACCTAGAAACAGTGAATGGTTCGAGTCGAAGCTTGAACATCCTGATTGGTACAAAAGTAATGATTCAGTGACTAATCGAGCATTTCAATTTGGTCAAATCCTACAACCAAAAATAGTACGTGATTATAGGTGGTTGGAAAATGAGCTTTCAAAAGTTCTACTCACTTGTCTAAAAACCAATTTAAATTCTAAAAATTATGATTTTGCGCATGGAACATTAAATTATATTAAATTGTATGTTGAAGTAATCTCTAAGAAAGGGGATATAGCATGGTCGCTCAAAGTTATTGAAAAAACAGCTAGTATTGCTACAACACACATCAATCTAGTTTGTAAAAAAGATACTGATCAAAACGAAAACTTAACAATACTCTGTGATGAGATAGCAGGGTTACCAATCAATTCTTTTTTAGCATTCAGGCAAGGTTTAGAACTGAGAGATGGCATAAAAATTAGCGATTTTGTGAAGAAAAAGGAATGGAGAAGAAGTAACTTTATTTATGAAATACCGTTATCTGAAAATACTATCAAAAAACTTGAGTGGCTATCTGAAAGGTTAGTTTTCGAATATCAAATCGAAAATAAATACATAACACCTGATTGGTATATTTTAGGCGAAGTTAGTCGAGAGGAAGAACTATCTTTTATTAAAAACATAAACTTGTTCGCGAATGAAGTCGGTAAGTTATACCAAAGTTGGGTTGCAAATTTAATTTCAGCAAGAAGGTTTTGGCTAGCTTCTACCTGCATAATACGTGAAAAAGAGTTTTGGTCTAAGTTTAGCTATCAACGTTCTAAACTGAGTGACTATCAAAACTCTCTATTGGCTCATAAAAATAATGAAGCTCAATGGAGTAACTTTGAGCTGGATAATATATTTGATGTTGTGGAGAAGAGATTAAATACGATCCAAGACATAAATGAAGTAGTCTTAAAGGGGCTTCTGCCATATAGTCGGCCAGCTAGTCTTCCAGATTATCATGGTTTTTTACTTCATTCTTTAGGTGAAAGTGTTTTTGAAGCACTAATTAATAATGATTTGGGAAAAGTTGGAAAACTATACAGGACCTATGTTTGGGTTAGTTTTTATAAATTTTCTGAATTAATTTCAGAAAAATATAAACACACATGGCAGATAGAAAACCAATTTAGGATTGCATCCGCAGCATTAGTTGATTTATTTGATTTGACTGGATATGCCATAGTCATTAGTAAATTTAATAAAAATAAAAGATTAGAACTTTTTATTCAAAGTATTTGGGAGCAATATTTCAACCAAGAGCAGAGCCGTTTTTCGCAGGTACTTTCTACAGTAAATTACTTTGATAGTTTTCCAGGGATAGGTAATAGATGGGATCATAGATTTAATTGGAAAAACACAATAAACCTTAAATTAAGTAGTGAAATTGACACGAAAGAAATAGCAATGAGCAAACATTATTTTGATACAGAGAAAGTCAAATTACATAATGATCCTATCGTGAGGTTGTTTGCTCGTAATCCAAGAGATTTTAATAGAGAAGGAATTGATGCCTTTGTTACGACAATATTGATACCAAAGTTATCCTCTGAAGATGAAAGGCTAGTTAATGTTAGGCGTGATTTGAGAAACGATATTCTGCGAGAAAAAGAGAAATATGATAAATATATAAAGAGTGTATCTGATGCAGAATAACCAAAGAGCACAAAGACCTAAGTTCTTATCCAGAATTCTGGATGACAACAATGAATACGATTTTCGAGGCTCAACACATGTGTATATTCTAAGAGAGGAATTGCATGCAGGATTGCTTCCTTATGGAGGTAGATCAGTTTCCTATCCAAATTTTGCTGTTGAAATATCAGGTAACGATTTAGAGGAAGCAAAGTCAATTTTAAATGGCTTAAAGAATTATCCTGAAATTCATGTGACACAACTTGTATGTGATGTTGTAAACACTTTAGGTAATCAGCTTTCATATTCGGGGATTATAAGGCATGAAATAATAGAGTCAGAACATTACTCTTTAAGTCATATTCCGGAACAGTCACTTTATGATCTCAAATACTTTTTTGTACAAGTTGTACCTAAGGAACAAAGAGAAGCTAGTAGTAAAAGTTTTATATTTAAAAAGGCTAAATATGTATGGACGTTGACGTTACCAGAGAAAGTTTGTCATTGGAAAACTTATAGAAAGATTTTAAAGGGATTGGCTGAAAATACAAATATGTTACCTCCTTATGTTGAACTTGCCGGATTAGCTCAATCTTCCATTGATTTCAACTTTGAAAATTATAACAAGGAAACTTCCAAGTATATTTATAAAATTCTTAATGGTATTGGTGGTAATCAAAGAGAATCTAGGCCTGAATTGGTAACAGAATTTTACTTAGTTCATAGGATGCTTAGACTGAACCTAAGTAAAACTCTAATTAGAGAGCATATTATTGATGAGCTAAATTTACTTTTTTCAAGATTAAATTTAGATGCGAAAATAATTATTTCAGAATTACCGACAAGTAAGTGTGTTAGAAAGTTAATCAGTGATATTGAGTTAGATAAGAAAGGGCTTAATGAAGCACTTTCAATAATCAATATTTACTAGCCATAGGTAAAATTGGTACCTTTATGCCATTTAATGCTTCAATATTATGCCAACTTACACTTCACTTGTATCGTTTTAGCTTAATGAAATCGAATGTGGCTATGTCAACTTATACTTCAAACAACATGGGTTTAGTTTGAAGTATAAGTTGACATTTCTTCCAAAAGACAAATCAACCTATTTCCACTCAAAGCTAAACACTCTCTTATAAACCTTCCATAAATCTGTAAGCTAAGAATAGATCTACTTGTTTAATCAGCTTTTTATGTGCATGAAAATGCCAAGCTTACTCTGTGTTAATTACTGCGGTGCAGTATAAATAAGAAAAAGTTTCTTGGGTGATTAAAATGACGATATCATTAAAATTTTAAACGGCACTTTTCAAAGCATATGGCGAGAAAAAATATTCCGAACTATGTAACTCACCCAAGGTATGGCAGTGCTCCATTGGTTTCCAAAGATGAAGTGCCAGCATGCACAATAGACAGTGCACACTGGCATTACTCAAGCCTTAAATATTTTCCTGAAACGGCGATTTTTGCAGATACTTCTAAGCAGAATTTTGCTATTTACCCCCGCAAGATTTATGTAGATATCGAAGAAATGTGTGAAATATGTGGCAGGCCTTTTATCTTCTATGCACAAGAGCAGAAACATTGGTTTGAAGACTTAGGCTTTTGGATTGATGCACACTGCACTAGATGTGTTGAATGCAGAAAAAAAGATCAAGGCACTCGCCTTATGCACAAACGATATCAAGAACTTATCGTTTTAAAGGAGCGAACGAATCCACAGAGTAAAGAACTCAAGCAAATAGCAATAAAGCTTTATAAATTGGGGTATATACGAAATCCAAATAAGCTGAATATTGACATCGGAATCTAACGAGTTAAGTCACTAATTTGTCGTCTAGACCTAAGAGGTATGGAATCGAAAGTGGTGAGTTACCGCTAAACTCAATATTTTCAAATTAATAGAATTAGCTTTTTAAATTAGCATTAGGGGGGATAGTTATTATTTAGTGTGAATTGTATTATATTAACATTAAATTTAATGCAAATAGGAATTGTTCGTGATAGCATCTTTGTGCTATTTCAATAACAAGGGTTATTATGAATTTTTCTCTACTTCCTACAGCCACAGCGGTGAGCTTAGCGCTTCTGTCAAACAGTGCTTTTGCAGCAGAACAAACTAATAAAAAAGAAACAGACCTCATAGAAAAGATTACTGTAAATGGTAAGTACATCGTTAACGAAAATATCGATACAGCGACAGGCCTTGGTTTATCTATTCGTGAGACTCCACAGTCTGTAACGGTCTTTACTGCTGAGCGTATTCGAGATCAAGATTTAGACACGATTATTGACGCAGTTGATAATACGGTTGGTTTGTCATCTTCAAAAATGGATAACGTACGTAACACCATGCAATCACGCGGGTTTAATGTGTCTAACTATCAAATTGATGGTGTGCCTTTATCATGGAGTTTGGCAGGGGATTCTGGTGAAACGTCAGCGGATGTTGCGATTTATGAACGAGTAGAGTTTGTACGAGGCGCCACGGGTTTATTAACAGGGGCGGGCGACCCATCTGCATCAATTAATCTTGTTCGCAAACGCGCGCGTAACACCGACTTAACTGGTTATGTTGATGCTTCAATAGGAAGTTGGAATAAAAAAGAGTTAACCCTTGATATCGCGAATGGCTTAAATGATAGCGGTACAGTGCGCGGTCGGGTGGTTGCAAAAGTGGTTGATAGTGAATCATATATCGACTTATACGAAGAGAATAAAAATATCTTCTACGGTGTATTAGAGACTGACCTAACACCTGATACTACACTGCGTGTAGGGGCGAGTTACCAGAACAGTGATCCGCATGGTCCTGTGTGGGGCGCTTTACCTGCATACTATACAGACGGCACAGCAGCTGAGTGGGATGATTCTAAAACCACGGCCCTTGACTGGACTCGTTGGGAAACAACGCACAAAAACTATTTTGCAACCGTTGAGCATTTATTTTCGAATGGTTGGCAGTTAACAGCAAATTATAATCACTCAAAATATGATAAAGAAAGCCGCTTATTTTATGTTTCTGGTGCATTAGATAAAGACACAGGGGCAGGCTTAACAGGGCAACGTTATTTTGCGTTTGGCTCAACAGAGCAAGACAGTGTCGATGTGCAGCTTAAAGGTCAATACACTTTGTTTGAACAGAGTCATGACTTTGTGGTGGGTGCGCTTTACTCTAAGCAAACTGGTGAAACAAGTACTCGCGATCCCGATCCTATCATTGGTGGTAGCGCATGGGATGCGGTTCCTATTGATAACTTTTTTGATTTCCAAGGGGATGATATTACAGAACCTAATTGGACTGAAGAAGTGACACTACAAGATGATAACGACACAGTACAAAAAGGCTTTTACGCAGCTACCCGAGTTTCGTTAACTGATGCGTTTAAAGTGATTGCTGGTGGGCGTGTTTCGTCATGGGAGCGAGAGCGTTACTATTATGGCGATCAACAAGATTACGGCGATTCAGGTGTTTTTGTGCCTTACTTTGGCGCACTCTTTGATTTAAATGATCAGCACCGCATGTATGCCAGCTACACAGAAATTTTTCGTCCGCAAAATAGCTTAGATGCGAACGGCGAGTATTTAGATCCTGTTGATGGTAAAGCAAGTGAAATTGGCTTAAAGAGTGCTTATTTTGATGAGCGTTTGCAAACATCTTTGGCTATTTTTGATATTCAACAAGACAATTTAGCCACAGAAGACCCCAACTTTGTGCCAACAGCTGAACAAATGTCAGCATATTATGGCGCTGAAGGAACACAAAGTCGCGGCTTTGAGTTTGAAGTGATGGGGGAGCCTGTGGATGGTTGGAATATCTCAGCCGGCTACTCACAGTTTAAAGCTGAGGATGCCAATAACAACAAAGTAAATACAGATTCACCACGTAAGCAATTTAAGTTATTTACGACCTACCAATTTGTAAAACAATTACCTGCGCTTACAGTTGGTGGTGGTCTTAACTGGCAAAGCAAGTCGTATGCGCAAGGCACAACACGTAATGTAGAGCAAGATGCTTATACAATTGTAAACTTGATGGCACGTTATAATATTAATGAATCAATGGATTTACAGTTAAATGTTAATAATCTATTCGATAAGAAATACTATAACTACATGGCAGCAGGCTACTATGACCTTTACCGCTATGGTGCGCCACGTAATGCATCACTGAGCTTTAGCATAACTTTTAATTGATTGCTCGGGATAGGCTCATATCGAGTTGCAACTAAAGGTGCATTTGCACCTTTAGTTTTATGATTATCAGGGCTTCTTCGTTATTCTAGCTTTAAACAGCGACGAGCTGTTTCATTTTATGACAACTCATTTCCTTCTTTAATCTTATTGATCTTAAATAATACCCTTTTAAATAAACTGGCTTACTCTGTTGCCAAATTAAGTAACGAGCTACTCGCTTGTTTGAGGGATTTTAGATAAATGATTACGTTAGATGAGCAGCGTTTAACATCGTTAAAACGTGGTTTTCATATACCACCTAAGCCTGAACTGCTCGATGAAATTGCAAGTGAAATGGAATTAGACGATGCTTGCTTAGATAGAATTGCCAGCATGATCTCTAAAGATATTAGCCTCTCTGCTTTATTATTAAAAACCATCAACAGTCCTTTTTTTGGCTTACAAAGAACGATCAGTGATATAAAACAAGCGGCTATGTTTTTGGGTTTAGAGCAACTAAATCGCTTAGTTACACTCGCATTACTCAAGAACAACTTTGTTGGTGATGCCTACATCAGTTTAGAGCGATTCTGGGATGAGTCTGTTGAAGTGGCAAACGCTTGTGTTTGGCTTGGGCATAGTTACAAGTCGCTGATGCCAGTTGATGAGCTCTACTCGTTAGGTCTTTTCCACAATGTTGGCATTGCAGCAATGGCCCTAAAATACCGTGACTATATTGACGTATTACAACACGCAAATCATGCAAAAGAGCAAGTAATAACCGAGCTTGAACAAGCTCGTTATCAGTGCGACCATGCTGTTATAGGTTATTTTATTGCCACATCGTGGCACTTACCTAAGCCGTTATGTAATGTTATTTTGAACCATCATAATAGTCATTTTTTACAGCTAAGTGATAATGACCACCAGCGAATGGCCTTTGCTATTTTAAAATGTGCAGAAAGCATGATTGACTATGCCAGACACAGGCAACATTCAAGCGAGTGGCTAAAAATTAAAGAGCAGTGCTTTATCGAGTTAGGAGTTATTGAGCAGGAATACGCTGATCTTCTAGAAGATTACCTCGACAATTCAATGGCGAGTTAAAGTTAATAAAAACCTTCGATAAGCAAGCGGGTGGTGTTAATTCACTGCTCGCTTTTTTACATCTAAAGAAAGCATGCATTACTATACTTTCAAGCCATAGCAAGGCATCATAACTTTTTTCTAAGGAGAGGCTATAATGCTTAAACCTTTGTTTTCACTGGTTTTATGTACCAGTTCTGCGATGGCTGCAACAAGTCTGCCGGATAATCGCCATATTGTTGTTAAAGGTGAGGCTGTTGTGCGTACTGCCCCCGACAGGGCTGATATCACGTTAGAGTTTGAAGCTGTAAAAACCGAAAGCGTGCAGGCTAAGCAGCAAGTCGATGAGCAAGTAAATGAACTCCTTGCGGGCTTAAATAATTTCTCTATAGACGAAAAAAGTATCTCTGCGGGGCGAATTTTCGTAGAGCCGAACATGCGCTATGACGAAAACGATAGCCAAGTTAAAGATGGTTTTCGAGCCACGCGTAAGGTCAAAGTTAGCCTTAAAAAACTCTCCCTTTTGGACGGATTTTTAAATTTTGCGCTTAAAGTAGGCGTCAATCAAATCGAGCAAATTCAACTTTTATCAACCAAAGCCTCAGATTACGAGCAAGCCGCTCTTGATAAAGCAGTAGCGAATGCCAAACAGCAGGGAAGTAGCCTTGCTAGCGCATTCGAAGCGAAACTTGGTCGAGTGTATAGTATTCAATCGCAAGAGGTAAGTAGTCACTTCGGCTATGGTAGCAACACAAATATTGAACGAATTATGGTCGTGGGCTCACGTATTAATACAGTCCCAGAAGGTAAGTATTTACAAGAATCGATTACCTTCAGAGCAAGTCTCAATGTCGTGTTTGATTTGGTAGTAGAGTAATTGATGAGATTTTTAAAGCATGGCGTTTATCTATTTCTTTTGTTGATGGCATTCAGTAGTTTTGCCGCAACAAAGCACATAAATATCGTCAAACCTGTGGTTGCGGCGTTTAAGGCAGGTGATAAAGCCGCCATTGCTGGGCGGGTGCATTATCCACTGCAGCGTAAAGCGCCGCTGCAAGCAATTGAAAATGAGCAAAGGTTTATAGAAAACTTTGAGCAAATTTTTGATAAAGAATTTATTGAACAAATAGCTAGCTCAAACATTCGCCATGACTGGGAAATGATGGGCTGGCGCGGCATTATGTTTGATTCAGGCAAATTGTGGTTAGACTTTGATGGCTCTATTTGGGCTGTGCCTTATGAATCAGAGGCAGAAAAAACACGACGCGAAGCGCTGATTGATGAGCAAAAACAAGCGTTACACAAAAGCCTTCGTGAATTTACAAAGCCGATATTAACGTGGCAAACAAAAAAGCATTTAATTCGTATCGATGAACTGGCTGATAATCAGTACCGTTATGCAGCATGGGAAATTGATCAATCTATGCAAGATGAGCCAAGCCTTGTGATCACAGGGGGCACATTAAGTTTTGATGGCAGTGGGGGCAATCATTTTTATACCTTTACTAATAACGGCTATCGTTATGTATGTCATGTAATAGTGCTGGGTACTGAACAGTCACCACCAGGGGTTTTAGAGGTATTTAAAAATAACGTACAGATATTATCTGAGCCTGTTTTAAGTTTGTAAGGTATTTTTCTTATTTTGAACTACACTTACTTTTTCAAAGGAGTCTCTTTTAAAGGAGTAAGTTATGGGCACAAAATTTTGGGTATTAAGAGCCACTAAAGTTTTTACGCTGGTGGCTATTTTATTATTTATGGTAGAAATCTTGAAAGGCCATGAGCCATCAAGCGCATTGGCTTTTGCGTTACTTTGGTCTTTTATTGTTACAGCAATTTTTATCGCAACCCGTTTATACCATTCATCAAAAGGGCGCCATTGTTCACTGTGTAACGACACCCCAGATGATAAAAAAGCAAGTTAACTTAGGTTGTTAACAAATACGCCGCCCCATACCAATGTACAAATCGTTAGAGCAATCAGTACGGCTGCTGAGCCTAAGTCTTTAGCTAGGCCTGAGAGTGGATGAATTTCAAGGCCTATACGGTCTATTGTGGCTTCAATTGCTGTATTGACGACTTCAGCAAATATCACAAATAGCACAGAGACAAGCAGCATAACTTTCTCATAAAGACTAATTTGCCACACAAAAACCACGGCTATGGAAAGGGCCAACAGTATCAGCTCTTGCTTAAAAGCAGACTCATGTTTTGCTAACCACGAAAATGCACGTTGGGAATTTTTAAATGCTAGGCGAATACGTTTAATGCCGATGGGCTTGTTAGTGCTATCAAATTGCATAGTATGAAGTCTCTTTTACGTTAGCTTTGTGTTGAGCAAGTATTAAAGATATCTTGCTCTGGGTGGTATTCAGTGCTTTGTACATGGGTTAAGCCAAGTAGCGTGTCAAATATATTATCGTGAGAAAAAGCCTGATTACGCTGTTGTTCGATACATTGATTAAAATCGGTATCGGCCAGTTTGTTACTCCAAAACAGCATAGGCACTTGGGTTTGCTCTTTAGGCGCTAATGCGTATGGGAAGCCATGTAAGTACAAGCCTTTTTCACCTAATGATTCACCATGATCAGAGACATACAGCAGAGCTTTGTCATCCGCCTGACTGTTTTGCAGTAAATTAATAAGTTTACTCAGCACTAAGTCGGTATAAGCAATGGTATTGTCATAGGTGTTTGTCAGTTGCTCACTGCTACAATTTTGGATATCGCTCCGTGGGCAGTCAGGCAAAAATTTACTGTCTTTTTCTGGATAGCGGCGATAGTAGGTTGGCCCATGTGAACCAATCATATGTAGTACCACTAGTTGGTGCTTCGCATGACTCTTGGCAAGTTTGGCAGTTAACTCTGCAACCAGTACTTCATCAAAACAATAACGTCCGTCACAAAGTGGGTTTGTCTTTGTTGGTTCTATTGTCTGGGAGTTTACTCGCACGCAAACCCCTTTACAGCTGCTATTGTTATCAATCCACGTTACTTCGACACCACTTCGTTGAATAATATCTAGAGCATTTTCTTGGCTTTGCGCTATGCGCGAATCATAGTGATTGCGGTCCAAGCGCGAAAACATGCAAGGCACAGAAATGGCAGTCGCCGTGCCACATGAACTGACATCACTGAAATATTTAACGCCAAGCTTAGGGGTATATTGATTAGTCGGCTTGTTGTAACCTTGCAGCGAAAAGTTTGCTGCACGCGCTGTTTCACCTACCACCATAATTGTCAGTGAACTTTGTTGTTGTGCTATTAAGTGCGGTGTTTTATCTAATACTTTAAATGGTAAAGGAGGATAAAAATAATTGTCGCGCAGGTACTTATAGCCCGCAGTGTAAAATGCAAAAGGGGTAATATAGCTGGTTAGTTGACGATTATTACGTCCTACGGAGGCGTAATCTTTATAAAATGGGACGGCAATAACAGCTACAGCAATAAACGCTGTAACGTTAAGAAACGCAAAGCTTTTAAGGCGAACACGAAAGTTTCCGACAATATTAAAACGAGAAAATACGTAAGCAGGCAGTACACCAAGCACACTAATGAAGGCGACAACCTGTACATTGAGGTATGAAAATGCCTCCCCTGAATTTGTCTCTAAGATATTTTGCAGCATGCTTTTATCAAAGATAACACCGTAATTTAAGGTTGCATAAAACAACAATGATGAAACCACGATGCTTGTTAAAAGCACGGGTTTTACAAAGGTGATTAACGATAACCAACTTAATACCATTGCCGTCATTGCTAATAAGAAAAACGGTACGCTTGCTATAAATAACCAATCGACATGTTCAGGTTTGCTGGCTGCTTCAAGCATGTTAAATAAAAACAGGCCATTAAATGCAATAACCAAGTACAACGACACCAGCCAGACAAATTGGCTGTAGCTAACGTGCCATTTTTTAGCAAAGAGTTGTTTAATTTGCATGTTCATAATCATTCCTCATCGCTACGATTTATTTGGTAAGCGATACAACTGTTCGGTATACGCTAAATTGCTAAATAAGACGTGCGCCAAGGCTTTTTTGGCAAGTTCAAGGTTGCTGCCAGCTTTATCAACGGCAACTTGGGTTTTACTTGCAGGGTCATAGCGCCAATAACTCACTTTTTGATTTGGCATGAGTATTACGGCTTCACCATTTTCTACGTAAGCAAAGTTGTCGTAGTACTGCATCATGGCGCGCTCAACGGGGTAGTGTTTCGTTAAATCATAACCAAGCATCGGGGTTGCTTGCTCAACACCTAATAACGACAACAAAGTAACTGGTAAATCAATTTGGCTGACTAAGCGAGTATCGCGCTTTGCATTTATATCGCTATTTAGGATCACAGCAGGGATGTGGAAAGATTTAAGCGGCACGGGTTCAGAGCCAAACACGCGCACATCATGATCTGCAACCACTAAAAAAACGGTGTCTTGCCAGTAATCTTGCATTTTTGCCTTGGCGATGAATTTACCGAGTGCGTAGTCAGCATATTTAATTGCTAGATCGCGTTTGACGTTTTCTGGGTCGTGGTCTTCAGGTAGTGTTACTTTACCTTCTGGAATATCGAATGGGTCGTGGTTACTTGACGTAAACACCAAGCTGAAAAAAGGTTTGCCTGATTTATTTAACTCGCTCAGCTCGTTATCAGCTTGATTGAACAAGTCTTCGTCGCTTACTCCCCACGACGAAATAAACTCAGGGTTTTGCATGTCATTAATATCTACAATATCGCTAAAGCCATTCCCTAAGAAAAAGCTTTTCATATTATCGAAATGACTTTCACCGCCGTAAATAAACTGGGTGGTATAGCCTGTACGGGCTAATACATCAGCCAGCGAGAAAAAGTTACGCTGAGATTTAGAAAGTTTGACCACCGAGCGAGAAGGAGACGGGGGAAACCCAGTTGTAACCGCTTCAATACCTCGAACAGAGCGCGTGCCCGTTGCGTATAAGTTATCAAAGCTCCAGCCTTGTTGATAAAGCTTATCAAGCTCAGGAGTCACACCAATGCCACCCAGTTCACCAACAAAGCGAGCACCTAAGCTTTCCTCTAAAATAATCACTAAATTCTTTTGTTTGCCTGTGTTAAAAGGTGTGTTGTTGGCTAGAGTAGGGATACGCTGAGTTAAAAACTGCGGCTTGTAGGCTGCTTGCTTTACTGTTTGTAAAATCTCATTACGTGGCATGGTGCCGTATAAACTACTGGCATTTTTTTCATTGCCCATATTTTTAATAGCAAACGCAACACTGTAAGTTGAATTTAGGGCCAAGGAGTTAACCAGTGAGTCACTTGAAAAGTACACTAACGCAGGGTTTAAAGGGCGGTGGCTTACAGTGCCCCTTGCGCTAATTAAGCAAACGAATAAGGTGGTAACGAGTATCACCACTTGGCTAACCATTTTAACGTTTTGCTGTTTGCTAAATGCTGCATTGATATAGCGATATGCAATTACACAACTAAGCGTTGCAATAATTAAGGTGCTTATTATGGCAAGTGGGTGGCCATGTATTAACATAGAAAAGACTTCTTGAGGGTAATCAAGATATTCAACAAATAAGCGATTTGGTCGCACATCGTACTGAGTAATAAACGCGGGGGTCGAAGCCTCAACAACCACGATTAAAGTCACAACTACGCTGCTATAAAGAGTAAACGCACGGCGAAATAAATCAGTCTTACTGCGTAAAAATACATGAGCGAGTAACACTAAAACAGCCAAGGCTGACAAGTAGCCTAAGCTGCTCAAGTCGACTCTTAAGCCGCCAAATAAAACCGCAAGGCTGTCGCCATCAGCTAACCTTTGTTGTTGCCATACTAGCAAGCCCACTCTCGACAATATAAAAACTGACATAATGAGTAGCGTAAAACGAAATAGTGGCTTTAGAACGGATGTGATTGCTTGCATAGTTGTACTTATTTAATTGAAAAGTACCGCAATACTAGGAAGCAAAGCTTAAGAAATACTTATGGAAAACTTAATGTTTACTGGGTTAGCTAAAATTCAGTAAACCTTAAGTAAATCTTAAGTTTTACAGCGTAAGCTGCGCTTAGAATGTTTTATAAGAGAGAGCTATGAAGCTATTACTCATTGAAGATTCGGCGTCTTTGCGACGCAGTTTACGAATAGGTCTTGAAAACTTAGGTTTTACCATTGATGAAACAGGAGATGGTGCCGAAGGGCTCAGTATGGCTATGTCAGGAGAGTATGAATTGATTGTTCTTGACTTAATGCTGCCTAGTATTGATGGCATTACTTTATTGCAAACCATCAGAGCAAAGCAGCTTGATGTGCGAGTACTTATTTTATCGGCTAAACAAGAGCCAGAAGATAGAGTTAAAGGGCTGCTTACAGGCGCTGATGATTACTTAACAAAGCCTTTTTCGTTTGATGAATTACATGCACGGTTATTAAACTTAACGCGTCGTGGGCATTTGAAAGCAAAAAGTGATGTGATTTATATAAATAGTTTGGCGCTTAACTTGCAGCTTAAATTATTACAAGTGGGCGATACCGTCATCGACTTAACACCTAACGAGTATAAAATAGTCGAGTGCTTGTTTAGTAATCAAAATAAAGTCATCACTGCAGAAAAACTGAGTAGTTATATTGCAGGTCAATACGATTTAGTATCAAAGAACTCAATCGAAGCACATTTATCATCTGCCCGTAAAAAAGTAAGAGCGGCTGGTGGAGAACTTCCCATTCAAACTAAACGTGGTTTTGGTTACATAGTACAAGGTAAGTGATGAAATCAATTCGAAGTAAGCTGGTTGTCACTTTATCAATTGCTATTACTGGGCTTGTTTTAAGTATTTTATTAGCCACCGATATTGCTGTTGATAGTTGGATTGATAACGAATTCAATCGCGGCCTGCAGTCAAAAGCAGGGATGTTAATGACCTTGGTACACGAAGATGAGCAAGGACTGGCGTTTAACTTCTCAAGTGAATTTATGCCAGAGTTTGATGGTAAAGTTGAACCTGAATATTTTCAAATCTGGACAGAAGCAGGCGTATTTACACGCTCTAAAAGCCTTAATTTATTTAAAGTAAAGACCCTTACATTACAGAGTTTAGACGTTGGTGAATCGAAGATTATTGCTGCTAAACTGCCCGATGGCCGTGACGGTAGAATCATTTATACTCGCTTTTTTCCTCAGGCTGAATCGCATGTAAGAGCCGGTAACTACGAAAGTAATAAGTCTGCTGTGCAAATGCCTCTTACCCTAGCGTACGCAGCCTCATCAGAGGAAGTGGATTTTATTCTTTGGCTCATTGATATTATTTTTGTTGTCACGACCGTCACCGTCATTGTATTTATTCGACTTTTTGTCCGTAAGTCAGTTGATTCATCGCTTGCGCCATTAAATCAACTCAATAAAGATATTAGCCTACTCAGCATTGCCGATAAAAGTGCTCAAATTGTAATTAAAGAGCCTGTAAAAGAGTTGCAGCCTATTGTTGAGAGTCTTAATGCGTTCATACAAGAAAACAGGCAGCTTTATTTTCGTGAGAAACGGTTAACGTCAGATATTGCCCATGAACTTAAAACACCCATAGCAGAGTTAATTAATATGGCAGAAGTGGCCATTCGTTTTCCCAAAGAGCAACAACTCAATGAAGACTTGAAGCCGGAAGTGCTAAACATTGGCCAGCGTCTAAAAAGCATTGTTTCTAACTTGTTGCTACTGCATAAATACAGTGATCAGGTTTTGCCAAAAAATGAGGCGTGTGATTTAAATCAAGTGACTATGCGAGTGTTGGAAAACGGTGATAAATCGAGACTCGAATTTGAACTCGATAAAACCCTGCCGGCTCTAGTCAGTAATATATTTGCCCTTGAGTCTATTATTACCAACTTGGTGAATAATGCTAAGCAATATAGCCCTGAAGGTACGCATGTGTTGATTAAAACTAAAAGAAAAGGGCGCTTAATCATTTTAACTGTTAGAAATACGCTTGTAACGGCTTTAAGTAAAGAAGAAATGAGCCAGTTATTTCACCCTCTTTGGCAAAAAGACACCGCGCGAACGTCAAATGATAACTTTGGACTGGGGTTATCGATAGCAAATGCATTAACGAAAGCTATTGATGCAGAACTATTGGTTGAGCAAAGTGAGCAAACAATTACCTTTAGTTTGATATTAAAGTGAAATTTTGCAGCCTTCGTGTTTATGTGCAACACTGATTATGAACAACAATAAGGAATAAAAACTATGGGTAAAATAATTGGCATTGCACTTATCGTCATTGGTGTTGCACTTGCTGTGTGGGGATATAACGTATATGACTCTGCCAGTGCGCAAGTAAGTCGTACGCTAAGTGGTGATACACCGATTGAAGCGTGGTTAGGTATGGTAGGTGGTGCAATCTGTGCGGTTGTAGGCATATTAAAAGTTAAGTAATCAAACATTGAAATTAGCAAGCTAATACCTGATACTGTATGTATATACAGTTTTGGTGTTAGCTATGCAGAAACAATTACCAGCAAAATACTATTTAAGTCACTTTTTTGAACTTGCAGAGTTTATCCAAACTCAGTGTACATGCCTGTTAACGGCTAAGCAGCAGTTATTTCTATCAAGGTTAATTCAACTTGATGAGCAAAGCTTGTGTACCTTATTGCGCATTTACTCGCGTAAGCCTAGGCTTGTAGCAATATCTTCACTTAATTATGAAGAGATCCCCAATCTCCATGGTGCTATTTTTAAGCTTAAGCAACAAGCGCTGGTGGCACACCCCACAGGTGAAGATTTAGATTTAGTACTTGAACATTTAACTAAGCCGGAGTTGGTGACCCTTTTAGCGAATGATGAGCTAATGTCATCTACTGTTGTTTTTAAAAAGTCAGCAAGCAAAGGGGCATTAATTCAACTATGCAAAGATCACATCGATCGTACGAGTAACCAGTTAGAAACGCTTTTTAGTCAATTTGTGGTGAATAGCCGAAGCCAGTATTACGAGTACTTTGAGTTTTTATATAGTGGTCGCTTGAGTGGTGGTGATATAAACCACCAAAATCGCTTTGTGATGCGTGATTTAGGAATAGCCAAAGTACGTGGTGATGTCAGCGGAGCGCTGTCGCGTTTTCAAACCTTGGCTGAAGCACAAACACATTATCAATTAAACCAATTGCGCATGCAGTTTAAGCAAAGCGAGTCAGCAGCGCAGTATCAAAACTTAGCAAAGGCACTTTTAGCCATTAGCTGTGAGGATGAATTAGCCCAGAGTATCAAAAACAAATTACTTATTCGCTTATATAAGCAGCTGAAGGAGCATGACTTAGCGTTTGCATGTGAGTTACTCGAACACTGTGAAGGCAGCAGTGAAGCGCAAGAGCTAGCAATTCGCCAGCGCTATAAAGAGGGGGATAAAGAGTGGGTTGAGCAAAAGCTTGAGCAAATAATTCACGATCCACTTGATGATGGCATTTTGTATTTTGCTGAGGATTTCTTACAACGCAAATACAATAAACAACAACGCTCGCGTCTAACGCAAATGCTTGTTGATACAGAGCATCAAATAAACATTGATGACATTTATCGTGGTGACGTAGAGCAAGGAGTGAGCGAGCATTACCAGCAACAGGAATGCACTGTCTTTTTTAGTGAAAATAACCTTTGGTTGAGCTTATTTACACTGACATTTTGGCAAGAGCTTTTTATTGATACGCCACACCCACCATGCAACGAATTTGATATTTATCCCAAAGTTCTGCTTGCTGATAACTTTTACGACTCACAGCAAAAACAAATAGAACAAAAGTTAGCATTTTTAACATCAAGTGATGCTTGGTTTAAGCATGTGTGTAAAGCGGCAGGGCAGTTTTACGATACACCGACAGGTTTATTTCAATGGCACAGTGATATTTTAGAACCGTTAAAGTTGCTTATAAAATACAGCGAGTTACAAAGTTTAAAGTCACATGTTTTGCAAATGACAAAAACATTTAAGCAGCTAAAAGATGGTTACCCAGATTTAATGGTGCTCAAAGAGGGCGAGCTCACCTTTGAAGAAGTAAAAGCCCCAGGCGACAAACTCAGACGCAACCAACTTGTCAGTATTGATGTGTTAAAACAGCATGGCTTTACTGTGAATATTGTTGCGGTAAATTGGTTTAATGATCCGAATCGCATTTACAGCGTGGTTGATATAGAAACCACAGGTGGCTTACAAGGTAATAACAAAATTACGGAAATAGCCGTTGTGCAAGTGCAAGCCGGCGAGGTGATAAATCAATGGGCAAGCTTAATTAACCCTGAGCGCAGCATTCCACCGTTTATTACTAAACTTACCGGTATCAATGCTGCCATGGTTCGTGATGCCCCACGCTTTGAGGAGATAGCTGCTACACTGCGCTCACTATTAAAAGGCAGTGTGTTTGTTGCTCACAATGTTAATTTTGACTATGGCTTTATTCGTAAAGAATACGCTGCACTTGGGCAAGGCTTTAAAATGCCCAAGCTATGTACTGTTGTTGAATCACGAAGAGCATTTCCAAAGCTCAAGTCTTATTCGCTCGGTAACTTAGCGGCTCATTTTGAACTGAATTTAACTAACCACCATAGAGCATTAGCTGATGCAACTGCCACAGCCGAGCTGTTAAATTTGATTCAACAAACACAATCAAAAAAGGCGAGTTAAACTCGCCTTTTAAACTTAATCTGTCCCCATCCAAAATAAGGTTATTCGTATTCGATAGGGTCGGTAACGTTATTTAATGCAAAAGCTTCTAAACGCTCTTGGCAGGCACCACATTTGCCACAAGCTTTGTCACGGCCGTTATAACATGTCCACGTTTGGCTATAATCAAGACCCATTTTTAAACCGTCTGTCAAAATATCGATTTTGGTATTATTTAAATACGGGCTGAAAATTTCCACAGCGTCATAGTTGGCAATACGGCAAACATCATCCATTTTTTGTACGAACTCTGGACGACAGTCAGGGTAAATTGCATGGTCACCTGAATGCGCGCCGTAATAGACTTTGCTTGCTTTTAAAGACACCGCATAACCCACTGCAAGTGAAAGTAAGATCATATTACGGTTAGGCACAATTGTGCTCTTCATGCTTTCTTCTTCGTAGTGACCTTCTGGTACTTCGATATCATCAGTTAAAGATGAGCCACCAATTAACTGGTTAATAGCTGAAATATCAACAATCTTGTGAGAAACACCTAAATTTTCACACACTTGAGCAGCTACTTTAAGCTCTTTAACATGACGCTGGCCGTAGTCGAACGACAGGGCATATACTTCATGGCCTTGTTGCAGGGCTTTATTTAATACGGTAAATGAGTCCATACCGCCGGAATAAATCACAACTACTTTTTGCGTCATATCTGTTTTGCTCTTACTTTTGATAGAGGTTTACTTCAGGGCGCGATATACTACACGGCTCGGGCCTAAATAACAATTTTTGCGCGTGTTTTTGGTTTTTTGATGGTATATATTTTATACCGTTGCGTCGTAAGTGAGATGTCTTTTGTACAAAATTAACGAAGTGTTTGAAACAATTCAAGGTGAAGCAAGTTTTACAGGCACACCTTCAATCTTTTTACGTTTACAAGGCTGCCCAGTGGGTTGTGCTTGGTGTGATACAAAGCAAACATGGGATGTTGATAATGTATATAAAGTGTCCTTAGATGACACGGTTGAGAAAAAAGCCGACTCAGATCATTGGGCAGAAGCAACGGCTGAGCAAGTTTTCGCATTATTTAAAGAGCGTGGTTATAACGCAAAACATGTGGTGATCACAGGTGGTGAGCCTTGCATGTACGACTTAAACCCAGTGTGTGAATTATTACACGCAAATGGCTATTCGACTCAAATTGAAACCAGCGGTACATTTGAAGTGCTAGCACCCGAGCAAACATGGGTTACTGTATCACCAAAAATTAATATGCGCGGCGGTTACACAGTACTGCGCAGCGCCATGCAACGTGCAGACGAAATTAAACACCCAGTTGCGATGCAAAAGCACATTGAAGAACTTGAAGACTTATTCTTGAAAACAGGTGTGAACCCACGTTTAGTGTACCTGCAACCAATTAGCCAAAAAACCTCAGCGACCAAACTGGCTATTGAGACCTGTATCGCTAAAAACTGGCGCCTATCAGTGCAAGTGCACAAGTATTTGGGAATTAGTTAGTTTATTACTCTGTAGAACAAAAAAGCGTTGCCCATTGGCAACGCTTTTATATTTCATACTCAGTTCAATTATTAGTTCTGAGCTAAATAATCAAGCACGACTTGATGATGGTCTTTAGTTTTAAACTTATCAAATACGTGTTTGATTTTACCGTCTTGGCCTACAAGGAAGCTAATTCGGTGAATACCCTCATACTCTTTACCCATAAACTTCTTGTAACCCCAAATACCAAATGCATCAGCAATTGCGTGATCTTCGTCGGCTAATAAATCAAAGTTAAGCTCTTTTTTGGTTTCAAAGTTCTTTAAACGTTTAATAGGGTCGGGGCTAATACCAACAACACGTGTATTGAATTTAGCAAGCTCAGCTTTTTCATCACGTAAGTTTTCAGCTTGTACTGTACATCCTGGGGTTGATGCCTTTGGATAGAAGTAAACAAGCACTTGCTGCTCTTTTAATAGCTCAGCGAGTACGACTGTTTCATCGTTTTGGTTTTGTAAACTAAAAGCTGGGGCTGTATCACCTGCTTGAAGAGGATTAATTTTGTTCATGCTTAGCTCCTTAGCGAATGCGTCTGAAAATATAGTCTACGTTCAAACTACGAGAAAGATCTTCAAAACTAACTTTAAATTTATCAATATCAACTTCTACTGGAATATTAAACTCTAGCTCACAACGCATTTTCACATCTTCATCTTCATCAAATGTATCTGATTTTAATGAGCAAATACTGATATTGTTATCAGCAAAAAAGCGTGTCACTTTACTGAGTGTTCCTGGTGTGTCGATACCTGTGTATTCGAGTGTATAACCTGCACAAAACTCGCTTGCTACATGGCTTGCTGTGCGCTTCATCATGGTTAATAAGCCTAGCTCCATCCCTTTAGTTGGCAGTGTATGTTCAATTCGGCTAATGGCTGACATGTCACCAGCTAATAACATGATGAAGGTAAATTCGTTGCCTAAAATAGCAATTCGACTGTCGATTATATTGCAATGACAATCACTCACTAATTGAGTTAGTTCGCTAACGATACCGGGTCTATCTTCACCGATCGCAGTGAGCACTATCTGATGATTCGTAAAAGCAGTCATGGAATTTTAAGTACCTAGTAATTAATAAATACCAACGGATATAAGCCAGAATAAGCTTTGATCTCACGTGAGTTTAATACCGCACGGCGGCGAAGTTTAACATAATTAACCTAATAGAGGATAGCGGTGATTAATTAAGCCATTAATAAAGTGCGCTCTTTCTTGTTTTTAGGGGCATCTGAAAGTACCATAGTTAAAATTTTGCAAGGCGATAAGCAAACATAGTGGTTACGCGCTAACCCATATTATTAGGGTTTTTTGCATAAAAACAAAAAATGTAAAGTCAAAAGTGATTTTACAGTGAACCAAATCGGCATTACCCACTCATACATTTGTTAAAAAAATTAAGGGTTTGCTAAGGAGAAATATCTGTGCAGTATTGGATCTCAAAGGCGCTTGCAGTAAGCGTAATGGTTAGTTTAACAGGGTGCGGTGTTTTTACCGACGAGGCACATCATAAACGTAATTATCGTGCTAACGAACCGGTTAAAGCGCCTGAAGGACTTGCGCAGCCAGCTCAAGATCTGACTTATAAAATGGATGTTGCTCAATATGACAACGATCCTGAAGCAAAAAATTATCGTCCACCCGCACAAGTTATCACTATTGCTCAAGGTAGCTGGGTAGAAGAAGGTGATAAAGATGCACGCGTTTACTTTGATAAAAACGATGGCATTGTTGATTTAGACGAGTTTATTTGGGACTCAATTAACGCTGTATTACATGAAGAAAATGCCAGCGCAACAAAGGAAGATAAGTTGCTTGGCAAGATAGAAACGGGTTGGTATAGCATCATAAAACCAGAAGATGTTTGGTTTTGGGAAGACGAAGCGGATGTTTCACAACAGCGATTCTTGTTTACAATTGAAGAAAAGTCTCACCAGCGCACGGCATCATTAAGCAGCAAATTGATTGATTTTAAAAGTGATTCGCAAGAACTGACACCACTTTTAAAGCAACAGCTTGAAGTGCGAGCACTTAATCAAGTGATTGCTGAGTTTGATTACCGTTATCGCCAGCTTGAAGTCGAAATGCGTAAGCAACAAGGTATTATTTCTCTTGAGATGGGTTTTGATAACAAAGGCAATGCTGCATTAGTGACTGAACAAGATTACTTTGTGGTGTTCGACCGTTTTTCTGGCTTCTTAGAGCGTTTATCTTTCACTATAGTTGAAATTGACCAAGAAAGAGGTTTGATTACGGCTGATTATAAGAAGCCTGAGTCAAGCGTTTGGGATTCAATTTGGGGTGAAGAATTAGCAGAGCTACCAATCGAGGATGGCCAATACCAAATACTTGTAAGCCGCACAAATGAAGGTGGTACGAGTTTGACATGGATGGACTCTGAAGGGACTACATTAGAGCCAGGTACAATGAATGACCTACAACAAGCACTAGAAAATGCGCTGCGCCAGCGCGGTATCAATATTTAATAATTATAAAAGTTAAAACCACCACAGAAAGAGCCTTACCGCTCTTTTTGTGGTTTTTACAGGTTGAAAATATGTCTAACTTAAACACTGCAAATCGCAGTAACTTGCGAACTTTGTTTACCTTTTTCGTTCCTTCACTTATCGGTGTCTTTTTGTTTATGACGCCAGTGCCTATAGGTGAAGCAATGACTATTCCTATTGCTGTAATGGCAAAGGGAGTTCAGCAATGGATAGCACCATTCGCATTAGGTTTAATAACCACCATTGTATGTATAACGGGTGTGCTTTCTTTAACTATTAAACTATTTCAGCCTAAAGTGCTTTTAAAGGTGTTTGTAATCAAGCATTTGTTTGATGTGAGTTGGCTGTGGCTCAGTGTGCGTCTATTCGGAATGGTGTTCATTCTACTGACCTATACCCAGTATGGGCCCGAAATGATTACTTCTAAAAATACGGGAGCTCTAGTTCTAAATGATCTACTTCCTGTGTTGTTTTCTGTGTTTATATTGGCAGGATTGTTACTTCCTTTGTTATTAAATTTTGGTCTGTTAGAGCTTGTCGGCACGTTATTGACGAAAGTGATGCGACCATTATTTGGCGTGCCAGGACGCAGTGCGGTTAATTGTGTAGCATCTTGGCTAGGCGATGGTAGCGTGGGGATTTTGATGACCGCACGCCAATATGAAGATAAACATTACACTCAACGTGAAGCGGCGATTATCGGCACCACCTTTTCTGCCGTATCAATCACTTTTTGTTTAGTTGTTATTGGCCAAGTTAAATTAGAGCATTTATTTGCCCCGTTCTATTTGACTGTGTGTTTAGCAGGTTTTGTTGCTGCACTTATCGTGCCTCGCTTGCCGCCTTTGCGTTTTAAGAAAGATTTATATGTTGATGGTACTCAACCTGATGAGCATGCAGAAGCAGTGCCAGAAGGAAAAACACTGATAACTCACTCGCTTGATGTTGCACTTGCAAAGGCAAGAACAGCACCTGGTTTCGTTGGTACTTTAAAAGAGGGGATTCATAATGCCCTTGATATGGTGTTTGCTGTGTTACCTGTGGTGATGGCAGTAGGTACATTTGCGCTTATTATTGCGGAATATACGCCAATTTTTGAGTATATGGGTAAACCATTTGTGCCATTTTTAGAGTTATTGCAAGTGCCAGAGGCAGAAGCCGCTGCACAGACTATCATGGTGGGGTTTGCTGATATGTTTATTCCGTCTATTTTAGCCGCGGGTAGTATTGAAAGTGATGTAACGCGTTTCATTATTGCGGCAATGAGTGTGACACAATTAATCTATATGTCTGAAGTAGGTGCCTTACTACTAGGTAGCAAAATTCCTGTGAATATCGTTGAGCTGTTCTTAATATTTATTTTAAGAACCTTAGTGACACTGCCTGTTATCGTTTTAATGGCTCATTGGTTAGTCTGATTGAGTCTTTAGGTATTATTATAAAGCCCTGATAGTTAATCAGGGCTTTTTTGATCTTTATCATCATCGTTTTGTGGTTTTTTAAAGTCCATTTTTGCAGCGCGTCTTAGTAACGCTAGATTACCAATTACAACGCCGAAAACCGCAACAACAATTGCAATTTTTTGCCATGTTTCCATACTCAAACTCAACTAGTCAATTTTGATCAATATTAGCACTTAAAAGCGTCGAGCATAAGATAGAGATATAAAATCAAGGCCAGGGTTCGGGCTTTTGAATCCTGCATTAGAATAATGTAAGTACCTTAATGCTAAACTAGTATCATTACCTAAGTCTGCGACGAGTCCTAATCTATCTTCAAATTGATAGTGAGTGCTAACGTTCTTACCTGCAAAATGGGTGTCATCTAATATAGAGACGCCAATCCCGAACTCCACTGAAACAGGAATATTTTTAACACTAAAAATAGGATATTGAATAACAGGAGACATGGCTAAAACAAGGTTGGTTTGATGATTGTTTTCTTTGCCATACTGCCAAATATTAAAGCTCGATTCGAAGTAGAGGCGTGCATGTTGAAAAGGAAGTTTCTCTTGGGGAATATGATATTGATAGGCGAGTTTAACCCCTTTAACATCCCCTTCACCTTGAATATAGTCAATGGCATAACCATGACTTGAACTTGCAAAAGCAGGCGTTGTTAAAGTAGCGGCAATAGCAAATGTTAGCGCTTTTAAAATGTGTGTAGTTTTCATATAGGGACTTCTCATAGTTACTATGAGCAAGTAGATAAGGGTGACTACGGGCCCTTTTCAATGTGCAAAAATACACAGTACTTGTGCATTTGCTTAATTTTTTCAGCAATTAACTGAAAACTAAAATAAAAATCTATTGGTGCGATTTTGGCATTAAAACGTTGTCGGATTGTTTCTTTTTATTTGGGGCTAATATCGGTATATTGGCTCAAATTTTCAACGGTAAATACATATGATGACTAAATTAATGAACGCCTTTTTACTTGTTACCGCGCTATTTGCTTCAAACGTATTTGCTAGCCAACTGAATTCTCCAAAACAATTGTTAGAGTCAGTGACAGCAGATTTATTTGTAGACATTGCAAGTGTAAATGCTAAAGGTGATGCAAGCTCACAAGCGATGGCTGACATTGTTGAGAAACGTTTATTACCGCATATGGATATTAAGTTTGTCTCATATAAGTTACTAGGAAAGCACATTAAAGGCTTACGCCGTGAACAAGCGGTTAGCTTTATTTCAGCGGTTGAGCACTACTTAACAATTACTTATGCTGGCGCGTTAATGAAATATACAGGCCAAAAAGTTATCTTTGATCAAGCCCAATTAGTAGATGGTGACTACGCGACCGTTAAAACACAAATTGTGGATGAAAATGCGCCAACAATAGACCTTCATTTTAAGCTACGCCAAGGTAAAAATAAGCAATGGAAGGTGTACGATATCGTTGCTGAAGGGATTTCTTTACTGAGTGCTAAGCAAAAAGAGGTTTTGCAACGTATTAGCCAAGTTGGCATTGACGAAGTTACTCAAGAATTAGCCAGTAAATAGGCTTAGACCTAGACTTACATTCAAGGCATATGTTAGTAAGTCTAGGTTTATTTAGTCTCCAACCAAGCAGTCAGTATATCCATGTGCTGCTGCTTTTCTATTTTCTTTAAAAATCACTGACTTTACGCTAGCACCTGTTAACCTCTGTGGTAGAATTAAGGCACTTTTCTTCTTACCTTAGTATCATTAGATACTGTTTTTATTGGTCGTGATATTAAGCGCAGTGTCAGTTAAATTTTGGCATAATTTGCAGCTTAATAAGACATCTAATAATGTGCAGCGGAGTTGTGTTTTTTTAATGGAAAATGTACTGATTTGGCCAAAGGAATACCCGTTACTGATCAAAGGATTAGTTGAACAAAATGGGGCCTATATTTTAGATGCTTTAGAAGCTTGGCCTGCATGCCATTCTACCAATGAAGACGATGGTGTATGCACCACTGTATTACCTCCTATTTATTATCTCTCTTGGCTTACACCTCTTGAGCCATTTGAGGAGTGTTATTTTCAGCATATTTCTGAGTTTGATGAAGCTGCGCAGCATTATATTAATGCGATGAAGTCGCACTTTTATGAAAATGATTACACCCCTGAAACGCTTGTATTGATGCTTTGCCAACGTTTAGAACAGTATGCGAGTGCATTTGCGCAATCTGCGGTTAAAACCCCAATTACACTCATTCGCCAATTATTTAACCGCCGCTATTTTACTGTTATTGAACATGTTTTAAGTCAAGGTGCGAAAATGTCCGCGGACGATGTATTAGTTCTTTGGACGGAAGTTGATTTCAGAGAGCGTTTCAGTGGTTTTATACCTGATTCAGTCACTGATCTTGAACAGTTAACAGAGCTTGCCGCAGAAAAAGTCGCCCTAGGTGAAGATTATTTCACGTTATTAAAATTAGTCTCGCCAGATGTCGATTCAGCTTCGCTTCTTGAACAAGCATTGTTAGCTCATTTAAGCCATGAGAATGCTAAGCAAACAATGGCGAAACGCTTTATTGAGCAAGGAGCAACGGGCACTTTAGCAGATGACAACGGCAAAACAGCATTTATGTGGGCTACAGAGAAGGGCTATGTCAATGTTGTTGAGACTTTACTGGAGCATCAAGATAAAACGATTCAAGATATAAAAGGCAATACGGCATTACATTATGCCGTGTTTGCTGAGAATGAACCATTATTGGTCTTACTCCTCAAACAAGGCTTTGATTATCGCGTACGCAATAACGATGGTTTAAGCTGTTATCGTCTCGCGGTGAGTATAAAAGCAGATAGTCTTGTAAAATGTCTTGAGCGTGAATTTGGCATTAAAGAACTATCACCTGAGGGGCAATTTGATCGTGTTAAGAAAGTGCACTTACTCCACGCAATTGTTACCTTGTTGCTGCCAATGCAGTTATTCTTCTTTTTTGACGACAGTATTGCAATAAAAAGTGAATTAACACTGAGCTTTACTTTGGTGGCTATTTTGTGTTTCTTTTTTGCAACTAGTTTAAAGCGTTGTGCGCTTTATCCACATTTACGTCACCCTTGGGGCTTATTCTTACTGAGGTTATTCTCATTGTTTAGCTTGATTGCTCAAGTGGGCTTAGCCAGTATCGTTGCGTTAGCAACTTTATCCGAACTGGTTTAAATAAAAACGGCAACTTATAGTTGCCGTTTTTATTTGTAACTGTGTTAAACACATAGTGTGATTATTTGTCGTGCTCGTGGGCTGCTTTTTCCTCAGCAAGCTCTTCTTTGAGTTTACGTATTTTTAACCCTAACTCCTGCCCACGATGGCGTGCATAATATGTGCAACCAATAAACATTAGGCTAGCAAAAGTTAACTCTAACAGCACCCAAATGAGCTGATCTTGGGCGACCCACAGTAGTGTAAAGCCATGAATAAAATAGAACATGACAATAAAATTAGCCCACGCATATGTGTAGGGTTTGTCTTGAATAATCCCTTTTAATGGTAGGAGTAATGGCACTATATAAACAACAAATATAAAGGCATTACTATGGCCTTCCCTAGGAGCAATTAGAAATAACCAAATAGGCATTAAAATTAATAAGCCAATGTAACCTGTTAATGCAAATCGCTGAAAACGTTTTGTAATCGGTTTTTTGGCAATAGGGGGGTTTACTTCTGAGTTTGTGCTCATTGTAGTTTACTCGCAATCTGCGCCAAACGTTTTCCAACACTGTGGCAAATTTTCATTTCATCTTTACTGAGAACATTACTATTGTTAGTGCCAGCAACATGTGTTGCACCGTATGGGGTTCCGCCTGTCTCTGTGCTCAGTAATTCGGGCACATCATATGGAACGCCTAGTAACATCATGCCATGGTGTAATAAAGGTAATGATAAGTTAAGTAAGGTTGCTTCGTTACCACCATGCATACTGCTTGATGACGAAAAAACGCAGGCTGGTTTATCGATCAGTTGTCCTTTTAGCCACAGATCACTGGTGGTTTCCCAGAAGCTTTTCGCTTGCGATGCCATCATACCAAAACGGGTAGGGGTGCCAAAGGCGAGACCATCACAATGAATAAGGTCGTCTTTGCTTATGACAATATCGTGAGCTTGGCGTTTAACAAAGGTGCGCAGTAAGGCTGTTACACCTTGCTGTTCAATTGACTCTGCAATTTCGTGGGCCATGGCTTCTACAGAGCCATGACTTGAGTGGTATAACACAACAATGTTAAGTGACATTAAAGTACGCTTAATACGTTTTCAGGTGGACGACCAAGCGCAGCTTTATTATTGTGCTCTACAATAGGACGCTCGATTAATTTAGGGTTTGCCGCCATCGCCGCAATTAGCTTGCCTTCGTCTTGTTCGTTTTTAAGCTCAAGCTCTTTGTAGATGTCTTCTTTTGTGCGCATTAATTCACGTGCAGAGGTGAAGCCAAGTTGCGTTACTAACGTGGCAATCTGTTGCTCATCAAGAGGTGTTTTTAAATACTCAACCACATTAGGTTGGACGTTATTACTTTCTAAAAGGGCAAGCGTTTCACGTGATTTTGAACAACGCGGATTATGATAAATAGTCACAGACATGGAGTGTTCTCTAATTTAATAATTTAGCTTATTTTAGGGTAAGCAAGGCGAGACTTAAAGTCTCGCTAGCTCTTTTTGTAGTTGACGATATTGTGTAAGCAATGCTTTTAAACGTTGCTGCTTCACTAGCTCTTCTGGCTCGACGAAATTTAATGCTTTTTGAATTTCGTCAGCAGCTTTTAAGTAGGCACCATATTGCGCCAAAACATCAGCATGTGCTTCATGATACGCCGCTAAGTTTTTTTGCTTTTTATAAACGTTAGCAATCAATTCTTTACCTAAATTATGGTCAGGCTTAGCAAGTAAAAAAGTCTTTAAAACTTGCTCCGCAACATCGTATTGCTCAGCCTCAATAGCCGCATTTGCATAGTTGAGGGTTATAACTTGATTATTTGGTCTATCAATATTTAATTTTGCTAAATAGTCTACGGCTTCATCAGCTTTGCCTTGCGCAATAAGCAGATCAGTGTGGGTATCGATATAAAATAAGTTTTTAGGATCTTTTTTGCGTAATGGCTCAAGTACACTGGCAGCTTCGTCGAGTTTTTTCTGATCTAATAAGCTAATCCCTAAACCATATTTTAGAGCAGTATCGCCATACGCGGTGTTTTCACGCATTAATTTTCGAAAGAGGTCCTCAGCAGCTTCAGACTTTTGATAATAGCGAGCAATAACACGACTTTTTGCTAAATTGAATTCTAAGCTATCTGAGAAATGCTTTTTAGGGTATTGCTCAGCTCTTAAGCGTACATCAGAGACACGGCTTTCGGGTAATGGGTGAGTAAGCAAAAAAGCAGGGGGCTTGTATTTGTAACGGATTTGCGCAGCTAGTTTAGTTAAAAACTCGCTTGATTGGCGTGGATCAAAGCCGGCATTGTTAAGGGTCTGCATGCCAATGCGGTCAGCTTCTTGCTCTGCAGCACGACTGTGAGTGAGTTGGCTAAATGCGGCTTGTGTTTGGTTTGCCGAAATAATCGCAATACCTGCATCAGGTGAGACAACCGTTGCCAGAATACCAGCAATCATACCTGCAATTGTTAAAGCGCTATTGTCTTGTTGTTGTTGGAGTCGACGCGCTAAATGACGTTGTGTTACGTGCGCTATCTCATGGCCCAACACTGACGCAAATTGGCTTTCGTTATCAGCTTGCGCAATAAGTCCAGTGTGAACACCAACATGGCCACCATAGAATGCAAATGCATTAATCTCAGAGTTATTAATCCAGAAAAAAGAAAACGGAAAACGTACATCGTTGGCATTTGCAACTAAGCGACGACCTAAAGTTGTGAGATACTCGTCAAGTACAGGATCATTAACAACAGGTGATGATCCTCGAATTTGCATCATCATTACTTCACCAATTGCTTGCTCTTTTTCAATCGGAAGTGCTTGCAGTGCCGAGGTGCCTAAATCGGGAAGTTTAAAATTTGTTTGTGCCTTTAACGGCTCACTGTGCAAAACCACGAGTGTGAGTAACGCACTGCACAGTGTTATAAAGGCTGATTTAAATCGCATTTTATTCCTTTTTGATCTGCTCACCAAGCATGATTTTAGCAAGGTCTATTTCGTCGCTACATGCACGGCTATCTTTTTCACATAATTGATAGAAATCTTTTATTGTGACTCCACCTAGCTTAACAACGTTCAACTCTCGTTGTAAAAAAGTTATGATTTTATGCACAACCTTATGCGCGTGAAGAATAAGGGCTTTGTCGGCTTTATCGCCACGCTCAAAATAAAAGGCAATAAATTTGTGTAGCTGATTTATGCGAATAAGGTTTTTCATTGTGATCGGGTCCCATACCTTAAACTCCATAAAGCGGTTACCTTTGACATATTGATCAACAAGTGAATCTTTGGCATATGGCGAAGCCCATAACTCAAAACCACGCTCAGTAAAGCTTTGATGTAACGCTATTCTAGGTTTGTTTTCGCAAACAATTTCACCTAAATTGGTTACGTGCCCATCAAGTGTATCAAGATTCCAATTGCTTGTATCAATAAGGCGCTTCACTGCATTATCAAAACCATGGTTTAAAATCCCCTCAGATTCACTCACAGAGGATGCAACCATGTGATAAAACGGAGGTAGCTCCCCCCAGTTAATCTGCTTTTTATACCAATTTATTTCTTTAAGAGTTGGATTAGCAGGTAATTGCGCTTTATTATGCGTGCCAGGCATTAGGTTTCCTTTACTACCAGTTATTAAATAAGGATAAACTATTGTTTTGCGTGTTTTAAGAAAAAAATGAATTTAGATTCATTCTATTGATCTGATTTTGGTATATGCATAGGGCTTATACCAATTGTTCATAGTTATTACGGGATAGTCTCGTTATGTTGAGATGTGATTTGAGGCCGTTTAAGTGCCCGCAACAATTTGTTCAGTTTAAATTAGGACTAAAAAAGGCACAATTAGCGAAACAAACAGTCATTTTTGCATTTGATGTTGCCCATTCAAATCATGATATGCTGCGTTTTTTAGATAAACATCATTATCAATATAGACTTGACCTAAATTTAGGCGAATTAACAGTGGAGCCTGTTTGTGTTTGAATACGTTAAAGCTTGGTACGAAAATAAGTTTTCTGATCCTCACTCAGTGACGCTGTTATTACTTTTAATAGCAACAGTTGCACTGTTTTATTTCTTTGGTTCATTAATTGTTCCTGTACTCGTAGCATTGGTGATTGCATATTTGCTTGATTGGCCTGTTGTGCATTTAGAAAAGTTCGGCTTAAAACGTTTTACGGCCACTGTGCTGGTGATGCTGGTGTTTAGTGGTTTAATGTTGATGATCATTATTGGTATGGGCCCTGTTTTATGGCAGCAAACAAGTAATTTAGTGCAAGAAGCCCCGTACATGGTCGAGCAAGGAAAGGCCTTCTTAATGCATTTACCTGATGACTACCCCAATTTGATTACAACAGATCAAGTTAAGTCTATTGTCAGTAGTGTAGAGACCAAGGTGATTGAATTTGGCCAAGTTGTTTTATCTGCCTCGCTTACTTCTTTAAAAGATGTGGCGGCATGGTTGATCTATCTTATTTTAGTACCACTGCTAGTTTTCTTTATGCTTAAAGATAAACAAGATCTTATCAAAAGTGCTGAGCGTTTAATCCCTAAGCAACGTCGTTTAATCCTGCAAGTATGGCAAGAGATGAATCAGCAGATTATGAATTATATTCGTGGAAAAGTGTTCGAAATTCTAATTGTAGGTACGGCCTCCTTTATTGCTTTTGCTGTGCTTGATTTACGCTACGCGGCATTACTCAGTGTATTAGTTGGTCTATCGGTGCTTATTCCGTTTGTGGGCGCTGCATTGGTAACCATTCCTGTGGCGGCTGTGGCCTTGTTTCAATTTGGATTAGAGACCCAATTTTGGACCATATTGATAATCTATGGCATTATTCAAGCGCTCGATGGCAATGTGCTGGTCCCTTTATTGTTCTCTGAAGCCGTTGACTTAAACCCTGTGTTTATCATTGTTGCAGTGCTGTTCTTTGGTGGGCTTTGGGGGTTTTGGGGAGTATTCTTTGCTATTCCTTTAGCATCACTTGTTAAAGCTCTGATAAATGCTTGGTCGAGCAAGCAAGAGAATTTGATCGAAAGCCAATAGCGCAGCCAATTCTTTAGCATTAAAAAGTATAGAAAACGCACTTTACTGCTTAATTGATTATTACTCTTATACACGGTAAAAATGTAAAATACGTTATAAGATATATCTTTTAGTAATATGGTGCGTTTAATGGCTAACTTTTTTTTCTCCGATGATATAAATCAGCAAATCTATTTAGATGCAAATGCAACGACACCTGTACTTCCTGAAATTGCTGATGTTGTCTCTCATACAATGCAAGTTTGCTTTGGAAATCCGTCAAGTTCTCACATTACTGGTATTCAAGCTAAGCATTTGTTGGAACAGACTCGCCGTAAAGCCCGTGATGTAATTGGGGCGACTGATGGCGACATTTTGTTTACTTCAGGTGCAACAGAAGGTATTCAGACGGCTGTCGTATCGACTTTAATTGCCGCAAAACATCATAAAATAGATAACCCTGTATTGCTCTATGGTGCAACAGAGCATAAAGCAGTTCCTAATACGCTTAAGCACTGGAATACAGTGCTAGATATCAATGCTGAAGTTCTTGCTATCCCCGTTGATAAAAATGGCATTTTAGATCATGAATTTATTGCTAGTCATGCCTCGCGCGCGTTAATGATTTGCACTATGGCAGTGAATAATGAAACCGGTGTGTTCCAAGACCTAACAGCAATTGAAAAAGTGATCCGCAGTAAAAATACGGATGTTGCTTGGATGGTAGATTGTGTACAAGCACTAGGAAAAACGGATTTATCACTCAGTAAAACGACAATTGATTACGCACCATTCTCAGGTCACAAGCTATATGCACCAAAAGGGATAGGTGTTTTGTATATTCGCAAGGGCAGTGCATATACGCCATTTATTGCTGGAGGTGGCCAAGAAAGTGGCATGCGCTCAGGCACAGAAAACTTACCAGGTATTGCAGGATTAAATAAACTTTTTTCATTGTTGTTAGATAAAGAAGACGATGTTTTTAAACCTATTGAGCTGCTAGATGCTTATCGTAAGCAGTTACATGCAGCATTAGTGGATACTTTTGGTGACATTACATTTAACCATCGCTTTTCATGCTCAGTACCCACAACACTAAACTTTGCAGTTAATGAGTTAACAAGCAAAGAGGTGATGGATTTATTTGATGCCGCGGGTATTCGTGTCAGTGGTGGGTCTGCATGTAGCTCGGGAGCGAATCGTAGTTTTGTTCTTGATTCTATGGGTGCATCTGATTGGCAAAGTGAGAATGCCATTCGTATGTCGTTTGGTCCAGCAGCAAGCCAGCAAGAAATTGATTATGCATGCGAGAAAATTCGTTCATTAAAACCGATTCTTGAAGCAAACTGTTTAGTTGTTTCAGACAGTACAACACCCCAACATGAGGTGTGTGCGATTGGTCTAACTCAATTAAGACATCAAGCTGCGTGCTGCTGGTTATATGTTGATAGTAACAAGCATGCGGTGATTATCGATCCTATTATTGAACTTATTCCGCGTTTAGCAAAAATGGTTGCGACACAAGGATTAACAGTTCTCGCTATTTTAGACACCCATCAACATCAAGAACGACTTTCTGCACGATGTTTATTAAGTAAAGAATTGGCTGAACACTGTATTGCTGGTGAAGTCGATGAACTAGGCTGGCCGATTAAGGCGGAACAGATTGAACTAACCGATATGTGTTTGAGCAAAGTTGCAACACCAGGGCACAGCCAAGACAGTGTTAGTTATTTGCTCAAAGATAACAAAACTAAGGCCATTAGTTATTGTTTTTGTGGAGACTTAATTTTACCCGGTGGGTTAGGTAATACTTCACTTGAAGGTGGTGATGCCGCTCAGATGGCTCAGTCATTAAAGTATATTGCAAATACCATAGATGATAAAACAGTGATTTGCTCTGGCCATGATTATCAGCAGTGCTTTGCAATGGATTGGCATGCACAGCAGGCGACAAATCCGCTATTAAGCCGGTTGCTCAATGAGCAGATTTCTGACGCCGAGTTTATTGAACTAAAGCAACAAAACGATCAGCAAAAACAAGCTGTAAATCATAGCTTGTGCGGCTATGTAGATACATTAGAAAGCCCGCCCACGAAGCAGTTAACATCAACAGAAGCAAAAGCAATGCTTTGCCAAAAGGACACCTATCTAATCGATACGCGCGAGCCTTATGAGCATAGTGTGGTTGATATCGCAGAGCAGTTTAAGATTGATGATTCTCACGTTATTAATATTCCACTTAGCCGCATGGCTAATGAGATTATGCAGGGGCATCTAAATAAATGTAATTGTTATATCTTAATATGTCGTAGTGGGAATCGCTCAAAACAAGCTGCTAAGAACCTATCTCAGTTAGGTTTTGAGAATGTCTATAACCTTGATGGTGGGTTAGCTTTATTGTAGCGAACAATACCAACTTCCAATAATACTTAATCATTTAATTAAGCAAGTTGGTATAAGAAAGCCGCATGTTAATGCGGCTTTTTCGTAACAGTATTGAATCGTTAGGTTTTTGGCCCTGAACTTTCACGAACAACTAATGACGGGGTAAATGTCGTGATGATCTCTTTGTCTTGGTTCCGTGCTCCTCGTGTCTTTCTAAATAATAGGCGAGCAGCGTGCTGAGATATAACATCATTGGCTTGATGAGCTGTTGTCAGCTTTGGCCATGTTTGACGCGAGAAAGGCGAGTCTTCGAATCCTGTAATAGACAATTGCTCAGGGATTTCAATTCCCATTAAACGTGAAGCAAATAAAGCACCAGCTGCCATTTCATCGTTTCCGCCTAAAAGAGCCGTTATTTGTAGCGGGTTATCGGTTCCCAAGAGTGCTTTCGCACCTTCAACACCTGACTCGAACGAATATTGGCCTTCGTAGATTAACTCATCATTTAGGGCAATATTGTGATCTTTTAATGCTGCTTGATACCCTTCTAAACGTTCAGTTGTTGATTTATGCTCTTTGTCACCACATAAAAAGCCAATATGAGTATGGCCTAGTGATAATAGGTGAGAGGTAATTTCGTAAGCGGCCTCGTAGTCATTAACAAAGATGCAGGTATCTTGCTCTTCATCAGTAGGACGGCCAGATAACACACGAACATAATGAATCCCCATTTCATCGAGCATATCAATAATACTACTTTGTTCAGATAAAGGAGGGGTCAAGACTAAACCAGCCAAGCGAGAACGCTTAATCATGGTTTTAAAATCATCTTCCATGTTGCTGTCTAGGTAATTACATGGATGGATAACCAGCTCGTAGCCTTCTTCCTTGCAGCGTGATAAAACACCATTTTGCATATCGATAACATAATATGCATTAGGGTTGTCATAGACTAAGCCTACAGTGAAAGAAGATGTTCCGGCAAGGTTACGAGCTGCTAAGTTCGGTTGGTAGTTAAGCGTATTAACAGCGTCCATGACGATATCGTAGGTTTTTTTTCTAACCGATGGCTCTTTATTTATGACTCGCGACACGGTTTTCATGGAAACCCCCGCAAGCTTAGCTACATCATTTATTGTTACTTTCATACTGTTACTTTATAGTTAGTTTAAATTGTATTATAATAATACTGAAAGATGGTTAGCCCATGCACTTTAATTCTTAATAAATACATTAATATTTAATATAAGTTGTTTAGTGTATCGAATGTTCAAACAAATTAGCAGTAAAATAATTGAGATAATTTTTATGATACCGGTGTCAAAAGAGAAAAATTGCGCTATTATCTCGACTATAAAATGTAAAAGTAGGACATTGACAGCGTTGTCATTTTAACTTAGTGTTAACCAACTTCGTGTTTTTAATTGCTGTCTTTATTCATTTTAATTAAAAAGATAGTTACATATCAAATTGTTGCAAGTTTTTTAGGGGATTTCATTTATGAGCAACCGTTCGCAGTTAGCTAGTTGGCAAGCATTGAGTGACAGTGCAAAAAAGATGAAACAAATTCATCTTAAAGATTTATTCGCCAATGACAGCTCGCGCTTCGAGCAGTTTTCCGCTCAAATCCCAGGCGTTTTATTTGATTATTCAAAGCAACATATAGATAAAACAGTATTTGAGCAGCTAATTGCACTAGCGAATGAATGTGATATCAGCTCATGGCGTGAAAAAATGTTCATCGGTGAAAAAATTAATATCACCGAAGATCGCGCCGTACTTCACACTGCACTTCGTAACCGCGCTAATTCGCCCGTTATGGTTGATGGCGACAATGTAACGAATGACGTGAACAACGAACTTGCTAAAATGAAGCAGTTCGTTAATAAGGTTCGCAGTGGCGAGTGGTTAGGTTATACCGGTAAGGCCGTAAAAGATGTTGTGGCGATTGGTGTTGGTGGCTCAAACTTAGGCCCACAAATGGCCACTGAGGCACTTGCAGCCTATGCCGATGACACATTGAAAGTGCATTATGTTTCAAATGTTGATGGCGTACAGATTGCCTCTGTATTAAAAGAGTTAAATGCTGAAACAACGCTTTTTGTTATTTCATCAAAAACATTTACAACATCTGAAACCATGACCAATGCAAAGTCAGCGGTTGAATGGTTTTTACAATCGGCGCAAGCACAAGAGCACATTGCCAAACATTTTGTAGCTGTGAGCACTAATTTAGAAAAAACAGCTGCGTTTGGAATTGCAGATGAAAACGTATTCACAATGTGGGATTGGGTCGGTGGTCGCTTTTCGCTATGGAGTGCGATAGGATTACCAATCGCATTGTATTTAGGCTTCGAAGCGTTTGAAGAGATCCTTGAAGGTGCGTTTGAAGTTGATGAACATTTCAAGACGGCTAAATTTGAACAAAACGTACCGCTATTAATGGCGCTATTAAGTGTCTGGAATACAAGCTTTTTAGGTCATACATCGCAAGCAATATTGCCGTACGACCAAGCATTGCATATGTTACCTGCTTACTTACAGCAAGGTGAAATGGAAAGCAACGGTAAACATGTAAACTTTGCTGGCGAAACAGTACCTTATACGACAGTACCTATTATTTGGGGTATGACTGGTATAAATGGTCAGCACGCATTTTATCAATGCTTGCACCAAGGCAATGTAATTGTGCCCGCTGATTTTATTGCGTCTATTGAGCCGCAAGTGAATGTTGGCAAGCATCATGATATTTTATTATCAAACTTTTTTGCTCAAACAGAAGCCATGATGGCAGGCGTTGATGCAGAGCAAGTAACGGCTGATTTAACCGCGAAAGGTAAATCGGAAGCCGAAATTGCAGAATTACTGAATCATAAGATTCACCAAGGCAACCGCCCAACCACGTCAATGCTACTGGACAAAGTGGATGCAAAAACAGTGGGTCGTTTAATTGCACTTTATGAGCACAAGATCTTCTGCCAAGGGATTATCTTAGAGATTTGCTCATTCGACCAATGGGGTGTTGAACTAGGTAAAGGACTTGCCTCTAAAATTGAAGCTGAACTATTTGATGACGCAGTGAGTCACCCACACGATAGCTCAACCAATGGACTGATCGCTTACTATAAAGCACATCGTAAGCAGTAAAAGATTCGCAGCATTAGCTGTAAACCAAATACCTTTGAACGGGTAGCGCTGGAGTTCTTAGGGCCTGTATTTTTGTGAGAGGATTTACAGAGCCCCTAAGACTCATTTACTTCAGCCAAAATAAGAACAATGAGTAAGCTACTTACATAAATTCAATAGGCTTTGTTAAGTGTTTTTAAACATCGCCAATCATCCAAACAACAATTCGCATTGCCACACTGCATGAAGTGAAGACATGGCATTGCCAATGTAGAGAGTGATATATGCTAAATCCATTTGATATCGTAATTTTTGGGGGCGGTGGCGATCTTGCGTTACGCAAATTACTACCTGCAATGTATCGCGCTTATCAAGAAGGCAACCTGCCTCAAGGTTCTCGCATTCTCCCTACGGTACGTGACCAAAGTAAGCGAGAAGAGTACATCGAAACAGCAGATAAAGCGTTACAAGAGTTTCTTGGCAAGGGTGAATATAACGCCAAAGACTGGAAAGCGTTTTCTGCTTACTTAGTGCCTGTTGTGACTAATGTTACAGAAGCGGATGCTGATTGGGATAAGTTAAAAGACATTTTAGATGAGCATGAAGCGGACAAGTCTCGTGTATTTTACCTGTCATTACCGCCAGCAGTGTACGGTAGTTGTTGTGAGATTTTATCATCGAAAGGCCTGATCACAAATACGTCGCGCGTGGTTGTTGAAAAGCCGATTGGTTACTGTGGAAAATCCGCAGAAGAAATTAATGCAAAAATTGCCGAGTATTTTACTGAGGAACAGATTTTCCGAATCGACCATTACCTTGGTAAAGAGACGGTACAAAACTTAATGGCACTGCGTTTTTCAAACTCATTGTTTGAAAATCTTTGGGATGCTAAGTCGATTGATAATATCCAAATCAGTCTATCAGAGACAGTGGGCCTTGAAAGCCGTGCTGGCTTTTACGATAAAGCGGGTGCACTTCGTGATATGGTGCAAAACCACTTATTACAGCTGCTTTGTCTTGTTGCAATGGAGTCGCCAAACAAATTAACAGCCAATAGTATTCGCACAGAAAAACTAAAAGTGCTTGAATCACTGCGTCCGCTTGTTGCGGAAGACGTTGATGCAAATATTGTTCGAGGCCAATATGTACCTGGTAATTTAGATGGCAAAATCGTGCCAGGCTACTTAGAAGAATTAAACGAGGGCGCAAGTAAAACAGAAACATTTGTTGCTATTCGTGCACACATTGATAACTGGCGTTGGGCAGGTGTTCCTTTCTATCTTCGTACTGGTAAACGTATGAAAAAGCGTTGTGCTGAAATTGTTGTTGAGTATAAAAAAGTTTCTCACAATGTATACAGCGATAACGTTGGCAATATTGAGCCAAACCGCTTAGTGATCCGCCTGCAACCAGAAGAAACAATTCAATTAACGCTTATGTCAAAGCGTCTTGATAATTTAGAAATGCAGTTAGAGCCTGTGACAATGAATATTGAGTTGTCTCAAGCATACAGTAATGGTTTCCATTCTGATGCATACAAACGTTTAATGCTTGATGCGGCTGCTAATAACCCTTCACTATTTATCCACCGCGATGAAGTTCGCCAAGCTTGGAAGTGGATTGATCCAATTATCGAACGTTGGCAAGAAAAAGGCGCTCCCTCGTTATACCGTGCAGGTAGCTGGGGTCCCGAAGATGCTGATGAATTACTAGATGAAAATAACCATGTATGGTTTAACACTGGCGATAAGGCGTAAATACGATGGCAACAATTGTTGAAAAATTCTTTGCGACTAAAGATGAGTTAACAGCTGAGCTTTCTTCAAGTTTAGAGCAAAGTTTAGTATCAGGCATTAAACAAGATGGCCGTGCAGTATTAATGGTATCTGGTGGTTCGTCACCGGCACCTGCGTATGAACACTTATCTAACCTTGAGCTTGATTGGGCAAATATTGATGTTGCTATGGTTGATGAGCGTTGGGTTGATGCATCACATGAAAAAAGTAATGAAGCATTTATTAAAAGCACGTTATTACAAAACCAAGGCGCGGCAGCTAACTTCATTACGATGAAAAATAGCGCAGCGACTGCAAAAAAGGGCGTTGCTGAATGTGAAGCAGCATACCAATCTTTAAAGCGTCCTTTTGATGTAACAATTTTAGGTATGGGGCCAGATGGCCATACTGCTTCTCTTTTTCCACATGCTGAAGGTTTAGAGCATGGTTTAGCTACAAATGATTTAGTTTGCGCTATTAATGCTATTGAAAGTGATGTTACAGGTAAGATAACTGAGCGTATGACATTAACACTTGCTGCCATTGCTGATTCTAAAGTGGTCAAGTTATTAATCAGTGGCGAAGAAAAGCTTGAAGTGTATAAACAAGCAAAGCAGGGCGGGGCTGTTGCAGACATGCCTTTACGCGCTGTTTTGAATCACCCAACAATTAATATTGAAGTTTATTGGGCTCCATAATTACTTGTTTTAAAAACATTAAACGAAAGCGAGCTTGAGGCTCGCTTTTTTATTTAAATAAGGAACAAAAAGCATTAGACATTAAATAATATGCTCGTTATAATTTAAAAATGACAACGCTGTCATTAGTATTGATTTTTATTCTCAATCCCCTTGACGCTTTCTGCCCTGAAAAAGTTAAATAAAATTTATCAATGTTGGCGTGGTTATAAAAATACACCTTAATTCAAAACTAATTGATTGTTAGTTAAGCCTTTTTTTATAACTTTTGGTTATGGCTAATAATTAACCTCTGGAAAGTAAAGCTTACAAAAATTGCTTAAAATAGGTGCTTTGTACCTAAAAACTCTCAACTATGCTTTTCATATACTTTAAATCTCATGTTATATTTGCGCCGTTTAAATGTAACAATTCTTAAATGCTCAATATTAAATTTCATTAATTTCAATATCTTAATTATTTTGTTGTAAATTTTTTGCACAAAACAGCCAAAAAGATGTAGCACAAATGTAATTTAGAGTGTATGGTTTGTTACTAGATGACAGCGTTGTCATCATCACTGGGCAGAAGTGATATAAAACCAACAAAATGATTCAAGGGGAATCCTGTGTTAGCTAAAAATTTTAAGAAGAGCTTATTAGCAGTTAATATCGGTCTTGTAATGAGTGCCGGATTCACTGGTGCTGCCTATGCAGCAGATGAAACAAAAGTTCAAGAGGACGTTGAAGTTATTGAAGTTCGCGGTATTCGCCGTTCACTTGAAGCGTCAATGAATACTAAACGCTTTGCTGACAGCGTTGTCGATGCTGTTTCTGCAGAAGATGTAGGTAAGTTTCCTGATGGTGACGTAGGTGAAGCGCTTGGCCGTATTTCGGGCGTTGCAGTTAACCGTCAGTTTGGTCAAGGCCAGCAAGTATCGATCCGTGGTGCATCTAGCCAACTTACACGTACTCTTTTAAACGGTCAAACAGTGGCATCAACTGGTTGGTACGACCAACAGTCTATCGACCGTAGCTTTAACTACACTCTATTACCACCTGAGCTTGTAGGTGAAATCCAGGTTTATAAATCGTCACAAGCTGACATCGTTGAAGGTGGTGTAGGTGGTACTGTTATTGTTAATACACGCAAACCACTAGACCTTGATGCTGGTACGACTTTCTTAAGTGCTAAAGCAGATTACGGTACTATTTCTGAAGAAACTGACCCGCAAATTTCAGGTTTATTTAGCTGGAAAAATGATGAAGAAACATTCGGTGTTCTAGGTTCAGTTTCATGGGCAGAAACGAACTATCAACGTAATGGTATTGAGTCACTAATTGGCTGGGGTGACATTGTTCCTACCACTTTCCAACAAGAGCGTGAGCGTACAGCATTAAATGCTACATTCCAGTATCGCCCAACTGAAAATCTAGAATTAGGCTTGAATATCATGAGCCTAGAGTTAGATGCAAACAACGCAAATACCTCAAACTTCGTGATGTTCCCTGATGATAAAGATGCAGCGTGTGAGCAAACGAATGCATCAGGAACGTGTACTTTCTACCGTCGTACTGGCGAAGGTGCAAATCCAGGTTGGGTACAAACATGGGCGCGTATTGCGAGCATGACATCAGATACAGCTGATTTTAGCCTTAAATATGAAGGTGAAAACTTCACATTAAAAGGTCGTTTCGGTACTACTGAATCAGAAGGTGGTACAGACTTAACAGCGAACTACGGTAACTTCATTGGTTTACCCTCTGATTATGCGGGTACGTATGATGCAACTGGCGAAGTAATTAAAATTGATATCAATAACAAATACTTTGAACCATCAGATTTTACAGGTCCACTTTCTCCAGCTGGTTGGTCACTTAAGAAACAGCCTAATACAGATGAAGAAACATACGCACAGTTAGATCTTACCTTCCCAGTAGATTTTGGTGCGATTACAGCTATCAAAACAGGTTTCCGCTGGGCTGATCACGAAGTTAAACAAGAAACTTACTCAACGACACTAACAGATGTATTACCTACAGGTGATGGTGAAACATACTTCTCAGGTACTATGTCTTCAGGTGCAGGTTTTACTCTACCTGAGCCAGACTTTGATAGAATGATTACAGATGCTCGTGCCGCAATTGTAAGCTTTGATAACGACTCAGATGTGTATCGTTCAGGCTATGGTACAATTGAAGAAGAAAACTTTGCTGTGTATGCAATGGCAGAATTCTCTGCAGAATCTATTCGTGGTAACTTTGGCTTACGCTATATTTCTACAGATGCTGAATCTGACTACTATGGCTTTGCCAACGGTACTTATGAAAGCACATTAAGCACAGATAAAGCGAGCTACAACGATATTTTACCAAGCATTAACATTGCTTTTGATATCGCTGAAGATGTGATTCTACGTACTTCTGCAGCACAGGTTATTGCACGTCCTAACTATACCGATATGTTCTCTGCGTCTTCATTTGCAGGTTATTCAGATGGCACAGCAGGTAACGAAGTATTAACAAAAGGTAATGTGGGTCTTAACCCATTCAAAGCAACTCAGGCCGATTTAGGCATCGAGTGGTACTTTGATGGTGATGGCATGGTAAGTGCGACGTACTTCTTTAAAGACATCACTTCATTTGTTACATCTAGTCAAATCTTAAACCAACAGATTGGTGTCTTTGACCCTGATACGCAAGGTGATAACTGGACTCTTTCAACTAAGTTGAATGCAACAGGCGGTCAAATTGAAGGTATCGAGCTACAAATTCAAGATGGTTTTGACAGCGGTTTTGGTTACTCAGTTAACTATACGTTTGTAGATGCACCGTCTGAGGCTGAAAATTACCCAGATCAAATTCCTCTATTCTCTGATTCATCTGAGCATACAGTAAACTTAGTTGGTTACTATGAAACAGATACTTACTCAGCGCGTTTAGCTTATAACTGGCGTTCAGAGTACATGATTCGTGAGCTTCCTGGTTTCTATGGTAACCGTGAGCACCAATCATACGGTACATTAGATTTCAGCGCGAACTACAGTGTAACTGAGAATATTGATGTAACATTTGAAGCTGTTAACTTAACTGAAGAAGACAGCATTCAAATTGGTGTTGCACCAAGCGATGCTGAAGTGGTTCCAGAGCTTCGTAATGGCTACCCAGCATGGAGCTTTGAAGGTGAAGCACGCTACAAGCTAGGTGTTACGCTTCGTTTCTAATTTTAATTAGATAACGAATCTATTAAAGCCCAGTTTGTACTGGGCTTTTTTGTGAGTAAATGAAAGCGAGTTAATAATGATAAAGAAAATCGCAATTGTTGGTGGCGGAACCGCAGGCTGGTTAGCTGCTAATCATTTAGGGCAGTCTCTGCAAGGAAGTAACATTGAGATTACTTTAATAGAATCACCGACTATTCCTACAATCGGTGTTGGCGAAGGTACAGTGCCTTCAATGCGTAACTCATTACAAAAGTTTGGTATTAGCGAAAGCGATTTTATTAATGAATGTGATGTGACATTTAAGCAATCAATTAAGTTTGTTAATTGGTTGGATAAAACAAAACATGGCAGTAATTTTTATCATCATTTGTTTGATCATCCTCATATTTTCGGTGAGCAACTAACAGATGCTTGGCTTGTTTCAAATGAGTCGTCTGACTATGCTTCGTTTGTTTCAAAGCAGCACTTATGTTGTGAAAAAAACTTAGCACCCAAGACGATTACTACCCCAGAATTTATGGGTGTTAATGGCTATGCTTATCATTTTGATGCCAAAAAATTTGCTGCATTTTTAAGTCGTCACGCAGAGCAATCTTTTTCTGTAAAACATCATTTTGCAGATATAAAAGATGTTGTAGTAGATGATGCAGGCTACATAACACACTTAGTTGATGAACATGATGTGGCAATGGCATTTGACTTTGTTATTGATTGCACCGGTTTTTCTGCAGCAATTCTTGGCAACAAGCTGGGAGTTGAGTTCTTAGATAAGTCAGATTGCCTACTAACAGACACTGCGATCACTCTACAAGTTCCTACCTCGCCAGATGATGAAATTCCTCCCTATACAATTGCAACCGCGCACCAAGCAGGCTGGATTTGGGATATTGCCCTCACACAGCGAAGAGGTGTTGGTTTTGTGTATTCATCTAAATATATGACTGAACAACAAGCGTTAGACAAATTACACAAATATTTAGGTGAAAAGTTTAACCATCTAACTCCCAGAAAAATCCCTATGAAAGTAGGGCGAAGGGAAAAAATGTGGCATAAAAACTGTGTCGCCATTGGTCTATCGCAAGGATTTGTAGAACCACTCGAAGCCACTGCAATTTTAATCGCTGACTTTTCTGCAAACCTACTAGCAAAGCGTTTTCCTCGCTGTAAAGCGGATATTGCATTAGTGATTGATGACTACAATCGCCATGTTAATTACGTGTGGGAGCAGACGTTTGACTTTATAAAAATGCATTACTGTATTTCAGACAGAACTGATTCTGAGTTCTGGATTGATAACCGTAAAGATGAGCAACTATCTCCGCAATTGAAAAATAACTTAGCGCGTTGGCAAAGATTTGCGCCAAATAGAGAAGACTTTGCAAGTAAATTTGATTTGTTCGACCTTGAGAATTACTTGTATGTATTGTTTGGCATGCGTTACCTTCCTGCATCAGACACACTAAATACTGTGCGCGGTTTTGAGCAATTAACGTCGTTAAAGCAACAGCGAGTTAATCAGTTGTTAGGTGAGCTTCCAACACACAGAGCGCTGCTCGAGAAAATTAAAAAGTTTGGAATGCAAAAACAGTAAACAGCAAATAAGTGGCTTTTAATTAACAAGCCACTTATTCAATTCTAAAAAACGATGAAATAGAGAGTCGACTATTTTTAATATCTTGGCTATATGGTAGGTTGTTTTTTAAGGCCGCACTATGAAGCAGGTTGCTTTTATAAAGTACCACACGGTTTGGTTTTGCCTCTATATCAATAATTTTTTCAAATAGCTCAGTACTTTCATCTAAATAGCCTTGATGTGTACTTTCATGTTGTTGTACGTTTTTGATTATATCGTGGACGATATTTTGATTTTCAGCGGTAATTTTAATTGTATTTGTTGGTTTGTATTTATAAATACCTGTACCACCCCATTCTTTACTCGATAAATAATGTACAGCAGCATAGGTTTTATCATCTGTTGAATCAATATGTGGCATGCGCTGCATGACATGTAATTCATTAGCAGATTGCGTTACAACCGAGAGCTTACATTTATGCAAATAGAGATTGTTATTTCCAGAATCTATAACACCTTCCGTTATTAAGCTTTGCAGTAGTTGTTCAAACACTCGGTAATAAGGGGCTGGCATTTCGTCGCGTTTACCAGGGTACAAGGTGCCATCTGTGCCGATAGGTTGAAAGTATGCGACGTTTGATGCGAAATGATAAACACCTTGAAGATGGCTTAAAAAATCATCAATAATAATGATGTTTTCATCAATACTTTCAATATTGATTACCTGCACTTTATAGTTTTTATTTAATTGATAACTTTCCATTTAAATGCTCAGTAAATTCCTCATCATTAATGAATATACTAACAAAAATAATTAGTTAGAGGCGAGGGGATTTTGCCTTAGTTTACCGCTTTTCTAGGCTATTTTTTAACCGTTGTTGAGTAATTATTTGTGTTAAAAAATAATGTACAATCTGCCACAAAATTTTCACTTCCTTTTTGTGTCTAAAACCGATAGGCTTTGGGCACTAACAGCAAAACATATATAAAATTATAATGGAGCAGTATCATGGCGGAGCAACAAGTACAGCCTTTACATAACGAAAAACATGCCAACACTAAAATTCAAAACGGCATCCATGTCGAGTTCATGAAATCTCAGCATTTAGTTCCTGTGGTTGCCCACGAATTTGCACGTATCGCAAATGAATTTCCAATGGCTTTTGTTAAAAACAATGAATCAGGTCAATTCCAAGCTGTTGCGATCTTTGGTTTAGAGCCAGGCGAAAACTTATTTATCGAAGATGACAAGTGGACAGCCGCTTTCGCACCTATGGCGATGACACGTTATCCTCTTGGTCTAGTAAAACACCCTGAGGGAGACCAATTTGGTATCGTTATTGACGAAGCAAGCCCACTTGTAAGTGAAGAAACGGGTAATGCACTTTTCGAAAATGGTGAAGAGACTGAATACCTTAAACGTCGTAAAGAAGCACTTGTTTCTTTCATCGAGTTTTCTCAAGTAACAGACGCATTCACTAAGTTCTTAGCTGATAAAGAGCTTTTAGTTGCGCAAACATTAACTGTAGATATCAAAGGTGAGAAAAAGGACATCAGTGGTATTTACCTTGTAGATGAGAAAAAGCTAAACGCATTAAGCGATGAAGAGTTCCTTGAGCTTCGTAAGCGTGGCTATTTAGCGCCTATCTACTCATTCTTAACGTCTACTCATCAAGTAGCACGTCTGGCACGTTTAAAAGCTGCTAAAGCATAATTTTAAACAGCTAAAGAAAAGCGCCATTTGGCGCTTTTTTTATTTCTTTCATCGGGTAATACTTGAAAATTGCCGATGAATTATTCACATTGGGCTTATCACCAAAATAAATATAAGTGCCCATTATGTTAAAAACATTACTCACCTCAGCCATTGCGCTTAGCGCATTGTCACTCAGTGTTCCAACTTACAGCGCAGAGCAGCCGTTTGCTATTGCCATTCATGGTGGTGCTGGCACCATAGAAAAAAGCCGCTTTACAGCAGAACAAGAAAAAGCCTATCGGGCAAAATTAAAAGAGGCAGTAGAAACTGGCTACACAGTGCTAGAGAAGGGCGGTGAGAGCTTAGATGCAATTACAGCAGCTATCAATGTACTTGAAAACTCGCCATTTTTTAATGCTGGTCGTGGTGCTGTGTATACCTATGATGGCGCGCATGAATTAGATGCTTCGATAATGGATGGCCGTAATCGACAAGCTGGCGCAGTTGCAGGCATTAAACACATTGAAAACCCAATCAACCTTGCTCGTTTAGTGATGGAAAAGTCAGTGCACGTGATGCTGAGCGGTCAAGGGGCTGAAGACTTTGCAAAAACGCAAGGTGTTCCTTTGGTTGAAAATAATCTGTTTGATACAGAAAGTCGCTATGAAGCACTTTTAAAAGCTAAAGAAAAACTAGATAAGCAACAAGTAACCAGTAAAGATTATCAAGCAGCACATCAAGCCTTGCCAGTTAATTATAAAATGGGCACCGTCGGTGCCGTTGCGCTTGATAAAAACGGCAATATCGCCGCAGGCACTTCAACCGGTGGCATGACGGCGAAACGCTTTGGCCGCGTTGGTGATGCACCAGTAATTGGTGCAGGTACCTTTGCTGAAAACGAGTCATGTGCAGTATCGGCGACAGGGCATGGTGAGTACTTTATTCGTTACAATGTGGCTGCTGACATTTGCGCGCGTGTAAAATACCAAGGTAAAACGATAGTTGAAGCGGGTAACGAGGTAATCCACGATGTTTTAATGCCTGTTGGCGGTACTGGTGGCGTGATCATCATTGATGCTAAAGGCAATATCAGCTTACCGTTTAATACTGCGGGTATGTATCGTGCGAGTAAATCAAATACATCACCAACGTATGTGGGTATTTTTAAAGACGAATAATTAATCTTCAGACAATAAAAAACCGAGTTCAACTCGGTTTTTTATTGTCATCAAAGTTATTGGCGATTAATTTTCACTTGAAAGGGTGTTTCATCTTGATTCGTTGAGCGATAAGGGTTGATGTCTAAACCACCTCGGCGTGTATAGCGGGCATACACTTCAAGCTCTTCAAGGTTTAATTGCTGCATTAAATCACAGTAAATACGCTCTACACACTGCTCATGGAACTCGTTATGAGTACGAAACGAAATCAAATATTTTAATAAGGCTTCATGGCAGATTGTTTGACCTTTGTAGCGAATAATCACGCTTGCCCAATCTGGCTGTGAGGTAATTAAACAGTTCGATTTTAGCAAGTGGCTGTGTAGTGTTTCTGAGATAACGTCATCGCCACTGTGACGAAGCGAGCTTGAGTCGATATCATAACTGGTGATTTCGATATCAAGATCATCAATACACTCGCCTGGTAACGCGGTAAATGGCAAGCAGTTATAATCGTCAGCTTTATATAAAGTGACGACGACAGGCGCATTCACGGCGGCAGATAAATCGCTAGTAAGAGCTTGCTGTACGTCTTCAATAGCTGCAAAGCGTGTCTGGTTAAAACTATTCAGATACAGCTTGAATGATTTTGACTCAATGATGTGACTGCTTTGACAAGGAAACACAAATGTCGCTACAGCAACCATTGGTTTACCCTTATTATTGAGCCACGATAACTCATAGCCAGTCCAAATATCTTGCCCTTTGAATGGTAAGTTATTTTCGCTAACACCTAACGCGTCACGATTAAGTTTACGGGCAATAGGAAACAATAAGTTAGGTGTGTAGGTGTCTATATACTCAGTTGATTTACCAAGCACACTGTCTTTTAATTCGGGAGAGTTGCTGTAATCTGTCATCTTTACACTTTTGTGGTTACAATGGCGACATTATACCCAAAGCTAATGAGTTTCGCAGTATGTCCGTTTCTTTAAAACTAGAAAAACTACACCAAGCATTTAGTGAAAAATGCCTAGAGCGCACGGGAAGGTTACCTGTTATTGAGCATGATGAAGCATGGCCTAGCCCGTGTGAGCAAGGTGATGTTGATGAGCAAGGCCTTATTCAATGGCGAGCAGCACCGCAACAGCCCAAGGGATCTTTAAATGATTTAGCAAATGCTTTAGCGCTTAATTTTCCTGAAGAGCTGAGTGTGTTATTTGGCCACCTGTATGCAGGAAACTTGCTAGTTCGCATCGACGATCATCATATTGAGTTGCTGCAAGCATGGAATGAAGACGATTTTAGCCGTTTGCAGCAGAATATTACTGGCCATGTACTCATGAAACGTAAGTTAAAGCAGCCAGAAACGGTGTTTATGGGTCTTACAGAGCAAGATGACTTACTTATTACTGTACTGGTTGAAAGCGGGGAGGTTTGCTTAGAGTATGTGGGTAAAAAGCCACATCATGTACTAGCAAACAGCATCAGTGAGTTTTTAGATAAAGTAACGGTGTAAACTTAATAAGTAAAAAGGGGCGATTGCCCCTTTCATGTATCTGGTTATTGCCTTTATTAAGTTATTGAAAGTCCCAAGAGATATTCGAAACAATGCCACAAGGCTCGCAACGAAAATCAAATAAGCCAAACCATGGTTCGGGCAGCCTCCAATCTCCATTACAGCTAGGGCAACGACGTTCAAGCTCTGATTCTTTATCGACGCCGCCAACGCGATACAAATAGTAATAAACTGGCTTCTTTGTTAGATAGCTAATACGCTTAGTGATATCTCGCCCACGGCGGTATAAATCACTGTTGATACTGGTTAGTTCCTCAAGAGCAGGAAACTCACAACGGGTTGCACCATTGATCTGAATTTGATCGCATGCTTGCCAGTCTTCTTGCCATTTTATCAGTGTTTTGTAATCACCATTGGCAATCGCAGGAATACGAAATAACGGCACAGGTAAAAAGTCATCACCACAATAAACAGGACTACAGGTATGCACGTAGGTGGTGTATAAAATATAGCACGACGGATCATCACACATATCTGCGCCATTTGAGTGAATGTCTTGGCCAATCACTTTAACTTTTGGAGCAAGTAAGCCCGCAGTGTGCAATTGCTCAATACTGTGTTTTACAAATGGGCTGTTATTAAGAGGATGCATTGCATCTTCGGTTGGGCACATCACGCGGGTGATAAAAAATCCATCTTTTAGAACAGTAGGAAATTCATCACCAATAATCTGGCCGTTAAAACGAAGCGCATTGACTAAGCGGTTTATTGCCTGCTCGGCAAGCTCTAAGGTGGTATCTTGGTAGCAATCAAAAGTCAGATCGACAACAAACATTATTTTTTCTCAAGCAGTGCTAATAACCTATCTAATTTTGCTTCAATACGATCCAATTGACTTTCTTTTGGTGTACTTAGTTTCTCATTTGATGGGTTATTAATGAAATTTTTTATTGAATCCGGATTGTTTTTATATTGGCTTACAGCTGCAATGATCACTGGCATCGGCATAGGTTCTGCTAGCTTACTTTTTGTTAGGGCAACTGTTGGGGTTTTACCTTCATCAAGAAGGGTTTTAATTGCATCAAATACAACGGCATTCATTTTTGTATAAACTCTTTAATAAAGACTAAAAAGCACCGTAGCATATGGGCCACAGTGCGCGTGTATGGTAGCAATAATAGAGGTGGAGTGAAATTAATTTCCTTATTTACACGCTAAAACTAGGTATATTAGTGTGTAAATAAGGAGCGAAAGCTACTGGCGTAACCTTGCGTCTAATTCGTCAATCACCTCGCTCCATGCACCATCTTCAGCTAATGACTCGGCTAGAAAATGTTGCTGTGCTTCATCCCAAAACGGAGCTTCCTGTAACAAAGTTGTATCTGACAATTGATGTGAGGCTATAAAAGCGTCTATTTCGCTCTCTTTACATGGTAAACCAAGTTGTGCAAAGAGGGTTGAAATATCATGTTTTGTCGTATCCATAGTTCTGCTCCTTGTGTATGGTGATAATTTATTACTGCTTAAAATTAATAATGGAGAATGTCAGTTTAACTTACGCTGAATTTGTTTTTAGCTTTGCTTAGGTATATATATAGTCTAGTGGTAAAAATAATAAAGCCAAATAAAGGATGAGTATGACAACGATAGCCGAACACGACACATTCAGTGTGCAATACCTCAGTGCTGAAGATATCAGTATAGCTGCAAGTCTTATTTACCAAGCTTATTATGATGACCCTGTGTTAAAGAATGTACTTGGATACCAACCAGATAACCCCACTAAATACGAAAGTAAGCTCAGAGCCCTTGTGCGTGAAGAACTAGCCAGCTTTTGGCAAGAAAAGCAGCCGTTAATTGGATTGTACTCTCAAAAAAGATTGAAAGCCGTTGCGTGTGTTTTTGACTCAAACAGTGAACTTCAAGCCGAACGTTACTGGCACTGGCGCTTGAAATTAATGCTTAGTGCAGGGTATTTGCAAACCAATCAATTGATTGAAAAAGAGCGCACAATACGAGAAGCATTATCGCAAAAAGCACCTTATTTATTTTTAGCCTTTATTGCCGTGGACCCGCACTTTCAGGGGCAGGGCCTTGGGCGATATTTACTAAGAGGGCTTGATGATTTATTACAAAGCAGTCCTAATACATCGGGTCTTGCTGTATTTGTGACACGCCCAGAACAGCGCGAGTTTTTTACCTCAGAGAGCTTTGAAGTATTTAAGTCACTAAGCTTTAATCAGGTTAATGGTGACCTTATGTTTAAGAGCGCAAAATAACCAACGGACGTTTTGGAAATTGCAATGTGAGATTTATCTCACATTGCTGTAAGTATTATCAGAATAAACACTCAAATTTTGTACCCAATTTTACTTATCTTAATGTTTTTAAAAGAATTCTCTTTTCTTACTTTAATATGAACGCAAAAAAATTGCTTTTTGTACCTATCCTGATTTCCTTATTCCTCTAAACTTAATCATGTCAAGACGACACAGGTTCAATGAGTGAACTGATGCCAAGGATTAGGACGCTGGCAATTTAGCAAAGAGGCTTAGCAGGAAGCAAAAGGACAATTTAAAAGGGAAGCAAGGACGAATAAGGAAACTGCTAGGATGCAGTACAATCGCGGAGCGGTTGAAAAGGATTGAACAAAGGATTATTTAGCAGGAAGCTAAAGGAGCGTTTGGAAAACGAAGTGGATAGCCATTGATGGCAAGAGGACGGCACTGGGATGTGTTAAATGCGACATGATGTTGCATGGTGGGTGTATCTGGATGTATACCCGTTCAGGGGATAGAAAAAAACGGCAGCTTCGGCAAGAGTAGGGACACTTTATCATGGAAGTAGCAAGATTGGGGCGTGGCTAGTAGCTACGCCTTAGTTCTTTCTGGGCTTTGCATTTTTCGCAATCAAAATTACTGCGTTTAGACGCAGCTTAAATTTTGTGCGGTGGTATCACTACACTCTTAAGCAATTCATTTTCCATGATCAAAACGCCTTGATACACGCTTTGCCCATCACTTGAAAACTCAAAAATAAACTCACTTTTAATACCCGGTTTACCACTTTTTAAAATGCCAAGTCGGCGTTTATTGCAAGCAACACTCATCAATTGCACATTTAACTGCTCAATTTGTCTTTGTGCATGAAGGTTAGCTGCTTCGGCTACTTTTCTGTTTAACCAAAAAAAGTAGATAATGCTGCCAATGATGATGAGTGTCCACAAGCCTGCCATTTACGAAAATAACCTTCCAATTGCTCGAGCGAGTGTTTCGCTGCGATTTTCCTGTCTTAATAAACCTAGTAAGTGAGGGCGAATACTCGGAATTGCAACTAAATCGGTGAAAATACTCACAAACAGTTGTTCAATTTCAGTGTGGTGTGCACAGCAATCCATAAATACATGTAAGCGTTCAGGGTCTTCTAATGTACTAAAGCAACGCCCTGCAATTGTTAATAGTACATCTGACTGGGTGTTCATATCAGAGCGCAATACAGCATCAACAAGTTGCGCTGTTAAACCTTGCGCTGGTGTTTTTGATAAACTTCTGAGAGCTGCCACAAGGGCGATGTCGTCTTTATGCTCTATGGCGTTTAACCCATAGGCTAACAATTGCTCTGCAAATACGGGTTCGATTGCAGCATGTTCAAGCATAGCACTGAGCGGCTGTAATACTTCGACAGGTAATTGCCCCCAAGCGGCTTGTAGGTTCGCTAAGTTGTTGTCGTTATCTAAACGCATCGCAAAATCAGCAATGCCCTGTACTGCAACACTTTGCCAATTATCAAACCCCAGTTTGCCTGAAAAATAAAGCTGAGCATATTCGTAGTACTGTGAAGCACTTTGTTTAAGTAAACACTTAACCTGTGCATTAAATGCCGCTAGCTTGTTGGCGTTTGGCGTAAATACATACGGATTGTTATCAAGTTTGCCTTCAGCATTTTCACCGGTAATTTCTGTACCAAGTGCTTCAATTACCATATTTGCGAAATGGTCGCGGCTTGCGCTTACTAGGCGGCTTTGCTCATCGAGTGGGAATTTTAAAAACCATACATAAGGTTCTTTAGACGCTTTTACATCCCAAAATTGAATAGCAAGCCAAGCATGACCAGCAAGCGGGTATGGGTAAGGGATTTTTGTCTCTTCAATGGCGAGAAATTGTTTTTTGTCTAATTTCGTGATGTGTCTGCCAATATCGAAGGCACGCCAAGTGGTACCTGCTGCATCCAGAAGTTGCCCTAAAGTGGCGATCTGCTCAGTCATAAAATCTCAATTACCGTAATTAATCTATATCAGGGGCGAATTATACGCCATACCATGGCGCCTTGGAACAGGGTATACTAGGGTCTGTTTACCTTCCCTAAGTAAAAAGGTATTAAGAGTTTTACAATGCATCAACAGACTTTGGCGCTGCTGCGCGAATTAGAATCCACATTACAACGCTATTCACTTTGGCAAACAACACCAATTGACCCAAGTGCGCTCAATTCTAGAGTACCGTTTTGCCACGACACTATGGCTTTTGAGCAATGGCTGCAATTTGTTTTTCTTGAAAAAATGCATACCTTAATTGCACATGCTCAGCCTTTACCCCGTAATTTTGCAATTGCGCCTATGGCTGAAATGATGCTGGCACAACACAGTGGCGGAAATGATGTGATTAGCGTTTTACAAAAACTCGATCAACTTTTGAGTGATGACTAAGATGCAAGAGATTGATAAGCCACAATTTGATGAGTTAACGATTCTGTACCGCGATGAAAATTACATTGCGATTGATAAACCGTCCGGTTTATTGGTTCACCGTTCGTTTTTAGACAAACACGAAACTCAATTTGCGATGCAAATGCTGCGTGACCAAATTGGTCAACACGTATTTCCTGTACATCGATTAGATAGACCAACGTCAGGTGTGTTACTGTTTGCGTTAAGTTCAGAAGCAGCCCGTGACATGAATCAGTTATTTATTGATGGGCAAATTGAAAAACGTTATTTAGCGTTAGTAAGGGGCTTTTTAAACGAATCAATCTTCTTAGATAAACCTTTAAAAGAAGAGCTTGATAAAATTGCCGATAAGTTTGCAGATCAAGATAAAGCGCCGCAAGAAGCACAAACGCAATTTCATTGCCTGCACCAAGCAAGCTTGCCTATTCCAATTGGTAAGTACCCAACAGTTCGTTACTCGCTGGTGGAATGTTTTCCTAAAACTGGCCGCAAACATCAAATTCGTCGTCATTTAAAACATTTATCATTGCCAATTATTGGCGATGTAAATCATGGTGATAATCAGCATAATCAATTTTTTAGAGAACATTTTCAGCTTCGTCGTTTAATGTTATTTGCCTCTGAATTAAAGTTTGTGCACCCTTATAGCAAGCAACCAATAACAATTAAAGCGCCATTAGGCGATGCAATGTTAACGATTTGCCAGCAACTTGGCTGGCCAACAGAAGAAAAGGATTATTATGGCAACCATTAGTATTTTTGTCGGCAGTGTCTACGGCGGTGCCGAGCGTTTAAGCGAACAAGTTATTGAAGTTATCGAAAAGTCAGAGCATCAAGCGCAATTAGTTGAAAATGGCACGGTTGATGACATGCTGGCAGCGTCACATATTTTAGTGATCACATCAACGACGGGTCAGGGCGATATTCCTGATAACTTAGTCGCTTTATACAGCCAACTGAATGATCAATTCCCACTGTTAACAGGCAAGCAATACGGCATTATTGCTATGGGTGACCGTAGCTATGGCGATACGTTTTGTGGCGCAGGTCGCAGTTTTGATGAGCTGTTTCGTGATTTACAGGCAAAACCTGTTGGTCATCGTTTAGAAATTGATGCATGTGAAGACTTTGAACCTTGGCCTGTTACTGAGCCATGGTTAAATGAGTGGCTGACAAAAATTAGTTAGTGCCTCTTATTAGCGAGTGTCTCTTATAAGTGCTGATTGAATAAGCAATTGGCACTTTTCCCTTGGTTTTTCGAGTACAGAATCTGTGACCTTGGTGATATACTAGCGCATCATTTTATGAGGCTGTTATGATTTCAAAAAACCAACTGAAACTAATTCGTGCATTAGGTCAAAAGAAATACCGTAAGCAATATAACCAGTACCTTGTTCAAGGCGAAAAAAATGTACTTGAATTACTAAACAGTGGTTTAAGTATTGCTCATATTTTTGCGACTCCTGCATTTATAACAGCGCACCAATCTGCGCTTGCAGCCCATCAAGTCATTGAAGCAGACGAAGACAGCCTAACTAAAGCCAGTACGCTCGTTAGTAACAACGCAGCAATTGCTGTTGTTGATATGCCAAGTCAGCAAGCATTACCTACATCGGGGCTTATTTTAGCCCTAGATGGCGTGTCGGATCCGGGTAATTTAGGCACGATTATTCGTGTTGCTGATTGGTATGGTATTAAGCATATTGTTACCAGCACAGACAGTGCGGATGCTTATAACCCGAAAACTATCAGCGCAACCATGGGTTCATTTGCTCGTGTGAGTGTCTCTCAAACTGACTTAACTAATTACTTACCTAGCTTAAACCTTCCTGTGTATGGTGCATTTTTAGAAGGTGAAAACATTCACAAAACCGCTCTCAAGCAAGATGCCGTATTACTAATGGGCAGTGAATCGCATGGTATACGTACTGATTGCGAAAGCTTAGTTACTGATAAAATCACTATTCCGGCTTATGGCCAAGCAGAATCGCTTAATGTAGCAATGGCAACGGGTATAATTTTAGATAATTTTAAGCGCCACGCTTAACCTTTTACCCTAAAATGGGTTAAATTGAAGAATAACAATAAAAATCGGTAAAACAATTAGATGCGTTTAAGCACCATAAAATTAGCGGGTTTCAAATCGTTTGTTGAACCCACTAAGATCCCATTCCCTGATCAGATGACATGTGTTGTCGGCCCGAACGGCTGTGGCAAATCAAATGTCATTGATGCAGTGCGTTGGGTGCTAGGTGAAAGCTCAGCTAAAAACTTACGTGGCGATGCCATGACCGATGTTATTTTTAACGGCTCAACTAATCGAAAACCTATTTCACAAGCCTCTGTTGAGTTGGTGTTTGATAACACCAGTGGCCATTTACCGAATACCTTTGCTGATCGAAACCAAGTGGCGATCAAGCGCTTAGTGACCCGAGATGGTCAATCAATTTATTTTCTAAATGGCAGTAAATGCCGCAAACGTGATATTACCGATATCTTTTTAGGCACAGGTCTTGGCCCGCGCAGCTATGCGATTATTGAGCAGGGCATGATCTCGCGTTTAATTGAGAGTAAACCGGCGGATTTACGTGTTTTTTTAGAAGAAGCTGCGGGGGTTTCGAAATACAAAGAGCGTCGTCGTGAAACGCAAACCCGCATTAAAAGCACCCGCGAAAACCTTGAGCGGTTGCTTGATGTAAGGCAAGAGTTGCAAACACAGCTCGATAAGCTTGCAGTGCAATCAGTCGATGCAAAAAAATACCGAGAATTAAAAGCCACTGAGCGCACCTTAAAAGGGCAAATTGCGGTTTTAAAGTGGCAGAAGTTACACCAACAACAAATCGATAAAGCTGAGCAAATCAACAAACTTAAAGAGCAAATTCAGTTCTTTAGAGAAGCGCATTCTGGCCATGATGATGTTTTAGCAAGCCTTGAAAATCAGGTGCAACTTGAGCAGCAAAAACTGCAAGACGCTCAGCAGGCTCAGCATCAAACTCATACTGAGTTAACCCGCAAAGAGCAGCAACAGATCAGTTTAAAGCAGCAACAGCAAACACTTAGCCAAAACCTTATCAAACAGCAACAATTGCAGTTACAAAATAAAGAGCTGCAAGAAGAGCAACACGCTTCTGCCGCCATTTTACAAGAGCAGCTACAAGAAGCGATTGAGCAAAGTTTGTTGTGCGCTGAGCAAGTTACAGAGGTTGAAGAACAAGTCGCTTTTAGGCAGCAACAAACACAAAGTGCTAATGAGCAATATCAAAGCACCTTACAGAAAAACCAAGCTCATAGCAGTGATATTACTATCGCCAAGAGTCAACAGGCTCACTTTGCGCAGACTGTTGCGCAACTTGAATCTCAACAAGCACAACTCACTGCTGAAATTAGTGAGCTTGAAGCCACCCCAGTTGCAGCGCAAATTGCTGAGCAACAACAGCAAATTCAAACACTGACGAAGGAGCTTGCGCAGCAACAAAGTGCGCTAAATAAGCTCACTCAAAATCTAGAACACGCGGATAAAGAGCAACAGCACTTAGAGCAGGATTTAAAGCGGGTTCAACAGCACAGTAATGAAAATAGAGCCAGCATTGCGGCACTTAATTCTTTGTTATCAGAGCAAAGCAACAGCGAGAGTGTCTCTTTATTAGCACAGTTAAAAGTGGCTTCTGGCTTTGAGCCGCTAGTTGAGCAAGCCCTACTTGGCCTTGAGCACTTAAAGGTTAGTCAGCATAAAGAGCCTAACAGTGTTTGGCCTGTAACTAATAGTGCTGAGTTACCAAAAGAGTCATTAGCAAATTACATCGAATCGGGTGCTTTCCCTGATTTATTAGCACGGTTTGCATTTCAGTCCCGTTTTGATGACGCTATTTTATCGGATCCATATTGGCTGGCAGTGATTGATGAACAAGGCTGTATGCATGGTCGTAACTTTCATACTGATGCCAATAAAGACGCTGACAATTCTTTGCTTTTAAAGCATGCTCAGCTCAGTGATGCACAGCAGTTAGATGAAGAGCTCAACGAGCAATTAGAAACTAAGCAGCAATTGCTAAATGAGCATTTGGAACGTAAGAAAACACTTATCGCCGACAAAGAGCAATACAGAGAACGAATTCACCAAGCGGCTCAGCAGATTGCATCGGCCAGTACTCGACGAGATATGTTGCTAGAGCAGCAAACGCAGTGGCAAAACCAGCTTGTTAAGTTACAACAGCGTCAAACGTTACTGGCTGAGCAAAAGCAAAATGCCGACGAACAGCAACAAACTCAGCAGTGTTTACTTGAACAATTGTTAGAACAGCAATTAGAACTTGAAACACAGTTAGAGCAAGCAAAACACCAACAAGCTGAGGCAAATAACCGCTATCGCCAAGTGGCTTCTCTGCTAGAGCAATATAAAACGCAGGCACATCAAGCAAATTTGGCCGAACAAAAAGCTCGCAGTGAGTGTCAACTGAGTGAAACTAAATTACAACACGCTAATGCAGCGCAAAATGCTGCCAGTGAAGCCGTATTAGAACTCAACGAGCAGCTAGAAGAGTTAGTGATACCGCTTGAAGAGGTAGCAGAGCAAATTATGCTATTGCTTGAAAAGCATCAACAAAGTGACGTTGAGCTGAAAAACTTGCAAGCGGCATTGAGTCAAGCTAAAAAGGAGCTTGCTGATAAGCAAACAGCGCTGAAATCATCGCAATCTGAGTTGGTAACGTTACAAGAGCAGCTGCAAGCATTGGCACTGGATGAACAAAGTTTAATCGTTAAAGCGCAAGCGGCTTTAGAGCCACTTGAAGAACTGCAACAAAATTTAAAAACAGTACTTGAAGAACTGCCTGACAAAGCCAATTTAAATAGCATGCAAACTTTGCTTACAAAAACCACGCAAGCGTTAAATGAGCTTGGCGCGGTGAACTTAGCGGCAATTGATGAGTTTGAGCAGGCTAAACAGCGCAGCGATTATTTAAATCAGCAACTTGATGATTTAACGCAAGCATTAAATACCCTTGAAGGGGCGATTCAAAAAATCGACCGAGAAACAAAAAATCGTTTCAAGGCGACCTTTGAACAAGTAAATACAGACTTTGGGGAGTTGTTCCCGAAAGTGTTTGGTGGCGGTAGTGCTTACCTTGAATTGACCAGTGATGATCTACTTGAAAGTGGGGTAAGCATCATGGCAAGGCCTCCAGGCAAGAAAAATTCGACAATTCACCTGCTTAGTGGTGGAGAAAAAGCGCTGACCGCATTATCATTGGTGTTTTCAATATTCAGGCTCAATCCAGCTCCATTCTGTATGCTAGATGAAGTGGATGCGCCATTGGATGATGCGAACGTGGGTCGTTTTTGCCGTTTGGTAGAAGAGATGTCACAATCGGTGCAATTTATTTATATCAGTCATAATAAGATTGCCATGGAAATGGCAGGTAGATTGACGGGTGTAACTATGGCTGAACCCGGTGTTTCGCGGATGGTTGCTGTAGATATTGAACAAGCAGTGCAAATGGCACATGCATAAATTTAGTTAGGCAGATCAAATAATAAAGGTGAGGGGATGGCCGAAGAATTAAGATGGGCTTTAATCGTAATCAGTGTGTTTGTGATTGGTGGTTTATTAATACACGGACTTTGGTCTGTACGGAAAAAAGACAATCCAGAGGTTACGCAACAAGATCGGGTAGAACCTAACGAAACGACGCAAAGTGTAGCGGATAAACCTGAGCCTGTTGTGCAAGAACGCGATGAACCTGAATTTGGTGATTTAAGCTTTAGTGCTGAGACTGAGTCACGCGAACTTGAGCCTGAAATGGAGCAGCAACCAGTCGTAGAAGAGCAGCCATTAGAGGCTGAATCCGTTACTGATGAGCCGCAGCAAGAAGTGCAACCAACAGACTTTATTATTGTTCACTTGCAAATGCCTGAAGGTTTATCGATGGAAGGCAGCCAATTGCTACCTGCTGTTAATATGCTTGGCTTCAAATATTCAGAAGAAGGCTTCTTTAATCGTCACTTAGACCCTGCGGGTACGGGGCCTGTGTTGTTCCGATTAGTGAATATGTATAACCCTGGTACATTCGATATTGATAATATGGAACAATTTAGTACCGCAGGGGTAAGTTTATTTATGACCTTACCTTGTGAAGGGGACGGCTTGAGTGCCTTTAATATGTTACACAGTGCGGCAAAGAAACTTGCCGATGAATTTGGTGCAACTATTTTAAATAGCAACCGTGAAGAAATGACGGTTGACAGTGTGAGGGAATATGTTGAGAAAGTAAGAAGCTTTTCAGCATAATAGTCGTTGCACATTTATTGTATTTTAGGCCACTTGGCGATGACTCGTTTAAGTGGCTTTTTTATGTAGATTTTTGAGGTTTTCATGTCCAGCCCTATCTTTGAGCAAATTACTCAATTACGTGCCCAGTTAGAAGAGCATAACCATAATTACTATGTGCTGGATGCACCCAGTATTCCTGATGCAGAATACGACCGTTTGATGCGAGAGCTAAATGCGCTTGAGCAAGCGAATCCAGAATTTCAAAGTCCTGATTCACCTACTCAGAAGGTGGGTGGTACAGCACTTGATAAATTTGAGCAAGTAACGCACCGAGTACCTATGTTGTCACTTGATAACGCGTTTTCTGAAGAAGAATTTGCAGCCTTTAATCGCCGAATTAAAGAACGTGTTATGAATCATAATGAGCTGACATTTTGTTGTGAGCCAAAACTTGATGGTTTAGCCGTATCAATTATTTATCGCAATGGCGTGCTTGTCCAAGCAGCCACTCGCGGCGATGGCATGGTCGGTGAAAATATTACCCAGAACGTAAAAACGATTCGAAACGTGCCGCTTAAGTTACGTGGTGATGATATACCTGCAGAGCTTGAGGTTCGCGGTGAAGTATTTATGGATACCGCTGGGTTTATAAAGCTTAATACTGAAGCTCAAAAGCGTGGTGAAAAAGTATTTGTTAACCCACGTAATGCTGCGGCAGGAAGCTTACGCCAACTAGATTCTAAAGTAACAGCAAAACGCCCATTAATGTTCTATGCCTACAGCACAGGTTTGGTTGCTGATGGTCAGTTACCGGAAGATCATTACCAACAACTTGCTAAGTTGACGGATTGGGGCTTACCACTTTGCCCTGAAACAAAGCTGGTTGAAGGTCAACAGGCCGCGCTCGACTATTATCAAGATATTTTAGTTCGTCGCGAACACTTAAAATACGAAATTGACGGCGTGGTGATCAAAGTAAACGATAAAAAACTACAAGAGCGTTTAGGCTTTGTTGCACGTGCACCACGCTGGGCAATTGCGTTTAAATTTCCTGCCCAAGAAGAAGTAACTAAACTGCTCGATGTTGAGTTTCAAGTAGGCCGTACCGGTGCAATTACCCCAGTTGCTCGTTTGGAGCCCGTTTTTGTCGGCGGCGTCACTGTGTCTAACGCAACCTTACATAACGGTGACGAAATTGCCCGATTGGGCGTTAAAATTGGCGACACCGTGATTATTCGCCGTGCAGGTGATGTTATTCCACAAATAACGCAGGTTGTACTTGAGCGCCGCCCTGACGATGCCAAAGAGATTGAATTTCCAGCTACTTGCCCAATTTGTGATTCGCATGTGAAGCGCATTGAAGGCGAAGCGGTAGCTCGCTGTACGGGGGGTTTAGTTTGCCAAGCGCAGCGTAAGCAAGCAATTAAGCATTTTGCGTCACGTAAAGCGCTTGATGTCGATGGCTTAGGTGACAAAATTGTTGACCAGTTAGTTGACCGTGAACTGATTAAAACGCCTGCTGATTTATTTATCCTTAAGCAGGGTCATTTTGAATCACTTGAGCGTATGGGACCTAAGTCTGCTAAGAATTTAGTCAACGCATTGCAAGACGCTAAGCAAACAACGTTAGCCAAGTTTCTATATTCATTAGGTATTCGCGAAGTGGGTGAGGCGACGGCACAAAACTTAGCAAACCACTTTTTAACCCTAGAAAAAATAACTCAAGCAAGCGTTGATGCATTGACTGAAGTCAGTGATGTTGGTGAGATTGTTGCTAAACATGTACGTGGTTTCTTCAGTGAAGAGCATAACATGGACGTTGTTAATGCACTTATAGAGCAGGGCATTCATTGGCCTGCGTTGAGTGCTCCAAGTGAAGATGCGCAGCCATTAGCAGGGCTGACTTATGTTCTAACAGGTACGCTAAGTGAGCTTAACCGTAATGACGCAAAAGCGCGTTTACAGGCATTAGGTGCAAAAGTATCGGGAAGTGTCTCAGCAAAAACAGATGCGTTAATTGCTGGTGAGAAAGCCGGTTCTAAACTGACTAAAGCACAAGACTTAGGAATTGATATTTTAACTGAAGCCGACTTAATCGCATTACTAGGTGAACACAATGGATAGTTTTTTACAGGCAATGTCGTCGCTTGCATTAACTCTAGGTCATTGGTTGCAGCCTCACTTATATAATATTTCGTTATTGTTAGTGGTTTGTTTTTTATCTCTCTATGCGGACGATATCATTAAAATAACAAAGCGTTTTGTGGCACGTCGTCACTTCATTATACGTATTCTGTGTTTTGTGTTAGTCACTGGGTTCGGTATGGGGTTATTGGTTGTATTTATTACCCCTTACTTGAGCAAGCTGCTTATGCTGTTGGGTGTAAAATGGTTGGCTTTGACACTCACAGCTGCCTTTTTAGTATTGGGTATTATCGCTGATAGGAAGAATCAACTGTAATGCGTTATGGGCCTGAATATTGGGATAAATACGGAGCATATAGAACGCCTATAGCTTTTCATTTATCTCTATTAGTACTTTTACGCAGTTACTTTATTTGGCTTATGGCGGCGCTGAGTCGCCGCCCTGATTTAGATATTATGTCGTTATTTTTTAACAGTAAGTCTGATTTCTTTTTTTCTATCGGTATTGCCGCCATTGCTTTATTACCTGCTGTTATATTTTGTTTAAGACGACCACAAGACAACCCTGATAGCGCAAAGCGACTGGCGAGCATATGGCGTTTTATGCGTTGGCCATTAATTTTATGTGCAATCATTGATTTAGGCTGGCTTACATATCAAGCAGCGCATAGTCATTATCAATTTTCATTGTTTCTAGCGTGTCAAATGGTAATTGTATTATGGGTGTTGTTGTACTTACTGAAAAGTCGTTACCTCAGCGTATTTTTTAATGATTGGCCTGATCCAATTATTAAAAAAGGAGAATAAAATGCTTCGTGTTAATAAGCTATTAGCTAAAGTTTCAGTGGCAATTGCGCTCGTTTTACTGCTTTTATGGCTTGTCACACCACTGTGGCATAGTGCTGTTTTTTCATTGTTTGTTATTTTTTGGTGTGTGATTACAAGCTCTGCTTTATACCGAGTTACTCCTTTATTTAAAAACAGAAACCCAGTTGAAGAGTTAATTAAGCGAGATGTTAATCAGCTTGCTTTAATAAGCCTAGCAGGGTTATTTGATTTTAAACGTAAAGCCGAATTTGTGTTAATAGGGCAAATCAAAACAATCAGTGTCGGTGAGGGCAGTATTGTTATCGAAGACATTAATTCACAACGGTTGCATGCGGTACTGAGTGTCTCTAAAGCTGAGATAATTTCACACCTTCATATCATTTTATCAGCGCGTGAACGGCAGAAAATTACAATAACATCTTAAGGCTTGCCGAGCCTTAGCTTTTTGATGTAGTGTCTTGGCATACTTTAAATAGTGAGGAGGCCTTATGTTAACTTGGCAAGATATTTTAGCGTTCGCACAAACTGGTAATCCCACTCCGCCGCGCAGAGTCGAAAAGAGCTCCTCTGAGTGGCAGTCACAGTTAGATGAGCATACTTTTTATGTTACGCGTTTAAAAGGAACAGAGCGCCCACATAGCTCCGATTCATGTACTTTATTCGAACCTGGCAAATACGCTTGTGTATGCTGTGGTAATTTGCTGTTTGACGCAGATGAAAAGTTTGACAGTGGCACTGGTTGGCCTTCATTTACGCAACCAAGCAGCATAGAAAGTATTGCCTATATTGCGGATAACAGCCACGCAATGCAACGTATTGAAGCGATTTGTAATGTGTGCGATGCGCATTTAGGTCATGTTTTTCCTGATGGCCCAGCACCGAGCGGTCTACGTTATTGTATGAATGCTGTTGCCATGAAAAAATGCGACTAATCCAAGTACTGTGCAATAATAAAAATAAGGTGCTCTCGGTATATTGGTTTACTGATTATATAGTCAGTTAGAATATTCGATTGTGCCTTTTCATCTTTTAACGAGGATGCAGTTACTGCGATAATTGGAATGTGTTTAAAACGGTCGTCACTTCGAATTAACTGACATGCTTCAAGTCCACCCATTACCGGCATTTTTAAATCCATGATTATCAAGTCCGGTTGCTGTTGTTCTATTTTTTTAAGCGCGTCTTCTCCATTTATCGCGGTATCGATAGTAAAACTCCAACGTGATAAAAATGACTCTAAATAATCTCTGTTGTAGGGGATATCGTCGACAATTAAAATACGCGCAGGATTAAAGTGGTAGCTGGAGAGAGCAGGGTAGTTGCGATGCTCTACCTCAGCCATTGATTCTGCAAGCTCAATATTAGGAATTGATACAATAAATTCACTGCCTTTATCTTTTTCGCTTAGCACCGATAAATCGCCACCCATTAGTTTAATAAAACGCAGTGAAATTGCTAATCCAAGGCCTGTTCCGCCGAACTCTGAACTGCGCTGCCCCTGCACTTGTTCAAAGTCATTAAAGATTAAATCTTGCTGATCTTTAGGAATACCTTTACCCGTGTCTTTAACATGAATAGCAATATCTATATGACTTTCATCATCATGAGGCTTAAAATCGAAATACACATCTACACGCCCTTGTGAGGTAAACTTTATTGCATTACTGATTAAGTTTGTCAGTACTTGGCGTACTTTATTGCTATCAAGTAATACCGGTGTTTTGAAGCCCTGGTGAGCTGTCACTTTGAAGTCGAGATCTTTTTGGGCACTTAATTGCAAAAACATCATGTTTAATTCATGACAGATAGTCGGGATCTCGACGCGATCTATATCAAGTTGCATTTTTCCAGCGTCAATTTTTGACAAATCAAGAATATCATTAAGTACATTGAGTAATGAACTACCTGAAATTGATATTGCTTCTAGGTAGCGACGCTTATTTTTGTCTGTTTCGCTATCTTGCAGTAACTGGCTAAACCCAAGCACCGCGTTGAGTGGTGTTCTTAACTCATGTGACATGTTTGCTAAAAAGCGACTTTTGGCTTGATTAGATTGTTCAGCTTGCTCCTTCGCATCAATATACTCTTGTGTGCGCTTAGCGATGGTTTCTTCTAATTGACTATGCTGTTCATGCATGCTGTTGATTTGCTGTCTTACCGCTGCTCGCATCATCTTAAAGCCACTTGCGAGGGTACCAATTTCATCTTGGCTTTTAATATTGATAGGGCAGTTTAAATCACCTGTGGTTACAGCATGAGAAAACTCTACAAGTTGTTCTACAGGTTGTAAGATAATTCGCCTGATGATGATATAGGCAATGATCATTGCGGCGAGTAGGTAAATTGCAAATAAAGAGATTGCGTTACTAATGATTGATTTTGTTTTTAGAGCCAAGTCTTTGTCTGAAAAAGTCACAATAACGTAACCTATATTTTCACCTTGATGGTTATCAATGGGGACTGCGACGGCATATTGTTGATCTAAAGACGCAATGGTATTTTGATTTGGATTAAGTTGCTTAAGTATTATTTGGTTTGTTTCTAGCGTATCAATTTTAGATGTGTCAGGATGCGCTGCAATAAAGTTATTCTGATCAATAAAATATATAGTTTCTAGGTCATCGAATGTATTGTTTTTTAAGATGTTCTTTAACGTGATCCCCTGAATTTTTAAAACCCAACTGCCAATGGTGTTATCGGTTGTTAAATTGTCGATTTCTGACAGCATAGGTGAAACGATCGCATCGGCTTTCTCACTCATGTTTAGTAACGTCTGTTCTTTTAATTCAACTACATGCATAGAAGTGCTCACCCCCAAAATTAGGGTGATGGTAAAACCTATAATCATCAAAATTTTATGAGCAATACTGACCCTCATTGTTGAACCGCTCTATTTGACGTTAACTGCTTCATATCGACGTTAATTTTAGTATGGGTGGTTTTTATTGATTCTTTAATATCTGCACCATAAAAGATTTGACTAAATGTATATGAAATGACTTTTCCGATAACCGGAAATTCAACCATGCCCGCTTGTAAGCGATCTGGTGTGGCGTGATCAAATACCCATAGCATAGCGTTATTAAAGCCAGGTTTATTGACAAGAGTGAACAGTTTTTCTTGCCATACTTTTTTTCGCGGAGGTGAGCCGCCAGTACTTAATAATGAAGCGGTTTGTTCACTTGTCGCCCATTGAATGAATAACCACGCAGCTGTTTTATTATTTGAATGAGCATTAATTGTAAACGCCCAAGCCCAAGGAGAGGTTTCTCGTGCAACAGGGCCAGCTGGTAATGGGGCCGCTTCCCATTTATTCCAAATATCGGATTCTTCCGCTGTATCAATTTCATTATAGAAATGTGAGGCTAAAAAAGCGGATGCGAGCTTTCCTTGCTTAAACTGGTTTCGCAACTCATAAAAATGTAAAAGCCGGCTATTGTCTGGTGTGCCATAGCCAGTTACTAAATTGCGATACATCTTTAAGGCATCTTCTGTTTCAGGGCTATCAAACTCAGATTCCCCATGTTCATTAATAACCTGTGCACCGTAAGCGCGCATAATGGGTAAAATAGTCCATGTGTTTAACCCTGCACCAGGCAAGGTGCGAGAGGCAAATGCGTGCATGCCCTTTAATTGCGGGTCAGTATCAATAGCGCGTTGTAATGCTACTTTTGTTTTTAATAGTTCTGCATACGTATCGGGGACTTTAAGATTGAAACGCGTAAATAAGTCTTTTCGATAAAAATAGATTGGCGCAGAAAAATCAAAAGGAAGTGAATACAATGCGCCATTAATGCGACAGAGCGCAAGACTTCGTTCACTAATATCCTCTAATTGATACCAACTTTTATCGGTAATGAGTGGATTTTCTAAATAAGGTGCTAAGGGCTCAATCCAGCCATTACTTTGTGCCTCACCTAAAAAAGTAATTCCCATTGGGTGAACATCATATAAACCAAGTCCTTCACTTAAATCTTGGTGGCGTCTAATACGCATTTGAGATTGTTCAAGTGGGTGAAAGCCGACAGAAATACCAGTTAGCTTCTCGAATAGAGGAATATATGGCTTTAAAGCCATAAAAGCAGGCTGCTCATCAGCTAATATATTTATATGGCTACCAGCTTCACTTTGCCAATTGATCTTTGCTTGTTGCCAGTGTTGCAGCTCTGATGAGGCACTCGTATTAATACCGCCCAGTAAAATGATTAAAAAAAGAAAGTGTTTTAAATACGTTTTCAAAAGAAGCCCCAGTAAATCAGTTTTTAATCAGTAAGCTGTAGGTTCATTTTTGCTGCACGGGCTTTTATTTTTTCAAAACGCGCGGCTTGCTCATCTTCAAGCGTGTGCTTACTCAACAAGCGGTAGCATTTTTTGGCAAGTACAAGGTTGAAGGATTGACCTTGTCCATTGTTATCAAATAAACACTGTAATAGATTTAGCGCAATGCTGGCATTTTTAGGCATGACTCTAAAAGCTTGTGTAAATGCTTCGAGTGCAACATTGAGCTGACCTTTATTAAAATGCGAAACAGCGTGATTGTTTAACTCTTTTGGACCCATTTTGATGTCGCGACGCTCTGTTTGTTGCTGTTGAATATAGCGTACATAAACAGGATCGCTGACAGATGGGTGTCGCTCGCAATGAGTAATTATTTGATTAAAAAGCATTTGCGCTTTGTTATGAAAGCCAAGTTCGTGAAAAGCTTTTGCTTTATCAAGTGCTCCGTCGACAGAGCGAATTTGCGTATCACTTTCATCAAGCTGTTCAATTAGTGCTTTTGCTTTTTGATGTTCATCTTTTAAGTAGTGTAATCGTGCATTTAAAACATCAATTTGAGTTTGGTTATTACTGTTCGGAAACTGCTGTTTTAAATCATTTAAATATTGATTAGTTTGCCTTGAGATACGATTAACTTGATCGCTTTGATCTGTGGTAAGCGCAAAGTCGATGCCTGCGCGTGCGGCATTTAAATAAATATCAGGGTGATCATGAATAGAGTGTTTTGCGTAATTGGCAATGTCTTTTTGTGTTAGGTAATTTTTCTCATAATCATGATTAAGTAAGGAAACGTGACTGAGTGCTTTTTGGCGAGAAATATTACGGGGAGCAATATTAACAGCCTGACTGAAGAAAGCTTGAGCCTCGTCAAATTGGTTTAGTTTAACCTCTAAGCGACCAAGCAAATCAAGTGCGACTAAGCGAGTTTCATTGCGTTGTAACATCGTTTTGAGCATACGCTGAGCGAGAATATGTTCGTTATTCGCGATAAGCGCTTCAACTAAGCCAACTTTAGCCCATGTAAATTTTTGAATATTGAGTACTGACTTGAAGAAAGCTTTTGCATCTTCATTACGCTTTAAGCGGAGTAGGGCATTACCCTTTAACCGTAACAGAATAGCACTATAAGTATTACTCTTATTTTGTAATAGCTCGTCTATGTGCTTAATTGCTTTAGAGTCGTTATCGTCATCAATTAGTTGGTACACACGCTGTAAATGGTATTTACGCATGAGTACTTTTTCGATACGGTTTTTGAGTTCATAAATTGTGTATGGTTTAACAAGAAAGTCATCGGGCTGTAGTTCTAATACACTATGAACTAATGAGCCGCTTGTCTCTGCTGAGATAAAAATAAACCCAGTTGAACTTTTAATATAACGTTTTACTTTTAGCTCTTCATAGAGCTGATAACCATCTTGGTGTTTGCTTAAATTAAATGAGCAAACAATTAAATCAAACTGTTCAACTTGGCATTGCTCCTTGGCAGCTATTGCGTGTTCAGCAAAGCGAAGTTGACGAAAACCTAACCCTTCAAGAGATTGTTTCATGTAGCTTTGAGCTAGCGGCTGCTCTTCCACTATTAATATTTTAGCTTTCGAAAAAATCTTTGTAGGCATTCGACTTGCGACCGAGTGATATTAAAGGTGACTATAATAAACAGTCTAGCTGCTGACAAGGCAATTTGAAGGTTTAGTATAATTAGGACTGATAATTCATGCTAAATAATGGCTTAATTGAGTATTTAAATTTCAGGTATTGAAAAGCTGTTAAATATTTATATGTGTTAGGTCTTACTGGACTTAAACCATTGAGCCTGTGTTTTGTAAAGAGTGGCGATGCTTTTGAAGCTAGAGATAAAAATGAAGTCTTTAAAGAAAGTATTTATATGTGGTGGGTCTTACTGGACTTAAACCATCGAGCCTGTGCTTTGTAAAGAGTGGCGATGCTTTTTTAATTTAGAAACAAAACAAGAAAGTATTAAATGAAGTGTTATATGTGGTGGGTCGTACTGGACTTTAACTATCGAGCCTGTGCTTTGTAAAGAGTGGCGATGCTTTTTTAATTTAGAAATAAAAAAAGAAAGTATTAAATGAAGTGTTATATGTGGTGGGTCGTACTGGACTTGAACCAGTGACCCTCGCCTTGTAAGGGCGATGCTCTCCCAACTGAGCTAACGACCCACATAGAAATTTTTGAAGATTAAATGGTTGGTCTTACTGAACTTAACCACCGAGCCTTTTCGTTGTAAAGAGTTGCGATGCTCTTTTCTTTAAAAAGTAATGGTGGGTCGTACTGGACTTTAACTATCGAGCCTGTGCTTTGTAAAGAGTGGCGATGCTTTTTTAATTTAGAAATAAAAAAAGAAAGTATTAAATGAAGTGTTATATGTGGTGGGTCGTACTGGACTTGAACCAGTGACCCTCGCCTTGTAAGGGCGATGCTCTCCCAACTGAGCTAACGACCCACATATAAATTTTTGAAGATTAAATGGTGGGTCGTACTGGACTTGAACCAGTGACCCTCGCCTTGTAAGGGCGATGCTCTCCCAACTGAGCTAACGACCCATATAATCTTTTTCTTCGCATTCCATTATTTGATAATGGTGGGGTTTACTGAACTTAACCACCGAGCCTTTCCGTTGTAAAGAGTTGCGATGCTCTTTTCTTCAAAAAGTAAATGGTGGGTCGTACTGGACTTGAACCAGTGACCCTCGCCTTGTAAGGGCGATGCTCTCCCAACTGAGCTAACGACCCGCGAAGATTAATCTAAATGAGAACACCACTAAATATATTTAATGGTGGGTCGTACTGGACTTGAACCAGTGACCCTCGCCTTGTAAGGGCGATGCTCTCCCAACTGAGCTAACGACCCATTTAGATTTTTTGTAATATGAAACACCATTTTTAAAATGGTGGGTCGTACTGGACTTGAACCAGTGACCCTCGCCTTGTAAGGGCGATGCTCTCCCAACTGAGCTAACGACCCATATTACATACAGCATATTTTCTTAATGAAAGGACCACCTAAACTTTCTTTGTAAAGTGAAAGTAAATGGTGGGTCGTACTGGACTTGAACCAGTGACCCTCGCCTTGTAAGGGCGATGCTCTCCCAACTGAGCTAACGACCCATTAAGAATTTAGATATGAACACCATTAGTGAATAATGGTGGGTCGTACTGGACTTGAACCAGTGACCCTCGCCTTGTAAGGGCGATGCTCTCCCAACTGAGCTAACGACCCATATCTAAAACAACTCATTGCTGCGTTGTTGTGGGGCGCTATTATAGATAGAGTTGTAAATGTGTCAACACTTGAATGAGTAAAAATGTGTTAGGTGCAGCTTTTATAAACAATCACATGGGCTTTGTGTGTGTTTTGATGAACAATTGCACAGTTTTAGTTATTTATTAGATGATAAGTAAGCTATAAAAGGCTCAATTTTATATTTCACTTTTTATATATATGAAAAGATCGCTCGGTTATAGCTAGTTTGCCCAAATTACAAATAAATAGTAGGGGCTCGGAAACCAGATAATCTAGGCTGCATTAAAAGTGTTAAGCAGCCCAGTAGGGCAGAGTGCTATTTTAACGGCTATATTTTCTTAATCTTATTTTGCATATAAATGTATACCTTTTATAACTGCGTACACTGACGAGTAAGAGCATCGACAATGCAAACTCACGCATTGATCATGAAAAGGTATCGATATTTGTCAAAGTGTTTAAAATATCTTCTCGATGGACTGTTATTTAGTCAGCTTGTTGAAATTTAAATCATTTAAATAAACATCGATAAAAAACTGTTGACTTTATTTGGGGGGCTGCATAGAATGCGCCCCGCACTCAGCGATACACAGCCAAGGTTAATTGGTAGTGTATATGCAAGTCGGGGCTATAGCTCAGCTGGGAGAGCGCTTCGCTGGCAGCGAAGAGGTCTGCGGTTCGATCCCGCATAGCTCCACCAGATTTGCATAGTGTTTGTCCTAGGGTTGCAGTTTTCTGCGTCCCCATCGTCTAGAGGCCTAGGACACCGCCCTTTCACGGCGGTAACAGGGGTTCGAATCCCCTTGGGGACGCCACTTACTCTAAGTAAGTGAGCAATTGCCAGTAAATAAATATGTTAGTCTCGAGTACTTGCATGTTATTTTAGTAACCTTAACTCCGATATGAGTCAAACTATCATTTAATGTCCTAGTGACACATTATGTGTCCCCATCGTCTAGAGGCCTAGGACACCGCCCTTTCACGGCGGTAACAGGGGTTCGAATCCCCTTGGGGACGCCACTTATTTAAGTAGTTTATGTGTAGTGGGGCGGTGACACCGCGCAATCTATGCACGACGTTATCAAGAGTACGAATCTCTTGGGGGCGCCACTTACTTTAAGTGCTGTGTTATTAAAAGCTCGTCTGAATCGAGTTTAACTATTCAGTTGTCCTAGTGACACATTTTGTGTCCCCATCGTCTAGAGGCCTAGGACACCGCCCTTTCACGGCGGTAACAGGGGTTCGAATCCCCTTGGGGACGCCACTTACTAAAAGTGTTGTGTTATTAAAAGCTCGTCTGGATCGAGTCTAACTATTCAGTTGTCCTAGTGACACAGAAACTTTCTGTTTAAGCTAAGGCCATTCGCCTCGCAGGCTCGGTCTCCTCTTACGCAGAAATAGCAAATCAGTGATTTGCAAACCAATTTCTGCGTCCCCATCGTCTAGAGGCCTAGGACACCGCCCTTTCACGGCGGTAACAGGGGTTCGAATCCCCTTGGGGACGCCACTTATTCAAGTAGGTTATGTGTAGTGGGGCGGTGAACACCGCGCAATCTATGCACGACGTTATCAAGAGTACGAATCTCTTGGGGACGCCACTTACTTTAAGTGCTGTGTTATTAAAAGCTCGTCTGAATCGAGTCTAACTATTCAGTTGTCCTAGTGACACAGAAACTTTCTGTTTAAGCTAAGGCCATTCGCCTCGCAGGCTCGGTCTCATCTTACGCAGAAATAGCAAATCAGTGATTTGCAAACCAATTTCTGCGTCCCCATCGTCTAGAGGCCTAGGACACCGCCCTTTCACGGCGGTAACAGGGGTTCGAATCCCCTTGGGGACGCCACTTAT
>NZ_JAKKCV010000001.1:0-167733 GCF_021728035.1 Pseudoalteromonas sp. L21 | reverse complement strand
ATCTTACGCAGAAATAGCAAATCAGTGATTTGCAAACCAATTTCTGCGTCCCCATCGTCTAGAGGCCTAGGACACCGCCCTTTCACGGCGGTAACAGGGGTTCGAATCCCCTTGGGGACGCCACTTACATTAAGTAAGTTAACGTTTTATCAAGATTATCTTTTGTAATCTCATTTCAAGTAGAAAAAATCTTTTTCAAATAAATACTCCTTATTCTTCATATATCCTTGCGATATAGACCCAATATATTTCTAAAACTTTAATTCCTATTGATCACTTTTACTGATCATTTTAATACTTTATAGTATTTAGCAACTCATCAGCTAACCATAAGGAAATTAAAATGTTAGCTAAACGTGTTGTACTCATACTAATTTCTTTAGTCATTACTGCTTGCTCAGACTCAAATGAGGGAGTAGCGCTAGGAACGCTTGAGCGTGAGCGTGTGATCCATCCTGCAACGACTAACGAAATACTGATCGATCTACCTGTTTCAGCAGGTCAGTTGGTTGAAAAAGGGCAAGTGATTGCAAAGTTCGATGCCGAACTTCAGCAAGCGATTGTTGCCAAAGCGCAAGCACAACTAGCTCAAGCCTCAGCATTTCTAGAAAAAACCTTGAATGGTGCTCGCCCCGAAGAAGTTGCTGGTGCATCAGCCAAAGTAGCAGCAGCCAATGCTGCATATACGCAAAGTGAAGCTAATTTTCGCCGTGCAAAAACCTTAGTTAAAGATAAACTCGCAAGCCAAGAAACCTTAGACAGTGCAATCGCTGCACGAGATGAGACTTTTGCTAATTTAGAATCAGCAAAGCAGAACTTAAATGAGCTAACAAACGGCTCGCGTGTTGAAGATATTAATAGTGCAAAAGCGCAAGTTCAGGCGGCAGAAGCAGAATTAAAAGTACAGCAAAAATACCTCTCAGATCTGACAGTTAAAGCGATGCGTGCTGGCAGAGTCGATAATTTGCCTTGGCACGTAGGTGAGCGAGTTACTAAAGGCAGCCCAGTCGTTATTATTCAAGCGAACAGCGCACCTTACGCACGCGTGTATATCCCAGAGCCATATCGTGCCAAGCTCAATCAGGGCATGACACTTACGGTTCGTGTCGATGGCATAGATAAAGATATTCAGGGTGAACTGACCTGGATTGCCACAGAGCCGGCGTTCACGCCTTTTTATGCTCTTAATCAGGAAGAGCGTGCACGATTAATGTATCTTGCAGAGGTAACACTACCCGCAAGTGAAAGTAACTTGCCGACAGGCGTACCTGCTCAAGTGATTATGCCATGACTGAATCGGTGATCCAGGCCAAAGGTTTGGTAAAACAATTTGGCGATTTAAAAGCGATTGATAACCTTGATCTAGACATTGAGCAAGGGCAAATTTATGGCTTTTTGGGCCCTAATGGCTGTGGTAAAACGACCGCAATCCGTATGCTTACGGGGCTATTGAAGCCAACCTCTGGTGATATCAATGTGCTTGGCTTGAGTCTGCCAAAAGATGCTGAAAAGCTCAGGACACAACTTGGTTATATGACGCAAAAGTTTTCACTTTATAGCGACTTGACCGTACTTGAAAACCTAAAGTTCATGGCGGCGCTTTACCCGTTTAAAAAGCAGCAAAAACAACAAAGAATTGACGAATTACTCCATACCTATGGCCTTGATCAAAGAGTAGATCAAATGGCCGGAAGTATGAGTGGGGGACAACGGCAGCGCTTAGCATTGGCTGCGGCAGTGATTAATAAACCGAAAATTTTATTTCTTGATGAACCAACATCGGCAGTCGATCCACAAAATCGCCGTGACTTTTGGGAAACACTGTTTGATTTAAGTAATGCCGGTACCACGATATTAGTCACTACTCATTACATGGATGAAGCTGAGCGCTGTCATCGTTTAGCTATTTTAGAATCAGGTATTAAACGCGCGGATGGCTCGCCAAAGCAATTAATGACAGACATGCACGCTCATGTGGTAGAAATAGCAGGGGCGCAAACCAGAGAATTAAAAAAACAGCTCGCAACAATCGACCATGTTATTTCAGCCACTCAGTTAGGTGCACAATTGCGAGTATTAGTGAAAAAAGATATTCAAGATCCCGTTGAGTTCATAAAACAGCAATCATTTTGTCAGGATACATGGCAAGTAAATCGTGTTCGCCCAAGCCTCGAAGACGTGTTTGTCACCTGCACAGGGCAGGGCAGACAATGAATATTATGACTGCATTAAGCCGTATAAAAGCAATTGTAAGCAAAGAATTATTACAATTACGCCGCGATCGAATGACATTTGCGATGGTGGTGATGATCCCTCTTATCCAACTGATTCTATTTGGCTATGCTATTAACACTAACGTTAAAGATATCCCTGTTGCAGTGGTCGATCATAGCCAAACTGCCCTAAGTCGCATATTAGTACAAACAGTATCTGCGACAAATGTGGTTAAAGTGACGGATTATTACAACAGTATTGAGCAAGCACAAACAGCAATCGCCAGTGCGAAAGTGCGTGCTGTGATGTTTATACCCCATGATGTGGCAAACCGACTTGCTCAGCACCCAACCGTTGGTTTTGGATTGCCTGATGGCAGTAATGAGTCGTTAGTAAGGCCAATTGCGCATTGGTTAGTTGATGGCTCAGATACAATGGTAGCGTCGAGCATAAAATCGCTGCGCAATATGCCGCTTGCAGAGCTGCTCGATAAGCCTGCAAATAGAACTTACCCAACCTTTGAGACAACCTTATTTTATAACCCAGAGCAACGCTCTGCGGTGAATATTGTGCCAGGTTTAGCTGCTGTCATTTTAACCATGACTATGATTATGTTCACCTCTGCTGCAATTGTTAAAGAGCAAGAACGAGGTAATATGGAGCTCTTAATCACCTTACCTTTAAGCTCACTGGAATTGATGATTGGTAAAGTGGTTCCTTATATCTTCATTGGTTTTATTCAGTTATTTATTATTTTAGGCATGGGTAAGCTCTTGTTTCATATTCCTTTTGGAGGTGGTTTAGTCGCATTGGTTGTCGCAACCTTTGCTTTTATATGTGCCAGTTTAGTGCTTGGCTTAGTACTTTCGACCATCGCTAAAAACCAGCTTCAAGCCATGCAAATGACAATTTTCATTCTGTTACCCTCGATTTTATTGTCGGGCTTTGTATTTCCCTATGAAGGCATGCCAAAGGTGGCGCAGTGGCTTGCTGAGAGCTTACCTGCAACTCACTATTTAAGGTTAATCAGAGGAATAGTGTTAAAAGATGTCAATTTAATGAGTATGAGCAGCGATTTACTTTGGCTAACTGCTTTTACGTTTTTTGGTTTAGCGGTTGCCGCTTTCCGGTTTAAGAAAACCCTTGATTAAACTAGGCAATTTTGAACAATTGTGCTTAACTAAAGATAATTTTATCTTTTGTTAAGTAGATTTCAGCGTGCAGCAAGTAGTTTGGGGATTGTTATTTTTTGCAGTATTTAATAGTCATGCAAAAACCATTAATCTAGCCCATACAATGAAGCATGAAAACTTCAGTCAGTTGTTCGGTAAGCTTGCAGAGCAAAGTGGTTTAACAATTCACTCGGTTTTTGTTGATCAAAAAGCGTTAAAAGTGCGCTTGGTGCAAAATGCACATACTTCTAATATGACTGATGTTATTATTGTACCCGCAGATCACCTAGGGCTTAGTGAGTATGCTAACTTTAGTGAGATCCCAGCTTCTTTAATCGCCGAGACAACAGATAAACGAACTTTAGACACAGCAAGGGTGTCAGGAAAGCTAATCGGCATTCCTATAATACAAGGTAACCATCTGCTACTTTTTTATAACTCTAAATTTATAAAATCCCCTGTTACCGATTGGCAAGATATTGAAAAATTGAAACCTACATTACCAAGCCACGTAAAATTAATAACGTGGAGCTTCATGGAAATGTATTGGTTTATTCCATTTTTAAGTGCTTTTGAAGGTAATTTGATAGCTGACGGCCAAGCTCAACTTAACACACCTTCTATGCATGATGCGCTACGTTTTGTTTGGGGTTTAAATGCGCGAGACATTGTTGATAGTCAGTGTGACTATGCGTGTTCTCATCAAGCATTTCAGCAAAAAAAAGCCGCGTTTATTGTTAACGGAGCATGGGCACTCAACACTTATCAGCAAGCACTTGGTGACAATCTGTCAGTGCAACCTTTGCCTTCTCTCAATGGGCGAGTGATGCAACCTTACTATTCAACCTTTGTTCTTGCCTTTCCAAACGATAGCCTTAATGGCCCAAATAAAGATAATTTACGTAAGTTTGCCAAGTTGGCTCAAGAAGCATCTTTTCAGCGCTTAATCTGGCAGGAAATTAGTGATATACCTGTAAATATAGAGGTGTTAGAGCATCTTAAAAACGAACAAGGGACTGTATTTGGCACGCTAGTTGATGCTTTAAAAGAAACAAAGCCTATGCCCTCAACGGCAACCATGATAATTGTTTGGGAGGTGCTTAATAAAGGTTTTTCACGTTTTGGCAGCGGAGCGTTAACAGCTGAACAAACGGGGCAATTTATGCAAGGCCTTGCCGAACGTTCAATTGCAAATGATGGGGTGCAATGAAAAACCCTCGTTTTAGTCGGGCACTGTTTTTTAGTGTGTTACTACTTGTTATCACCCCATTACTCATACTTGCTGCTTTGATGATAGGGCGTTTCTATTTAAATTCAATCGAGCAAGCAAACACCAGTTTGCAATGGCAAGCAAGAAATAACGCAGCAAGTTTAGAGCAATTATTTTTTAAACTTGAAAAGAATAGCCAAGTACTTAGCAATACAAAGGCAATTGCGGAATTACCTGACAAAGTAGTTTATTCACAGTTTGCACTCATGCAGTTACAGGAGTTTGTGAATACTAACCCACAAATAAGTGCTGCGATTGTGATAGATAATCAAGGCTTTATAGTCGAAGGTTACCCAATAACATCGCTAACACTTAATTATTCACTGACCAAACAAATTTTAGAAAACAGCCAAATTCTAGATAATCAAAACACGATTCAAGTTTTGGATAACATACATCTTAATGAACTTTTTACTCAACAAGACACAAAGCATAGTGCCTTGTTAGCGATTACTTCAACACTGTTAAATGAGCAAGACTCACTCAGTGAGCCAATTAAAAAAACAGGTGTCTTAGTATCATTTATTCCTTTGTCAGAGGCCGTTAAGTGGCTTGCAAAACATAATGAACAACCTATTTATCAAACGGGTAAGCAAGTTCAGTTGAAGGTAAAAGAGCAAGTCTTATATAGCTTAGGAAATGCTTTAGATAAAGCTCAATTGTCATCAGAAGCGACTATTAATCGTGTGATATTTGACAATGCCTTGAGCCCTTTACTTTTTAAGATAAATGAAACAGAGTCAGCCTATACAACCGCGGTCAAACAAACCGCTGTGATGGCAGCAGGGTTGATAATTACGCTGTTTATAATCTCATTTCTGCTAGTTCGTTGGTTAACTCTGCGATTGCATAATCCATTAAATCGCATTGCAGCAATAAGTCGGGAGTTTGCATTAGGGAATTACAAACAAGTTCAAAATAATTTTCACTATCAAGAGTTTAAAGATATTGCAGATTCCCTCAATAGTATGGCCGAAACTATTGATATACAAATTACGTCATTGCAGTTAGAGAAAATTAGGGCAGAGCACTCAGAGCAAGTTAAAAGTCAGTTTTTGGCAAACATGAGCCATGAAATTAGAACGCCAATGAATGGGATTGTAGGGTTTTTGCAGTTACTAAATAAAAGTGAGTTAAGCCAAGATCAAACTGACTTTGTTAGGCAAATTAATAATTGCAGTGATGTTTTACTAACCGTTATTAATGACATTCTAGATTTCTCGAAAATTGAAGCCAATAAAATTGAGCTTGAGCACCGCCAATGTGATTTAGTCGCTCTGTGCAATGATCTTATTTTATTGTTTAAACCGAGTTGTGATGCCAAAGGGATCGTATGCCAGATTGATGTCGATAAACTTGAAACTTTAACCGTTGAGTGTGATGAGATACGTGTTAAACAAGTGCTGATCAACTTACTCTCCAATGCAGTAAAATTCACAAAGCAAGGAGAAATCACTTTATCACTTAATGTGGTTCACCAAAGCAATGAAAAAACAAGGGTTGAATTTGCTGTAAAAGACACCGGCATAGGTATTGCTGAAGATAAAATTAACGCGTTATTTAACCCCTTTGTTCAAGCTCAGAGCAATATAACCAGAGAATATGGCGGCACTGGCCTTGGCCTGGCCATAAGTAAAGGTTTAATCGATTTAATGGAAGGGAAAATAAACATTAATAGTGAGCTTGGTAAGGGCACTATTTTTACAATTCAAGTCGATTTTGAAACAGTTTTAGAAGACCTTAATATACAGCAAGTTGAGCAAAAGGCTGATAGGTCAAGGAACGATTTTTCTGTGGTAGAACAGCCACTCCTAATTGCAGAAGATAACCCTATTAACCAAATTGTTATTACAAAATATTTAGCACAATTAGGGCTTAAATATGAACTTGCGGATAACGGACAAGTAGCGTGCGATAAAGCATCAAATAAAGAGTACGCTTTAATCCTAATGGATATTCAAATGCCTGTAATGGATGGTTTAACAGCCAGCAAGATTTTGCTAAATAAAAAGGGTTTTAATACACCTATTATTGCTGTCAGCGCGAACGCAATGAAAGAGGATATAAATAAAAGCATTGCGATGGGGATCAGTGACCATATTGCTAAACCAATTAACTTTGAGGAATTGGAGCTAGCATTAGCAAAATGGCTATTTCAGCAAAATTAACAGCAGAAATAGCCATTACAATTAGAATGCGTTATTGTCTTTTTTCTGAATAAGCTCAATTGCATAGCCATCAGGGTCTTTAACAAAAGCAATTTCAGTTGTGCCGCCTTTTACAGGGCCTGGCTCACGGCTAACATTACCGCCAGCAGCTTTAATGTCGTCGCATGCTTTATAAATGTCATCAAACTCGATAGCAATATGGCCATATGCATTACCTAGATCATAGCTGTCAGTATCCCAGTTATAAGTAAGCTCAAGCACAGTTGCATCTTTTTCGTCACCATAACCGACAAAAGCAAGGGTGTAGCGGTACTCTTCATTGTCTGCACGGCGCAGTTCTTTCATACCTAATACCTGCGTATAAAATTCAATTGATTTGTCTAAATCAGCAACGCGAAGCATTGTGTGTAATAAGCGCATTTTAAGCATCCTCTTTCTTGTCTTTAAATTCGCACAATTCTAATAACGCAGTAAGGCTGCGTATTAAAACTCTTAAAAATGGATTATAAGTTATTTTGATTGCTTACACAGTAGCATTGAGATAAAGCGTAGAGTCCACGCTGTTAAATTAATAACGATGCTTTTGCTATGGCTAGGGGAAATGTTATGCAGCAATAAATAGGGGAGCTGCATAACACTGGGGTATTGAAGTATAAGCTTAGGTCTTCACTTTACCTTTAAGCACATAAATTTCGCCATCAAAGCTCCCTTGAATTGTCAGACCTTGTCCCGCTAACTCTTTAAGGTATTCGATATGTTCATTAGTGATATGCTGCCCTGGTACTAAAAGTGGGATACCGGGAGGGTAAGGCGTCACTAATCCGGCACAAATGCGGTTGTTACTTTTACTAATAGGCACAGATTCGCGTTCGCCATAAAACGCATCACTTGGAATACAGGCCAAGTCTATAGCAGGCAGATTCTCTGGTAAGCGAGCGCGTCTCATTGAGGTGGCGAGTTTTACTTTACCGCTATCGAGTTTCTTCAGCGCGTTGTAAAGACGAATGATCTTTGAGCGTGTACCGCCAAGAGTCAGTAAAACTAAGATAGTGCTGTGCGTGTACTTTTCTATTTCAAGGCCTATTTCATCTAACAGGAATTTATGAATATCTTTTAGTGAATAAGGTAACTCACTAATATCAATGAGAATTTTCAGTGGGTCATGACCCATGTTATCGCCACTAAAATGTGGGAATATATCCATGAAATCTTGCTTATCGAGCACTTTTATATGTTTTAGTGAAGCCATTTGCTGCTTAAATTCTGCAACGTGATTCAGCAGGGCATTCAGTAATTTATAACCTTCCATCTCTAATTGTTTTTGGCATACATCCAGCGAGGCAATGAGTTGATATTTTGGAGAGGTGCTGGCGTAAATACTGTAGATCTCACGGAAAAAATCGGCATCGAAATCAGGGTCGTTAACATGAATATAAGACGCCTGAGAGAACGCAGAAACCACTTTATGTGCCGAATGGGTAACATAATCTGCACCCGCATTAATAGCCGAGTAGTGGCGTAAACTTGGATGGAAAAGGGAGTAAGCAAACCACGCTTCGTCGATAAACACTTTAATACCGTGCTGATGAGCAAATTCAACCACTTGTTTTAAATCGCTAAGTAGGCCATCGTAGGTACAGCCAGTTAAAACCAATAATTTAGCATCGGTGTTTTGTTCAATCGCTTGTTTGATGTCGGCCAATGAAGGGGGCGCGAAAATACCATATTTAGGATTTAAAATACTCGACAAATAGATAGGTAAACTAGCCGATTGCAAAATGCCATAGTGTACTGATTTATGGCAGTTTCGGTCGATAATCACCTTATCGCCTTTACGCAGTAAAGTTTGCAAAATAATCTTATTTGAAGTGGATGAGCCATTGGTAACAAAGTAGGTATGCTTTACTTCAAATGTTGCCGCAGCTGATTCTTGAGAGCGGCCTATAGTGTTGGTGCTGTCTGAAAGTGAGCCAAGCGAGTCGACAGAAACCGACAGGTCGCCAACAAATACATTACGACCATAAAACTGATAAAAGTCTTTAATATACGGAGAGTTTCTAAAGCTAGCGCCGCCACTGTGACCAGGTGTGTGCCATGAATCGTTCGATTCACCGACATAACGACGGTAAGCGGTCCAAAATGGGGTTTCTGAACGGTCATCAAAGTCATTGATCATATAGCCCAAGATTGCTTCAGGGTCTGAAATGACCTCATCTTTAAAAAAGAAAGATTCAATTTCTTCTGACTCGTTGACTATCTCCAAGCCTTTCGTATCGTCACCGATAACATAGACAGGCAGCTCAAGGCGTATACCTTTTAATTGCTCGATAAAGCGACTATAGGTACGCTCGCCATTGTTCAGTACATCCCAACTAAGTACCACAGCTTGAATATCGCCATCTTCCTCTACATATTTCAACGCCTGCTTGAGCTCAATGCATTCAATAATGTCGATATCTACATCATTACGCTCAAAATTAGGGATTGTTTTTTCTAGGTTCGTTGAAAGCTCTTGCAAGGTGGCAGGATCTTGCTCAATTAACAAGATACGAAGTAAAGGTAACATAGCAACTCTCATAAAAATTTCACATTACTCAACAGCATAACGAAAGGATTGGAGCTTGTGAAATTAATACTTTGATATTTTTGTTCCGATACAGGTTATGCTTTTTTGCTAGGGCAATGTTTTACAAAGTGACCCTTTAAAAAAGCGTTATAAGAATCTACAACTATACTTATAGGCTTTTTCTACGTGTTAGTCGCAGACAGTTGAAATTACATGTTCTTGCTGTAAAAGTAATTGCTTAAGTAAAAGGTTAATAAAGCACTGAGTGAATAAAGGGCATTTACTCTGCTAAATAGTAGGATGACTTCCTACTCGAAAAAAAGCTCATGTAAAGAGTGAGTGTAAAAGCCACTCAAGCCATGTACAGATAAAAATAAAGGTAAGCCTGCGAAGGAGAATAAAACATGGCGAATTTTGCCAATTTTAAAACCGTAGTCATCTCTACATTGTTTGCGTTTTGTACAAACGCGGTTAATGCAGATGAAATATCAAAATTAAACAACAGTCAGAAGTCGACACCCAAAGCGACTGCATTCGTTACCCAGCATAAAGGAACCTTTAATGGCAAAAAGCTGAAATACAAAGCTGTAGCCGGTGAAACCTATTTATTAAACAAAAACGAAGAGCCTACAGCAGCTATCTTTTCATTTGATTACATTGCCGCAGACGACAACAAGAACAGACCGATTACATTTATCTGGAATGGTGGCCCAGGCTCATCGTCTAATTGGTTACATATGGGCGCATATGGACCTAAACGAGTGGTTGTACCAAGCGATGCAACGGATCCTCGGTTGGCTCCTTACGAATTAAAAGATGCGTCAGAGACGATACTTGATGTGACTGATATGGTGTTTGTGGACCCTGTTGGCACAGGTTACTCGCGTGCATTAGGTGACACTGAAAGCAAAGCTTTTTGGGGCTTAAATCAAGATGCAGCCTCTATTGCTGATTTCATTGCCCAGTGGCTAACGAAAGAAAACCGCTGGAATGCGCCAATATTTTTATTGGGAGAGAGCTATGGTACGACTCGAGCGGCAGCGGTTTCTAAAGTACTGATGGATAAGCATCTTATCAATGTAAATGGCATTATTTTTGTGTCACAAGCTTTAGACTATCAAGGTTCAAGCCCTTATGTAGACGACAACATCATATCTTACATCACGTACATACCCACACTCGCTGCAACCGCTTGGTACCATAAAAAAGTAGACACATCAGGAAATTTTGAAGTATTTATAGATGCGAGCCGACAATTTGCTGTTGATGAATTATTACCAGCCTTATTTAAGGGGAATGCGCTTAGTACCACTGACAGAACGCGAATAGTTGACGGTCTTCACCGTTATACAGGGTTAAGCAAACAATATATTGAGCAGGTTGATTTACGCATTAACGCCTTTAGATTCGCTAAAGAGTTATTGCGTGATGAGGGAGTCGCCATCGGCTTTCTTGATGGACGTTATAAGCTTGATGAACGAGACGATTTAACCGCGGCTCCTAAGCAAGATGCGTCAAAAGTGATAGGGCCAGCATATAAAGCGGCACTGATGAAATACATGCGCACAGATTTAAACATACAGTGGAAAAGAAAATACTTAAACCCAGGCGATCCTGAGTTATCAGATAACTGGCGCTGGCGTACTGCTCCTGATGGACAAGGATGGGAGCCAAGATACGTCAACACAGCGCCAGATTTATCTTATGTGCTTCGCAGCAATCCACAAATGAAAGTGATGGTTGCCTCAGGGTATTACGATATTGTCACGCCATTTTTTGATGCAGAATACACCTTGAACAGACACGGTATATACGCTGATAAAATTGACTATCACTATTATCACGGCGGTCACATGATGTATGTTCACGAACCAGCAAGAGTATCGCTGTTAAATGATACGCGAGAGTTTATTAAAAAGCAGGTGAGCCAAAACCCACGATAATGGCTAGGCACATTGTGCCAAGTCTTGTGTTTGGCACAATGTGCAAAATGAGCTTATGGAGTGATCGAAAAGGTTAAGAATGTTACACATATAGCGCCTAAAAACGATTAACCATTGGTGCTCACCGACCATATTTGTTGTCAATGTTTGCCAATATCTGCCATAATTAATGACTGTAAATATATAGGAATTAACTATGGCAACTTTAAATATCTCTATTCCAGATGAAATGCGCTCATGGATTGATGCCCAAGTTGAGTCAGGTCGATTCTCAAATGCAAGTGATTATATCCGCGATTTGATCCGCCATAATCAGAGTGAAAAAGATGCTATTAAAATGGCATTAGTAGAGGGTGAACTAAGTGGTGAGAGTAAGTTAACGGTTTTAGATATTATATCCAAATCTAAAAACAAAACTTAAAGCGAATGGCTAAATATACTCTATCTAATAAAGCTCAGCATGACTTGGAGCGTATTTTTCAGTACACCGAAATTGAATTTGGTGTTTCTCAAGCAGAAAACTATTTGCTCGGAATTCATGAAACGCTAATGGCTTTGTCTACTGAGCCGAGCCTTGCTCAAGATGTTAGCGATATCAAGCCCGGATATTCTCGGTATATATTTCGAAAGCACTACATCTTTTTAAAAAAAGAGCCAACGATATTTTCATTGTGAGAATTCTGCATCATCAAATGAAGGTTCAACTACACCTAACTAGCTAATGCAGGTCCGCAATAATACTTAATTATTCCATTTTCTCTTTAAACTCACACAAGTCTTCAATAATACAGCTGCCACATTTAGGTTTACGAGCAGTACACACATAGCGACCATGAAGAATTAACCAGTGGTGCACATCGACTTTAAATTCTTTAGGTACCACTTTTTCTAGCTTTTGTTCTACAGCAACTACATCTTTACCCATGGCGAATTTTGTGCGATTTGATACGCGAAAAATATGAGTGTCGACTGCAATTGTCGGCCAGCCAAAGGCCGTATTTAATACGACATTCGCTGTTTTTCTACCCACACCAGGGAGGGCTTCAAGGGCTTCACGGTTTTCGGGCACTTCTGAGTTATGCTTATTAACCAGAATCTCACACATTTTATAAACGTTGTTGGCTTTTGAGTTAAATAAACCAATCGTTTTAATGTAGTCACGTAGGGCTTCAAGGCCTAAATCTAAAATCGCTTGTGGCGTATTAGCAACAGGAAACAGTTTGCGTGTAGCTTTATTAACACCTACATCCGTTGCTTGTGCTGATAAGGTTACAGCAACTAATAACTCAAATGGGCTTGAGTATTCAAGCTCTGTTTCTGGGTGCGGATTTTGCTCACGAAGACGAGATAAGATCTCATAACGTTTTTCTTTATTCATGGTGAGTGTAAAGCACGCAGTGACGGTGCGTGCTCTCCTTTAGGTTAAACTCGTTACCCGGGCACGAGGGCCTTTTTCTACTTCTGGAGTAACTACTTGCTTTGATTTTATTTGGTTATCAATCACATTCTTTGCAGCAATTAACAAACCAAGACCTAAAAAGGCACCTGGGGGTAAAATTGCCAATAAAAATTGATTGTCGAAACTAAACACTTCAATACGCAGTGCTTGTGCCCATGGGCCGAGCAACAAATCAGCACCATCAAAAAGGGTGCCTTGGCCAATTAACTCTCTTATAGCGCCCAGCACAACAAGTACTAGCATAAAGCCTAAGCCCATCATTAAGCCGTCAAAGGCTGAAAGGGGGACTGTATTTTTTGACGCAAATGCTTCAGCGCGACCTATAATTGCGCAGTTGGTCACAATAAGTGGAATAAAAATACCAAGAGATTGATAAAGCCCAAATGTATAGGCATTCATCATCAGCTGCACTATCGTTACAAAGCCTGCGATGATCATCACAAAAACAGGAATACGGATATCTTTAGGCACCCAGTTGCGCACAATCGATACAGTTACATTAGAACCAACAAGTACTAATAAAGTCGCTAAACCAAGACCTAAAGCATTTGTTATTGTAGAAGTCACTGCTAGCAGAGGGCACAAGCCTAATAACTGCACAAGGGCGGGGTTATTAGCCCACATCCCATCTTTAAATAAGGTTTTTACTTGGCTCATTCCTGACCTCCTTGGCAAGCATTAGCTGCTGCAAATAGGTTATCAAATTCAGCTTGTGCAAATAGCACTGCTTCTTTTACTGAGCCGACTACAGCGCGTGGCGTAATCGTTGCTCCGGTGAATTGATCAAACTGGCCGCCATCTTTTTTAACAGCCCAACGATTGTCATCTTCACCTAATACAGTCTGACCTTTGAATAAGGTGATCCAGTCAGATTTTTTTACTTCGACCTTGTCGCCAAGCCCAGGTGTTTCTTCGTGTTTTGTTACACGAACTCCAGCAATTTCACCATTAGCAAAAACGGCTGTTAGCAAGTTAATATCGCCACTATAACCGCTTGGCGTAACATGGCGCATTACAAGAGCGTATGGTTTATCGCTTTTATAAGCTCGATAAATAATTTGTTCGGGTCTGGGCCCTAAACGTTCATCTGTAATAATGACACAATCTTTATACAGCTGATTATCGTAATGGTGAGCGTCAAGCACTTGCTGTAGTTGCTCGGCGAGCTGCTTCTTTTCTTGGTCACTTATACGCTGGGCCGTTAGGTTATGAGTGAGCGCTACAGCTCCTGTAGTAAGTAGTGCAAAAGCGGTTAAGATACCACCGTTTTTAGTCATTGAGGAAAGGATCATTATTTCACTCCATGGCCGTAAGTGCGTGGTTGTGTGTAGTAGTCAATTAATGGTACTGCCATGTTTAGCAGAAGCACACTAAAAGCGACAGCATCAGGGTAACCACCAAATGTGCGAATTAAGTAAACAAGTAGACCAATTAAGGCACCATAAATTAAGCGGCCTTTATTTGTGGTTGATGCTGACACAGGATCGGTCGCGATGAAAAACGCCCCTAGCATTGTGGCACCACTGAATAAGTGAAATACCACGCCAGGCTCTGTCCCAGGTGATGCTATATAGCCAATAGCACTACATATAGCTAAAGCACCGAGAAAGCTTACAGGAATATGCCAATTAATGATTTTAGCTTTTAATAAATAAAGACCACCGATTAAAAAGCCTAGGTTAACCCAGCCCCAACCAAGACCAAACCAGTCATTAAAAAGGGGTTTGCTCATGCTCTCAGCCACCGTTAGGTGATGGGCTACATCTGTTTTAACGGTATCAAGCGGCGTTGCCATCGTTATGCCATCAATGGATACACGAAGTTGATCTACGCTAAATCCAGCGCTAGTAAAACCATTGAAAATAACAGACAGCTGTTGTGAAAAGCTAATAGGCGATGCAAGTAAATCACTTACAGGTAACCAACTGGTCATTTGCACCGGAAACGATACAAGTAGTAATACATAAGCGGCCATTGCTGGGTTAAATAGGTTGAAACCAAGTCCACCATAAAGCTGTTTTACAATAACAATTGCAAACAAACAGCCAATTACGATAATCCACCAAGGTGCTAAAGGCGGAATGCTCAATGCTAGCAATACTGCAGTTAGCCATGCACTGCCGTCGCTAAGAGTTGGCCACACCTTTCGCTTACGTAGCAATAAAACTGCCGCTTCACATACACTAACCGTGATTAAAGCGAGTGCAAGCTGGATTAAAACCGCGGTGCCAAAAAAGTAAACTTGCGCGATTAAGCCAGGAATACACGCAGCAATCACGGTGATCATTAAACGGCTTAATGATTTATGACTATGATTATGCGGCGAACTCGCCATGGTTAGTTTCATGACTTATCGTTTCCTTCTTGTTGTAACTTTTTTGCTTTTGCACGAGCGATCGCGCGAGCAACAGCGGCTTTCTTTTTATCTTCTTTTGATTCAGGTGCGTTTGATACTTGCTCTACATCCGAGTCTGCTGGTTTTATTTCAGTATCAACAGAATTGGCTGAAATATCACTTTGCGTTTGCTCTGTAGCGGCTTTTTTTGCTTTAGCACGAGCGATAGCAGCAGCGACAGCGGCTTTTTTCTTATCTTCGCTAGATTCATTTGTATCAGGTTGAGGTTTTGAATCAACCTCAACGTGTGAATCATCACTCTGCGCTTGCCCTTTAGCGGCTTTCTTTGCTTTAGCACGAGCAATGGCTGCAGCGACAGCGGCTTTTTTATCATCGACTGGTGCGCTATCTTCTTCAGCATCGTCTTGATTTTCAGCAGCTTGCGCCGCTTTTTTCGCTTTAGCACGAGCAATGGCTGCAGCAACAGCCGCTTTTTTGTCATCAACTGGTGCGCTATCTTCTTCAGCATCATCTTGATTTTCAGCAGCTTGCGCGGCTTTTTTCGCTTTAGCACGGGCAATGGCTGCAGCGACAGCCGCTTTTTTGTCATCGACAGGTGCACTATCTTCTTCAGCGTCACCTTTATTTTCAGCAGCTTGCGCGGCTTTTTTTGCTTTGGCACGGGCAATGGCGGCAGCGACAGCCGCTTTTTTATCATCTTTAGGTGCAGCGTCTGCCTCTATGTGATCTTCAGCAGCTTGTGCGGCTTTTTTCGCTTTAGCGCGTGCGATAGCTGCAGCCACAGCAGACTTTTTATCGTCTTTATCGGTGCTTTCTTCACCTTGCTCTTGTGCTTTTTGCTCTTTGTACTTACGTGCTTGTTCTTTGCGTGCTGCACGCTCTTTAACGACCTCTGAATTATCAGGCTCAAGCTCCGCATCAAGGCCTTGCTTTTTCGCTTTGGCGCGAGCTATAGCAGCTGCCACAGCTGATTTACTATCTTTAGCATCAGATTTGCTCTTCACACGTGCTAGCGCATCGGCTACTTTTTGTTTTTCGCCATCTGATTTTGCAGCGGGTTTACGTTTGTGACGGTTTTGGCGCTCTTCTTGCTCACGCTCTAAACGTTCTTTACGTGCTTCAAAACGCTCTTTGGCACGTTCAGCCTTAATTTGCTCAGCTTGTTGCTCTTTAATTTCAGCCTTAGCAACACGGTAATATTGGACCAATGGAATTTCGCTTGGGCATACATAAGCACAGGCACCACATTCAATACAGTCGAACAAGTTGTGCTCATTTAGCTTGTCGTACTCTTTTGACTTAGCAAACCATTGTAATTGCTGCGGTAATAAAGAGGCAGGGCATGCGTCTGCGCAGGCACTACAGCGAATACAGGCTTTTTCGTCGCCAGGTTCAGCCAACTCTTGATGATCAGGTGCTAAAATACAGTTGGTGGTTTTTACTATGCCAATACGCACGGTTGGTAAAGTAAAGCCCATCATCGGGCCACCCATGACAACACGTTGTTGTGGAACTGGAGAGAAACCTTGGCAATCCAATAAGTGCTTAATTTCAGTGCCCAGTAAAGCCCACACATTACCTGGTTTATGGATTGTATTACCCGTGACTGTGACAACTCGCTCAATCAATGGTTTGCCTTCAAACACCGCTTGATTAATAGCAAAGAGAGTACCGACATTTTGTACCAGCATACCAATATCTGCTGGAATACTGCCATTTGGCACTTCTTTACCTGTCAGTAACTTTATTAGTTGCTTTTCGCCACCTGAAGGATAAACCGTTGGCACTGTTTGCACTATAATATTGTGATTGTGCTGAGCTGCCTTTTTCATAGCAGCAATGGCTTCTGGCTTATTATCTTCAATGCCAATAATTGTTAGCTTAGGGCTTAATAATTGCTGCATTAGCTCAATACCCGCAACAATACCATCCGCATGCTCTCGCATTAACATATCATCGGCCGTGATATAAGGCTCACATTCAACGGCATTAACAATTAAAAAATTGATGTCTTTGCGGCTGTCCGCTTTTACATAGGTTGGAAAGCCAGCTCCGCCCATACCAGCGATACCACTTTGATGAATAATATCGACGAGTTCATCATGAGAGAGAGCGGCAGCATCACTAATGGGTTTCAGTTCACACCAATTATCCAGCCCATCAGGTTCAATAACGACGCTGAGTTCAGGCAAAGCTGAGGGATGCGCTGATGGCATAGGGGATATTTCACAAATGATACCTGAGGTAGGCGCATGCACTGGTACAGACCAGTTACCACTTGGTTTTGTTAATGCTTGGCCTTTAAGGACCTGCTGGCCTTTTTCGACAATCAGTTTGCCGTTTGCGCCAATATGCTGTTTTAGTGATACGACCAACTTTTGAGGAAGCGGCAAACGTTGGATTGACTGAGTTGTTGATACGTGTTTTTGACCAGGTGGATGAATCCCACCAGGAAATGGCCACACTTTACCTTGTTTAATTTGTTCGATTAACGTTTCCATTTGTGCTCCTAATCTACTTGAGTCACAGGAATTGCGTTTAATTGCCATTTCCATGTTTGCTTTGTTTCTTTAATTGGCAGCATATCTATACAATCTACAGGGCAAGGTTCTACACATAAATCACAGCCAGTACACTCATCAATAAGCACGGTATGCATTTGACGAGTTGCACCCACAATGGCGTCGACAGGGCAGGCTTGAATACACTTGGTACAGCCAATACACTCATCTTCACGAATATAGGCAACCGTTTTAATAGGGTCTGCTTGTTCGCCACCTGCAAGGGGCTTGGCTTCAACCCCCATTAAATCGGCAAGTTTCTTTACTGTGGCTTCGCCGCCTGGCGGACATTTATTTATTTCATCCCCGTTGGCAATTGCTTCAGCATAAGGGCGACAACCAGGGTAACCACATTGGCCACACTGGGTTTGCGGTAAAATAGTATCTATTTGATCGACAATAGGATTGCTTTCAACACGAAAACGTATCGCGGCAAAGCCTAAAATTAAACCAAAGACGAGCGCTAATGAACCAAGCGCTATTAAGGCATAAAACAAGGTCATATTAAAACTTCACTAATCCTGTAAAACCCATAAACGCCATTGACATAAGGCCTGCTGTTATCATTGCGATTGATGCGCCTTTAAATGGAGTAGGGACGTCAGCTGCCGCTAAACGTTCACGCAGTGCGGCAAAAAGAATTAACACCATAGAGAAACCAACTGCTGCGCCAAAACCATATACCGCAGATTGCAAGAATGAGTGATCTTCTTTGATGTTGAGTAATGCAACCCCTAGTACAGCGCAGTTAGTGGTGATTAAAGGTAGAAATATACCTAGCAGGCGATACAAGGTTGGGCTTGTTTTTCGTACGACCATTTCAGTAAATTGCACCACTACAGCGATGACCAAAATAAAGCTCATAGTACGTAAAAATTCAATATCAAGAGGAATCAAAATATATTGATTCACTAAATAGCTTGTTACAGAGGCAAGAGTAAGCACAAAGGTTGTCGCCAAGGACATACCAATTGCGGTATCCAATTTACCCGATACACCCATAAACGGGCATAAACCTAAAAATTGAACTAATACAAAGTTGTTGACTAGCACGGTGCCAATCAATAACAGGACATACTCTGTCATGCGTGCCTCACAAGAATAAAAACCCCTCCATTATCCTTTTTTCTTGGGGTCGACACAACACATGAGAGACGAATAGCTAAAATAAGCAGGGGAGTTGGGTATGAAAGTGTTAGATTGATGTTAAAGACCTGATAAATAGTAGGTTTATTAGGCCTTTTAAGATGAGTTAGATGTCTTTTGGCTTCTCGATATAGTAGCCTTGAACGCCATCTAAACACAGTGTTTCGATAATATGTTTCTCTTCTTGGCTTTCTACACCTTCAGCAAACACACTCACCCCAATGCGGTGTGCGAGGTCAACCATTAAGCGCATGAAATATTGATTATTTTTATCTTCTTCTAAGCCTCGCGTGTAGCTTGCATCCATTTTAATAAAGTCAGGTTTGAGGTCCCTAAAGAATTTAAATGAGGTTAAACCCACACCAAAGCGTTCTACCGTTATACGTGCACCGACACGATGAACCATATCAATGAATCGTTTACTTGCTTTGATATTTTGCTGTAAGCCGAACTCACTGACCTCAAAAATAAGTTTTGATGCGATATTACTGTCTTTTAACAGCCGACGTTCTAACCAGATCACAAATTGATCATTATGTGCGCTTGATGCTGTAACATTTATACCAAAGAATTTTTGTGAAAAGTTGCGAGTTTTCACTTTTTCTAAGGTGGTGTCGATGATTAACCGATCAATCTCCATTGCCATATCAAGCTTTTCTGCCATAGCAAGGAAAGAAGCGGTCGGGAGCATCTGATTTTCAGCTGTTTTAAAACGCACTTGAATCTCTGCATAGGCTTTCACGCTTTTGCCGATCGGCATAATATTTTGCATCACCAAATGAACGCGTTTCGATTCTATAACTTCGTTAATAACTTTTCGCCAGTTTTGATTTCCAAATCCTGCGCTCACGTTATTAACTAGGTCTGTTTCTCGTTGCACATGCCATGCATTTGTTTGTTTAGATTGAGCCATGCTCATCGCATTATCAACAATTGATAATAGCTCACCAAGGGGTTTACCTTTCTCATAACCGACAATGCCGGTATTGGCGACAGAGCTAAGTTCTTGGTTTTGTTGGTATTGAGTAAACCGAGACTGTAGGTTATCACCAAAACGCTCTGCTTCTTTAAGTGGTGTATTAGGTAACACAACGGCAAAGTCAGAGCTATTTAAACGAAACACTTGGCTGTTAGTGTAAGTGCCGCTTATATGCTTAATAATATCGGCAACCCCCTTAACGTACTCATCTCCTTTTTGATAACCACGAGATTGGTTTATTGCCTGTAGTTCACTACACCTGATCATGGCTAGAGAGCCAAATGTACTCTTTTCAGCATTTTCAATGTGTCTTTCATAGTATTCAACGAACATATTTCGGTTGCCTAAATTTGTTACTACATCTTTATAGGCTTCTTTTTTGATACTCATCGCATTTCTTTGAATATCGTCATGTTTCGTTTGTAAAAAGTGCGAAAGACGATTGAAAGAGGGGATTAAATCTTTACTGAGCTTTTTCAATCGCGATGTGTCCATTGCGTTTTCAAGGTCGCCGTCAACTTGGTTTTGATTGATATAGATATCAATAATATCGGCAATAGTGGTGCTTATCTTCCGGTTGAGGCGTTGGAACATGCTTTTCATATAGAAGATAGGGAGTATTGCAATTAAACCCGAAAATAAAATAATGATGAATAGGGACTGTTGCAGTAATTCAGCCAGGTGGTTTACGTTTATAGTAAATTCAACTTTGATATCCGAGGTCGGGTTTACAGCAAATTGTGGACGAATAGAATTAAATGTGCTGTTTACAATATTGGCAAACAATGGCAAAGGCTCTGAGTTTCTCACTGCAAATACTTCATTACCATCTGTGTCTCGTAAAACGAATTTTGAGAAGGTTGCGCCATCTGTTAGAGCGCGTTTAATTTTTTCAGGAGCTAGTTCTTCAGCAGTTAAACTATTTATATATGTATTTACTGTAAGTTGTGCTTTTTTTTGGGCATCACTTACTGCGTTGTCAAAGCTTAAGGCAATAAAAGAGCCGCCCAGCAGTGTAAAAAGCAGCCAAGAGATCAATTGTACAAATATAAGTTTTTTAAAACCAGCCATGTTTTCTTATCTTTTAAGAGCCTAAAGGAAGGAATCAATTCCCTGATTGATTTCTTTAAGTACAGTTTATTCTAATTTTATAAGAAATAAAGAGTTAAGCAAAGATAGAGTAGAATATAAGTATTGGAAAGTCTAATACATTTGTTGAGTAAGAATAGGGGAGATAAAGACACTTTTTGAAAAAATTGGCTCCCCCTCCCCGACTCGAACGGGGGACCTGCGGATTAACAGTCCGTCGCTCTAACCAACTGAGCTAAGGGGGAACGAATAGAGTAGTGCTTATATGATTTGGCTCCCCCTCCCCGACTCGAACGGGGGACCTGCGGATTAACAGTCCGTCGCTCTAACCAACTGAGCTAAGGGGGAACAATCATATTCATAAACTTGGCTCCCCCTCCCCGACTCGAACGGGGGACCTGCGGATTAACAGTCCGTCGCTCTAACCAACTGAGCTAAGGGGGAAACGTTTATGGCTGAAAAACTTGGCTCCCCCTCCCCGACTCGAACGGGGGACCTGCGGATTAACAGTCCGTCGCTCTAACCAACTGAGCTAAGGGGGAAGCGTCATGCCTTTCAACGGGGCGAAATATTAATGACAGCTTTGCAAAGTGTCAACATAAAAACTTCATAAATTCAAAAAAGAAGGCTATTCGATGTTTTTATGTTCGATCTGAGCAAAATCTAACTGAAAATGGCAGCGTATTTACTATGAAATACCTGTATTCGTCTTTCTAAGTTGAATTTTTTGCTTGAATTTTATAGCTAAGTTGATGTTTCAAAATTGCGAAAAGTATTCGTTGTATAGATTTTCATCTTCTAAGAGAGAAAACCATCATTTATCTAAGATTTTATAACCATGCGACAAATTCAATCTAATCGATGCCTTTATCAGGCTAGAGTGTGCACGTTAGGGAGGTATTTTTCCTGTGGTTAGGGAGTATGATTTAAAAAGGGTCGGCTTTCATGTAGCGAAATGCGAACCAAAAGCGTATCAGTTTGTATGTTTTTATTTTTAATAATCATGATGTTGCATCAGGTTTGTAATATAGGTGAATATTTCACAGGGCTATTTATCAAGCTAGGTAGGTGAGCTAATTATGGCTTTTGTCAATTTTTAGACCTTAAGCGTTAAACACTAAACTTGTCTTGTTTTGTCATTTAACTCTGTTAGCCTCCTTTAAAAGCCTTGATAAATGCGGCTTCCAGAGAGTTATCCACGGTTTCTGTGGATAACTCTGTTTATTAAACTTTAAGAACAGCTATAGTGCTAGGTTTTTAGGGCGCTACAGCAATTTCAAGTACTAAAATGATTTTTTTTATAGTATTTAAAATCAATTAGTTAGTCTTTTAAACTGAAGTGAGGCTGAATTGGCAGGTAATTTTTTAACAGGCTATTAAATAGTCTATTTTGCTGTGTAAAAAAACAGCGTTTACTGCCTTTTAAATGTAATAGAGCTATTAATAGTGTTTTTATATTGTTTTTTAATGGGGTTGATGGTTAATTTTGCACCAAAGCGTTAAAAGTTGCACTTTAATAACCTTGGAGTGACATCCTGAAATAATCTTACTGTAATAGTCTTTGCTAATACTAAGCACATATCTGTTTCAAATAGCAATCCAGTAAAAGGTGCTTCTTTTACAGACGTTGCAGATATTCAGCTTTACATTATAAAGAAGTGGCAGTGAAGCTTTCTTTGAATAAAGCATGGCTTGCAAGAGCAGGATGCTTTAAACTTACAGGTTCAGTAAAAGAGGCTAAAGTATTCCCATGAGCGTGACTTCGCAAAGCAAATCTAAACCTGATCTTTTAAACTCGCCAATCTTACCCACGTTAAAAAAAATGACCATTCCAATGATTTTTGGCATGATTACGCTGATGATGTTCAATCTTGTTGATACTTTCTTTATCAGCTTACTCGGCACAGAACCACTTGCGGCCGTTAGTTTTACCTTCCCTGTAACATTTACTGTGATTAGCTTAGCGATTGGTTTGGGCATAGGTACTTCAGCCGTAATAGCTAAAGCCTTAGGTAGTGACAAGCTTGATGAGGCACGCTTCGATGCGAGTATTGCTTTATTGATCTCTGTCGTGATGGTATTTTTTTTATCGGTGCTTGGCTACCTACTCATTGCGCCTACTTTCAAACTACTCGGGGCAGGGCAGCAAGTATTGCCATTGATACATGACTACATGAGCGTGTGGTTTTTGGGCAGTGTCTTTTTGATCACCCCCATGGTTGGAAACTCTGTTTTACGTGCAAGTGGTGATACAAAAACACCGAGTATCGTTATGGGGGGCGCTGGCTTAATCAATGCTATTTTAGACCCCATACTTATTTTTGGTTTCGGCCCAGTTCCCGCTCTTGGTATTCAAGGGGCAGCCATTGCAAGTGTCATTGCATGGTCCGTAGCTGTGGTGATTATTCTCTATATTTTAGCGGTTAAAAATGGCTTATTAAGTTTGCACGCCGGTCAACAAACTGTCATAGGTGCAGTGCGCAAAATTCTGAAAATTGGTTTACCCGCAGCAGGCGCAAATATGTTAACACCAATTGCTATGGCGGTGATGACAGCACTTGTGGCTAAACATGGCCCAGAGGCTGTTGCAGCCTTTGGTGTCGGCAGTCGTATAGAATCAATAGCAAGCCTTGTTGTATTGGCGCTGTCGATGACATTGCCTCCCTTTGTCAGCCAGAACTTTGGTGCAAGAAAATTTGAACGTGTAAAAGAAGCTTATACCACAACGTTAAAGTTTGTGATGATTTGGCAGTTTGCTATTTATTTATTACTTATTGTGGCATCAGGATTTATTGCTGATGTATTTGGTAAAGAGCAAGCTGTTATTGATGTTATTAAGCTATTTATTTACATTCTCCCTTTAAGTTATGGCTTGCAAGGGGTCATTATTTTATCTAATTCATCGTTTAATGCGTTACATAAACCCATGAATGCGTTAATTTTAAGTGTTGTACGTTTATTTATTTTCTATGTTCCTTTTGCCTATGTAGGGAACCTTATGGCAGGGCTAACGGGGTTATTTATTGGTGCCGCTGCTGGTAATTTATTTACAGCTGTTGTTGCTTACAAATGGTTTATAAAGGATGTGGAACTTTTAAGCGCTGCATCGATGAAGGAGTGTCATTCATGAGCGATCATTTTCAACTTGTCTCACAGTTTCAGCCCAGTGGCGATCAGCCAACTGCAATAGCTCAGTTAAAGGATGGGTTAGAAGCCGGCCTTGCACACCAGACCTTGTTAGGAGCAACGGGAACAGGCAAAACCTTTACTATGGCTAATATTATCCATGATTTAAATCGTCCCACGATAATCATGGCACATAATAAAACATTAGCAGCTCAACTTTATGGCGAAATGAAAGAGTTTTTTCCACATAATGCGGTTGAGTATTTTGTTTCCTATTATGATTATTACCAACCCGAAGCCTATGTGGTAGCCAGTGACACATTCATTGAAAAAGATGCGTCTATTAATGAGCATATTGAACAAATGCGTTTGAGTGCGACGAAAGCACTATTAGAACGTCGAGATACCATTATCGTTGCTTCAGTATCAGCTATTTACGGCTTAGGTGATCCCGACTCGTACATGAAAATGATGTTGTTACTAAAAGTGGGTGAGAGTGTTGACCAGCGAGATATGCTGCGCCGCTTAGCTGAGCTGCAATATACACGCAATGATATAGAGTTTAGCCGTGGCACATACCGCGTACGTGGTGAAGTGATTGATATTTTCCCAGCTGAATCTGACACTTATGCAGTGCGTGTTGAAATGTTTGATGACGAAATTGAACGTTTGAGTATTTTTGATCCCCTCACAGGGGCTGTAGAAAAGCATATTGTTCGCGCGACAATTTATCCCAAAACACACTATGTAACACCTCGCGAAAAAATTCTGGATGCCATTGATAAAATTAAAGATGAGCTTAAAGACCGTCGTTCTCAATTGCTTAGTGCTAATAAACTGGTTGAGGAGCAGCGGATAGCCCAACGTACACAATACGACATCGAAATGATGACTGAACTAGGTTATTGCTCTGGCATTGAAAACTACAGTCGTTATTTATCAGGCCGCACACCTGGCGATCCACCGCCAACATTATTAGATTATTTACCCGATGATGCATTAATGATCATTGATGAATCTCACGTTACTGTATCGCAAATCGGTGCGATGTATAAAGGTGATAGAAGCCGCAAAGAAAATCTCGTTGAATATGGCTTTCGTTTACCTTCGGCATTAGATAATCGGCCATTACGGTTTGAAGAGTTTGAGGCTATTGCGCCGCAAACAATCTATGTATCAGCGACGCCAGGTAATTTTGAATTAGAGCGCTCAGCTGGAGAAGTCGCAGAGCAGGTGATTCGTCCTACAGGGCTTATAGACCCTGAAATTGAAGTGCGACCTGTAAGTACTCAGGTTGATGATTTATTGTCGGAAATCTACAAGCGTGTAGAGGTTAATGAGCGGGTATTGGTGACTACGTTAACGAAACGTATGGCCGAGGATTTAACCGACTATCTAAATGATCATGATGTAAAAGTTCGCTACTTACACTCAGATATCGACACCGTCGAACGGGTTGAAATCATTCGTGATTTACGTGCTGGTGTGTTTGATGTGTTGGTAGGCATTAACTTATTGCGAGAAGGTCTCGATATGCCAGAAGTATCCTTGGTAGCGATACTTGATGCAGATAAAGAGGGCTTTTTGCGATCTACACGTTCATTGATCCAAACCATAGGCCGTGCAGCACGCCACTTAAACGGTAAAGCAATTTTATATGGTGACCGTATCACAAATTCTATGCGTCAAGCCATTGATGAAACAGACCGTCGTCGTGAAAAACAGCAGGCTTACAACCTTGAACATGGTATTGAGCCACAAGCTCTGGTTAAAAGTATCACCGATATTATGGATGTGGGTGAAGAAGCAACGCCAAAAGACAATCTTAAATTAGTACGAAAAGAGTCAAAACAGGTATTAAGCGCGAAACAAATAGCTGATCAGATTAAAAACCTTGAAGCAAAAATGCATGCTTATGCAAGTGACCTTGAATTTGAAAAGGCAGCGTCTGTGCGTGATGAAATACATGAATTACAACAACAATTAATTAATTAAGTGCAATGACAAATAAATTTTCAGCCATTTTAACTGCGTTAGCAGATGCGCCGCTTGCGGCAAATGAGTTATGCCGTATTTTTCATGGCCGTGGCCACTCAGTGACTGAGCTTAGCCATATTAATCTTGATTTTTATCCACCGGCACTGTTTTTAGTTTCTTATCAAGAAATTGAAAATGATGAACTAACGCAATTAACAGATACAATTTGGCAATGGACACAAGAACATGTTCCTGAGCTTATAAATACGCTGGTTTATCAACAACGTAGTGGAATTAATACGCGCAACACTTTGATTTACGGTGAGTTACCTCAAGAACATGTCGTAACTGAAAACAGTATTAAGTTTAAAGTTGATTTATTAAGTAGACAAAATACCGGTATTTTTCCGGATATGCGTCGTGGTCGTGAGTTTGTGCAAGCTAATAGTAATAACGCAAAGGTGCTTAATCTGTTTTCATACACCTGTGGTTTTTCTGTTGCTGCAATGCAGGGTGGTGCAGATCAAGTTATTAATATGGACATGAATAAAGGTGTGCTGCGAACAGGCAAGCAAAACCATCAACTGAATGGCTTTACTCATGGGGTGAGTTTTTACCCCCATGATATTTTAAAATCGTTCGGTAAGCTGAAAAAGTCAGCACCGTATGAATTGATCATTGTTGATCCACCTAGCTTCCAAAAAGGGAGCTTTATATTGACCAAGGACTATCAAAAAATCCTGCGTCGGCTACCTGAGCTGCTAAACGAAAACACTCAACTTTTATTGTGCGCTAATAGCCCAGAGCTGTCAGAGCAGGCGTTTAAAGATTTAATTACTGAACATACCCAAGGTGCAATTAGTTTTGTTGAGCGTCTGGCGCCTACTGAGGGGTTTGTTGAAGTGGATAGTGATAGAAGTTTAAAAGCACTCGTTTATAAATCGGCATAAGAATGGCTCTGAGTAAACGTTTATCTGCTATTGCTTCGATGGTCACAATTGAGTATGACGAAATTTGGGACTGTTGTTGCGACCACGGTTTTTTAGGCATTGAATTACTAAAGCAAAATAAGGCACCGAAGATTCACTTTGTGGATATTGTGCCAGAGCTCATGCAGTCATTGCGTAATGTGCTTGAACGCTTTTCGACAGATAAGCAGCGCACAGCTTGGCAGGTCCATTGTCAAGATGTGGCTAGGATTGAACTGAGCCCTAATAAGCGTCACTTGGTCATAATTGCAGGGGTTGGGGGAGATTTACTCGTGCAGTTTTTATCGCAAATAGTATTGCGTAATCCCCATTGTCAAATTGATTTTGCTGTTTGTCCTGTACATCACAGCTATAAAGTGCGAAGCCATATGCAAACATTAAATATGGGCTTAGTCGATGAACAAATTATTTGTGAAAACAAGCGCTTTTATGAGGTTATTGCTGTTAGCACACTGTCATCAGAGCCGCTTTCACGGACAGGTACAAATATGTGGCAATTGAGTCGTAAAGAGCACAAAGCATATCTACAGCAATTACGTGCTCACTACGGCCGTATGCTGAATCAAGATGCTGAGTATTATCAAGGTGTGCTTGATGAATATAAAGCGCTAGATTGTTAATTACAGCTTATTAATTTCTTGTTTTACGTTATAGCTTGAATCGGTCACAATCGCTTCAAGTGTTTGTACCCGCTGCTTTAATTCAAGTAATTCAGCGGTAACAGCCGCCACTTGTTCATTTGCTTCTTTGCTGTCTTTTAAGGTACGAGATTTAAACTCTAGGTGTTTTTTATACATATCGTAGATAACACCTGAACTGACGGAAATGAGTACAATTAATACCACCATGGTTGTACCTGACATAATTTATCCTCCTTTTATATTTGTACTTTATTCAATAGAGTATAGCTTGCATTATAAAAAGAAAAGGGGTTTGTGTTACAAGGTATTTCCTTTGTCGTGCTATAACGGTGGAGATGATAACAAAAATGAGGAGGTTAATACGGTTAAAGCCGCACAATAAATAAACTGCTTAGGTTAATCAGATGCTTGCATTAACTTTTTTTCAAAATCAGATTTTACAATTTCAAGAGCTGCGAGTACATCTTCTGCTGGCACATCGTTTTGTTCTAATAGCATGATTAAATCGACAGCAAGCTTAATATGATTTGGCGCAGCCTCCAATTCACGACTCATTATTGAGTTCCTTCTTCTTTGAAACTTGAGTGATGGCAACATCGATAGCGGTTTGTACTTGTTGCTCCATTAGCATTCGCTCTGATTGCGGCAGATAAAACTCCATATCTACATCGTAACGAATATAACGCGCAGGTAACTGATTAAGGACTGTACAGCACAAGTCAGCCATGATGTCTTCATTATACACTGATTCAAGATTGCGTTTTGCAATATCATCTACAACGAGCTTTTCAAAATAATTGTGAATATCATCGTGTAACTTCATACATATCGACCCTGATTAATTAGTATTTTTAGTGTATACCAAGCTTTAAAATAAATCGACAGCGGCTTTAAAAAGCTGCTTATGTACATTAACTAAACGTTCGGTGTTACGTTGATAGCCGCCACCTAATGCTGCAAAAATAGGAATGTTATGTGCCTTGGCTTGGCTTAAAACAAAATGGTCGCGTTGATAAACACCCGATAAACTTACCGAAAAATGGCCTAATTCGTCATCACTAAAAATATCTGCACCTGCGTTGTATAAGATAATATCCGGTTGATGCAGTCTAGTTGTAAGCTCAAAGGCTTGTTGCACGGCTTTTAGGTAGTCACTATCTTTCGTTCCATGCTCAAGAGAAAAGTCGTAATTAGAGCATTGCTTTATGCGAGGAAAATTTTGTTCGCAATGAATAGAGCAACTAATAATCTGCTCGTGTTGATTAATAATCTCGGCAGTGCCGTCACCTTGATGTACATCACAATCAAAAATAACTACGGTGTCGGCTTGTTCAGTTTGTATAAGGTGTGCGGCGGCAATCGCTAAGTCATTAAAAATGCAAAAACCACTGCCATGATCACTAAATGCATGGTGATAACCGCCACTTAAGTTAAATGCTGCACCATGCTTTAAAGCATATTCAGCGCCTTGAATTGCTGCTCCCACTGAATATAAGCTACGCTCAACAAGTGATTCAGACCAAGGAAAGCCCATTTTTTTAATGGCTTTAGGTGCAAGCGTACCTGCGAGAAATGCATCTATGTAATGCTGGTCGTGGCACAGGGCTAAGTGTTCTTTATTTGCTTGCTTGGGTGTTATAAAAAAATCGTCATCAATAAAATGACTTAGCTGCTCTTTTAACAATTGGTATTTTTGAATCGGAAAGCGGTGTCGCTCTGGTAAATCAAGTGCAGAGTAGCTAGGGTGGTAGTAGTACATTATTTGAGTTGCTGTTTTTCGACTTGCTGTATTTTATCTTCAGTGGCCGAAATGGCTTTTCGGCACCGGCCAAGCCTTGCATGAAGAGCTAATATTTCTTTGTTTATTTCACTCGCTTGGGTAGTATTAGCAGCATCGAGTTTTAATTTTCTTTCTTCAATCATTAACACCAATCTGCGCTCGAACTCATGATTTTGTTTCAATTCATCATACAGCTCATGCGATGATTGCATAATCTTTTTAACTGCTTGTTTAAAAATATGCTGTTTTGGTTTTGCTTTATAAGTGAATTTATTCTCTTTTGCCCACACAGGCGTTGATTTTATGACATTAAATACTGCCTGCACCTGTTGAGTTATGCGTTCTAGTGCATATTGATAGGCATGACGATGTTCAGCGGGTGGTAAAGTGGCAAGCTCTTCTTCTATCTCGATGACATAATCGGCGAGTTTCATGCTCTTTGTTGAAAAGACCCCTTTATCAAACAAACTTGGTTGCGCTTGCATATAACGGTTTTTAGAAAAAAAGTGACCGTTATCAAATTGTTCAGCTTGATGCTTAAGCCTAGCAATTTGTTCATGTAGTTTGTTTAAAGCAGGTGAGTTCATTTATAGGTAGGCCTCATAAATTAACTTTAAAGCTAAAATAATTACCACAGTATTAAAAACAGGGCGAATCATTTTACTGCCGAATTTTATTGCAGAATGAGCGCCAATCCACGCACCCAACATAAGAAAAAAGCCCATCGTGATACCAAGCAAAAAGTTAACATGGCCCAGTGCGACAAAGGTGATCAACGAGATAAAATTTGAAACAAAGTTCATTGATCGAGCAAGACCGCAGTTTAGCAGCAAGCTCATTTTATAAAGTAAGCTGTTTGACGCGGTCCAAAAAGTCCCCGTGCCTGGCCCTGCTAGGCCATCAAAAAAGCCCAGCCCCAAGCCTTGTATCCATTGTTTAAGTTTTGTTTTTGCATCGAGTTTAGGCAGTTCATTATGCTCGGTTGTGCTTAAACTACCAAATAGGCTGTAGCATGCGACTAAAATAATAACGATAGGGAGCAATTTGTTTAAAAAGTCGATACTTAGGTAATCAACGATTAAGGTACCTAACAGCGCACCAATGGCTGTGGCCATAATGGAAGCGGCCCAAAACCTAGGGTTAAATAGCTTTTTGCGAAAGTAAGTGACACTTGCAGTGAGTGAGCCAAAACTAGCAGCTAACTTATTGGTACCTAGGGTTAGATGGGGAGGAAGGCCTGCGGTCAAAAGTGCAGGTACTGTCAGCATACCGCCACCGCCTGCAATTGCATCAATAAAGCCTGCGGCTAAGGCAACAGCGCAAAGTAGTGCCCATGTGGTTGGATCTAAAGCTAATTCAAACATTAATAATCAATTTGTCTTTTAAAGGGTGGCAAGGTATCAAGCATGGCTTTGCCATACCGCTTGGTCACTAAACGGCGATCAAGTATTGTAATGCGACCTTGATCATTTTCTTTGCGCAGCAGTCTACCACAGCTTTGTACTAATTTCTTCGCTGCATCAGGAACGGTGATCGATAAAAAAGGATTGCCTCCTTTACTTTGTACAAATTCCGCTTGGGCTTCTTCAATTGGTGACGTGGGCACTGCAAATGGGATTTTTGTGATTACTAAGTTTTCAAGGTACTTGCCGGGCAGATCAAGCCCCTCTGAGAGACTTTGTGTGCCAAATAAATAACTAGCGCGACCTAGATCAACATTTGCTTTGTGTTTTTTGAGTAAGGCTTCACGTGACATCTCGCCTTGTACGAGCACATCAATACCTTTACTGCGTAGCACCTTTACAACGTGATCCATCTGCCAATATGAAGCAAACAGGACTAAGTTGGCTCTTTTATCATCTAGGAATTTGGGTAATTGCTCAGCGAGATGATCACTAAACGATTTATCTGTGGGTTCAATATGGCTGCTTGGAATATGCAACGTCGCTTGTTTTGGGTAGTCAAATGGTGAAGGCACTTTGATGTATTTTACGCCTTCTTCTTTTGCAAGCCCGCATTCGTAAGCAAAATGATCAAATGAACCAAGCGCCGTTAATGTGGCTGAACAGAGCACTGCACCTGCACATTGGTTCCATAATTTATCTTTTAGGTAATAACCGACTTCAATAGGACAATCGCTGAGTAAATGATCATGATGGTTCTTATACTCTAGGCGTTTTATCCACCGTGCATGGGGAATACCTTCGCCTTTTGTGGCATAACTAAACCATAATTTGTTCAGTAACTCTAAGCGATTAATATACTGACCGCTTTCAGCTAAGATAGGATCGGCTACGTAAGGTTTTATATCGCCATCACTGACATCTTGTACCAAGGTGTCATGCATTTTGTTAAGCGCGCGTAGAGCATCTAAAGTGGCATCGCTGATATCTTTTGCTTTCGCATGTAAAGAGGCTGGGATTTCACCGTGCTCAAAACGATAGGTATCGTCACTGTTGTAGTTAAAATCTGCATTATCAAGAATATCACGCACCACTTTTAAATTCTTTGCCGCATCATTGATACTGTCACTGAGCTTGAAGTTTTGTCCTATGGCTTTTTGACCCACCAATACATTCGCCATTTTTCCAGCGAATTTAACCAGCTTATCAAGCCAATCTATAGTGCCTTTAATCGTTGCTGCAGCAGATGAAAAATCTCGGGTGATGTGGGCTAAGTGATGCGCTTCATCAATCACATAAATAGTGTCATCAGGCTCAGGGAGAATCTTACCGCCGCCAAGGTCTAAATCAGCGAGCAATAAAGAATGGTTAATGACGAGTACGTCCATTTGCATAAGACGCTGACGTGCCATGTGAAAAGGGCATAATTGATGAGCACGCATCTGCCGTTGGCATGAGTGCTTATCACAAGCAATTAAGTTCCACACTTTATCAGGAATTGTATCAGCCCAGCTATCGCGGTCGCCTTGCCATTGTTTTTTAGAGTAAGCATTATAGAGTTGTTTTAAACACTTGGTTTCCATATCAGATAATGGAGATGACAGTGTCGGCATAAACTCCATTTGTGTCTGGCTATCACCATTGACTGCAGCACTAAGCTTTTGTGCGCAAATATAGCGTTGCCGACCTTTAACCAAGTCAAACTTTATATCCAGCCCTGAGTGTTCCTTAAAAAATGGCAGTTCTTTATTAATGAGCTGTTCTTGAAGGGCGACTGTCGCGGTTGAAATAACCAGCTTTTTCTTTTTTGCCATTGCCAGAGGGATGGCTCCCAAGCAATAGGCAAGTGATTTACCTGTGCCAGTACCCGCTTCTATAACGCAGATACGTTGCGATTTATGGTATTCGCCAGCCAAGGTTTTAGCGATTTCTGCTACTAAATAATTTTGACTGCTACGAGGACGATAATCAGTTAGGTTATCAGCAACATGCTTATGAATTTGCCTAATTGTTTTTTTTAAAGAGTCAGAAAGCATGTCCAGATAACCTAAAGTATGTATATAATTACAGTAATGAATTTTAGAGATTTAACGCGGTAACTACAAGCAACTTGTGGTTAATTTTGTCGCTCAGCGTTTGCTTTACTCTTTTTGGCTAAAAGGTTTTTACATGCAGCTTGCTTCTGGCTTTATTCTTTCTACGCAATGTTTTGATAATGCCAACGGTATATCTATCGTAGTGTGGATCTTGTCAGAGCAAGGGCCTGTTAAACTGATTAGTTCGCCGCAAAAGGCGGTATTTTTTGTTCGAGAGCAGGACCTGAATACTGTCACTCGCCTTTTTAATGAGTACCAAATTCACTGTGAAATTAAACATATATCATTAAAAACATTTCAACAACACCCTGTCGTTGCCTGTCATTTTTCGTCCTTAAAACACTATTATAAAGCAGCAAAACAACTTAAAGCTCACTTTGTGAATGTGTATGAAGACGATATCAGGCCGGTAGACCGCTTTTTGATGGAGCGTTTTATAAAAGGTGCGGTGTGGGCAAAGGGGCGAGTCGTTCAATCTTCACCTTTTCGTGTTTTAACAGATGTTCAGTTTAAACAAAATAATGATTTCACACCCCACTTTAATAGTCTCTCATTAGATATTGAGTGCAGTGGGGACGGTGTCTTATTTTCTGTGGGCTTAGTGGGGGACAAGGTCGATACTGTTTTAATGATAGGTGAGCCGCTTGATACATCAGAGCTTGATTTTAATATTCAATGGTGTGTTGATGAAATAGATTTGCTCACTAAATTATGTGAGAAAATTCAAGTAATTGACCCTGATGTTATTATTGGTTGGAATGTCATAGAGTTTGATTTCAGTGTGCTGTATGAGCGTGCTGAGGCACTAGGTGTTGAACTTCCCCTAGGGCGTAATAATGAAAAAATGCAGTTAAGGGTCGGCAATTTCACGCGTGTCACAGTCCCAGGCAGAGTTGTTATTGATGGTATTGATACGCTCAAAAATGCCACGTATCACTATGATAGTTTTAGCTTAGCTAATGTCGCCAGTATTGAGCTTGGTGAAGAAAAGCTGATTAGTACGGATAACCGGTTAGATGAGATTGTTCGTCAATTTAACGAGGATAAACTTTCTCTTGCAGCGTACAACCGACAAGATTGTATTTTAGTACAGCGTATTTTCAAAAAATTAAAGTTACTCGAATTTGCTGCCGTTCGCAGTCAAATGACCGGTCTTGAACTTGAAAGGATGGGCGGCTCTGTCGCTGCCTTTACCAACCTTTATCTTCCTTTATTACACCGTAGTGGCTATGTGGCACCGAATTTGGGTGATCATGGCTTAAGCTTTGACAGCCCCGGTGGCTATGTTATGAACTCTGAACCAGGGTTATATAAAAATATTGTGGTGCTCGATTATAAAAGTCTTTACCCGTCAATAATGCGTACTTTTTGCATCGACCCTTTAGGTCTAGTCGAGGGGCTAAAGGAACCAGAACTAGCGATTGAAGGGTTTAATCAAGCCCTGTTTTCAAGAACTAAGCACCATTTACCTAAATTAATTCGCCAATTAGCCACAACCCGACAAGTTGCTAAAGATAACAATCAACCGATGCTTTCGCAGGCCATTAAAATCATTATGAATAGTTTATATGGCGTATTAGGCTCTAAAGGTTGCCGATTTTACGATCCGCGTTTATCAAGTTCGATTACCTTACGCGGGCATGAGATCATGCAGACAACAAAGCGATGGATTGAGCAGTGGGGTTACCAAGTTATTTATGGTGATACAGATTCGACATTTGTTAAGTTAGATGATGAACTAAGCCCTGCAAATTGTCATGAAATAGGTATTGAACTTGCTACGAAAATTAATGCGCGATGGCACGCAGAGCTTGAAAAAAATTATAATATAACCAGCTACTTAGAAATTGAATATGAAACTCACTATAGCCCATTTTTTATGCCAACAATACGTGGTAAAGCAACGGGCTCAAAAAAGCGCTATGTAGGTAAGATAGATAAAAATGGCGCCACACACCTAGTGTTCAAAGGAATGGAGACAGTGCGCAGTGATTGGACAGAGTTAGCTCATAAATTTCAAGTTGAGTTGTTTGAAATATTATTTAGCGACTCATACAGTCAAGAATTAATCATACAAACATTTGATAAGTATGTGAAAAAGCTCTATAACGGCGAATTCGATGCGCTGCTTATTTATCGTAAACGTTTAGGTCAACACTTAACTGATTACCAAAAAAATATCCCTCCTCATGTTAAAGCTGCAAAGCAATACCTAGCTGACAACCCTCACCGTGAAATTAAGCGCGGACAAACTATTGAATATGTGTACACCGCACAGGGAGCTGAATTTTATATCGGCACCCATCAATATGATTATTCCATTTATGTAAATAAGCAATTGTTGCCAATAGCTGAAATGATTGTTGGTAATTTAGTTGCAAAATTTGCGTCAATTGAAGATAGGCAAATACAGCTTCTCTAGTTCTTTTTGATGAGTCTCTAGCTGTAAACTCCTCTATTTTAGTGGCTTGTATTGGTTGTTTGTTTTTTGAGCGAAAAGGTGGGGTTGCTACAGCTTAAATTTGTTTTTATTAAATAAATGTAAATAAAGTGCTGGAAATTTATTTTCATTTGTTTATTATTCTCCGGCCAAACCTATTTTTGGTAACAAAAAATAAACATAATTATACTAATTATAACCACTATTGGTGGTCCAGGGAGAATCAAATGTTAAATAATCAAGTTTCAAAAGCGGTGCGCCTTGCGCTTGCTTTTGGCGTTGCTTCTACTTCGACAGGTTTTTCTATGGCTGCAAATGCAGCTGATGACGGTGTTGAAAAAGTTGAGCGCATCCAAGTAACAGGTTCACGTATCAAACGTACAGATCTTGAAACGGTTAGTCCTGTTACTGTAATGACTGCTGAAGAGATTAAGTTGAGCGGTTTCTCTCGTGTTGAGGATGTATTAAACCAATTACCACAAATTGAAGCTGCGCAAAGTTCATTTCTTGCGAATGGCGCAACGGGTACCGCGACCGTTGACCTTCGTGGCCTAGGCTCAAACAGAACATTGGTATTGATCAATGGCCGCCGTATGCAGGCTGGTAGTATTACATCTCAGGTTCCAGATATTAACCAAATTCCAGCATCATTAGTTAAGCGTGTTGACGTACTCACAGGTGGTGCGGCGGCAGTTTATGGTGCTGATGCTGTTGCGGGTGTTGTTAACTTTGTGATGAACGATGAGTTTGATGGTATTTCATTCAATATGGGAGCATCAGGCTATCAACATAATAATGATAATGGGTATATTCAAGGCCTGATGGATGATCAAGGCTATGATTATGAAACGGGCAATACGGGGATCGATGGTAAGTCATATAGCTTAGATTTAACGGTAGGTAGTGGCTTTGACTCTGGTAAAGGCCATGCAGTTGGTTACGTAACTTACAACCGTCAAACAGAGTTGTTGCAGGGCAGCCGCGACTATTCGTCATGTGCTTTAAATGGTGCGGGTAACGTGTGTGGTGGTTCAGCAAATACACCAAACCCACACTTTGATATCTTCCCTGTTGTTGATGGCGAAGTAGACTATAAACAAGAATTTTGGGGCTATCTAAACCCAAATGGTCAGGGTTTTATTGAAGACGATGGTTATCGTTATAACTATGCGCCGGTGAATCACTTCTTACGCCCAAATGAGCGCTTTACATTAGGTAGCTTCATTGATTATGAAATCAATGAGCACTTTAGACCATACCTAGAGTTCTCATTTATGCACAATAGAACAGCTGGTCAAATCGCTGAGTCAGGTACGTTCTTCAACGAAGAGTTTTTAATGGATTATAACAACCCATTATTGTCGGACTTACAAAAACAGCAGTTGCAAGAGCTTTTTGGTCAAACAGGAAGTGACCAATTTGTTGCTTACATCGGTAAACGTAATGTTGAAGGTGGCCCGCGTGCAGATAACCTAGAGCATACTTCATATCGTATCCTAACGGGTATGGAAGGTGAGATTAATGATAACTGGACATATGATGTTAGCTATAACTATTCTGCAACAACATCGAGCTCAGTGTATAAAAATGATTTATTAGCACCAAAAATTGGTCCACGTGTTGGCGCTGTTGGTACATCATGTGAAGAAGCAGATGGTTGTCTTTACTATAATGTATTTGAACTAGATGGCGTAACACCTGAGCAAGCAGCGCAGCTGGCAGGTGTTGGTACGCAAACTGGTTTAGTGACACAAACAATTTATAGTGGTTATGTATCAGGTGAGCTTGATTTGACTCTGCCAAGTGCATCTTTACCTATTGCAGCTGTATTTGGTGTGGAACGCCGTGAGCAAGAATATGAGCGTACATCAGATACGGTTTATGAAGAAGGTCAGTTATTAGGTCAAGGTGGTCCATCACCAAGCTTATATGGCTCGATTGATGTAAATGAAGTGTACGGTGAGCTACAAATCCCAGTGCTAGATGAGTTTAATATTTCAACAGCTGCACGTTGGTCTGATTACTCAACAACAGGTTCAGATACAACTTACTCAATTGGTGGTGATTATACACTAGCCGATGCGTATAAGTTCCGTGCAAGCTTTGCAAAAGCGGTTCGTGCTCCTAATGTTGGTGAGCTATTCTCAGCACAAAGCATCAGCCTTTGGAGTGGTAGTGACGGTTGTGCAAGTGACAGCCCTGCATATGATTCAACGCAGTGTGCTAACACGGGTGTAACTGGTTCACAGTATGGTGCCGTTACTTCATCACCTGCGGGTCAATACAATCAATTTGCTGGTGGTAATCCAAACCTAAAACCGGAAGAAGCTGAAACCATTACGATTGGTTTAGTTGCAAACCCATTTGATAACTTCAACTTCTCTGTTGATTATTTCCAAATTGAAATGGAAAAGGTAGTGGGTGTTGTGGGTGCTGAGCGCATCTTAAATAACTGTGCTACAACCGGTGATGCTTTCTTCTGTGATAATATTCAACGAAGTGCATCAGGTAGCCTATGGTTAGGCCAAGATGGTTATGTTGTAAACTTAAGTGACAACATTGGTGGTCGTACGTGGGAAGGTGTTGATTTAACAGCTGCTTATACAATGGAGCTTAACGAAGCAACATTGAAATTTGATATTAATGGTTACTACAGCATCAAAAAAGAAGTGGAGCCAATCTTAGGTGATGAGTCACTGGCTTATGATTGTTCTGGTAATGTAAGTACGGACTGTTTTGCATCACCAAAATGGCGTCACACTGCGAATGTAAATTATATTGCAGATGATTGGCGAGTAGGCCTTAAATGGCGTTACTACGGCGGCGTAGATTACGAAGGTGATGCAGATACATCACTAATTGAAAATGGTGGTATTGATTCTTACAATTTCATTGACCTTTCAGGTAATTACTCTGTAAATGAGCACGTAACGCTGACAGGTGGTATTAATAACATCTTTGATAAAGAGCCACCTATGGTTGGTAACACTATTTCGTCAAACGCGAATACAGTAGCCGGCTACTATGACACTTTAGGTCGTTTTGTACATATGAGTGTTAACCTTAAGTTCTAATGAACTGTTAATATTTTTCCCTACTAAGGCCAAGACATTATGTTTTGGCCTTTTTCTTTGTTGCATTAATTGTTTGTTTCGAGCTATTTGACAGGTCTACTTGTGTAACTGCTTGGTTAAATCAATTTTTATACAACATCTAGCCAGTTTTGCGTAAAGTTATTGTTACCGTATTGCTTTTTGGCCTCATCGTTAAATGCAATAAGTTAATACACAATAGGTCGTTTTATTGTAGGGGATAACTTATTCTCTTATACTTTAATATGTTGAGTGCTGAGTCAGAAGGTTTTTTGTTGAAAAGCTATAAATTAACTATATCACTAGCGCTTTTATTTTTTTGTACTTTTTTTACGCAAGCCGCACAAGAGGATAAACCAAAGCTCAAAGCGGGTATCGTCAATTACAACTTCTTCCCTTACCACACGCGTACAGAGGAGGGGCAATTCTCAGGAGTCATCGTTGGTTACAGTGATGAAATTGCTCGCCTAACCGATTCAAAGCTAGAGTATCAAGTGTTCGATAGTTTAGATCTTCTCCTCGATGCTCTACAAGCTGGGGAAATAGACTTTACGGTTGGTTTAAATAAAACTGCACAGCGTAAGAAGCATTTCTTATTTTCAGCTCCGTTTATGGAAGCACCTCAGGGTATTGTAGCCAACCAATCTATTGCCAATGATGCGTTAAAAAACTTGGCAAGCTTACGCTGGGTTTGTATAACGGGAAGCTCTCATTGTGAATATTTGGCACAAAATGGTGCGTTATTTATCAATCGTTTTATAAAACCCGAGGATGCCTTTGATAAAGTATCAGACGGTACTTTTGATGCTTTTTTAGGTGATTACTCGGTGCTCTCCCATTATTTAAAAAAGCGCCCACAAAAGAACTTAAAAATAGTCAGCCCAATTTGGCTTGCCAGTGAAACACTACATGTCATGTTTAACCAGCAGAAGGTCGTATTGAGAAACCAAGTTAATTCTTTACTTGCTTCTATCTCACCGACAACCAAACAGCTCTGGGAAAACTCGGCAAGTGAAGAATATTTAGCATCAAAAGCCTATAGTCAGTTTAAGCGAGACTTTAATCGAATAGGGGGGGATGAAGAAACAAACCTATTACTGACATTTTCGTTTGTAGATGATTTATTTCCAGTCAATTCGACGAATAATAATGGTGAGGCAACGGGTTATCTAAACGATACTATGATGTTACTGGCGCAGCGAAGTGGTATTCAATTTAAATATATTCCTGCAGCCAATAGTGATGAATTGGCAAAGTTGTTTCTTGCTAATAAAATTGATCTTATTCCGACCATGACACCTGATAAGCTTGATCATGGTACTCTAATTGCGCTTCCTTCACATTATAGTTTCGAGATGATCTTGATTTCTAAACAAAGAAACAATGGTTCTCGTATTGGTTATCTTGACGTATTTGCAGATCCTAAACAGAAATTAATCACAAATAAACCTATCGAAACTGTCTCGTTTAGCTCAGTCAAAACACTTTTCTATGCCCTAAGAAACGATACCATTGATGGGGTGATGTTACCGCAAAGTATAGCGGCCTATCAGCTTAACCAATTTTATATTGGTGAGTTTTATATAAACCCCCGATATCAATACACACAGCCTATTTATTTTTTAATCAATCAAAATCTGCCTGATTTTGCTACATTGCTTGATAGCTTATTTAAAACATTAACAAGTAATGATTTCACTCATATTGTAAATCGGCATGGGATTTTTAGTATTGAGAGAGGTTATGATAGGCAAACGGTTAATACGACAGCTATTTTAGTTTTAATATTGATTTTTGTCTCTATTGTGTACTTCATTGGTTGGCGCTACACCATCAATCGCGAAATAGTCAAGCGACAAAAAGCAGAGCAAGTCGCGTTGGAGAAGTTAAATTTCACCCAAAAGTTAATTGATGATTTACCTACAATGGTGGTGATACAAGATAAAGATCAAAAACGCCTAATGTGGAATAAGGCTTACCGCGAGAACTTTGCGCATTTATGGGATGAGCAAAAGCAATTCTTGCGCGATGATTTACCTGTTGTTAAAGACTTGATTGCACAAAACAAATATAGTTTAGACTCAGGAAAAGCCATCAATCAGCAAATTAAATATACCAACCGACAAGGAAAGCAACTTGATTTGCTGTATACAAAGAAACCTTATTTCGGAACTGATGAGCAATTAGCTGGAATTTTGACAGTGATAACGGATGTAACACAGCACCACAATTTACAGCGAGAGACACAATCTGTGCAGCGTTTGTTGCAAACGATAACAGATACGATTCCAGGTGGTGTATTTCAGTATGAGTATTATGATAATGGAGAGGGCTGCTATACCTATATAAGTAAAGGCGCACAAAGTTTACTCGGGGTTACCTCCCGTACAGTCAATCAGCGTGGTATGACTGGTTGTATTTCACCGTATATTGATGATGTTGATCGTATCAAAATAGCCAAAGCATTTAAGTCAGCCAGTAAGTTAAATAAAATAATCGACATAGAATTTCGGGTAAATAATTTAGGTCAACAAATCTGGTGTCGTTATATTGCCAACGCTGAGAGTATGACTACTTCGACAAATGAAGGGATTCGTTGGAATGGAATTTTACTCGATATTAGCTTATTAAAAAGACAGCAAGCCGATTTAAGTAAAGCAAATCAATTAGCGCATCAGGCTGAGCTCGCAAAAAGCCGCTTTATAGCCACAATGAGTCATGAATTACGTACGCCAATATCAGGGGTTAATGGCTTTATTGAACTACTAAAGTCATCTACTTTAACAGATGAACAATTCTATTTATTAGAGCACATCGATAGCTCTATTTCTAAGCTACTAAGCTTAGTGAATGATATCTTGTATTTTGCTAACACTAATTCAGGCAACATTGAATTAAATTATCAAGATGTAGATCTTGAGTCGCACCTGTGTCGTGTTTTTCGTGCTCATGAATACTTAGCAAAAGAAAAAGGTTTAGACTTTACGCTTTCTTGGCGAACAGCGGCGTATACATCTGCACAGGTTGATGTAACTCACTTGATGCAAGTGCTTTCAAATGTTCTTAATAACGCCGTCAAATTTACTGAAACAGGCAGTATTAATTGCGACGTATTATTCGATAAACATAAATTAAAAATTGAGGTGTCGGATACGGGCACAGGAATGACTGCACAGCAACTTGCAGATATTTATACCCCTTTCGAGCAAGCTGATGGCTCCACACAGAGGCGTTATGGCGGGGCAGGGCTTGGACTTACATTGGCTAAACAATTAATTGAAGCAATGAAAGGGGAAATTACGATTTCCAGCACCTTCTCGAAAGGGACAAATGTTTATATTTCGGTTCCATTAACGAATGTATTCAAAGATAAAAGCCCATTACCATCTCTATATTGGTCAGTATATAGTAATAACCGTCAATTACTTGATAACTTATCGACTATGGGCATTAACTATAATCAATTATCTTGGCCGATAGATAAAAATACATTCACCAATATAGAGAACATCCTCATTAATGAACAATATATGCAGCAGTTATGGGGGGATGATTGGCAGCAGGCTATACCTCACTCAAGTAATCGTTATATTATTGTCGCTCTATCTGGTGAGGGAAAACCACACCTAAAATGCTGTTGTCATACCTTAGGGGTTAACCCCATATACCCAGATCTATTACGTGAACTGTTCAATAATGTTCATGCCAACACTCAATTTATTTCCTCAAAAGGCACGGATAGTTTGCATGGCAAGATTCTGATAGCTGAGGATAATAAAACTAATCAATTACTATTAGAAAAACAGTGCCAGAAGTTAGGTATTAAAGCTGTGATGGTTGAAGATGGTATTGCAGCATTAAATACTCTGCGTAATGGTCATTTTGATTTGTTATTGACCGATTGTCATATGCCACACCTAGATGGCTTTAAACTAACTCAGCAGCTTCGTGGCATGCCTGAGTTTAAATCCTTACCAATTATAGGGTTTACTGCTGATGACTCCCAAGAGTGTCTTGATAAAGCAATGAAAGTAGGGATGAATTGTGTGTTATTTAAGCCATACAAACTTAACGAGTTATATAACAGGCTAGTAGAGTTTATTGATCTACAAAAAGACAAAAACCAGGTACAAGAAACGAATATAGAGTCATCGTTAACAGGAATAAAAAGCAAACAGCATTGGTTAAATGTTTTTGGAAATGAGGCAGATGCAAAAATGTTGGCAGATGTATTTGTAAATAGCCTGCAAATCGATTTAAGTACGTTAAACGAACAACTCGAAAATAGTGAATATAGTAAGATTTCTTCAACTATTCATAAGCTTAAAGGAGCTATCGTGATGCTTCAGTATCCAGCACTCTCTGAGCTTATAGTGAATACAGAGCAAGAATTTAGCAAAAACCAAGACCCAGAAATTGTTCGAATGCTTATTGTACAGTTGAATGATATCGTGGATAAAATAAAAGGTTGGTCTGAATAAAATAAATAAAGTTAGGGTATATAATAGATTATTTTATATTTTCCTCATATACTGGTTGAGGTTCTATATGTAACTTAACTTTTATAATAAAGAGAGCTTTCAATGAAAGAAATTCGATCTTTTGTAAAAACTGCATCTTTAAGTGAGCTAGAAAAAGCAAAGCAACTTATTGATACAGCTATCGAGAAAAATACTCAACAGCAAGAAGCTAAAAAAGAAGTACTCGATCTTTTAAAAGAAAAAGGACTTACATTAGAAGATCTACAAGATGTGGTAGGCACTGATAAGCGCACAAAAGTAAAACCTAAATACCGCATTGAGTATAATGGTGAAATCGTTGAGTGGACTGGCCGTGGTAAACGACCTAAAGCATTCCAAGGCGTTGATTTAACTAAACACCTAGCATAATTTCACTTTAAAGATTGAAAAGGGAAGCGTATGCTTCCCTTTTTTGTCGCCCATCATACTAGTATGAAATACACATTAAGACCTTATCAGCAAGAAGCCGTAGATAGAACCGTTGCGCACTTTCGGAAGACAAATGATGCCGCGTTGATTGTGTTGCCCACAGGAGCGGGTAAAAACTTAGTCATTGCGGAACTTGCAAGAATAGCTAGGCAAAAAATTTTAGTGCTCGCCCATGTTAAAGAGCTGGTGGAGCAAAATGCACAAAAATATGCCAGCTTTGGTTTTAAGGCGAGTATCTTCTCGGCAGGTTTAAAGCAAAAATCACTGAGTGAACAAGTGACCTTTGCCAGCGTCCAGTCACTTGCTAGAAATACCGCACAGCTTGACGAAGCCTACTCATTGTTAATTATTGATGAGTGCCACCGTGTAAGTGGCGATGATAAAAGCCAATATGGACAGGTGATCAGTGCCCTGAAAAAGCAAAACTCACAACTCAAAGTGTTAGGGTTGACTGCGACACCATTTAGAATGGGTATGGGCTGGGTTTATCATCATCATTACCATGGATTTGTTCGAGGGGAGCAATCAGCACCATTCAAAAAGTGTATTTTTGAATTACCACTACGCTACATGATTAAACATGGCTATTTAACACCTCCTCATGAAATTGATGCTGCAATTAGTCATTATGACTTTGCTTCATTACCCAGTGACTCTTTTGGTCGCTACAGTGTTGAAAACATGAATGCACTGCTTAAGGACAGTACCCGGGCAACCAAAGCCATTATTAAACAAGTGATTGATTACAGCGAAAATCGCCATGGAGTGATGATTTTTGCAGCCACGGTTATGCATGCAAAAGAAATTGTTGGCTATTTACCTGCTGAGCAAACTGCGTTGATTACAGGGGAGACCGATAACAACGAACGCGACCAAATTATTACTCTATTTAAACAAAAACAGTTAAAGTTTTTGGTCAATGTTTCGGTGTTAACAACAGGGTTTGATGCTCCTCATGTCGACTATATTGCTATTTTACGTCCTACAGAATCAGTGAGTCTATACCAGCAAATAGTGGGTCGTGGACTGCGTTTAAGTGAAGGGAAAAAAGATTGCTTAGTCATTGACTATGCAGGGAATGGTTTTGATCTCTTTTACCCAGAAGTAGGCAGTAAAAAGGGGCAAAGTGATAATGAACCAGTACAGGTACTGTGTCCTGGTTGCGGTTTTGCTAATATTTTTTGGGGCAAAACAGACGATAGCGGTAAAGTGATTGAACATTTTGGGCGACGCTGCCAAGGATTACTTGACGATGGAGACACACAAGAACAATGTGATTATCGCTTTCGCTTCAAAGAGTGTGAGCAATGTGGTGAGCAAAATGATATTGCTGCTAGACAATGTCAGTCATGTGGCGCAATGATGGCTGACCCTGATGATAAACTACGAGAAGCCCTTAATTTAAAAGATGCCTTAGTGCTTCGTTGTAGCGGGTTGTCAGCGAAGGCATTACCTAATGGACTTTTAAAAATAAGTTACTTTGATGAAGATGGCGCCAGTTGCGATGAGATTTTTAATCTAGCGAATGATACGGGGCGATTTATTTTTAATAAACAGTTTCAGCGACATAAAGAGGGAGCAGCTAGCAAAAAGTGGCAAACTGCTGAACAAGTTGAATCAGCACAGCATTTATTAGTTGCCCCCGATTTTGTTATAGCGCGTAAAAATAAGAAGTATGGTTGGAAGGTAGCTGAGAAATTGTTTGATTATGAAGGCAGCTTCAGAAAAGCAAATCAATTGCCACATTAGGGCTTTGCGCGATATTGCATCGCGCAACAAACTATATTAATTAATCTTCAGCCATCAAGCCCCAACCATCACCATAGCCATTATGACCGTTGGCAATACTTTCAAGGTATTGTTCTGTTTGAGAAAGTAAGGTGTGATCTGGCACCATTTTAACGCGTGTAATCACTTCCCATACGCCAGTATCAGGGCATTTATTGAGTTCTGTACTCGGCGCTAACTCGTCACTTTCAATGGCTGTTGCAAACTTTTCTGCATCTGGCTTTTGCTCAAACAAAATATAAAAGTCGACTTCTTGTAAACAGTTTAAATCGACACCGGCAGCCGCAATTTCAGCTAATAATTGACCATTTTCATCGTCTGGGAAATGCATTTAATCGCTCATTCATTTTAAATCTAGTTATTGTCCGCTATTGTAGCGAAAATAATAGCGTTACGTGTACTAATTTTACTATTTCCATTATGTCAGTCATTATCTCACTGTGTTAAAATTAGTTTGTACTCATTTTCGCTTCAGGCATTTCAAAAAGGTAAGGATATTTTTTGTTCTCTCGGCATTTCTTTTTTGTCTTTTTACTTTTGTGCACCTCTTTTAGCCATCCAGCTTTTAGTGCAGCAACAATCATAAAAGAATATAAAATTCAGGGACTCAGTGGTGAACTTGAAAAAAACGTTGAACTTTACGTTAACCAGTTAATCGATGAAAAAGCGTCAAAAGCACTTAAACGCCATGCAAAAAGTCAAGTTGAAACAAGCCTAAAAGCACTCGGCTACTATAAACCCGTTATTAAAATTAATTTCGACCAAGAAAAGCAGCTTATTGTTGTTAATGTGGAGCGAGGACCTGTCACTCGTATTGCGAACATAAATATAACCATTACCGGTGCGGGAAAAAGCGACCCCGAATTTATGGCGGCAGTTAACGGCATTAAACTAAAACAAGGTGATTTTCTAAATCATGCTAACTACGAAGCGGCTAGAAAGCGAATTGAAGGCCAGCTTCTTGAACTTGGTTACTTTGATACTAAGTGGCACCAACGCACATTAGCTGTGTCTTTGAAAAAAAACAGTGCCGATATCACGTTTAACATAGACACCGGTCCTCGTTATCAGTTTGGAGAAATTATTATTGGCAATGAAACACCCGCTGAAAAATATATTCGCTCACTTGCGAGCTTTAACAGTGGCCAGCCTTATAAAGCAACGGAGGTTTCTGATTATAACCTAGCGTTGTCAAGCACGCCTTATTTTTCCAGTGTGAGGGTTTATGCCGATATTGCAAACCGTAAAGAACAACGTGTTCCCGTAAAAGTAGATGTCCTTCATAAACCAGCAAATAGTTATGAAGTTGGTGGTGGCTATAGCACTGACCTTGGCCCAAAAGTGCGCTTTAAATGGACAAAGCCTTGGATCACAAGTGATGGTCACTATTTAGAAAGTAATCTGAATGTGTCACAAAGACAACAAGATATATCGCTCGGTTACACCGTGCCAGTTGATGATCCCAATGATGACTTATGGCGCTTTTCTGTGGGTTATAAGTTAGAAGATGAGCTGACAAACGATGTTTATAGTAAAATTTTAACAGGCCAAATACAACGGCAATGGTTAACCGACGATGATTGGGTACGCACCGCCTTTATTCGACGTGATCGTGAAACTTATCGTATCGGTGATGAAGAGCAAAGCTCAAAAATGTTGATGCCTGGCATAAGTTACGCAAAAAAAGAGACTGAAGGTGGCACAACTCCTTACGAAGGCTACCAATGGTTGATCTCTGCCGAGTTTGGCTTAAAGGATATGTTCTCGACCACCAATATTATACGTTTACAATTGCAAAATGCATGGTTAACGACAGTGGCTGATCGCCATTTATTTTTCTTGCGTGCTAATTTAGGGGCCATGTTAGTGGATGATATAGACAATGTGCCTTTTTCACTTCGGTTTTATGCTGGTGGTGATCAAAGTGTGCGTGGCTTTGCGTATCAGTCGATTTCACCTGAGGATGAAAATGGGCGCTTGATTGGTGGTAAATATTTAATGTCAGGGACCATGGAGTATAACTATCAGTTTGCTAAAAACTGGCGCGCAGCTTTGTTTGTTGACAGCGGTACAGCAACCAATGATTTTAGTGATCGAGTCGAGGTCGGTGCTGGTTTTGGTTTGCGTTATTTAACGCCTGTTGGACCAATTCGTATAGACCATGCTTGGGGAGTAACAAAAGAGAGTAAAAGTACGCGTTTAAGTATTACCATAGGGCCTGAAATTTAATATGAAGTTTAAAAAAATAATCTCAGTACTCACGGTAACACTTTTAAGCATTGGCGTTTTACTTTTTTGTTTGTTATTCACCGCACCTGGTAATCACTTTATTGCATACTCAGCTAATAAGTTGGTGGATGGCTTAGAGATTAAGTTACCTTCAGGCCGTTTTTTATATAATGATCCGTTTGATGTGCGTTATGAAAACCAAGCTATCAAGCTCCATGCTAAACAGCTCAAAGTTGATCTTTTTTGGTGGGGGTGCGATGGCATCTGCCTTGATAATATTAGTGCACTGAACATTGATGTAAATGTTAAAAGCAAACAAGCAGTAGCGGGGCAACAACCACAATCTGCTCAAGAGCAATTACAAGAAGATGCTTCACTCGTCGCAGAGCAAATCACATTACCGCTGAAAGTAACCGTTAAGCGTATTGCAATTAACCAATTAACTTTAGCGCACCCAAGTGCTGATGTGACTATTGAAAAGCTAAACCTTTCTGCTGTTGCCGAGCTATCTGATATTCTCGTTGATGCGCTGAAAATTAATACTGTTACAGTGCAACTTCATGAAGTCAAAGAGCAGCCCAAAAGCCAACCATTAACGGTACTGCCTGCATTACCCACTCTGGACTTAACTTTACCCCTTGATATACAACTTAATACTTTAAATATCAGTAAAGTAGCGGTGACACCGGTCGCATCCGAAAGTGCTGAAGTCATTAACAATATCGCCCTCTCAGCGACTGCGAAAGGTCATGAAGTGAGAGTTGAAAAGCTTGAGGCACAATACAATGATTGGCAGTTAAATACTGATTTATTTGCTGAACTCAATGCGGATAACTCAGTGCAAGGCCATGTTGCTCTCACTCACCCTAGTCATCAGTTAACGCTTGAGCTAACAGGGTCGTTAGCTGATTTAAAAATGACGTTGTTAACACAAGGACAGTACCCTTTAAAAGTGGATGCGCAAGTCAATCTACAAAAAGATAACTTTCCATTTAGTTTAACCGGCCGTGTTGATACGTGGTCGCTTGATGCAGGCGCTGAACAACTCAATATTTCAAAGCTAGATTTACATGGGCAAGGGCATGCAAACGACTATAAAGTTAAAGTTGATTTAATTAGCCAACTTGGCGCATATCCTCAGGTGTCAGTTAGTAGCCAATTGCAAGGAAGTTTAACAAAGGCAAACCTCGATCAGCTAAAGTTAAATGCTAATGAAAGCCAAGCAATTATTCACGCATCGGTTGATTGGTCAAAAGGTGTAAATACTGAATTTAACGGCAAACTTGAACACTTAAAAGCACAGTATTTAACTGATGCTATGAGTAGTGATTTATCAGGTGGTTTCAAAGGATCATTTGGTTTAACTGGTACTGACTGGCAGTTGGCAGTCGAGAATACCACAATTAATGGTACCGTAAACGATGTACCTGTAAGTCTAGAATCAGACTTTAAACTTGATAGCAGCCTGCATGCAAGTTTTGAAAAACTGCAATTAAAAAGTGGCCGTAATGAGCTTGCTCTATCAGGCCAAGTTGATGACAGCTGGCGTGTTGATGGCAAGCTACGCTTAGATGCCGCCGACCAAGAAATTTTACCTATGCAGGGCAAAGGGAATGCAGACTTAGTTATTCGTGGCGAGCGTTTAGCTCCTGTGGTTGATTTAAATTTAGCTCTTAATACCTTGAGCTATCAAGATCTTCAAATTGATGGATTAACACTTAAAGGTCAGTTCGACTATGCTGCCGACTGGCAAACAGATATATCGCTTGTTCTGGATTCTGCAACCATGGCAGAGCATAAGATTAATCAGGCTGAGTTAAATATAGCAGGTGACAAGGTTGATCATCACCTGCGGCTGCTTTTAGATGCGGACCAAGGAAAAGCATCTCTGGATATTAATGGGCAACTTAAAAAAGACAAATGGCAAGGTAGTTTAAGTAATATTTTAATTACCGATAATCATATACGTTTAACCACAGATAAAGCGATTAAAGCACATGTTGATATAAATACGCTCGACTTTAATATTGCTGATCATTGTTGGCAAAGTGCAAGCTCAAAGCTTTGTGTGAATACACTTCAGCAGACTAAGCAGTTTGGTCAGCTAAATGCGCAGTTAGCAGCGTTATCACTCCCAGAGTTTAACCGATTTATACCTGAAAATATTAAGGTCAACGGTTCAGCAAACGGCGAATTTGTGGCTAATTGGGCTGATGGTGCGCTTAAAACAATGCGTGCCAATATTAGCACCAGCGAACTTGTAGCTACACTGATAGATGATGCAAATGTGTATAAACTGCCTATTGAAGAGCTTAACTTGTCGGCGATGAGTGATGCCAGTATTGGCAAATTAGAGGCAACACTTGATTCTTCTGTACTTGGTAAAGTGACGTCACACATTAATATCGACGATATACAAGCTAATCAAAATTTATCCGGCGAGCTAGAAATTGACAAGATCTTGCTGACAAATATTCAGCCATTTATTGGTTCGCTTGAGCAACTAACCGGAGAAATTAGAGGCAAGCTGAACGTTGCAGGCACATTGAAAGAACCCTTGCTAAATGGTGAGTTAAATGTCGAGCGAGTGAACTTAGATGGTGCGACTTTACCTGTTTCACTGCAAGATTCGCACGTTAACATTGCATTTAATAATCAAAGCGCAGAGATCACAGGCAAGCTGAAAGATGCAGAGGGTGGTTCACTTAATTTGTCGGGTGATATTGATTGGCAAGCTGAGTTGCCGGATGTGAATGTGAAACTAGAGGGGAGTGAGTTTTTCGTTCGTGCGCAGCAAGATGTCACATTTAAGGTCTCGCCAGACATTACGATGTCATTAAAAAATCGTGCATTTAATTTAGAGGGGCAGGTTGTCGTGCCATGGGGCAGAATTGAAATAGAAGAGCTTCCCGAAGGTGCTGTGCAAGTGAGTGATGATGAAGTCATTGTAGATATAGAGCAGCAACAAAAGGAAAAAGCCCCGTTTGATTACGCTATTAATTTGAAGCTTTTAGTGGAGAATGATGTACGTATCGATTCATTTGGCCTCAAATCAAAAGTAGCAGGCGATATAAATATTAGTATGGATCAAACCACTCCTATGATTGCAACGGGTGAGTTAAATCTAATCGAAGGTACTTATCGTGCATTTGGTCAAGATTTACAAATTCGTACAGGGCAGGTTGGCTTCAGTGGTTCGATTGATAAACCTTATCTCAATATTAAAGCAATTAGAAATCCAGAAAACACCTCAAATGGGGTTATTGCGGGGATCACTTTAACGGGGAATGTTGAGCAGCCCTCTTTGAAAGTTTATTCAGAACCTGCCATGGACCAAGCACAAGCACTGGCGTACCTATTGAATGGTCAACCGTTAGATGAAGGCGACAGCTCAACGGATGCAATGCTTACGCAACTTTTACTAGCCCAAGGGGTTAACCGTAGTGAAGGGGTCGTCTCAAAAATAGGTGAAAGCTTTGGTTTATCTGACGTCAGCTTGAGTTCAAAGGGGAGTGGCGATGATACGAAAGTAGAAATTTCAGGTTACCTGACCCCAGGTATACAAGTTAAATACAGTGTGGGAATTTTTGATTCGTTAAGTGAAGTGGCTGTGCGTTACCAACTGTTGTCACAACTGTACATTGAAGTAACCAGTGGGCTCTATCAAAATGTTGATATTCTCTATAAGTTTGATTGGGACTAATACCAGTTAGAATTTCCGTACACTTTTACTTGCGTAATAAAGCAGAAGTTAATAGGCTGAGTTGTCAACAACTTAAAAGATAATAACAATGAAACTAACTCTATTAACGGTGTGTTTTAGCACACTTTTACCTGTCTCTTTACACGCTGCTGAGCAAGTTCAAAAGCGCTCGGCAGCGGATATTATTAAAACGGCTGATAAGTCACAGTGGCGAACAGTATCAGCAAACAACATTCTTAAACTCACCTTACCAACTGGGGCGGCGTATATAGAGTTAAACGAAATGCTCGCCCCAAAGCACGCAGAAAATATGAAACTGCTCGCCAGAGAAGGTTTTTATAAAGGCTTGAATGTCTACCGCTTTGTTGAAGGTTTTGTCGCGCAAGGGGGAGATTCAAGCGAAACAAAAACACCCAAAACAGCAAAAACAGCTCTTCCCGCCGAATTTTATTACCAAACAAAAAAACCGTTATCCATTACTCAGCTTCAAGACCCTGACGGCTATGCCACAAAAACAGGCTTTTTAAATGGTTTTGCCGTTGCTCAGAATGAAGCGCAAACACAAACTTGGCAGGCTCATTGTCCTGGTATTTTTGCGATGGCACGCGATAATGATATCAATAGCGGCGGAACCGAATTTTATGTAACGATAGGTAACGCGCAGCGTTATTTAGACCGAAACACAACGGTGTTTGGTCGTGTTCTGGAAGGGATGGAGCATTTTAACTTGTTGAGTAGAACGCCCACAAAAGGTGAAGTATTTAATCCGATCACTGACATGCAAGTGTTAGCTGATATTAGTGAGGAAGATACAAGCCAGTTTAGAGTAATGAGAACTGACTCATCGTCATTTGTGGAATTGATTGAAGCGCGTAAAAACCGGATGGGCGAATGGTTTGTGCAAAGTGCAAATTATATTGATGTATGTGCCATGCCTATTCCTACAGAGCGAGTTAAATAACCCGCTATGCAAATTCTTTTGAGTGCGTTTAATTCTCGCGCACTCAAGTAGTTTGGCTATAAATTGTTTGTTACAATACGCAGTCTACAAGTAGATAAATATAAGGGTATCGGGTGGTTAACCTAGGTCCGCTGTTCGGCGAATTAAAAACATGCTTACGCAAAGATCAATTCATCCTCAAAAAACGCCTGCATGGCATCAAAAAAATCAACGATGAAACAAAGCAAGCGAACATAGCGCAAAAAATCGCAGAAGATATTGCCCGTTCGCAACAATTGCGTGTTCAGCGGTTAGCAGCCATACCAACAGTAACTTACCCTGAACAGCTGCCTGTTAGCCAAAAGAAAGAGGATATTAAACAGGCGATTGCCAATAACCAAGTGGTGATCATTGCAGGTGAAACCGGCTCAGGTAAAACGACACAAATACCGAAAATGTGCTTAGAGCTAGGCCGTGGGGTTGAGGGTTATATTGGCCATACACAGCCGCGGCGTTTGGCAGCTCGTAGCGTTGCTAACCGTATCGCAGAAGAGATGCAATGCGAGCTTGGTCAGCAAGTCGGTTTTAAAATTCGTTTTAGTGATCAGGTTTCGGACAACAGTTATATCAAGTTGATGACCGATGGTATTTTATTGGCTGAAATCCAACAAGATCGTTATTTAAACCAATATGACACGATTATTATTGATGAGGCGCACGAGCGTAGCCTTAATATTGATTTTATTTTGGGTTATTTAAAGAACTTATTACCAAAACGCCCCGACCTCAAAGTCATTATTACCTCTGCCACTATCGATCCGGAACGATTCTCGAAACATTTTGATGACGCGCCGATAATTGAAGTATCGGGACGTACTTTCCCTGTGGAAGTGCGTTATCGCCCAACCACAGATATTAATAAAGATGAGATGGAAGCCGATGGCGACCAGTTGCAAGGTATTTTTGATGCCGTTGATGAGCTGTGTGAAGAAGGCCCCGGTGATATCCTAATTTTTATGAATGGTGAGCGTGAAATTCGCGATACAGCTGATGCGTTATCAAAGCGTAACTTAAAGGGCACCGACGTATTACCTTTATATTCGCGGCTCTCGAACGCCGAGCAAAACCGTATATTTGCTCCTCACTCTCGCCGCCACATTATTTTAGCGACAAATGTGGCCGAAACATCACTGACTGTACCTGGTATTCGTTATGTTATTGACCCAGGTACTGCACGAATTAGCCGTTACAGCTACCGTACTAAAGTACAACGCTTACCAATAGAGGCAATCTCACAAGCCAGTGCCAACCAGCGTAAGGGCCGTTGTGGTCGTATTGAAGCGGGCATTTGTATTCGCTTATACAGCGAAGATGATTTTAATTCACGACCAGAATTCACTGACCCAGAAATTTTACGTACTAATCTAGCCTCGGTTATTTTGCAAATGCTTGGTCTTGGCCTCGGGGACATGCAGCAGTTTCCGTTTGTACAAGCGCCAGACAGTCGTAACATCAATGATGGTTTAACCTTACTCGAAGAACTTGAAGCAGTTAAACCCGCTAAGCGCCATAAACAAACAGAATTAACTAAATCAGGACGTAGTTTAACTCGGTTACCTGTTGACCCCCGTTTAGCAAAAATGGTGCTTACAGCGGATGGGCTTGGCGCTCTTCGCGAAGTAATTATTATTGTTGCGGCACTGTCAATCCAAGACCCACGTGAGCGACCGCAAGAAAAGCGTGGCGCAGCCGATGAAAAACATGGCCGTTTTGATGATCCTGACTCAGACTTTATTGCATTTTTAAATCTGTGGAATTACCTTGAAGAGCAGCAAAGTGAGTTAAGCAATAGTCAATTCAGAAAGCTGTGCCAAAAAGACTTTTTAGCTTATATGCGTATTCGTGAGTGGCAAGATATTGTTTATCAGCTTTCTACTGTGTGTAATGAAATGGGCATGAAAGCCACGACGAACGTAGCTGACAGCGATCGTATTCATCAGTCGCTATTAAGCGGTATGCTAAGTCATATTGGCTTTAAAGACGAAAAACAAGTGTACAAAGGTGCACGTAATAGTCAGTTCCATATTTTTCCAGGTTCAGCGTTATTTAAAAAGAGTCCTAAGTGGATTATGGCTGCAGAGCTGGTGGAAACAAGTAAGCTCTACGCCCGTATCAATGCCCGTATCGACCTGAAATGGGTTGAGGGCTTTGCGCAGCATTTAGTCAAGCGCAGCTACAGTGAGCCACATTGGGAGAAAAAACCAGGGGCTGTTATCGCCTTTGAGCAGCAAACATTATATGGTCTGCTCATTGTTAATAAACGCCGCTGCGTATACAGCAACATTGATCCTAAAGTCAGCAGAGAGCTGTTTATTCGCAGCGCTTTAGTTGAACAAGAACTCGGTCAAAATGAAGGCTTTTTACAGTACAACCAAGAGCTTATTGACGATATTCAGGTACTAGAGAATAAGTCTCGCCGTCGCGATATTCTCGTTGATGAGCAAACCCTGTATGAGTTTTACGACAAAAAGATTCCTGCGGATGTAAATAATCGTGCAGCGTTTAATAAATGGTGGAAGGGACAAAAGCAAAAAGATAAGCGCTTTTTGCATATGTCACGTGATGAGCTAATGCAGCATGGCGCTGATCATGTCACCGAGTTTGATTACCCTGATACATGGCAACAAGATAATTTATTATTGCCGCTGACTTATCATTTTGATCCAGGGCAAGCGGTTGATGGTGTAGCGGTTCAAATTCCTGTTGCGTTACTTAATCAAGTTCAAGAAATCGGCTTTGATTGGCATATCCCTGCGTTTAGACATGAACTTATTTGCGCATTAATTAAGTCATTGCCAAAAACACTACGCCGTAATTTTGTACCAGCCCCAAACTACGCCGATGCTGTACTTGCGGCAATTGAGCCAATGCAGGGCAATTTACTGGATGCCATAAGTACGCGTTTATTGCGTATGACAGGGGTGCGCGTTGACCCTGATGCTTGGGACTTAACAACGCTCGCGCCACATTTACGTTTACAGTTTGAAGTACGTGATGAACACGATAAGTTACTTGCTCGTGGGCTAAATTTAGAAAAGCTGAAAGCGCAGCTTCAAGGTAAAGTAACCGATACCTTATCGAAAGTAGCTGATAAAGACATAGAGAAGACGGACTTAACACAGTGGAGCTTTGGTGAATTACCTTCTTCCTATGTTAAAAAGCAAGGTCAATATGAAATCAAGGCGTTTCCTGCTTTGGTTGATAAAAAAGACTCCGCAGCCGTTGAGTTGTTCGATAACGAACAAAAAGCACAACAAGCCCATCAACAAGGCTTGCGTCGTTTAGTGCTTTTAAATGTGCCATCTCCGATTAAATACTTACAACAAAACCTACCAAATAAGTCGAAACTTGGTTTGTACTTTAATCCGTTTGGTAAGGTCAATGATTTAATTGATGACTGTATTGCGGCCGCTGTTGATAGCTTACTAATTAAGTACGGCAATATTCGTACTGAGCAGGCGTTTGAACAAGCCAAGGAGAAAATTCGTGGTGAGCTTGGCGACACGGTTGTAGAAATTGCCACGCAGGTTGAACAAGTGTTAAGTATTGCTCATGGACTTAATAAGCGCATGAAAGGGCGTGTTGATTTAACCATGATCACAGCGCATGGTGATATTAAAGCACAGCTACAAAGCCTCGTTTTCAAGGGATTCGTTAGTCAACATGGCGCAGCTAAAATGGCGGACTTAATTCGATATTTGAAAGCAATAGAGCGACGTTTAGAGAAATTGCCCGTTGATCCTAATCGTGATCGTTTGTGTGTTCTTGAGCTTGAAAAAGTGGCTGAGCAATATCAAAAACTCGCTAATAAAATTCCAAAGGGGATGCCAATACCACAAGAGATTGTAACGCTTTTTTGGATGCAACAAGAATTACGCGTTTCTTTATTTGCACAAACATTAGGGACGCCTTATCCTGTATCTGCAAAGCGAGTTTTAAACGCAATTAAAGAATCTGAGTTATAATTCATTATAGGCGTGTATGTGCAATAAAGTTTGCTTTATTGCACGTATAAACCACAGACATTAACTAAGGAGGTCATGTGGGCATTGAAAAGGAAAAACCGATTGCTGTTCCCGAGCGCTCACAAAGAAAGCAACAGCTTGAAATTTTAGTTGTGGATGATGAGTATTTTAATTTCGAAATGCTCAAAGCATCACTAGGCCTCGAGTTTTCTTTAAGCTATGCAAACTCAGGCACGACCTGTTTATCATCTGCTATTGCTGATCCGCCCGATGCAATTCTATTAGATGTCTGTATGCCAGGGTTGGATGGCTATGATACATGTCGGCTATTAAAAAACACACCAGAAACGGAGCAAATTCCAGTGGTTATGGTGTCAGGTTTAGAGTCAGAGCTTGAGCAAAAAGCAGGCTTTGAGGCTGGTTGCGACGCTTATGTGGTAAAACCTTTCTCTGTGAAAACACTCATTGAGAAAATAAAAACAGTGGTTTAGGAAGGATTATTTATGTTTCATGATGAAAAACGCGATTTTAGACGTATGCAAATCCACACACCTGCAAAACTCATCCCTTTAGAAAGTGGGAGTGAAATAGAGGCAACATGTACAGATTTAAGTGCCACAGGACTTGCAGTCAACCTTGATGACGTAGTGGAAGTAGGTAGCATGTTCCGCGTACTTATTGCTTCAACGAGCACGTCAATCACATCATTTGATGCAACAGCCAAAGTTATTAGAGCAACCAAGGAGCCAGATGGCTCCTTGAGTGCAGGGCTTGAAATTATCAGTTTTAACTAGTGCCTAGTAAACTTTACATATCAAGCCTTTTAGATAAAAACCTTCTGGGTAGCTGCCAGCAATAGGGTGGTCAGCTGCTTGGTTTAATCGCTCCATGATGAGCAGCTCTTTTCCTGCATCGAGGGCTGCATCAGCCACGACTTTTTGAAATAAATTCTGTTCCATTAAACCAGAGCACGAGAAAGTGAGTAATGTTCCACCTGGTTTTAGAATTTGCATCGCAATCATATTGATATCTTTATAACCACGACACGCACCGGTGAGCTGTGCTTTATTATCGGCGAATTTAGGTGGATCCATTACAATGGTATCAAATAGTTTACCTTCATCACGGTATTGGCGTAGTAACTTAAATACATCTTGCTTAACAAAGTCGACCTTATTTAGATCAAGGTTGTTATGCTCTACATTACGCTTAGCTGTATCAAGTGCAGGTTGTGATACATCAACATTGGTCACATGTTTACAGCCGCCTCGTAAGGCATAGAGCGAAAATGTGCCTGTGTAGCTAAAGCAGTTGAGAACGGTTTTATCTTTAGAAAAGCGTTCAAGGGCTGCACGGCTATCACGTTGATCTAGGTAAAAGCCTGTTTTATGACCTTCTAAAATATCTACTTCAAGCTTTAGTCCATTCTCTTCGATGAGCACAGGCTCAGTCGGGGGGTTACCCCAAAGCACGCCTTTTATTGGATCTAACCCTTCTTTAGTGCGCACGTCTACATCAGAACGCTCGTAGATATCAGAACCTGGAAAAATAGCCATTAACGCTGCTACAATCTCGCCTTTATGACGCTCAGCACCTGCACTCAGTAATTGGCATACTAGTACGTTATCAAATTTGTCGATGGTGATACCAGGTAGATAATCAGACTCAGCAGCACATAAACGAAAGCCTGTTAGGCCACCTTCGCTGATCACTTGCTGGCGTGCATCATAAGCACGGCGAAGACGTTTTTCGAAGAAGGCTTGGTCTATAACTTCGTGTTGGTCAAAGCTCCACACACGTGCGCGTATTTGTGATTGTGGGCTATATGCCGCTATTGCGAGAAATTTACCGTCATTATCATAAATAGTAACCGTATCGCCTAGCCCTGGTTTACCTTTTACTTTTTTAATGGCTTTAGAGAACACCCAAGGGTGCTTTCTTTTTAATGATTTTTCTCGTCCAGCTTGTAGGTAAATAGCAGATGACATAGGGATTCTCGCGTCAAATAAAAGGGGGCATAGTTTAATGAAGCACCGGCAAACATACAATGAATGTTTTGAACAAATCCAGTAACCACGGTAAAGTAAGCATAATTTCAATCAGTTAATGGTAACAGCCGCTTTATGCAGCCAAAAATAGACTTTGCAGAACTGGAAACTCAATGTCGAGATTTTATTCTATCTTTACTCCATGCCGATGTGGCACACGATATTAGCCATATTGAGCGAGTGGTGCGAGTTGCAAAACAGTTATGCATTGCTGAAAAGGCCTGTATGGAGGTTGTTCTTCCGGCTGCATGGTTACATGATTGTGTAGCGGTGGCAAAAAATCACCCTGATCGTTCAAAGGCATCGACCATGGCGGCGGATAAAGCGTTAAGCTTTCTCAGCTCGATAAATTACCCACAGCAATATTTCAATGCGATTCACCATGCTATAGCGGCACATAGTTTTAGCGCAAATATTGCTGTGCAAAGTGTTGAGGCACAAATAGTACAAGATGCAGATCGAATGGACGCACTCGGTGCTATTGGTGTTAGCCGCTGTATGAAAGTGGGCGGTTCTATTGGTCGCTATCTTTACCATAAAGATGATCCATTTTGTTTAAATCGCGAGCCAGACGATAGCAAATATACCCTAGATCACTTTTTTATAAAGCTATTACACATCAGTGAGAGCATGAATACCCCCTCAGCAAAAGATGAAGCGAATAGACGTACAGAGTATATGCAGGCCTTTTTAGAGCAGCTTAAATCAGAGATTGGAGAATGACAATGGCAGTTCCTTTGCTAAACGGGGTGGATCATTGCCACCTAAATGTTGATGATTTGGCGCAAGCGGTGACATGGTATCGAGATGTGTTGGGTTTTTCTGTGGTACCAGAGCTTGCGTTTTGGGATGAGGGAAAAGGCCCATTAACGCTTGAAGATCAAGCAAAAACGATTCGTCTCGCGCTATTTGAAGCATCAGGAAACAGTAAAGGTATTGCTTTTAGTGTAAACGCGGCGCAATTTCTAGCATGGCTTTCGCATCTATCAAAGTTCGATATTAAAACGGTCATCGCTGATCATGATGTGACTTATTCTATGTACTTTAAAGACTGTGCAGGCAACAGCCATGAAATCACCTCTCATGATTACGAGGGGATTAAAAAAGGTCTTGAATAAGACCTTTAAACCGCTTTTTAGCGAGAATAAGTATTTTTAATTTCGATGATAGAATCAATTTGACCAATAAATAAATCGATGAGTTGTGGGTCAAAGTGTTTGCCTGATTCAGCTTTTAGTAGCTCTACCGCTTTTTCAACTGGCCAAGCGTCTTTATAAGGGCGCACAGAGGTAAGTGCATCAAATACATCAGCAATACTCACTATTCGACCTTCAATACTGATCTCTTCGCCTTTTAAACCATACGGATAACCTGTTCCGTCCCATTTTTCGTGGTGCTCAAGAGCAAGCTTGTGCGCGAGTTGTAACAGGGGAGAGGGTGAGTCTTCAAGTATTTTTGCACCAATGATCGCATGTTGTTTCATATGCTCAAACTCTGTGGCATCTAAACGACCTGGCTTTAACAGTATCGAATCAGGGATACCAATTTTCCCTACATCATGCATGGGAGCTGCTTGCCTTAACTGCTCTGCTTGGTATTCGCTCATGCCATATGCTAATGCGAGGACTTTACTATAACGACTCATACGAGCAATGTGCTCACCCGTGTCGGTATCTTTATATTCGGCAGCACGACCCAGACGATTAATAAGATCAATATGCGCTAATTGAAGTTGTTCAGCTTGAATAAGTGATAAGTGTGTTTTAACGCGTGCACGCACAATTGCAGGGCTAATGGGCTTGGTGATGTAATCAACTGCACCCAACGCAAACCCTTCAGACTCGTCTTGCTCGTGTGCAAGTGCAGTCACAAAAATAACAGGAATATGTGCAGTGTGTTGATTAGACTTTAAAACCTTACATACTTCAAAACCATTCATATCAGGCATCATGATATCGAGTAAAATAAGTTTGGGTGGTTCATTTTCAATGAGTTGTAAGGCTAATTCACCCGATTTAGCAAATGACAACCTGTAATCATTGCCAAGAACTTCACGCATCACTTTTAAATTTGCAGGTTCATCGTCCACGACGAGAATTCTTTCACGTTCGGAAATGTGGCTCATGATAACTCCTTATGTTCAGTGATACTCTGTTTTAAATTCGCTAATACAGTGTTGGCTGCATCAAAATCGAAATTATCGAAGTGTTTGCAAATGTCAGCAACGGTTTCTTTATACCTGTGCGGTGCTAGAGCGTACACTTGACTAAGTAGCTCATCATCTATTTCAGCATGCTGTGCTTGCGTTTGTAATGTGTCAATTAAAGGTAAAAAATCATCGATAGCTACTTCATCATCTAATTGATTATCAGTGTTATCATCCTTCGTTTGTTCAACCATTGCCAACAGGGTATGCCATTCTGTTTCGCATGCAGCTAATTGTGATTGAGCTTGGCTATGATCTATTGTTTTTTCTACTCGAGACAGTAAATATACTAGATTCGTTAATGTTAAGTTCCCTGCAACACCTTTTAAAGTGTGCAAAATCATTTGCCGCTCTTTTTTATCCAGTGTGGCTTCTTTTAAACGTAGAACACTGTTTTTATGGTTAGCAAGGAATGCACTTATTTCAGTATTGAGTTTTTCCTTGCTGCCCCACATTTGAATGCCTTTCGCGTAATTAATATGCTGTTTTTCTAGTTGTGTACTTTGATTTGAAATTGCCTTGATCTCAAGGCCAAGCACCTTGGCTATTTCGTGATTTACTTGTTGAATATCGACAGGTTTATTTGCAAAACCGTTCATGCCTGCTTGTTTAGCCGTTAGCTTATCTTGCTGTAAAACGCTGGCTGTGAGGGCGATTATCGGTGTCTTTTTATGCTGTTTTTGTTGTTCAATGTCGCGAATTCTTTTAGTGGCAGTGATGCCGTCACATTCAGGCATATGAATATCCATTAAAATGACATCAAAATCCTGCTGCAAAAATAGCTCAATAGCTGCTAAACCATCACTGGCAGTGGTGACGGTATGTCCTGACTGAGAGAGCAAAATATTAAGTAACTCAACATTTTGTTCTATATCATCAACCACCATTATACGTAGTGGCGGTAGCGTAAACGGGTTGTTACTCAGGTTATCTACTTTATCAATGTCACCTTCGCTCAGTGCAAGGGTAAAGAAGAAACAACTTCCTTTTCCTTCTGTGCTAACAGCATTTATCGTTCCGCCCATAAGCTCGACGAGCTGCTTACTGATTGTTGTGCCAAGGCCTGTCCCACCAAAACGACGGGTCATAGTGCCATCTGCTTGTTCAAATGGCTGAAATATTGCCTTTAGTCGGCTTTTTGCGATGCCGATACCGGTATCTTGAACCTCAAAAAACAGGTGCTCATTTTGAGTTTTACTAACACTAATAGTAACAGAACCTGATTCTGTAAATTTGATAGCATTGCCTATAAGGTTATTTAAAACTTGGCGTAAACGAGCTTCATCACCTATGTAGACCGGCGCAATATTATCCGCAATTCTTAAATCAAGTAGCAGGTTTTTCCTTTTTGCCTCAAGCCAAAAAGTTGAAACAATATTGTCGAGTAGGGCTTGCAGATTGAAATGTTCGTAGTGTATGTCGAGTTTGCCTTTTTCTAGCTTGGCTGAATCGAGTACATCATTGAGTAAATGTAACAACGAACGTGCTGAGCTATTTACGGTCACAATATGTTTTTGCTGCTCTTTATTAAGTGGACTGTCCATTAATATATCGCTAAAACCGATAATTGCGTTCATCGGTGTGCGGATCTCATGGCTCATATTTGCCATGAAAGATTGCTTGGCTTGGGCAGCGGCTTCTGCTTCATGTTTCGCTTGCATAAGGGATTCTTCATACTCATGGCGATCTGTAATGTCTACCAGTACACCATCAATCCACTTTTCATCAGCATCGGCGGTTTCGTTGATAGAGCCTTGATCTAGAACCCACACTGTTTTACCACTGCGGTGACGAATACGATATTCAACAGCGTATTGATTATTCTTAGCAATAGCCTCGGCCATTACTTCTGAAATATGAGCTTCGTCGTCTTTATTGATGATGTCTGAAAAAGTGATGGCTTGAGATACAAACTCTTGGTGGCTATAACCTGTTAAGTCCATAACTCTTGGACTTATAAACAACATACTCCAATGATCGTCTAATAAACAGCGAAAAACAGCGCCAGGTGTGTTATTCATTAATGTGCGATATTGCTGTTCTTTTTCCTCTAAACTCTTTTGTAGCGCGCGCTGCTCTGTTAAGTCGGTTATGAAGCCTACGAATAATGTTTCTGCATCAGGTTGCTTAGCTTCGCCAAGGCCCAAGCGAATTGGAAATTGGTGGCCATCTTTATGTTTTGCGCATACTTCTCGATTTACGCCGATAACTTTTTTCAATTCATGATTTGCGCTGTTAGATAAAAAGCCATCATGTTGATTGGCAATGTCGTCATTCATGAGCATTTTAACATTTTTGCCTAGTACCTCTTCTTGGTTCCAACCGAAAATGCTCTCTGCCGACTTATTAAAGCTCAAGATAGTGCCTTTAATATCTATGGTGACAATACCATCTATAGCGGTACTCAATATGGCATCTAAGCGAGACTCCTCTGCTGATTTTTCAGCTAACAGCATACGATAACGGATCATACCGTTAATAATTCCGACGATAGCGGTGAGTAACACGGTTGCAAATGAAACACTCACGGCAATGAAAATCAGATGCGAGTTATCTTGGTTTTCAGAAAGGAAGGGCGAGGTTGCGACAAACCGTGTGGCAGCCATTCCCATATAATGCATTCCCGCAACGGCTAAGCCTAAAATGATGGCGCAGATGACACGGTTTTGTAATTGACTGAGACGCTTAACATGATCTCTTAAATGAAAACGAGCATACAAACCAATAAAAGAGAGTAGCACAGCAACAACGATAGAGGCAGCAAACCATAGTGGATCGTAACGAAGCAAAGGGCTTAATTCCATTGCTGCCATACCAGTGTAATGCATCGTGCCGATGCCAGCACCTAACAGTACAGAACTTATCAGTAGCTTTACGGTATGAGGAATATGACTGGCAGCTTTGTTACGTAAAAAAGACATACCCGTGTAACAGGTTAAAAAGGCAGGTACAAATGAGAAGAAGGTGAGCCCAGGGGAGTAGCTTATTTTAGTACACAGCGAAAAAGCCAGCATACCAATGAAATGCATACTCCAGATACCACCCGAGAGTATTAATGCGCTGGTTGCATTACTTAGCTTTTTATAGGAGTCAAAGCGGGTTCTGTCTGCTAGATCAATTAAGTGAAGTGAAAAATAAGCGGCAAATATAGCCGTTGCGATTGAGAGGATGACTAAACTCGGGTCATACACACCACTAATAATTAAGTTTGGATTTTGGTCAGTAATAAAAAATTTCGCTAGCATAATAACTCAATATCGCTGCATATCATTATAGTCTAATACAAATCTACATGAATTTAGAGAAAAACCTACTATGTGAGTACGTAGGTTTGATTTCATTAGCTATATTTAATTAACAGTTGTGTAGTTATAGGTCCTTTATGCGTAGAACTGAGCAGACATTAGTAGAACAAATGCACATAAACGATGTTGAAATTCAGCATCGAATGAGCCTTCTTGGCCTCACCCCGCAGAGCCTAAAGTCTTTGAGTAATTATAAAGCGGTGATTGAGTCATCAATTGAGAATATGGTTAATGAGTTTTACCAAAAACAAACCGAAGTCGACGAAATATCTTTACTGATTGGTGATGCGGATACACTGACTAGGCTAAGAGATGCACAGCGACAATACATTATTGATTTATTTTGTGGACGCTATGAACACGAGTATGTAAATAACCGACTGCGTATTGGTATGGTGCATAAACGGATTGGTGTTGAACCTAAGCTATACCTTTCGGCAGTGTGTACGCTCAAAGAAATAATTTTTGAGGTTTTGCGAACAACAATAATTGATCAAGCTGAGCTTAGTCTAACATTGCAAACAGTTGATAAATTGATTTACTTTGATACCACGCTGGTTTTCGATACTTACATTGATAGCCTTGTCGGTGAAATAGAAAATGCAAAACGTCGTACCGAGGTTTATGCTAAAGGGCTAGAAGAAAAGGTGGCACAGCGCACACAAGAGCTTGAAAAATTAGCGAAATTAGATCCTTTAACCAATTTATATAATCGTAGAGTAATGCAAGAGCTGTTACAGCGAGACCTCGCAAGAGCCAGACGACATAAACTACCTTTAACCATTGTGTATTTTGATTTAGATAACTTTAAAGCAGTAAATGATACTCAAGGCCATCTAAAAGGGGACGAAGTGCTGAAATATATAGGACAATATCTTCATGAAAATATTAGGGAAATCGATATTCCATGCCGCTATGGCGGAGATGAGTTTTGTATGATTTTACCTGACTGTGAAATACAAAATGCAATTATCATTTGCGATAAGCTAATAGCATCATTCGAAGCCCGTTATCCAGAACTTCATTTAAGTTTTGGTTTGGTTGCTGCCCCTCTCGATAGCACGGTTGATGCCGAGGAGCTAATTAATCGTGCAGACAAAAAAATGTATGAAGCAAAAAAACATCAAGGCTCGTTTATCGTTCACTAGCGCGTCATACGTTTTACAAATACCACCACAAACAATGCAAGAGAAAAGCTACCACAAAATGCTTCAATAGCCGCTATAAGTCTTGAAAGGCCAATAGGCGTGATGTCTCCATAGCCTAAGGTGGTAAAGGTAACGACACTAAAATAGATACTATTTAAAAGTGCTGATAAATTTTGTGAAAAGGAGTTATCAAAGTTTAGTTGCAAAACAGTATTGTCATAGCTCACGCCAAATAAAAAATAACAAATAGCACAACAGATTATCAGTGATAAGCTAAAGCGAATCACATTTTCAGGTTTTTCCCCATACCCACATAACATATCAATAAAGCTGGAGGTAATTTGCTTTGTAGAACCTTTGGGGTACTGTGCATGTCTCATGCGAAGTTCTTTATAAGTAAAGTTACCTGCGAGTTCAAAAAGGCCCTGATGTTCCGATGCTTTACGAAGATTTCGATAAATCTCTTCGGATTGTTCAAATAGATCATGTGCTTGACTATGTTGTTTATTTTTTCGCGCTTTAATTGCTTGCGATTCTTGTAATAACTTTTCTCCCAAATCAATATTATCGATGCGGCTATCGTTGAGTTTAACGCCAAGCAAGTTTGTGTCCTTCAAATCACAGTAATGCAGGCTCGCATTATGTAAATTTGCTTTCATGAGTGAGGCATTGGCAATTCTATTATTGAATAAATGTGCACCAGATAGGTTTGCTCGGTAAAAATTGCAGTAGGAGAGATCATAACCTTCTTCATCATCTTGCTTAATTAAGTTAAGCCCAGATAAGTTAGCTCTTTGTAATTGTAAGCCTTGTAATAACCCACCTTTTTTAGCGTAACGCTCCAATTTCTGCGTTAGTTCAAGCCCAGACTTATCAAATTTATTGTCGTGCCAAAAACAAAAGCCAGATCCCATATCAGTTTCTTGGCACTTTTTTCCTGTGGGAGAGGTATAACTACAACAGGGTTTATCAGGCATAAGAATGAAAACTTATTTGTTAGTCATATTTATAGATTAGCAGGTATTTTACAGGGTAAAATGTAATACCAAGATTTTATGCATTGAATTGGTTTATTTTTTGTTGGATTACACATTAAAACGCAGTAAACGTAGGAAAACAGTAGCGATTAAAGTAGCTCAGCAGCAGCTAACAGTCTACGCGCCGCACTTTGTACCACTAGGTGATATAGAGTCCTGGCTCGTGTCTAAAAAAGACTGGGTACAAGCACAAATTGCTAAGCAAGCGTCACAAGCACAAATGCAGCAGTTGCCATTGGAAACGGGCGTAATAAACTTATTTAACCAACCATTAGCAATTAAGCTTAATAAAGGCAGAAGTAGTCACTGGCAACAAAATGAACGCTCAAGTGAGCTGAGCTTATCAGTGTCATCACGTGTAAAGAATACAGAGAGTAAATATTTGTCATTACTGGAAGACTTTTTACATCACAAGCTAGAGAGCTACCTTGAAATGCGTATTCACGACTACTGCTTAAAAATGCAGGAGGCATTGCCAGAGCAGTTAAAAGTGCAACATTATAAACGTCGCTGGGGGAGCTGTAATCAACGTCGAGAGTTAACTTTCAACCTACACTTAGCCTGTGCGCCAACGTGGGTAATCGACTATGTAATTGTTCATGAACTTGCGCATTTAAAATATATGAATCACAGTTCTGTATTTTGGCAGCGTGTGAGTCGTTTTTACCCTGATTATAAAAAAGCAAGTCAGTGGTTAAAAGTAAACGGTAGTCAGTTACGATGGCAATGAGATAATAAAAAATAGATATAAAGAGAAGTCGTTTAGAAAAGTGGTGGAGGGAGCTGGATTCGAACCAGCGAAGGCTGAGCCGTCAGATTTACAGTCTGATCCCTTTGGCCGCTCGGGAACCCCTCCACACTAATTGTTATTGCATTTGGCCCCACTTAACTGAGCGTAGAAAAGTGGTGGAGGGAGCTGGATTCGAACCAGCGAAGGCTGAGCCGTCAGATTTACAGTCTGATCCCTTTGGCCGCTCGGGAACCCCTCCAATGCAACGGCGCTGATAATAGCAAACTGATTATTTAAGTAAAGAAAAAAACTAAAGAAAAATGGATTAATGCCGATAACTGGTTAATCTTGAAACTATTCGGCTAAAGTCTATGCAAATTGATGGTTTGTTACTCAATGAGAGTCAACTTGATAATCGTCTTAATAAAAGTGTTCATGAGCAACGCAGTGGAGAATTTGCTTTACTATTGGCAATGCTCTCTCATGATGTGCTCGACTTTAGTCAGTTTCACCTCCCAAAATCAGAGTTAGCTAACACCCAAATATCTGAGCAAGCGCTACGTAATGAATTAGGGGCGGGACCAAAGCAAGCATTAGCACCAGAGCAATTTGACATGTTAATTGGCGAGCAAAATGCTTTTCGTCTTCTAAGTGGTGGGCTTACAGATATACGTTTACGTCAATGTTTAAACCCAGAGCCACTGACAATTCGTGATGATAAATGCCATGTGCCGTTAAATGTCATTGATAATTGCGAACCTGCGGTTAGAAAGCGTCATTACACTAATAATAGTGTTACAGAGCGACCACAAATGGATGCAGCGGCTTTTTATGATGGCTTAAAAGACGAATCAATTCATCAACCTTTGTACTTAGCGACAGCTTAAACAATTAATTCAATTGTCATAACTTTCTTGTACGCTACAATAGGTAATATAGATAAATTTAAGCGTATTATTAAAAACTACAGCTAATTTTAAATGTGCTTGTTATAATGCGACCTAGTGGCTTTATGCCATGACTATTGAATCAAGTTATTAGGACCATAATGAAAAAAACATTCACGCTTAACCATGAGAAAATCAAATATCCTCGTATGGTTGATGCAGCCAAACACGAAGTAAAAAAATACTTAAAACGTGAACGCAACAAAACACTTCCTGAAGGGGCTGATTATTGGGCGTTTGACTGTAAGTTTGGCGAATCTGCAGAAGATGCTCAGGTTGTGCATGTGGCAGAGATCAACAAATGCATTAGCGATATTGAAGCCAAAGGACTTATGACGTTTTATGTTGAAATCTTAGCGCGTCCTGCACAGCGACAATTACAAGAGTTTGACGAAGAGTAAACGTCAAACGAGCGAATCTAAGAGTGGGCCTTATGGCCCATTTTTATTGCCTAGCTATGGATTAGTATGCGCTGTTTTTTATTACTGCTCGTTATTTGCGGATGCCAAGCCCAAGCAAATACGATTTATGATGAGCTTCCTAGTAGCTTCAATAGCAATGAGCATTATGTTTTTTATTCTCATGGTTACATCGTCGAAGGTGAGCACATTCGTCCACGCCATCCAAAATATGGCACTTATGATTTTCCTGCAATTAAAAAAGCACTAGCAGATCCAGCCTATAATTTAATTGCATACCACCGAAAAAAAGGCACAGCCCCGTTTTTATTTGCTAAAAAGCTAGCGGTTGATGTCGACACCTTATTAAAGGCAGGTGTTCCTGAGTCGCATATTAGTCTAGTTGGTTTTTCACGGGGTGGGGCATTATCGGTACTGGCAGCCAATGAACTTAAACGCACAAATATCAACTTAATAATATTAGCAGGTTGTGCCGGTTTAATTAAAAAGCATCCATCAGTTAGGGCATACGGTAAGGTTTACTCAATCTTTGAACGTTCAGATCAGGTTGGCTCTTGCCAATTTTTAATTGATAGGAGTGAAGCCACTAAGTTCGAAGAAATAAGCATTAATACAGGACTCTCTCATGGCGCATTTTATAAGCCAAAAGATGAGTGGGTGTTACCCGTTAAGAAATGGCTAAAGGATTAACGATGCCTAATATACTTTTTATTTTGATGTTCTGTATTTTTGGGACAAGCTTTACCACTTGGGCTGAACCCTATACTTTACCGCGCACTAATACAGTTTTGCTAAAAGATAAACATACAGAAAACGAATACCCCATTACTATCAAACTGCCACGTAGCTATCAAAAGCAAAACCAGAAACGTTACCCAGTGGTTTATCTGTTAGATGCCAATTACAGTTTACCCATAGCCTCCGGTGCCAGCCGCTTTATGATGAATTCAGGCTCTATTGAAGAGGTAATTCTTGTTGCTGTTGGTTATCAAAAGGGCATATCTGGGCTCGATAGCCGAATTCATGATTACACACCGTTTGTTGATAAGACGTGGAAACGTGCTACAGGGGGCGCAAAGCAACATTTAAATTACTTAAAACAGACTGTTATCCCTTATATTAACGCACATTATCGAACTGGCACGCAAAAGACGCTTGTCGGTAATTCGTTAGGGGGCCTGTTTGCTGCTTATACCTTATTTACCGAGCCGACGCTTTTTTCAAGCTATATACTGGGCAGCCCATCAGTGTGGTTTAAAGAAAACTCAATATTAGCTATGGCTGTAAAACCAGCTACCAACACTACAAAAGTTTACATCGCAGTGGGTGAGCTTGAAGAGAGTGAAGGTGAAAAAATGGTTTCTGGTACTAAACAATTAGTAGATAAAATTAATAAGCAAAGTGGCGAACACGTGATGACAAATTTATTTGTTATTCCACATGCCCACCACGCAACGGCTTTCCCTACAACGGCCAGTCAAGGTTTAGATTGGCTATATAAAAAGTGATTAGCCATGATTTAAATTGCGTGACATTTTTTATATTTTTTGCCACTACCGCAAGGGCATTCATCATTACGGCCAATTTTAATATCTGCAACGGGCGTTATATCACCATCTAGGTAACGCCATAGTCCATTTTCTTTAATAAAACGCGATTTCTCGTGTAACTCACAATACAAGTTTTGGTAAAAGTAATTTGCTTTAAATTCTACAAAACCTTCTTGCTCGTTATATTCAGTATCTAAAACGCTTAGTTTGGTAAAACGACAGCTATTAGCAAAATCTTTGATTTCGCGAACCGAGTTAGCGGCTTGTTGGCTTTGTGCATAGGTACTAAATACATATTTTGCATCTTTTAGCGCGTAAGCACTAAAACGAGAACGCATAAGTTGCTGTGGAGTATCAGCTTGGCTTGCGCCTGTATGAAATGGCTGGCAGCAAAGCTCGTAAGTCAATTCGCTGCCACAAGGACAAAGGGAGTGTGTGAGTGATGTCATAACAACTTACCTAAAACTATAAATTGTTATTTTAACAAGCCTATTGTGGCTGGGGTACTAAATTGTTTAATTGGGCGCTTTTTGTAAAACAATAAAACTTAGCAGATGCCTGCTCAAGGTTTAAATTCATAGCATCTAGTTGGTGGTTGTTTACAATATCTGTCCATGTGATCACAGCAGCAAAGTTACCGTTATGTAATGCTGAGCTAAGTACGTACTCAAGGTTAACTAAATGCTTTTGTCTGATCACAAGTAGTTTGCTGGTATCAATCGAACACGAATCTAATAATGCTTTGCTAGGAACATGATCAGGGGCAATTAATAGTGTCCATGCATTTTGGCTATTGTAATGATGCAATACTTTTAATAGCTCAAAGGTTGCTGATATTTCGTCTTCAATTTGAATTAAATTAACAGACGCTTTGTCGTTATCTTGTTGGTAGCTTTTAACTGTTCTTAATGTAATTGGCTGTAACATAACTTTCACTCACTGGTTGTTTATACAGTATGTGTATACAGTAGTTTATACAGTGTTTTTGCGCAAGTACTTTTTTGCTATTTTTTAACCAATAGTTCAGTTTTATTTTAATTAAAAATATTTAGTTGTTATTAAACAGTTGGTTATGGTTTTGTTTTGAAGGTTGAAAAAGGTGAGAAATTTACCACTAAAGCTATACAGTGTTTTGCACAGTACTGTATGAACTACTAAATTTTGCTTATATACAGGTATTTTGCATAAAAAAGCCGGTATAAAACCGGCCTTTAATCTTTACTATTTTACTACTTATCTAAGTAGGTATTTAAAAACTCAAGGTATGCGTTTGAGGCCTTTATGCGGTTTTCCTTTTTAGTAAAACCATGGCCTTCATCATCAAATAACACATAGTCGACAGGCACACCATTTGCCTTTACAGCGGCAACAAGTTCATCGCTTTCAACTTGTAAAACCCGTGGGTCGTTAGCACCTTGGATCACCATTAATGGTTTAGTGATGTTTTTAGCGTGAAAGAGTGGCGAAATTGCACGGTGACGTTCGCCGTCTGTAGCTGGATCGCCCATTTCATCATACAGCGCCTTTTTAAAACTTTCCCACCATGGTGGAATCGAGTTTAAGGTTCTAACCCAGTTTGTCACACCAAAGATATTGATGCCTACTTTGAATTCTTCAGGTTCGAAGGCAAGTGCTGCAGCGGTCATAAAGCCACCGTAACTCCCTCCCATGATGCCAATTTTGTCTGCATCAACCCAATCTAGGCTTTGCAGGTGCTTTTTACCATAAACGATATCTTGTAAATCGTCAGTGCCATGTTTTTTGTCATCTAAATGGAAGAAGGTTTTACCGTAACCTGAGCTGCCACGATTATTGACTGCAAAAATGGCATAACCATGATTGACTAGATGCTGCTGCATTGCACTATAACCTGTGCGGCTTTGTCCGCCTGGGCCGCCATGCACCCAAACTAAAGCTGGTACTTTGTTATTGCTGTTAGCTTGCTTAGGCTTATATAAAACCCCAGGGATTTCTAAACCATCAAAACTTTTAAAGCGTACAATTGTGCTTTCAACTAAGTCATTTTGATCAATCGCATCACTTAATGTGTTGGTTAACTGTTTCGCTTTCGACTCACCGAGTTGCCACACAAATAAGTTGCTTGGTGAGGTATCTGAATTCAAGTAAAACGCCATGGTTTTTTCATCAGCAGAGAAGTTTACACCACGTAAGTTACCAGCCGGTAATGATGGCATAGCAATGCCTTTACCTGTGGTGGTATCGATTATCGACACCTTAGTGCTCGCGTCAGCATTAACACCACTTACTTGATAACGACCAGATTTAGAGAAGTAAATAAAGCTCACATCCCATTCATCTTTGAGGGCAGGGCTATGCTCGCTAGTCGTTAAATCATAGCGCCAAATTTCTGCAAACTCACCTTTGGCATCGGTTGAGTAATACAGTGATTTACTGTCTCTTGAGAAGGTTTCAGGAGAGTATTTGGCATCGTTGTCATGGCGAGTGATGAGTTCTGGTTTAAGCGTTTTTTTGCGAGTATCAAGAATGAATACATCGCTGTCTTTGTTAGAATTGTTTTTCGATAAAGCAATAAAACGGCCATCAGGGCTGATTGCACCGACATCAAGCCCCATAGTATTTTGATAAACAGGGGTCACTTCATAGCTGTTAGCATCAACGCGGTACAGATCCATAAACTTAGCGTCGCGTTGATTGCTGGTTATAAAGAAGTGCTTACCATCTTCAGTAAAGCCAGCAAACCCTGCTCTAGTTTCTTCACCTGGGGTGAGGTCTTTAACTGTGCCATCGGTTTCACGAACATAGATGTGATAACGCTCGTTACCCCCTGAGTCTTTAGTAAATAATACGCGCTCATCATTAGGAAAATAAGCGACTGCATAAGTACTGTCTTCAAAATCGGTTAAACGGGTTTTCTTGGCGGTTTTAATATCGACTTCGTACAAGCTATAAATACCGCTTTCGTCGCTGCTTATTAGTACTTTGTCGCTCTTCGGTGAAAAACTGCTACCCATAATTGAGGTTGTATCAAAAAAGGTCTCAGCATCATATTGTTTAACTGTTTGGACTTGCTGTTGGTTATTAGTATTAGTTGTTGATTGGTTTGACTGTGAACATCCTGCTATTGCAAGGCTGAGCGCACAAGCAATGGCTGCTAATTGGAAACTCGGTTTCATTGTAATTATTCCTTTTTATTTTTCCGCAATAGAGTCTTACTTGTTCAATTTATAAACGCAAGCCTTCGAGCGTTGATATTTGTTACAAATCATGTAACTAAATGTGGACACTAAGGAAATTGATAGAAGAGAAGGAGGTTACAGTTACAAAAAAACCAGCGCATTATGCGCTGGTTTGGTTTGTTATAACAATTGGAATAATGTTTATTGCTTAAGCAGCATTCGCATTTTTATTGCCTTCGCCACGAGCAACTTTACCAGCAACTAAGTCAGCAGGGTCAAAGTCGTCAACGTTAATAACGTCAAGACGGGCTTTTTCAACTGCGGCTAGTTTGTCGGCTTCTGCTTGGCTTAAAATGCCTGCCTCCAGACCCATTTGCGCTACTTTATCAAGTTGGAAGAAAGGCAGTTTTACACCTTTTTCACGACATACCTTATTAAACAGTGGTTCAACTTCGAGTACGTCTTTAAGCGTTTGCTCTTGACGACCCACAAGGTTAAGCGGCTCGTTTTTAAGGTAAATGTAGTTAGCTAAACGGTTACGAGTTTCGCTTGGTACTTGTAATAAGTGAGCAAGTTTGTGCTCAAGTTTATCAGTAGGCTTACGAACAGGACGACCGAATGGGAATAACATGATTTTTAGCATTGCACGAAGTGGTGCAGATGGCATGTTATTGATTAAGTCAGCAAGTGCACGTTGGCAGTGATAAAGGTGATCTTGGCAGCTCCATTGAACAAGCGCAAAATCTTCTTTTTTACGGCCTTCATCGTTGTAACGTTTAAGTGTTGCAGATACAAGGTATAAGTAGCTTAGTAAGTCACCTAAACGTGCAGAGATACGCTCTTTACGCTTCAATGAACCACCAAATACCGCCATGCTGATATCTGACATTAATGCTAATGACGCACTGAAACGTGACGCAATACGGTAGAATTCAGCTGTTTCGTCTTTGTATGGCGTGCTTGTGAAGCGAGCATTAGTAAAGGCTAACCACTTAGTACGAACTAGGTTCGAAATTGTAAAGCCAATGTGGCCCATTAACGCTTTATCGAATACTGACAATGCTTCTTCACGGTCTTCAATCGCACAAGCACCAAGCTCAGTTAACACGAATGGATGGCAGCGAATCGCACCTTGACCATAAATGATCATGTTACGCGTTAAGATGTTTGCACCTTCTACGGTAATTGCAATTGGCGCACCTTGGTAGCCACGGCCTAAGTAGTTGTTTGGACCAAGCATAATGCCTTTACCACCATGAACATCCATGCCGTGAATCGTTGCTTCACGCATTTGCTCAGTTAAGTGATATTTGATAATCGCAGATACAACCGATGGCTTTTCACCAAGGTCAACAGCACCTGTAGACATGCTTACAGCTGCATCAGAGCTGTACGCGTAACCTGCCAGTTTTGCTAATGACTCTTCAACACCTTCCATTTGACCAATAGGTAAACGGAATTGACGACGAATACGGCTGTAAGAACCTGTTGCAAGCGCAATTGTTTTAATGCCACCTGTTGAGTTAGACGGCAATGTGATTGCACGACCAACAGATAAACATTCAACAAGCATACGCCAGCCTTGACCCGCCATTTTCGGGCCACCAATGATGTAATCAAGTGGTACGAAGATGTCTTTACCGCGAGTAGGACCATTCTGGAATGGAACATTTAGCGGGAAGTGACGACGGCCAATTTCTACTCCTGGAGTATCTGTTGGGATAAGCGCACAGGTAATACCAGGTTCTTTGTCTTCACCAAGTAAACCGTCTGGATCTTGTAGTTTAAATGCAAGGCCAAGTACAGTCGCAACAGGGGCAAGAGTAATGTAACGCTTGTTCCACGTTAGGCTAATACCGACAACTTCTTCACCGTTCCATTGACCTTTACATACAACACCGTAATCAGGAATTGCACTTGCGTCAGAACCTGCTTCTGGTGATGTTAAAGCAAAGCATGGAATTTCTTGACCACTTGCAAGGCGAGGTAAGTAATGATCTTTTTGCTCTTTAGTACCATAGTGCTGAAGTAGCTCACCAGGGCCTAACGAGTTAGGTACACCTACGATAGAAGATAGTAACGTTGATTTACTTGTTAGCTTTTGCAGTACACATGATTGTGCATAAGCAGAAAACTCTAAACCGCCGTATTCTTTTTTGATGATCATGGCAAAGAATTTATTATCTTTTAGGTATTGCCAAACATCTTGCGGTAAATCAGTTAGTTCGTGTGTTGCGTGCCAGTCATCTAGCATGCTACATACTTCTTCAACTGGACCATCAATAAACGCTTGCTCTTCGATTGTTAATTTCGGAGCAGGGTACTGATGTAATTTGTTCCAGTCAGGACGGCCACAAAATAGCTCCGCTTCCCACCATGTAGTACCAGCATCAATGGCTGATTTTTCAGTATCCGACATAGTCGGTGTTACTTTTTTAAACGCAGCAAAGATTGGTTTAATGATGTATTGTTGACGAATGCTAGTCACAGAAAGTGGCACAGCAATAAGTAAGAATAGTAGCCAACTAATTGCGCCAAACGCGCCAGCAAATGTGCCAACAAGTAAAGTCGCAATGGCAATACCTAAACAGGTATTCCAGCTTGATCTGTGGTAACTCGCAACGCTAAGCAGCACGAGTAAACCTAGTAAAAATATGAGAGTCATTGATTATTCCTTAATAGAGGTCAGACCACCTCTTTTAGAGTAGCGCTAGAACAAGCAATTATCAAGAGGGGAACAAGGATAAAAACAGTAATTACTGCTGTGTTTGTTTGAACAAGTTGTACATTAGATCAAAGTAAGCTGATTTAAGGAGTTATTTTTGAAATTACCATCATATATTTAATAGTTTACCCATCGAGTTTATAAAAAATTAGGGAGCTAGTTGCTAACAGTGCCACTATGTTTAACAATAGCTGCGAGCAAAGCTGCATTGCGATGCAATTCTTTCATTATGTATATAGGTATAGAGTTTTATATGTGAGTTGCTTGGCATGTCCATTTTTTAGGTTTTATTTAGTATTAAATTATCGTAACCCATCATAAGTCCCCGTATTTACTAGTCTAAAGCTGTTCATTCTATCTGATCCTGTTATTGTTATCGCATACTAAACTGTGACCAATGTGGTGGTCACAGTTTCAAACGACATCATATGAACTTTACAGACAAATCAATTAAAGCGCTTAAAGCAAAAGATAAACGTTACGTATTAACTGAATCAGGTAACTACGGGGAAGGGCGTTTACAAATAAGGGTTAGCGAATCAGGAACTAAAACGTTTCGCGTGCAATATCATTTAAACGACAAACGCGAAGTAATTGGCCTTGGCAATTACCCCGTAGTTGACCTCAAAACAGTGCGTAGTAAACATGCTGAAATATCAGTATTGTTAAGCAACAATATCGACCCGCAAGAACATAAACAAGAGCAACAAAAAGCGGAGTTCGCATCATCAGCAATGCGTACTATGTTAGAAATGCTTGATGACTTTAATGTATTTATAAGTACTCGCTGGGCTGAGTCAACAATAGGCCGAACTGAAAAACTAATAAAAAGAAACATCACCCCTTTTATTGCAAAAGACTTAATGCCTGACGAGTTCACAATAGACATGGCTCGCGACATTATTTACCGCGTATATAATCGTGGAGCAAAAGAACAAGCGCGCTTGGTTCGTAGTACATTAATGAGCATCTTAAAATTTGCGATAGATTTTGATAACTCACCAGAGCAATACAAAAAACCTAACCTTTACGATATTAAAACCAATTTCATCAGAGACATTAATTTTGAAACGCCAAAAAACAAATGCGAGCGCTGGTTAAGTGAAGTCGAACTTAAAAAAGTGTGGAATGCTGATGACCTACCTTATTACACTCATCAATATATAAAGCTAGCATTATTACTTGGTGGCCAACGGGTAAACGAGGTTTATGGCTCTTATGTAAGTGACTTTGACTTAAAGAACAAAACTTTCACCATCCCCGCAAATCGTATCAAAGTAAAACAGCGGGGTGATCACATAGTGCCACTATGCGAAACCGCAATACCAATCATCAAAGAGCTAATGCAACAGGCTGGTAAGGCAGGGCAAATGTTCCCGCATCGCGACGACCCAACAGCCACCGCGCATGTATCTACAATAAGAATGGCAATATTGCGTTGGTGCGAAAAACATGAAATGGAACCATTTAACCCGCGTGACCTGCGCCGAACATGTAAAACGTTAATGGGTAAAGCGGGCATTGATAAAATAAACCGTGACATACTACAACAGCATAACAAGTTTGACGTATCAAGTGTGCATTATGATAGGTACGACTATATGAAAGAGAAACGCCAAAGCATAGAGGTTTGGGAAGACTTCATATATTGTGCCATTAAGTAAACTTTGTATTGTTAAAGGTCTGGAAAGAGCGATAACCGGTCATTGAGATTAGCTAAATATCATAGTTATTTGTTCGGTCAAACTGCTCTATGCGCATATATTCATGAAAATGAGCGCCGAGCGCATATTGTTATATTTAACTTTTCTTTAACGTTTTAGAAAACTTAGTGATAGTAATACCTTAGGTTATTTGTTAAAACTATATCATGTAGAAAATGAGCGTAGCGCCGGCAGAAATATACGCGATGAGTGCATATTAAATTGTTATATGCCCAAACAAGCCCCGATTATCATTAAGGAATAACTGTGAAGATAAAGGAAGTACAACTAAATCGCTTTAAAAGATTTACTGATTTGAAGTTATGCGAGATACCAGAAAGTGCCAAGCTTATCGTTTTAGTTGGACCAAATGGCAGTGGAAAAACATCTCTATTTGAAGCGTTAAATCACTGGTACAAATTTAAAGGGTTCAATGATCGCGGCGACCAAGGTTACTTGGAAAAAAATGATGGTGAATTATCTGACCCAATCACATGGAGTAGGCAGGCTTCAGAAAAAAAGGTTAAGATCGAATTTCATAATGATCAGCAGTTAAACAAAGATCAAATTAAGGGTAAGTTTTATTTTAGGACAGCTTACCGAAATGAACCTGACTTTACTGTTTCAAATTTAAATAGGCAGAAAAATCCTGCCGAAACGATTAAATTACAGAATTTGATTCAAAATGATCAAACAGTTTCTGAAAACTACCAACGGCTCGTAGCACAAACATTAGTAGGTGTTTATAAATCATCGAATAATTCCAAAACAGTAGAGGAATTAAGAGAAGAGTTGGTTGGAAAAATAAAAGATTCACTATCAAATATTTTCGAAGATTTAAATCTAAGTTCAATTGGTGACCCTCTCTCAAATGGTAGCTTTTATTTTGAAAAAGGTTCAGCTAAAGATTTTCATTATAAAAACCTGTCCGCAGGTGAGAAGTCAGTTTTTGATTTAGTGCTTGATATGATTGTTAAATCAAGCTTCTATTCAGATGCTGTTTTCTGTATCGATGAGCCAGAAGCTCATATGCATACAAGGCTTCAGTCCAAAGTGCTTCGGGAGGTGTATGATCTAACCCCAGATAATTCACAGCTTTGGATTTCTACACATTCTATTGGAATGCTAAAAGAAGCTGAGGACATTGAAGAAGAAAACCCAGGGACGGTCGTTTTCCTCGATTTCGATAATAGGGATTTCGACCTAGAAGAAATTATACGTCCAACCAAGATAAGCAGGGCTATTTGGGATCGCTTCTTTGACTTAGCATTTGCTGACTTTTCAAAATTGCTCTCCCCCAAAAAAATAGTTTTTTGCGAAGGAACGAGTCAAGGTAGAAAATACAAAGACTTTGACTCTTTGATTTATGGGAAAATATTAGGCGATAACCATCATGGGACAACTTTCGTGTCAGTGGGATCATGTGCTGAAATTGAAGATATTGAAAATCAATCGGTAAAAATGATTTCGAACATTCTAAAGTCCTCGGAGATAATCAAATTCGTAGATAGAGATGATAAAAGTGATACTGAGGTCGCAGAGCTTTTAGAAAAAGGGGTAAGGACTTCATCCCGAAGGCACATTGAATGCTATTTGCTTGACGATGAAATCATTCGAAAGCTATGTATAAGTGTTGAAAAAGAGGAATTATTCGAAGAATGCTTACAGGCTAAAACAACAGCAATGAAGGAAAGTACTGAAAGGGGCAATCCAGACGATGATGTGAAATCTGCAAGTGGTAAAATCTTCGTGGAGTTAAAGAAAATACTAGGCCTAACTCAGTGTGGTAACAACAAATGCGCATTTCTTCGAGACACCATGGCTCCCTTGATTACGGTGGATACAAATATATATCAAGAAATCGAAAAAGAGATATTTGGTTAATAGAAAAGGCATATAACAAGTCAATCAACTACGCGCCTTCGGCGCCGGACGCAGCAAAGCTGCGCCGGTTATGGAAGCGCTACATTCACACATGAATCAGAGAATTTAATGGACTGGGAATTAATAAACGGAATAACAGGAATAATTAGTACAGTGTGTGCGGTTCTTAGTATTAGTTATTTTGGTTTTCATAAAGGTGCGTCAGTCGAAGAAGCCACCTTGTTCAGTATGCATAAATTAATGTCTTTTGTCGTTGCATGCTCGGGCTGGACATTGTGTTGCCTTAGCTTCCTGTGGGTCGCAGAGCCCTACGGTTGCTGTCCATTGTCATCGGATTATCAGCAGTTCTTCGGTGTAATACTGGGGTTCCCGGCAATAGTAGTCTTTATGTTTGGCCTTAGCTTGTTGCAAGGTCCAAAACGTAATAAGTCAAGCAAGAAGGACGCACAAACAACGCGCGCCTCTTCTTGAAGCGTTATGTGTCATTCAAAATCGGAGTACTTATGACAGATCAAGAAATTTCACAACTTGCCTTAAAGATTGCTAATGATAGTAAAACATGGATTACTCTCATTGGTGTATTTGGTGCTATTGTCGGTTCTATACTAACCATATTTGGTAATTTTGCTCTTGAGTGGTTTAAAGGTAGGGGACAAAAGAAATTATTAGATTCTCGTCAAAAAATATTGAAAGAAATGCTTGAAGATAAAGCCTTTGAATGGCGAACAATCAATACTCTCTCCTCTGTTATCGGTTGCGACGAAGAAACTACAAAACACTACCTAATTTCAATTGGTGCAAGAGGTTCAGAGAAAAATGATGGTAAGTGGGGATTAATATCAAGACACCCACTCAAGAACATTCAGCGTCAAAAAACATAACAAGTCAATCAAGAGGGACGCTTACGGCGGCCCTTATTGAGGCGTTAGCTTCCCGAGAGAATATGGAACCAATCTGGATAAACAAGCTAGATGTAGCTGAAAGACAAATTGTAGAAGCGATTACTTTGTTCTATGAATCGAGAGATCCTGTAGTAATCCATACTATTATCGCATCTGCACATCAGATCCTTCATGATATTGGAAGTGAGTCTGGCATTACAGGAGCCATAAAAAATCCTGAAGGCATGACAAGAAAAGAATTTCGTGAGCATGTTAAATCAGTTAATGAACCATATAACTATTTTAAACATGCTGATAAAGACCCTGATAGTAAAATCAATGTAGCCCCAATTAATGAATTTACTATGGACTTCATTTTGGATGCAGTCATTATGCTTCAAAATATAAAGCGCGATTTACCATTACAGGCAAAATTATTCTGGGGGTGGTTTGTTTGCTCATTCCCAGAACAATTTGAGAATATGGCGGATAATGATTTCATCAAAGAAACTAGAGCTTTGGGTCTACATAAATGGAGTTTTGAAAGCATTCGGCAGTTTTTTGTCTTTGGTGAAATCATTGAATAAGCTAACAAGTGCGTCAACAGGGACGCTCATAAATTCGCGCCTGTTACGCAGGCGTCTGGTATGACTCCCACTGTCAAGTTAAACACACTGATCCTTGCCTAACTTTAAGCCATAATTTCTTAACTCGAATTAGAGAGAGTTAACGCATAGGATGAAGCAAGTAATTTCGTCGGTTTTCATGCTGGTATTCGTTGGTTACTCATTTTCATGAGCAGAGCAGACCTTACTTAACTCGACGTGGCACCTGTCTTCAGTCTATGTTCGTGGTTCAATGTTGCGGTAGCAACATTGCCATCCTAACGCCGTCGGTGGTTGTGCCACACCCGATGCTTGACCCAATGCATTAACTCTAATTCGTTCATATTAAGCAGGTACTCTAGATAATCTTAATTTAGGATTTATCGGAGAGAGTACAATTTGTTTTGCAATTTCCCAGATATACGCAATCATTTCACGGGCAATGGCGGTGACAACAAGGTTGTAATGCTTACCTTTATTAATGAGCTTTTTATAACGTTTACAGAGCCTTAATTGTGCTTTCCATGCGATATCAACAATCTGTTTTGGTAAACCTTCTTGTCGTTTTTGTAACTCGGTCGATATGTTGGCAGCATGACGGTAACTATGAGCACCTTCGACTAATAAGCGCCTTGCTCGACCATTGCCGCATTTAGTAATTGCGCCAATGTGCCTTTTACCCCCGCTCGAGTGTTCACTTGGTACAAGGCCAAGGTAGCTCATCAGTTTACGCGGATGGTCGAAGCGCGTTAAATCACCAAGCTCAGCAACAACGCCAGCGGCCACGAGTAAGCGAACACCGCGCATAGCCTGAATGGCTTTAACAAGGGGATAGTATCGCCATTGATAAACATGGTGAGACAGTTCGTTGTCGAGTCGCTCTAATCGTGCAATTCGCTCATTTATAGTTTGAATAAACTCTTGTAAAACGATTTGCTGTGCTGGATGCGGCAGTACTAGTTCAGTAAGCCATCGTAAGTGTTTGAGAGACCAGTTTGCAGTGCCTGCATAGTTGATATTGTTGCGAAGAAGCAGTGCTTTCAGCTGGTATTTGGCATCTTTTAAGTCTTTCATTGCAACCTCTCGAGCACGAGATAAATCACGAATAGCTTCGTCTTCCGGCTCAGGTACATAAATAGGAGTTAAGTCTTCAGACTTAAGTAATTAACCAGTTTAAGGGCGTCACGCTTGTCAGTTTTTACGCGCTCGCCAGGCTTTTTAGGGATAAGCGAAGGGGCAACCACGTAGCAACAATGTCCCAAAGAAGTAATTAAGCGATAAATCCAGTATCCACAGGGGCCAGCTTCATAAACGAAATGCAGAGTTGCATTAGGGTATTTAGATTCAAATTGCCTGATAAGTTTTTTAATAGCGACTTTAGCAGAAGAAATGCGGCCGAAATGAATGGGTTGTGCGCCACGATTGTCTTCAATATAGGCAACTTCAATGAATTCTTTATGAGTATCTAAGCCAATGAAAAGTATGTTATGTTTAGTCATGCTAGCCTCTGCTATTTTGTTATTTGACAAACTAATTATGGCTCTGGCTTTAAGCTAACCCACGAAAATGCGGAGGCTAGCACCGTGTGGGAGTCATTATGTCTATGTGCAACTCAGTGAAGATGAAACTTAAGGGAAATGAATGTCACTAAACGATATAACTCATCCGATTCTGTATTCGGCAATGACGACATTAGCTTATAACATCAATAAAAAATATTATGGGGATAAGCATTACATGCGGTGCACCTCATATTTTTGCTCTGATTCTCCTCATTTTACAGTTCCTCCTAGCTCATCACCTGTAGAAATATACAACACCTTAAAAAAGTTGAAGGCGCCGATCATCACAATACGAAAATTGACCTTAATAGAAGAGGAATCCGAAAAGGAGCTTCAATCATGTTGAAGCTGGGAAAAATAAGTTAAGATGCTCACGATGAAATTGTTTACATTTCAAAGAATGCCAAAGATCAACATTTTAGACCTCTTCTGTGTGTAATTGCTCGACTTGAAGCTGTGCCGTATTACCAAAAGGTCGATGTTAAAGATAGGGCAAACCCTCTATCTTATGAGTATATCTTGTCGGAATTGCCGCAGTCTGCCTTTGACATTATTAGGATTGGTTAATATGAAAAATATTGAAGATTTAGTACAAGGTCATGAAGTAATACATATTAGGTCTGCATTTTGATAATAACTGTTGTATGAGGCAAGTCTATCAGAGCATGTATGTTTTGATACATTGTTTTACATTAAGTCAGGCGGATAGGTCTGAGAAATTCGTGTTTTTTGAATTTAGAGTAGCTTATTAACAAAAAATATTTTTTAACTAGCAAATGTTTACTATGTTTGATAAAACATGGTAATTAGGAAAGTTAATTTTTTGCGCATTTTTAAATTGTTGTGAGTCCATGATAAAAGGATATTTTTGTGAATAAAAAAGAATTATATAATAAAGCTGTTGGCTTAATTCTAAGTAAACTTGATGAAACATACCCTGAAAAAATAAAGCTACATGACTATGAGCTAGGGTTTTATGAACGGGAAGATATTTCTGATGAAAGAAATATTAGAGCAAGGATAATGTCAAACGCTTTTAATCAATTAAAAAAAGATAGATTAATCACTTTTTCATCGGAGCCAGATCGCTCTCCTCGCTTAAATTTAGTATTAACTGAGAAAGGACTAAAACGTCCTAAAAACCCTATTGAAGCATACAAAGAAGATGGAGTTAAAGCCAGTATTTCTGCATCAGCTAATGCTATTGGTAAGGCTATTATTGATAAGCTTAATTCATAACAAGACTATTAAGTAGCGGACAAGTAAAATTTACTCAGGCTTTGCTTCATTTTATATTAAAGTTAAAGGTTAAAAGTTCCATTGTTGGTGATAGCCTCACTTCATAGTTTAGCTACTTAATAAAGTGAAGATTGATTTCAAGAATTAGCACCGGAGATAATTAATAGTCTTTGATAAATGTTAGTGCATCCTGATGTTAATTCTTTGGTAAGTTCAATTCTTTTCAAATATAACTTTTCTGGTTCATTTTTATATTTGACGTCTATATTAATTCGAGAAAAAAAGGTGTATTTTTTTCTAAATTTTTAATTTCAAGAATAAATTTTTCATCTATAGAATAGAGCTCCTCGAAATGCTCTTTATAGATCTCTAATAATAACCTTGCTTGTTCGTCAACTTGGCCACATCTTATCATGTTGCTATTTCGTAAACTTTCTGCGGATGAGTTGTACTCATTGATAGTCAAATGTTCTTCCTTTTCTATCAAAAAATAATAAGTCGCTATATTCAATAAGTAACTTTTTATACTCATCCTTACAGGAAGTGCGGACTTCATTTGCGAACTTGCAAATCATTTTTAACCTTAAAAACAGTGGTAGGTGAGAAGGCCTTAATCGTTGCACTTGAAGGCTTATTGCTTGGCAGTAAAAAGCAGGTAGATATTGAAGCCACCGAAAACATGAAATTAAAAACATTAAAAACCCTACATGCCAAGGCAAGTGAGCTTGCGAAGGTTGAAGGCAAAACAGTGTGGTTAGGGGATAGCTCAGTCAATGTGGCTCAAGTACTGCTTGATTTAATCGGTTTGGTTGAACAAATGAATCAAACCTTATCAACTCACACACATAACTCACCACTACCAACACCAACAGAGAAAGCTGACTTTGTGAGTTATAAAAGTAAGGCTGAAGGCTTGAACAGTAAACTAGAACCTATAGTTGAATAGATAAGAGGTATCGCTCGAGTAAAAATGAATTTAACTGTAGTAGCTTATACCTGATCAGGCAGGTAACTATGAGCGGACGTTGGTGTTCTGTAAAATCCTTATTTTTAGCTTCTGAATTAATAGTTTTCATCCATATTTAAGAAAATGCGCAAGTTGCATACTTTTATCTTTCTCAAAAATCCATAACTTGAATTTTTAATAATGTTGGCAATGAGTTATCAACTTTGTTAAAACTAAATCAATCAGAAATATGCGCGATTTGCGCACTATTAAATTGTTATGCCTTTAGGAGAATTGATTGGATCTCGTATTTTTTATTAAAGATCGCTTAAAGTTTGCGACTTATTTTTTCGAGAATGCCACTAAACCATTTGTCGGGCTAATCTCTGCTATTGAAAAAGAAGAGCCACCTTTCGTTCCTGTTTATGATGAGTCAGGAGAGCCTCAATATTTGCAAGAATGGCAAGATGCAAGAACGGGCTTTGAGTCAGTTGGTTTGACTGCGCTATCTATGGTGGCATCTTCATTACAGCTATTTTTGAATGATTGGGTGCGCTATAGGCTTGAGCGCCAAGGCAAACCTGCGTACAAAAGAAAGCACAAGAAAGGCTGGTTTTATGCCTATCGTAAAATTCTAGAGGAAGTGGGTTTCGATCTGACAGCATGTACTGCCAACTTAGAACTGATTGAACAGGCTGTTCTTGCGAGAAATAGGGGGCAGCATCCAGAAACGCTAACTATGCTTCAGACAACCCACTTAAAAAGTGATTTAGAGAAATACCCCAATCCATACTTCGTGTCTGAAACAGATCAACGAGTTATCGAGCTAGATAATGGAGAATTATCTTGGTGGCTATCACCCAACGTATTCGTTGATGAAGCCAAATTAAGCACAGTCATCTCTGAAGTCGAAAAATTATGTGAGTGGCTAGAGGAAGAATACTGGAATGCAGTCAGGGCATAACAAAGCGCTGCTGTCGGACAAATTTTACGCTGCGCTCCAAATTTGCCGCAGAGCGCGGCGTTAGATCAATTATGGTGTTTGATGCAAAAATTTGACCCTAAGGAAGTAACCGAAGAGCTTTTGAATAGAGCAAATCTCAAAAGCTTATCTTCAATTGAAATTCAAAGATAAGACTACTCTAAAGATTTAAGGTGCTTTTACATTAGTCGTGCCAATATAAAGCAGTTCCTTAACCAAAAGCAAAACTGAAATTTAAAAACGGTAAAAAAGTATCTGGAAAAGGGTGCTTAGAATAAGCCCAAGCGTATAACCGTTTGCCTTTACTACAAGGTTGTTTAACAATGTCCATATTGAATTAAAAAATAATTGAAATTTAGCGTTACAAAAACCAATGTGTGACCAAAACTGTGACCAAAAGCAATTCAGTATTTCAATTTTTGTTTTATGCTTATGATTTTAAAGGTTAATTTATTTTATGTGTGAGTTGCTTGGCATGTCGGCCAATGTACCAACGGATATTTGTTTCAGTTTTTCAGGGTTATTAGAACGCGGTGGCAATACTGGCCCACATAAAGATGGTTGGGGTATTACTTTTTATGAAGGAAAAGGCTGTCGTACGTTTAAAGATCCAGAGCCAAGTTGCCAGTCTGAGATTGCTAAGCTTGTTAAAGCTTACCCGATAAAGAGTATTTCGGTGATAAGCCATATTCGTCAGGGGAATCGTGGTCGTGTGTGTCTTGAAAATACCCACCCATTTACTCGTGAGCTATGGGGACGTGAAATTACGTATGCTCATAATGGTCAACTTTCTAATTATCATGATTTAAAACCTGAGCATTATAGACCAGTTGGAAATACCGACAGTGAATTAGCATTTTGCTGGTTACTTGATAAAGTGCGAGAAAAATACCCTAAACGTCCTTCAAATATGGCATCCGTGTTTCGCTATGTAGCTAAACTTGCGCATACTTTACGTGAAAAGGGCGTGTTTAATATGTTGCTCACTGACGGTGTGTATGTGTTGGCATATTGCACTAATAATCTGCATTGGATCACTCGTCGTGCGCCATTTGGTAAAGCGACATTAATTGATGCTGATATGGTGGTTGATTTTCAAAAAGAAACCACACCGAATGATGTGGTTACTGTCATTGCAACAAGGCCGCTTACGAACGACGAACGCTGGCAAAAAATGGAGCCAGGTGAGTTTGCGTTATTTAAAATGGGCGAATTAATCTAAGTAGCAGCGGGTTCACCCCGCGACTTTTAAAAGATAATTTACCTAAACGCAGACACCTTCTCGTGATGTAAACGCTTGTCGCGATGTAAAATCGCGACTACTTATCATTAGCTACGGTAACAGGTGTAGTGACAGTGAATGAGTTAAGTTGTACTTCAAACTGTTCGACACCTTTTTCACCTTTCCACATACGAACTAGCATGTAGTCCATTTCTGGGGCAAACCAAGCAAGGGCTTGACGTTTATTGTTGTCGTATAAGCGTTTTACTTTAATTGCATCTATATTACCGATTGGTAATGAAATCATTTCTGTGCCAATGACTTCAAAGTCATAACTACGCAGGTTGCCTTTTTTATCTACTAAAGGATAAGAAAGCTGCGTTTTACCTTGCTTTAATTCTTCGCGAACCTGTACTTGATACGATAACGAGTCTTGGAAATCGTCTGACCAATCGAATTTCAGCGGGTATTTACTTTGATTACTGTTGACCTGCTTGTGAACAGGATCGAATTTGAGCGTGTATTCTTTATCTGGCCCTGTTCCTGTTCGCTCCATAGCGTAGCTAAGAGGTGATATTTTATGGTCTTGGTAACTAAATTCGGAGGTTTCTTTTCGGGAGTCAGAAAAAATCATCCATTCAATTTCACTATGATAGGTAAGTACATAGTTGCCATCGTTGATTTTTTTTAGCTCACGTACCGCTTTACCATGGGTTTCACCTTTACGAAGTACATCGTATTTGGCTTGGTATTGAGTGAGGTCGCCAGCTAAAACACTGGTAGGAAGTAATAAAGTGCCCACACATGCGAGTAGGGCACTTCGTTTTTTATTCTGGGTAATGTGCGCCGTGTGCAGGAAGTTTCTTTTTGTCAAAAACTGCATAATCTGCTTCCATCTTGAGTCGTTGTTCACTGAACCACTTGACCACCAAAGGATAGATTATATGTTCTTGTTGATGAACACGTTGTGCAAGTGTGTCTGCGGTATCGTTTTCGAGTACCGGTACTTTGGCCTGAAGCACAACGGGACCGCCGTCTAGCTCTTCAGTTACAAAGTGAACACTTACGCCGTGAACCTCATCTTTTGCATCTATTGCTCTTTGATGGGTATTCAGCCCTTGGTACTTAGGCAACAAAGAAGGATGAATGTTCAACATTTTTCCTTTAAATTTTTGCACTAAGCTAGGTGTTAGAATACGCATAAAACCAGCTAATACAACCAGATTTGGTTCAAAACTGTCAATAATGTCCATTAACTCAGCATCATAGGCCTCACGCGAGTCAAAATCTTTATGGCTAAGTACACGTGTTTGTATACCTGCTTTTTTTGCTCGCTCAAGGCCATAAGCGTCGGCTTTATTACTAATTACAGCGGCGATGTCGGCCTTGATTTCACCGCGCGCACAGGCGTCGATGATGGCTTGAAGGTTTGAACCGCTACCAGAAATTAATACAACAAGACGACAAGGGGTCATTAGTCACGACCACCTAAAATTTCTACTTGCTCTTCGCCTGCTTTCGCATCTTGGATCTCACCGATATGCCATGCATTTTCGCCAAGATCTTTAAGAATTGTTAAGCTTTGCTCAAGTTTGTCGGCTGGAACAACTAAAACCATACCTACACCACAGTTGAATGTACGGTACATTTCGTGAGTTGTGATGTTGCCGTTTTCTTGTAACCAGTTGAAAACAACAGGCCATTCCCAGCTGTCGCCTTTAATTACTGCTTTTGCAGACTCAGGAAGTACGCGCGGGATGTTTTCCCAGAAACCACCACCCGTGATGTGCGATAACGCGTGAACGTCAACATGCTTGAATAACTCAAGTAGTTGTTTAACGTAAATGCGAGTTGGCTCTAAAAGGTGATCGCCAAGTGTTTTGCCTTCAAGCTCTGCGCTTGTGTTTGCACCAGATACTTCAAGTACTTTACGAATTAATGAGAAGCCGTTTGAATGAGGACCGCTTGATGCAAGTGCGATTAATTGGTCGCCTGCAGCTACTTTAGTACCGTCGATAATTTTTGATTTTTCTACAACGCCCGTACAGAAACCAGCCATGTCGTAGTCTTCGCCGTCGTACATACCAGGCATTTCAGCAGTTTCACCGCCGATTAATGCACAGCCAGATAGCTCACAGCCTTTACCAATACCTGTTACAACATCAGCCGCAGTATCTACGTCTAATTTACCCGTTGCATAGTAGTCAAGGAAAAATAGTGGCTCTGCACCTTGTACGATAAGGTCGTTTACACACATAGCAACAAGGTCAATACCCACTGTGTCGTGCTTTTTAAGATCAATAGCTAAACGTAGTTTTGTACCAACGCCGTCTGTGCCAGCAACCAGTACAGGCTCTTTATAGCCAGTTGGTAGTTCGCAAAGTGCGCCAAAACCACCGATACCGCCCATTACTTCAGGACGTCTGGTTTTTTTAACTACGCCTTTAATACGCTCAACAAGTGCATTACCGGCATCGATATCTACGCCCGCGTCTTTATAGCTAAGAGACTGTTTTTGTTCGCTCACAGGTTTTCCTCAAAAAAGTTGCATGTGGGTTGCTTAGAAACGCGCGTATTTTACAACAATTGCACTGGCGCGGCTAGTTGAAAAATCACTTTAACCGACTTGACAAGGACAGTTGTCCGCTAAAAAAGGAATTAGCTACTGGGTTTTAGGCTCTTGGTTTGTTCAGAGCCTAAAACCGAGAGCCAAATTTGGCTTAAGCTTTCGCGGTTAAAATAGCGCGAAGAGGGGCAGGGTAACCTTCGATGGTTTTGCTGGTGTCATTTGGATCTAAAAAGTCGATGAGTGATTCGTTTTCCATCCACTCGGTTTTACGTTGTTCTTCAAGCGTTGTGATTGCGCAGTCTTTAACTTGTACATCTTTAAAGCCAACACGCTCCATCCATAGTTTTAATGCCGCGGTGCTTGGAATAAACCACACATTACGCATTTTGGCATAACGGTCGGTTGGCACTAAGACTCTATGCTCATCACCTTCAACAACCAAGGTTTCAAGTACCAGCTCACCACCTGGGCGAAGCTGCGCTTTTAACTGCGCTAAAAAGTCGATAGGTGAGCGGCGGTGATATAAAACACCCATCGAAAACACGGTATCGAATGCTTTTAGTTCAGGCAGAGCCTCTACACCTAGCGGCAGTAAATGCACGTTTTCATCTTGGTGATAGTGTTTAATTGCTTGGAATTGGCATAAGAATAAATCGGATGGATCAATACCCACCACAAAATTTGCGCCTTCACCGCGCATGCGCCATAAGTGGTAACCCGAGCCACAACCAATATCAAGCACAGTGCGGCCTTTTAACGGTTCGATATGCGGCAGTAAACGATCCCATTTCCAATCACTGCGCCACTCAGTATCAATCTCAATACCGTGTAAGCTAAATGGCCCTTTACGCCATGGCATCATGCGCTTTAATAAATGCGTTAACTGTTTTTGCTGACCTTCAGATAGCTCGTCACCGGTGCCAATTTGTACTTTATTCTGAAGGTTTACATGGTTGGTGCTTACTTCAGGTAAGTTTTTCAGCACTTTTTGCCATTTAGGTAAATCGCCGTGGCTGGCTTCTAGTTCCCAGTGCTTTAATTGACCTGGCAAAGTTTCGAGCCAGTGACTAAGCGGGCTTTGTGCAATCGCAGCGTAAAATTGGTTAAACCATTGAGACATGAAATACTCTTTTATATCGTTGTGATGATTACTTGATTGCAATCATCGAGCAGAAGTTAAAACATTGATACCACACTTGCGTTTGGCTAAAACCAATTTCACTTAATCGGTTTAAGTGGGTAGATAAATGATCAGGGCGCATGACGTTTTCGATAGCCGTACGCTTTTGGCTGATCTCAAGCTCCGAGTAGCCGTTATGACGCTTAAAATCATGGTGTAAATCAATGAGCAAATTATCGCATTGCTCATCTTCACCTTTAATTTTTTCGCTAAGCAGCAAAACGCCGCCAGGTTTTAAATTTGCGTAAATCTTTTCAAGCACCGCGTGGCGTTTTTCAGGCGGTATAAACTGTAGAGTAAAGTTCATCGCTACCACAGAGGCATTCTCGATTACTAAATCGTTTATATCACCCAGCGTGACTGTGACCGGCACGTCAGAGCGAAAACCTTGTAAATGTAATTTACAGCGTTCAACCATCGCTTGTGAGTTATCGACCGCAATGATGTTACAGTTATCGGTGCGAATATTACGGCGCATACTTAACGTTACTGCACCAAGTGAACAGCCTAAGTCGTATAGGTTTGAATTGCTTTGCGCGTACTCGCCAGCCAGCTTACCCATGGTGCTTACTATGGTGGCATAGCCTGGCACCGAGCGCTGGATCATATCAGGAAAAACTTCTACTACATGTTGGTCAAAGCTAAAGTCTTTAACCGCTTGCTCAGTGGCATAAATACTGTCTTTTTGCGTCACGTGAACAGTCTCTTTAAAAAATAATACCGCTATTTTAGCATTTTTAACTGGATAGTCAGTGATAAATTCAGTAGCTTGGCTAGAATTATCAATAACAAGTACAAAAAAGAGAAGTTTAATGACTAAAAGCAAAGTGATCAGTACCGAAGATATCTTATCAACTCTGTGTCATTCAGTAACCGGCGTATTGTCATCAGCAAGTGGTAACAATATTAGTTATTCTGCGATGGTGCAAAAAATTACCCGTACCTGTATGCGCCCAGATATTGGCTGTTTTGTATTGTTCGATGGTGGCTTTACAGGCCTAGTTGTTACTAATTTCACAGCGCAAGCAGCTATGGAAATCTACCATGACTATATGCGTAATATGGGGATGCCAGAAGATGAAATTGCGCAAAGCCATTTATCAGATGATGTTGCTAATGTATTAGGTGAGCTGATGAACCAAATTGTGGGCGACTTTACCTCTAAGGTAAGAGAGCAGCTGCATACATCAATCACTCAAAACCAACCTAAAATGATGGCGATTAACAAGCAGGTGCAAATCTCCGTTGATACCACCATGGATAGACCACAAGCTCGCCGTGTAACATTCACCACAGCGAAGCAAAATATTTTCTATCTAGAACTAGCGATGGATAAAACAGAATTCATCAAACTACATGACTTTGATATTTCAGAAGCCGTTGACCCTGACGACATCATCGAAAACGAAGCCAAACAAAAAGCTGAAAAGCAAAAAGCATCATCACAAGTTGATGACGCAGATGATGATTTTATGGCAGAGCTAGGTTTGTAACTTAACGACTTTAGCTTTCAGCTGTCAGGTAAAATAGAGGCGCGGTTTAAACCGCGCTTTTTATATTTAGTGTAGGGTGTTATAACACCTTCTGTAACCAGGTTTTGTCATCCACTTTTAAGTAAATTGCACTGGTGTTTTCTGAAGCCAAGAATATTCCGTTAGGAAAATTAGTTACTCTAAAGTTAAACTTTTCGGTTTGTATTAATGAAAAAATTGAAACATATAAATCGTTTTTTGAAACTTGAATCTCTCCCTTAGACTCTAAAATAGTTAAGGTCATTTCAAATGCTTCATCGGGGCTCATTGATGAAGTTATTTTACTGGATGAAATTGCTTCTGCACCTCGACATTCTGAATGCAAAGTGGTGTCACCTAGTTGCATTGACTCTGCACATTGCTCTGCTTTGACACAACCAATAAAAAGTAATAATAAAAATAGTGCGAGAGTGTGTTTAATTTTAACGAGCATGAGCTACCTTATTCTCTTCAATTGATAAATAACCACCAATTTTGCCTCAATACGATTGTCCATTCATAATCTTTAATTACATTTGCATGATTCTTCTAAAGCGCAAATAAAGTTCAAAAAGCCACTATAAATTAAGTGAATAATGATTCGTAACAGAGGGGCTATTAACACGTATCGGAGAAAATATTGTTAATTGGTTATTTAAAGATATCTACTATATTGTATTAATTTGATTAAGCTTATCATCCAACATTCATCCAATTTATGCTTTAATCACATACTCTTAAACGGATTTTATGATTGCATGAATTACTTAAAAGACTTTATAACAAAATTTGTCATAGCAATGCAAAAGCGCCCAGGTCTGATGGCAGTGTTGGCTTTTTGCAGTGGGGTTGCAAGCTTTATATTCGTTGAGCGAAAAGAGTCATTCTCGCAAGTTATTTCTATACTTTTACTTGTAAGCTGGGTTTGGTTAATTCTAGATAACTGGTTACGGGATAAAGTTGAACAGCAATTTGGTTTGGCTGTGTCTCCCAATTTTATGCGTTTTGCATTACAGGTTGTGCAGCAAGAAAGTTTATTTTTTGCATTGCCGTTTTTTTTAGCGGTAACAACGTGGGATCACCCACAGGCTGCATTTACTGGTTTAATTGCACTGTGCGCGTTTATCTCTGTTGTTGATCCGCTTTATTATAAAAAACTCGCTAAACACAGTGTGTTATTTACTGTTTTTCACAACTTTTCGTTATTTGTTGTAATCTCAGTTACTTTACCTATTTTATTCCAACTTACCACCAGCCAGAGCTTTGAAATTGCGCTCATCACAGCTGTTATCTTTACCATACCAAGCTTAGGTAACTTAATGCCTAATGCAAAATGGTGGCGTTTCCCATTACTTGTCTTGCTATTAGGAGCGCTTAGTGCAGGTTTGTGGCAGTTACGTAGCTTTGTGCCGCCCGCGGCACTGCGCTTAACCGATATGAGCATGTCGTATCACCTTGACGAACAAGCCCGTAAGCCAATAGAGCCGATTCAAAAATTAACCGAGCATGCTTTACACCAAAAAGGTCTATATAGCTTTAGCGCTGTTAAAGCCCCGCGAGGCTTGAATGAAAAAATTTACCATGTATGGGTGCATAATCGTAAAGAAGTTGAGCGTATTCCATTAGAAATATCGGGTGGACGAGAAAAGGGTTATAGGGCATGGAGTCATAAAACGAATTTCCCAGCAGATTCATCTGGCAAATGGATCGTTAAGGTGGTTACAGAATCAGGGCAGCTAATTGGTCAAATAAGGTTTGAAGTTGAATAAAGTGCTGCCGATTTTACTTAAGCTTAACACTCTAGTAAGGATTTTTTCCTTCACCTACTAATACGCTGAATATTCTTAAATCCAGTTCTAGTTGATGGTATTGCGGCTCCATGTGGCAACAAAGTTGATAAAACGCTTTGTTGTGGTCTTTTTCTTTAAAATGAGCCAGTTCATGTACGACGAGTGCCTTGAGAAGTGGCTCAGGTGCGCGAAGTAAATCGCTATTAATTGCTAGGTCGTGTTTACGGGTTTTACCTTGCATACGAAAAGTATGGGTACCTAACGCATTAGTGACCATATCTCCTTGTTTTTTGAACGCGGCACGGCTAAAAGGTAGGGCGTTTTTAAGATAACGCTTTTTTAGCTCAGTGGCGTAACTGTATAAGGCTGTGTCGCTGGTAATACTATGTGCATCAGGGTATTTGCCCTTGAGGTAGTTTGCAGCTTTGTTGCCATTAAATAGTTGTAACACTTGCTCAATAATATGGGGTGGGTAACCTTGAAAATAACGGCTGTAATCTTTCATATGCACTCTGAGATTAAAATAAACTGCTTTGGCTTGCTTCGCGTTCACCTATAAAAGGCGCAAGCACGGGGTGATTGTAACCTAAATCTTGGCAAAACTGTCTTGCTAAAAGTGGCGACTGGCGATTATCTGCGGTATGAAAAAATACATAAGGTGATTTACCTTCTTCGAGCCACTGGTTTATTTTTTTTAGCCAAGGTTGGTAATAGGATTTGTATTCGTGCTCTAAGCTTGCAATAACAAAACGCACCAGTGGGTTATTGTTTGTAGCGATTGCATGCACAGGTAAATGAGGCTTTTTCTTTTGCGCATCAATGAGTGCATCGGTATCGGCGGGTACAGCAAATAAAGCGCGAGTATCCATGCTTATGCGGTCTATATTATTTTCAATTAATAGCTGATTTAAACGAATTTCAGCATCTCCTTTTTGGAAAAAGGCAGGGTGACGAACTTCTACGCCGTAATTAAGCTGTTTTGGTAACAGGGCAATAAAGTTAGTCAGTAGTGGCAGGGCATTCGGGCCAAAAGCACTGGGTAACTGCAACATAATTTGCCCTGTTTTGGCAAAAATTGGCTCAAATAAGCTTAACCATGCGTTCAACTCACTATTTACATTAGTCAGTTGTAATTCGTGACTAAATCGCCGATGAAACTTAAAAGTAAATTTAAAGTCTTCGGGTACTGCATCATGCCAGCGTAACAATGACTCGTGACTTGGGTCAGCATAAAAACTGGTATTACCCTCGACTGAATTAAAGCATTGCGCATACTCACTGAGCATGTCGGCGCTTTTACAGTGACTAGAGAGTAAGTTTCCTTTCCATGCGGTGCTAGACCACTGCGGACAACCTAAGTACAGCATTAAATCAACCAATAAATTTAAATTCGGGCTAGTGTACCAAAAGAAGTGTTTACTCAGAAGTCGGGACGTATATTTAGCCCCTGACAGGCACTGCTGGCACTCGCATTTTACGATGGTTTGGGTATAATGCTCTGCCTTAAATGATTACTTTGTATAGTGGCTTTTGCTCTCAAAATAGCGAACTCTTAAGAGCAGGCGGCTATAAGTCTTTAACTGACAGGAATACTATGCGCTCTATATATTGCGGACAGCTAAATAAATCTCACGTAGATCAAGAAGTTGAACTATGTGGTTGGATCAACAAACGTCGTGACCTTGGTGGCCTTATTTTCGTCGATTTACGTGACAGAGAAGGTCTAGTACAAGTTGTTTTTGATCCTGAAGTAGAAGGATTAATGGATACTGCTAATAAACTACGTCAAGAGTTTTGTGTGCAGTTAAAAGGTGTTGTTCGCGCACGCCCTGATAGCCAAGTAAATAAAGACATGGCAACAGGTGAAGTTGAAATTTTAGGCACAAGCTTAACTATCATCAACCGCTCAGAGCCATTACCACTTGATTTTAATCAGCAAAACTCTGAAGAGCGCCGTTTAAAATACCGTTACCTAGATTTACGTCGTCTTGAAATGAGCGACCGTATTAAACTTCGTGCAAAAGCGAGCAGCTTTGTGCGTCGTTTCTTAGATGATAACGGTTTCTTAGACATTGAAACACCGGTACTGACAAAAGCAACACCAGAAGGTGCGCGTGACTACTTAGTACCTAGCCGTGTTCACAAAGGTAGCTTCTACGCTTTACCTCAGTCGCCACAATTATTTAAACAATTATTAATGATGTCGGGTTTCGACCGTTACTATCAAATTGTTAAATGTTTCCGTGATGAAGACTTACGTGCTGACCGTCAGCCAGAATTCACGCAAATCGATTTAGAGACGTCATTCATGAGCTCTGACGAAGTGCGTGCAATGACTGAGAAAATGATCCGCGAAATGTGGCAGTCATTATTAGACGTTGATTTAGGCGACTTCCCAGTAATGCCTTACAGCGAAGCAATGCGTTTATATGGTTCTGATAAACCGGACCTACGTAACCCAATGCAACTTGTAGACGTTGCTGATTTAGTAAAAGACGTTGAGTTCAAAGTATTCTCTGGTCCTGCTAATGACGAGAAAGGCCGTGTTGCTGTATTAACTGTACCAGGCGGTGCTGAGCTTTCTCGTAAACAAATCGACGACTACACTAAATTCATCGGTATCTATGGCGCGAAAGGCCTCGCATGGATGAAAGTTAACGATCGTGCTGCGGGCGTTGAAGGCGTGCAATCACCAATCGCTAAGTTCTTAAACGAAGAGGTGATTAACCAGTTACTTGAGCGTACGAACGCACAATCTGGCGATATCATTTTATTCGGTGCTGACAAGCGTAATGTTGTAAACGAAGCAATGGGTGCACTACGTCTTAAGATTGGTGTTGATTTAGGCATCACTGATCTAGATAGCTGGAAACCTTTATGGGTTGTTGATTTCCCAATGTTCGAAGAAGACGACGAAGGTACATTGCATGCGGTTCACCACCCATTCACTGCACCAAAAGGTATTTCTGCCCAAGAGCTTGAAGCAAACCCAGCAGGTGCATTATCAGATGCATATGACATGGTCTTAAACGGCTACGAAGTTGGTGGTGGTTCGGTACGTATTCACAATGCAGATATGCAAGAAACAGCATTCAGAATCTTAGGTATCGAAGCGCAAGAGCAACAAGACAAGTTTGGTTTCTTATTGGACGCACTTAAATACGGTACACCACCGCACGCAGGTCTTGCGTTTGGTCTTGACCGTTTAGTTATGCTGTTATGCGGTACTGATAACATTCGTGACGTTATTGCTTTCCCTAAAACTACTCAAGCATCATGTTTATTAACAGATGCACCAAGCAAAGCAAATGCAGATGCATTAACTGAGCTTGCCATTGATGTTGTAGCGAAAGACACTGAATAATTCATAATAAACTGAATTATAAGGTTTAATGAAAACCCTAAGGTGTATGCCTTAGGGTTTTTTTGTGCTTAAATGTTTATAAATATGTTCTTCAAGGAGTGGGCATGAGTGTAAGTGGAAGCTTCATCGGTTTTTTCATTTTGATTTTAATCCCGTTTTTTGCCGTTATTAGCTATTACTTAGGTAAACGTAAAACGACAACACCTGTAATCGTCGCCATAATCGGTGGGCTTTTAGGTTTTATGCCATTATTTGGCCTAATTTTTATTGCTGTACTGGCGCTTAAAAAAGATATTGAGTCGAGCGCGTGATCAAAAGTCATTCACTTTATTTTGAACACACCTTTGAGGTTAATTTAGCGGGCCAAACGTTTTCACATTGCGAGTTTGAGCAATGTGAATTTATTGACTGTGACTTTAGCAGTAGCCAGTTTGAAAATTGCCGATTTATAGAGTGTGAGTTCAAAAACTGCAATTTAGCTGCGCTTGGGCTGAGATACACTTCACTCGAAGAGGTCAGTTTTAAAGAGTGTAAATTAACCAGTGTGCGTTTTACTGATGTTGATTGGCCGCTACTTGCCAGCCGTGCTCCAGCGAGTTTTATTAGTTGTGAACTTAGCTACAGCAGCTTTTTTGAACTGAGTTTAAAGGCATTAAAAATGCGCAGCTGTTTTGCCAAAGATGTTGATTTTAGACATGCAGATTTATCATCTGCTGACTTTACTGACACTGATTTTCGTGACAGCTTGTTTCAACAAACTAATCTCAGTAACGCTAATTTTATTGGTGCCAGCCATTTTGCCATTGATATAACTGCTAACAACATCAGCAAAGCTAAATTTGAGCGCTATGCAGCTCTGGACTTACTCGCTGGGCTCGATATAGAGCTGGTGGATTAAGCTTTATTACTAAGAGGGTTAAGTAAGATGATGAATTTAAGTCCTATCACCTTGGAAGGGCAATTTGTTAAATTAGTGCCGTTAACAAGTGAGCATCGCGATGCTTTAGTAAGCGCTGCTACGGATGGAAAGCTTTGGGAGCTTTGGTTTACCTCGGTGCCCAATGAAGAACGTGTTGACGATTACTTAAGTATGGCGTTTGAACAACAGTCACTTGGTCGCGCATTACCATTTGCTGTCATCGATAAACACACAGGCACCGTGATAGGCTCAACCCGTTTTTGCAATATTGATAGTAAAAACCGACGCTTAGAAATTGGCTATACTTGGTATGCCAAGCGTTTTCAGCGTACTGGGGTTAATACTGAATGTAAAAAACTGCTGCTGACTTATGCATTTGAAACACTTAATGTGATTGCCGTTGAGTTTCGTACTCACTGGCATAATCAGGCTTCGCGCAATGCCATTGCTCGCTTGGGAGCGAAACAAGATGGGGTTCTACGTAATCACCAAATTATGGCCGATGGGTGCGTTCGTGATACCGTGGTGTTTTCAATTATTGATGGTGAGTGGCCTATGGTTAAACGCAGCTTAGAATTCAAATTAGCGCATGTTAAATATTAAAAAGGCAGCGCTAATGCTCGCTTTAACTCTTAGCGGGCAAACAGCGTTTGCTAATCAAACAAAGACGCTGTTCGATACAGAGCGAGCGCGCCATATTCCGGTGACTATCACAGCAGCCGATAGCACATGCACGGTAAAGAAAAAGTGCCCAGTGGCGTTTATTGGTGCAGGGTATGGTATGGCACATACAGACTATCAATTTGCCCAGCAAGTTTTTCATCAGCATGGTTATTTAACGGTTGAAGTTGCACATGAATTAAAAGGCGACCCGAGTTTAAACCCTGAGCCGCCATACATGACCACACGCATGGAAAACTGGCACCGTGGTGTACAAACCCTTGAATTTTTAGCCACAGAACTTGCAAAGCGATATCCTGCGTATGACTTTAATCAGCTTACTTTATTTGGTCACTCAAATGGGGGGGATATTGCAGCATTATATGCCGCTATTTATCCTGCGAAGGTTTCTAAGCTTATCACCCTTGATCATCGACGTATGCTGATACCCCGAAACAAACATATTGCTGTGCTTACGCTACGTGGTAGCGATTACCCAGCGGATGATAGGGTGTTATTAACGGATGAGGAGCTAGCTGTGTATCCTGTAACGCAAACTGTAATTCCTAATTCTCGCCATAACGACATGTATGATGGCGGGCCGAAATGGTTAGTTGAAGCGATGACAAAGCAACTGACGCTTTTCTTAGAATAAACAGTTAGGTAGAGTTAGCGCGTTATTTTCTAACGCGCTAATAGGTTATTTATTTACGAGCTCGCTAATCACCAATGGATTGTTATGAAGTGTTTTATGCACGGGGCACTTATCTGCTATTTCGAGCAAACGTTGTCGCTGTTCATCCGTAAGATCACCTACTAGCGTAATTTTACGCGTGATTGCTTCTAGCTTATTGTTGTGTTCACAATCATCGCAATCTTGGTGATAGTCACGTGTATGATTAAGCTCAACTTTAATATGCTCTAACGGTAAGTTTTTGCGGCTAGCGTACATTCTAAGAGTCATTGATGTGCAAGCGCCAAGGCCTGCAAGTAAGTGGTGGTAAGGGTCGGGCCCTAAGTTACTACCCCCTACCTTTAATGGTTCATCAGCAAGCCAAGTATGATCTTTTGTACTGACATATTGGGTAAAAACGTGATCTTTTTCTTCAACAAGTACACTGCCATTTAATAATTGAGCCGTGTAACTTTCTTTTTCATAATCAATATAACGCGTTGCCCATGATGCGATTACCCCTGCAGCATAATCAGCATCCACTTTGTTGCTGAGTAGATGGTCGGCGTTATCTAAACTTATAAAGCTTTTAGGATGTTTCGCTGAGGCGTAAATTTTTTCTGCCTCGCTAATATCAACGGTTGTATCGATAGGGGAGTGCATCACTAATAAAGCACGTTTTAATTTACTGATATGGCTTCGATCATACTGTGCTATGTCATCTAAAAATTGCTTTTTAATGGTAAATTCACGACCTGCCAAGTTTACTTTTGCTTTTCCTTGGTTGTTAATTTCATCTATTTGGGCTGCAAAGTTATGACTTACATGCTGAGCATCCGATGGCGCACCAATAGTCACAATGGCCTGTACTTCATTAATTTTATCAGCGGCTGCAAGCACTGCAGCACCTCCCAAGCTATGGCCAATGAGTAACTGTGGTGCTTTAAAGTTTTCACGTAAATGCTCTGCTGCGGCGATCAAGTCTTGGATGTTGGAGGAGAAATTGCTGTTAGCAAAATCACCATCGCTATTACCTAAACCGGTAAAGTCAAAACGTAACACGGCAATTCCTTGTTGAACTAGTGCGCGGCTTATTCTGGTTGCAGCTGCTATATCTTTTCCACATGTAAAGCAGTGAGCAAATAGAGCGTAAAACTTTACATCGTTTGCAGGGTACTCAAGTTGTCCTGCAAGTGTTAACTCACCGCTATGAAATGCTATTTTTTTGCGCATGATATAAACCCTACCTTTATTTAATATTTAAGAATAGACCCGTTGAACTTGTTTTTACTTTTGAACTTTTCCAAAATTTTTGCAGTGGTTGATCTGTATCAAAACTAAGGCGTTAACAAAACAGGAGCGGACATAAGTCCTTATGTTTTTACCTGTGTTTCTCTATCCTCGCGAAGCGCTATAATGAAGAAATGCTAAGCTTAGCACAGACTTCTAGAACCTTATTCACTGGAAAAGACAATGCAACATTTACCTACCGTTGATTATAAAGCGAGCGATGCGGCCGCTCAATTTGTTGAGTCACTAAGAAACACAGGTTTCGGTGTATTAAAAAATCACCCAATCCCTCAGTCATTAGTTGAGTCTATTTACAAAAATTGGCAAGAATTCTTTAATTCTGAGCAAAAGCATGAGTTTTTATTTTCAAAAGAAACACAAGATGGTTATTTCCCACCATCAGTGTCAGAAGTTGCAAAAGGCTTTACCGTTAAAGATATTAAAGAGTATTACCACGTTTATCCAAAAGGCCGTGTTCCAGCACAGTTAGAAGAAGAAATCCGTGAGTACTACCGTTTAGCGAATGAGTTTGCAGCGACATTATTAAGCTGGGTTCAAGCTGAAGCACCAGAAGATGTGCGCGCTAAGTTCTCTATCGACCTTAAAGATATGATTGCTAACTCTGAGCAAACACTTCTGCGTATTCTTCACTACCCACCAATGACAGGTGATGAAGAGCCAGGCGCAATTCGTGCTGCTGCACACGGTGACATCAACTTATTAACTGTTTTACCTGCGGCGAATGAGCCAGGTTTACAAGTCCAAAAAACAGATGGCGGTTGGTTAGACGTACCATGTGATTTTGGTAACCTGATCATCAATATTGGTGACATGTTACAAGAAGCGTCAGGTGGCTACTTCCCATCGACGATTCATCGCGTGATCAACCCTACGGGTAAAGCGTCTACGAAATCACGTATTTCGTTACCATTGTTCTTACACCCGCGCCCTGATGTTGTTCTCTCTGAGCGCTACACAGCCGACAGCTACTTACAAGAGCGTTTACGTGAGTTAGGCGTAAAGTAATTGTTTAAATTTAAAAAGGTGGATTAAATAATCCACCTTTTTATTAAATGAGACCCTTTTAGAATTTTGCGCTCAGACCAAAATATAGATTACGTTCAGGTGCTGGCTCAAAGTAACCGCGTTGGCTCACATCTCTATTAGCATTTGCGTTAATACGTACATTTGCAAAATAATCTTTTGAGAATAAGTTACGTATCCCCGCTTTTATAGATACAGAAGGCAATAGCGAGTAGGAAGCGCGTGTGTTAAATAGCCAATTTTGTTTTATTTGTGTGTCGTTACTATTTTCGGCATAAAACCGACCGGTATAACTCGACTCAAATTCAATTCGCCATTTATTAAACTGCCAGTTAATTTGACTGACCCACTGTTGCCTTGGTAAGCCAGGCATACGATTTCCGTCTACATTATCACCACTTAGTGGAGTGAAGTTATCGAATTGATAGCGAGCCAATGTCAGCGCATTTCGCCACTGCCATTGTTCATTGAGTTGCCACTCTAAAGCTAACTCGAGGCCTTTTCGGTCAGTTTTTCCTGCGTTTTCGAAAAACCTGAGGCCGTCAATTTCGTAGGGAATTATTTCATCGGTCACTTTAGTTGCAAACAAAGTGATGTCGTATTTAATGTCACTCAACTCGCCTCGAACACCTAACTCACGGCTTAAAGAATCTTGAGGTTTTAAAAATGGGTTAAAGCCTGCACCTTGTGGGTTGGCAAACTCTGTAAAGGTTGGTGATTCATAAGAGGTGGCTAAATTAGCATACCATTGATGCCTTAGACCCAGTCGATAGCTAAGCCCTAAATTGCCATTCCACTCATGATATTTACGTTGACCTGAACCAACACCACTTTGCGCTAAGTGAGCGTCAATTGACATTTTTAAATCATCATAGCGTACCCCAGTGGTTAAAATTACGGCGTCGTTAAGGTGCCAATCTACAATACTAAAGGCACTCATTGACCTTGCTTCTTGTAGTTCATCAACCGTTTGCCCTGTTATTTCAGCGTTAGGGGAGACGCTAAAGCGTTGCCGGTCATCCTCTTGCTTACGTATTTCAATACCCGATGTGTGGCGAATCGGTCGTTTATTTGCTCGTAAGTCTTGGGTTATTTCAAAACTACTTCCATAAAACCAGCGATCGTAGGCAATTAAACTACTGCCAGGAAATGGCAGTTGTTGTTCAAAATCGCGATGGGTTGCAAATAGATTAACCATCCACTGGGTATTATCGAACGAACTATCTCGTAAAGTTAAACCTAGGGTTTGTTGCTCGACCTGCTGTCCACTGCCTAATCGTTTGGCCATGAAAGTGGCTTGACGTCGATTTTCATTAACTTGGGTTCTTGTTAGCCCACCTGGGTCTTCGGATGTTGGCATATCCATGAGTGAAGTGATTACAGTGAGTGTTTTACTGTCGTTAATATTCCAAATAAACTTACCGCGCAAAGTGGTTTTTTCAACCTGACTTTGCTCTCGATAGCCATTAAAGTTGAGATGGCTTGCACTGATATAGGCACTGCCAGTGTTGTTGCTGGTTCCTGCTTGTGCGTTTAACTTATATAAGTCATCACTACCGACATCAAGGTTTAGAGTGACACCTTTGAATGTTTCGCCATTTTTTGTACTGATATTAATTGCCCCTCCTGCGCCGTTACCGTATTGGACGGTTGCTGCGCCGCGAGTCACATGTAATTGGTCTATACCGTTAAGTTCAATATCATCTACTTGAGTTTGCCCATCGGGTAAAGTGTAGGGGATATTATCTACGTGTAATTGCATTCCTCTTACACCGAACGGTGCGCGAGAACCAAAGCCACGAATAGAAATACGTAGATTTTGCGCAAAATTATAGCGGTTTTGAAAGTACACACCAGGCACAAATTGCAGAGCTTCATCCAACTGTAAAGCTTCTTGTAGTTGAAATTCACGTTGCCCATCAACAAGTGTGACAGCTGCGGGAGTGTTGTAAAGTTCCCTTGGTAATCGAGACGCGGTGACATCAATAATTTCCAATGGCAGGGTGTGTGATTGATTAGCTGCAAAAGCGTCGACGGGTATTGACCAAGCGCACATCATCGCTGATAAATACAAAGATGTTTTTTTATAATTAAGGGCCATGATTGACCTCCTTTGTGTAAATCTTGTTGTATTTAGGGGGTTTGATTAGCGTCGAAATTTAACGTGATGTCGTTGTAATTGACTGATGCTGGTACAGCCCATGAGTTTCATATCTCGCTCAATTTCACTTTGCATCAAACCAAGTACTCGCTCAACGCCTGGTTGGCCTGCAGCCGCAAGTGCATAAAGATACATTCGACCAATCCCAACCGCTTTCGCGCCAATCGACAACGCTTTGAGTACGTGTGAGCCCCGTTGCACGCCGCTGTCAAATAACACATCAATGTCATCGCCAACCGCATCTACAATCTCAGCCAGTTGATCAAACGAGCTGCGTGAGCCGTCTAATTGCCGCCCGCCATGATTTGATACCACAATACCCGTGCAGCCTATTTCAACAGCGCGCTTAGCATCTTCGACGCTGACAATACCTTTAAGGCAAAATTGACCATTCCAATACTTGACCATATCTGCGACATCTTGCCAGTTCATTGAAGGGTCTAGCATATTGGTAAAGTAGTCACCGATTGAAGAGCTATTTCCTTTCATATCTATGTGCTCTTGTAGTTGCGGGAGCGAAAACTTTTCATGCAGTAAATAGTTTATGGCCCAGTTCGGCTTACGAATAAACTCCCACATACCAGACATAGTTAACCTGAAAGGAATTGAAAACCCTGTGCGTAAATCCCGCTCTCTATTTCCACCTGTAATTGAGTCAACAGTCAACATCATGACTTCAACACCACAGGCTTTTGCACGGTCCATCATTGCTTTGTTTAAATCGCGATTTTTATGAAAATAAAACTGATAAACTTGAGGAATATCAAAATTTTTTGCTATTTTCTCCATTGATACGGTGCCTAGGGATGACACGCCAAATAGGGTGCCAAATTTTTCGGCAGCACCCGCTACAGCATGTTCGCCTTGGTGATGATATAAGCGTTGCAATGCTGTTGGAGAACAATAAATAGGTAGTTTAAGTTTTTGCCCCATAACTTCGGTGCTAAGGTCAACGTGCTGAACGCCTCTGAGTACATTGGGCACTAGATCACATTGATTAAATGCTTCAGTGTTGCGTCGCATGGTTACTTCATCATCGGCACCCCCCGCAATATAGTTATAAATAGGGCTAGGTAGGCGTTGTTTAGCTAGTTTTTCAAAATCATGATAGTTAACACATTGGTTTAAATTCATATTTATCAATTCCTTTTTATTTTCGATACTTTTTAAGGTTAGCTGTTAAGTCGGTAGTGATATAAATAAATTGATTGGCAGGTACATTGGTAAAAGTACTTACTGTGTTTGTTTTATCAGGCCATACAATTTTGATCGTGTCAGCTTGTGAGGCCTGTCCTAAACCAAAGTGCAGGGTGGAAGGGGTGCCACTTAGAAAGCTTCCGCCTGCTTGAACTTCCTGTAATTGAGTTGTTTCGCCAACAGTAACGTACACTTTAGCGCCTAGTGCGCGCGTATTTTTTGTTGTATCGCGCAAGCTAATAGAAAGGTAACTGTCTTTACTTTCATCATTATGTCGATTTTTATAGAGCAAAGGAGCCTGTTGATGATTACTAATTACAATATCGATATCGCCATCCCGATCATAGTCGACACACGCAACGCCTCGGCCAGAGAGTTGATCGCTAATGCCCCAAAGTTTACTTTGTTCTGTAAAGGTGCCATCTTGATTTGAAATGAATAAGCGGCTGTGTGTTTTTTCAAACTCAGCCATAGCGAGTTTTAGTTTTTGATAAGCGCGAGGGTTAGCAAAGCGTTTGCTTAACTGTTTGGGCAGATCAAAACCATTAACATGAAATAGGTCTAGCCAGCCATCGTTGTTAAAATCGGCAAAGCATGCTCCCCAAGCCCATAACCCTTTGTCTACACCCGCTTGTTCAGTGATATCTATAAACTGATTATTTTGGTTACTGTATAGACGATTACCTATCACTCCCCAGCTACCTTCAGGGTGACCATTTGGATCCCAAATACTGCTTACAAACCAGTCTAATGAGCCATTGTTATCAAAATCAGCTATGGCTGCGCCCATTCCATTTTGATCATGAATCGTGTGTTCATGCGTCACTTTTTCAAACCGCCCATTTTGCAGGTTTTTATAGACTTGGCTGGTTTCAAAGTCCGCAGTAAATAATAAATCTAGCCAACCGTCATTATTAAAATCCGAAAAATTAGAGGTAAAAGTAAAGTCGGTACTTCCTATCAAATCAAGCAAACCAGCTGTCTCATCTTGCGCTTGAAATGTCAGCGTATTTGCTTGGCTTGTGTTTTCCCATAAGTGATTAGGAAGCTGTCCACCAAGGCCTGGCCCACGCCAATGGTTGGTTAGCATATCGATATCCCCATCTTTATCATAGTCGGCAAAAGCGAAAGACCAGCTAGTAAGCTGGGTATTCAAACCAATATCATGACTCACTATAAAGCTTTGTTGCTGCTCATTAAGATAGAGAGTAGGGCTTTGATGGTGGGGGTGTTTGTTCACTTGACTGTTAACGGAAGGTAGGTGAGGATGAAGTAAGTTTGAGGTGAAAATATCTAAATCACCATCGCCATCAATGTCCACCATCGCTGCACCATTGGATAGCTCCTTTTGGGTAATACCCCAAGAGCGACTAATATCTGAAAAATGCCCATTACGCTGATTTTGATATAGTTTATCAGGGGCGCCGTCACCTGTAGGAAAAAAGATGTCAGGCCAGCAGTCACCATCTATGTCACCCATAGCAACGCCGCCACTAAAAAGTAGCCGTTGCGCTGATGATAGGGTGTAGTTTTGCCAAGTTATGTGGTGTTGATGACTTATGCCAACATCCAGTGATACTTCATCAAAACGTTTTGCAGCATTCGTGTTTTGAGGTGCGATTGAAGCACGGGACTTACAGCCAAATTCCATATCACTTAATAATAACGCCGGCTTAATATTCGCTTTGTCGAATGACATTTGCGGCAAATTACTTTCTGTGTGAGATATTCTGCTTATTGGCTTAGGCGGCGCTGTAAAGCGTTTAAAGCGTGCGTTTAAACGGTGTATATCTGGTGCTTTATCCGTTTCCGTGGGCACCCATTGAGACATACACTCTCGACTATTGATGCAAGGGTCGGTGAGGCTATTTAAAAAGGCAATTAAATCAGATAGCTGAGCGTCAGATAAGGTAATGCCTGATGCCAGTAAGCTGACTCCTTTTTGTTGTTCATTTTGTAATTGCTCTAGTGCACGGTGAGAATTGAGTTTGCTATTTGGTAACAAGCTCGCGACATAACTTAGTTGTGGATTGTCAGCAAAGCTGTAATCAAAATTCTGCAACGACTTGGCAGGATCAAGGTGGTGCTTAATAATCGACTCTAAATTTATAAATGCACCAGAGTGAGTGTAGGGTGCTGTTACTGCAACATTTAACAGGGATGGCGTTCTAAATTTATAGCGATCGTCGTCTTTTTGTGTAACTCCTCGTCGACCGTAGTCTTCCCCATTAGGCTGTTTGCCGCGACCTACCTGTACCGCAGCAATATTGTGAAATTTCTCGTCAGAAAAAATAGGGGGCGTGTGACATTCTATACAGCCAGCACCACCTTGTTTAGCTGACTTCAAGAATAACTGTGCCCCCCGTTTTTGGCTGGGAGTCATTGCATCACTCTCTCCGTTAAGGTAATTAAACCATGGAGTGTTAATTAATAGTTGGGTTGATTGGTAGTAAGAAATTGCGGTTGCAATATTCTCAAAGGTAAAAAGCTGTTCTGGTGCGGCATGTAAATCATTAAAGGCATTGCGAAATAGCTTAAGCCATTGTTGGTTTTTATCGTGTTGCTGTAAGCGTTTTGTTAGTTTGTGTCGGGTGTCTTCATTGGTGCTGGCAGCTGCGAATGTATAGCCTCGCATTTCATCACTTGAAACAACAGGAAAACGAGCTTGTGTTGCGAGTAAGTTTTTTCCTGCTAACTGATCTCCTTGCCATAAATTACTGTCAGGGGTGCGGTGAGGTAGAGGGGTATCCGCTATGCGAATATCATTTTCAAGTACAAAAATACGGCCATCATAAAACATGGCTTCTTTGTACAAAGAAGCATTAATAATTGTTTGTGAATGCCGTGCTACATTCGGAGCACCATCTGCTTTTGGATCTGCTGAGCGTTGCCAGTCATGCCAGCGGCCTGGGCCAATTATATCCTCATCATAGGGGGCTTCACCTATGGGTAGGCTAAGGCTGTCACCGCCTGCTAGATATGGGTGGTGACAGCTTGCACAGGCTACATCTTGATTGCCACTTAACGCTTTGCTAAAAAATAACTCCATTCCTAGTGTAAACATGGGTGTATTCAAACGAGGAGCGGTTACATCAACTGTTAACGTATAGCTCTCATTTAGGGTGTTTAGCAGTTGCTTAAGTGATTGTTCTTCTTCATTTTCTTTGTTACTTGCCGCTGAGTAATTAAACAAACAGGCTGCTGCTAAAGCGCTTAGAGTAAAAGCAAGGTAATAATGTGTGTCTTTCATTGCTTACTCGCTTTGCATCACAAGATCAGTACAGCTATTACTACTAAAAAGTGCATTGTTAGCAAGGCGTATTTTTAGGCTTTTAGGTGTTGCTTGTATGTGATTTATTTTAACTTCGCCTTGATAAATGCTTTTTGTTTCACCTACTTCTACGCCGATATTTCTACAGTTAGGACTGTAATAAGCGCTATAGTGGGGTGTTTGCAACTGTTTGTTTTCAAATACTGTTATTACGCCTGTGCCACATTCAGCCATGGCATAAATATCGTCACCTTCAGAATAAACAAGCGTGCGCTCTTTTTGTTGATCCCTTATCCAATGGATATGTTTATCTGGTGTAAGAATATAAAAGCCTTCTTGGCAGCTCACACCGGTTATAGGTTTAGCCGCACCAAGCACTTTCATCGACATTAAAATAATGATAATTAGGGTTGTTAAATTGAGTAAATTTTTTTGAATATTCATGACGCTTCTCCATTATTTGGGTCTTTTGCCAAAACCAATCCAGCTATTAAATGTATTGGTTAGGATAATTTCATCGGCTTCAATTTTTAGCCCAATTGCAGGTAATCCTCGTGTAGCAGGACCTGACACAACCACGCCGCTATCTTTAGGATTAAAAACAGATTGGTGACAAGGGCACATGTAGTTTTTTTCATCAGCCATCCACCCGGTGACAGGGCAACCGGCATGTGTGCAAATTGCTGAATAAGCGATAACACCTTGGTCTGAAAGTTTTTTTGTTGCTGCTGAGAGTAATTCACTGGGTAACTTTTGAAGCAGTATTTGGTTGTAGCGAGAGCCATCTTTAACCACATTATTTTCAACATCGAAAGGAACAACCAGCAGAGGTTTGTCTAATTCTTTTAAATCCGACAGCTTAATAATCTGCCCACGTTTTGATTTTTGAAAGTAAGTGAGTCGATCTCCTGCTTGGGGAGGACGTCTTTCAGGTTTAGTGGTTGCATTTACCCCAGTGCTTAAAGGCAGATTAACTATTGGGATGGCGATAGCGAGATATTTTACAAAATCACGACGAAAATAATTGTCGGGGTGGTTTTGAGCTAAATCGTCATCGTTAGTTTTCTGTGTGCATGGCAAATCGATGATTTTCTTTGAAGATGCATTTTGTGTCATGAGGTACCTTTATTTTATAAAATTAGCGCCTTAGCTAGTAATACGTGAAAGCGAAAAGCATGCGGGCTTTTCGCTTAGTTGGTAAATTAATTGGGTAAAGCGAATACCCAAATCACGCCACCTTCAGGTACATCAGCAATCCACTCGCCTGATTTATCTTTCTCTGCCAGCACGCTGTTTGTCCAATGTGCATCCACACCGTAACCTGCGGTAATGGCAATGTATTGCTTCCCATCGACTTCATAGCTCACTGGTGGGGCAATAGCTGTCGAGTTAAGAGGGAACTCCCACAGCACATCGCCAGTTTGTGAATCAAACGCGCGTAAAATACGATCGTTCGTGCCTGCATTAAATACAATGCCACCAGCAGTGGATAGTACAGAGCCCCAATTCATGGTTTTGCCAAAGTCATGTTGCCAAACTTTTTTACGTGTATTGATATTCCACGCTTGTAGTTGACCAACTCCTTTTTTAGGATTGTCTAGGTAAACATCTAGATCGGGTATGTCGATACCAGCCCAGAACTGTCCTGAAGCAGGTTCAACATCATCTTGAAATTTACCAATAAAAGAATTACAAAGATTGTTGTTGGCAGGAACGTAGATGATGCCTGTTTCGGGGTTATAGGCTTCATATGGCCAGTTTTTCCCGCCCCATAGACTTGGGCAATAATCAACGCGTTTGCCTGTTACAGGCACATGTTTGTAATCATAAGTAGGACGTCCAGTTTCTTTATCTAATGATTTAAATGCGTTATTTTTTACAAACGGTTGTCCTTCGACATAGCTAATTTTCCCCTTATTGCTACGTTCTAGCCAATATAAATAACCATTACGCTGGGGAGAGACTAAGCCTTTAACCGTCTTATTACCTTTTTTGAAATTAACGAGCATAGGCGCATTCATCGCTGCCCAATCCCATGAGTCATTGTGATGATATTGGAAATGACCAACAATTTTGCCACTGTCAGGGTTCATAGCAATGGAGGAGGCAACGTATAAATTGTCCCCTGGGCGTTGATCACCTAACCAAGGTGAACCGTTACCTACTCCCCAATAAAGTACGTCCGCTTCTGGATCATAGTTACCTGGCATCCACATGCTGCCACCACCATACTTCCATGCATCTGGGCGTTTACCTTCTTTTTTCCACGTTTCGTGTCCTGCCTCTCCAGGGCCTGGTACACTGTATGTGCGCCATGCTTGTTTACATGTTTTAGCGTCCATAGCTTCCAAAAAACCACGGACACCATATTCACCGCCAGAGGGACCCACAAGAATCTTGCCCTTTACAGGTGTGGGTGCAGAGGTGATATACGCACCTGTGCTCCAGTCGCCGATTTGTGCTTGGCATACTCGCTCACCGGTTTTTGCATCAAGGGCATTTAACGTGCCATCAAGTCCTGCTACGTAAACCTTATCATCCCACAGAGCGATGCCGCGGCTAGTATTGTGCATAACAGATAAGTCATAAGGGTTGTCGTGCGTATAGCGCCAAAAAACTTGCCCTGTTTTAGCGTCTAACGCAATTACATGATTGTAAGGCGTAGAAACAAACATAACGCCATTGTTTACTTGGGCAGGGGCTTCGTGACCAGAATCTAAGTTTGTTGAGTACGTCCATACTGGCTTTAAAGACTTAACATTCTTTTTGTTTATTTGCGTCAGCTTGCTATACATCCATCCTTCATAATTGCCTTTGGGTAGTAGCCAGTCTTTTGGGTCTGCTTCATTCAGCCTTTTTTGCGTAACTGGTTTATAGTTTTTAATTTCTTTTGTGAGCTTAGTTAAACTGGCCGCTGATGCGTGTGTGTTGATCAACATCCCAGTGAATATTAAACAGCAATTTAGGTAAGTCAGATTCAAATTTGTCATTTTTTTCATTGTAACCTCTGAAGGTGTTTTAGTTTGAATGACCTTAGTACCAAATTATATGCCAACAGTTTTTAGTAATTTTAACGTTGATAACCAATTGATATTAAATAGATATTTTTATTTTGGTTGTTCTTGAGTGTATGTTTCCGTATGAAAAGAGAAACAGGTGTCGCAACATGCATGCAACAATGAGACACCTAAATAAAGAAAAATTTATAACCTGAAGAGAGGATGCTAAGAGTTTGACACTTGTCTCAAAAATAAATCAATGTGAGCGGCTTTTTTAACCGAGAGACATGTTTTTGTATTGCAAAATTATCATGAATCAAAATTAAAATAGGGTAAAAGGCGTATTGTTAGATTAAATTTCTGTGATAGTTTTAGAAACAAAGACTGAGGCTTTTATAGTTCCAGCCTAATGCTGCTACTTAAATTGCCCGACAACAATAGAACGGAGTAGCAAGGTGATGAAACACACTCCACACCCTATGGACGTTAGTAGTGCTCAGTCGTTTATGTCCACAGAATTTCAACTACGTAACATTCAACCATCTAAATATATCGCGCGATCATGGAAGCGAAGTTTGCTCAATTATGGCTTAGACCCTTATGCGTTTAATGAAGTTGAGGTGCTTTCTTCCAGCGAAATGCGATCGCAACTCCAGCTCAGAGAGACCTTTTTAAATACGGGGAAATGCGGCCTTGTTGGTTTGGCTAATCGTATTGCTGATGTAGGTTACTCTGCAATTTTAACTGATGCCACAGGCTTAACCTTAGCAACGAGTTTATCTACTCAAGAGGAAAGTTTGAGTAAACAGTCAGGCTTACTCATAGGTGCAAGGTGGGCTGAAAACCAAGTCGGTACTAATGGCATTGGTACATGCCTTATTGAAAAAGCTCCTTTGATCATTCATAAGGCTGAACATTTTTATGCAAGTCATAAAGAGTTAAGTTGCTCCGTTACACCTATTTTTGATCCCATGGGAGAGTTGCTAGGTTGCTTAAACGCGTCGTGTATTGGAGCTGACCAAAACAAGCACCATCAGCTTATGACACTGAAAATGGTGATGTTATATGGGCGCATGATTGAAAATAGCTATTTGCATACAAGCTATAAAAACCAACTCATATTAAGTATAAAGTCGGCTGAAAGTTTTTTTGATATCACCCAAGAACAACTCATCGCTATTAATGAGAAAGGGACAATTATTGGTGCAAATCACGCGGCATTTTTTTATTTTATGTCTCATTTTCAATCGCATCAATCGTTGCTAGGTATTAATGTTGAGCAATTTGTTGGTTTGTCTCTGGATAGTTTATTAAGTAAAACAAATGGAGGAAATAAAGCGGTTAATGTGCAACTTCCATTGCTGTCAGAAAACGTTGAATTAACTTTAAAAGTGCCAAAAAGTAAGGCATTACCATTGGTGCAAGCAGAGTCAAAAGTGCATAGGAAGAAATGCACTAAACACCCGCCGATTAATGAATTGAATGGTGAAGATGCCTCTATGCAACAGCTTGTTCGTCGAGCACTTTTGGTTGCTGATAAAGACATACCTATTATGATTACCGGTGAGACAGGAACAGGCAAAGAGGCTTTTGCGCGCGCCATTCATGAATCGAGTCCCCGTGCTGATAAACCATTTGTGGCGCTAAACTGTGCCGCGATACCTGAAACACTAATAGAGAGTGAGTTGTTTGGTTATCTCGGCGGTAGCTTTACCGGTGCACATAAAAAAGGTATGAAAGGAAAACTTGAGCAGGCAAATGGCGGCACACTTTTCTTAGATGAAATAGGTGATATGCCGGTACAACTTCAAACTCGGCTATTACGAGTTTTAGCTGAGCGCGAAACTATGCCTCTTGGGGGGATTGAGCCTATCGCATTAGATTTACAAGTGATTTCTGCAACACACCAAGATCTAAAAACACTTATTGAATTAAAAGAGTTTAGAGAGGATTTTTATTATCGTCTTAACGGTATGGTTTTAAAGTTACCAGCACTTCGAGAACGGTCTGATAAATCCTTTATTATTGATAACATACTCGAACGAGAATGCGTGGCGGTGCATGGTTTGAGCATAGCCGATGATGCTAAAAGAGCACTTGAATCTTATTTTTGGCCTGGCAATATAAGACAACTGATTAGCGTAATTAAGTATGCGGTAGCGGTGTGTGAAGGAGCTGAAATAACCATTAATTGCTTTCCAGATGATTTAATCGAACACTTTTCTTCACTTACAGATCATAAAACGGCGGGCTCTTTTAAAAAGGAAAAAGCCTTAGCTAAATTTACTGCCTGCCATGAAGAGCAGTTACTAATTGAAACGCTTAAAAAACATCGTTGGAATATAACGTCTGTTTCTGAAGAGCTTAATGTGTGCCGTTCTACAGTGTATAGAAAAATGGAAAAGTATAAGATTGTTCAGCCTAATAATGCTTGCTAAAAGTGGTTTTTGTTTGCTGTCGATGTATGTAGCAAAATGTGACAATTGACCTGCGACATTAGTTTGATTTTAAGGAATTAAACTGAATACGCTTCAATGTGTTTAAAGTAAAAAACACTTTAAAATCAATTTGTTGTTTGTTTTTATTTCAATGGCATAGTCTTTGCCATCCCTTATGTTCGAAGTACACTTCATAAGGGAAACATAATAATGAAATTAAAAAAAATAGCAGTAGCAACGTCGTTGAGTTTAGCTTGTTTTAGCGCTATGAGTGCAGAAAATTGGCTAGACCGAATTGAATTGTCTGGTGGCATTATGCAAAGTTGGCAAACTGGGATGGAAGTTGAGGGGGCGGCAGCAGATCCAGGCAATGCTAAAACTGACTCAGGGTTTCATCGCTTACGATTTGGCCTCAATATTAATGCACAAGTCACGGAGCAACTTTCTATTTTTGCTGAGCTTGCTGAAGAGCCAAATGATTGGAATGATGGCAGCGCGAGTATCAGTCAAGATTTAGCGTGGATCCAATACCAGATTAATCAAGATGTAGGTGTGAGGCTTGGTAATGTTGTTTCGACCACACAAAACTTTTTGCGTTATTCCGATGGCGCATCAGTGCAAACTAATCCGTTTGTGGGAAATAGTCTTGTTGATATGATCACTGCCGAAGAAGGTATCTGGTTTTATGGTGTACATGAATTAAATAATGGCAGTACAGTAACTTGGGATGGAACTATTTCAGTACCTGATTTTTTTGCAGATTTTTCAGATAATCGGGGGTACAACCTTGGCTTACGTGGTACTTATAATTTAGCTAATGGCCTATCGTTTGGCGCAGGTGTTTTTTCTACCAATCATGAAATAAGTGCGGTTACAGGCAAATCTGCGGGGTCGTTAATTGCGGTTGGCGACGGTGATAATTATCAGTTTGCCAGCACAGCCCCTAATGCACGAGCTACACATCCTCTCATTGTGCCTGGGGTAGATGCGTTTATATGGCAAGCTGACATTCAATACATGACTGACTCTATTTTACTGCATGCTTTGTATGGTCGAGCCGAGGACGATGTTAGTTGGGCTAATGGGCAGGGTAGTTTTCAGACTAGTTACATTGAGCAAGAGTCAGAAATGCAATTTTGGTCTATTGAGGGTCGATATACTTTTAACAAGCATTTTTATCTAGCCGCTCGCTATGCTGAGTCTGACAACGAAAGTGGCAATATCAACAATAATAATACCGCGACTCGACTCCAAGTTGGAGGAGGCTGGTGGATGAATGATTCCACCTTATTCAAATTAGAGTATGTTAGACAGGAAGAAGAACAATTTTCAGGGGGAGGAACGGCGTTATTTGGGGTTGGCGACGGTACAGAATGGGATGGTGTTATTGTCGAAGCATCAGTTAGCTTTTAAGCTTAAGTGAATGGCTTTAATGATTCCGTATTAGCCGCAACATGTGTTGCGGCTTTATTTTTTGATAAATTAACTTAAATTAGTTCTGTATATACACGACGTGTGTTTGCGTAAATTCATACAAACCGTGTTTGCCATCAGCGCCACCAATTCCTGATTTTCTGGTGCCTGCATGGAAGCCTTGTATAGCTTCAAAGTTTTCTCTATTTATATAGGTTTCACCATAATTAAGTAATTCTATGGCACGCATAGCTTGGTTAAGGCTTTGAGTATAGACAGAAGAAGTGAGTCCGTATTCTAGTGAGTTTGCAAGTTCAATGGCTTCTTCTAAACTGCTAACGATTTGAATGGGCAGTACAGGACCAAAAATCTCTTTGCGCATAATTTCCATATCGGCATGGCAGTTAACCAACACAGTGGGTTGGTAATGGTAGCCACTGTCGGTGTCGGCTACCTTTGCGCCAGTTGCCACTTTTGCACCCTCTGCAATAGCTTGTTCAACCATACTGGCTACTTTATTTAAGCAAGATTTATTAACCAGCGGGCCCATTTCGATATCAGGGTCTAGTTGTGGGTCGCCATAACGTGTTGATGCCATTGCATCGGATATTTTTCTAATAAACTCATCAGCAACCTTCGCGTGTACATAAACAAGCTCGGCGCAATTACATACTTGTCCTGTGTTAGTTATACGTGATGCTTTGATGGCACTTACAGCAAGATCTATATTGGCATCATCAAGCACAATTGCGGGGGCTTTCCCCCCAAGCTCTAAGTTTACTTTAGTGATATTTTTTGCTGCGGCAGACATAATAACAGAGCCCGTTTCTACACTCCCTGTAAAGCTAATCATGTTTATATCTTCGCTAGAGGAAAGGGCTTGGCCAACATTTCGCCCTGATCCGCATACCACATTAAACACACCTTGAGGTAAACCAACTTCATCGAGGAGCTGGGTGAATTCAAAGCAGTTATTGGGGGTTTCTTCACTCGGTTTGATGACAATGGTATTCCCAGTAATTAAAGCGGGTGCCATCTTCCTTACAATGAGAAAAAAGGGGAAATTCCAAGGTAAGATACCGGCAACAACACCTAGCGGCTTTCTGAATAGAAAAATATTTTCTCCTTTTCTATCACTGGTAATTATCTCGCCTTCGATATGTCTAGCCCAACTCGCCATATAATCGAGGTAGTCGGCAGTGAAGTTGACTTCTACCCTCGCTAGGCTCAATACTTTACCCTGTTCTTGGGTTATCACAAGCGCGAGCCGATCAATGTTTTGCCGTATTTTTTCAGCAATTTTATGAAGGTATTGCGCACGCTCAATTGCGGGTCTACTTGCCCACGCTGGTTGTGCTTGTTTTGCTGCATGGATGGCTTGTTCTACTTCAACCTTGTCTGCGCTGGGAACTTTAGATAATACGTCTCCGTTAGCAGGGTTCATTACTTCAATATAGTTGGCTGAATGCTGCACAAACTGGCCATTGATATAATTTTGATATACTGGAATATTAGACATAGGTGATTCTCTTAAATTAGATAAAAAAGCTTCTGACACATGGATTTAGCTAAAACGGTTGTGTCGTGCAAAGGGCATTCAGCAATCTGCGCACCATGTTTAATTATTTTTTGTTAGTAACTTCAACTATATGATTTTTAGAGTTTTTTATAATAGCCTAGTGAGGACTTCACCGATTCACAAAGATACACCTTGCAGCAGGTGTAGCACTGCATATGTAGCATTTGTTTCACATTACCTTTGGAAAAATACACAAGGAGTGCAGCCCTAAATTTGTGCCTCAGATGCTAAAGCTACTTTCGTGCCCAAATTCCCTTTAATAAAATAATTCCATGCATTATTGACTATCCTAGGTATAATGCGCGCACTTCGGCAATTCAGCTGATTTTTTGAATTTGAGAGACACTATGAGTTTTGATGGCTTAGGATTATCACAGTCTTTAGTTGATGCGGTTTTAGAAAAAGGTTATGAAACACCTACGCCTATTCAAACACAGGCAATTCCTGCAATTATTGCTGGCCGTGATGTTATGGCGGCAGCGCAAACAGGAACGGGTAAAACAGCAGGTTTTACATTGCCACTCATTGAGTTATTAACAAAGGGTAAAAAAGCAGGTGCAAACCGTGCGCGTGCACTTGTTCTGGCTCCAACACGAGAGCTTGCTTTACAAGTGAGCGAAAACGTCGAGCAGTACGCTAAGCATTCAAATGTAAGCTCATTTGTTGTTTATGGCGGTGTTAAAATTAATCCGCAAATGATGCGTTTACGCAAAGGCGTTGATATTCTTGTCGCCACACCTGGTCGCTTGTTGGATTTACATAACCAAAATGCGATTAAATTTGATGATTTAGAAGTGCTTATCCTCGACGAAGCAGACCGTATGCTTGATATGGGGTTTATTCATGATATTAAGCGCATCATTGCTAAATTACCTGCAAAGCGTCAAAACCTGATGTTTTCTGCGACCTTCTCAGATGAAATCCGTGCGCTGGCAAAGGGCTTAATTAACGATCCGGTAGAAATTTCAGTTGCAGCAAAAAATACCACTGCAAAAACAGTGACGCAATCAGTTTATGCTGTTGATAAGTCAAGAAAAACAGCTTTGCTAAGCCACTTAATTCGCGCCAATGATTGGCAACAGGTGTTGGTGTTTAGTCGCACGAAACACGGCGCTAATCGTTTGGTTAAGCAACTTGAGCGCGATGATATCAGTGGTGCAGCTATACATGGTAATAAGTCGCAAGGGGCGCGTGTTAAAGCACTTGAAGGTTTCAAAAATGGTGATGTAAGAGTATTAGTTGCCACTGATATCGTGGCACGAGGCTTAGATATTGTTGAGCTACCGCATGTAGTTAATTATGACTTACCAAATGTATACGAAGATTATGTTCATCGTATTGGTCGAACGGGTAGAGCTGGCGCGTCGGGACATGCAATTTCATTTGTAACCGCTGATGATGCAGATGACCTTTATGGTATTGAACGTTTTATTGGGCAATTAATTCCGCGTGCTACAGAGTCAGGTTTTGAGCCAACTAAGCCAGTTGCAGAAAAGCCACTTGATACACGACCAATAAAGCCTAAAAAACCAAAGAAACCAAAAAAGCCGAAAAGTCCAGATCAAGAGCAAACACAAAAGCCAAAACCTAAAACGGCAAAGCGGCCACAGCAAAATAAAGGGCAACAAGGCACAAATAAACTAGCAGGTGGAAAGTCATCTGCGGCTAAAACTCAAAGTAAAAAGCCTTTTAACAAGCGAACACGCGTGTCAGGCACTGCACATTCTCGTAAAAAGTCGACTGACGAATAATATGACGATGAACCTTGAAGTGAACTTCAACTCACTTCAAGGTATTAATTCAAGGTATTAAAAGGGTTATTAAAAGGGTTATTAAATTACTTTAATCACCGTATTTTTATCTAATCGTGATTTTGGTAATGCCGCGTTGTAATCTTGTTCAGGTTCATGGTAGCCGATAGCAAGGGCTACTTCACAAACATACCCGTCTAACTCATCAGCGAATAACTCACTCAATAGCTCTTTATCAACACCTTCCATCGGCGTTGAATCAATACCTAAACGCGCCACTGTGTGCATAGTATTACCCAAAGCGATGTAAGTTTGTGACTTGGTCCATGCAGCATTATTGCCTTGTTCATCGGTATTTAAATCGACAAAGGCAAACGCCCCAAAGGCTTGCTCTTTATTTTCAGCTTTAGTTCGGCCGTTAGCGATATCAGCATCAATTACTTTTTCATAATCTTCACGTTTATAGCTTGGATTATAGGCAAATAAAATGGTGTGTGATGCCGCTTTAGCATGCACCTGATTAAATTGAAACTTGTTAGCAAAACTATCGTGAAGGCGTTGCTTTGCTTGCTCAGACTCAATGACAACAAATTTCCAAGGTTGAGAATTTATTGATGAAGGCGATAAACGTAACGCTTCTAAAATAATGTTTAAATCTTCTTGGCTAACGTGTTTTGATGCATCGTAGCGTTTACTTGTATAACGGCGTTGTAAGTCAGAAATAATAGGGTGTGTCATGTAATTGCTCCCGCATGTATAACATTAGGTGCAGTGTACGCTTTGCATACTTTACGATAAAGCGCATAATCAAATAAACATTATCAAAAAATTTTAGTTAATATGCAGGTTGAAGATCTCAAATTAGTCCTCAAGGTGGCGGAGTTTCGTAGTATAACCCAAGCTTCGGCTAAGTTAGATATGCGCGCTGCGACGGCGAGTGCTGCAATAAAGCGAGTAGAGGCAGCCCTTGGCGCAGAGCTTTTTGTTCGTACCACTCGTCACTTAAGATTATCAGCCGCGGGAGAGCGTTTTTTACCGCAATGCCAACAAGCATTGGCGACACTTGAGCAGGCAACACTTGCGCTAAAAGGCGAGCATGATGAAATAGAAGGAGAACTAAGGGTTGCACTTTCTTCTGATTTGGGACGCAATATTATTATCCCTTGGTTAGATGAGCTTTTGGATGAGTATCCCAAACTCAGCATGCGACCGCACATCAGTGATAGTAATGTCGATTTTTATCGTGACTCCGTTGATTTTGCGCTTAGGTATGGCTCACCATCAGACTCAAATCTATATGGGTTTAAAATATGTAATGTGCCAAGGCTGTTATGTGCAACACCAGAGTATATTGCTGAATATGGCGCGCCGATACATCCCGATGAATTAAATCAGCATCAAGGCCTATTTTATCAACTGCAAGATATCATCAATAATGTCTGGGAATTTACCAACGGAACCGAGCGTTTTAAGGTGAAAATGCAAGGCCGCCGTGCGTCTAATGATGGTGACCTAGTAAGGCGTTGGTGCGTGGCCGGTAAAGGCCTTGCTGTGAAATCATGCATAGATATCAGTGATGATTTATTAACAGGGCGGGTCGTACCTATTATGCAAAATTACCCGCACCTTTGTGCAGAGCTTTGGTTAATTTGCCCAAGCAGGCAATCAATCACACCTGCTGTTCGTTTAGTGAGAGATATATGTCGAGAAAAAACGAAGGCGATTCTCAATCAACTGATTGAAAAAGGCATTTTAGATAAGCAGGTACTCGATAACTAATTATTTTAAGTATAGAATAACTGGGCTTATTCGTCTTTATGATTAAGCAACATTCTCAGGGCGGGGTGAAATTCCCCACCGGCGGTATACTTAACGATGTTAAGTGAGCCCGCGAGCGCTTTAACCTTTGGTTGAAGGTCAGCAGATCTGGTGAGAGGCCAGAGCCGACGGTGATAGTCCGGATGAAAGAGAATATAGTTAATCTATAAAACAGTAATTGGCTGCCCTCGGGTGGTCTTTTTTGCTGTGCCTTTCAATGTCCTGAATCTTTTCATATTTAATTTAATAGGTATTAAAAATGATGATTCAGTCTTCTTTACTAAGCCAGTTCGGCGAACCACTTGAACGCGTTGAACGTGCTATTGCTGCATTGCAGCAAGGTGAGGGCGTGCTTGTGGTAGATGACGAAAACCGTGAAAATGAAGGTGATTTTGTGTATTCAGCACAGCACCTAACAACCGAGCAAATGGCTATGATGATCCGTGAGGGCAGCGGTATTGTGTGTCTTTGCATGGGCGATGAGCGTGTTAAACAGCTCGACTTACCGCAAATGGTTGAGCATAACACCAGTCAGAACAAAACCGCGTATACTGTCACTATTGAAGCCAAAACGGGCGTGACAACAGGCGTGTCAGCGGCTGATCGTGTCACCACAATTAAAGCAGCCACAGCAGAAAAAGCAAAACCAGAAGATTTATCTCGTCCAGGCCATGTGTTTGGTTTACGTGCGCAAACAGGCGGGGTGCTTGTTCGTAGAGGTCATACCGAGGCGTCAGTCGATTTAATGCAGCTAGCGGGTTTAGCGCCTTTTGGAGTTATTTGTGAGTTAACAAACCCAGATGGCTCAATGGCTCGCTTACCAGAGGTAAGCACGTTTGCCATTGAGCACGCTATGCCTGTCGTCTCGATTGAAGACTTGGTAGCCTATATCGAGCTTAATCAAAAACAGGCGTGCTAAAATTAAAAGAAGCCACTTACGGTGGCTTCGTCTCTATTGAAGTTGCTTAATAGCGTTTTTTGCACTTTCACTTTCAGGATCTAACTCAAGGGCTCTTTTATAACTGATGAGCGCTTTTTGCTTTTCCCCAACAGCTAAATAGGCTTCACCTAGGCTGTCATGGGTATTGGCAGAGTCGGGATAATGCTGACTATTGAGTTCAAATACTGCCACCGCTGCATTTAATTTATTCATTTGCATTAATTCATAGCCAAAGTAATTAATCGTTCGCTCACGAGGCGTTTTATGATGAGTGACGAGCTCTGCATATTTTTCTTTTAGTGCAGCAATACCGCCATCCTTAAGTGCTTTGTATAGTATGCTATCAGCATGCTCAGTAGCCGCTTCATAAGGCTTTTCGTAATAAATATTGAGAAGCCCATTAGTCATGGGGGTTAATGGTGCACCACCTGTGTTATTTAAAATAACGATTAGGAGTTTATCTTCAATAACTCGGCTAATAAACGCATTAAAGCCATTAATACCACCGCCATGCTGTATTTGAGTCAACGCTTTACCATATTGATCTTTATCTAACTTTTTAACCTCCCAGCCGAGTGCATAATCTCGTTGGTTAGATACTTGGTACATTTGCTTTTTATATTCAGCATTCAACAGTTGGTTAGAGTAAAGAGCTTGATCCCATTTTACTAAATCACGTGCGGTTGAGTACATTGCACCTGCAGCATAAGGAATGGACATATCTAGATAGTCAGTGTTGCTATAACCTGCTAAGTCATTAGCATAACCCGATGCACGATATTTTATAATTTTACTGTGTGAATCGTAGCCTGTATTAGCCATATTGAGTGGTGTTAGAATATTTTCCTGCAAGACATCTTGGTAGCGTTTTCCTGTTATTTTTTCGATGACTGCCCCTAAAATAAAATAGCCTGAGTTGCTATAGCGAAATTGGGTGCCAGGCTCAAACACTAAATCATCACTACATAACAGACGGATAAACTGATCGACACTATATGGGTTTCTGCTGTATTTTTCGCCAAAGTCTTTTGTTTGTGTGTAATTACCAAGACCTGATGTATGGTTAAGTATTTGACGGATAGTTATTTTCTTAGCGGAATCTTGCCTATAATCGGGTAGGTAGGTTGCTAATGGTTCGTCAAGCTTGAGTTTGCCTTGTTGAGCTAGTTGTAGAATTAGCATCGCTGTGAATTGTTTTGTAATTGAGCCAATCCTAAACTTACTGTTTTTGCTATGTTTTATATCCCATTCGAAGTTGGCATAACCATAACTTTTTTCAAAAAGTATTTTGCCTTCTTTAGCAACTAAGACGTTACCATTAAACTGTTTATAATTATGAAACTCTTGAATAAAGTCAGCCATTTGCTGTGCTTTTTCTTTACTAAAAGCAAGGTTTGCAAAGAGTAATACAGATACCAGCATTAATGGCTTTAAATAGTTCTCTAATGTTTTCATTTTTTTCCCTTGTTGTGATTATTGTTCTATTTTATTTTTTAGGTTTAACTCCTTGTTTTTCATCTATTGAAAGTGTTTTTTACTATACGATTGATTAACTTTTATACCGTACCTGAGTTTTGGTGTTATGTCGCATTTATTTCTCTTTATATGACAAAACGCTTGGCAAGAAACTTACCAAGCGTTTTAGGTTGGGATGAGAAAGGTTAGTGACTGCTTGTATGTAACTCAGCTTCAGGTGCAGCCTTTTTACCTTTTAACTTGCTAATTAAGCGCTTAAAGTCTTCCAGCGCCACGTACTGACATGGAATTAAGATAAGTGTGATCACCGTGGCGAACAACACACCAAAAGCGAGTGAAACCGCCATAGGGATGACAATTTTCGCTTGTAAGCTTGTTTCCATTATAATCGGTAAGACACCGATAAATGTGGTAATTGAAGTAAGTAGTATTGCTCTAAAACGACGAGCACCTGCTTGCATGACAGCTTCTTTTATCGCAACTCCTTCGGCGCGCGCTTTATTAACAAAATCAACCATAACCAGCGAGTCATTCACCACCACACCAGCAACAGCGATGATACCGAATACCGATAGGCTACTCATGGTCATGCCTAAAATCATGTGACCGAACATGGCACCTATCACACCAAAAGGGATCACCGACATAATAATGAACGGCTGTGAATATGAACGCAGTGGAATGGCTAACAATGCAAAGATAATCAGCATTGATAAAGCAAAATCACGTATTTGCTCTGCAACGCTGTCCATTTCTTCTTGAATGCGACCGGCTACGTTACTTTCAACTCCAGGGTAGCTTTTCAGTAGGCTAGGTAAGTATTCATCGCGGATTTCTTTCGCAATGGCAAATGGTTCTGCTTGGTCTGTGTTAACTGCGGCCCATACGTTTACAGTACGTTTGGCGTTTTCACGACGAATACGGTTTACACCATCAACAATATTTACTTTTGCGACTTCTGCAAGAGGAACTTCTACACCGGTTGGTGTAATGATCCGTGCATCTGTGATGTCACTTACCGCGTTACGAGATTCACGAGGGTAGCGGATCATCACTTTAATCTCTTCACCGTCACGTAAAATACGTTGTGCTTCAAGACCGTAGTAGCTAAAGCTGACTTGTGATGCAACGTCTGATAATGTTAAACCAAGACTGTAAGCTAGCGGTTTAAGCTCAAGTTGTACTTCATCGGTTGCTGATTGCAGTGAGTCATTAACATCACCGACACCTTGCATACCATTAAGCTTTTCTTTTAGTTTAGCGGCCACTTCTTTTAACTTGTTGATATCTTTACCTTCTAAGCGGAAGCTAACATCGCCATCATCACGACCGCCATTCATGATACTGTCTTCAATGTTTAATGTTTTCACGCCAGGCAGAGGCGGCATTTGCTCACGCCACATTGCACTTAATTGGAAGGTATCAATAGGGCGTAAGTCCGGTTCAACTAAAATAGCCATAATGCGTGCACTTGTACGACCGCGCAAACTAACCGATAAGTCGCGGATCATCGCTTGACCATATTGCTCTTCAAGTTGCTTATCGACATCTAAAATTAGTTTTTCAATCGTTTGAGCTGTCTCAAGAGTTGCTTGTTCAGAAGATGACAAGTTCATTTCTATAGAAATTCGTGGAAAATCATGTGGGATCTTAGGGTTCGCCACAAATTTTACTAATCCACCTGCAAACATACCGCCGCTGACAATCAATACACATATAAAGCCTACGATCACGGTATAACGGTAGTGTATGCAGTGACCAATAAATGGTGTGTAGTAATTATCAATAAAACTTTTTAAACCATTATCCATACCTAAACGTAATCGATGTAACGGGTTTTTAGGATTCGCTGGTTTATTTTTCATTGCTGCTAAGTGAGCAGGTAAAATCAGTTTTGACTCAATCAAAGAGAAGATTAAGCACAGGATAATCACACCACCAATGGCTTTAGAGAAGGCAGACCCTGGGCCTGATGCGAGTGTTTGTGGTAAGAAGGCTGCAATTGTGGTTAGCACACCAAAGGTGGCAGGAATGGCAACGCGTTTAACGCCACGTACTACGTTATCAAGGCTGTGGCCGTGTTTTTCAATTTCAGCACTGGCCGATTCACCGACTACAATGGCATCATCAACCACAATTCCCAGCACCAGTATGAATGCAAATAAAGAGGCTAAGTTGATGGTGATATCTAAAAAGCCCAAAGGCATCATTAAAAATGCACCAAGGAATGAAACAGGCAGACCCATCATGACCCAAAATGCTAAGCGTAATGGTAAGAATAGGGCAAGTACTACCATAACTAAAATACCACCCCAAACCATGTTGTCGATCATCATGTTAAGACGACCTTCAAGGTAGTAAGTTAAATCAACAATAGGCGATAGTTTTACACCAGCAGGTAATTGTGGGGCTTTATCTGCAAGGTATTTTTTAAGAACAGCGGCAACTTTAGTTATATCTTGATCTTTGGAAGCATTTATTTCGAATGCTAGTGAGTTTTTGCCATTGTACTTAGAATATTGTAAGCCTTCTTCAAAGCCATCATTAATCGTTGCCACGTCGCCTAGTAATACTTGCGCGCCATCTGGTAGGTGTAATAAAGGCAGGTTTTCGAACTCTTTACCACGATACGCTTGGTTTTCAACTCGCATCGAAATATAACCATTTTCAGAGCGAATTTGACCTGCGGACATATTCGCTGAAAAACTACGCACTGCGGTTGCGATATCACGGAAAGTTAAACCATATTCGCGTAGTTTATCAGGGCTAATTTCAATGCCAATTTCGTAGTTTAAACCACTATAAAAGTTGACTAAGTTGATTTGCGGTAAAGCTTGTAGCTCGTCTTTTATATCATTGCCTAGCTCTTTGAGTTGGTAGTTGCTCATATCGCCATACAGCGCAAGGATCATAACCTCTTGCTCAAACTTGTCGCGGCGAACAATTGGGCGTTCCATCTCGGCAGGGAAGGTGTTTATTGAATCCACCTGCATCTTGATTTCATCAAGCACTTCTTGCGGGTCGTATTTTTCTTCTATTTCGACCCATGCTTGTGAAAAGCCACGATTTGAATAAGTGATTAAACGCTTTATGCCTTCGAGCCCTTCTAAAGACTCCTCGACCTTAATGGTAATACCTTCTTCAACCTCTTGTGGCGCAGCACCTGGGTAAATTGCTTGAATGCTGATCCAATTACTTTCGAATTGTGGAAACATTTGTTTTCGAACTGACATCGCAGTAAGCAAGCCGCCCACTAAGATGAAAATCATCAGCAGGTTTGCCGCAACAGGGTTACGAGCAAACCACGCTATCAGGCCTTTTTCTCTGTGTGTGGTCATGGCCTTATTCCTCTTTAAGTGCTAATTGTGTTGTCGGTACACTCAATTCAGCGTTATCGAGTTTTACAGCCATGCCTTCTGTGGGGTACTCAAGTGCAGAGGTAATTAACTTTTCACCATTAGCCAAGCCATTATCGGCGATCACCATGCCATTTTGCTCACGCACGATATTCAGCGTTTTGAATGTCAGTGTTTCGCCATCTTGTAGTACAGCGACTTTTTTATCTTTAACTAAGTGGTGCGGTACGACAATCGCGTTATCGAGGGCACGGCCTTCAATCGTCGCATTAATATAAGAGCCAAAGCGTAAAGGTTGCTTTTGCTCATAAGGCGTTGCGACTTGAGCAACTAAGTAGTTCATACGGCTACGTTGGTCAACAACACCTTCGCTGCGAACAATAGTTGCTTGCCATGTTGTTTGTTTACCTGCAAATTCAGCACTGATTGACACATTTGCACCAATGCCTTGGTTGTTTAGATATTGCAAGTCTTTATCAGCAACTGGAAGACGAACCTCTGCTATAGAGGTTGAGCTTAAGCTACCAAAGCTACTGCCAGGGTTTACCACACTGCCTAAGCTAATTAATCGCTCGTCGATAATGGCATCATAAGGTGCTTTAATGTAAGTGCGCTCTAAATTACGTTTTGCACGTTTTACACTCGCTTGTGCAGCGCGGTAGCTTGCTAATTTTTCAGCAAGCTGAGGTTTGCGTAAATATAACTTTGACGGAATAACTTGGTTTGAGTCACCTTTGATGCGATCCCATTCAGCTTGCGCTACAGATACCTGCGCACGTTCAATTTCAAGGGCCGAACTGGCTTGAGCAAGGCCGGCTTCTGCTTCGATTAATGCTGCTTCGTAATCATTTGGATCAATACGTGCTAGAATGTCGCCTTGCTTAACAAATCCACCTTGTACAAATTGCTCAGACAGTGACACAACTTGGCCACTGACTTGTGCGACTAACTCCGTGTGGTTTTTTGGCTTCACGATTCCATGTGATTTTACATCGAGCGTAATAGCATCAAAGTTCAATGGTTTTATTGATACAAGCGGACGGTTGTCTTGTTCTGGTTTTTCGACCGGCGCTTGTTTCATTGAAGCAAACGCAAAAGCCATTCCTAGGCCACCGACTAATACGGCGATAGGAAGAATAATTTGTTTTTTACTAGCCACGGGATAGTCCCTCACGGTTGACGGTAATTAAAATAAACTTGATAGGCTAAGCATACGCAATAAAGTGTTTACAAGGCGTTTGAAGATGTAACAAAGCATTGCACATATTACAAAGACGCTACAAAGGTTCTAAAAGGGGTACTCAATGACAGATAAAATGGCATGTAGATTAGGCTGTGGCGCCTGTTGTATTGCACCTAGTATTAGCTCACCGATACCAGGAATGCCAAACGGGAAAGCAGCGGGAGAGCGCTGTATTCAGCTTGATGATAATAACCTATGTAAATTATTTGGTGATGCATCAAGGCCAAAGGTGTGTAGCGACTTTTCTGCCACTATTGATGTGTGTGGCACCACTAACGAACAAGCACTGTATTTAATTACCGAGCTTGAACAGATGACTTAAAAAAGATTGAACCTTTAACATTTTTTAACGGTTACTGGGATCAGTTGTGTTTTTATGACCAAAGTTTTATTTATGGCATTTAATATAATTTTGGTTATGGTTCGTTAGATATCTTAGACGGTAACGCGATAGGAGAATGCCAGTCAATTGACTGGCATTGTTGTTTTTGATTACCAAGTATAGGTAGCACTAAGAGTATATTGCTCGCCGCGCCCTGGGGTACCTGGGACTTCTTCAAAAGATTCATCCCAAATGTTGTCAGCAGCAAAAGTAACAAATACATTTTCAAACTGAGCAGGAGTAAACTTTAGCGTTAATTGAGTAAAGAAGGCTTCATCGTCAGAGTTACGTAAGCGGTTACTATGTTGCTTACGCCATTCGTTATCGATACGCAGCTCAAGTACATCCATAGGCTGCCATATAGCGCCAAGTGTTACACGGTGGTCAGGGTAGTTAAGTGCATAAAAGCTGGCATCAATATCAGCCGTGCCATAGTCTTCGGACTTTTCTAAATAGGTGTAGCTGGCAATTAGCTCTGTGTTTTCAAACGATTTATTCGCCAAAAACTCAACGCCTAAGGTGTCTATATCAACTGGGTTTGCAAAACGGGCTGAGGTTGCATCAAAGCGATATGTCCAATCGGTAAGGTTTTTATCTTTACGATAGAAGATAGCTGAATCTAAACGCCAAGATGACTGTTCAATCAATAAACCTAGCTCAAGGTTATCGGTCGTTTCGCGCTCAAGATTGTAGTTACTTCTAAATAATCCGCCCGTTTCACTGCCACCAATTGCGGTATAACCAGGTACTTGAGTGGCTTCTGCGTATGATGCGTACCAAGTATGTTCACTGCCATTTTGATTAACCACTTTAAGGCTCGCATCGGCAATAAAAGAGGTATCTGAGCTATCACGGTTAGTATCATCAAATGCAGCACCAACACGAACAGTAAGCTCTTTGTTAGATGCAAGGGCAGTCTTGTACTCAGGCAAGATACTTAGTTTCGTGTAATTGCGTGAGGTAAAGTTGTTTTCAAGAGATGTTGATTCAATTGAATCAGCAATAAATTGCCCAGCATAATTAATTGCATAGTGATTATTTAAGCGGTGAAGCCCAGAAAGTGCCAATGATTTAACCGTGGTTTCATGAAATGCTTCAAACATAGCTGGGTTTTCACGAGACAACACGTAATGGTCGTTATGTTTACGATAATAACCTGTTACTTCAAAACTATTGTTCTCACCATACATTTGTTTATGGTTTAGCACCAATAGCTTGGTTTCAAGATCTTCGGTTTCGTTAAAATTAAATGGCGTGTAAAGGTTCGGCCAACCAAAAAATTTCTCTTGGCGTCCGAACATTAAATCAGTTTGTGATGAGTCACTGGCAAGTTGAATGCGCGCTGAGGCACGCTCAAAGTCGTGATCGCCATTATCAATTGAGCCATCACTTTGTGAGTTTGAATACTCACCTTCAAACCCTAACCGCCAATCCGGCATAGTTTCAAGCTTTTGGCTGTGGGCAGCATGAATGCTTAATAAGTTAAAGTCATTTGTGCCAGTGCCAAGTGAAACACTCCCAGTGCTTGTAATAGGGCGCCAGCCAAATGAAACTGTACCAACAGAGCTGTTCATGCCATACAGTGCGTTATCAGCACCTGTTAAAATGGCAGGGCCGGTAAGCATTTGTGGCGCAACAGGAATTTCAGCGAAGTAGTGACCCGATTGTGGGTCGAATAAGGTACTACTGCCAACACGAAAGCCGGTATTTTCAAAAATACCACCACGGATGGTTACATCGGCTTGTGCTTCAGCCATATTGCGCGATTGCAAATCTACACGGGGGTCATATTCTAAATTTGAGACAGGCGCATCAAAAGTGCCGACAGGCTCCTTATTTGCGGTTGCTGAGACTTCAACGGTGATCTGTTCAATATTGTTTGCGTCTTCTGCTAGCACTGAGCAAGTGACGAATAAAGCGGGAAGTGTAAGCTGTACTGCGCGTACCATCTAAAACTCTCTTGAATGTATTTGATTTACCTAGGGCAGTGAACACTATAGGCGCTCACTGCAAAATTGCGGCTATTGTATCTGAATCACTCAGTTATACCACTCCAACCAGATTTCAATAGGTAATAAAAAAACCGCTAAGGCGCGGTTGTGTAATTTAGAGCAGTGTTTATTGTTTAACCGCATCATATTTGCCAAAAAAAGTGATGATGAGCGCAATAAAAATGCCTATAAAACCAATGACTGAAAAAGCTAGGCTATATTCAGTTTTAATATTAAAAATATTAAGTAAGCTCGTTATTAACAATAGAGATATACCAACGATTTTTAAAATCGTCTGTGTTTTATTTAAGCAAAACCATGCGTGACAAGAGGGACATTGATTTTCAATAAAGAGGCTGTTTTTGTTAACCTTTTTTATATCTTTAGTCGCTATTTTAGTTTTACAGTTTGGGCAAGTTAATTTCATTTTATTCCTTTTTGGGTCTTTTTCTCTAAGACCTCTAATTCCATTTAGAGTTACTTTCAGCATCATAGCAAACTTTAATCATCACAAACAAAAAAGCTCACAATTCGTGAGCTTTTAAACGATGTGTTAACACTTTACTGCTGCGGTTTAGGTGGGAAGTTACTTAGAATATTAGCAACTGTCTCTTTAATTATCTCAGTGCGTTTTTCAGGTGTTTGGTTCTTTTGCAAACGACCTTCTTTTGCACCACGCCAAACTAGTTGGTTAGAAGCGCGGTCTACCACGTCTAAAATCAGTGTGCCTACTTCATACTCGCGAGTAGTTGTTTGCGTGTTGTAACCCATGCCCCAATAGTTCCAGCGTGCGCCGTAACCGACATTAAAGGTATCAACGTCGATTTTTTTATCAACCGATGCATGGTAGTTAATAAGTACATCTGCTTGTGCCATATCAACAAGTTTCATACCGCTTTTTTCAAGCTCAGCATTAACGGCTTCACGTACACGTTTTTCCATTAACGGGCTAATTTGGTAGTTTGCAACATTCTTAGTTAGGCTCGCGTTAGGAACCCAAGAGAAAGTTTGATAGTTGCTAAAGTCTGCTGATTTGTCGTAATCCCAATCAGGGGTTTTGGCGCAAGCCGCTAAAAGTAATACAGCCGTGGCGATTAATAAGTTTTTCATACTGTTTGCTCCTTGGCAAAATTTCCACTACTTATTTGATAACATAACACAAAAATAATTCAACTGAATGATTATTTATTTACTATGGCACATTTCAAAAAAAGTACTGTAATTGATTGTAAATGCTGTCATCCATGACATGTTGTATTAAGTACTGTGTTCTACTTCGATCCAGTCTTTTTCGTCTACCCAGTTTTGCGCGCCATCTTTTACTGTACGAATAGGTACAATGTAGTCGCAACTTACTTGTGGTTTAACAGAAGCAAAAATCGGCACAAAACCAAAGCTCAGAGCCGTTTCGATAATTGCTTTTTGGTTTTGTGGGTCGATATCTGCCGCTTCATCAATATAAATAGGAATACGATACAGGTTTTGTTCTTGATCACTTAATAGATAGCGAATGAATAGCATGCCGCATAATAGTTTAATAGTGATACGTGTACCGTTAGAACCTGCTGAATCGATTTTTTCGAAGTGCTCAGTGTCACCCGCACGATTCACCACTTCAAAACGAATATCGAATAAGTCGGTCAGTGTTAAACCGGCTTTTTCTGAAGCAAGCTTAATTAAATGATCTTTTGCTTCGTTTACCGCAGATTCGCTATAAGGCTCTTGGCTTAATAAATCGAGGGTATCGCCTTGCTCAAACTGATTTGAGGTACTGATAATGGTATCAATGCTATCAACCAACATCTTGCGCGGAATAACATTAATTTTGAACGCTTGAAGGTTAGAGATTCGGTGTTGGCTAATCCCTTTGTTAAAGCTATTCATTTCGCGGCGTAGGCGGTCTAAGTCTTCGCGCAAGCCTTTAATGGTGGCGGCGACTTCGGTTAACGCAACACGACCTTGACGCTCAACGGCATCACGCTCGTTATCAATGTTATGAAACGCGCTAATAAGCTTTTCGTATTTAGTAAACTCATCGTTTTCGTTATCAAATTTAGTAATACCCGCATTGTAAATATGCATGTAGGTGTTACGTACGTTGATATCAAAGTTACGTAGCTCTTGGCAGTCTTTGTTAAAGTGATGGATGAGATCGCTTAAGTTATCAAAATCAATACTGATTTCAATCATGTATGGAGTCACTTTGCCAGCGTAAAAATCAAGCGTGTGATCGATACGCTCAGATTTAACTTGGCGTAGGCGGTCAGCTTGGCGCGCAAGCAAATCTTTTTTCGACTTGATAATTGAACGACGGTCGCTGATTGAGCCACTGTTCTTTTGAATGTCTTGCAGGTAGTCGTCAACTTGTTCGCGCTCTGAATTTAATTGCTCTTTTAGCAAAGTTTGCGCATCGACTGATTGCTGCATCACTTCAAATTGTTCAAAGCGTTTTAAGGCTTCTTCAGAGGCCATTAGTTCATCATATAAGGCATCTTTTTCTTTTTGCTTTTCGGCGACATTAGCAGCCACTTCGCGCTGTTGTTTAAACTCTTTTAGTGAGTTTTCAAGGGCGGCGAGTTGCGCAGTTAGTTGCTCTTTATTTTCACCTGTTTGCATTTGCACAGGACTTAGCTTTTTAAGTTTAATGCTTGCGCCAGGAAGAGTCAGTACACCGCCTTTCACATTTGCCGATAACTGCTCTAAAAATTCACCAAAGGCATCTTCGTCTGTGATCTCAACATCACCATTGCTGGTGGTGGCAAATGATAAGATATCAGGGTTTAGAATACGCGAAATCTCTTCAACTTCTTTCAAAGATAAATCTTCACGCATACGGGTGAATAAATTGAACTCGAGGTTCTTCAGTTGTAGTTTTAAGCTCTTAATTTGCTTTTGTGTTTCGCTAATACGGTAATCTAGCGTGTGCAAGCTTTGACCTTGGGCACTGCTCAATGAATGCGATAGCGATTCATAATCTTGCTTAAGCTGCGTAAGGCTTACTTTTAAAGTGGCCTTGTTAACTAGTTCAAATTCAGATTTAAGCGCTCGATAGTCTAAAAACCACTGTTCAATTTGAGTTTGTTTACGCTCAATATCACGGGATTGCTGAATATACAGCTGCTGCTTTTGGTCAAACTCATGCTTTTCGTGCTCGATATCTTCAAGGGCTATATTCAGCTCAGTGAGTTGCTCTTGTTGATAGGTTTCAAAGTCAATCAGTGCTTGGTCAATTTTTGGCGCATAGGCTGCAAGTTTGCCTTTTAAAACCGTTTGGTTTTCAAGCATAGATTCAAGGGCGGCGATTGGCTCTTGCATTGACTCAAGGGCTTTTAATTCACGTTTAGCGCGATTCACTTTATCGAATGAACGTCGCCATACTTCATAAAAATCAACCCGTGAGTTTGACATATGACGTTCAAAAACACGTAGCATAAAGCGCTTAACATCACTGGCACCTAATTTATGCAAGTTAAGGATACGGCGGAAAATCTCTTTGTAAATCGCTGAGTCTTGTACGTTATTAAGCGGGATCATCTTTAAATTGATATCGCCATCAAACGGGGTTGCGCCACCAGTGAGTAGGGCGTTTAGCTCTTGCGCTTTTAATTCAATTGGATTGAAACCTTGCTCTTTTAAGTGATTAAAAAGCTTGGTGAATTTTACAATGGTTTTGCCTTGGGTGTAGTGCTCAAGGTCTAATTTACCTTGATAGCAAAAAAACTGATGCGCGTAACCGGCAATTTTACCAAGGCCAGCAACACCAATCACTACAGGGCCATTAGGTAAATCGGCTTCGAGTAAAATATAGGATTGATCTGACGAAAAGTAGAATTTTCGGGTTTCGTCTAAATCGTGGCCATCCCATTCTGTTAGGCGTAAATCATTAATCAGTGGAAATTGCAGGGCATTAATCACCGAGCTTTTACCAGTATTATTGGGTGCACAAATTGAGCTGCTTTTATCCAGAGGGATCACGCATTTTGCATAGCCAGCGGTATTTAAAAGCGCAAGTTTGCTGAGTCCGTAAAGGCTTTGGCTTTGCATTATTCGTCCTCTCCTAGGTAGGTTTCTTCGTTTACTTCCATTAATGCATCGATATAACGATAAATAGGTGCTTGCAACATAAAGCCGTTTTCTACTTCGCGAGCAAGGCCTAAACGCACCATGCGAAGGTACACATCTTTGCGTAAATCTGAGCCTGAGAAGATTTCTAATTGATCAAACAGGTGTTTGTTGATTTGCACTAAGGTTTGCATTAGTTCAAGGTCGTTTACCTCGTCAAACAAGGCACGCATTGGATCTTTACCGGTATTGGCATAGTGCTCAATCAAGATGTAGATAGTCAGTGCGATGGCACGCGAAATTTTCCCCATGTTTGGGGTGCTTTCGTCGCTGCCAAAATAGTAAAAGCCACGGCTATCATGTTGTAGGTCATGGCCAAGGGCATTAAATAACGCACGGTAAGCGTCAATGTGTTGATCAAGCTCTTGCCACATCAGCGTGTCTTGTTCGCTAATGTGGTAGCCTGATGTGAGCTTTTTATTAATAGCTTGCAGATGTGTTAAATCATCTAAATTAATATCTGTCATGGTTATTGCTCTGTTGCTTTTTTATCGTCAGCAATCGATGAGTTAAATGGGTAAAGAGAGAAGTGTTGCTGGGCAATTTTTATTTTTACTTTCTCTTGGCTTTGGCTGATTTCAAGGTCGCCATCGCTAATTAATTTTTGATACAAGAACAGCATTTCGTCTGCTTCTAAATCTGGGTAGCTTTCATCTAAGAAATTAAGCAGCGGCTGAGCTTTTTTGCTGGCTTTTTTGAAGCGTTTTTTAAATTGTGTTTTAACGTCGTTGTAATCAGGGATATGCGGGCTTTGATAGGCAGGCACGTCATCATGTTCAGGAAGCTGATATTCATCGTGTTCAAAGTCAACTAAGCCTGCCATATAGGCCACGATATGACGTTGTTGCCCAAGTGAAAAACGCTGTGCGTCTGAGACAAAGTTAGGCTGTACTGCACTTAACATGTTATCGACGCCATTTTTACGCACTAAACCAAGCACTTTGGCCGCTTGGCGAGTAATTAGGTTGTTGCGTCGTAACTCTTCACGCAGTGGCATCAACATATCGGCGCTTTTGCGTAAACTTTCACGACCAACTAAATGCATTTCTAGAATACGGGTACGTAATTGCTCAAGCATCCGTTTGTCTTGATATGACTTACCAAGACGGTCAATTTGCTCGATTTGCGCGCTAATTTGCGCTTCGATGGTGTTAAAGCACGCGTGGAAGTCACCACGAATATCAACCATTTCAAGCATAGGTTCAATGTATTCATCAAACGCTTCAATTACTGCTTGATAGCGTTTTTGCAAAGATTGCACGGCGTTGTCAGCTTTCGCTTGCTCAACAATGTTTAAAATCGCATTTTCATTATGGGCAAACAACTTCATTATTTTGCGTACCCGATCATCCATAATCCGGCTGAAACGGCGAAGCTCGTCGTAGTCTTCTATTTCACCCGCTTTTGCAAGGCGGTTGCCTAGGCGCGCTAAGTCATCAACTAATACGCTGATTTCTTGGGCAAGACCTAGGTGTTCTTCTTGTAGTAAGAAAGTCGCAAAATCAGCGATAGCACGGTTGATTTCTAATTGTGACGACTTCGCAAGAGGAATAATGATATCTTGATTTAATAAACGATTTGTTTCTTTATAAATACGTTCATTTGACCAGCTTGGCTGTTTTTGTTTTATCGCATTTTGTACATCTTTTAAGCTGAAATCAGCCATCTTAAAACGTTTAAATAATAGTTCTAACACCCCCCAATGCTCTGTAAGGGTATTTAATAACTTTTTAGCTGGGATCATATGGCTCCAGTAAATCAAAATTTTGGTGTTAGCGTTTAGTAGTAATTTATCTAATTGAGAATAGTTTTATGACTTAGATACTGCTAGAATCCGCGCCGAAACACTCGAATTACAATTTTTACATTATTATAAAGGTTGTTCAAACACCATGGTAACCCCACTTATCCTAACCCTGATAGCGGTGGCATTTTTGCTTATCGTTATAGAGGATATTATCCATGTAAACAAGGCCAAAACGACGCTTTTTTTTGGCACTTTATGCTGGATTATCTTGTTTATCTCTCCAATTCATGGGCAAACCCCAGAAACTATCCAACATCAACTTGATCATAATATTTTAGAAATAGCGACGTTGTGGTTATTTCTTATGGCTGCAATGACCTTTGTCGCTTATTTAAACTCGAAAGGGTTTATTCAAAATATTGTGCATAAAATTATGCCAAATCAAATCAGTGAACGGAAGCTGATGTTTTTGATTGGTGGTTTTGCGTTTTTATTTTCATCGATTTCAGACAACATAACCGCGACTTTAATCTCGCTTGCGGTGGTGATGTCACTGAAATTAGACCCTAAAAAATTAATAAAATATGCCACCTTAATTGTATTTAGTGTGAACTCGGGTGGGGTATCGCTTATTACAGGTGATGTAACGACCTTAATGATATTCCTCGATGAAAAAGTCACTATTGGTAACTTGTTATTACTTATTGTGCCTTCGCTTGCAAGCGTCGCATTACTGGCTGTGATGTTATCAGCAGGAATGTCAGGTAATGTGGTATTTGAAAAGCAAATGGCTCGTCGTATTGAAAAAACCGACATTACCATTGCGGTTATCTTTTTCTCGACCATTATTGCCACCTTAACTTTGAGCGTTCTTTATAGTGTGCCACCGTTATTAACCTTTTTATTTGGTTTATCATTAATGTTTTTGGTTGCGCAATTTTTGATGCGCAAAAAAGACGTAAACAAAAAAATCATCGATTATATTCGTGAGATTGAATACGACACACTGTTGTTCTTCGTTGGGGTATTACTGCTGGTTGGTGCACTGAAAGAAGTGGGTGTGTTATCTCAATTTACACATTTATATGAGCTTATGGCTCCTGAGTATGCGAATTACTTAATGGGCTTGCTGTCGGCTGCGGTTGATAACGTGCCACTAACAGCTGCATTACTCAAAGCCGACATTGTTATGAGCCCTCAGCAATGGCTGTCATTTACTTATGCAACAGGGGTTGGTGGTTCAATGCTTATTATTGGGTCTGCCGCGGGTATTATTGCGATGAGTAAAGTCAAAGCATTAACGTTTATGAGTTATTTAAAAATGTCGCTGTATTTATTAATAGCCTATACAGCGGGTTATTATGGCTCACACCTAGCGGGAAGTTTTATTTAACACTTGACAGCTAGACGTCTAAACGATAACTTTCAAAGCCTGCTTTTAACAGCAGGCTTTGTTATTTTAACCAAGTGTTAACTTAACATTCAGAAGAGGTGCGATACTTAGGTAGTTAATGTGAGGTGACGAACGCCAATGACCATTAATGAGGGAAGTACTCGCCGAGAAAAATAGCTGGACGTCACGGTTATTTTTCGGTTTATGGGGCTGAATCCTCAAAACTGTCACCAAACTAGGTGGAGAGCTTCTGGCATGGACTACTCTTTATTTTCAAAGCACCCCCTTGCCGAGTTCTTCTTGAATTACTGTGGATAGTTTTCCACAAAAGGAGACGACATGAATACCCAATTAGCCGCCAACACAAAATCAGATTATGTTGTTGCAAAATTTGGTGGCACCAGTGTAGCTAACTTTGATGCTATGAGCCGCTGTGCAGAAATTGTATGCGCAGATGATCAAGTACGTATTGTTGCTGTGAGTGCCAGTGCGGGCGTTACTAACCATTTAGTTGCATTGTGTAAACGTGATTTGAGCGCGGCTGAGCGCGATGAACACATCACGGGTGTTATTGCTATTCAAGAGAGTATTTTAGCTGAGCTATCGCTTGATGCCGATTTAGCTCATGGCTTTAATGAGACTTTAAGAGCATTTCAGGTGCTTGCTACTGAAGGGGTTAAATCAGCGGCAGAGCAAGACGAGCTGCTAAGTTTTGGTGAGCGCTTATCATCGTATTTATTTACGCAAGTGTTGCGTGGCCAGGGTTTAGATGCGGTGCGATTTGATGTGCGTAAAGTATTAAAAACAGATAGCCAATTCGCTAAAGCCACTCCAAACATTGCTGCAACAGCTGCTGCTGCAAAAAAACATTTAGTGCCATTGTTAGCTGAGCAAGTTGTAGTAACACAAGGGTTTATTGGCAGTGATGAATATAACCAAACAACGACTTTAGGCCGTGGCGGCTCAGATTACAGTGCGGCATTACTGGCTGAAGCAATCAACGCAAAGAGTGTGCATATTTGGACGGATGTGGTGGGTATTTTCAGTACTGATCCGCGTTTATGTGTAAAAGCTACACCTATTGCAAGGCTTAGCTTTGATGAAGCCGCTGAAATGGCTACCTTTGGGGCAAAAGTGCTGCATCCAGCTACTATTTTACCGGCAAGCCGCAGCCATATTAGTGTGTTTGTAGGTTCAAGCCGTGAGCCACAATTAGGCGGCACATGGATTGAAAAAGAAAAGTCAGAGCAGCCAGGTATCCGAGCAGTCACGCAGCGTAAAAACCAAATTCTTTTAACGGTTAAAAGCCCAGAAATGCTTCTTGCGAGTGGTTTCTTAGCGCGTGTATTTACTATCTTAAGTGAGTTTAATATTTCGGTTGATTTGGTTACTACCTCAGAGATCAGTGTTGCAATCACGTTAGATAACGCACCGAATGCATCACGTCCTGAGCTGGATCAAGCTTGTTTAGATAAGCTTTCTGAGTTTTGTCATGTGTCGGTTGAGAATAACTTAACGCTGGTGGCTCTAATTGGCTCTGAGATTCAACTGCGACAACAAGAGACCAACTTAATGCAAGTCTTGAGTGATTTTAATATTCGTTTAATTTGTCATGGTGCAAGTAAACATAACCTGTGCTTTTTGGTGGAGCAGAGCGAGTCTGACCTTGTTGTTCAAGCTATTCATAGTCGATTATTAGAAAGCCAAGTCGCGGCATAGGTCGTTAAAGTTAATAAAAGAGCACTGCCAGTCAGTGCTTTTTTGTGCCACCACGCTTATGTCAAAATCATTCAGTGTGTTACTTGAGGCCGTGAGGTTATGTTTTTCGATTTCAGTAAACACATTCGGGCTCAAAAGTTTAGCGATAGGTTGCGATGTTGCTTTGGCAAGCGCTTCTTTTAGTGTCCAAATTCTAAAAAAACATCCAGCTTGCTCATTTATATCGCTAAAGCCACTTATTAAATTAACTTCATTGCGATCGTAAAAATGTTTGGCGAGCTTCACAAAAGGGCGTGTTTTCGAACAGTGTTCGATATCAAAACCAAATTGATCTTGCTCAGGGTTTAGCGCTGCACCAATAAAACCACGAGAATGTGATAAGCAGGCCCAAATTGGTTCACTTAAAGGCGAGTGAAGCTTCAATTTGTTGTCTACGTCATCAAATTGGCTCGAAATTGCGCTAAGTGGTGTGTTTTTAAGTAAAGGATTGCTGCGTTTTAATAAATACTTAAGCACTAAGCGCGTGGCAATATACTCTTGCTTTGCGGCTGGCATTTTGCGCTTTGTAAGTACACAGAGCTCGAATTCACTGAGTAACCTTTCAATGGGCAGGGAGCTGATATTGATACGTGAAGCATCCATAAGTACAACTTGTTTATCAGTTGAACTTAGCGCCGAATCAATTTTTAAGGTGTTAGAAAAATAGTGACTGCTCATGGTTTGTGGCTTTTACGAAACCCTACAATTAGATTTGTTTATTTTTACAGCAAATGCTCTTGTATGGGCACGAACAAACGCAAATTGTTTACGCAGTTGACTGTAATTATGGTTTAATGAGGAAAAATAATAACAGAAATGTAGATGTATGGCACAAGTTCGTGATGGCTTCCAAAGTCGTATTGGTTTTGTACTTGCCGCTTCTGGTGCGGCAGTAGGTTTAGGTAATATTTGGGGGTTCCCAACGCAGGCGGCAAACCATGGCGGCGGTGCATTTTTACTTGTTTATTTTATCGTTATTTTCTTATTAGCACTTCCTGCTTTGTATACTGAGTTGTATTTAGGCCACCAAGCGCAGGCAAACCCAGTTAAAGCGCTATCAAGTGCATGGCAAGACACCGCACCCAAAGTGGGAGCTGCAGCTGGTTATATAGGCTTGTTTGGCGCTGTTGTGATGCTGAGCTTTTATTCAATCGTTGCAGGTTGGATGCTCGCGTACGCACTCGAGCCAATTGCCAACTTTTTTGGTCTGACTGAGTTAAGTCACTTTTTACACAGTGATTCAATGGCACGCAACTTTGTGTTTACGCCATTGATGCTTATTCTAACCGCAAGCATTATTTTAAAAGGGGTTAAATCAGGTATCGAAACTTGGTCACGCCGCTTAATGCCATTATTGCTAGTGTTATTAGTGGCGTTAATTGGCTACATAGGCACTCTTGACGGTGCAATGGATGGTTTTGCTGCTTATTTAGTGCCTGACTTTAGCCAAATTCTTGATGCGAACCTAATTATTGCTGCAATGGGGCAGGCGTTCTTTTCATTGTCGCTAGGCGTCGGCTGTATGATGGTATACGGCTCATATTTAAAGCCTGATGCGAACTTACCAAAACTAACAGGCACCGTTGCATTACTTGATACGGGTGTGGCATTTTTAGCGGGTTTATTGATTATTCCGGCTATTTTTGTTGCCCAGCATAACGGCGTAGAAGTGTTTAGCGGTGGTAAGTTGGTAGGCGAAGGACAGTTGATTTTTGCTATTTTACCTGAGCTATTTAGCACCATGGGACAAGTAGGCTTAGTGGTTGGTTTATTATTTTTTGTGTTGATGTCGATTGCATCGGTGACTTCAACCATTTCATCAACCGAAATTCCAGTCGCATTTTTAGTTGAAAACCATAGTATTGAGCGTAAACAAGCAACCTTATTTGTTACCTTAGTGGTGTTTATTGCTTCATCGCTGATCATCCTTAACTTTGATTGGTTATTTGGCTTAGTGATTATGGTACTAACGCAGTACCAATTACCCTTGATGGGACTATTTTATTTTATTACCGTTGGCTGGTTATGGCAGCGTGGTAATAAATTGCATCAAGTATCGAGTGGCCCACATTATTGGTTTGCTCAGTACATTCGCTTTGTGTGCCCGTTATTGATGACGGCGGTATTTGTGAACGTGGCATTGTTGAAATAAAGTATCGAGTTGCAAGTTAGTAAGTAAAAAGGCGTGGGGTTGAAACCTCACGCCTTTTTTAATTTAAGGTGCATTTGCCTTATATAACTTCGTTAGTTAATGGTAAACCTTGGCTAAGTTCGTTGGCGTTTTGTAGCGTAGTGCAAGCAATTTCGCTAAGCGCTTCTTGAGTGAAAAAACCTTGGTGCCCAGTAACAAGCACGTTTGGAAAACTAACCAAGCGAGAAAAAATGTCATCCTGCATGATTTCTTCGCGATGATCTTTAAAGAAAAGCTCTGACTCTTGCTCATAAACATCAAGTCCTAGGTGACCGAGTTTTTTGGACTTAAGTGCTTGAATACATGCTTGTGTATCGAGCAGTGCACCTCGCGAGGTATTAATCAGCATGACACCGTCTTTCATTTTTTCAAATGCTTTGGCATCAATTAAGTGATGAGTATGTTCGTTTAGTGGGCAATGCAAGGAGATGACATCACTTTGCCTGAGCAGTGTGTCTAAGTCGCAAAGTGTGTAATCGCCTTTTTTAGCGACAGGATCGCACACTAACACTTTTGCACCGAAACCATTTAAAATATTCACTAATGCTAGGCCGATTTTACCGCAACCTATAATACCAATGGTTTTTTGAAACAGGTTAAAACCCAACAGGCCATTTAAGTCAAAATTTCCTTCGCGTACTCGGTTAAAGGCTTTATGGGTTTTTCGGTTGAGTGTTAGCATGAGTGCAACACAATGCTCAGCAACGGCCTCAGGGCTATAAGCTGGCACCCTACAAACCTTGATGTTGTGCTCTTTGGCGGCTGCTAAATCAACATTATTAAAACCCGCACAACGTAATAGTATGGCTCTAATACCTAAAGTGGCCATATTGGCTATGACATCTTTATCGACAGTGTCGTTTACAAATACGCACACTGCATCAAAACCATGGCATAAAGGTGTTGTGGTACTGTTGAGAGATTGCTCAAAATAACTGAGCGAAACCGACTCAGCGTATTCAGTTAGATTCCTTTCAAAAAACGGTTGTTCATACTTTTGCGCACTGAATAAGGCCAGTTTCATCATTTAAATTACTCTCTATCACCATTTTGAGGGCTTCAGGTTTAGTGCGCGGGGCATATCGCGCAACAAGTTGCCCCTCTGAGTTTATAAGAAATTTGGTGAAATTCCATTTAATTGCGCGGTTTTGCGCAATTCCGCGGGTATGGCATTTTAAATAATTAAATAACGGATGCGCCTCAGGCCCATTGACTAATACTTTATTAAAAATAGGAAAGCTAACATCAAAATGCTGTTGGTAGAAAGTCTGTAGCTCCTGCCCATCTAACGGCTCGTTATGACCAAACTGATTACAGGCGAAAGCAAGCACTGTAAATCCGCGCTCTTGATACTCATTATAGAGTTTTTCAAGGCTGGCCATTTGCATTGAAAAGTTACATTTACTGGCGGTATTTACGATAAGTGCTGTTCTTCCTTTTAACGATTCAAGGCTGAAATTTTCACCGGATGTAAGCTGGGCATTGAAACGATATATACTATCCATGTTTTACCTGTGTGTTTTTAAACGGTTTAAATGAACTTTTTTTCATTCGCTTTTTAGTTATTCGATTGAGATAATGAAATTGTTACTAATTTATCACTCAAATAGGTCAGTTTTATGTCAATGAAAGTCGCCTTCATCGGATTAGGTGTAATGGGTTACCCTATGGCAGGTCACCTTGCCAACGCAGGTCACAACGTGACCGTTTACAACCGCACTACAGTAAAAGCGCAAAAGTGGGCTTCAGAGTATCAAGGGCAATATGCTCAAACGCCTAGTGAAGCTGCAAAAGGCGCTGAAATTGTATTTATGTGTGTGGGTAATGATGATGACCTACGGTCAGTTGTTTATGGCGACAAGGGTGTGCTTGCGGGCATGGAGTCTGGGAGCTATTTAGTTGACCATACAACGACTTCGGCCGAGGTAGCGCGCGAAGTGGCGACTCAAGCGAAACTACAAGGTGTTGCCTTTTTAGATGCGCCAGTTTCTGGCGGTCAAGCGGGAGCAGAGAATGGTGTATTAACCGTGATGGTCGGTGGCGACGAGACTGATTTTAATGTTGTTCAGCCTGTTATGGCTGCCTTTAGCCGCTTTAGCCAATTATTAGGCGAAGTAGGCTCTGGCCAGCTTTGTAAAATGGTTAATCAAATTTGCATTGCAGGTGTGGTACAAGGTTTAGCGGAAGGCTTGCACTTTGCTAAACAAGCGGGTCTCGATGGTGAAAAAGTGATCGAAACTATTTCAAAAGGTGCTGCAGGCTCATGGCAGATGGAAAACCGCTACAAAACTATGTGGGCGGGCGAGTACGAGTTTGGGTTTGCTGTTGATTGGATGCGTAAAGATTTAGGTATCGCGCTTGATGAGGCAAAGGCAAACGGCGCAACCTTGCCGATGACAGCCACGGTTGATCAATACTATGCTGATGTACAAGCGTTAGGCGGCGGCCGCTACGACACCTCAAGCTTGTTGGCACGTATTGAAGCGTTACATAAAAAGTAACGTGATATTGTTTATAAAAAACGCGACATAATGTCGCGTTTTTTATTACATACTTTGTGCGTAATTGTACAACGCTTTTAAAATATGCAGGTTTTTTTCGTTATCATCATTTTCATGAGCAAGGTTTTCAAGGGTGATCATAAAATCTTGCGCACTAATTGATGGACTATCTTCACCGTGCATGAGCTTGTTTTGACAGTATTGACGCCATGTAGCCAGCTCATCTTGGCTAAGAGTTTGTGGCCAGTTTCGAGCGCGGTATCTAAATAGTAAGGTGGCAAACTTTTTGTCATCGAAATCAAGCTGCATCGAGGCTAATTGCTCGGGACTTGCATCGCGAATAATGGCAAATTTGGCTTTATCTGCATTGCTTGTAAAGCCATCATAAAGTTGGTAATCAGGGTTTTGGTTTTCACTAAAATCACGCTGCTCATTAAAGACTTCGGTTACTTTGTCGCGAAGTTCAGTATTCGCCTTTAAGATAGCCAAGTTTTGTAGGCACTTTTCGCGGTCAATGCCTAAACGCGCTGCGTTTTCAGGTAACAAGGTTTTTGCTGGCGCAAGAATAGGGCATTTATTTAGGTGTACGAGCTTTAAGCCTACCGGTGCTTCGTCTTCACCAAGGTCACTGTGTTTGGTATAAAGCCGAGTGCGTAACTCCTCGACCGACAAATCTAATAACACCTGTGGATCTTCAGTTAAGTTAAAGCAAATAATGGCGTTTTTGTTCACCGGATGAAAGCTCATAGGTGCAATCCAGCTAGTGCAACCTTGGCTTGCAGGGATGCGTGATGAGGTATGCACAAGTGGTGTCATGTTAAATACATCGACTAAATCAGCCAGCGCTTTTTTAGAACGTAAGCTGAAGAAAAACTGATAAAGCTTAGGCTGTTTTTCTTTTATAAGTTTCACAAGCGCAATCGTTGCTGTTACATCACTCAATGCATCGTGAGCTGCGGCATGTTCTATGCCATTGGCTACCGTTAGATGTTCAAGTTTAAAACTAGGCGTGCCGTCTTCTTTAAGCGGCCATTCAATACCTTCAGGGCGCAGTGCGTAACATGCACGTACTAAATCAATAATATCCCAGCGGCTGTTATTATTTTTGTATTCACGCTCGTAAGGGTCATAAAAGTTACGGTATAGGCTGTAACGTGTTACTTCATCATCAAAGCGAATACTGTTATAACCCGCTACACAGGTATTAGGCTGGCTAAACTCGGTATGAATTTTTGCCATAAACTCAGCTTCAGGCAGCCCTTTTTGCATTGCAATTTGTGGCGTGATACCTGTGATCAAACAGGCTTCTGGATGCGGTAAGTAATCTGCCGCGGGTCTGCAATATTCAATTAACGGTTCACCAATAATATTTAAATCTAGATCAGTGCGAATACCTGCAAACTGACTTGGGCGATCTTTTTGTGGGCTAGCCCCAAAAGTCTCGTAGTCGTGCCAGTAGATTGTTGGTTGGTTTTCGTAGTATTTTGGTTCACTCATTCTGTCTCTTAGCCCTTTAATTACGCGCTTTTTGTCTTTTTTATATTGCTTGTTTTTTCTTCATGTTTCTTGCAATGGTTACATAGTGTGTAAAGTATCGTGTATAAAATTTTGCAAAGTGTGTATAAAAAATTAAATGCAGTTAAGTGATACCAAACGTTGAAATATACTATGCAAGAATCAAGAGCCGTGAGTATTATCGCACAGAGATAGCCTAAGTGTAAGGATATCAACCAAAGGAACAAGTGGTCATATATTTAAATGGCTAAGCTTTGCTAGTTGATTACATACCAATTCATAATTATTTGATATGGAAAATAATGACAAACAGGGCTTCAGGTAAAAGAAACAGGCCAAACGACCAAGTTTATCAAATATGGAATGGTCAATTACAAGTTCTGGACGAAGCCGACTAACAAAAACATGAAAAAACGACTCGCTATTGGATGTCGAGCGAAAACACTCGCCCAGAAGTCGGGTAGTTGGCATGTAACAGATGTACATAGACAACAAGAAAAAGAGTTAATAGAGCTTGCATACACATTGCTGAGTATGATGGTCATAATTCATTGATTGCAACAAAGCACGATAAAGGCTTTATAAAATAGGGGATTGGTATTTAGCTCTGTTAGTTAATGATGACCAAGCCTCTGCAGTAAGTGAAAAGCGATTGATAGGAAATAGATTTGATGACGTAACTGTACCCATGGATTAAGTAATCCTTTCGTACAGATAGAAATTAGAAAAATGATTAGAAGAGGTAAACTAATCTAATCCAGTAAAAGTTAATAACTGTCTTATTTCATAAATCCAACTGTTGACATTTTATTCGATAAAATATCACGCCATAGTTTTTTTTGAGTGTTAATTAGGTTAATCTTGGATTGATATTCATAGGGGCCCTTTTAGTTTTTATAAAAGGTGAACACTAAAATTTGAAATTTATTATGGAAGATAGAAAATGAAAAGTAATCTATTAAGTTTTATTTTTTTGGGGATGTTATTTTTTTCAAAGGATGCATTTTCGCATGATTTGATATGCAATAAAAAGAACACCTGTACTCCAGAAGAGGTGGAAAATGCACTATCGCAAGCTTGGAATGCAGTGAAGGTTGAGGATAAAGTTTTAAATATAAAATCAGATATTGTGGTTGATGGTGTCGTAAGTTTTAATGGAAATAGAAATGGGGCCCTTACCATTAATGGCAATAATCATAGGGTGACTTTAAAAGGTATGCGCCTTATAAATATGCCTAATTTGAGTGTTAAAAATTTAACTTTTATAGGGGGTGGAGAACCACCAGTATATGATGAGCTGATTTATGTTGGGAGTAATGCTCAGCATATCTCAAATGGTTTGTTTGAAAATGTTAATATCATAGATTCCCCAAGAGATGCTTTAGTTATATCAAGGTTTAATGGTTTTACTTATAGAAAAGGAAAAATAGAAAATGCAGGTGTAAGTAACGTTTTTTACGACGAACGACATTATGGTTCAGGAATTCAGGCATATAATACGAATCAATTGACTATAGGTGGCTCGGTTAATGATAAAGTTACTTTTAGCAAAATACCTTTGAAAGCACTTTATGTTGGAGGTATTGAGAATCAACCTATCTCTGTTAGTAATGTTAATATTAGCTACAATGAATTTCAGTTATTTAGGGAAGATAATGACTCTCGTCATATATACGGGAAGTGTGCTGGAGTTGCAATTTACATATCTCAAGATCCTGATTACGAAGACTCTAATTTTATAAGTGACTTCAAAATATCAAATAACAATATTTCAGGTGTTTCTTACAATGGTATTAGAATAAATGGCCGTAATCACATAGTTAAGAATAATGTCATAGATTACCGTGGCTCCAATAATTGCAATGCTAAAGTAGGATCTCATGCAATCAAAAGCTATGATTTGTTAGATTCTGAAATCACTTCTAATACGATATATAATGCGGGAAGTGGGATTGTTCAAAATAGTTCTGGGCCAGAAGGTGGGAAAGGAGTAATCCAAGGAAATGTTATTTCCTCGAATATTATTGAATCTAATGATATTGGTATTGAAATAGTTGGTTCTGGACCTATTGCTGATAATACGATTACTTTGAATAGTATAAAAAACGCTTTAAACCAGGGGGTTATTCTGCACTCAGATAAGCCTGAAACTGGCGCTCGCAATAAAATTATAAATAATGCAATTGTTTCTTACTCTTCTTATGAAAATTCCGTAATTTCAATTAAAAACAACACCGATCTTTACTTTGAAAGACAATGGGTAAGAGGTGATACACCAGCAGGAAAGTATTTTATAGATCTGAGTGGTGTAACTAACTCTAGGTTTGTCGAAAGTACTTTTTTGTCAAAGCAATTGTATGGAAATCAAACTGTTTTATTTCTAAATAACTTATCATTAAATAATGTTGTTAATGGCTTTGAGATTACAAGTAGTTCTATATGTTATGATGATAGAGGAAATAATAATATTCTTGCTAAATGTAAAAAGCTATAAGTTTGAATGTTAGGAATTTTACTCAGGTCTTATTCTTAACATTTACTACCTTTGTATTAAAACCCCACCAATTCTAATAGTTGTTCTCGTGGCAAGTTCTTAATTAAGAATTCAGCCAATTGTTGAATTGTTTGATGGGCGGGTTTAGGTAGTGCTTAAATGTCGATGTACTGACAAACGTTGCCTCACAGTTTTTAACGTCAGTACATGAAATGTACAGATCAGCTACATGGGTTGATTGATTTTCTCTTGATGAAAGAGTCACTTTATTTCCACAGTTCGGACACTTTATCCTTATAGCTACACCGGCATAAAATTGACCGTGATTATATACAGTGTTTTGTTGCCTTATAAATAACCATTCAACTATTAGCTGAAAACCCAAGGGCCGAAAAATTCACTCCTTCTTGCCTTCCGCTTTCGTGCAAAAAATGCGTCAAATTTGCAACCTCTGTGACATGCTATTTTAAGCTAGCTCTTGTATTTAAAGGGTCTGAGGTATGCTTAAAAAAGATCTGAATGTCACAGCTGTAACAATGAAAATATCAAAAAGGTGGAGATTAAACTGTTATTGAAATAGCATTAATTATCAGTTAAGTGATAATTATTTTATGAATTACTTATTTAAAGATTCACAAACACAGCAGCGATTAGAGTGCTTTTGTAGTTTTGCAAAATTAAAAGTGATGATATTAAAAGCGCACTTAGTGATTACCTGATGCGCGGGATAGATAAAAAGTCAGCGGCCATTTTAAATGGTGTGCCAGAGCTAAATTTTTCGCGGGCTTTAAAACAGTTAAATGCTAAAGCAGAAGTAGTTGAGCAGATTAAAGAACTTGATTTGCAAACGTTAAAATATAAAGCGAGCATGTAAATTGGATGGACATTACTGCATCTAGATATTCTTATTTATTTGATGTAGATTACTATCAAGTATTAAAAAAATCATAAGGAACTTGATTATGCATACCCCAATCGAATTTTATGTCACCTTGCCATTTGACCTTTTTAGACTTGGCCGTAAAACAAAAGCTAAGTTTGACTATATTCGTACTACACCACCAAGAGAGGAAGAACAAACTTGGGATGTGAGAGTTTACAAAAAGAATGATATTGACTTTGTAGATAGTAAATCTGGCGGCTTATCACTATTTAATTATAGAAACCCCAAGTTTGGTACACTGTGGTGGAAGTTACCGGCTAAATCTAAAATGCCGCAAGGACTCCATGTGTCGTTAGATGATGGGGGATCGTTAGGTAAGAACCATTTTACTATTAGACCTCTATATGACATGCCGGTTACTCAATATTTAGAAAAGCTAAATCAGTTAGATTCAATGGCTATCCCTTGTTTTATCGGTGTACCAAATAAAGATGTAGGATAATTATGTTTTCACAATTAGAGCTTAGATTAATAAAAAGCACACTTAAAGATAGAGTTGAAAAAGAAACAGTGGAGCTTAAACAGCTTGATGAAGATAGTGATGAATATATGGAAAAGGCTAATGACTTAATGGTGCTTGATACATTAATTTCTAAAATTGAAAAATCGCAAAATTAAAGTGAATAAGTCTTAACTTGATCTGTCAGGTTTGATTGTTAGAACACAATCAAATCTGACAGTTGCACTTGTGCTATTTTAGGACGTTCGGCTTTAACTCTTTTTTGCCCTTAAAAAGAGTTAGCCTAATTGCTCAAACGGTCTTCTTTGAACAAATAGTGGACATTGAAAATTTTCTTTTGATACAGTTTTTATATTTAAAATTTACAACTTTCCCCTATATTCAGGAAAATGAGCAATTTGCGCATTCTTGTCATAAGAGCACTTTACCAATTTAAATTATTTTGTTAACTAGCAAAAGGTTAGCTAATTTGATAAAAACGTAGTAATCAGAAAAGTGAGCAGTTACGTGGCAGAAATATGCGCGATTTGCGCACTATTAAATTGTTAGCATTACAGGAGAATTTGTCATCACAGTGCATTCCTATTGGCCTTATTATTTTTCTCTTGAGGCGGATGTAGAAAAGTTATCTCGTTATGTAGAGTTTACGGAGAGTAACTTCTCTACATATTCAATAGAGATGGTACGATTATATCTTTCTATTTGCTCAGAAATTGATGTTGTATTAAAAGAGTTGTGTAAGGAAATATCACCAGAATTAAGTGCTAAAAATATTAATAATTATAGGCAGATTATTTCAGATGAATTAAAGGATTTTAACGGCCAAGCAGCTATTTGTTATAAATATGGGCTAAGTTTTATTCCGTGGAAATCATGGGAAGAAAATATCTCCCCTGACTGGTGGAGTAACCACAACAAGGTCAAGCATCAGCGAAATGAATTTTATAATAAAGCTAATTTGAAAAACGTTTTAGAGTCATTAGCAGCTCTATATCTTGTTAATATTTACCTGGAATTTGTTAAAGACAAAAAGCTCAGTCATGGTTTTACTTTTTCAATAATAGATACAATACCTAAAATTCCAGTTCAGTTAGAAATGTTCAGAGTAAATAATTTATTCGCCTATATACGCGAGTAATGCTAACAAAGCAATTAAAAATCGGACACAAAACAGCAGGCTGTGTCCGCTACGCTCCCAATTTTAGCCTGCTATTTTGTGCCGTTTATTGTGGCGTTAAGTTTCTAGAGAAGTACGTGGGCAGGAAGGAGGTTTAATGAAAAAGATGTTTTTAGCTTCATCTTTCGTGGATGTGGCCGATTTATTCGTGAAATTCGCCGAGGAAAAATGTGCAGGCAAAGCAGTTACATTTATACCTACTGCGAGCCTTGTCGAAGAAGTGAAATTTTATGTAGACGCTGGAAAAGAGGCCCTTGAAAAATGTGGGCTAATTGTTGATGAGCTTGAAATTTCAACGGCAACAAAAGAAAAAATAGAATGCACGATTCAAAAAAATGATTACATCTATATTACTGGCGGCAACACTTTCTTTTTACTTCAAGAGCTGAAAAGAACGGGTGCGGATAAATTAATATCAGAACACATAAATTCAGGAAAAATGTATATTGGAGAGTCTGCCGGTTCCATTGTGCTTTCATGCAATATTGAGTATGTAAAAGACATGGATGATTTCACTGCCGCGCCGAAAATAGGTACGTTTTTATCATTAGGTATGATTGATATTTATCCGGTTCCTCATCATACAAACTTTCCATTCAAAGAGTCAGTTGAGAGCATCATTTCTAGTTATGAAGGGAAGATGGATCTTTGCCCAATTAGCAACACACAAGCAATTATCGTAAATGGGAATAAATTTGAGATCTGGGGCATCGAAACTTAACAAATTACTGCACCGGAAAAATAACTCGCTGGCGCTCGTCATTTTCCGGTGAGTAATGCGTTAAATGACAATGTACTATTTAGTATCGCTTAACTAGGATGAGCTATGACAAAATTTAAATGTATACAATTAATTTCATTGCTATTTTTCAGTTCTACTGTCTTTTCTAGCAATATCCATGTAGAGAAAGTATCTGATCAAGTTCATATTTTGAGTGGAAAGGAGTACGGAACTAATATTGGATTAATAACTACAGAGAATGGTTTGACCTTAATCGATCCCATGCCAGGGGGTGGGCATTTACTAGAGTTAGATAACATAGTTAAGTCAATTTCCAATAAGTCCATAATTTATATCTTGAATACTCATACACATTCAGATCATACGGGTGGTAATGAGTTTTTCATAGAGCAAGGCGCAAAGCTTGTCGAGAGTATTACTACTTCAGATGATCTTGTTCATATTAAAGTGAAGTCACACTCATCGAATGACAATATTTATTACCACAAAATTAGCAATACTATCTTTGTTGGTGATGTTTTCGATACCAGTTGGCACCCAACATTTTATGCAGGTGGATTTCAAGGTTTTAATGATGCGATTGATGCAATTATGAAGCTAGGTGACGAAGAGTCTCTCATAGTGCCCGGCCATGGCGCACCAGCAAGAAAGTTGTCTTTACTAGAATTCAGAAAAAATACTTCAGAATGGATAATGAGAGTCCGAGAGCTACACCAAAAAGGGTGGGATGAAGACCGAATAATGAATGATGCTCAAGCTAAGAGTATTGTGGAAAAATTCAATTTAGGCGGTAGGTCACCATTCCTTCCCCAAGAAGCATTCAAAAGATTTGTAGAAAGAACAATTTCGGTGATAGAAAAAGAGAAAGGCATGTAATAAGGGGTTTAAGGCGGATTCGTAACAGTTGGTTCGATTCCGCTTTGCTTCACAAATTTAGCCCACTTTTACTCTCCGCTCAATGCGTTACCAATGTCTAGCCATTGTACAGATCCGTCTGTCGATTCTAACTCATAAATGTCCAAAAACGTGTTTGAACGAACTTCCGCTGTTCGCTCACAACCGCCTGTCAGATGAAATTTAAACCTATTCATTAAAACTGTAAGAACAGATATGAGCTACTATAATTAAAGCTTGAGGCGCTAGCTCCTAACTAGCGATTTTCTTACTATTACTGCGACCACCCCAAAACGCCCTAAACAATCTCATTAACCCAAGCGTTGAAACGGCAATCCCCACAATCACAAACTCAAAGTACTAAGGCGCACCTTTATAGCCCATTGCTTGCCAACCTTTTTGCATATACGGTTGCATCTGGTATGAAGTGACAGATGAATAAACTTAAAAAGAATAAAATAATGATTTCATCCATAAAGGTTTTGTCGCGGCGGACTTCCCCTGAACAACTAGACATCTAGGACTCTTGTTAATTTATTTTCATTAAGCAAAATCACAAGGAAGTTGATTATGCATCACCAATCCAATTTTATATCACCTTGCTCTTTTTAGACTTGGCCGCAAAACAAAAGCTAAGTTCGACTATATTCACACTACACCTACCTTAATTGTCAGAATTATGGCGCTGAGCTCTAAGGGCTAATAGATAAAAGGCTGACCTTCGGTTAAAAGGGTAGGTGGAGTGAGTGTTTTTTGTTCTCAATAAGCTTGTAAAATAACCTGTAGGTTGTTTTTTATGCTTATATAGGTAGCTGAGCGAATAGTTTTTATTCAAAACTATGTAATGGCTCAAAATTTGCTTGTAAATCGCATCTTTATTTATACCTAAATATGAAGGAACAAAAAAATGACTTTATCTACTTTATTACTATCTACTTTATCTTCAACTGCTTTACCTGCACAGTCTTTTGATACAACTAAACTTCAAGGTACTGGTGGGATCGTAATAATTAGAAAGAAAAAGCAAGAATACCAATTAAATGGTACAGGTGGTATTGTTATCATTAGAAAAAATAAGAAAGAAAATTAAAATAAATAAACCAGCAATTTGCTGGTTTTTTTCTTCATTTCATTTTACCCTTTGAATTCGTTTAGAGGGTGAAAAATGCTTGAATCTATTCAAAATTTGTACAATAACTTGTTAGTTGCAACCGAGGATCATCGAGTTATTTCGCTCCAAGCTATTATAGCGACTATGTATGTTTTAGCACTGGCCTCTTCATTGTATCGAGCACTTAAAAATAGAGAACACTTTAGTGACTTTTTATCAATAGCATCTGTAGTTGTAAAATATGCACTAACTTCACTTTTGATGGAGTACGTTCTAATTTTTATAGCAGAAAATAAAAGTATAGGAAATACGCAACATATTTACCTCGTAGCATCTTTAATTAATGTGCTTAGTATTTATTTTTTGTATTACTTGCATACAAAATTCAGTTACAAGTTTGGAAACTTGTTCTTTTGTGTCATTAAGCTAACAACTCTTCTATCCTTTGCTCATCTTATTTTATGGTTTAAATTGGTTGTTTTAAATATACAAGAAGAGCATGCCTATGTTCACTACATTTACAGCTTTATCGTCTTATATGTAAGTATCGCACTTGCAATTGTGATGCTTTTTCCTCGCTTGCTTAAAACTAAGCTAAAGGTTTTAGTAAGTCCGAGCTGGCCCTGATAGATAAATATGTATAAATGATAACTTTGTTATATATCAGCTTTCTACTTTCATTTATAATGCTTTTTACTGATATGTTGAAAGCTAACTTTGGGTGTATAGTAACATTCAGTTTACCGAGGGACCGTAATGCTTGAACTTATATACATAGCCATTGCCGTTTTAGCCATCATGCTGGTTGCCAGTATTTGGTTAATTTCGCGTAAGGGCATTTTTGAAGATCAGATAAGAACAAAGTCTGTTGAAGCTGTTTGGTGTACCATTCAAGCTGAGAATGAAACAGACCTAAACCGTGCTATTAAACTTTTTAATAAAGCTGAGCAACTCAAAGGCGAAATTGCGGGGCTGATTGGTCAGTCGCCAGACTTAGAGCAATTGTCATTGGCGGATAGCTGCTGCAATTTGGCAGATAAAGAGCTGAAAGACATGTCGTTAGGCGAGTTACAGCGATATTATGATCAGCAAAATAACATCGCTAATATCTATAACGAGTTATACAAAGGTAGAAATTAAAAGCCAGATTATTTGATCTGGCTTTGTATTTTGATTTCGTTTTCTATTTGCTTAACTTGAATTTTTGCTAATTGGTTAAGCGCTTCTTGTGTTTGATTATCACCTTTTATCAATCCTGCTGTTGATAACTTTTTAATGCTTTTAATAATGCCATTATTAACCGCTTGTAATAAATCACCATCCAGCGTCATCGTATTTTGGTTATGACCATTTAATACAAAATCAAAACTTGTGTCTGTCATTTTACATGCGGTATCAATGACTTCGTAGGGTGGAGTTGCACTGTCAATGCAGTGATCGCAAAACCCAGATTTTAATGATAAGTAGTGTTCCAATTCAGTATTATTTTTCACTTCACATAGCTTACATAAGCGTTGAAAAATCTCGCTTATGCGCTGCTGCTCAGTGTTGAGTTTATAATTGAACATGGCAGCTCCTTGCTTGTTTTTGCCTATCTTAAACGACTTTTAACTAAATCGCATTGATAAAGCGATGATTGAACTTACTTTTTTACGAAACAAACAATGCTATTTGATGATATAACCCTATTCCTACTAGTACATTAAACGGAAACGTAACCCCTAAAGAACTAAGCATTGCTAAGCCGATATCAGCATCTGGAATCGCTGCTTTTATTGCTGCTGGCGCTGCTATGTAAGAAGCACTCGCAACTAGGCTACCTAATATAACAATGGATCCTAGCTCGAGCTGCAAAGCGGTGCCGACAAAAACACCTATTGCACCTAGTAGGTTAGGGGTTATGATAGCGAATAGCGCTAATCGCCACTGATGCCAAGGGATTGGGCGTAAAGTTTGCGCTGCCATTAAACCCATTTCAAGTAAGAATAGCGCCAGTACTACTTTGAAGCTGTTAGTTAATAAGCTTGTAACTTGGCTTCCTTCTTGGGTGCCGTACATCATACCAATGATCACGCCGCCGACGAGCAATATCACGCTTTTGTTGGTGAGAGTTTCATGCCATAGGGCTTTAAGTGATAAGTTTTGCCCAGAGCCATTACCTAAGCGGCGATAAAGTAATAAGCCAACAATGATGGCGGGTAACTCAAGCATCACTAAATAGAGTGTTACTTCTGCACCTACATTTAACGAGTTAGACTCGGCATAGGCCAATGCAACAGCGAATGTACCGGCACTTACTGAGCCGTAATGCGCAGCAATACTTGCGCTATTTGCGATTGATAAATTAAGTACATATTTTAAAAAAGGAAAAAGCAGTAACGGAATACAAGCGCCAAGTAGTAATACAGAGCCCATTTCAGGTAGCAATTGCCAATGTAAATTGCCATGTAATACCATTCCACCTTTTAGGCCTATAGTCAGCATGAGTAATAAACTCAATGTTTCGTAGGTTGCTTGGGGAATTTTTAAATCCGACCTTAATAAGCCAGCGATGACACCTAAAACAAAAAACATTACAACAATATCAGGCACTTTGTTCTCCTCTTAGTTAAAGCGCCGCTATTCTAGATAAAAATTAATATAGAAAATAATTAAATAGTTGATATCATCATATAGGTGATTATCTATAGGTGGTGTATGGATCTAAGGCATATCTCTTTTCGTTTATTAGAAGTGTTTATGTGTGTTGTTAAAACACGCTCGATTAGTGAAACGGCAAGGCAATTATACTTAACGCAACCTACGGTATCGCAGCAAATAAAACGCTTACAAGAAACAGTCAATGAGCCATTAATTGTTGTTAACCAACAGCGTATACATGTGACAGAAGCGGGCTTTGCACTTTTTCAGACATGCCAGCAAGTGTTTGGGCACTTTGATGATTACCGAGACTACTTAGCCGAGCTCAGAGGGGGGGAGCGTGGTCAATGCAAGATTGCCATCGTGAATACTGCGCAATATATTCTACCTAAGCTATTGGGCCCTTATAGTAATTTACATCCGCACGTTGAATTACCGCTTGAAATTGGTAATCGTGCAGAGGTGTTAGCTCGTTTTGAAAGAGGGGAAGATGATATTTATGTTTTCAGTCATCCGCCTTCGTTGGAGCACGCAAAAGCTGCGCGTTTTTTACAAAATCCACTGGTCTTTATTGCGCCAAAAAACCATCACCTTGCTTTGCAAAAAAATGTAAATCTAAAAGCGTTAGTAACGGAGCGTTTTTTATTACGAGAACCTGGCTCTGCTACGCGTATGTTATTTGAAAGTGAACTACAAAGTAGGGGCTTTGTATTAAGTAACACTGTGCAGATGGCAAGCAATGAAGCTATTCGTGTATCGGTTGGCTCGGGTATGGGCTTGGGGGTTGTTTCTCGGCATGTTTTACCTGCACATGATACTTCGTTTAGCATCCTCAATGTGGCCGATGTTCAGATTGCAAGTCATTGGTATTTTGTTGTTAGAACTGACCGGCATTTATCGCATGCTGCAAGGAGCTTTTTAAAGTTTGCTGAGTTAAATCTAGAGCAATGCTTAGATAAAGCTTGGATAACAAATGAATTAAGTACGCTTAACGACAGCCTTAGTTATTAATAAAGCTAAAAGGCCATCATGACTACTTGGTTGCGGCCATTACTTTTGGCTTTATAAAGCCCTTTGTCTGCTTGGGCGAGTAATTCGTTAATGTTATTGCTGCCAGATTTATGTGTAATTATGCCAACGCTAATCGATAGCTTTATTTCGTGCTGCTGATGTATAAACGTTTCACTATTAATCGCTACACGTATTCGCTCAGACAATGTTTGGCCTTTTTGTAAACTGGTGTTGGTGAGCAGTACGGCAAATTCTTCGCCTCCAATTCGTGCGATAAGATCGCCTTCCCTAAGTTGCGATTTAATTTTATTGGCGACCCACTTTAATGCTTCATCACCAGTATCATGACCATATTGATCGTTCACTTTTTTAAAAAAGTCGATATCGATCATCAGTGCACAGAGTTCGGTTAAGTTATTGTTGGCTTGTTCTAAATAGTTATTGCTAATAGTTAAAAACGCGCGTCTGTTTAGTAAGCCTGTTAGTGGGTCTCTATTGGCCAAGTCACTTAAAATTTGCTCAGACTCTAAAAACATTAATAAGGGCCAAATCATCGCCGTTAGTGTGGTTATCACAATGTGACTCAGTAAGATGATGGCGAGTATTTGTGAGAAATCGAAAGTAAATATATTAAGCCCATCTATCACTAATAGCCCTAGCTGTAAGAGCATAATGCAAGCATGCAATACAAAACATAGCTGTAACAGGACCAAGTGAATAATGTGCTCGACATTGAGTTTTCTTAGTGCATAAGCCGCATAACTAAAACATGCAGCAATCACTGCTGTTGTTATAAGTTGATTAACTGAGTTGCTATACAAAGGTAATAATACGATTGCACTAGAGCCCAATAAATAAGCGCATAACTTTAACTTTTGTTTTTCGGATTGCGTATACGCATGTATACCCAAAATAGCTGCTAACGGAGCTGAAATTATAAGTAAGTCTGCTATGTAATGGGTGATAAATGGCAGGTCTATAAAGAGCCTTAAAGAGGCTGTAATTTGCGCTAACACAAAAATTAGGCATGAGCTCCCCCAGTACAAATAGCTAGACTGCTTTCTTAAAAAATACAAAGACAGTAAAAAAGCACCAATTATCAGGTTCAATAAAATTGAGATACTAATAATGGTGGGTAGGTGCACCATATATAATCCTAAACTCACACATCTGTGTTCACATATTAATTATTATGTATTAATAGTGTTATGGCAATACGCATTTAGTTCTTACAATTTTAGACTTTCCAGTGCTGGTTTAAGGGTTGGGTAATGAAAACGGTAATTATGTGCGAGCACTTTTTTGGGCAGTACGAATTGCCCATGTAGTAGTAGGTCTGACATTTCACCCATCATCAGCTTTAATACCCAACTAGGCATTCTAAGCATCGCTGGTCGCGACAGTACACTGCCTAAGGTCTGGCTAAACACATTATTACTTACAGGGTCGGGAGCGGTTGCGTTAACAGGGCCATGAATGTCTTCGTGTGTGAGTATAAATAAAATAAGTTGGATCATGTCATCAATGTGTATCCACGACATACCTTGCTGCCCATGACCGAGTGGCCCACCTAAGCCAAACTTGAATGCGGGTAGCATTTTTGACAAGGCACCGCCTTGTTTAGCAAGCACGATGCCGGTTCTTAACAGGCATACTCGTGTTTTTTCTGATTCTGCTTTTGTAGCTGCATGCTCCCAATCACGGCACAGCACATGACTAAACTCAGGGTAGATATCATTAAATTCTTCATCAATATGATTATCATTTTGACGGCCGTAAAAACCAATAGCACTACCAGATATAAAAGTATGAGGAGGTGACTCACAGCGATTAATAGCTTTGCTAATTTGCTGTGTTAGATTGACTCGACTCTCAAAAAGTGTGCGCTTTTGTGATTCACTCCAGCGTTTATTTACAATAGGCTCACCCGCTAAATTTATCACCGCATCGATGTCTTCAAAGTCGACTTCATCGAGTGTCTGTACAGCATGTACTTGATGTGTAAGCAGCACATTTGCTTGAATTGGATTACGACTAAGTACAGTTACTTTATGATGATTAAGTAAAAAAGGGCACAAGTGTTTACCAATTAATCCCGTTCCACCGGTTAACAAAATATGCATAGCGATACCCTTTTTATAAATATGCGTGTATGTTTTTTATACATAGCACGTCTGCTTTTTGCAAATTTATACGTAAAAAGACATATTTACGTTCAGTTTTCATCGTTAGATTGGTAGAAAAAATAGGTTTTATTAGCTGTTGTTTTCGCTTTGTACATTGCTGTGTCAGCATTTTTTATTAATTGTAGTGCATCACAACTATGATCTGGAGCGATTGATACCCCAATACTTAAAGAAACTTCAATACGCTGATTTGCGACTTCAAATGGTAATTTAAATTGCGCAATTAAATGAGCGATCATCGCTTCAACATAGGATGTCTTGGCTGTGTTATGCATAATAACGATAAATTCATCTCCGCCGTAGCGGTATATATCATCGTCTGCACGGGTTGATGAACTGATCCGCTTTGCCGTTTCTTTTAAAATATCATCACCCACTGCATGACCGTAATGATCGTTTAATTCTTTAAACTTATTTATATCAATAAAAATAACAGCGACCTTACTATCTTCAGTACACAAATTGATAGCATCAATGAGTTGTGACTCTAGTTCTGTACGATTAAGTAATCCTGTTAAATGATCGTGATTAGCTTGGAAGGTGAGCTTTGTCGTTTTTTTATGAATGATCTGGCTCATTCGGTAAAACCGTTTAAGTAAGTAGCTAATTTCATCATGGGCAGTGTAATGTGTAGTATCTGGTTTCTCTCCTCGCTCGAGCTTCTCAGTATTGGTAATTAATAGATTAAGCGGTTTAAATAACTTATTTCTTATATACACAGCACACAAAACGGAAAGCAAAATAAATAGCGGGATCTGGATAGAAACAATAGAGGTGATTACTTTTCTGTTATGCCTAAACTCTTTTCGTTCGATATCGAGGCGCTGTCTTTCGTCATCTTGAAAAGTGCTTATTTTTTCACTTAGTTGATCCATTATTATTTTTCCCTGGTCACTTCGAACGACGGACATTGCTTTTTTGATTGAGGCATCGGTATTTTGTTGCGCAAGCTCTATTGTTAGTGCAAGTTCAGCAAATTTTTGCTCAACAAGTAAGCGAATGTCACTTAGTTGCTGTTGTTGTTTTTTATTATCAACAGTGAGGCTATTAAGTTCAGATAGTCGAAATTGGCTTTCTTTTATTCCAGAATAATAGGGGGCAAGATAACTTGCATCATGGGTGAGTAAATAGCCACGCTGGCCTGTTTCAGCACTAATTACATCATTATAAAGTAGCTCTGACTCATCAATAATTAAGTGGGTACGAGTAACAGCGTCAAGTTTTGAGCGGCCTTCTTGATCGAGATAAAACACGATGGAAGTATTTAGTAATAACACTAAAAACAGTGATGAGAGTAACAGAGTTAGCTTTAATTTTAGTGACATCAATAAGCCATAATAAAATGAAATGAGCTTTGTTAATGATAAAGTATTGATGATGTTAGAGAATAACGCCAATAAAAGTTTAGCTGAAGGATAAAAAGGCACCTAGGTGATGAACAAAAACAGATTTAGTGACTTTTAATTATAAAAACTAAGTATTTTTGATTGATTTGATGTGTGTTTTTCTATTTATTGGTATGCTGTTATCAAAATAAATCCAGAATTATTACCTAGGGAGTTAGGTTGAACTTTTTACGTCGATTTCATGATATTGTTTCTGATCAGACTCTTTGTTTTGAAGATAAAGTTCAGCACATCTTACGGTTTGGTTTAGATGTTTTTGCCCTCGATTTTGCTATTGTGAGTGAAGTCCGTGAACAGGTTTATACTGTATTGCATGTGGTGTCTCCCAATAATGAAATTGCCGTAGGTACTCAATTTGATTTAGAAAATACATACTGCTTACATACACTTAAGGCTAATAAAGCGTTATCATTTTATCATGCGTCAAAAACACATATCGCAGCACACCCTTGTTATATTAATTTTCAATTAGAGTCTTATATTGGTGCGCCTATTTATGTGGGAAATCAGGTTGTGGGTACGGTTAATTTTTCTGCTCCCCAGCCATCAGCACCTTTTACAAATGAAGCGCATGACTATGTTGAACTTTTTGCTCAATGGCTGGGTAGTGAATTTGCGCGAAATAATAATGCTCAAAAGCTTATCAAAAAGAATTACATGCTGGCTCAAGTTGAAGATGTTGCCAAAATCGGCTCTTGGGAATTTGATTTAACAACCAATCGTATTTATTGGAGTAAACAAACACGCATAATTCATGAAGTAGCAGAAGATTATACGCCCAACATAGAGACAGCGATTAATTTTTATAAGCAAGGTGAAAGCCGACGCGCGATTGAAAAAGCCGTGTCAGATGCGATAGAGCATGGCATTGATTGGCAAAACGAAGTTGAGCTTGTAACAGCGAAAGGTAAAACGATTTGGGTATCGACCTTTGGTGAGGCTGAGTTTAATAATGGGCAATGTATTCGCCTAATTGGTACATTCCAAGATATCACCAAAGAAGTGCTACTACGCGAAGAGCTAAAACAGCAAAAGGCCGACGCTGAACGCATATTAAAAGACCGCAGTATCCTGCTTGCAAAAATAAGTCATGAATTAAGAACCCCCCTTAATGGTATTACAGGGATGCTGACAACCTTACTCTATGAAAAATCAGAACAAAAGCGTGAAGAAAAGTTAAAAGTAGCATTGCGCAGTGCTGATATTTTATTGAATATTATTAATGAAGTACTGGATTTCACAAAAATAAATCATGGCGAGTTACAGTTAGAGCCAAGTCACTTCTTACTGAAAACCATTTTTATTGATTTAGTGTCGTTATATACCCCGTTGTTTGAACAAAAACAGCTTCGGTTTGATACAGACATTAATATTGATGATGAATGCTGGACGTTTTGCGACAACACGCGAATAACTCAAATAGTTTCAAATCTATTGAGTAATGCACTTAAGTTTACCGATGACGGTCATATTAGCATTAAAGCAACCACAACCTCAGAGCAAGATACTGTTGTACTTCACTTACAGGTAAGTGATACAGGGGTTGGTATGACAGAAACCTTTATGAAATCACTGTTTTCCCCGTTCACGCAAGAAGTAAATAAAGAGCGTAAAAAAGGAGGAACAGGACTCGGGCTTGCTATTATAAAAGAGTTAATTGATTACATGGGTGGCACAATTAATGTGTCAAGTGAATATCAAAAAGGGAGCTGTTTTGATATTCGATTACCTTTGCAAAAAGGCACGCCACAAAATCAAAGTAACCATAGTGGCAGTGATGTTGATTTATCGTCATTAGCTTTATCGATACTGGTTGTTGATGATAACCAAATCAACCGTTTCGTGCTTTCGGCCTTTCTAGAAAAAATGGGTTTATCCGCTGATTTTGCCTGTGACGGCGTCGATGCAATTAATAAATGTAAGCAAAAACACTATAACTTAATTTTTATGGACTGTGTTATGCCATTGCTGGATGGCCTTGAAGCAACGCGCCAATTAAGAGAACTTGCTATATGTCCTACGGATAAAACCTATATTGTAGCCTTAACGGCAAATACCTCTGCTGATGATAAAGCAGCATGTAAACAAGCGGGTATGGACATGTTTATTTCTAAACCCGTTAAAAACATATTCATTGAACAGGCAATACTTGCTGCTAAAGAAAAGTTTGATTTATAAGTAAGTTACAGAATCTTGCTTTTAGGCTTATAAAATTCCACTTTCCTAATTATTTTATCTAACCTATACTGTGTTTATGTACAGTGTTTGTGGTTGTGTATGTTTGTTATTCCTATCTATATTGAAGCAGGTATTACGGGTTTTGAATCGCCTGCGGCAGAGTACAAAGAACTTGGCTTGTCGCTTGATGAGCTGCTTATTAAGCATCCCCATGCAACCTTTATAGGTTTAGCATCAGGTCACTCAATGGTAGATGCAAAAATCTTTGATAAAGACTTATTAATTGTTGATAGAAGCGTGGCTATCCAAAATGGCGACATTATTGTTGCCACTTACAATGGCAGCTTTGTGTGCAAAATTATTGATACCAATAAACGGCAATTATTATCAGCCTCAGACTTATATAAGCCCGTATCAATTTATGAAGACGACCAGTTTAAAGTTGAGGGAGTTGTAACTGCTTGCATACGAACATTTAAGAATAACAAAAGCGTAAACTCCTTATGTATGCGCTAGTTGATGCCGCCGCTTTTTACGCAAGCGCAGAGAAAGTGTTTGATCCCTCCATTCGCTATAAACCGGTTGTTGTCCTAACGAACAACGATGGCTGTATTTGCGCCGTTTGCCCAATCGCTAGAAAGCTAAATATTCCAAACTTTGCACCTTATTTTAAAGTGAAAAACTTTTTAGCTAAAAATAATGTAGTGGTGCGTTCATCAAACTATGAATTATATGCCGATTTAAGTGAGCGTATGATGACTGTGATAAGCCGGTTTAGCGATACGCACCATGTTTATTCGATAGACGAGTCATTTTTAAAGTTTACAGGGTTTAGCAGCCTAATTACTGATTGGCATGCTTATGGTCAGCAAATAAGGCGCACAGTATGGCGAGAAACAAGCTTGCCTGTTGGGGTCGGGTTTGGCACAACGCCAACATTAGCAAAAGCTGCAAATTATGCGGCTAAAAAACTACCTGGTTTTAAAGGTGTGGCTGTTATTAATGACGAGACTTCACGTAAACACATACTCAGCCAAATGGATGTAAGGCATGTATGGGGAGTCGGCTCTCGTTTAGCAAAAAAATTTAAACTGATGGGAATAGAAACAGCACAGCAACTTGCAGATCAAAGCCCTAAAAAAATGCGTAGGTTATTTAGTGTTGTTGTTGAGCGAACGGTGAGTGAATTAAATGGTGTGGCTTGTTTAAATTGGGATGAAGTGAAGCAAGGTAAAAAAGAGGTGTTTTCTACACGTAGTTTTGGTGAGCGAGTTACAGATATCAACACATTAAGAGCCGCATTAAGTGCACACGCAGCAATTGTTGGTCGAAAACTAAGAAGGCAGGGCTCTATAACAAAGCGTATTGTGGTATTTGCTGCCAGCTCACCACATGATAATGAGTATTATAAAAAGTCTATAATATTTGATTTTCCTACTGCTACAGCAGATACACTCGAAATCACAAAAGCAGCCTCATTAATATTAGAAAAAATATACAAAGAGAATGTGCATTTTTATCGCTGTGGAGTCGGGGCAATTGAGTTGGAATGCTCAGCAAATAAGCAGCTAGACTTATTTACTGAAAAGCAGTCTAAGCAAGCACTCATGGACTGTGTTGACTCAATTAATAGTCGATACGGAACAGGTGCTTTACAATCAGGCAGTGAGTGTTTAACGCAGAAATGGAATATGCGCCGCGCATTTTTATCACCGCATTACACAACTAGGTGGTCTGATATTCCGATAATTAATTGTGGTTAAAACATTAAAGGAATATCAAATCAGCATTTGGAAAATTAATGACTCGCGCACAGTTGACTAAAAGTAACTGTCGCTTCACAAGTAAGAGGCGTACTCGACTGCCAATGTTGTATGTCTGATTTGGCTGTGCAACCGACATCTTCGATAAGTAGCCGCTTATCTTGGCAAAGCAGTAAAGCGGCATCTTGCTCTTGAATAACAACTTTTAACTGATAATTTTTAAATGGCGTAAGCCTGCTTTTATCGCCTCTGATCGCCGTTAATAGTAATTTTTGTGGGTCAGTATATGGCTCTGAGCTAAACTTTAGTGTTCCATCCACTGCGGCAGAAATATCTTTTAATTGCGATGCAAGATCTGCCATTTCTTCAGGGTTGTAAGTATTTGCTGAACTCGCGCAAGCTGCTGATAAAACAATTGCTGTGATGAGAATTATATATCGCATTTTAAATATTCCACGCTGTTAAGTGTCCGTGTTCATCTTTACCCGTATCCAAATTCCAGTTGCAAAGTTGAGTGCATTCTTCATCATTAAAAATATCGTTAGCGATGATGGATATAAAGTATTTAATATTTTTAACGGCTAAATCAAACACGTCATTATAGTGCATTGGACCATTAGGGGTTGTGAGGTCTTCTATAAAGCTACTGTCAACTTCATCGTCACGAGGGTAAAGAAGGCCATTGTCAGCGGCAACATGCCTAGCCCAAGGAAACAGTCTGTATCCTTCCTCTGCGTTATTTACTACTAATTGAAAGCCACTATGCCATGCATCAAAGTTGGGTTCTGTTACTTGGGCATAATCAGTGTGTATGCTAGTTAATATGTACTGCCAAATTTGCTTTATATCATCATCAAGACAATTCTCTTGATTGGTGCATGAGCCAATATTTAACTCAACGCGGTCGGCAAGGCCAATTTCGCCTAGATTTAATCGTGACCAAATAAACGAGTCTTGATTCATCTCACATTGTCTGTGTTCGGCCTGATTATGCTCGTACGGTCCTACTTTAAGCTCGACTACAGGATGTATCGTTATATCTGCAGCAACATGCGACATGTAGCCACACAGCCATGCAAAGCATTTTTCTTTCGCCCGTCCCTCAAGGTTTTTACAATACTTTATAGCTTCCTTAATAACATCACCTGTGTTTTGATAATGCATTAAATCAGCCCACTTGTTTTGTGCTGCATTACCTAAGGCAAGATAAGGATAATCAGGAGACACGCAACCAAGCTCAATATACTTTTGATTTGTACTTAAAATTAACTTGGCTTGATTTGGAATGCTCATCCTTGAAAGAGCATTGTTATCAGTTGCTAAATTAGCCGCCGTAATATGTGCGAATGCACCAGGCATGAGTAAATCCTTCTACTTAATTATTATATTTACAACTTATAGGAGTATAATAATTAGTCAAGTTGTGAAGAGGGGTTGTTTTATAATTTGGTGATTTTATAGGTGAAGTGCGAAGTTGTCAGTATTCTTGGTTGTCTTCTATTAACTGAACTTGAGGTGTAACTCGTTCTGCCCAAGATGAGTTAACGTAACTACTCTAGAGCTCTGCCTCAAACGAAGATTGAAAATTTTCTTTTGATACAGTCTTTATATTCAAAATTTACAACTTTCCCCTATATTCAAGAAAATGAGCAATTTGCGCATTCTTGTCGTAAGACCACTTTACTAATTTAAATTATTTTGTTAACTAGCAAAAGGTTAGCTAATTTGATAAAAACGTAGTAATCAGAAAAGTGAGCAGTTACGTGGTAGAAATATGCGCGATTTGCGCACTATTAAATTGTTAACTGCCAGGAGGCAAAGTGGGAATTCAAAGGCAAGAAACACTCATTCACTGGAATTTCTTCTTATCAATCGAGGAAGATCTAGATAGGCTCGGTCGTTTTGTAGATTTCTCATCTAATGACGAAGCGTTTTCAATTGAGATTGCTAGGCTATTTCTTGCAGCTAGCTCTGAAGTTGATGTGGTTTTGAAGCAACTATGTAAAGCTATAAATCTCGGTAGTACGGCGTCTTCGATCAATGCCTATCAATCCGAAATTGTCAATGCACTACCAAACTTTAAAGAGTTTGAGGTTACTGTCCCCAGATATGGACTTACGCTCAAGCCTTGGACTGATTGGGGAGATAATCACCCTCCTTTCTGGTGGCAAGACCACAATAAGGTGAAGCACCATCGTCATGAGCATTTCGAGAAAGGAAACTTAAAGAACTGCTTAAATTCTATAGCGGCTCTTTATATTTCAGTTTTGTATCTTTATCAGCAACAGGCTTCAGAGGGTGAACTTTTACAGCTTCCAAAATTATTCAACGTAGTTGACCGATATTTTGGCGGCACTCAGATGGGGCGATATGGCCACTCCTTCAAATACAACCTGCTATAGCAGTTAACAAACGCGTCAATTAGGACGCTCGCAAGCTCGCGCCAATTACGCGGGCGTTATATGCTTTTGAGGAATTCATGCTATCTATCGCTGAACAAAACAAAGAAGTGCATGTGAAGTCTTACTGTCAGAGTTGGTTAAGGCTGCTCTCTCTACAAAAGTTCAACGAAGCCCAGAAACTATTGGATTGTCCAAACAGCTGCGGAGAAACTTGGACAGAAGCCAAATTAAAATTTGCAGTTCAGGAATATTACAACAATACATCGCCAGTAACATTCCAAAATGAAGACCTTTCCAAATGTTTTTCTGAAAATTTGGAAACCGAATCTGGAAACCTAATTTTTGGTTTTTATCTTCCGTCTAATAGTGAGATTACGGATTTAACAGTGGAGTTTGAGTTTATCCCGCAAGGTAATGGATTTTATGCAGCAACTATCAACGACGTCCATGTGTTGTAATAGGCACGCATATAACAACTCAATAAACTCGCTCACTTCGTTCGCTGGGACGCATACACGCAGGGCGGCTTCGCCATTATGCCCTACGTGCCTGCGCCCGTTATTGAAAAGTTATAAGCACAGGGAAATCAATGCGTAATATTCTAATAATATTTTACTTTTTCTCATTTGCATCTTTAGCGGATATGGTGACGCCAGACGTTGAATTAACACCAAAAAACGCATTTTGCCTTGGCTTTACTTTGGATCGCCCAACCGATAAATATGTTGGTTTAAATTACCCGAAAGTCATTGAAGGAAAGTGGATTCCTGTTTCAACAATGGTCGAGTACAGGTTAAATGAAAACCCGATATTCATTACAAAAACAAATTTCGAAAAAATAAATGAGCTAGATACAACTGTAATTCTCGGGTTTCACGAAACTATTCATTCGGGCGGCGATGCAGCAGTGTTGATTACATACCAATGCACCAGTAAATGTGGAACAAACTATTTAAAAAGTTACAGCGTACCTTCAATAGTGAAATATATTGAAGCGAACGTGAAGCAGTGCTTATAACAAGGCAATAATGGATGGGACGTCTAAAGCTTGGCTGGCGCTCATTCTTCGCTAATTTTAGTCAAGCTTAATACGCCCCATATTGCGGCGTTAGGCGTACGAAATGATCGAGTTCGATAGCAAGCAAATAGTAATAGATGGGAAAAGGCTTTCTCTCCCGCACTCTATTCTTGATGCGGAAGAAATAGATGGAAAAATCTTTGTGGTCTACGACTACATGGAATATCCAACTGGCGAGGCCGCAAATAATCTAGTGTGTCTTGATAAGAGCGGCACTGAATTATGGGTGGCAAAGAACCCCACCAATCAAGGCAATGATGGGTACACTAATTTCGGTCGTACCACAGCCTCTGAATCTGGTTTTATCGCCGTAAATAACTTTGCAGGCTATGTTTGCCAAGTAAATAAAACAAACGGTGAGCTGGGTCATGTACAGTTCACCAAGTAATCGCCTAACAAGCAAAAGCAAGCGGACGCCAATTAGCCAGCTGGCTCGCTTCGCTCGTATTTTAGCTGGCCAATTGTCGCCCCTGTTTTGGGCGTTAGGCGTAAAGAATGAATCGAGGACAATTTTCAAATAGTGTTTATGAATTCCACAATAGGTTGGCTTGTGCACAGCACGCCGATTTTGACTTATTTGAAAATGTTATAACGAGTTTAGAATTATA